>JADJBL010000027.1 GCA_016703765.1 Saprospirales bacterium
TAATACATTGGCGTAAATTTTTATGGATCGGGGAAATGGGGGTAAAAACTCGTAAATCCCTGTTTGATCGATTATTTGATCCGTAAATCCGTTTTTAGGGCGGGGGGTTTTCAAGCCTCCCATCAAGCAAAACACTGAAGTACTTCAGACGGGTAGTTTGATCGGGCATGGGCAGGTGATAAACATCCTGGACGATCTTTTCCAGATACAACCTTGCGAGGTCTTTGGAGCCGCACGTGTTGGTTATCCTCTTCGTTGCCCGGGCCCATCATTTTTTCGTAATACTTGGCTAAGTATCCGCTCCACCGCCTTCACATCCATACCGAGCACGAAGACGCAGTTTTGAGGTTGAGATAAACCTTGATGGCTTCCAGGATTTTGAAAGCCGTTTCGGGCTCGCAGCGGTCGAGGTCGTCGATGAAGATTACCGCCTTATCAGGAGGCTTTTCACTGGCTTTCTTTTGTTGAGTGGGTTGATCTTCACCCAAAGCCCCAGCAACTGGTCGATGGCTTCTTCCAGCAAGCGCTTCAGGGTAAGGGTTTCCAGGGGCTGGGAAAGGGTTTCCTTTTGGTAGGCAGCCTTGTTCTCTTCAAATTTGGACACGAACCCCCTTGGCTCCAAATTCAGCCCCAATTTGTAAATGTCACATCGATGCTCTGGAGGATGCTCATGATCCCTGGAATAGCCACTTCCTTAACCTCTTCCATACTTGTGGGACGAAGCCAATTGATCCCGGATTTCTTTGAGCAGAGCCGCGAGGATATTGGACTCATTCTGATATTGCCATGCCTCAAACCAAATTGGTTTAACCCGAACACCCCGGTTGGCGTGTCTGATTCCTCGCCCTTCCTCCTTCCAAAGTAATCGCCACCCAGGTCCTGATAAATCTGCTTTAGCAAGCTGGTTTTTCCGGTACCCCAGGAACCGTGAATTGCGACGGCCTTCGGCGGGGCGGCATGAATGATTTGATTGACGATAAGTTTTTCCGCAGGTCATTACGACCCAAAAAAAAACAGGCGTCGGTGGGCTCGTCGTTGTGGGTTGTATGTAGGTGTTGCGCCATTTGATGCTTGTGTACGGGGGAATTTTGGCATATTTGGTCTATGTAAGGGCTGGGTTCAACTAGATGACTAAAAATAAAATCTTTTCCAATCCCTCCAATCAATCCTGCCTAAATCCCGGCATCCCGAAATCCTGTTCCTGCCTTTTTGCTCACCGCATGCGTTCACTCTAACCGGAGACGCGAAGTATCGCGTCTCTACGGAACTTGCTTCAACAAAAACACATACACCGGAAAGTGGTCGCTATACCCTCCTAAATAAGTATCGCCTCCAAAGGTGCGCAGGGGGTAGCCTTTGAAATGCCCCGATTTCTGCACCATCCAGGGCTTGCTGAATACCCGCCCCTGGTAGAAATAATAACCATCCTGCTTTTTATTGAGGGTCCCGTGCGAGACGATGATCTGGTCGAACAGGTTCCAGGCGTCGTTGTAGGCCAGAGGTGCCGATGCCTTTGGCGTAGAGCTCCCACATGGGGTTGTAGAGGCCGCAGGCGCGTACGTCTTCGGCATCACGCCTGGCGTTTAGCACCTGTTTTACACTGGGGCTGATCGGGTCGTCGTTCAAATCGCCCATGATGAAGACCTTGGCATTGGGGTCGGCGGCGCAGAGGGAATCCACCACGTTTTTGCAGAGCAGAGCCGCCATTTCGCGCAGGTGCTGGGTGGTGGCCTCGCCGCCGCGGCGCGAAGGCCAGTGGTTCACCAGCACGTGCAGGGGCTCCCCGTCGAACAGGCCGCTGACGAAGAGGATATCACGGGTGCCGCGGGTTTCGCCGTTCTCCTCGTAGGCCACCATGGGAATAGGCCTGCTGCTCAACACCTTGTAGTATTTCGGATTGTACAACAGCGCTACATCTATGCCCCGGCCGTCGGGCGAATCGTAATGCACGATCTGGTAGTTGCGGTCTTTCACCTTTTCCTGCATGGCGAAATCTTCCAGCACCTTCCGGTTTTCGATCTCCGCTACGCCGAGGATGGCTACTCCGTCGGGCGTGAGCTCCGTGCCCATTTGAGAAACCACTTTGGCCAAATTGGCCTGTTTCTCCATAAATGTCCGTGCCGTAGCGCTTCGCGCCCGTCGGCAAGAACTCGGCATCGTCGATATCCGGCGCGTCGAGGGTATCGAACAGGTTCTCGAAGTTGTAAAAGCCGATACAGCCAACTTTGTAGGCCTTTTCTTGTGCAAAAAGAGAGGGAACGACTCCTAGGAGCAGAAAAATCAAAAAGCTGGGTTTCATACAGGGGAATTTGTTTGCGAAAGTAAGGAAACTTGCAATACCGTTTTTGTAGACAAAAATTTATGAGTCCCCGACCCTCGCAAATCCATAATTGTCCTAATTTAGGCCTTCATTTGAGAAAGCTCAATAACTCCCGACCACATGATCCGAATCTCGACGATCTTATCCCTGTTGTTGTTCCCTTTTTTCCTCTCCGCGCAAATCATCCTGTTTCAGGGCCGTATCCTCGACGCCAACACCGGACTGCCGCTCGAAGGCGTGCTGGTGAGCGCTGAAGATAATGAGGCTACCACGGGGGCCGACGGTATTTTCGAAATGGAAATGGCCATGGATGTGCGGACGGTCGTTTTTCGTTTTACCAAAGAAGGGTTTGAATTGCAGGAACTGACCCACACCGTAGTGGGAATGGACGTGCAGGAACTGGGCGATATCGCCTTCCGGCCGGCTGTGGGAAATTCCAATCAATTGCTCGCCAAAGAGGACCAGATCCCCACGGTGGTCATTTCGGAAGACGATCTCGACGGTGGAAGCGCCAGCTCTCAGGATATTAGCGGATTGCTCGCTGCATCCCGCGATCTCTTCGTATCGGCCACCTCTTTTGCCTTCGGTCCGGCTCGCTTCCGCATTCGGGGGCTGGGGGCGGAAAACACTACCGTACTGATCAACGGCGTGCCCGTCAACGATGCGGAAAGGGGGCAGGTTTACTGGAGCGCCTGGGGCGGCTTGAACGACGTGTTCCGCTACCGCGAAACGGATATCGGTCTTAGCAATATAGAGTACACCATGGGGGGTATAGGAGGGGGAAGCTCGATCGACACCCGCGCCTCCACCCAGCGGAAGCAACTTCGTGCATCTTATGCCATTTCCAACCGGACCTATACCAACCGCCTGATGCTCACCTGGACCAGCGGCCAGTTGAAAAAAGGCTGGGCCGTGGCCCTCTCGGGCTCGCGGCGCTGGGCGCAGGAAGGCTATATCGACGGCACTTTTTACGACGCCTGGTCGTATTTCGCCTCGGTCGATAAAATGGTCGGAAAATCACACCAGTTCAACCTCACCGCCTTTGGCGCGCCGATCAAAAGAGGCCGCTCCAGCGGGGCTATTCAGGAGCTGTACGACCTGGACGATTCCAACTTCTATAATTCTTACTGGGGGTATCAAAACGGGGAAAAACGCAATTCCCGGGTTGCCGACAACCACCAGCCGATGTTCATCCTTCGGCACGACTGGACTATGCCGAAAAAATCCACGCTTACCACGGCCGTTTCTTACCAGTTCGGCAAGGTGGGCAGCACGGCGATCGACTGGTACAACGCCCGCGACCCGCGGCCGGATTACTACCGCTACCTCCCCAGCGGCATTGAAGACCCCGGCCAGGCTGCATTGGTTGAAGAAGCCCTTCGCAGCGACGAGGCCAGTCGCCAACTGGACTGGGATTACATGTACAACGTCAATTACAATAGTGTAGAATCCGTCGCAAATGCCAACGGGATCGAGGGAAATACCGTGACGGGCCTTCGCTCCAAATACATCCTCGAAGAGCGCCGCTTCGACAGCAAGACCTGGAATTTCAATACCATTTACCAAAATATCCTCTCCGACCGCATCACCCTCAATGCCGGACTGGGCTACCAGGCCTATATCGGCGACTACTTCAAGGTAGTGAACGACTTGCTGGGCGGCGAGTTTTACCTGGACATCGACCGCTTCGCGGAAACCGATTTCCCCACCAATCCCAACGCCTGGCAAAACGACCTGAATACCCCCAACAGGATTCTGAAAGTTGGGGATCGCTTCGGCTACGACTACGACCCCAATATCCGCAAGGCCAATGCCTGGGGGCAGGCGGTATTCAGCACCCGCAAACTCGACTTCTTTCTCGGCGGGGAATTGTCGCATACCTCCTTCTGGCGCGAGGGCGACGTGCAAAACGGCCGCTTCCCGGACAACTCCTTCGGAGACTCCGAAAAACAAAAATTTCTCAATTACACCGCAAAAGGCGGGCTGACCTACAAGATCAGCAATATCCACTATCTGTTTGCCAACGGCGCCTCCATGACCCGCGCTCCCTACCTGCGCAACGCCTATATCTCCCCCCGCACCCGCGATCAAGTAGCCGAAAACCTGGTCAACGAGCGCATCCAGGCAGGAGAGGCGGGATATTTGCTCCGCTCGCCGAGGGTCAGGGCCAGGGCTTCCGCCTATTGGGCCACGTTCAAGGACCAGATACGGACCATCAGCTTTTTCAACGATGAAACGATCGTAGCCGACAATGCGGAA
Source organism: Saprospirales bacterium (assembly GCA_016703765.1). GTDB lineage: Bacteria > Bacteroidota > Bacteroidia > Chitinophagales > Saprospiraceae > JADJTT01. Next base: position 4,580 of record JADJBL010000027.1, read on the forward strand.
GACCTGATCGACTTCGGCTTTGTGAATTTCACGCTTTCCGGCATCGATTCCCGTCACCTGGGCACGGAGCTGGCCCTGGAAGTGCAGGTCAATTCCGCGCTGACCCTCAGCGGGGTAGCGGCCCTGGGCCAGTATATCTATACCTCCCGGCCCACCGCAACCATCGTCAACGACAACGATCCCACAATCGCCATAAAAGACCGCGTGATCTATATGAAAAATTTCCGCGTTCCCGGCACGCCGCAAACGGCCTGTACTGCGGGGATCAACTACGAGGGCAAGAACTTCTGGTTTGCCAACCTCAATGTCAATTACTTCGATAACGTCTGGCTCGATTTCAACCCCAACCGCCGCACCGAAGAGGCGATCTACGACGTCGAACAAGGTTCCGAATCCTGGAACGATATCCTCGCCCAGGAAAAGGCGGCTCCGGCATGGACAGTCGATTTCTTCGGGGGTAAATCCTTTAAGATCAAGGATATGTTCCTCTACCTCAACGTTGGAGTGAGCAATATTCTCAACAACACGGAATTTGTCACCGGCGGGTACGAGCAGTTGCGTTTCGATTTCGAAACCAAAAACCCGGATGTCTTCCCGTCCCGGTATTTTTACTTTTTCGGCCGCACGTATTTTGTTAACCTGAGCTGGCGGCTTTAATAAACCCAGGCAAATCGATATTCAATTACCATTTTAGTTAATAAGATAATTAGTTGATAAGTTATTGATAAACATTGATTTATGGTTAAAATAACTTATTAACTAATTATCTTATTAACTAACTTCCCCACAAGCATGGAAATCATACTTATGAAAAAGACTTTCACGACCGCACTCGTTTCTCTGTCTCTTCTTTCCGTCCTCTCCTGGAGCGGATGCGTCAAACTCGAATTCGACGAACCCCCTGCTACCGAATTTTGCAACTGGGTAGCTACCCATACCATTGCCGAACTCAAGGCCCTCTACGCCGGGGTTCCCCTGGTCATCCAGGAATCCATGATCCTGGAAGGGGTCGTGGTGGCCGACGATTCTTCCGGGAATTTCTACCGCGCCCTCATCGTCCAGGACCAAACCGCTGGGATCGAGGTTCGCTTTGCCGTGTCCGACCTCTACAACGATTATCCAATGGGCCGGCAGGTATTCATCCAGTGCAAGGGGTTGACCCTTTCCAATTACAACGGAGTGTTGCAATTGGGAGAAGTTCCGGAAGCCCTGATGGACGAGCATATCTGCCGCGGCCTCAAGGGCCAGACGGTGGCGCCCCAAGTCGTGGCCATCGCAGACCTGGACGAAAGCCATATTCATACGCTGGTGCGCATTGAAAACGCGCAGTTCGACGACGGGTACGCCGGCCTGCCTTTTGCCGACGGTATCAACCTGCTATCCGTCAACCTCAGCGTGGCCGAATGCGAAACTGAAAACACGATTATCCTGCGCAGCAGCGGATACAGCGATTTTGCCACGGTGCTCACTCCGACCGGGAGCGGGTATATCGATGCGATCTACAGCGTCTTCCAAAGCGATCAGCAATTGTTCATCCGCCACCAGCGCGATGTGCAGATGAACAACGCCCGCTGCGAATCCCTGCTCAACGAGGGCTTTACGGGGGCACCGAGCAACGAAGACATCAGCCTGCCGGGCTGGACGAACGTAGCGGTGAAAGGTACCCGCCTTTGGAGGGCAGGAACTTTCAGCGGCAATTCCTACGCCCAGGCGACGGCATTCCAGGATTCGAATGCAGAAATGGAAACCTGGCTAATCCCCCCTTACATCAACCTGGACACACCGAAGGAACTTTCTTTTGAAAGCGCCCAGGCCTTCTTTACCCACGACGGCCTTTCCGTGCTCATTTCCACGGACTATACCGGCAACATCGCCACGGCCACCTGGGAGCCGCTTCCCTGCACCCTGGCCTCCAGCGGAGACGCCAATTACGACTGGGTGCCCTCCGGCCCGATCGACCTGTCCGCATATTCCGGAACCGGCCATATCGCCTTCCGGTACGTGGGCAATAAAACGAGCCAGACGACTACTTTTCGGCTCGATAATGTCAAGATCGTTGAGAAATAGTTGAAAAGTTTAAAGTTGAAAAGTTTAAAGTTGAATAGTTGATTTCTTTTTGGGCCAAAAAGGCTTCCATTAAACTTTTCAACTCTTCAACTCTTCAACTAACATGACACCCCACAAGCAACTTTTCACCCTGGGCATTTTGCTCCTGGGCTCAAGCGCGTATGCACAAACCTGGATCGGGATGGCCCGCGCTCAGCAAGAAGGCGAGCTGGTCTCGGTAAAAGGCATCGCGCTCAACGGCCCGGAACTAGGGCCCATCCGCTATATCCAGGACGAAACCGGCGCCATCGCCCTCTATCCGGGAGCGGGCTCCGTGCCCGGACTGGAATTGGTAAAAGAGGGGGACGAGGTGCTGGTGAGCGGAGCCCTGGATACCTACCAGGGCTTGCTCGAAATGTCCCCTGTTTTGTCTCTCGAAATCCTTTCCACCGGCAATCCCTTGCCCGAGCCTCAAACCATTTTTCCCGCCGGGTTTAACGAGCAGCGCGAAAGCGAGCATATCCGCCTGCAATGCGTGGCTTTCGAAAATTCTGGCTCGTTTGAGGCGGATCAGACCTATACGCTGGAGCATTACGATGGCATCGGTTTTAACCTGTACATCCCCGAGGGCCACCCTTTGGTGGGGCAGGAAATCCCGGAGCAGCCGGTCGAGTTGAGCGGCATTTTGTCGCGGTTCAACGGCTACCGGGTTTTGGTGCGCGATATAGACGACCTGGCGGCATCGCCTTGTTTGTATTTCGAGGGGGAAATTCTTCCCGCCGCGCTCGAAACGGGCTCGATTTCCTTGAATTGGGAAACCAATAAGCCCTGTTCCTGCCGGGTTCTTTACGGCACGGAGACTTCCCTGGAAAACGAGCTCGATATTCCCGGCCAGTTCACGAGCCATTCGGCCGTGCTGGAAAACCTGACCCCTGCCACGGCGTACTACCTGCGGGCTCAATGCCACTCGAACGGGTTTGAACTGGCATCCCCGGTCCGGATCTATTCCACGGCTTCCAACTCCCCGGGGCAAATCGAGGTGTATTTCAACCAGTCCACCGACCCTGTATTTTCTTCCGGCACCTTTCCCTCCGGAAATAGTTGGCCCGAGGCCGAAGCGGCGATCCTCGAGCGCATCGACCAGGCCGCGTACACCATCGACGTGGCGGTGTACAACGCCAACCTCGACCATTGGATTGATGCCCTGGTGGATGCCCACGAGCGCGGGGTGCAGGTGAGGTACATTTTCGAAGATCAGGCCTCCAACAGCGCCCTTTCCGGCTCGCTGCCCTTTCCGATTCTGGAAGGGAATACAACGGAGAGCGGGCTGGAGGATGATTTTAACAACGTGCTGATCTTCCAGGATCAGGCCATGGCGAAGGCCTATCGAACCGAATTTGAGGAAATGTGGGGCTCCTCCGGACCCCAGCCCGATCTGGCCAAGGCCCGCTTCGGTCCGGCGAAGCTCGACAACACGCCATCCTTTCTTTCAATTGGCGGGCGCATCGTGGAGCTGTATTTCACCCCATCCGACCGGATCGTGCCGCTGCTCGCCGAGCGCCTGCATTCGGCGGACCACGATGTTCAATTCGGGCTTTTTATCCTGACCATGGACGAACTGAGCGCGGCCCTGAAAGACTTGTGGTTTGAAGGCCTGGATGTGCGCGGCATCATCGAGGAGAGATATATTTCGGGTTCGGATTTCGATTTTTTGCTCGGCCAGGGCGTACCCGTGCAGGAGCACGAGCCCTACGGCCTGTTCCACCATAAATACGCATTGGTCGACGCCGCCGCGCCCGATTCGAACCCGATGGTGATCACGGGATCCTACAACTGGACCAATACGGCCACGACTGCCAACGACGAGAACGTGATCATTCTTCACGATGCGGACATTGCCAACCAGTTTCTCCAGGAGTTCGAAGCCCGCTGGAGCGAGCTCGTCTCCGTCGGGGAACTGGAAGGGGAGGGGTCGCCATTCCGGATCTTTCCCAATCCAAACAGCGGCGAATTTTGGGTGGAATATCGGGGTATCCCCGTGGATGATGGTCTGGTCAGGATCTGGGATTCAGGCGGGCGATTGGTTGGGGAATTCGATTCTCTTGCTCCGGGCTTGTATGTTGTTTCTTTGATCCTTCCCGGGGGGCAGGTTTTTTTGGGTAAAATGGTGGTGGAGTAATATGCCGAAGGAGCGTTTTCAATTTCGCCAGTTCACGATCCACCAGAACCGCTGCCTCATGAAGGTCGGCACGGACGGGGTGTTGCTGGGAGCCTGGGCCGGGGTGGAAGGGGTGAGTTCCATACTCGACATCGGCGCCGGGACAGGGCTCATCGCGCTGATGCTGGCACAGCGGGCTCCGGCGGCATTGGTACATGGGGTGGAACTGGATGAGGGGAGCGCAAATCAGGCTGCGGAAAACGCATCGGCTTCCCCCTGGAGTGAAAGAATACAGATCATCCATGGGTCAATTCAGGAATATGCCGAAAGTTGCTCCTTTCCATATGATTTGATCGCGAGCAACCCGCCATTTTTTCGCAATAGTCTGAAATCTCCGGATGCCGGTCGCAACAAGGTCAGGCACGCAGAAACCCTCCCCTTCGCGGATCTTTTGAAAGCTGTTGCCGCGCTTTTAAATCCCGACGGGAGATTTTGCCTCATCCTTCCCCCGTCCGAGGCCAGGGTTTTCGAAGAAATGGCGCTTTCATTCGGGCTTTTCGCCACCCGGATTTGCGAGGTCTGTTCAGCGCCCGGCAAGCCGCCTCAGCGAGTTTTGATACAATTCGAACGGGAGTCTCGCCCCTCTTGTTAAAGAACCCGAATTGTCCCTTTATACAGACAGATCAGCCATCCGATCTGCGGAATATGACTACCTGACCCGGGAGTTTTATCTTCCGATATTTTAACCTTCTGCGGCTGCCTTCCGCACAAAAAAAACGGGAAACTCTGCGGATGCAGAGCTTCCCGTTAATCCCAGGAGGGGAGGAAGGGGAGATCCCTCAAGGGGGATCGACAAACTGAAGAAGGGAGCCCTTTTCAGGGAATTCTATCAAGATTGTTCAGTTTCTTCCAAAATGCGAATTGCGAGGTCCAATATCCGGGAGTCTTCCAGCTTAACAGCTCCTCCGTTCGGGCCCGGTTCGAGGTGAAAGTCTACTACGTCGCCTTCATCGTAATGATCGCCACCAAAGTAGTTGCGTACAGTTTGCTCGGAAACGTCCAATTCTCTTGCGATGCGACTGATACTGCCGGTGGGCAGGCGGTGTTTGATATCTCTCAACTCATTGAAAGTGATAAGCATAGGTAAGTTTTTTTGGTGAGCAATTTCCGTTGTGGGGGTAACCCTATCGTGAGGAAAGTTAAAAAAAGCTTCCGAAAAATCAAAAGATTTTTTTTGACGGCCGGCCGGAGACCGCTACTGCCTTAATTGTAAGGGTGAATTTTTTGTATAAAATTTTTACTAATGTGAATTTTTTATATCTTTATGGGAAATATCCACTCCCCCCTGACCACCAGGGACCCTTAACTCCAAATTTACTTCCTCTTTCCTTTTTTAAAGGACATCTACCCAACCAATTAAGCGCCTGCCCGGATCGTGCTATCCGGGGGCCTTTTTTGTGTATGCCCATAAAGAATGAAAGCCATCCGAGCTTGTAGAGGTCGAAGAGGAGCAAATTGGGTCTTTTGCCGTGAAAATGCCGTTCCATGCCTTTTTTGAAAAGGCGGAACCCCCAGACAAACACCTTGGAAAAAGGGCTGATCTTCCAGTAGGTGCGAAGGAGACGGGAGCCGAGCGCGGGGTTTTTCCTCCCCAGAGTAGCCAGGTTTTCGATGCCCTGCCGGGTCTTTTGAAGGAATACATCCGTGGTTTCCACGTCGAGGTGCACCATGGCATTGTCGATGTGCAGGATGACGATGCCCCGTTTTCGAAGTTCAAACCCGAAGAGCGTGTCTTCGTGCCCGTATTTTCGAAGCGACTCGTCGAGCAGGATGGCCATAAAGACCTCCCGGGGACAGAGAAAATGAAAAGTGCAAAAGGCATCGTAGGGGTGGAGATTGCGCTCCGCAGCCGGCCGCTCCTCGCGTTTCTTTCCGTAATACCAGTGAAAAAAACGTTCCGTATCGGCGGGCGGGGCGGAAGCATAGGTCCTCGCCCCGACAACGACCCGGCCCGGCTGGCAGGCGGCTAGGTAATCCCGCAGGAATCCCGGCCCGGCGGGCATCCCGTCGCAATCCATGAACAGGAGCCAGGGATAGCGCGCCTCCTGGGCGAGCAGGTTGCGAATCTTGGCCCGCCCCACATTCTTGCTCAATTCGCTGTAATGCACCCGATCCCCGATATCCCGGATCTCGCGGTTTTTTTCCTGCCATGCTTCCGGCGAACCATCGTCCATGCATATGATCTCCCAGCCTTCGCGCAGGCGGGATGCCTGCTCGAACAGGGCCCTGACCAGGGGGCGGACATCAAAACGATACACCGGAATTAAAATCGATAGCATGCGGATCGGGACAAAGCCCTATTTTTATGGCGATTTCGACAAAGGTAATCTGTGCGAAAATGTTTTATACTATTTTTTCTTTCAGTTAAAACTGAAAGTACAGAAAGTTGTTATTAACTCGATTCTCTTCATACAAAGCTCCAGCGATGACCGGAAATATGCAATTGGAACTCCTGCTCAACGACCCGCAACTCGATCCGGGTCTGAAATCCATCGCCGGAAAAGTCAGCCGGGGCGAGCGCGTCAGCGAGGAGGATGGGCTGTATTTGTTCGAAAACGCCCCCTTGGCCTATACCGGCATCCTGGCCAATTTTATCCGGGAAAAGCGCCACGGGGATCAGACCTATTTCAACCGCAACTTCCACATCGAGCCCACCAACGTCTGCCTCTATACCTGCACCTTTTGCTCCTATTCCAGGCTGATCAAAAAAGCGGGAAGAGGGCTGGGAGTATTCCATCGACGATATCATGGACATCGTCAGGAGCTATGACGCCCAACCCGTGACGGAGGTCCACATCGTGGGAGGGGTGCTACCGCAGTACGACGTGGACTTTTATTCCGAGCTTTTCCGCCGCATCAAGCGCCACCGGCCCGAATTGCACGTAAAAGCGCTCACGCCGGTGGAGTACCACTATATGTTCAAAAAAGCCAAGATTGACTACGCCGAGGGTATGCGGATCATGAAGGAAGCCGGCCTGGACTCCATGCCGGGCGGGGGCGCCGAGATATTCCACCCCGAGATCCGCGACCAGATCGCCGGCGGGAAATGCAGCGGCGAGCAATGGCTCCAGATCCACGAAGAATGGCACAAGCTGGGAGGGCGCTCGAACGCCACCATGCTCTACGGGCATATCGAAGCCTTTAAACACCGGGTGCACCACCTGGGCCAACTTCGCGACTTGCAGGACAAAACCGGGGGCTTTCAGACTTTTATACCCCTCAAATTCCGCAACAAGGACAACCAGCTTTCCCATCTATCCGAATCGACCGTCGTGGAAGACCTCCGCAACTACGCCATCAGCCGCATTTTCCTCGATAATTTCGACCATATCAAGGCCTACTGGCCGATGATCAGTCGTCAGGTGACCCAATTGTCGCTCTCCTTTGGGGTCGACGATATCGACGGCACGATCGACGATACGACAAAGATCTATTCCATGGCAGGCTCGGAGGAGCAAAATCCCGCCATGAACACCAGGGAGCTCGTGGACCTGATCCGAAAGGTGGGCCGCCGGCCGGTCGAACGGGATACCCTTTACGGAGTGGTTCAGGACTACGAAGGAGTTGTTTTCGAAGAGGAGGAATCATTTAAGGGCTACCTCTCCCTGCCGGTCGTCAACCAATAGGCTCATGGAATTACTCAATGTTACAGCGGTCAGCTACCTCAATACGAAACCCTTTCTGTACGGTATATTTCGAAAAAAACTGGACCAAAAGATCCGCCTGGAGCTCGATATCCCCTCTGTGTGCGCTTCCCGCCTCGCTTCGGGAGATGCCGACCTGGGGCTGGTTCCGGTAGCGGTGCTGCCCAGTCTGCCCTCTGCCTATCTGATCTCCGACTATTGCATCGGCGCCGTGGGGCCGGTCAAGACGGTGTGCCTGTTCAGCGCCTGTCCGATCGAGGAGATGACCCACCTGTACCTGGACTACCATTCCCGAACCTCGGTGGAGCTGACCAAAATATTGCTTCGCGAATATTGGAAAACCAGCCCTGTCCTCATCCCCGGCCGAGCCGGGCTTTGAAAGTCGGATCGCGGGAACCACCGGCGCCCTGATCATCGGCGACCGGGCCATTGGGCTGGAGAAAAACTACCCTTATGTCTACGACCTGGGTCAAGCCTGGATGGATTTTACCGGACTGCCCTTCGTTTTTGCGGCCTGGGTGAGCACCCGGCCCCTCGATCCCGCCTTTATCGCCGAATTCAACGAGGCCCTGCTGGCGGGCATCGAGTCCATCCCCCAACTCATCTACCTCATCCCCCCGCCCCATCCGGACTTCGATCTGAAGACCTATTTCACGCGCCATATCAGTTATCCACTCGACGCGGCCAAAAGGAAAGGGCTCGACCTTTTCCTGAGCTATCTGGCTCCCGGCCTTGCGCCCCTTGGCCAAGGGGCTCTTGCGGCCAAAGGGTAGGGAAACTTTTCGGCCCCAAAGCCGTTTATTCCTAAAAACCAATCATGTTCAAGATCGCCATCCTTGCGGGGATCATCGGGCTGGGGTTCCTCGCCTGTTCTTCCCAGCCTTCCTCCTCTTCCTCACAAGCAAAACTGACCGGTATGACCCCATCCCTCGATTCCATTCCCACAGACCAACTCGAAACGGCCACGCTCGGCGCCGGATGCTTCTGGTGCATCGAAGCCGTATTGCTCGAAGTAGAAGGCGTTTATTCCGTCGTCTCCGGCTATTCGGGCGGAAAGGAAGAAGATGCCGACTACCGGACGGTAAGCACCGGACTGACCGAACACGCAGAAGTCGTGCAGGTGAATTTCAATCCCAAAGTGCTTTCCTTTGCCGATCTGCTCGAGATTTTCTGGAGCACCCACGACCCCACCACGCCCAATCGCCAGGGTAACGACGTGGGTCCGCAATACCGCTCCGCCATTTTTTACCACAATGACGCCCAAAAAGCCATTGCCGAGCAATCCAAAAAAGAGGTGGCCACCCAAATCTGGGACGACCCGATCGTCACCGAGATCGCCCCGCTCAACGGGTTCTGGAAAGCGGAGGATTATCACCAGAATTACTACAACCTGACGGGCGACCGCAATCCCTACTGCACGTATGTTATCACGCCCAAAGTGCAGAAATTCAGAAAGCAGTTTAAGGAAAAGCTGAAGGAATAGTTTTTGAGTTTATAAGGTTTTAAGTTTTTAGCGCCAAAAACTTATACCCTTAAAAACTTAAAAACTGATTGTTAAATATCATTGCCGGGGCATTCAAAAATTCCTACTTTCCCGGCACTTTACAAACGAAAAGAATTTTACTATGATCCTAGGTATTCCGAAAGAAACGAACGATAGGCGGGTCGCCTTTGCGCCCGCGACATTGGCCAAGGCGGTCAAGGATTTAGGCATTGAATGCTGGCTGGAAAGCGGCGCCGGACTAGCGGCCTCCTTCCCCGATGGAGCATATTCGGAGGTGGCAAAGGTCGTGACCCGCGCCGAACTGTTTCAACACTCCGATATCGTGGTGAGCATCAACCCAATTCCTGAGTCGGAGTGGAAACTCCTTAAGAAAGAGGCAATTGTGATCTCCCGCTTCGAGTCTTACATGAAGCCGGAAGTGGTGGGAAAACTCCAGGAAGCCGGCCTCAGGGCCTTCGGCCTGGACATGGTGCCCCGGACTACCCTTGCCCAATCGATGGACGTACTGTCCTCCCTCGCTTCCATCTCCGGATACAAGGCCGTTTTGCTGGCCACGCACTATTTTCCAAGATATTTCCCGATGCTGATCACCCCGGCGGGCAGCGTAAAACCCTCCACGGTGCTCGTGCTCGGTGCAGGGGTAGCCGGCCTTCAGGCCATTGCCACGGCTAAACGCCTCGGCGCCATTGTGGAGGCCTCCGATCCGCGTCTGGCTGTGAAGGAAGAGGTGGAGAGCCTCGGAGGGAAATTCATCCTGGTGGAAGGCGCCAAAGACGATTCCGGCGCGGGTGGATATGCCGTCGAGCAAAGCGAGGATTTTCTACAGCGCCAGCGCGTAGAGGTGCAGGCCCGGGCGGCCAAGGCCGACGTGATCATCACCACGGCCCAGGTGCGCGGTAAAAAAGCCCCCATGCTCCTTCCCGCTGAAACCGTCAACCAGATGAAACCGGGCTCGGTCATCATCGACCTCGCAGCCTCCACCGGAGGAAACTGCGAATTGACCCAGGACGGCAAGGTCATTTCCCACAACGGGGTGACTATCGTGGGCAACTCCGACCTGTCGCAGGAGCTACCACAAGACGCCAGCTTCCTGTTCGGCAACAACGTCCTGAACTTCATGAAGCTTTTCGTGAAAAAAGGAGAACTGGCCATCGACGAAAGCAACGTAATTATCCAGCAGTCGTTTATTACGGCCGGGGTTACGGCCTGACCGCAGAAAATACAAGGTTTTTGAATGAATAAAAGTCATCTCGCAGTGTGTCTGCGAGGTGACTTTTATCATTAAGAAAGGCTTTAAAATTAGGCTTACTTGTGCCATATTTGAGTCTACTTAAAAACGCAGTACCATGCGTCCCACATCCTTGCGAAAAGCCTTTTTCCTCCTTCCCCTGCTTCTAATCTTCACATTATTTCTTTCCGGCCAAGGTAGCGCCGATCATTCCTATAAGCCGCTGATTATCAAGCTGGACGAAAGCGGCGCCAAGTATATACGTTTTATCACCTGGCACCAGGTATGGGCTCAGACCAATAACTTGTCGGTGGAAGGGGCGAAATTGCAGATTACGCCTATGATCCGGCGTTCGCGCTTTTTGTTCTACGCCCAGGTCTCTCCCCGTTTTCTGATCCTGACCCACGTGGGGATGAATAACCTTACCCCTTCCAACCTGACGGCAACGGGGAGCGACGGCGATGCGCCGCAGCTTTTTGTGCACGACGCCTGGACCGAATTCAAGGTCACCAAAAACGAGGCCTTGTACCTGGGAGGAGGCCTGCATTACTGGAACGGACTTTCCCGCCTGTCGAGCGCCGGCACCCTGAATTTTGCCACCCTCGACCAACCGCGACCTTTTGCGCACTGGTATTCGCTGGGGCTGAGCGACCAGTTTGCCCGCCACCTCGGCATCTATGCAAAGGGCGCTATCGGAAAACTGGATTACCGCCTGGCGCTCAACGCCCCGGGCCGCAATCCCCTGAAAGGAGGCCAAACCTATGGTTCGGATACGACCTTTGCCTATACCGGAGTGGCTCAACCAACGCAGGAGGGCAATCCCACCGGGAATACCATCGCCGAGGGCTATGTCCGCTATCAATTTTTCGACACCGAATCCATCAAACTACCTTATAACGTTGGCGCCTACCTGGGGGAGAAAAAAGTCCTCGCCATCGGGGCCGGCTTTTTTGCCCACCCGAACGGGATGTACGACCAGGTGCGCGGCCTTCACGCCGATGTATTCCACTTTTCGGTGGATGCCTTTCTGGATTTTCCGCTCTCCCGTGGCAATTCCGTCCAGGCCTACGCATCCTATATCAACTTCGATTACGGCGAAAATTTCGTCGGCCGCTGGGCGGGCACCGGGGATGTCCTGTACGGACAGCTCGCGGTTTTCCTCAAACCTCTTCGCGCAATGCCGTATATTGCAATCCAGCGGGCGGCGTACCACGACTATTCCGAATCAAAACCGCTGCTGGGCCTCGACCTGGGCCTCAATTACTTTATACAGGGCCACAACGCCAAGCTCACCCTGGAATACCACCGCATCGCCCGCGATCCCAGGGAAACGGCCGGCGGCGACCTTAGCCAGCTTCGGCTACAGGCGCATATTTTTCTTTAATTGGAATATAAACCGACAAAAAATACTGTTATGTCAATGCACATCAAGACTTGGGACGAATATCAGAGCGCTTATCGTCAGAGCGTAGAAGATCCGGAAGGCTTTTGGGCCGGCTTGGCTGAAACCTTTTCCTGGCGTCGTAAATGGGATAAAGTGCTGGACTGGAATTTCAAAGACCCGAAGATCGAGTGGTTCGCCGGGGGAAAACTGAATATCACGGAAAACTGCCTCGACCGCCATTTGGAAACCCGAGGCGATCAGGCGGCCTTTATTTGGGAGCCCAACGACCCCGCAACTCCTTCCAGGACCATCACCTACCGGCAGCTCTACCACGAGGTTTGCAAGACCGCCAACGCCCTGAAAGCAAACGGCATCAAAAAAGGCGACCGCGTTTGTTTCTACATGCCCATGATTCCGCAACTGGCCATCGGCATTTTGGCCTGCGCCCGCATCGGCGCGGTGCATTCCGTCGTATTTGCCGGTTTTTCCGCCTCGGCGCTTGCCGACCGCATCAAGGACGCCACCTGCAAAATGGTCATCTGCTCGGATTTCAACCCCCGCGGCGCCAAGAATATCCCGGTGAAAGCCATTGTAGACGAGGCCCTTGCCATGGGCTGCGACAGCGTGAAAACCGTGCTGGTCTATAAGCGTACCGACCAGAATGTTCACTTTAACGAGGGGATCGACAAATGGTGGAGCGCCGAGGTGGACCATCAGGCAGACGAGTGTCCGGCAGAGGTCATGGACGCCGAAGATATGCTGTTTATCCTGTATACCTCCGGCTCGACCGGAAAACCCAAGGGGGTGGTACATACGATCGGGGGCTATATGGTCTTTACCAGTTACACTTTCCTCAACGTATTCCAGTACAAGCCCGGCGACGTCTTCTGGTGCACCGCCGATATCGGCTGGGTGACCGGCCACTCGTACATAGTGTACGGGCCGCTGCTGTCCGGCGCCACCTCCGTCATGTTCGAAGGGGTCCCGACCTTCCCGGACCCGGGGCGTTTCTGGGAGGTGTGCGAAAAACACCAGGTCAACCAGTTTTACACCGCGCCCACCGCGATTCGCGCCCTCATGCTGGAAGGCGATGAATGGCCGCTCAAACACGAACTGAAATCCATTCGCGTGCTCGGCTCGGTAGGAGAACCCATCAACGAAGAGGCCTGGCATTGGTACGACGAGAAGGTCGGCAAGGGCCGTTGTCCCATCGTGGACACCTGGTGGCAGACCGAAACCGGAGGCATTCTCATATCCGCTATGGCAAACATCACCCCGCTCATACCCTCCTTCGCCACCCTTCCGGTACCCGGCGTCCAACCGGTGTTGCTCACGGCGGAGGGCAAATTGATCGAGGAAAACGAGGCGGAGGGCCTGCTTTGCATCAAGTTTCCCTGGCCCGGCATGCTCCGCACCACCTACGGCGACCACGAACGCTGCCGGCAGACCTATTTCTCCACCTTCGCCGACTATTACTTTACCGGCGACGGCGCCAAGCGCGATAAGAACGGCAATTACCGCATCATCGGGCGGGTGGACGACGTGATCAACGTATCCGGTCACCGCCTCGGCACCGCCGAGATCGAAAGCGCCATCAACCAGCATAAAAATGTAGTGGAGTCTGCCGTGGGGGGCTATCCGCACGAGATCAAAGGCCAGGGCATCTACGCCTACGTGATTCTCGCCAACGCGGTGAGCGACGAAGCGGCCTTCATCAAGGAAGTGCGCGACGTGGTGACCAAAGAGATAGGCCCCATCGCTAAACCCGACCGGATTCAAATCGTTCCCGGGCTGCCCAAAACGCGCTCGGGCAAGATCATGCGGCGCATTCTGCGCAAGATCGCGGCGGGCGAAACCTCCAACCTGGGCGACGTAACCACTTTGCTCAACCCGGAAGTGGTGGATGTCATCAAGGATGGAGCAGTATAGTAAAAAGGTGATATGAAGGCATTGGTCCTGAGCGCAGCAGATGCGCCCCTTACGGTCGAAGAACTACCAGATCCCGTTCCCGGCGTTGGAGAGGTGGTGGTGGATATCGCCGCCGCCGCCCTCAACCACCGGGACGTCTGGATCACCAAAGGGAAATATCCCGGCATCAAATTTCCGGCCATCCTGGGCTCAGACGGCGCAGGTTGGCTGGAAGGCCGCCGGGTGCTGCTCGACCCCGGCTTTCATTGGGGCGAGGATCCGAACGCACAGAGCAAGGCCTACCATATCCTGGGCCTCCCAAGCCATGGGGCCTTCGCCACCCGGGTGGCTATTCCCCGGGCTAACGTGTACGAGGTTCCGGCTCATCTGAACATGGAGCAAGCCGCCGCCCTGCCGCTGGCCGGGCTGACCGCCTACCGGGCCCTTTTCTTTCGCGCTGCACTAAAAGCAGGGGAGAAAGTACTGATCACCGGGATCGGCGGGGGAGTGGCTTTATTTGCCTTTCAATTTGCCAGAGCTGCCGGCGCCGAGGTCTTTGTCAGCTCGGGCTCGGACGAAAAACTGGCCAGGGCGCTCGCCATGGGCGCCGCAGCCGGCGTAAATTATCAGACAGAGGGCTGGGCCAAACAACTCAAGGAATTGGCCGGTGGATTTGACGTTATCGTGGACAGCGCGGCGGGACCCGGATTTCCGGATCTGCTTTCCCTGCTCAATCCTTCAGGCCGGATCGTGCTCTACGGTGGCACCCGGGGCCCCATTCCAAACCTCAATCCCCAGCAAATCTTTTGGAGGCAGCTCAACATCATGGGCTCCACCATGGGCAATCCCACCGACTTTTCCAACATGGTCGCATTTGTAAGCAAGCACAAGATCGAGCCGGTGGTGGATTCGGTTTTTCCGCTGGAGGAGGGCCAGGCGGCGTTTGAGCGCATGGCGGGGGGAGTGCAGTTTGGAAAGATTGTGTTGCGGGTTTAACCCGGAAACAACAACTTTTCCTTGCTCAGATAATTATCCACCAATCGGTTGAAGACTTTGGGGATATGGCTCTTTAACTCCTGCAGGAGGTCGGCCACCTGGGGGGCCCGGTCCGGATGGTCCTTGAGGGTTTTGATCTGTTCGGCCATGAGCTGGTAGAGGGATTCCTCGTCGAGCGTCATTTCCTTGTATTCGGCCACGGCGTTGTACCAGAACAGGGTAGGGAGGTAATTAGCGCGGCTCTTGTACTTTTTCTCCAACTCGAGCAGGCGGTTTTGCCGGATGAGGCGGATCATTTTCTTATAATCCTTGAGCGCCAGCAAGGTCTCGAGGAAGGCGGTAAAGAAGATGTGCCAGCGATACTCGAAGATCTCCTTTTTGTAGGCCCGCAGGAAGGAGTTGGCATAGTTTTCGGCGTTCTTGTAGCGCTCGTTTTTGTTGAGGCATTTGATAAAAAATGCGACAAAACCCACCTTGGCGTGGAAATTCGGGGTGACCTTCATCTCCGGATACGCCTCTTTCATGACCCGCAAGGCTTCCTCTTTCTTCTCCTGCCGGAGCAATACCGCTGCCAGGTTGGTGGCGTAGAACAGAAAATCGTGGTTCTTGCTTCGCAAGGACAGATACCCATAGTAAGCCGCCTTGTCAAAATCCTGGAACTTGGAATACAGCAGCAGGCTGTTGCTGTAGTAGTTCAACAGCAGGCGCTTGGAGTAATAGCGGCCCTGGCGGAACAGCTCGTCGAGGTAGTTGAATTTTTCGAGCAGGGGCTCGAAGTTGCGGTAATTGAAGCCGATGAAGATCAGGCGGACCAGGGCCAGGTAGCGGTTGTGCCCGTCGAGTTTTTCGTCGTAAAACACATCGGAGAGCCAGCGCTCCCATTGGATGGACTCGGAGTTGTCGCCGGCGTATTGGTTGACAATATCGAGGGTGGCCTGGTGCAGCTTTTCGTTGGTCATCAGCGAGTGCTGATACATCGGGTCGTAGCGCTTGATAAATTCGTTGGCCAGGTCGTGGTCGGCATACCGGAGACGGATGAGCAGGAAATGGCGGTAGTGGACCACCAGCTCGAAGAACTTGACGAAATAGAAGGAGGGGTGCTTGAAATGCCTGATCTCGCGAAGCAGCTGCTTTTCGTCTTCGGGCAGGATGCTATCGGTCATAATCTTGTGCTCCAGGCCGCTCATCCATTCGAAATGGGCATCCACGTCGATGGCGGTCAGGCGCTCGGTGATCCAGGTTTTCAGGTTGGAAAACTTCCGCTTGTCCAGCTCCTCGTCGAAGGGGGTGAACTGGTGGATATTCCTGCAATTATGGTCGATCTGCTGGAGGATCTCCAGCCTTTTTTCGTCCTCAAACTGCTGGATGCCCAACAAATAGGAGGTTTCGTGGGGTAGCAGGGAATGGGCAAAATCGTTGAACTTCTGCAGCTTGCTTCGCATAGTGACACGAATTCAAAAGAAGCAGGAAGTTAAGTAAAAAGTGGAAGTTTTGCCTACAAAACCAGACCTCCGTCTACCGACAATACCGTTCCATTGATGAACGCGGCGTCTTCGGAGGCGAGAAAGGCGTATGCTGCGGCGATTTCTTCCGGTTTTCCAAGGCGTCCGGCCGGGGTTTTCTCCCGCAGTTGCTGCAAGACCTCCTCCGGGATGGTGCCCATCATTTCGGTGGCGATAAATCCGGGCGCCACGGCGTTGGCGGTGATGCCCTTGCGGCCGAACTCCCGTGCCCAAACCTTGGTCATGCCGATGACCCCCGCTTTGGTGGCCGCGTAGTTGGTCTGGCCGAAGTTGCCGTAAATCCCCACCACCGAAGAGGCGCTGACGATGCGGCCGAATCCGGCCTCGGCCATATAGGGGTGAACCGCTTTGGTGCAGTGAAACACCCCGCTCAGGTTGACGCTGATGACCTGATCCCATTGTTCCAGGGTGATCTTTTTCATCGAGGCATCGCGGGTAATGCCGGCGTTGTTGATCAAAATATCGATCCGGCCGAAGCGGTCGAAAACGGCTTTGGCGGCGGCTTCCACGGCAGGGTAGTCGGTCGTGTTGACCTGGAAGAAAACTACGTCCTTCCCCTCGGCCCGGAAGGCCTCTGCTACCGCTTCCCCTTTTTCCTTGCTGATATCCCAAATAGCGACCCTGGCGCCGTCCTCCGCAAAGCGGCGGGTGGTGGCCAATCCGATTCCGTTTGCTCCTCCCGTAATGATGGCGACTCTGTCCTGCAATCGTTTCATATTCAATATGGTTACTGGTATAAAGAAAATCCGAGCCTTTCTATGAAAACACCAAGGTAAGCAGGGCTCCGACCCTTGCGAATGACCACCTCTTGTTAGGGCTTATTGACTTAAAGAAAATCCGGGCTCTGGATTTGAATTAAAATATTGATTTACTTGAATTTGTAAGCGCTAAAAAAACGCCTTGACCGTTTTATGACCGTGAACCTTTTCCGGAATTCCCTTATTTTTACTTTCCTAATAAAGACCAAACTATGAAAAACGTATACGTCGTCAGCGCAGTGCGCACCCCTATCGGAAGCTTTGGCGGAGAGTTCGCCGAGGTGCCGGCCGTTCAGCTCGGAGCGACCGCCATCAAAGGCGCTCTGGAAAGGGCAGGGGTTCAACCCGATCAGGTCCAGGAGGTGTTCATGGGCAATGTCATCTCCTCCAATATGGGCCAGGCGCCTGCGCGGCAGGCAGCGATTTTCGCAGGGCTGCCCTACAAGGTTCCCTGCACCGGGGTCAACAAGGTTTGCTCCTCGGGCGCCAAGGCGGTGATGTTCGGCGCCCAATCCATTCAACTCGACCAGAACAGCCTGGTCGTGGCCGGAGGAATGGAAAACATGACCCAGATACCTTATTACATTCCCAAAGGCCGCTACGGCTACCGCTACGGGAACGGCGAGATGCTCGACGGCCTGATCAAGGACGGCCTGATGGATGTGTACCACCAGGTGCTGATGGGTAACTGGGCGGATGCGACGGCCACCAAATACCAACTCAGCAGGGAAGAGCAGGACGCTTTCGCCATTCAATCCTACAAGCGCGTGGCCGAGGCAACCCAAAGCGGCGCCTTCAAAAAGGAGATCGTCTCCGTGATGGTACCCCAGCGCAAAGGCGATCCGGTGGAAGTTTGGGAGGATGAAGAATACAAGAGGGTCGATTTTGCAAAGATCCCGACCCTCAAGCCCGTCTTTTCGAAAGACGGCACGGTCACTGCCGCCAATGCTTCGACCATCAACGACGGCGGAGCTGCGTTGGTGTTGGCGAGCGAGGAGAAGGTGAAGGAACTTGGACTCAAGCCCGTGGCGCGGATCGTTTCCTACGGCGACGCCGAGCAGGAACCGGAATGGTACACCACCAGCCCGGCAAAAGCCGCGGCGGTAGCTCTGAAACGCGCAGGCCTGAAACTGGAAGATATCGACTACTTCGAAGTGAACGAGGCTTTTGCCGCGGTGGCCCTGGTTTTTATCAAAGAATTGGGCATTTCCCAGGACCGGACCAACGTGTTCGGCGGAGCGGTGGCGATCGGCCACCCCCTCGGAGCATCGGGCGCCCGGATCCTGACTACCTTGATCAACGTGCTCCATCATAAAGGAGGCCGTTATGGCCTGGCCGCTATCTGCAACGGAGGAGGCGGCGCCTCTTCGGTTATCGTGGAAAGGCTGTAAGAATTTTTGGTCTTTATTTGGTTTTATTTGGTTTAGGCAGGAAGGCAGGGCATGCGCAAGCGGCCCTGCCCCTTTTTTTTAGTTGAAAAGTTGAAAAGTTGAAAAGTCAATGGCTTTTTATCGCAGTGTAAATTATTAAAAATCAATAATATACAAGACGTGATGTTTCAAATCGATAGAATTGTCCACCCTTTTTGAAATCCTCGCGGCCTTGCCCTTCCGGAGAGGCGGACCTACCTTTGTGGCATCAAATTGATTCATCATTCATTTCAAAAAGAAATCATATCATGGCAAAGGCTAAAGAAAATTTCGGAAAAATCATGGAGCATCAGCAAAGCCTGGTGGAGAAAATGACCGCCAACACGGGAAAAGTAATGGAAATGCTCGGCCCGAAAGAAGCATATACGAAAGAAGGACAGGAGCTTTGGGAAGATTTCATCAAGCGCAGCCGCACGATGATGGAAGAACAACTTCATCCCGAAAACCTCGAAAAATTCTGGGTGAAAATGCCGGAAACCTACAGCAGGACCATGGAAATGCAGATGGATTTCTTCAACCGCTCGACCGAACTGATGCGCCGCAGCCTGGAAAAATACGCAGTGCCTACCCAGACGGATTATTGGAAAAAAGTTTCCGAAATTTACATGGATAACTACAGCGCCATGATGGAGGCTTCCAACGCCCAGATCAAGGCCATGCAGGAGTATCTGGCCAACTAATTTTCAGATCCCAAAAATTTTCAATCATGAAACCAGGAATGGAAGATATTTTAGACAACCAAAAGAAAGCCTTTGAAACCTGGAAGGATTGGTCCGATCAGTGGATGAAAAATTTCCCCGGCATGACCCCTCCCTCCTCGGGCGCTGACTTTTTCGTCCCCTGGATGGACGTGCAACGCAAGTGGATGGACGAAACCATGAAAATGGGAAATCAGAAATCGAGCCTCGAAAACGCTCCCAAGCAGTGGAAGGAATGGATGGAAGTCCAAACCCAGATGTCCGACAAGTGGATGGAGTTCTACCGCAAACAAGCCCAGCAGATGGGCGATGTTCCAGGTGCGTTCAACCCCGGCAAGACCTTTTTTCCCGAAATGGGGATGAAGCCCTGGCAGAACTGGATGGAGGAAAGCAACAAGTGGATCCGCCAGAATATCCTGGACAAGATCCCCGCCAATATGAAGCCGCACTTTAGCAACTTCACGGCCATTTACGACGAAATGGGCAAGTATTGGGAGCCTATCCAACGCATGATCCAATTCGGAACGTATTCCAAGGAAACCACCGACCAGTTTTTCGGTCCCGACGCCTACCGCCGGGTCGTTAGCCTGTTCCTGGGCTTCAAACCTGTGGACAATACCACCAAACTCGTAGAGGATGTCAACACCTTCTTCGAAGACTTTATCGGCGGGATGCAAAAAACCACGCCGGGCACTCATGAATTCATGAACAGCTGGATCAGCTTCTTCCGCGATTGGGGCCGCCAGACCGGTCACCCGGGCCTGCAGGCCGTTGCGGAAGTCACCCACCTGGTCGATAAAGGCATCAACTCCTTTTACCACGTGGCCGGCCCCAGCGAAGAGCTCGCCATGGCCAAACTGCTGAAAGACATACAGTTTACCTATACCGCCTTCTTGCTGAAATCATCCGAAATGCAGCACGTGCTGCTGGATGCAGGCCAATTCGCACTTCCGGATACCCTCAAGGATTTCTACGACGAATTCCAGAAGACCCAGAAAATGCCTAACTATACGGAGTTTTTCAACCGCTATGCCAACAACCTGGAGGACTATATCCTCGAGGTGCTGGAATCGGATGAATATTCCAAACTTCAGGCCGATGTGTCCAAAGTGGGCATCACCGTGAAGTCGAAAATGGACGAGCTGATCGAATTGGCTTTTAACGATTTTCCCTTCCTGATGAAATCCTTCGCCGACGAAGTAGCCCAGGAAAACAAGAGCCTGCGCCGCAAAGTGCGCGACCTGGAAAATCGCCTCTACGCTATCGAATCCACTATCCTGGGCGGCAGCGCCGTTCCGAAAGAGGAAGCGAGCAAAGAAGTGAATTCCGAAGCTAAAACGACAACTAGAAAAGCGGTAAAAAAGTGACTAGTGACCGGTGACTAGTGACTAGTCTATACCAGTCACTAGTCACTAATCACCAGTCACCAATTACTCAATCGCCATTCACCCAATCACTCAATGACTATTCCATGGCTGAACAGCAAACCCCCTCTTTCGCAGATCAACTACTTGAGCAAGTAGATACCGCCACCGAGGCGATCCGGAATATTTCGGATATCAATAATGTAGAAATTGCTACCGCCAGGCGGGAAACGGTGTGGGAAGATGGTAAGGTAAAACTGTACCATTTTCACCGCGAGGGCGCGTCCAAGACCAAGACCCCCGTGCTTATGGTTTACGCCCTGGTGAACCGTTGGGAGATGATGGACCTCCAGCCCAACCGCAGTTTTGTGCGCAAAATGCTCAGCGAGGGGATGGACGTGTACATGCTCGACTGGGGCTACGCCTCCAGGCTCGACCGCTACAAGACCCTGGAAGACTATATCCTCGGCGATATCGGCGATAGCGTCGATTTTATCCGCCGCAAACACGGCCTGCCTTCGGTCAACCTCCTCGGGGTTTGCCAAGGCGGTACCTTTAGCGTCATTTATTCGGCCCTCTTTCCGGAGAAGATCAAAAACCTCGTGACCCTCGTCACCCCGGTCGATTTCGACACCGAGGAAGGGCTGCTCTTCAAATGGGCCAAAGACATGGATGTCGACGCGGTAGTCGACGGCTTCGGCGGGGTCGTTCCCGGCGAATTCCTCAATACGGGATTCGACATGCTCAAGCCGATGAACAAGACGCGGAAATATCTCTCCCTGCCCGATACCCTCAAGGAAAAGGACAAGCTCCTCAACTTCCTGCGCATGGAAAAATGGGTCGCCGATTCGCCCGACCAGGCAGGGGAGGCCTACCGCCAATTCATCAAGGAATTTTACAAAAAGAACCTCCTGATCCAGGGCAAATTTGAACTGGGCGGCCGCATGGTCCATCTGAAAGACATCACCATGCCGGTGCTCACCATTTTTGCCAAGGAAGACCACATCGTTCCGCCCTGTACCACCAAGCCCCTGCACGAAAAGGTGGGCTCGAAGGACAAGCAGTTGATGGAGTTCCCCGGCGGGCATATCGGCGTATTCGTCGGCGGCCGCTCGCAGGACCTCCTGACCCCTGCCGTGGCCCGCTGGTATGCCGAACGAGACAAGTGATTCGGGCTGGTTTTATAAGGTTTAGGAGGTTTAGAGGGTTTAGGAGGTTTAGACTAAACTTTCTAAACCCTCTAAACTTTATAAACCTTAATAAACGTGCTGCCCGCCGTTGATGGCGTAGTTGGCGCCCGTAATAAAAGCGGCTTCTTCAGAGGCCAGGAAGGAGACCAGGTGCGCGATTTCATCCGTACCTCCAAGGCGCCCCATGGGTATGCCCTTGATGATTTGCTCCCGCACTTCCTCGGCTACCGCCAGTACCATGTCAGTGGCGATATAACCCGGTGAGATCGTATTGACGGTGATGCCCTTGCGCGCCACTTCTACGGCGAGGGTTTTGGTAAACCCGTGCATGCCCGCTTTGGCTGCCGCATAATTCACCTGCCCGAACTGCGCTCTTTGGGCGTTGACCGAAGAGATGTTGATGATCCGGCCGTAGAGCTGGTCGACCATAGGCCCGATCACGTGGCTGCAACAGTTGAACACGCTGTACAGGTTGGTCTTCATCACGATGTCCCAGCTCTCGGGGCCCATTTTCCGAAATGCCATGTCGCGCGTGATCCCCGCGTTGTTGACCAGGATGTCGATGACCCCGATCTCGTTGTGGATCTTCTCCACCATTTTCCCTACCTCTTCGTAGTCGGCTACGTCGGCCTGGTACATATAAGGCTCGTACCCCTCCTTTTTCATTTCCGCGAACCACTCCTCCGCCTTCTGCGGACTGCGGTAATTGGCGATCACCCGGTATCCGTCGTGGATCAATCGCTTGACCATGTGGGTGCCCAGGCCCCCGGTTGCGCCGGTTACCAGCGCTACAATGTGCTCGGTTTGTGTCATACAGGCTGTTTTTTTCTCAATATATATTTTTTTTCTTTGGAGGGAAAAAGATTATCCAGGCGCTTAGGTTTTTAGGTTGGTAGGTGGTGGGATTATGCTTATTTTGACACCCCACCAATCACTCAATCACTCAATCACTCAATCACTCAATCACTCAATCAAAATGGCTTCCCCCCAAATGGCATGGGCCACGGCCCTCCTCGTCCTTTTCCTCGCCGGACTGATCCTGTTTTTCGTCATCCGGGGCGCGCGGAAAACGGCTTCCATGGCAGATTATGCCTTGGGCAGCATCCGCTTCTCGCCGGTGATGGTGGGTTTGTCGCTGGCTGCATCCATGACCAGCGCGGCCACTTTTATAATCAATCCTGGGTTTATCGCACTGTATGGGCTGAGCGGGGTACTGGCCTACGCGGTCGTCTTGCCTGCAGGGGTTTTTATTTCCCTGGTGGTGCTGACCAAAAGTTTCCGGCGGCATGGGGAGACGGTCAAGGCGCTGAGCCTGGCACAGTGGATCGGGAAGCGCTACGAAAGCAAGGGTTTTTCGCTGTTTTTCGGATTTCTGTCCCTGCTCCTGATCACCTTCATCGTGCTGATCTGCGTGGGCATGACCAAGGTGCTGTCCCAGGCGCTTGGCGTGAAGGAGTTGTATGTATTGATCGGACTGGTCGCCTTTGTGTTCGGGTATATGATGTTTGGAGGCGCCAACTCGATGGTGTACACCAATGCCATCCAGGCCGTGCTGATGATTGTAGTGGCTTTCGTGCTGCTCGGCTCGGGATACGAGCATTTCAGCAAAGGGGTAGACGGTTTTCTCGACCGGCTGTCGGCCATCGACCCGGCTCTGGTAAAGGCCGTGAACCCGGGCAGCCTGTTGTTCCGCGATTTTTTTGAGATCGTAATATGCTCTTTTGTGGTGGGAGTGGCCATCGTGTGCCAGCCGCACATCATCACCCGATCCCTGCTCCTGAAAAACGATTCGGAGGTCAACCGGTATTTGGCCACAGGTATTTTGGTGGAAATGCTCTTTTTCTCCGTCGTATTCACCGGACTTTATGCCCGGCTTCAATTTCCGGACCTCACCCTGAACGGCGCGGCGATCAAAATGGACGGCATCATCCCGGCCTACGTGGTGCAGGAATTTCCGGTCATCCTCGGCCTGGTGGTGGTGATGGGCCTTTTGGCTGCGGGACTTTCCACCCTGGAGGGCCTCGTTCAGTCGCTCTCTACCACCATCACTTCCGATATCATCGACCCACTGGCCGGGAAGGCTTTGGGCGATGGGGAAAGGAGGGCGAAAAGGCTGGTGGGGCTGAACAAGGTCGTCATTGTCTTGCTGGCCCTTGCGGCCATCTGGTTCAGCCACCGGCAATTGGCCGAGCCAAACCTGAGCGTGGGGATTTTTGCCCAAAACGGCGTGTACGCCTATTTCTCGGCTGCGTTTATGCCGGTGCTGCTGGGCATTTTTTTTCCCGGAGGGCCACGCATCGCCGCGATCGGCGCCTCCTTGACCGCCGTTTTGGTTCATTTCGGATCGTATTACGGGGGGATTAGTTGGTATCTGCAGGGAACGGTGCGCAATCCGGCCGTGGCAGCGACGTATGCGATCCTGGCCTCGGTGCTGGTGGGCGCCTTGTTGTTTATACTTTTTCGAAAAAAAGGATAACTACAGGCCGAATATTTTTCTCAGCAGGCGTTTTTTCATATCCTGCCTGGGCGTGACCACCTTTTTCAGAAAAATGCAATCGCTGGCGCAGTGGAAGGTTCCGTGCGGGGGAAATTCCTTGACCAGTTCGAAGCCCCGGGCTTTCAGAAAGGCGATGACCTCGTCTTTTAGCGCGATCCCTTTATACATGGGGTATCTAAATAGCTCCAGTTGGAGGCCGAGGCAATGGTTTGCCAAAAATTGCTCACTTCCGGTGAGGATATCGTACTCGGCGCCCTGGGCGTCGATCTTTAGAAAATCGAAAGTAAAATCGAGTTTGAGCTCTTCCAGCACGCTGTCCAGGGTCCTGCATGGAACGGGAATGGTTTTGTGGAGTTGGGCGCGCTCGTGCCAGGTTTGGGCCAGCTTGGGGGAGCCGGCCTTTTTGAGTTTTGCAAAGTTTGCATCCACGAACTCCACGTTGGGTTCGTAAAAGGAGGAGCCGTGGGAGTTGTTTCCCCGATAAATATGAAAGGGCCGGGTTTCGTTCCTGCCGCCGAGGGCGTAGTCGAGGGAAATGATATTGGGGTGAACGGAAGGGCCTTCCCGGGGCTCGAACCGCAGCAAGTTTTTCACCAGGCGGGCTTTGTCAAACCAGGGGTCGGGAAGCTCCCCGATGGCGCCGACGTCGATCAGGTTGATGACCCCTTCGTTGCGGTAATTGACGGCCCCGGCGTGGGTGATGATCTTATAAACCCGGATGGCAATTTGCCTGGCCAGGCTTTTCATTTTTTTGAAAAAGGTCATTCGTGCTTCCTAAATTTATTTGTTGGGTAAAGGTAAAAGGAATTCCCTCCCCATCCACCCCTTTGTCACTACCTTGGGGTCGTTTTAAACTAAAAACTAACCCGCCTGCGCTTTCGCTTCGGCGGGCGCAGAAAACTGAAAATTGAAAATTGAAAACTCTACGCCTTTCCTCTGGAATTGAACTTGCCTATACCGAAGAGGGCTCGGGCTCCCATACCATGCTGATGCTCCACGGTATGGGCAGCACGAGGGAGGCCTGGAGGAAATTAATAGCGGGATTGAAGGACCGCTACCGCTGTATCGCCATCGACCTGCCCAACTACGGTCAATCTTCCGATGGGGACTTTCCCTCTACGATGTCCTATTTCGCATCGGTAATCTGGGAGTTCCTGCAGGCGAAAGGCATCGACTCTGTGCAGCTCTGCGGTCATTCCATGGGAGGACAGATCGCCCTGGTCATGGCACTGCAACGGCCTTTTGCCGTGGAGAAGCTTTTTCTCTTCTCGCCGGCGGGGTTTGAAACCTTCGCTTCCCACGAGAAGCTGATCCTAAAGGGCTTTTACGCCGCTCCAAACATGATGGCGCTGAGCAAGGACCAGATCCGGCAAAACTTCGAGGCAAATTTTTTCCAATTTCCGGCGGATGCCGAATTCATGGTGCAGGAGCGATACCGGCTTCAGCAAACCCCGCGCTACGAAAGCTATTGCAGGATGATCCCCAAATGCGCCTCGGGGATGCTGGACGAGCCGGTCCTCAAATTCCTCCCTTCTATTGCCGCCCCGGCGATGGTTTTCTTCGGGCTCCAGGACCAACTCATCCCCAACCGTCTGGTTCATCCCACCCAAACGACGAAACAAGTAGCCCAAAAAGGCGTTTCAAGAATGCCCATAGCCCGGCTCCATCTCCTCGATCGCTGCGGTCATTTTCCGCATTGGGAAAGGGTAGAGGAGGTGCTCACCTGGATGGGGAAGGAGATTTAATACTATAAAAAATGAACAATCCCGACTGGGCATCCAAATGGGCTTTATACAGTCCCGAGCGCGAGGCTTTCAAGGAATATGAAACCGGACGGGTCTGGACCTACGGCCAGATAAACCGGGCGGCCAACCGCCTGGCCTTTGACCTGACGCGCGACCGCGGCCTGGCGAAGGGCGACCGCATTGCCGTGCTGGCGGAGAATTGCCTGGAATATATCCTGCTGTTTTCCGCCGCCCAGAAAACGGGGCTCGTACTCGTACCGCTCAATTACCGCCTGGCTACCGCCGAAATAGACTACCTGCTCGGCGCTTCCACCCCCAAGCTGGTCGTTTGCGAGCAAAAATTCATGCATCTGCTCGACCCTGCCCCTGCCTACGCCCGCATACCGCATCGATGGCCCCTGGAGGAATTGTCCGCCTGGTGCGATACGGATGCAAAGGAAATCGAGGACTTTCCCAGCGTGATTCCCGGGGAGGACGACCCGATTTTTATCCTTTTCACCTCCGGCACGACCGGTTTTCCGAAGGGCGCCCTGTACACCCACAAGATGTTGTTCTGGAATAGCATCAATACGGCCATGAGCCTGATCCTGAACACAGAGAGCAGGACCATCAACATCATGCCGCCCTTTCACACGGGGGGCTGGAACGTCTTCACCACCCCGTTTTTCCACCACGGCGCCTACATGGTGCTGATGAAAAAATTCGAGCCGGAGGCCTTGCTGTCCCTGCTGCAAAGCGAGCGCGCCACCCTTTTCATGGGGGTGCCCACGATGCTAAAAATGATCGCAGAAATGCCCGGCTTTGAAGCGGCTGATTTCTCTTCCCTCCATTACATCATCGTCGGCGGGGAGTCCATGCCGATTCCGCTGATCGAGCGTTGGCACGCCAAAGGAGTACCCATCCGCCAGGGTTACGGCCTGACCGAGGTGGGGCCAAATCTCACTTCGCTGCACCAGCGCGATGCCATCCGCAAAAAAGGCTCGATCGGCCGCCCCAACTTTTACGTCCGCATCCGCATCGCCGACCCGGAATCGGGCGCCGAAATGCCCCCCAACCAGGCGGGAGAACTACTCCTCCAGGGACCTATGATGACGCCGGGTTATTGGAAAAACGAAGAAGCGACCCGCAGCGCCATCGTGGACGGCTGGTTTCATACCGGCGATATGGTGGTGCAGGATGAAGAAGGATATCTCTATGTAGTCGATCGGATCAAAAATATGTTCATCTCGGGCGGCGAAAATGTGTACCCCGCCGAGGTGGAGCGAGTGCTGCTTCAGCATCCGGGGGTCGCCGAAGCCTGTGTGGTGGGCATACCCCACGAAAAATGGGGGGAGGTGGGCCGCGCCTTCATCGTAAAAAAAGACCCCGGATTGACGGAATCTGCGCTCCTGGATTTTTGCCAGGGGAAGATCGCCAAATTCAAGATACCCAAGTCGGTCGTGTTTTTGGAGGAGCTTCCGAAGAACGATACAGGGAAGATCAACAGATTGGCTTTAAAGAATTGAATTGACAGATGCGCGGCCGCCGGCCGCGCATCTGTCAGACCTTTAATTTTTTCATTTAATAATCAACAACGTATGAAATCACTCAAATTTCTTTTGATTTGCACCGCCCTGGTAGGTTTTTCCACGAGCTGGCAGTCCTGCAAGGACGATGAACCGACCTGCACGGACGGTATTCAGAACGGCACGGAAGTCGGCGTCGACTGCGGCGGCCCCTGTGCTGCTTGTCCCTCCTGTACGGATGGAGTTCAGAATGGCGAAGAGACGGGCGTAGACTGTGGCGGTCCCGATTGCGACCCCTGCTATACGGGTATTGAAAACACGAAATGGCAATCTTCCGGCGCCAACGTCGCGCCCCTCCTGGTGGCCATTTTCAACACCGATTCTATCTACGCCCAGTTCAACGGCGACCACACCTACGTGGTGGAGCAGTACGACAATGTCGGCGCCAAGGTAGAATTGACCGGCACCTACACTCAGGCCGTGTCCTCCGTGGCCGACATCTGGACGATCGTCATCAACCAGACCACGCCTACGGCCATCACCGCCGAAGGGATCTTCCAGATCACCGCCGATACGATGAAGTACGAGATCGTGCAGACCAATCCGCCCGCAGGCACCGCCCCGACTCCCGAACTGGGCTTCGGCAGCACGAACGCAGGAGCGCTCGGAACGGCAAATGTGCAGACGTATGTGAGGATTGATTAGTGACTGGTGATTAGTGACTGGTGATTAGTGACTGGTGATTAGTGACTGAGTAAAATACCAGTCACTAGTCACCAATCACTAGTCACTATAAAAAAGCTTCGAATGATGAAATACCTACGCCTCTTAATCCTGCTCCTCACGCTGCCCCTTCCGGTCCTCTCCCAGGCCCCTGCTTTCTTCGGCCTGTTGGAGCAGAAATTGCCGGAAAGACCGGAGAAGGAGTTTCAATTCCTGGCTTATTACTACAACCACGGGATGTTCACCAATATGTACCCGGAGAACGACTTCCTGAAGGGGCAGATCATCGGGCGATTATATGGACAGAATACCACCACGACCAGCGATTCGCTGCGGCCTTTCTTTTTCGAACAAAGGCTGTTGCCCTTCCTGATCTACCAGCCCAAATTGTTCGACGGCAGGGCCATTCTCCGGGCTTCTTTTGAGATCGACTGGACCTGGGGAGATGTATCTTACGGCGTGGGCGGGAATTTCGGTTCGGCCGTTTCTTCGGATCAGGTGAATATTCAAACCCAGAACGTGGAACTGGAGCTCATCCCCGCCAAAGGCTGGGCGGTCAATCTGGGCCTTCAGCGCATGTACGATACCCCCTTCAATCCCTATCGGAGCTTCTTCGACCAGTTGACCACTACCGGCTACCGGTTGATGTACTGGGGTACCGATGGGGTGGGCATTAACCTGCGCCGCGACGGCGATTTCGGGAGATGGAAGCTGGGGTATTACCAGCTCTATGAAAACAATGTGGAGGAAAACGACGACGTCACCCTCATGGAGGCTACCTATATCCAGCACCTGGGCATGGCCCTGGACTGGGGCGGCTCGGCCTATTACGTGCGCGACCGGGCAAACGGCGAGGGCGGTCCCTCCGTGCTCGGGCAAGGGCTCAACAGCATCCTCACCGGCTACAACGGCACCTACCGATTTCCCTTCGGGGCGGACCCCTACAAGGCGGATGTCGCCTGGCTGGGCACGTTTTTCGGATACAACAGCCAATATATGATGAGCCCCTGGTTTGCCAACGGGTTTGTCAACGTCAATGTGGGCTCTGCCAGGTCGTATACCGGCAATCTGGTGAAAAGAGATATTTCGATCCTCGGCCTGGGCGCCAACCTGAGAGCCGGCTATCGTTACGGACAGACGCCGAACGATGCGTTGATCGTCGATCTGCTCTACACCAGCGGCGACCGCAACGGCGCCTCCGATGACAAATACGCAGGCGTCCTGACGGGAAATATGTGGGGCACACCCGCGGCGCTGTATATCAGCCATGGGGGGTATTTGCTCTTTCCCCACGCCAATGTGGTCAACCGTTATATTTCAGCCGTCACGGATATTTCCAACCTGGGCTACGGCATCCTGGGCGGCACCCTCAACCTGAGCAGGGATTTCGTGCCCAACAAATTGCAGGGCAAACTCGGCACGGCCATGGCCTGGAGTAATGTGAAGCCCACGGGAGGCGGGGATTTTATGGGAGTGGAGGCCAACGGAAAAGTGGCCTACCAGTTCGGGCCCTTCATGAGCGTCGAATTGCACGGCGCCTATCTCTGGCTGGGCGATTTTTTTGACAGTCCCAGCGTGAATGGCGGCTTTGAACAACGCCCGGTGGATCCGTTTACCGCATTTTTGGCCTTCAAGTGGTTGATGTTCTAAATAAATTCAGAAAACATGAGACGAATACTTTGGCTCAGTCTGATCCTTTTATCGGCCGCCTGCGGCGTTCAAAAAGAGTTGAAGCCAATACAGCGCTTCGAAGAACTATCTTACCCATACGAGGTTAAGAAGGCCCTTCTGTCCGGTGGGATCGAGGTGGCTTATGTGGACGAGGGAAAGGGCGTGCAGACCCTGCTGTTCATACACGGGCTGGGCAGCTATTTGCCCGCCTGGAAGAAGAATATCGAAGGTTTGAAGGACAAATACCGCTGTATCGCCATCGACCTGCCCGGGTATGGCAAGAGCAGCAAGGGCGAGTATTCGGGGAGCATGCGGTTTTATTCCGAAATCGTAGCAGAGTTGATCGATAAACTGAAATTGGGAAGTGTCACCCTTGCGGGGCATTCCATGGGGGGCCAAATTTCCATCATCACCGCGCTGGCCTATCCCGACAAGGTGGACAAGCTGGTGCTCATGGCCCCCGCCGGCTTTGAAACTTTTACCAAGGGTCAGAAACAATGGTTTCGGGAGGTCATGACCGCCAACCTCGTGAAATTGACCACGGTGGAGCAGATCAAATCCAACCTGGCCTACAACTTCTACCGCATGCCGAAAGACGCCCGATTCATGATCACCGACCGGATCGACATGCGAGGCGCGGAGGATTTCGAGGCATATTGCTACATCATTCCCCAATGCGTGCAGGGCATGGTCGATGACCCGGTCTACGAGTTTCTTCCCAAAATCACACAACCTACCCTGATCATTTTTGGCGAAAACGACAACCTGATCCCCAACCGCTACCTCAATCCGGGAAAGACCGGGACGATTGCCCGCAAAGGAGCGGAGCGCATTCCAAATGCCACGCTGCATTTGCTTCCCAAGACGGGGCATTTTGTGCAGTTTGAAAAAGCGGCTGAGGTGAATGGGCTGATGGCGGAGTTTTTGGAACACTGAAAACTATTCCTAACTTGCGCCCAATTCGCTTCACCCTAACAAACGGCCATGCGGAAAACCATTTTTGTGGCGGCAACGGGTCAGCACGTCGGAAAAACCACTTCCACGCTCGGCCTGGTCGCCAATCTGAAAGAAATGGGGATCAACGTGGGGTATTGCAAACCAGTTGGCCAGCAGCACATCACGATAGATGGCATGACGGCGGATAAAGACGCCGTGCTCTTCGCAGAAGTGCTCGGTTTCAATCTGGACCCCGTGCTCCATAGTCCGGTCATCCTGGGCGACGGGGTGACTGCGGAGTATATCGACGATCCTTCCCGTTTTGATTTCAAAAAACGCATCCAATACGCTTCCTCCGAGCTGTCGCGCCTGCACGATGTCGTCGTGTACGAAGGCACAGGCCATCCCGGGGTGGGGAGCGTGGTTGACCTTTCCAACGCCGACGTGGCCCAGCAGCTCAACTCCTCGGTGATCATGATTGCGGAAGGGGGGATCGGCAGCACGATCGACCGCCTGGCCATGTGCATTTCCATGTTTCGCGAGAAAAAAGTGCCTATAATCGGGGTGATCGTCAACAAAGTGCTTCCGGAAAAGCTCGACAAGATATCCCATTACCTGGGCAAGCGCTTCGGCCAGATGGGCCTCCCGCTGTTCGGGGCATTGCCCTTCGATCAATCCCTTTCTTTCCCGATCATGGAAGCGGTCAAGCAGGCTGTAAGAGGGCATGCGGTCTTTAACGAGGACAAGATGGCCAACCGCGTGGAGGAGATCGTTTCCGGCTCGCTCATCGGCACGGAGGAGTTGAAAACCTTCCGGAACGTGTTGCTGGTGGTGAGCCATAAAAGGGTGGAAGAAGCCATCGGCAAAATAAAGTGGATCACCGCCGCCAAGGGTTTGAAGGAGTCGCCCCTGTCGGGCATCATCGTCACCGGCGACGGCCTCCACGAATTTCCCGTCGTGCATTCCAACATCAGCGTCGATTATTTTACGGACCACGAGATCCCGGTGATCACCACGGCCCTCGACACCCTTGGCTCCGTCATCAAAATCAGCCGCATCGAGGTGAAGATTAACAACCGCACCCCCTGGAAGGTGCAGCGGGCAATTGAGCTCATCAAAGAGCATATTCCTTTGGAAAAGCTGTTGGGGATTGAAGGGGATTGAATATGAAACGAATCGGCCTGCTTTCCGACACCCACGGGTACCTGCACCCGGGCATTCTGCCCCACTTTGACGCCTGCGACGAGGTTTGGCATGCGGGAGATATCGGGTCGTCGGAGCTGGCGGACCAGCTGGAGGCCTTCCGGCCCTTGCGGGCAGTTTACGGCAATATCGACGGGCAACCCTTGCGGGTTCGCTATCAGGAGGACCTGCATTTCAACTGCGAGGGCTTGAAAGTGTATATGACCCATATCGGAGGCTATCCCGGCAAATACCCCGCGCGGATCAAAAAAGCGCTCACCATGGAGCGGCCGGGTTTGTTCATCTGCGGTCATTCCCACATTTTGAAGATCATGCCCGATCCCGGTTTTTCCTTGCTCCATATCAATCCCGGCGCTTGCGGGAGGGAGGGTTTTCACAAGGTGTGCACGGTGGTGCGGTTTGGCGTGGAAGACGGGCGGGTCAAAGAATTGGAGGTGATCGAGCTGGGCCTCAGGGGCCGGCTGCCGGAAGAAATGATATAATGATTTTTAATATCTCAGGTTAAGTCTTACTTTAAAGAATACTTTCTATAAATTTGCAAGGCATTCTTTTGTCTTAGACCGTTTTTTTGCGCTAAAGCCCATTCCCTGCGGGGTTTGAGGTATAACTAACAAATTAATCTCATAAACATGAACGGAACTTCTACTTCCGGATTCAGGAATGTATTCCATTTCTGTTTGCTCCTTGCAGCAATCCTCCTTTTCCCGCTAACGCTTCCCTCGCAAACCGTCCTGATCAACCCCGCAGCTGAAGGGGGTTTTGAATTGGGCGACGGTTCGTTTGGGGCCAACGGCTGGTCTTTTGACAACGGCGCCGCGACCAATAAATGGTTTACCGGCACCCTACCTCCCGGCTTTACGAACCGCTCGGCCTACGTGTCGAACGACGGCGGCGTTTCCTGGGCCTACACCATCGATAATATTTCGGTTGTCCATTTTTGGAGAGATGTGACCTTCCCTGCCGGCGAGACCAACATCACGGGCTCTTTTAACTGGCAAGCCCTGGGTGAAGCTTCGAGCTGGGATGCCCTGATGATCAGCCTGGCCCCCACCAGCTATACGCCGGTGGCCTCGGCCACCACTTCGCCCGGTACAGGCCCGCTTGCCGCGCCCGCCGTGACCCTGGTACAACTCTGGAACGTGGGATCCGTTCAATCCTTTTCATCGCCTATTCCGGTTTCACTGATCGGCAACTGCACCGCCCCGGTGACCCTTCGGGTAATATTCACCTGGAAAAACGACGGTTCTCTGGGTACGAGCCCTCCGGCCGCGATCGACAATATTTCGCTGACCAGCGCAATTCCGACGCCGCCTTCCCCGCTGCCCACGGCCGGGCCTTTTACCATAGATAATACCTCTCCGACGGCGGGGACCAACTTCAATAATTTTACCGACGCCATCAACTGGCTCAACGGGGCGACCAACTGTCTGGCCACTCCGATCGTGTTCAACGTGGTAGCGGGCCAGCTCTTCAACGAAGATCCCCCGGAGATCACCGCTTCCGGCGACGCTGTGAATACCATCACCTTCCAGAAATCGGGAGCCGGCGCAAATCCGGTGGTCAGGAGACTTACCCCCGGTACCATCGCATCTTCGACTACTTTGGGAAACAATGGCGATGCCGTTTTTGTGATCAATGGCGGCGACTATATTACCTTCGACGCCATCGATGCGGAGACCGATCCGGCTTTCACCGCAGCGGGAATGATCGAATACGGGTACTACCTCAAAAAGGCCTCCGGGGCCGACGCATGTAAGAACGTAACGATAAAAACTGCAACATTACGCTGAACAAGGCCGCGATCTATTCTTTCGGGGTCTATGTGTCGAATAACTCCGGAACGGCGACCGTGACGGTTTCCTCTACCGGCGGACGCAGCGAGAACATCAAAATATTCAACAACACCATCACCAATGCATACGGCGGGGTTCAGCTGCGGGGCTTTGCCGCTTCTGCCCCCTATGATTTTTACGATCAGGGCAATGAGGTAGGAGAAAACGGCGGCAACGCGATCACCAACTTCGGTGGCGGCGCCTCCACGACCTACGGAATCTATACGATCTACCAAAACAATTGCAAACTCAACAACAATAGCATTTCCGGCGGCGATGGAACAACCACCACGCACTATGGAATATTTGCATCGACTTCCAACTCCTCCAACTTCGAGATCAACGACAATACCATATCGCTGGTCAACAACTCGACCACCAGCCAGGTATCGGGTATCGGGATGAGCGTAGGGACGATCACTACGCCGGCCAACATCATGGATGTGAGCGGAAACGACATCACCATTAGCAGGCCTTCGGCCACGACGGGTGTGACGTATTTTATATACAGCACCAGCAATGCGCCCAATTTGCTGAAAGTCACGAACAATATCATCCACAACTCGACCCTGGCGGGAACCGGTGCTGTGTATGGTATTTATCAGATCAGT
The DNA here is from genome assembly GCA_016703765.1 of Saprospirales bacterium. Classification (GTDB taxonomy): domain Bacteria; phylum Bacteroidota; class Bacteroidia; order Chitinophagales; family Saprospiraceae; genus JADJTT01. Next base: position 39,194 of record JADJBL010000027.1, read on the forward strand.
ACGCCGCCCAACTATTTGGTCGAGGGCAACACCATCCACGATATTACACGCACTGGGACCACGTCAACCTCGCTTTTTTACGGAATTTCCTCTACGGGCAGTTCGACGGTGCTGAACACGACCATCTCCGGGAATACGATCCATACCCTGACCGGGATGGGCTCTACCGGGATCGTCGGCGGGATCAACCTGCTGACCAACCTCACCGCCAATGTTTTTAACAATAAAATATACAATATTACCAGCGATAACGCATCCGGCGCAGTGAACGGTATCACCGTGGGGTCGGGCGTCATCACGGGTAAGTTCTACAACAACCTGATCGGCGGCTTGAGAACCCCCATCGCCAACAACTCGACCGCGATCAGCCCCAACGTGCGCGGGATCAACATCACATCCACCACGGCCAGCTCCAACCTGCTGGTCGCCTACAACACTATTTTCCTCGACGCCACCTCCACCGGAACCAACTTCGGCACGGCCGGGATCTTCCATACTTTTTCGGCTACCGCGACCACGGCGAACCTGACACTTCGCAACAACCTCGTGGTGAACAACTCCGTACCCAACGGCGTGGGCCGCACGGTGGCATTCCAGCGCTCCGGCGCTTCGACTGCCAACTACAACGAGGCCTCGAACAATAACCTGCTTTACGCCGGCGCTCCCGGCGCGAGCAGGCTCATCTACGCCGACGGCACCAACAGCGACCAGACGATCGGCGATTTCAAATGCCGCGTGGCGCCCCGCGAATCGCTTTCGGGTACCGAAAACACCAGCTTCCTCAGCACGGACGGATCCAATGCGGGATTCCTGCATATCAACCCGGCCGTTCCTACCCAGGCAGAGAGCGGTGCTATTAATATTGCGGGTATTGAAGAAGATTACGACGGCGATATCCGTCAGGGTAATCCCGGCTACGCCGGATCGGGCTCTGCGCCAGATATTGGCGCTGACGAAGGCGGTTTCATCGCCAACGACCTGGTTGGGCCTGCTATTTCCTATACTACAGTGCCCAATACCGTCTGCCTGGCCGGACCCGACCCTGAGTGCAGCAATCACAGATGCTTCGGGGGTCAATGTGGCCCCGGGTACCAAGCCGCGGCTTTGGTTCAAAAAATCGACCGAAGACAACGTATTGCCCGCCACCAACACTTCGGCCGACAATGGCTGGAAATGGGTGGAAGCGAGCAACGCCTCCTCTCCGTTTGACTTCACGTTTAACTATAGCTTGCTGACCAGCCCGGTCGTGGGTGGCGACATCATCCAATATTTCGTCGTGGCCCAGGATTTGCAAGGTACACCCAATGTGGGCGCCTATCAGGTCAGCTTCAACGGCTGCGGGATACCCTCCAGTGTCGCGCTTTCCTCCGGCCTGTTCCCGGTCAGCGGAACGAGCGCCCTTTCGATCCTGGTCGTGCCGGCGAGCATTGTTGCTTCTGCTACTCCTGATGCGGTCTGTATCATCGACGACGTGACCCTTTCCATTTCGCCCTCCGATCTGGGCGCGGAATACCAATGGGAAAGTTCTCCCCTCGGCGCCAACACCTGGTCGCCTATCCCGGGAGCTACGACTGCAACCTATACGGTTTTGAACGTGTCCAGTTCCACCGATTATCGCGCGATCATCAGCTGCGGAGGCGTACCCATCTCCAGTTCTCCTTCTACCGTCGCATCGGTAGTGGTTTCCAACCCTCAGGTACTTACGACCATCCCGGGCGAAGAATGCGGCCCCGGTCCGGTATCCGTAGAGCTCGGAGCAACAGCCAGCGGCGGCGCTACCCTGAATTGGTATGCAGCTGCAGCCGGTGGCCAGCCGATCGGAACGGGTAGTGTTTTCAACACGCCCAACATCACGCAAACAACCACTTATTACGTTGCGGCCAGCGAAGGTGGCGGCAGCGCCAATACCGGGCTTCCCGCCGCTTTTCCCACCGCCACTTCCGGCGCGGGTTTGGCCAACTTCGGGATCGTTTTCGACGCGGTTTCTACTTTTATCCTGCAGGAAGTGACCATTTACCCGATTGCTGCCACTGCCAATTTGCCGGGCACCGTCACGATTGCCGTTATCGATGGCACAGGCGCCACCCTGCATTCCACCACCGTGAACATATTCGGTAACCCCGTTGCATCTATTGTGGGGCAAACAGTTACCCTGGGCTTTGAGATCGCTCCGGGCACCAACCTGAAGCTCCATCATACCGCCAGGAGCGCGGGCATTACCGGGCTTCTTTTCGAGCCTTCCGCGTCCGCTCCGGGCGGCAACTACGGCTATCCATTTACTATACCAGGGGTGGTTACTCTCCTGCATAGTACCCTCACCGCGCCGCCGACTAATACGCCGCGATTGGACCTTTACTATTACTTCTATAACTGGCTGGTGCTCACCGGTTGCGAGTCTCCGCGCGTCCCCGTCGTGGCTACTGTGCTGAACGAGGTGGCCGTATGTCCGGATGATTTCACTATTTGCCTCGACGCCCAGCCGATCGTACTGACCGGCGGTACGCCCATCGACGGCGTGTATAGCGGCCCCGGCGTGAGCAACGGCTTGTTCAATCCCGCCGTGGCAGGAGTCGGCCCCCATGTGATCACTTTTACGTATTGCAATACATCCTGCGAGTTTACCATTACGGTCGAAGATCCGGTGGCTACGATTTCAATCTTAGAAAATTCGGGTAATTTGGATAACGACGGCGTGATCTGCGCCGGCGACGAAGTGACCCTGACGGCTTCCGCCGGGGCCTCCTACGAATGGAGCACCGGGGCGACCAGTCAATCCATAGTGGTTTCACCGGGTTCTAACACCAACTATTCCGTAATCGTGACCGACGCCTTTGGTTGCGATGCGATGGCCAGCACCCAAATCACAGTGAACCCCCTTCCTGTCGCCGCGATCGACCCTGCAGCTCCCGAAATTTGCGTGGGCTTCGAAGTCACGCTGACGGCTTCCGGCGGTGTTTCCTATGAGTGGAATACTGGCGCTACCAGTGAATCCATCACCGTTTCCCCGGCAATTACGACGATCTATTCCGTCATAGTTACGGACGCCAACGGCTGCTCCTCCGAAGCATTTGTAACCGTGACCGTGAATAATCCTCCGATCATTCAGGCTCTGGTCACAGAACCGACCGGTTGTGCTTCCACAAACGGCGCCATCGCCCTGACTTTGACCGGCGCTTCTCCCTATACCTACAACTGGCAAACGCCCAACGGCAGCGGCCTGGTGCAGGGACAGGAAGACCAGAGCGGCCTGACGGTCGGCACGTATTTCCTCACCGTTACGGATGACAACGGCTGCGTATCCACGGGCGTTTATACCCTCCTGGGTCCCGGCGGCTGCGATGTTTGCCCGCTTATCACCTCCCTGGCTACCGATCCGACCCCGGCCACTTGTGTCAACGATGATGTCATCCTGACCGCTTCCGGCCTGACGAATATGGGAGTCACCTACGGAATTCACTTCAAGTATTCCACTACGCCCCTGGGCGATCCATATAACGGTGGTACTACCATCGCTATCGTGCCCAATGGGGATCTGACCAACCTTGGATCCATTGCTACCACGACGACCACTTTCGGCGCAGCCAATACCTATTTCCTGTACGCCATCCTCGACCCGCTGCCGCTCGATCCGACTTGTCGGCCTTCGACGAGCTCGTCGATTGTGGTAAACCCGAATCCGACTGTCAACGCAGTGGCTAGCCAGGTGGTTTGCAATACCTCTGGCACTACCGCGATCGCATTCAGCGGCGCCGTTCCGGGCACGGTTTACAATTGGACCAACAATAATACTTCTATAGGCCTTGCCGCGGCAGGCTCCGGAAACATTCCGTCCTTTGTCGCAACGAATGGCGGGAATGCTCCGGTGGTTGCCACCATTACCGTTACGCCGGAATACACCAATCTGGGCGTGACCTGCACCGGGCCTTCCACTAACTTTACCATCACGGTCAACCCGACCCCGACCGTAGCCGATCCGGCCAACCAGTTGCTTTGCGCTGGAGCATCCACTTCGGTTACTTTCTCCGGTACGGTTGCCGGCACGGTGTTTAGCTGGACGAATAACAATACGGCCATCGGCCTCGGCGCCAGCGGAACGGGTAACATCCTTCCCTTTACCGTGACCAACAACACGGGCGCGACATTGACCGCTACCATCACAGTAACGCCCTCTTACACCAACGGCGGCGTAACTTGCATCGGCGCCTCCCAATCCTTCACCATCACGGTGAATCCGCTGCCGGTGATGAACACTCCTGCCAACCAGGAGCTTTGCGCGGGCAGCCTTACCCAGGCTGTGACCTTCAGCAGCGCGGTGCCGGGCACAGTTTACAATTGGACCAACAACAACACCTCCATAGGCCTTGCAGCCAGCGGCGCGGGCAACATTGCGGCTTTTACGGCGACCAACAACACGGGTGTGGTTCAGGTGGCCACCATTTCGGTGACGCCTTCCTTCACCAGCGCAGGTTTGACCTGCTCCGGCAACGCGGTGACGTTTACTATTACGGTGCATCCCCTGGCTACGGTCAGCGTTGGCGCCGACCAGACCATCTGCCAGAACCAGTCGGCCAACCTGAGCGCTACTCTTGGCGGTTCTGCTACCAGCGGTACCTGGAGCGGTGGCGCGGGCGCCTTTGGCAATGCCAATGCCCTGAGCACGACCTACACACCGGCTGCCAGTGAATACGGGACGACCATCACCCTGACCTTCACGACCAACGATCCTGCCGGGCCTTGCGCGGCGGCTTCCGATGCTTTACAACTTACCATCAATACGCTGCCGATCGTGTTCGCAGGTCCGGATACCCAAATTTGCGAAAACGGTACCCTCGACCTGACCAGCCTCGGCGCTTCTATCGATGCCAACGGCAGCGGGGTGAGCACCGGAACCTGGAGCACTAACGGTACGGGTACTTTCCAACCTACCAATGCATTCCCTCCAGGCGCAGTTACTTATGTACCCAGCGCTGCGGACATTGTGGACGGCTCCATTACCATTACGCTTACGACTGCCGACCCTGCGGGTCCCTGCAGCTCGGTTAGCGATGCATTGGCCCTCACGTTTAGAGGAGAAGAAGCCCTCGTTTGTAACGATACCGTCCAGGTGTCCATCGACGGCGACGGCATCTCCGAAGTATACCCCGACATGATACTGGAAGGTACTTTTACCGACCAGTTCTTCCAGGTCGAACTCTACAATGGGATCAACTTTGTAGGAAATACAGTGGATTGCGGCGATATCGGAAAAGTCCTCACAGTCAAAGTGATCGATATCTGCTACGGGAGCTATTGCTGGGGACATATTACCATCGAAGACAAATGGGCGCCCACGGTGCTCTGCAACGACGTAGTCATTCCTTGTACGGTCGACTACAACAACGTCCCATTCCCCATCGCTACCGATAATTGCGATGCCTTCCCCGAAGTAGAACTCACCGGCCAGACCATACTCGCCGATGACCTATGCGTGGACAACGAGGTGGTCGTCCTGCGCACCTTCATTGCGACGGACAATTACGGAAACCAATCCGCTGAGTGCACCCAGACCATCACGATCGACCGTCCGGATTTTGTGGATTTCCCCAACGACATTCAGTGGGAATGCAGCGTGTACAACCAGAATCCGGCTGTGGTAGATGCTACTTTCTCCGGTTCCGGTATCCCCGGCAACATCGATGGCGAATACTGCATGTACAACTACACGCACTCCGACCAGATCCTGGGAGCCTGCGGTACCACCTTCAAGATCGTCCGCACCTGGACGGTTCTGGACTGGTGTACCGGCCAGGTGGTGACCAGCAACCCGCAAGGCGAGGACAATATCCAGATCATCAAAGTGGTCGATACGACCCCGCCGGTCGTGATCCTGCCGCCTTACAACGTCCCTGCTAACATCCAGGGCGTTCATCCGCAGCCCTGTACCTCTATCGGCTTCCTGCAGGCTGCCGATATTACCGACGCCTGCAACACCTGGACGGTGCGCATCTTCACCCCTGTTGGAGAAGCAAACTATGTCAACGGGGTAGACGGCGCTCAGGGAGGATTTATTCCTTCCCCCGGCCTTGGGCTCGGCACGCATATCATCCATTACCAGGCCGAAGACGCCTGCAATAACATCACCGACCTCTATGTATCTGTTTCCGTGGTCGACAACATTGTTCCCGCCGCTATCTGCGACGAGATCACGGAGGCCAATCTGAGCTCCGACGGACTGGCTGACGTGTACGCCGAAACCTTTGACGACGGCTCGCACGACAACTGCTGCCTCGATCAGTTCCAGGTACGCAGGATGAACGGCGACTGCGAAGGCAACTTCGACGATTTTGGTCCTTACGTTACCTTCTGCTGCTCCGACGCCAGCACTGCCGTGGTCGTGGTCTTCCGCGCAATCGACTGCTACGGAAACTTCAACGACTGCATGGTGACGGTGAACGTCAACGACAAATTGCCGCCCTATATACTGACCTGTCCGCAAGGCCAGACGATCACCTGCGACAACTACCTGCAGAACTATGCAGCTGGTATTGCCGACGGCGATTACAGTGTGCTGGATGGCTTCGGCGCCCCGACCTTCTACGACAATTGCGAATACGATCTGACCCACACGGTGAACGTGAACCTTAGCAACTGTACCGAGGGCACGATCACGCGCTCCTGGACGGCCAACGACGGCAACGGCCCGGCGACTTGCACACAGGTCATCACGGTGACCCATGTATCTGACTGGGTGGTCGAATTCCCTGAAGACTTCACGGTACAGTGCACGGATGGGCAACTGCCGGATACGGGCGAACCGGAGATTTTCCACGATGAGTGCGAACTGGTCGCCGTATCGCATGAGGACGTGATCTTTACCGTAGTTCCGGACGCTTGCTACAAGATCGTACGGACCTGGAATGTGATCAACTGGTGTATCTATGACGATTTCGGATACGATGCTTACAGCGAAGCCGGCAAGGCCGAGTGCAACCTGAACGTGGACTGGGACGGCGACGGCGACAAAGACTGCCGCACCTTCCGCGACGGCTGGAACTCTACGGGCAGCCCGGGCACACCCGACGGCTTCATCACCTGGAAACAGACGATCAAGGTGATCGACGAAGATGCTCCTGATTTCACGATCCCGGCCATCGACGGCTGTATCGTGGACACGGACTGCGACACGGACATCACGCTGCCTTACCCGATCATCACGGACGAATGCTCCCTGTCCTTTGACGTGGACATCACGGGCGACCTGGGCAACTTCCTCAACATCACGGGCGACGTAACGGTGGCCGATGTAGAAGTTGGCGAATACGAAATAACCTATGCGGTGACGGACAACTGCGGCAACACGAGCTACCAGACGATCACGGTAGTGGTGGAAGACTGCAAACTGCCCACCCCGTACTGCAAAAACGGCGTTATCGTCGAGATCATGCAGACCCAAATGATCGAGGTATGGGCTTCCGATCTGGATGCCGGTTCCTTCGACAACTGCGGCCCTGTACAACTGAGCTTCTCTCCGGATGTGAACGACATCAGCGTGATCTATACCTGCGACCAGCTGGGCCAGCAAGTGGTTCAACTGTGGGTAACGGATATCTACGGCAACCAGGATTACTGCGAGACCTTTGTGGTGGTGCAGGATAACTTCAACCATTGCGCCGGTGGCGTACCGGTGGTTGTTTCCGGTGACATTTCCACGGAAGATAGCGAAGCGGTAGAAGGTGTAAACGTGCAGGTGAACGGCGGTCTGTTTACGGAAGTAACGGACCTGAACGGGGACTTCAGCTTTGACGCACTTCCCGCCGGCGGCGACTACACGGTCACCCCGATGCTGGATGTAAATGCAGGTAATGGAGTAACGACCTGGGATCTCGTGCTGATCAGCCGTCACATCCTGGGCGTCCAACCGCTGGACAGCCCGTACAAGATCATCGCAGCCGATGCGAACAAGACCAACAGCGTCACGACGCTTGACATGGTGGTCATCCGCAAGGTGATCCTCCAGATCGAGCCGAACAACTTCCCGAACAATACCAGCTGGCGTTTTGTAGACAAGGATTACGTATTCCCGAACCCCGCCAACCCGTTTGTGGCCCAGTTCCCGGAAGTAATCAACTACAACGACCTGGCCGTAAGCGACCTGTTTGCAGACTTCGTAGCGATCAAAGTGGGTGATGTGAACGGCTCCGCCGCGACCAACGCCACCGATGGCGCCCAGGATCGTACCTTCAACGGTTCGATGAACATGGACGTACAGGATCAGGAACTCGTGGCAGGCCAGCGCTACACGGTAGCTTTCGCAGCCGAGGCGATCGACCTGCTGGGTTACCAGTTCACGCTGAGCTACAACACCCAGGCCGTCGAGGTTGTGGAAGTGGTAGCAGGTGTGGCTACGGAAGAGCACTTCGGAATGCTGTTGGAAGAAGGCGTGATCACGACGAGCTGGAACGTATCTGAGGCCCGTGCCCTGGCACAAGGCGAGGTACTGTTCAGCCTGGTGATCAAGGCCACGGCAGATGTGACGCTGAGCGAAGTGTTCGGCGTAAGCTCTGCCTACACGGTAGCCGAGGCATACAATGCGAACAGCGAGTTGCTGGATGTGAAACTGACGTTCAACGGCATGGAGGCGAACAGCTTCGCCCTGTACCAGAACGTGCCCAACCCCTTCAAAGGGGCGACGGTGGTAGGCTTCACGCTTCCCGCATCGAGCACGGCCAAACTGACGGTGATGGATATCTCCGGTAAAGTATTGCAGGTAGTGGAAGGCGATTACAGCAAAGGCTACAACGAAGTACGCCTGAGCAACATCCCCGCCACCGGCGTGCTGTACTACCAGCTAGAAACTCCGACACACAGCGCGACCCGTAAGATGGTGATACTGAATTAGTGACTAGTGATCAGTGACTAGTGACTGGTGTTTACCAGTCACTAGTCACCAGTCACTAATCACCAATAGCTTGCTCCAGATCCGCCCGAATATCCTCCACATTTTCAATCCCTACGGAAACCCGGATTAGCCCGTCGGTGATGCCGTTTTCCATCCTCAATTCCCTCGGGATATTCAGATGGGACATGGAAGCCGGGTGCAGGATCAAGGTATCGGCGTCGCCCAGGGTGGGCGCTAGGGTACAGAAGCGAATTTTTTTCATAAAGGCCACCCCGGCCTCGATTCCGCCTTTCAATTCGAAACTCAACATTCCCCCGAATTGGCTCATTTGTCTTTTTGCCAACTCGTGATCGGGGTGGGAGGGGAGTCCATTGTAATTGACCCGCTCTACCTTCGGGTGTTTTTCCAGAAATTCCGCCAGTGCCTGCGCGTTTTGGCTGTGGCGATCCATGCGGAGGAATAATGTTTTCATCCCGTTGTGCACCAGCCAGGCGTCCCAGGGATTGCAATTGGTGCCCGCGAGTTTCATCGCCTGCCAGGCCTTGGTACGCAGCCATTCCGCGTCTCGGGAGACCAGCGCGCCGGCGATGGAGTTGCCATGCCCGTTGAGGAATTTGGTGGTGGAGTGGATGATATGGTCGACGCCAAATCGGAATGGCCGCTGGAGGTAGGGGGTACAAAAGGTATTATCCGCCGCAGTCTGGACCTTGTATTTTCGCGCCAGTCCGACCAGGGCCTCCATATCAACGCAGGCCAGGGTAGGATTGGCGGGGGTCTCGAAGTAGAGCAGTTTAACGGCCGGGTTGGCTTTGAGGATCATTTCGGTCTTTTCCAGGTCGCGCAGGTCGGTAAACAGCGTTTCCACCCCGAAGCGCCCGATGATCTTCGAAAATAGTTCGGTGGTGCCTCCGTATAAGTTCCCCTGGGTCAGTATCTTGTCGCCGCTTTGGAGCAGTCCAAGGACCAGAGTGGAAATGGCCGCCATGCCCGAGCTGACCATAAGGCCTGCCGCTTCTACATCCAGCCCATGGCTCTCCATCGCAACGATCTTGTCGGAGACGGCCTCGATGGTCGGGTTTCCATACCGGCCGTACACGTGGCCTTTTTCCTTTCCCGCGAAAATATCGATACCCTGGTCGATGGAGGAAAAGGCAAAGGAGGAGGTCGCGTAGATGGGAAGGATATGCGGGTCGGTGGTGCGCTTTTCCGGCATTTCCCGGACGCATAGCGAGTCAAAATGAAGGTGCTCTGACATTGGGTTGGATTTAGACAACGGTGATATAGGTTTGGAAAAACAAAAATAGCAACTGAGGAGGCGTTTTAATCGTTTACTTCACAGTTACTGGATAAATTAAAACAACCGGCAGGCCCGGAAGCCATAGATGAACATTGACGAAGATATCACACAGTCATTTTCCGACGAATACTACGATTTTCACGAGATACTCGTCGATCCGGGGCAGGGCCATATCAGGATCGACAAATTCCTGTGCGACCGCCTGAAACAGGTCTCCCGCAACCGCATCCAGGGCGCCATCAAGGTGGGCGCCGTCCGGGTGAACCAACTGGAGGTCAAGCCCAACTACAAGGTCAGACCGGGCGACCGGATCGACATGGTCATCCCCAAGCCGCCGGGTGAAGGCTCCCGCCTGCTTCCCCAGGATATTCCCCTGAATATTATCTATGAAGACGATGCCCTGCTGGTGCTCAACAAACCGGCTGGCATGGTGGTCCACCCCGGCGTAGGGCACCAGAAAAACACCCTGGTCAATGCCCTGGCCTATCACTTTGCCGACCATTCCCTGCCCGTGATGGAGGGCAACCAAAACAACCGCATCGGCCTGGTGCACCGCATCGACCGCAATACCTCGGGCCTGTTGGTGGTCGCCAAAACGGAATACGCCATGAGCCACCTGGCCAAACAGTTTTTCCGCCATACGATCGAACGACGCTACGTGGCCCTGGTTTGGGGCGAACCGGAACCGCTTCAGGGGAAGGTCGAAGGCCATATCGGACGCCACCCGCGGTTTCCGACCCTGCGGCATTGCTTCCCGGATGGAGCGGAAGGAAAATGGTCGCTCACCCATTACCGGACGATCGAACCTCTGTATTACGTCAGCCTCGTGGAATGCCAGCTTGAAACCGGCCGCACCCACCAGATCAGGGTGCACATGAAGCATATCGGCCATCCGCTTTTCGGCGACGATAAATACGGAGGAGGGGAGATCCTTAAGGGCACCCTGTACAGCAAATACAAGCAATTCGTGCATCAATGCTTTACCCTCCTTCCCCGCCACGCGCTACACGCGCGCACCCTGGGGTTTGAGCATCCCGAGACGGGCAAATGGATGCAGTTTGAATCCGAACTCCCGTCCGATTTCGAAAAATGCCTCCATGCCTGGAGGGAATACGTGGCCGAACGCAAATCAAAGACCAACGTGGGCAACGATGAGGCTTGAACAACGCATAGACCTGCTGGCCCGGCTCGGCGACCACCTGCTGGGGGAGGACGAATACCTTCGCGCCGTCATGCATCGCAGCGAGTTTCACAATAAATGGTTTACGAAGGAAAACCAGGAAATGGCCGTCCGCTCCATCGCGACGCATTTCCTGAAAAGAGAGCTTCTTGAAAGTTGGGCAGCCCGTTACCCCATCTCCGATCTGCCCACCGGGAAAACGGTGGGCATCGTCATGGCGGGAAATATCCCCCTGGTGGGTTTCCACGACTGGCTCTGCGTCTTCCTGGCGGGGCACGAGGCCCAGATCAAACTCTCCGAAAAGGACGCCTACCTCTTTCCCTATTTGATCAAAATAATGGAATCCCTGGATCCGAACATGGCCGGATGGGTTGAAACCGTAGATCGGCTGAAGGATTTCGACGCCGTCATCGCCACCGGCAGCAATAATTCCGCGCGGTATTTCGAGGCCTATTTCGGCAAAAAGCCCCATATCATCCGCCGCAACCGCAACGGGGTGGCGGTATTGTCGGGCCGGGAATCGGCGGAGGAACTGCGAAGACTCGGCTTGGACGTGTTTGCCTACTACGGACTGGGCTGCCGCAACGTGGCGAAGATCTACGTGCCGGAGGGCTACGTCTTCGAGCCCCTGCTGGAAGCACTCCACGAGTACCGGGAGGCCGTGCTTAACGACCGCTACAAAAATAATTTCGACTACAATTACGCCCTGTTTATCCTCAACAAGATCACCTTCAAAGCCAACGGCTGTATTTTATTGAAGGAAGACGAGTTGACGGCTTCGCGTATCGCCTGTCTGCATTACGCTTATTACAAGAGCCTGAAGGAGGTGGAGGAGGAATTGGTGGAAAGGGGAGAGGAGGTTCAATGTGTGGTCGCCCAGCCGGGATTATTATCGATTGCTACCATCGATTTTGGAGAAACGCAAACCCCGGGGCTCGAGGACTATCCGGATGGGGTTGACACGATGGAATTTTTGGTGATTAGTGATTAGTGACTGGTGATTAGTGACTGGTCAGGAACCACCAGTCACTAATCACCAGTCACCAGTCACTAGTCACTTAATTCAGCACCAATCGCTGGGCTACAAAGCCTTCTTCAAACCGAACCTTCACCACATACATTCCCGGAGGCAGTTGGCCTCTTTGCAGGGTGTAGGCACTTTGCGACACATTGGCCACATTCCGCACCAGACGGCCGTTGAGGTCGTACACCTGGATGTCGAGCATGGGCCGGTCTTCGCGGCTCTGCAGGGCCACTTCCCCGTAGGAGGGGTTGGGCGCCATGACAAATCCCACCTCCTGGGAGACCAGGATCTCTTCGGTCGATACAATACCCGTCAGATCGCAACCCAGACCCAGCGCCACGCAGGCGCGGGGCAGGAAGTACTGCAGGATGGTATCAAGGTAAACATGGGCCGAAACGGAGCCGGTGTCGCAGTTGGAACCCACCACGCCATAAGGCTCGAGGGAGGTGGCATAACTCCAGGGGGAGCCTTCCGTCGGGTCGCTGGAGGGGAAGGGGAAGAATCCTTCGATGTCTCCGTTGCGCGACTTGGCGATATCCGAAATGGCGTCGATGTATTCTACGGAGGCGTAGGCATCATTGACCCCGAGGGCATTGGCCATTGCCTGGAAAGTGCAGGCGCCCATGACTTCCACCACCGGCAAGTTAACGGGCGGAGGAACGAGCACCGTACCGATGCCGCAAGGTGCATAGGGATCGGTGGGCACCTGGTAAGAGATCATCGGAGGATCGTTGGCGTCGAGCCAGGAAGTATCGCCCAGGGCGCCGCCCAGGTTGACCGTCAGGGCAAAATCGGAACCGTAGCCGATGTGGTTGGGATAGCAGAGCGTATCTCCTACCGGGAAGCCGGGATAGCCCGGAACGGTAATCCCGACGGTGGTTCCCTCCACATTGCCGTTGATGGGTTCAATGACCATAGGCCCCAGTGGGGTGAGGAATTTGGGAATATAGCTGTCGGTGATCGTGTCCACCGTACCTGCTGCCAACGCTATATATCCACCCGTGCCGAATCCCCAGAGCGTGATCTTGGTATCGTCGATACCGTAAGGGTCGCCAGAATCCAACGACTTGCGGAAGTAGCGGATACAGGTTTTCGAGTCCTGGATACCCCGGTACACGGCGTTGATCAGGGTAAATACACGGGTGGTGGCGTCGGGGCTGACCGGGTTCCAACCCAGGCGATAATCGGCGGATGCCACGACGTACCCTCTTTTAGCCAGCTCTGTTGCAGCATGGACCACATCGGCATCCTTGTGGGTGCCCGAGCAGCCTCCGTTGACCGATGGCGGGAGGAAGTTGCCGGTATGCAGCATGATGACCAGCGGCCGGTCAACTTCGTTGTCCCCGTCGGGCGTATACACGTCCATAACCAGGGGCTGAGGAATGGCCTGACCAGCCACAGAAACCGCAATTACAGTGGCATTCACACCATAGACTACATTTGAAGTAACGCTCACATCTGTAAAAATCGGGTCGATGTATCGCTGCTGGGCGGATAGGGCGCTCATACAGGCGAACAAGAGGAAAAACAGGTAAATTTTTTTCATACAAAAGAGTTTATTTAAATTTAATAGGAAGAAGGGCGCGGGCGAAATTTTTTTTAATCTTTTAATCTTTTACCCAGTTGTACACCAGCGAAACGTATGCCAGCCTGCCGATCCTGGGGCCACCGTAGGTCTGGTAGATCTTGTTATCCAGCAGGTTGGAGGCCCCTGCTTTCAGGTTGAGGTTCTGTTTTGGAAAGCTGACATTGACCTGGAGGTCGAGCAAGCCGTAGTCGGGAATATTGCCTGTGAATTGAGGCGACCCCTCGAAGGTAAAGCCTTCCACCCATTTGTAGTTGATATTGAACCCGGTTTTTTCCAGGCGGAAGATGCCCAGATCGAGCGGAATATCCCGGCCGGAAAATCCGAGGTTGTATTTGTGCTCCGGGGTGTTGAAGGCCGGGATGATGGGGTCGTCCGGAAAAGCCTTGTTGAGGCGGTTCCAGGAGTAGTTTCCGGAAAGGGAGTAATAGCGCGCAAAATACAGATTCGCCCCGACCGATACGCCCTGGGTGGTCACTTCGTTGATGGAATTGGCCGCCACGCGGTAAACGGTCAGGTTAGTAGGGAAGCCGCTGGGGTCGAAATCGGTGTCGATGCCGATGTTGTAGCCGATAAAATCGCGGTAAATGTTGAAATAATACCCCATATCGACATACAATCTGTCGAACAGCGTGGTGCGATAGCCCACCTCGAAAGTCCTGACCTTTTCGGGCCGCACCGGCGCCACGTTGAACGAAACGAGCTTGTCGGTCTGCAGGTTGTAGGTATAGTCGATGAAAGACTCCACGGTATAAAGCCCTTCAAACCCATCCAGGTTCCCGATCAGCACCGCCGGGCCCACGTTGAGGTTGAGGTACTGGTCGGTGAGCGTCGGGTTTCGGATGGCAGAGGAGAAGGAGGCGCGGAGGTAGTTGATCTCGTTAGGCGACCAGACCAGGGATGCCGCGGGTGTAAAGAGGTAGTCGAAGTTTTGGTTTTTGTCCATCCGCAGGGTCCCGCTGAGGGTCCATTTGCGGGTAAATTTCTTTCCATGCCCGCATAGACGCCGTACTCGAAATTGCTGATCCGCACATCTGCGGTATCCTTGAATACGGTGCCCTCGGAATAAGGTCGATAGAGCCGCGCACTGCCCCCCACAGTAATCTTGTTCATCCAACTGGGAGTGAGAATATACTCGCCCTGCCCGTGGTAGAGCGCCGAGCGGTCGAAAAACCGGGTGCCGCCCTCCGTGTTTTTCAGGCTGGTGATACTGTCGAATACGGTCTGGAAGCGCTCCGTGCCGGGCTGGAAGTAGTCGTTGGTCGTGGCGATCAGCACGTTGGCCTGATCGGCGGCATTTTGGGCCTGCATGTGCCATTGCACGAGCGAATCGCGGTAATCCTCCAGCCATTCGAAGGCGTCGTCGTAGTCGAAGACCAGCTGGAATTGGGCGTTCACGTAGGGTACGGGGTATTCCAGTTGTTTCATATCCGGATAGACCTGGGTCTGCCAGTATTTGGAGTAGTCGGTAGCCCAATCCTCGTTCTTTTTAGCGAGCTCCTGCATGCGAAGGGCAGTAAAGTAGGGGTCGTAGGAATTGCCCGCGTCCTCGTTCGTCGAGTAAAAACGGAGGAAAAATTTGTCCTTTTTCCGCAGTTCGATGCGATTTTGAAAGAAGAGGATGCCCCGGAGGCTGAAGCGGTTGTCGCCCTGGTAGACCGTGGTCCCGTTGCCGAAGCTGGAGGCCAGGATCAACTCGGGCGATTCAAGTTCTTTGGCAGGATTGAGACGGAAATGGAAGGCCGCGTTGGCTTTGAGGTTTTCGGAATCGTAGTCGACCAGGTCGATCTCGCGGTAGCCCGTGCGGTGAAAGAGGCGAAGCCCCGCCTGGGCCTTGGGCAGCCAGAAGCTGTCCTGCGAGTAGTCGTTTGCGGAGAAATATTCGTCGCCGTACACATTGACCGCATCCCAGCGGCCCGGATTGTCATTTGCGGAGCGGGTGCCGTCGACGGGCTCGTAGTTCTCGGCCTCCCAGTCGCGGGCCCGGAAGTAGGAGAAGTTCATTTTATAGGCAAACCATTCTTTCCCGGCCTTATTGCGGGCCGAGTTGGCCCAGCGAAGGGTAGCTTCGGTCATACTCCTTTCGCCCACCTTCACGCTGGCAGCCAGGCCTTTGTGCAGGAATGGGTTTTTGGTCTCCATGCTGATGACCCCGTTGAATGCGTTGGGCCCGTAAAACGCCGAACTGGCGCCGACAATGAGGTCGACTTTCAGGACGTCGAGTTCGGGAGAGCCCAGGAAGTTGCCCAGCGAAAAGTTGAGACCCGGCGCCTGGTTGTCCACCCCGTCGATGATCTGAAGAGACCGAACCGGGCTGGTGCTGTTGAAGCCGCGGGTATTGATGATCTTGAACCCGATGCTGGCGGCGGTGATGTCCACCCCTTTGAGGGTGCCCAGTCCGTCGTAAAAGTTATCTGCCGAGGTTTGGCGGATCGCGAGGAGGTCCATAGACTCCACGGTCAGGGGCGCCGCTTTTTGCTTTTCGGAGATCCGCTGCCCCCGGATCTCGGTGGTGATGAGGGTCGTGGAGCTGAAGTTCAGTTCGAGTTTGAGCTCTTTGGCGGCTTCCGTCAGCTCGTAGCTCCGGTCGTCGTATCCGACGTAGGTCACCAGGAGGGTCATGGGGAAAGAAGCCTCGGTCTTTAGCTCGAAAGCCCCGTCGAAATCCGTCACCGTGCCCTCGGCGCCACCGGCTACCTGCACATTGGCGCCGATCAGCGGTTCGCCGGAGGCGGCGTCCTTGACTATGCCCCGAAGGGTTTGCTGGGCCGTGCCGGCCGCGAGGAATCCCGAGAAGAAAAACAGGCAGCACAGGAGCCTGGTCCAATGTTTGTTGAGATGATCCATACTTTCGCCCTTTGGGTGACAACAAAGTTTTGCCTAAAATAGGAAATACTTAATATTCTCCTACCTTTTTTCCTTAGGGAAGTCGGATATTTTTTAGTGACTAGTGACTGGTGACTAGTGACTGGTATTTTCAAGTCACTAGTCACCAGTCACTAGTCACCAACAAGCACTGTCGCCAAAGAAAGCAACACCCCTGCAAGAATAGCCACAAACTTGAACAAGGAGATTCGGTGCTTGTGGGTGCCGTCGGCTTCGAAAAGAATGGTGGTAGAAATATGCAGGAAGGACCCGATAACCAGGGAGATCAGGATCTGCTCCTCTCTTGCGCCCAGATGGAAACTCCCAGCCAGCAATGCCCCGGCGGGCGACATGAGGGAAAACACCAGCAAACACAACAACACCGTCGTGGCCCGGAAGCCCGACCATTGCAGGAGCATCCCCAGTGCGAAAGCCGCGGGAGCATGATGGAGGACGATGCCCAGCAGCAAGTATTGCGAGCTCGTGGAATGGCCCAGGTGCTCGGTTTGATAGTGCGAGAACTCCGCCAGCGGCATGCCTTCCATGAATGCGTGCAGACAAAGGCCCAACATAACGGTGAAAGCGTAGTTCCAGGGCGCATGGGTATGTGCGTGGATATGGCCGTGCTCGACGCCCCCGGAGAGCTGCTCCAGGAGCAGTTGGATGAAAAAACCGAGGAGGACCCAGTATCCGGGTTCGATCAATTTTTGCTCGTAGACCCCGGGGAGCAGATGCAGGAAGGAGATGCCCAGCAAAAAGGCGCCCGTGAAGGATAGAAAAAGCCGCAAGCCATTGGCCGGCAGGCGCTTGAAGAACAACGACAGGCCGCCGCCGCCGACTACGGATAAAATAAGGAGCAGGTATTCAAAAAAGCTCATACGTATCTTTTCCAGAGAAAGGCGCTCGCCCCTCCGATGATCAAACCCAATAAGGCGCCCGCCCCGACATCAAGCGGATAATGAACTCCGACATAAACCTGGGCATAGGCCACTCCGAAAGCCCAAAGATAAAACAACCATCTCCACCGTCGGAAAAAAACGCCCAGAGTACCTGCGAAAAACACCGCCATGGCGAAATGGTTCGTCGCATGGTTAGAGGTAAAACTGTAGCCGCTGCCACAGGGCACGAGCAGGTGAATTTCTGCCTTCAAGGCCTCCGTGTTGCAGGGGCGCGGCCGCTGCACCTGCTTTTTGATGAGCCGGTGGCTGATGACGTCGCCCGCGCCGATGGTCAGCCCCAGCAGCAGGAGCCAGGCGATCGCCTTCCAGCGAAATTTGTAGCCCGCAAAGGCGGCTAAGGCCACGTAGAGCGGTATCCAGGTGTATTTGTTTCTCCAGAAAGGCATCAGCCAGTCCAGCACCAAAGCCTGGCCTTTCCCGTTGATGAGGAAGAAGAGGGACTCGTCGAATTGAATCAGCTCGTTCATGAAAAATTATTCCTGTCATCTATATGGCACACAAGGATAAAAAATTTCCGGCAAAGGGCTATTTTTTTAAATTTGCACCCGGACGATAAAGCCCTTTAAATTCACTCCAATTGACATTGATCAAATCCATTTCCGGTATTCGCGGTACCATTGGCGGGCAGGCAGGTGAAAATCTGACTGCTCAGGATATCGTTTCCTGCACAGCCGCTTTTGCAGCCTGGATGCAGAAAAAAGGCCACGCTCCCCTCGTTGTCGTTGGCCGCGACGGCCGGATCTCCGGGGAAATGGTCAGCCAACTGGTCATCCAGACCCTGCGCTCCATGGGCATCTCCGTGGTCGATCTGGGTCTGACCACTACCCCGACGGTCGAAATAGCCGTGCCGGAGGAAGGCGCCGGCGCCGGCATCATCGTCACCGCCAGCCACAACCCGCAACAGTGGAACGCCCTCAAATTCCTCAACCACCTGGGCGAGTTTATTTCCGCAAAAGATGGAGAAGAATTCCTGGCCCTGCTGAATGAACCGGGCGCCATCACCTACGCCGACGTGCTCGATCTGGGCTCCTACCGCAAGGACGGCTCCTACCTGGAAAAACATATCGGCAAGATCCTGGCCCTTCCCCTGGTGGCCGTGGAAGCCATTCGCGCCAAGAACTTCAAGATCGTAGTCGACGGCATCAATTCCAGCGGAGGATTCGCCGTACCTGCCCTTCTCGAATCCCTTGGCTGCGAGATCATTGTGCTCAACGGCGAGCCCAATGGGCATTTTGCCCACAACCCCGAACCCCTGCCCGAACACCTGGAGGACCTCTCCAACGCCGTCCGCAAACACCGCGCCGACCTCGGCATCGCCGTCGACCCCGACGTCGACCGCCTGGCCTTTGTGTGCGAGGATGGGGAGTTGTTCGGCGAAGAATACACCCTGGTGGCTGTAGCCGATTACGTGCTCAAACACCAGCCCGGCAACACCGTCTCCAACCTGTCCTCCACGCGCGCCCTGAGCGACGTCACCGCGGGCTACGGCGGAACATACTTCGCCTCCGCGGTGGGTGAGGTGAATGTGGTCACCCGTATGAAGGAGGTCAATGCCGTCATCGGCGGCGAAGGCAACGGCGGCGTGATCTACCCCGGCCTGCACTACGGCCGCGACGCATTGGCCGGGATCGCTTTTTTCCTCAGCCTCCTGGCCGGCAACGGACTCCGGGCTTCCGTGCTAAAAAGCCGCTACCCCTCCTATACCATCTGCAAAAACAAGATCGACCTCCGCCCCGGCATCGATATCGACCGCCTGCTCCTCGACCTCAAGGAGCGCTACCGGATGCACAAGATCAATATGGAAGACGGCCTGAAGATCGATCTCGACAACGGCTGGATCCACCTGCGCAAATCCAATACCGAGCCTATCATCCGCATCTATACGGAAAGCCACTCGCAAGTCATCGCCGAGCACCTCGCCGCCAAAGTAAAGACAGATGTCAACGATATACTGAAGGGAGTCTGAGAGAGTTGAAAAGTTGAAAAGTTTAAAGTTTAAGTGAAGCCTTTTTGACTTCGTCAAAAAGTACTTTTCAACTTTTCAACTTTTCAACTTTTCAACTTTTCAACTTTTCAACTTTTCAACTCTTTCTAAGAGAAAGCTTCACCATGCGAGTTTACCTGGACAATGCAGCAAGCACCCCCCTCGGCGAAGAAGTGATCGAAGCGATGCTTTCGGCGATGAAAGGGCTTTACGGCAATCCCTCCAGTATTCATGCGGAGGGGCGGCAGGGGCGCGCGGCGATCGAAACGGCCCGCAAGACGGTGGCCCGGCGCCTGGGCGCGTCAATCGGCGAGATTTTTTTCACCTCCGGCGGCACGGAGGCCAGCAATACGGCCCTCAAATGCGCCGTGCGGGATCTGGGCGTGAAACGCATCATCAGCTCGCCGACCGAACATCACTGCGTGCTGCATACGCTGGAATATCTCGAAAAACAGGACGGAGTCCATGTGGTATTGCTTAAGGTGGACGAGGAGGGGAGGGTGGATTACGCCCAACTGGAAGACCTGCTCCGCGACGGCAAAGGCCCGACCCTGGTTTCCCTGATGCACGCCAACAACGAGATCGGCACCTTGCTCGACCTGGAGCGGGTTTCCGCTTTGTGCAAAGCGCACGGCGCCCTGTTGCATACCGACACGGTGCAGACGGTGGCGCATTTTCCGATCGACCTGTCGAAGACCTATGTGAGCTTTCTCTCCGGCTCGGCGCATAAATTCCACGGCCCCAAGGGGGTGGGCTTTTTGTACATGAATTCGGAGAATATCGTCCGCCCCTTCCTGCACGGCGGCGCACAGGAGCGCAACATGCGCGCCGGCACCGAAAACACCCACGGCATCGTGGGCATGGCCCGGGCCCTGGACCTCGCCTACGAAGAGCTCGACGCGCGAAGGGCCTACATCGAATCCCTGCGAAATTACCTCAAAGAACAGCTCCGCTCGAATTTCGAAGGCCTTCAATTCCACGGCGATCAAGACCACTATCTCTATACCGTATTGAATGTCTCTTTTCCGCCCTCCCCGAAGGCGGAGCTCCTGCTCCTCAACCTCGACATCAACGGCATCAGCGCCTCGGGCGGCAGCGCCTGCGCTTCCGGCGTGGATGTGGGCTCCCACGTGCTCACCGCCATCGGCGCCGACCCGGACCGAAAGGCCATCCGTTTTTCCTTTTCCAACTACAACACCCTCGAAGAGCTTGACTTCGTGGTGGAACAGGTAAGGAAATCGCTGGGGGTAGGGGAGCCTTCCATTCCCAGGTAAATTTTTTCCAATTGATTGAAGGAAGGGCTGTTGATATTTACAGGAAAAATCCTTTTTTATGATAAACCGCGAAGGCGCTAAGGACGCTAAGACAATGCAATCTTAGCGTCCTTAGCGCCTTTGCGGTTCAATCCAAAATTTTCCAAATGAAAAATTCCCTCCTTCTCCTTGCCCTCCTTCTCACCTCTTCATTTTCCAATCCTCCCTCCGGAAAATCATACGAACTCTACCTGACGCAGATCGCGGCCGCAGAGGCCTATTTGCAACTTAACCTGATCAGCGCCGCGAAGAGCTACCTCGATGCCTGTCCGGAGAAATACCGCGGCGTGGAATGGCATTTTCTGAACGCCTTTCTCGACCAAAGCGACAAGACCCTGCCGGCGCCGGAGGGCCAGGTGTACAATTGTATCCAGGTTAGTCCGGACGGGAGCAAGGTAGCTGTGGGAGGCTCGGATAGCACGGTGACGATTTTCAGTTTTCCGGATTGGAAAATGAGCGGAAAATGGAGAGGGCACAAAGCCTCTGTGAGCACCCTCGATTTTAGCGAGGACGGCAAGAAACTGGTTTCCGGGGGACGCGATCATGCGGTGATAGTATGGGATGTGGAAACGGGCCAAAAACTATGGGAAAACAGCCAGGCCTTTTCTCAGGGCATTTACCAGGTGCGCTTTGGGGCCGGCGACCGGCAAATCGGGGTTGTGTCCTGGGAAAGACGGAGCGCAGAGCCCTGGGTCATGGGTTTTGCCAAGGTCCTGGACGCGGCGAGCGGCGAAGAATTGCAAAAAATAGAGACCGAGGCCCACCCGGCTGCCGGGGTGGTATTTACCGATGGCGGGAAAAGCCTCGTCGTGTCCTGCTGGGGGGAGGTGGCCACTTCCTACGAGCTGGGTTCGGGCAGCGTTCAATGGAAGTACGACCTGTCCAACTATGAGGAATACAACGCCTTTCACAGCATCGACCTCAGCCCCGACGGCCGGACGATCCTGCTGGGCGCCGCCGATTTTCGGGTGCACGTGTTGGAGAGCGCTTCGGGGAAACTGCTGCGCCGCATCGAGCCCTGGGAGGGGCATACCAAGCTGATCAAGGCCGTGGCCTGGTCGCGCGACGGAAAATGGTTCGCCACCGCCGGCGACGACCAAACCATTTTCGTTTGGGATGCGTCAGATTATAGCAAAAAATACAGCCTCATCGGGCATACCCAGACCGTCGCCGGTCTCGCCTGGTCGGACGATGGGAAGGCCTTGTGCTCCGTCTCCGCCGACGGAACCCTAAAAGTCTGGGACATAGAGCATCCGTTCGGGGTTGCTTATGAGATCTGCGATTTCGGTCCCTGGCAGGTCCCCGTCACGCCCGACGGCCGTTTTTTTGCCGCGCCCTGTTCGGATAAAAAGATGATCGTGTACGACATCCGCAGCGGCCTACCGCATATCGACCTGGGCCCCGTCAGCGGTCTGTGCGGCGACCTGAGCGCCGACGGCAAATACCTGGCCACCTCGAGTTTCGATGGGATCGTCCGCCTCTGGGACCTCGAAAATAGAAAAGAGATAAAAGCCTTTGAAGGCCACAGCGCCCGGGTGGACGGGGTGGCGTACCTGAACCTAACAAACCAGGTGCTTTCCGTGGGAGATACCACGCTGCGGATCTGGTCGCCGGGTGCGCCGCCCCGGGTCGTCGCCTTGCCTGCAAAGCCCTTCCGGATTGTCCTGCACCCGGACGAGACGAAGGTGTATATCAGTTTTTCGGATAAAACGGTCAGGACCTATAGCACCGAAAATTGGCAGGAATTAGCAACCTGGTCCCTGAATACCGACCTGCAGGAAATGAAGATCAGTCCCGACGGAAACACCCTGGCCGCATTTTGTGGAAAAAATATAGAACTCTGGAATACCCGTTCCGGAAAAAGAAAACAAATCCTCTCCGGCCACGAAAAAAGCGGCTACGGCGTCGGCTTTTCCCCGGATGGCCACTACCTCATCAGCGGCTCCTACGACCAGACCTTCAAGCTCTGGGACCTCTCCAAAGGCCGATGCACCTTGACTTTTCACGGGTTTGGGGATACGGTTTATTCGGCGCAGTTTATTAACGATCGAGGGATTTTGATTGGGTCGGCGCAGGGGAGGGTGAGGTGGTTTGGGTGGTGAGGGGCGGACCACAGATTAAGCGGATTTTATGATTTCACAGATTAGACCAATGCAAGAAAAATCAGCGGAATCATTAAATCAGTTTAATCTGTGGTCCGGGGTTTTAGAATTTGACGGTAAATAGGTTATATTTGGAAGGTAGGGGTATTTGGGGAATACGCCATATGCGGAGATACGAATGTTGTAGCCAATAAAGGGTTAAGAATGTGTGATGTTTAAGTTTGAATATTTCGTTATATGGATTCTATTTTCCCTTGATTGCTCATGCAGGCCAAAGGAAAGTCTAAATATTCAAGGAACTTGGATATACCAGACAATGACAGGGACAGTATTATCCACCCTTAAAATCTTTTTACGTAGTTAGCCTTCTTGACGGCGATGAAGGTCGAGATAGAATATATATAGACTCAGAAAGGATCGAACATCCATTAATGAGACCTAAAAATGATTTTTCAATTCAAGGAAAATACACCAAGTATAAATTAGAAGGAGATAAGATTTTGTTAGAAAGGGATTCCATTGAATACACATACGACATTCAAGTCAGTGATGGCATGATCTGTTTCAACAAAGGAACCTTTTGTCTTTTAAGGGAGGAGAAATCTATCAAAAAAATTGATTCAACTATATTCAAATTTGCTGTGAACGATGAATATTTTCCTTCTTTTGAGTTTTGGATGAACTATAACTACATGTCAGATGGAGCGTTGTGTGAAATCAGATATAGTGGATGTCAAGTTGAGTTTTCAATTGATACAATCAACTTAACAAAAGAGGAAAAGACCTATATTATTACAATGCTGGAAAGGATACCTGAGAATCAATTAGACAGAATTTATAATAATGGGCTCTCAGATTGCAGGGAAATATCAATTGATTTTTACGATAAATATGGGAGGTGGAGAGGAATCGAAACATGTGACTTAATACATGAAAATCCCTTTGAAATTAGGGTTTTAACTACGAATATTTTTTGGATTCTAGATAGATACTTGAGAAAAGAAAAATAACTGGTAATAACTTTGTGCAAGCGTCAATTAACATGGACGCCACTTTGGGCATTCATCTTATGCGGGTAAAAAAAATCGCCCAAAAACTTGCGTAGCCAAATAACTACATATATATTTGTAGTCAAATAGCTTCGCAATGAACTTAAGACGAGACGTATTTCAAGCCATCGCAGACCCCACCAGAAGGGCCATCCTTTTACTGGTAGCCTCCCAATCCATGACCGCCGGGGCAATCGCCTCCAACTTCGAGCGGCCCGTCCGACCGTTTCAGCACCTGCAAATACTCACCGAGTGCGAATTGCACACAGGAGCAAAGCGGCAGGGAAATGCACTATCACATCAACGCCATAAAAATGAAAGAGGTAGCTGACTTTATCGAGCCATTCCGCAGCATGTGGGATGAGCGGTTTAATAAACTGGAAACCATCATGAAAAAGTACAAACCAAAAGACTAGAAAACATGGAACCAAAAACCAAAATCCACGCCGAAGACGGCAAACAGGAGCTATGGATAACCAGGGAGTTTGATCTGCCTTTGGAACTGCTTTTCAGGGCATACGAAGACCCCGAAATCGTGGAGCAATGGATGGGTACGAAAGTGCTGAAACTCGAAAATAAAAAGCACGGCAGCTATCGCTTGAAACCACGATCCCTGGGAAATACACACGGTTCAACGGGTGATCCAGAGTTTATCCCGAACCGGAAGATCACCCGACTTTGAAATGGAGCATACGCCTTTTGAGGTCTGGCTCGAGTTCCTGGAGTTTGAAAAGCTCAGCGACGCAGCCGACTCCAAATGCATGTGGTATATAGATCGACCGCACTCCGGGATCAATTGCGCAGATGCCCTTTGCGCAGGGTATCAATATGGCGCACAATCAATTACAAAACATCTTAAACAGGCTAAGTATCATGCAAAGAAAATCGGGAGTTGTCGCCGGAACAAGGCGAAGAACTCATCAGCGTATTGAAAGTCCGTTTTGCGAAAAATATGAACCGCCATATGGGCCTCGAATGGCCTAAAGTACAAGTGAAGCTGGAGGCCTGCCTGTCCGGCAGCCAGGCCGATAGGGAAAAGCTGTGGTCCCTCCACGAAATGGAAAGCACCGGCGGCGAACCGGATGTGGTCGGTCGGGATGAAAAGACGGGCGAATACATTTTTTGCGATTGTTCGGCGGGAAAGCCCTAAAGGCCGCAGGAGCCTTTGTTACGACCATGAGGCCCTGGAGGCAAGGAAGGAACATAAACCCGAAAACAGCGCCGTGGAAATGGCCGCAGATGGGCACGACGCGAAACTTGGACCTTGATTCAAAAACGTCGGCTGGCTAAACACCTGCGATGTCAGAAACCCGCGGGCTATTTGGCGATTACCGCTATGGGTGTCTTCGTGGGCCCAACGGCGCAGATTACTCTGCCGGGGTTCGGGGCTCGTTAAGGGGTTTAAATGTGGTGAACAAATTTTCCGGAATTGTTGGTTGTGGTTGTATTATCAAAGGGGATTCAATGCGGTTATTTACATATCGCACTTCTACCCCGGATTTCATCCGGGGCTATGAATATTTAACCCTTTCAGGGTTTCAAAGGCTTGCTCTTTCAGGTCTTTTGTCAGTGACAATTGCATCGGGGGTTATGAAAAGCAAACCCTTTCTCGGTTTCTTTGAAGGTGGTCGCCATCCAACAGAAGGGCCAGAATGCCGGGGCTATAAATCGTAAATCCTTTCCCGGTTCCTTCGGGGACTTTTGACAAATTTGGGGTCAATCCCGAAGGGATTAAATATTCATAACCCCGGATGAAATCCGGGGGCTCACAAAATGAAGACGGTGCAACCGCAAAGCGGTTGAATAATAAGTTAAAAAGACCATTTTCAAAAATTGAACCCAAATCTCACGTTGAACCCCCCAATATGAAAAAGCACCTACCTCAACTTGCACTCCTGCTCCTTTTGTCGAATACGGGCATCCTCCACTCCCAAAAATCCCCCCTCGACGATATCACGGGAACCTGGGGGGCGACAGAATTCATCAGCTACCGGGTCGGGCAGGACATTTGTCAGCGGTATGTCCTGAATGTGGACGATGATCAATCGGGGTATTTATCCATGGTCGTCCGGTTTTACTCCGACGATAGCCGGAACAATACCGAATACAGAGGGATGGTCCCTTTTTCCTTCACCGTCCTGGAAATCGATACGAGCTCGACCACCACGCTTCTACTGGACGTCAAATACAAAGACTTCATCTTCGAAATGGATAGAATGCCCGGGAATCAGGAGTTTTTTGTGCAACCCGACCACCTGTCCCACCTGAAAGAATTACAACAGTATATTTCAAACAGGCGGGAGGAGTATCGGGTCGTGCTGGAAGGAGAGACCACCCTGGTCATAGAAGGGTTTTCCCTGGTGAAAGACCAGGATTTTGTCTATTTTAAAAACAAGGGCTTTGTAAATTCCTGCGATTCTCTGACCCGGGAATGGTGAGGCTTTTAACCCTCAATAAGCCAGGCCTTCCTATGACTTCCGCCAAAAAGCACCACCGACGCCGCGATCATCCAGCTCATCCCGACCGGGATGATGAGAAAACCATAGGTGGTCAGTCCGCCGGCATACTGGGCAATGGTGGTGAGGATGCCTGTGAAAAAAGCCAGGTAGCTCCAAATCCGAAGCCAATTTGGCGCCCAGCCGCCCCGTCCGGCAGCGGTGAGGAGCACGGGGCCAGTGCCGAGCACCAGTACCGTCGCCACCCAGTCGGCGCGCACGGCAAACCATCCCAGCGCCTCGGCGATCGCAGCCGCCTCGGGGGATGAAGATGGTCCCAACCGAACGACCACGGCCAGCCAGGCCATATACGAGACTACTACGAGCGGAACAGCTATCCAATAGTTGTATCGCACGAGTTGCGCCCGCACGGGGTTTTGGCCGCTTAGCTCGGCCATCATCGTAGCGCCTGCGCCGAGCAGGATCACGCCGAGAATCCAGAGGGAAAGGTTGAGGATGAGAAGGTTTTGGGTGGAAAGGGCCTTAGCGAGGTAGCCTTTCATGTCGTTGTCGTAGAGCGAAAGGTCGATGTCTGCGCCCGCTGCGCCCATGACCGCCGCGCCGGCCAGCATGCAAATCGAGCCGAAAAGTGTGGCGTATGCCCCTAATTTGGCGACATTTTGTTCCTGTTGTTTTTCCATTTTATCTTGGTATTGAATTAAATAAACAATCTTATTTCAGTTCCTTATTCCATGAAATAGGTGATCCCAAACTGCCGATCCAGCTTCTGCATCATTTCCATGGCCTCCGGCGGAGGAGGAGCAGTGGCGAGGGGTGGGATGTCCGACAGATTGTAAGGCACGGAAAGCAGGGCGAAATACTCCTCCAGCCCCGCGGGATAGATGCCGACCAGGCAGCGGAATTTCGGGCTCAACACCTTGAACTCATGACGGACGTGCCGCGGCAAGAAGACAAAATCCCCCGGCTTCCCCACGAATTCCTCCTCGCCGACGCGGAATAACATTTCGCCTTCCAGCAAGTAATAGGTTTCATCCTCGTTTTCGTGGACGTGCGGCGGCGGCTCCATGCCTGGAATGCCTTTTGCCTCGAACAGGGAGAATTGCCCGCCCGTTTCCTTGCCGGTGGCAAGCCAGGTGAGCACGGCGCCCCCGCTGAGCAAAGCCTGGGAATTGGCCACATCGAAACGGCGTTTGATTGTCTTCAAGTGATCTTTCATGCTAAAATCTTTTTGGTTTTTATGTTGCAAAGATGCAATCCCTTATATTTGAATAAATTGTAAAAACCTGACAAAGTGCCAGAAGAGTATATCCTGAAAGTACAGCCCGACACCTCGTTAAGGAATTACATCTGGCAGTACACCTTCGTCGATTTTCCATTTGAGCAGGCGCGGCAAATGGAATTTACGGTATTGCCTTCCAGCAATACACGGATGATCCTGTTTCTGGGCGAACCCTCCCTGTACGAAGAAAAGAATACCTGGCAGCCGGTCGACCGCTACAGCCTCACCGGCTTCGTCTCCAGGCCCCACCAGTTCACTCCGACGAGCACCCTTCGGCAGGCCATGGTGCATTTTACGGCTTGGGGAATGCAGCCCCTGGTTGATTTTCCCCTTGCGGAAATCACCGACCAAAGAGCGGATTTGAATTATATTCTGAATTGCGATCTGGAAAACCTTTCCGCGGATTTGAGTCAGGCGCCAACCGCACCGGAAAAGGCCAGGATACTGGACCATTTTTTTATGAAACAACTCCAACAGATCAGGCCGGCGGATGCCCGGGCGCAACCCCTGGTGCAATACATCTTGCGCACAAAGGGCGCGCTTCGTTTGGAGGATCTTTGCAAAAACCTTTTCATCGGCGAAAGGACGGCCCAGCGACTCGTACACAACGCCGTTGGGGTCAACTTCAAGTTTTTTTCCAGGATCGTCCGGCTCGAATACGTTCGACGTTTAATGGAGCAGGGGCAGGCCTCCCTGACCGATGTGGCCATGCAGGCCGGTTACTTTGACCAGGCGCATTTTAATCATGATTTTCAAGAGGCGTTCAGCGAAAATCCCCGGTCCTACCTGGAGCGGCAACAAAAATTGGTTTGGAATAAAATAGAAGCATATCTGGAAACCACTCTCAAATGAAAAAAATACTCCACACCCTCTTCCTCTCAGCGCTGTCCCTTTGCCTCTCTGCCCAACCGGCCGCTCCTGCCCAATACCTGTTCATCCTCGACGGGTCTGGCTCCATGTGGCAAAAAATAGGCGATGAATACAAAATCTCGGTGGCCAAATCGGTCATGAAAGATTTGGTCACAAAGCTTCCCGACCAGGCGCGCGCCGGCCTGATCGCCTACGGGCACAGCCGAAAAGACGACTGCAACGACATCGAAACCCTGACGCCCCTCGCTCCGCTCGACCGGGCCGCTTTTTCCGCGAAACTGGACGCCATCAACCCTCAGGGGAAAACTCCCATCGCCAAATCTATCGCCCACGCCCTTGATCTGTTGAAAACGGCGAGCGGCCCCGTCACCGTCATCCTCGTCAGCGACGGGCTTGAAACCTGCGAGGGGAATGCCTGCGATCTGGTGAAAAACGCCAAAAAACAGGGCATAGAAATTACCCTCCACGTCGTCGGCTTTGGTATCCAGGAACTGGACCTCTCCGCGTTGGAGTGCATCGCGCAGGCGGGCGGGGGCCGGTATTTTCCCGCTGATAACGCCGAAGAGCTCAGCGACGCGCTTGAACAAACCGTAGAAAAACCCATCCTGAACGGAGGCTACCTCTCCGTGAAAGTGACCCTCGAGGGCAAGCCGGTGGACGCCACCGTGAAAGCCTATAAAAAAGGCGAGACAAGGGAAACCGCCCTCGGCAGGACTTACACCCATGCCGAAACCAACCCCCGCGTATTGCTTTTGCCGGAAGGGGCTTATGATGTAGAAATCGCCGCTATTACCCTGGAGGGGAAACCCGTGCAGCGGCTGTCGGACCTGCTGATCGTGGAAAATGAGATCCTCCATCGCGAGGTCGATTTTGAAAAGGGCGTCTTTCAGATTCACGTCACGCGCAACAATGAGCTGTCCGACGCGGTGGTGAGACTCTACAAGTCCGGTACCAGGGAGGTCGTGACCCAGACCCGGAGTTACAATAAGGCAACCCAAAATCCCGTCAAATTCGAGGTGCTTCCCGGCCTGTACGACGTGGAGATCAGCTCCGTCGAAATCGAGAGCGGCCCCACGGTTCGAATGGAAAAACAGTTGCTCGCAGGAGGCGGCAAGGTGGAGTTGGCGCACAATTTCAAGTCCGGCGAATTGAAAGTAGGCGCGCGCCAGGGCGCAGCGCTGGTGGATGCGACGGTGGGCGTGTACTCCAAGGCGAGCGGCTTGTCGGTCGCCAGCGGCAGGACCTACCAGGCCGATACCTCCAACCCCAAAACCTTTATCCTCGAGCCCGGCGAATACGAAGTGCGCCTGAATGCGGTGAAACCTGCCGGTTTGGGCAAGAAAACGCTCCCGGTGACGGTGACGGAGAAGGGGAGTATTTCAGTAGAGGGGGTATGGTAAAGAGAAAAAATTTCAAATGACAATAGAAGAACAGGTAACCGACTACTTCGATAAACTCGACCACCCCTTGAAACATCTGGTGGACGAATTGCGGAGCATTATTTTGGCGACCGACCCCGAAGTGGGAGAACAGATAAAATGGAACTCCCCCAGTTTTTATTACAAAGGCGCCATGAAGCCTTTTGACCCGAAGGAATATAAGAGGGACATCATAGTCATCAACCTACACAAAAGGACCTTGTGCTGCTCGTCTTCCCAACCGGCGCAACGATAAACGACCCGACAGGCCTGCTGGAAGGGAAGTTTACCGACGGGCGAAAGACGGCAAAATTTTCTACCCTCGACGAAGTGAGCAACAGACGGCAGGACTTACAGACGGTCATAAAATTGTGGTTGAGCCAGGTCGAAAAATGAAAAGTATTTCGAGGAAAATAGGGAGTTAATACTTTGATAATATTAACCGCAAAGGCGCTAAGAACGTTAAGATGACAAGAATATCCTCTTTGCGTTCTTAGCGTCTTTGCGGTTTAATACTGAAATTTTAGGTATCATTTAAACATTTACTTGACAGGGTATTAATCCACCACCAGTTTCCCGGTTTCAGCCCTCGATCCGGCCCGAATTTCCAGAAAATACAGCCCTTTCGGCAATTCCGCTATGGCAAAGGAAAGGGTATTGAGCCCCCCATTCAAGGCGCCATAAGATTTTTTGTAAATCTCCTTTCCCAACGCGTCTCTAAGCGCCACCTCCACCTCCTCTATTTGATCCAGTAAAAAAGAAACCTCCAGTTCCTGCGGGCTGTCGAGCAGGCTGGGGTTTATTTCCAGTTGCAGCCCCGGGTATTCGGCCTCGAAATAGGCGGTGAGGACGTCGTCCTCCTGAAAATCGTAACTGATAGAAGTGTTTGGGTCCGGATTCGAAACCGCGTGTAGCGACTGCCAGTGCCGGAAGCGGTACCCCGGCGCGGGCTCGATGCTCAGCGCGACGGGCACGCCTTTGAAATAGATCCCATCCCATGGCAGTTCGGGGCGGATGGTATTGATCCGAATCCGGCCGGCGCCGGGAGGATAGGTCCTCAGCTCCAGCCTGGATTGCTCCGCGAGATCGAAATGGTTTTGCAGATGCTGCCTGGCGTGGGCCGGGCGCTCTTCCGCAAAGCGGATCAGGTCGGGGATGGCGATATCCAGCCAGGTTTCAAAGCCGGGCACGGTCCAAACCTCAAAATGGGGTTCCATATCGTGGGCGATGAGGTCGCGGCTGAATTCGATTTCTGCGGCGAGTAAATTTTCCCGAAAGGTGGTATTGAGCAGGTCGGCGTAGCGATTGATAAAGTAATTTTTATACCCCTGATTGGACAGCAAGGCATTGAAAATATTCACGTGGCGGTTGGTTCCGTTGTACACGGTCAATTTATTGCCCAGGGCGTCGGCATTTGCTTCCGACCAGCCGTATAGGCCCAGACCGGCTTCCAGGTCGAACAACATATACCGCCATTTGGCGCCTTCCCTGCGCTCTCGCCAGAATTTGATATTTCCGAAAAAGGAATTGAAATTGTTGATCGCCGTCTCCGCGATGAAATAATCCGCGATATTGCTCGCGTCGAAATAGCTCGCAGCCTGTTGGAAGTTGGCTTCCACGCTCAGGTCCTGACTTACGAGGTAGTCGTACATCGCGTCGAAAATGGTGAAATCGCCCACCGTGACCAGCGAATCTTCCTCCAGGAGGTCGAGCTCGTCGGGGTCGACGTCGTAGGCGTATTTAACATAAAATTCATCTGCTTTTTCCCGGAGGTTGATCACGCCCTGAAATTTGCCGTTGAGGTACAGCACGACCGGCTGGTAGGCGAGGCCGTCCACGTCCAGGCTGTCTTTGATATAGAGCCTTTGGATAAAGCCGTCGCGCAGGTGGCTGATGTTGAAATCGCCGCTGGCATTCCGCAACACCAGGCGCTTGAAGGTGTCTGTGTCCCGGTCCTTGAAAAAACGGTATTTGATCTCTTCCGTCCCGTATTCCTCTTTGGCCAGCAAGCTCAGCGATTTTTGCGGATGGGTGCGCGACCCCCGCCCTCCGTGCACCTGGGCCCCGAGGTTGCAGGAGACCTGAAATTGCTTTTCTTCATCGATAAATTCAAAATGAACGGGGATCTCCACATCCGCCCAGTAATTGGCGCCGTAATGAGGCCATTCGGGATCGGCATTGGGGCCATCGACCAGAATGCCCGATTCCCAGCCCCAGAAAAGATCCGGATGTGTGCTCAGCGCCACAATGGGCAGCCGGTGGTCTGTGCCGATAAAAATGGTTTTGGTCACAGCGGGCGAGGGGTACAGACCATCGCAAAAGGCCCGTGCCCTCACCGTGGTAGTCGAACCGAGAGGGAAAGGCTGGTAGAAGACCGCGGAGGTATCATTCGGAAGGCTTCCGTCCAGCGTATAGCGAAGGAGACAGCCCTGCTGATTGGTTGTTATGTCGAGGTCTATGGTCTGGTCGAAGAAATGCCCACCGGGCAAGATTTCCGGAGGAGCGGCAAAAGCGTAGGTCGGACTGCCGTTGTTGGAGGCGTTAGGACTGGGAACCTCGAAATACGCAAGCGCTCCATCGCCGTCGGTTAAGCGGCCGTAGGAGCGGTCCTGTCCAGCGACGGCAGGGCGAGCTGGTCGGTCCATAGTCCCTGGGGGTTGCTCAGCCCGATGGTTTCGCCGTATTGGGAGAGCTTGAAATTCGTGTGGGGGTATTGTATGAAGGTATTTTCCTCCGAAGCAAAGACGAGCAGAAAACCATCCGGCGGCACGGTAAAGGGCGGGAAGGCCCATTTCTTGGGCTCGGAAAGATCGTCGCTCAGAAACCAGCCCGACAGGTTTACCGGCTGGTTGCCGGCGTTGTATAGCTCGATCCAGTCGGAATGGTTTCCGAATTCATCCTGGATACCGCTGTCGTTCCTGCTGCTGGCTTCGTTCAGGAAAAGCTGGGCAAAAGCCGGGCAGGGGAGTAGCAGCAGGAGGACGAAAATTCGGGCGGTGATTTTCATAGCCGGGCTTGGGAATGTGCATATTGGTACTAAAATAAGGGAAAATCCCCGACCATGCTTTCTTCGACCCGCCAAAGAGAAAGATTGCTATTATGCGACAATGAGGCCCTTACTCTTTATACACACTCAGCACCGGATACCAGTAGCTGACCAATTGTCCCTCCTCGTCAAATACCTCTCCCTGCGCCAGGTAGACCCCGACGACCATGCCCTGGAAGCCGATGCCCAGATTGCCGCCCGGATCGTAGGCGGAAAAGGACTGGTGATGGACCCGCCCATCTACATATTCTTCGGCTTTCAAAAGGCTGCAGCTACTCAGGTTTGTCGTTTCGATCCGCCGGATCAGTTCATAATATGTTTTCAAGCCTTCCGAATGATCTTCAGAACCCGGAAAATCGGCGTGATAGCTGGTATTTTCATAATAGAGGTCCTCGTAAAAAGTGGCCATAGTGGAGCCTTCCAGATTTACGTAGCTTGCATAGGTATAGCTCAGGTTCTCGCCATCTTCTTCGAGCAGCTCGCCGATGAGATTTATAAAGTCGTTGGGGTAATCCTGAACGATCTGGTCCAATTGCGCGGCGAAGCCCTCCGCCGATTGGAAGCCCGAAGCATCCCCGGCGTCTGATTCCGCGGCATCTGCCTCCATATCTACGGCGCGCAGGCCGATGAGGAAATAAATATCCCCTTTCGGCCGCATATGCTCCGGCATGCCCCGGTTTTCAATGGCCGGAACGAACAATATTGCTATATGCTCTTTCACCGTAGTCAGGTAAAAAATGATGTAGTCGTCCATTCGGGCCCGGTTTTGGGCCCGGGCGGCCAGGTCGGCAATCCCTTTGGGCCAGGCGGACTCGTTAGAAAGGGTGATAACCTTTTCAGCCAGAACATCTCCCAGGTCTGCACGCAGTTCGGCCTTGCTTTCGGCCGACCAATCATAGGTGGAGTATATTTCCCCGAAATCGAGGACCTTGACGAGTTGTGAAAAAGAAGTAGAGCTGCTGAGCAGCAGGACAAGAACAAACAGGATAGGACGCATAAGGGAACTTGGAGAAGTGACAAAAACCCGGATTGGGTCTGAGGGCAAGAATTCCTGCAAAGGGCAAGGTAGCTTATTTATGGGAACAATAAAAGAAAGGGGACGATTGCGGGCCATGCCCGCAATCGTCCCCTTTAAAGTATTTATTTTTAAAGTTTTACCCATTTCCAGCTCTGGGGCAAATACCCCTCCCGCCGGACCTGCACCAGGTATATGCCCGTCGGTAAACCGGACAAATCTCTCTGCCAGCTTGGGCCGAACTCGATCGAAGTCTGAAACTGTGTTCGCCCTTCCAGCGAAAAGACGGAGACCGCAGCGGGGTAGCTTTCCCCGCTGTCGTTGCGAAGTTGAAGCAGGCCGCTGGATGGATTGTTCAAAATGGAAATATGCTTGAGCAGGGGAATTTCCCTGGTGGAGATCAGGGGTGCATCCCGCTTGTACACATACACCGCGCCCCCATCTGTGACCACCGTACCGTCGATGGTATCGGCCAGCCAGGCGCCCACGACGAGATTCGTTCCGCTCAGGTCGATGGCGTCTTCTCCGAACAGATCGCCGATGTTGCGCTGGGTGCCTGTGATTTTCCGCACCTCTTGCCATTGCTGGTTGGGCTGTAGTTCGAAGATATAGGCGGCCCCTGCGGCGGAGACGAAGTTCTGGCCGTTCTCGTCTTCGCTCTCTGTGCCGGAGCCGATGACGCAAATGGGTCCGTCGATCGATATGGCGCGGCCAAACCGGCCGAAGTCGCTAAAATCGGAGGCATACACTTTTTGTTTCTCCACCCACTGGCCGTTTTCCCAGTAAAAGAAATAAGCCGCGCCCGTACCGCTGCCCGAACCTCCGCCCGGCTGATCTGTTTCTCCGCTTTTTCCCGCCACGGCCCATCTGCCGGAAATAGCCACATCCCATCCGAAGGACTCGAAGTTTTGTTGATCTGCCGGGGTTATTTTATCCAGATCGGCGGAGGTGACATTGTCAAAATTCAGGGTTTGCAGGTCGTCGAAGTAAATCCCGTAGGCGGCGCCGCATTCGAGTGGGGAAAAGCCAAGGTCCTTTTTATAGGCGCCGAAGATCAGGCCCCGGTTGCCGATATCGACGTTCTTGCCGAGGAAGTTGTCCTCCTCGCGATCGGGAGCCACCAGTTTGCGCACCTGCTGCCACTGGTTGTTGGGCTGGCGTTTGAAAATATACGCTGCGCCGGCCTGGGCCAGGAAGTTGTTCCCCTGCTCGTCGTAGTCGTGGTATGGAGCCCCTATGAACGCATAATCGCCGTAAAAACCCAGGTTGGTGCCGAAATAATCGCCGTTGCCAGGCTCGTCGGCCATCAGCACATCATCGAGTACCCATTGGTCGTCCGAATCCAGGTGGTAGGCATAAACTTTACCAGCATCCTGGAGCCCCGAGTGGTCTTCGTTGATTGCGCCCACCAGCAGGTGGTCTTCGAATATTTCGACGTAAAACCCGAAATACCCCAAGGCCTCCGGCGCGATGGAGATCAGTTTTTGTAGTTCCACCCAGGTCCCGTTCGGTTGTAATTTGTAGCTGTAAACTGCGCCCGGGCTGGAGATGAAGCCGATCGGGTCGATC
Organism: Saprospirales bacterium; assembly: GCA_016703765.1. GTDB lineage: Bacteria > Bacteroidota > Bacteroidia > Chitinophagales > Saprospiraceae > JADJTT01. The sequence goes on from JADJBL010000027.1 coordinate 75,083, forward strand.
ACCAGATCAGCCCACCAGGCGCCGGCGACCAAAAAGGAATCCGAGATGGCGACGGAGATGCCCAGGTTGTCGCCGGGTTGTTGGTCCGAACTACCGAGTTTTTTGATGAAATCCCAGTTTTGGGCTTGCAGTGGGGCCAATGCGCCCAACTGCAGGGCCAGGGCGAGGAGGAGGGTAGAAATTCGTTTCATGGCAAGGAGATTAAGGGGAATGATATGGTTTCAGAATTGAGTAATTTTTTCGAGATCCAGCAGTTAAATACGTCGCGTTTGTAAACGTTGTGAAACTGTCTGATGAGTTCGCACATGTCCGGTCCATTTGGAAATGTTCGTCTTCGTTTGCACTTTCCCAAACACCTGCCCATTTACGGGTTCCATCCAATTCTGTGTAGGTCTCTATGTCGACCAGTTTATAGCCGTCCTGCTCGCGTTCGTTTCTCAAGTCCTCGAACTCTTCTTCGCTGAAATCGCGATTTACCAAGGCGGTCCCTTCCCCCTTCCACACGCCGTTCCATTTCCGGATATTAAAGTCAAGATAGGTTTCCACATCTATCAAACGGTAGCCCTGGTTCCTTAGTTCGGGATGCAGCTTTTCGCCGAACTCTTCTGGACTTGGTTAACCCGTGCGTGGCGTAATGGCCGTGCCTTTCACGAAACAACCGCCTACATTTACGGACACCGTCGTCATGTAAGTCTCCAGGTCTATGAGTCGGTACCGCGTCGTCCACCATAATTTCCTGAAATTTGTCCAGCAATTGTCGTGGGTAAAACCGCTGCGCCACAAGGCTTACCGGGGTTTACCTTCTTGAAAGTTCCGTCCCATTCTCGATCGTCCCCAAGTCCACATGGGTTTCTAGATCGGCCAGGTGGTAGCCCGCATCGAGCAGGAAGTTCCATCCTCAAGAAAGTCGTCTTTCAAATTGCCTGCAGGTTTCACATTGCGTCGCCGGTGTGTCGCCCTCCAAAGCGTCATTGTGCTGCCGCAATTGTCAGGAGTCACCGCAAAAATCCAATGGCAGAGGTCGGTATCCAGGTGTAGCCCATGCAGGTTCTCGATCCGGTGGGCCAGTTGATCTTGCTGATGTACCGTTGGCGTTGGTCAGGAAACAAACCCTTGCGGTCGCCCGTGAAGAACCCCATATAGTGTTAACGGAATTGTTGTCGCCTCCGTGGTTAACATGGAGATTGTTCCGTCTTCAAATTCGAAAAAAACACCCTTCCGGTAGTTCGTATTTCCAGGGACCTCGACCCAAAGGGCGCGCGGTTAGGGGATAAAATCGTTGTTGATCAGGCCATTGGTAAATTTGGCCAAAATCCCGGTTCTTGAAGCCCAGCCGCCTCCGGGAGTTTGTATTCCCGTATCCCCTTCGTGGTGTATCCACCATTCCCCGGTTGCAGTCGAAGGAAAATCCGTCCTGGCCATCGAGATAGGGGGGCAAAGCTCCTCATGCCGGCCACATCGGCAATTTTGTCTGGCGTAATATACGTAAGGGTAATGGTGGCCTCTTCACTGCGGCGCCAGGGAAATTAAAACCATATGTCGAATGAGAATACACCTCGTTCGGTGAGCGAGGGCCGGCAGTTCTTGAATACCTCTTCGCTTTGCACGGCATTGAAATTATGGTTGGCTGTGTAGGCCGCGGTGTTTGGGGTCACAGATCGCCGTGCCGTTTTGTCCTTGCCGTAACTAAACGATCCGCCCCTGTGGCTAAACAGGTGGTCGACGGTAATCTGGCCTTTGCCCCGCAGAAGGCCAGTAGGACGATACGGTCCGCTACTCTCCGAGTTCCATGTCTGGCTCGGTCACCGCGCGCATCGCGGCAACGGCCGTGACGGTCCCGGAGATCGAGGCCCAAAAGGAAACGCGGTAGAGGTCGTCACGGCGACGTTGCGTTCCTAAATGAGGTGCCCGTAAGCCTTTGTAAGCACAATCTGGCCATTCCGGATGATGCGGCCGCCATCCCTGAGCATGTTTTGACGGGCCATTTCGTCGAGCACGACCTCGTCGAGAGCCTCCTCCGTGACGGTGTGCCTACCAGATCGGGCGGCGTTTCATCGCAGGCTGAACGTAAAACAAAAGGGGAAGCAACGAGAAAAAGAGGGTTTTTGAGGTTTCCCATGGATCTGGATTTTTGGAAAAGTGAGAAATGTTGAATTCCTTTGGCTGGGTATTACAAAGATGTGTGACAAACCTGAAACCCATACCTTCACCCGAATGGGTGATTTTTTATTTTGCGCTACGAACCTCACCAAAATAACACTTTAGATGGAATACCAAAGGAACGGCTTATCCTCCGCCCATCACCGAAGACGACGCGGCATTCACTGTCGAGTTGCTGAACTCGCC
>JADJBL010000028.1 GCA_016703765.1 Saprospirales bacterium
TTTGCCCTGAGGAGGTCCCGCCAATCAGGATGGGGAATCGGGCGGTAAAGACTGGAGATGTCCGTCCACGATTGCACATCCGAATTTGAACAGGTATTGATCCACGCTATGGTCATTAACCGGCGCGATATCGAAAAGAAGACCCTTGCGATAGCTTCCGCGGGCAGCTCCAGGGTAGCCCGGGTAGCAACTTCTATGCATTGCTGTGCCTCTTTCATTTCATTCATAATGGCCTCTTGTGCCGCTTCATCCAGCCCTTCGAAGTCCATCTCCGTTTCTTCCTCCTCAAAAATACCTCGCGATTTGGGGATCAGGCTGATGGCATGCTCTTTGTCAAACAGGCGCGGGCTGCCTCCGAGGTGATTGAATCCCAGGATACGGGGCGGTATTTGGGCGACGATGTCCCGGTTGTTAATGTGCAGGAAGGTTTTTTCTTCCAGGAGTTCGTTATAGGCATCCATAAAATCCCGGTTGCCGACCCGTGGGGAACCGTACATAAACCCCCGCCACCGGGTAGTCAGCCAGCGCAAAACGGTGGGCAGCCAGTTCGGCTAGTGCCGCGCCCAGGCTATGGCCGCAAACAAATAATTTTTCGAGGGCCCCAGGAATCCACCCCGGCCAGCAGCTGGCTCAGACGCTGTCCAGCGCTCCCTGAAAGCCTCGATGCACCCGTCCGCGCCCGCCGAAAGCCGGCGTTTTGAGGAAGCGGGCATCCACCAGCGCATCGACCCCGCTGCTCGTTCCGCGAAAGCAGACGATCAAATGGTTGTCGTTGCCCGTGATAAAAGCCTGTATCGGTCTTTTATCCTCTACCCAATGAAAGAGCTCATAGCCCCATTGGCCCAGTTGCTTCTTCACGTACGCGGGCCCGAAATAGGCCAGATGGGAAAAGTCCGCCAGGGTCATGGCATTGGAGAGCGTATGATCTTCCGCGCTTTCATCAAAGCCGAATACGTGGGACGGGATGATATCGTCGCGGCCGTAGCGCACCTTGTTGATCGCTTGGCCCAGTCTGCGAAGCGTACCGGCAGCGCTCAAACCAGGCGCCCATTCCGGGAAGGATGCTTTCTCCATCCACCTCTAAAAAAGGCCTCCATTTGCTTCGTGAAAACGCTCACGCCGATCGGTCCGGCATAACGGGATGCCGCATCCAACACGTCGAATGGGTCAGCATCCCCCGAATCCGGGATTTGGCCGTCCGTGTTGACGATATAGTGCAAATAGGCCCGGTCGATAAGCGAATCGAGGTCCTGGTTTTCGGCAGCTGCTTCTGCGAGCCTTTTTCGAAAAATGAGGAGGGTTTCCGCCAGTTTTTTGTTCAGGCCGAGCACTTGTTGCAAAAATTTGTCCCGTTCGGGTTGAAAGGCAAAACTCCAGGCGATATGGAAAAAGTCGTGTTGGAGTAGCGGCAATCCTTTTTGAAGGTTGTCCCAGGATAGTTGAATAGCTTTTTCTGTAGGAGCTGGCATCGGTGTGGTGGAACTGGTTCAGGAAAGGATTAAAAGTAGAAAAATTCGGGGAGATGTCATCAATGCAACCTCCTATACTTCAACCTAATCGAATTCCCAATCACCACCACATCCGAAAACGCCATAAACAACGCGCCCCACATGGGGTTGAGGAAGCCGAAGGCGGCGATGGGGATGGCCACCACGTTGTAGGCGAATGCCCAGAAGAGGTTTCCTTTGATGGTTTGCAGGGTGGCCTTGCTGATGGCCACGGCATCCGCCAGGCGTTGCAGATTGCCGTTCAACAGGATGATCTGGGCGGATTGGATGGCGGCCTGGGAGGCATTGCTCAGGGACACACCGAGGGTCGCCTTTGCTAGCGCGGGCGCGTCGTTGATGCCGTCGCCCACCATGGCGGTGGGAAGCTGGGCCGACAGTTTTTCCACGACCTCCAGTTTTTGGTCGGGCAATTGCTCGGCGTAGTATTGTTCGACCCCCAGTTCCTCGGCCACCTGCCTGGTTTTGGAGAGCCGGTCCCCGCTGAGGAGGACGATATTCATGCCCTTTTCCTTCAAATACCGGATCGTCGATCCGGCATCCGGCTTGAGGTGGTCGCGCAAGTCGATGGTGGCGAGGAGCTCTTCGTCCCGCGTCAGGTAAAGGCTGTGCACGCTGTTGGCATTGGGTTCCCGGAGGATGCGTTGGGAGCCGAGACGCCACAGTTGTCCTTTCTTGTCCCTGGCTTCCATTCCCAGGCCCTTGGTTTCTACGATCGAAACAAAAGCCGGCTCGCCGTTTCCATTTTGGGGGAAATGGGCCAGCAACGACTCGGCTATTGGGTGAGAGGAATGCAGCTCCAACTCTGCGATGACCTGCTGGATCTCTTCCCGGTCATTGCCCCTGTAATCGACGGAATCAACCTCGAATTGGCCGGTGGTGAGGGTGCCGGTCTTGTCGAAAATGAACTGCCGGATGGAGGCGAAGGTCTCCACCGTTTGGCCGCCCTTGACGAGGATGCCCTTGCGGGCCAATCGCCCCACGCCCACCATCACCGCGGTGGGAGTCGCGAGCCCCATCGCGCAGGGGCAGGAAATAACCAGCACGGCGATGCTGTTCATCAGGGCTTTTGGAAGGCGATATCGAATGCAAAATAACTGAGCAGAAAGGTAAGCATCGCAATCCCCACCACGACGGGCACGAAAATGGCGCTCACGCGGTCTGCCAGCCGCTGGATAGAGGGTTTTTCCCGCTGGGCGGTCTTGACCAGTTCGATCATCCTGCTCAACACGGTTTGGCCACCTACGGCTGTAGCGCGAACCTTCAACGCGCCCTGCACCACCAGGGAGGCGCCGATCACGGATTCACCCCGGGCTCTTGCCCCCTGGGCTCGCTTTCGCCGGTGAGCATCGACTCGTCGAGCAGCGCTTCGCCTTCTTCGATGGTTCCGTCGGCCGGTATCTGATCGCCTTCGTTGACCTGGAGCAGGTCGCCCGCTTCGATCTCCCGGATGGAAATGGTCACGACGGCGCCCGAGGGCATGATCTTCCTGGCCGTAGAGGCCTGGAGCTTTGTCAGGTCCTCGATGGCAGAGGTCGTCTGCTTGACCGATCGTTTTTCGAGTAAATTTCCAGCGAACACGAGGGTGATGATGGTGGCCGAGGTTTCGAAGAAAATATAATCGGGCTCCTGCAAAATGGCCCCGACCAGGCTATAAACAAAAGCAGCCGTACTTCCCAGGAAGATCAGGACATCCATATTGGGCACGCCGCCCCGCAAAGAGCCCCAGGCGCTCAGGCCGAAATGCCAGGCGCCGAGCAGGAAGGCCGGGAGACAAACCAGGAGTTGCACCCAGGGGTTGTGCAGGATATGCAGCCCATGAAAGCCCAGGCCCATAAAGATATGTTGCAGCAACAAGGGAGCGGTGAACAGGGCGCTGACCAACAATTTTCGTTCCAGGGTCCAGAAGGGAGGCTTTTCTTCCTCCTCGGCCACGTGGTAGCCCAGTTTGGCGATGCCTTTTTTCAATTCCTCCAGGTCGATCGTGGCGTTTTCGCCGGCTTTGAAACGCACTTCTCCGGTGGCATAGTTGACGTACACGTCCTGCAAGCCCTTCCGCTCCAGGAACCGGGTGATGCTGGTCGCGCAGTTGACGCAATCCATTCCCTCGACGTTCCACTCAACCGGTAATTTGGTCATGATGTTATATTAACCTGGGTTGCGCTATTGCAACCTGTATTAACTAATTTTGTGCCTCAAAGGTACAAACAATCAAATCGCTCGAAATCATGAAAACAGCACGAATTTTTTCCTTATTTCTCCTTGCAGGCATGCTGATCGCCGCGCCGGCCTGTAAAAATAACTCTTCTGAACCGGAGGACGAATCGACGACCGAACTTGGAGATACCTCCTCCACCGCCGCACGGACCTACACCCTGACCCCATTCAGCGAATCCGCCCAATTTGCAGACGCCTCCATCGACAAAATGACTTTCAAAAACGGCAAATTCGACTTTGCCATCGGAGGGTCGACCTATAAGCTCGGTGTTCAAACGCCCGACGCACCGCAGAAAATGTGCGCTAACTCCGCCGAAGGCCAGCATATCCACGTCATCGTCGACAACAATCCCTACGACGCCAAGTATACCTCCAGCTTCGATTACCAGATCCCGGACGGCGACCACTACGTGCTGACATTCCTGAGCCGTTCCTACCACGAAAGCATCAAAACCGCCAAGGCCTACAAGGCCGTCAAAGTAAAAGTAGCAGGAAACTCCTTCCAGACGGAAGAAGCCGTCCAGGGCCCGATGCTGTTTTACAGCCGCCCCAAAGGCACCTACGTCGGCAAGGAGAACACCGACAAAGTCATGCTCGATTTCTACCTGGTCAACGCCCCCCTGGGAAATGATTACAAAGTAAAAGCGGAGATCAACGCGGAACAAACGCTGATCCTGGATCAATGGCAGCCTTATTACATCGAAGGCCTGCCCATGGGCGATAACAAGATCAAACTGACGTTAATCGACAAGGAAGGAAACCCCGTAGATGTGCCGAATAATCCGGTAGAGAGGGTGTTTACTCTTTCGGCGGATCCGTTGGAAAATTAATTGGTGACTAGTGATTGGTGACTAGTGACTAGTGTCTTACGATCGGGAGATTTATTCAAAATATCCCTGCTTTTTTAGCCCCGGAGGGGCGGCACGTTTATAGAAAAATGTTACACCCAAAAACAAGCCCCAGAGGGGCGACACGTTTATTCCCAGACGTGCCGCCCCTCCGGGGCTTGTTATTTTTTTCATGACAAATTCTATAAACGTGTCGCCCCTAACGGGGCTTTTCGGTCCTTCACCAGTCACCAGTCACCAGTCACCAGTCACCAGTCACCAGTCACCAGTCACCAGTCACCAGTCACCAGTCACCAGTCACCCCTTATTCAGCTTGCTATGCTTCTTCCCATACAGGAAGTAGATCAGGAACCCGATCGCCATCCAGATGATGAGTCGCAGCCAGGTATCCATAGGTAGCGCCAGCATCTGGGCGACGCAAATCAACGCGCCGAGGGCCGGAATCACGGGCACCCAGGGAGTGCGGAAGGGCCTGGGAAGGTCCGGACGAGTCCGGCGCAGGACGATGATGCTCACGCAGACGATCGCAAAGGCGAGCAGGGTCCCGATGGACACGAGCTCTCCGAGGATGTTGATGGGCAGGATACCCGCCAGGATCATGGCAATGGAACCGGTCAGGATGGTGCTGAAATGGGGGGTCTTGAAGCGCGGGTGTATCCGGGCAAATGCGGGAGGCAGCAAGCCGTCCTTTGCCATAGCAAAGAAGATACGGGGCTGACCGAGCAACATCACCAGGATCACCGAGCTCAACCCCGCGATGGCGGCGATCTTGATGATCGGCCGGAGCCAGAACATGCTTTCGCCCATGGCATTGACGCCCACCGCGATGGGATCGGCCACATTGAGTTGGGTATAGCTCACCAGGCCTGTGAGGACGATGGCCACCAGGATATACAATACGGTGGAAATGCTAAGGGAACCCAGGATGCCGACCGGCATATCTCTCTGGGGGTTTTTCGCCTCCTGCGCAGCGGTCGACACCGCGTCGAACCCGATATAGGCGAAGAAGATCACCCCTGCCGCCCGGAGAATGCCGCTCCATCCAAACTCGCCCCATTTTCCGGTATTCTCCGGTATAAAAGGCTGCCAGTTGGCTTTAGCTACGAACATGAATCCGACCACGATAAATAATATGATCCCCGCTACTTTTACGATCACCATGATATGATTGATACTCGCAGATTCGAGGATGCCGAGAACCAGCAAAAAGGTCAGAAGACCCACGATAAACATGGCGGGGGATATTGAGCCAGGCGGTCACCTGCGGCAGGGCAAGGATATCCACTCCCGTAGCGGCCAGGTTGTTCGTCAGGGCCTCGGTGATCGGCTTCCAGCCAATGCCGGGCGCTTCCACGAGGATGGTCCCGCTGGCGGCCGTGAGGTAGGCCGGTATATGTATTCCAAAGTCGTTTAAAAACTAACCATATAGCCCGACCATCCGACCGAAACGGTGGAGGCGGCGAACAAGTATTCCAGGATCAGGTCCCAGCCGATGATCCACGCGAGGAATTCGCCGAGGGTGGCGTACGCGTAGGTGTAGGCGCTGCCGGCGATGGGGATCATCGCGGCAAACTCCGCGTAGCACAGGCCGGCGAACGCGCAGGCAAGACCGGAAATAACAAAGGAAATGACAATTGCCGGACCGGCATATTGAGCTGCGGCCTGGCCGGTCAGTACGAAAATTCCCGCGCCGATGATGGCGCCGATGCCCAAGTGTGGTTAGGTTCGTCGCGCTGAGGGCTCTTTTCAATCCATGCTCGCCGGATGCCTCTGTCTGAAGATCGTCAATGGATTTTGTGCGGAATAATGGGTTTGCCATAGCGTTATTTTAGTTTTAGTACTGCGTAAGCTAAAGTAAATGTAGGTTCCTTTGGTCATAAATGTAGAAAATGGAATTCGCTTCTCAAGGCGAATTGGTAAATTTCCAGTTTTCGGAAACTTTTTTATCTTTGTGCCGCTTATTCAACAGGGATTATCCCTGCTTATGATGGTGGTTGTAGCTCAGTTGGTTAGAGCGCAAGATTGTGGATCTTGAGGTCGCGGGTTCAAGACCCGTCTTCCACCCAAAAAACAAAAAGGGCTGTCGAAAGACAGCCCTTTTTTCATTAGCGATTCAGCCACCAATCTACCGCCCCGGGAAATTCCCGGGCCCAAAACCATTCGGAATGGGCGCCGTCTCCGTCGATGTCGACGGCGATTCGAGGAAGCGGGGAACCCCGCGTCTTCGAGGGCCTTGGCCAGCAGCCATACATCCTTCGCCATGGTTTCCGATTCATTTACTCCGGCCAGCAGGTAGAAAAGCACGGGGCGTTTTTTTCCCTTGTACTGCACATGACCGGTCCATTGATCTGAAAACCAGAGGGAAGGAGAAAAGACCCCCGCAAAGCCGAAGGTATTTTGATACTCGACGGCCGTGTAAAGGGCGATCAGCCCTCCCATCGAGGAGCCCATGATCCCGGTGTTTCGACGGCTTTTGAGGGTCCGGTAGTTTTTGTCGATAAAGGGTTTGAGAGTTTGGACCAGAAAGGCGGCGTATTCGTCGCCCTGCCCTCCGCCGTATTTGGGATGGGGCCAGGGCGAGTATTCGTCGATCCGGTTTTCCCCTCCGTTTTCAATCCCCACGACGATAAAGCCCCGGCCAGACCACTGGGCCACCGTTTCGTCGACCTTCCATTCGCCGGAAAAGCTGGCGCTAGCATCGAAGAGGTTCTGCGCGTCGTTCATGTACAGGACGGGATAGCGCTGGGAGGAGGATTCGTAGTTGGAAGGAAGGCATATCCAGATGCGGCGCTGCCTGCCCAATTGAGGCATCCGGAAGTCGGTGGAAACTACTTTTACATTCGGGCCAGCTGTGCTGCGGGGATTGGGGTCCAGCAATTCCCAACTCTCGATCTTCATCCGCAAGGTATCGAGTCCTCCAGAGTAGGAATATCTTCTGTTGGGAAGAAAAGCGCCGGCCGGGTCGCCCTCCACGCTTTGCCAGGAGCCCTGGGTCAGTTTGAACTCCAGATCAAAAGGGGCCGAGATTGGAAGGGTGAGCTGAAACAAACCCCCTGCCTCGCGCTGAAAGCGGTAGGCCTGATCTCCTGGATTCCAGCCATTGAAATTACCAGCCACAAAAACGGAAGAATTTTCATGCGTGGTACCGGGAAGACCGTAAATTTGAAGGGTCAGTTGACCTGTCGCCGCAGAGTGGATAAGGGCGAGAAATAAGCAAATCAGTAAATGCCGGAAATGGATCATCCTTTGGAATTTGCGGCAAAAATAAACTTTTGCACCCAACCATTTTTTAAATAAGACCTGTCTGTCGTTGCAGCATGTTCTAAAAAAGTACCCTTGATATGATTTGTAAAAAACAACTCTTCCGGATACTCCTTGCGCTTGTCATCCTTTTGCCGGGCTTCGGCCGGCTCTCCGCTCAGGTGGAGCAAACCTATACCGATATCATTTTCCTAAAAAACGGCAGCGTTTTTAAGTCCAGGATTATCGATTACCGGCAGGGAGATACGATTACCGTGGAGATCGCCGGCGGGCATATCCTTAAATTTGCCGATGCCGACATCGCGAAGATCCAGCAGGCCAGCGTCGTGCCGCAAGAGCCGCAAACCATCGTCCGGGAGCGCAGAAAGGCGATCTCCCGCGATGCCTACCCGGTAAAGGGCGGATACGGTTTCGCTACCGCCGCTTTCTCGGGCCAGACGGGCGGCGTTTTCGGACCCTCGGCTTCGATCATCAATTTCGAAGGGGGAGGAGGATATCAATTCGGCCGCTTCCTGGGCCTGGGAATAGGCACCGGATACAACCTTTACGATATAAACCGGGGCGAAAGCGTCATTCCGCTCTACCTCGATTACCGGATGTACCCCTTCAAAAAGAATCTGGGCCCCTATCTGAACCTCGCCGGCGGATATGGTTTCGCCCTGAAGGAGGAGGCTTTGGGGATCGTGGAGGCCAAGGGCGGAATTTTGCTGCACCCCTCGATCGGTTGGCGCGTGGCCGTCGGAGACAAGTTCTTTTTCACTTTCGACCTGGGCGCCCGTTTCCAGAAAGCAGAATATACCCAGGAAAATCAATGGTGGCTGCCCGGCAGAACGGTCCGGGAAGTGACTTATCAACGCACTACTTTTCGCATCGGTATCCAGATCTGGTGATGAAATAAGTATATGAGGAAAGAGAACCCCATAACGGAACGCGAATTGGTGGAGGGTTGTGCCCGCAACGACCGGGCAAGCCAGGAGGTCCTGTACAAGCGCTTTTTTCCGACCATGATGCAGATGTGCATGCGCTACGCCGCCGATCGCGACGAGGCCATGCTCATCGTAAACAATGGTTTTTTGAGGGTTTTCAAGAAGATCGACACGTTTGCTTTTAAGGGCTCCCTGGAAGGGTGGGTTCGCCGCCTGGTTTTTCATAGCCTCTCCGATTACTTCAAACAGCAACCCAAAAACGTCCATTTTCTGGTTTGGGAGGAATGGGATTCCCGGAATACCGACAATCCGGCGCTTCCAAACCTGTATCTGGAAGACCTGCTCGGCATGGTGGACCAGCTTCCCCCCGCCACTAAAGACGTATTTTATCTATATGCCATCGACGGCTATACCCACAATGAAATCGGCAAATACCTGGGCATGAGCGAAGGAACATCCAAGTGGCATCTGAACGCCGCGCGAAAGCGCCTCAAGGAACTCATCGCCCAACAAAATCTGAATCAAACCTATGCCGGATAAATTTTACAATACCGACGACTCTTTCACCGACCAGGGCTGGTCGGAAATGAAAAAACTCCTGGACCGCGAACTCCCGGTCCGGCCCGTGCCCTTCTTTCGCAGACGCAAAGGCCTGTTCTGGCTATTTCTGTTGCTGATCCCCTTCGGCGCCGCCTGGGGGTATTTCTACTGGGAAAATAGCGGGGCTGTGCAACTGCCCCAAAGCTCTTTCCCGGAGCAGCAACAGGAACCCATTCCTTCTCCTACTGCCAAGCCGATAGCGGCAGCTTCTGCTGAAACGGAAAAATGCGATGAAACTCCCCTGGCATTTTCTCCTGTTCAAAAACAAAAGCAAAACCAAACGTTTATTACCAATAACATGGGGGATCAACCGCTTGCTTACGTCGGGCAAACGGCTGAGATAGCGGTTCAAGCGGTACTTGAATCAGGACTATCGCCCCTTGCTGTGCTATCATTTCAACCCGGCTCACGCAAAATTCAGCCGGTTTTCCGCTCCATTGATGTACACAAACCCTCCCCGGCTGTCAAAGCCCTCTGGAATATGGGCCTGGAGGCGGGTCCCCTGGCTTTCGACGGGTTCCAAACCCGGGGCGTTTCGGGAGCTGTAGTAGTGAATCGGGCGCTCGGTCAATCCCGATGGGGCCTTCAGGCTGGATTGGGGTACTCCTATATTTCGAGACCTTTCCCCTCCCAAACCCTGAGCCGGAATACCACCCAGGAGGAGATTGAAAATTTGGCAGACAGTCTCCCCGGTCCCGGCAATTTTGTTACCGGCACATCCCTGGAGGCCTATGCCTCCTCGACGGATTCGACCATCTCCCGGCTGCATTACCTCGATCTTCCCCTGGCAGTGACCTATCGGCCCGGCAAGCGCTGGCAATTCCGGGCAGGCGGTGGCGTTAGCCTCTTGCTGGCATCCCAGACCGAATTGGGCAGCAGTGCGGGCTACGGGGTGCTGAAAATAGGGGAGGCAGAGGATCTCAACGCACCCGTCACGGGTTCGTCCAACTCCATTCCTCAGGACGTCGGCGTGCTCAACCCCTTTGCGGAAGCGGGGGTGACTTTTTTCCCATTGCCGCGCCTGGGCCTCGGCGCCCAGGCGAGTTTTGGACTTCGGGATGTGTTGGCCAATTGGCCCAAGGATCAGTTTGTCAATAAGGCACAGTTAAAAGTGTCTTATTGGTTTCGATAATCCATTATTGTCTATTTTTGGGTCCAGCTAATACGCTTCCGACCCATGACCCGACAATTCATACTGTTCCTGGCCTTTGCCTCCTTCATCGCCTTTGCCTCCTTTCTGCCGGTCAACCACCCGCAGGCGCTGTTTCATTCGGAAGGGGAGAGGCAGGCCTTTAAAAACCGCTTTTCGCCCGATCTGCTGCCGGACTCCACCCTGATGTTCCCCCACTCGAACGCCTGCATCGGCTGCCACGGCTTCGATATCAACGGCTTCGCCTCGCTCACGGCGGAGGGACAGGATGTAAACGTGTACGACGACTGGAGCGCCACCATGATGGCCAATTCGGCCAAAGACCCCTTCTGGAGGGCCAAGGTGAGCCACGAGATCCTCATCAATCCGGCGCATAGCGTGGAATTGCAGACCAAATGCACCTCCTGCCACGCGCCGCAAGGGCATTACACCGCCATCCTGCGCGGCGCCAGCCACTATACCATCGCCGAGATGCTGGCCGATACCACCGCGATGGACGGGGTTTCCTGCGGCGCCTGCCACATGCAATCGACCGATATGCTGGGGTCCCTGCATTCCGGCGATCTGCGATTCGATACCAACCGGGTGGTGTACGGACCCTATGATATTCCCTTCGGGGCGCCCATGATCCAATACGTGGGGTTTGAGCCCCTGTTCAGCGAGCATATCAACGACGCGGGAATCTGCGCGGGTTGTCACACCCTTCTTACTTCGAGCGTCGATCTGGAAGGCAATTTCACCGGCGAGACCTTTGTAGAACAAGCCACCTACCACGAATGGCTCAATTCCTCCTACGAGGCCAACGAGGTGAGTTGCCAGGCCTGCCATATTCCCAGGCTTGAAGAGCCCATCGTCATTTCCTCCAACTACGCCTTCCTCGACGGCCGAGAACCCTTCGGCCTGCACGAAATGGTAGGGGCCAATACGGCCATGCTCAAACTGATGAAGGAGCACCGCGATACGCTGGGGATCACCGCCACGGCAGCGGCCTATGACGAAACCATTGCCAAAACCCTGGCCATGTTGCAGGAGCAAAGCGTGGAGCCTTTCCTCGATTTCGTGGAATCGAGCAACGATACGGCCTATTTCAGCCTGTGGTTGTACAATAAGGCGGGGCATAAATTCCCCTCCGGCTACCCCAGTCGCAGGGCCTTTATCGAATTCCTGGCGATCAATGAAGCCGGCGATACGATCTTCCACTCCGGCAAACTGGACGGCAATTGGGAGATCGAGGGACTCGACGAACCCTTCGAACCGCATTACACCATGATCCGTAACGAGGGAGAAGTCCAGGTATTTGAGATGATCCCTGCGGACGTGAACGGCAATTTTACCACCGTGCTGGAGCGCGCGGCGCAGACCCTGAAGGACAACCGCCTTCCCCCTCAAGGATTTCAGACCGGCCATGCCGTATATGATACCACGCAAATTGTAGGCGGCGCCTTCGCCGATGCGGATTTCAACTGGAAGAACGGCCTGGAAGGGAGCGGCGGCGACCGCCTGTTCTACCACATTCCGCTCCAGGGGTATTCCGGCAACCTGAACATTCAAATGCGTTTACACTACCAGACCATGCCCCCGCGCTGGATGGCGCCCATGTTGGCAGAGAGTACCCCCGAAATCGATTTATTCAAAGGGATGTTCGAAACGGCCGACCGGAGCACCGTGGTCGTGGCGGAAAAAACGCTCGAAGATGTCTTCGTCATGGGGGGGACGAGCACTTCTCAGCCCCGCTTGCCCGCGCACCTGATCTCTGTTTTCCCCAACCCCTCGCCGGAAGGCAGGCTTCAGATGCAAGTGGAACCCGGCGTGCGGGTGCTTTCCGTGCGCCTTTACGACAGCCTTGGAAGGCGGGTCTGGTCCGGCAAAGGGCTACCATTGCACATTCCGCTACCGGGGAAAGGGGTCTTTTTTGTCGAGGTGAAGACCCAAAGGGGTGTTTGGACAGAAAAGATCATCGCGGAATGATGCAGATTCCGGCTTTTTGTAGCTTACATTCTTTAAAGGATCAGTTGCCGCCACGGCAGCAGGATATATGAGACCATTTAAAGAGTTTCTTATTCTTATCGGCAAGCAAAGTCTCTACTTTGGCGAAGGTCGCCATAAGGATACCCAGAATTTGCAAAAAGGCGAGGTCAAAGGGACCGAGGTCGAGCTATATATCGCAAACCTCTTGCGCCGGATCATCAACTTGCAGGTGCAAAACGATATCCTCACCCGGGAGGATATTTCCAGGCTGGGCAAAATGCTCTACAATTTTTTGAAGGAATGGAACCTCGATGTGGCCTTTCGGCGCTTTTACAGGGAAATTGCAGAGATCGGCAATGCCGATCCGCTAACCGCGCCGTTCGGGCGCATCTACCTCGAGTTTGTGGACGACGCCGAATTGCTGGCCATTCTGCCCTGGGAATACCTTTCCTACGGGGAAAACGACCATTTTCTGGGGGCCCACAAAGATTTCAAATTCGACCTGGTTCGCCGGATTTCCTTTCAGTCCCAACAGGGCATTTTCTCCTATACTCCTAAACCGGCGGCCCTCGAAAAAGCAAATATCCTGCTCATCCTGGCGGAGCCCAAAAACCGGATGATGGAATTCGGGGCCGAACAGATCAGCGCCTACTTCGAAGCGCTGCTGGCCGAAGACCGGATCGGGTTGAAGATCATCTCCCAGCCAACCTTCGAGAGCTTTCCCGAACAATTGGATTATCTTCAGAAAGAGGGTTTTAAACCCGATGTAATCCATTTTGCAGGCCTTGGCGAAATAAACGAAAACAGCGGCTTCGTGGGCCTGATCGACTCAAAGAACGACGAGAAAATCGATTGGGTGGAAGACCGCAAGTTTATCGAATTTCTGAACGCCTTCCTTCCGAATGTAAAACTCGTATTCCTCCATGCCTGCCTCGGAGGGATGGTCGGGGATTTCAGCGCCAAAAAGGGCATGGGACTGCAATTTTTGCAGAGCAAGGTGCCCTCCCTCGTGGCCATGCAGGCCCCGGTAAAGCCCCAGGTCGCTTTTGATTTTGCCCAGGTTTTTTATGCCTCCTTGCTCGCAGGAGAGGACGTGGCCAGGGCTGTCACTTCCGGTCGCGAAAAACTTTGCTTTGAATTGCAGGAAAAGGCTGTCGGCGAAGGCGGGAAGAAAGACGAATTTAACAAGCGGGTAAACCCATACGGCGACAAATCCTTCGGCATCCCGGTCATATATATTACGACGGAAGAACCCTTCTCCCTCATCGAGGTGGGCAAGAAAGAATCCGGCCAATCGGGCGAACCCACCGTATATTACGAATGCCAAAACCGCCCCAACCCCCGCTGCGTGCGGATCAAACTGGTGGAGCGCGACGAACAGGGCTGCCCCGTGTGCGGTGGTCCCCTGGTGGCCATTCAAAAACAAGGTGGCGCGACGAACCTCGACGAAGGTTCGCGCGGCGGACAATCGGCCCAAAGGGTCTCCGGCGCCAGGGTGCCGGTTCCGGAGAAGACAAAAGGTGGAAAGGCCTCGCCCGACCAGTCCTTTGTGCTGCCCACTCCCGAGCAGACGCCCAAGACAACCACCGACACGGAGGTCCAGGTGATCCTGTTCCTGGCCGCCAATCCCAAGGATTCCACCCGGCTGCGTTTGGACGAAGAGGCCCGCAGGATAAAAGAGGCACTTGGCCGCAGCAAGCACCGCGATAAATTCGAGCTCGAAGAAATCTGGGCCGTACAAATACCCGACCTCCGCAGGGCCTTGCTGGACAAACAGCCGGGCATCATCCACTTTTCAGGACACGGCTCCGCACTGGGGAGGATCTACCTCGAAGATCCCTCCGGCAACGGCCAGGAAGTCAGCGCAGAAGCCCTCGGCAACCTTTTTAAACTCTTTAAAAAATACATTCGCTGTGTGATCCTGAACGCCTGTTATTCGGAAGTGCAGGCAAAGGAAATTACCAAACACGGCATCCCGGTCATTGGCATGACCTCGGCTGTGCCCGACAAGACCGGCGTAGTGTTTTCCGAAGCCTTCTACGATGCGCTCGGCGCGGGCGAAAACCTCGAATTTGCCTTCGATCTGGGCTGCAGCGCCATCGAGATGGACCAGCTGAAGAAGGAAGATATGCCCGTGCTGCTTAAACCCTGATCATTAGCCATGAAAAAGGAATACATTTCCAAGGCGCTAGCCGACACCTACTACCAGGCCGCTGTTGACGGCCGGGATATGAGGCGTGTGGCCGATCAGCTGGAAAACCTGAGGTCTTCCATCGAGGAGAAAGGGCTTTACCAGGCCTGGCGGGATGTCGACCGGGCCGTGGGACAAGCCCTCTTGCAGAAAAACCAGGAACTGTTCGATATTCTCCAGAGCTTCCGCAAGTCTTTCGTCGACTGGGCCTACGAACTGGCCATCGCCCAGGTCAGGGAAGGGTATGCGGAAAGCGAGCAAAAGGGATGGGAGGCTTTTGTCAAAACTTATGTAGAATCCCTTGTCTATTGGCGGCATCAGATTTACTCCGAATTGTACAAGGAGCTGGACCTCGAGAAAATCCCCGAAAAAGAGCTCGGGCTGTATCTGGATATCTCGCGCTGCACCCCCTTGATGATGGAGGCGCGATGGGATCAATGCTATGACCTCTTTCTCCAGTTTGCCGAACTGGAGCTGATCCCGCCCGACCAACAAATGCAGCTGCTTTGCTCCGCCGGGCAAGTGCAGCTCTACTTCTTTTCCAGTTTTCCCGACGCCAAAATCCTGTTTGAAAGAGCGAAGAAAAAAGGCACGGTAGAATTCTCCCGGGTGGAGCAATCCTTCGGCGAACTGGCCCTCATGGAATGGCGGCTCGACGATGCCCGCAATTTTTTCCAGAAGGCCTCGATGCTGGACGCCCAAAACGAATACGCCCTGTTGTACATGGGCGACACCTACCGGGAGGAAGCCCGTTATTCCATTGCCGAAGCCTGGTATGGCGATGCCCAGACCCTCTTTCCGGGAGGGACGGATGTACTATCCCGCTTCATCCGGCTTTTTGAAAAACGCGAGTATTTCAAGGAAAAATCGACGGATCGGATCAAAGAATTATGCGAGCTCACCGCAAAGCTGGCTCCTCCGGAAGAATACTCGGCCCTGCTCGACGGGGGCTTTGCCTTCCAGTCCAACGACCGCTTCGACGAGGCGGAGCAGCTATTCCGGGAGGCCATCGCACTGAACCCGAAGCGATGCAGCGGATGGGTCAACCTGGGCTATATCCTGGAGAAAAAGAACCTGCCGGAAGCCGCCGAAGAAGCCTTCCGCGAAGCCCTGAAGATCGATCCCGATTATTTCGACGCCCATTGGGGCCTGGTGTACCTGTTCGAGCGGTATGAAGGCAAAGAAAAGGAAGCGCTCGAAGGCCTGGAAACCTGTTTGAAGCTCAGGCCGTCCTGGGAGGCTTTTATTTTGCCCAGAATTTCGGAAATTCACTTCAAGCTGGGCGATCAGGAAAAGGCGAACCAGCTTTTGCTGGATTGCCTGGCGAAATTCCCCGACAAGGATGCCGAACCTCTGCGCCTGCTACACGAAAGGGTTAACAGCCTCGCAGAATTGCCCGATGGAGAGGCAAGGGCGGTCGCATTGCTGGAGGGCATTCTGAAGACCAAAGGGGAGAGCTATGCCGACAATTACGCCAACCGGCTCGGGAACGTCTGGTTTCAGTACCAGAAATTCGAACAGGCTGCCGAGCAATACCGGAAAGCCATTTCCATCAATTCGAGCGTGCCCATTTACTATTACAACCTCGGTCTGGCCATGGACCGCCTCGATCGCCTGGATGAAGCCGAGAAGGCCTATGAGGATTATCTTAAACTGGACAGCAAAAGCCCCGACTACGTCAATACCGTCGGCGTATTCTATTATAAAAAACGCCAAAACCACGCGAAGGCCGCGGAGTTGTACAAGCTGGCCATCGAAGGCAACCCGAACAACGACAATTTTCACTACAACCTGGCCCTCGTACAGGAAAGGCTGGAACAATGGAGCGATGCGGAAGCCTCCTACCAACGGGCCATCGAATGCGATCCGGAAGACCCCGAAAATTACAATGGATTGGGCGTTTTCTATTACGGCAGGCAGTTGTACGACCAGGCCCTGGCCAATTACCTCAAAGCAATCGAGATCAACCCGAAAGAGGCCTTGTACCATGCCAACCTCGGACTGGCCTACCAGCAATTGGGCATGCCGGCCGAAGAACTTACCGAATACCTGAAGGCGGCGGAGCTCAATAACCGCTACTACCTCGAAGTAGGGCGGATCTATTACAACCGCAGTCAGTACAAGGAAGCCATCCTCGCATTCGAAAAGCCGGGGAACATCATTGAGCAGTTTCCGGTCAACCTCGCCTACCTGGGCCTGAGCTACGAAAACCTCGGGCAGGCGGAGGTCGCGGAGCAGATATTCCTCCGGGCCCTGGGCAAAGACCCTACGCTGGACGATTATTACTACAACCGGCTCGGTATCCTGAATTACCGGAGAGGAAAACACAAGGAGGCGATCGAATACTATACCAAGGCCCTGGAGCTCGTAAAAGCAGGGGTTTATTACGAAAATCTGGGCCTCGCGCACGAGGGCCTGGGCGAGCATTTCCTGGCGATCTCCTCCTACGAAAAAGCCGTGGAACTGGAGCCCGAAAACGGGCAGTTCCCCAACCGCCTTGGGGTTTTTCACTACGGGGCAGGACGCCACAAGGATGCCATCCCGCAATATCAAAAAGCGATCGCGCTCGACCCGGACAATCCCATTTACCAAAACAACCTGGCCCTGGCCCTGGAAGGCGACGGGCAATTCGCAGAGGCGGAGAAGGCCTATCTGAAAGCCATCGAAATGGACCCGAAAACCGCGGCCTATCCCAATTATCTGGGTGGAATGCTCTACCGCGCCGGACGTTTTGCGGATGCGGCGCCGCTTTTCGAAAAGGCCATCGAACTGGATCCCAAAACCGCTTTCTATTTCGAGAACCTGGGCCTGAGCTATGAGAACCTCGGCAAGACCAAGGAAGCGGAAGAAGAATTCAAAAAAGCAATCGCGGCAGAGCCCGGCTCGCCCATCTATCAAAACCGCCTGGGTCTGTTTTATTTCAACCAGGGCCGCTACCTGGAGTCAATCCCCTTGTACGAAAAAGCGCTAGCCGCCGACCCGGAAAATACCGTTTACCTCGTCAACCTCGGCCTGGCCCACCTCAATCTGAAGGAAGGACCCAAGGCCGCTGCCTATTTCAAGAAGGCCCTGGCTATCCAGCCGGGAGATGAGCAGATCGAGGAGTATCTTCGCATGGCGGAGGCTTGATAACTCAATCGTCATCCCCTTCTGATTCTCCCGACTCCATAGTTGTTCCTCCGGTTTCAGCTCCATTTGTCCCGGCTTCGCCATTTACGACACTGGCCCTGATTTCCGTATGCCGGATCTCCCCGCCGCTGGTTCCGGTCTGTTGTGCCAGTACCATAGTACCTACCGCGGCGGCTAACGTCAATACGTAAAGTGCTTGGCTGGGTTTCCAGGACAACAGATCCGACACGAAGGTCAGCAGGGAAATGGCGCCCAAAATAATGCTCGCCCCTAAAAACAGGTCTGCCAGGTCTTCGTGCCGGCCGATTGTTGCTTCGCTTATTCCTGGGAGGCCTTCAACTACCTCTTCGGCGCCTTCGCCGGTCGTAAAAGCCAGAACTGCAAAACCAGCCGAAAAAACCAACAAGCCCAGAGCAGTCCTTTTTACCATAGGATTACGAAGGACCATCCCCGTTATTAGAATTAAAATGCCGAATAATGTGCCCAGAATAGGCAGGTGGTTGACCACGAGATGAAGATGTGCTGGATTCATTATGATGTATTTTTATAGTGACTATGCGTTGGTTAATTTGATAAAGCGATCGCTAAAGGTCATAGAGATACCGCAGCGCTTTGCGGGAGAGCCATCATACGTGTTTCCGCAGGTAGGGCAGATGTAGTATTGATCCGGCAGGGTGGAAACCCGATCCGATTCGAGGGCGGCAATGGCTTTTTTATACAATCCAATATGCTTTTGTTCGGTTTTATAGGCATAGTTCAATGTGATCAACGCCATTTGCGCATCGGCGGCTTTTGCATTGGTCAAAAAGCCCGGATACATGGTATTAACCTCATACGTCTCACCGGAGAGGGCGTCGTTTAGGTTTTCCAGGGTTGATTTTACAGTAAACTCGGGTTTTACATCCGGAATACTGGCTCCCATTTCCTCCAATACGGCTTTGTGGTTGTTGGCATGGAAACTTTCCGATTTGGAGGCGGCTTTAAACAGCAGGGCAATTTTCGGGTAACCTTCATCCTGGGCTTTTTCAGCAAAGGCCGCATACTTGGCGGTTGCCGTGGTTTCTCCCTTGAAAGCTTCGGTCAGATTCTCCAATACGAGGGTTTGGTCAACCGTTGTTGCTGTAGCAGGAGAGACTGCTTCTTCTGTCCCGCTGGGTTGTTGCATGTTTTCGGTTTTTGCCTTTTCCTCGGTGCATGATGCCAGGAATAGTCCTGTGCTAAGTAAAAGGGCGGGTAAAAAGAACCATTGTTTTTTCATGGCTGATATTTTTTGAATAATAATTTTGAATAGCACAAAGGTGCATCCCTTCGCTTTAAAGGAGCCTTTAGTGCTTCTTAAAACCAGCTTAAAATCAATTGGGGAAGAAGAGTAGGAAGGAGGTTCCGCCTGTCTCGCCACTTTTCAGGTCAAGCCTGATGTCGAGCAAGTCGGTCAGTTTTTTGACGATGGAGAGACCCAATCCCGATCCTTGCACCCTGGAATTGCGCGATTCGTCTGAACGGTAAAACCGGTCGAAAAGTTTGGGTATATGTGTCTGCGGAATACCTGGGCCGTCGTCGATTACCGACAGGCAATGGGTGGCGGCATCCCAGCGGCAAACAATGTTACCGCCGGAGCGTCCATATTTGATTGCATTCCCTACGAGATTTCCAAGGATCAAATCGAGGAAGACCGCGTCGGTCCTGATGTGGATTCCCGCCGGAATATCCAGGTGCATATGCATATTTTTCTCCTCCACCAGAGCCTTCCATTTTTCCTGGAATTGGCCTAAAAATGGCAGAAGCTCCAGGTCTTGTTTACTTATTTCCAAATTGGGCGAATCCAGCCGGGCCAATTGCAGGAGTTGATCGAGGATCTGGTTCATGCGGTCCACTTCGCGGATAACCTGCCCGATCTTTTCTTCGTATTGTTGTTGTTCCCGGGGCTTTCTCACCAGCACCTCCAGCGTGCCTCGAATACCTGCAAGCGGGGTACGCAATTCGTGGGAGGCGTCGGAAGTGAACTGTTTTTCCCGAAACAGCCCGCTTTCGATCCGTCGGAGCAACTCATTGATCGTGGTAGCCAATTGATGGATCTCATCCTTGTGTTGTGGAAGGGGCAAGCGGCGATGGATTGTTGCGTCGTTGATTTGGCCCATTTCTTTGATCAAGCGGTTAACCGGCTGGATGGATTGGGAAGCCGCGAAGGAAGTGGCCAGGTAGAGGACGATCAGTAGAAAAGGGAATGCTACCAGGAGGGTAGTCCGTAAATTTTTCAACACAATGGTCGATTCCTGTCTGGAAATCCCAACGCTCAAATAGCCGATGATCCGGCTCTCCTCGTTGCGGATGGGAAATTGCCCCACCCGCACTTGCTGACCTGCCATGCTGCTGTTGAAGTAGTTCCTTTGGTGAAAGGTGGTATCGAAGAGCAAATGACCGGATTTAAGGTTGGCCGAATGAAAGACCAGGCGCCCATTGGTTTTGACAACCTGTAAAAGGTAGGATTCACCTCCATTTGCAGGTGTTCCTGTTCTTCCCACTCCGGGAGGCGGTCGATAATGATGGAGTCGCCCTCGCTGCGGAGCGTGCTGAGCACTTCGTCCGCTTCCTGGGAGATATCCGAATCGAGGTGGTTGAAGGAGGTGAGGAATACGACTGCGTATACGGCTAAAAAAACGAAGGTGGTAGCCACTGCGGCGGCTACCGTATTAAAGAATGCGATTCGATCTGTAAACCGAAAGCTCATGTGTCTTCGTTCACGCGATACCCGATGCCCCTGATGGTTTGGATGAATGAGGGCGCCCCGGGCTCGTCCAGTTTTTTTCGGAGGAAATTAATATATACGTCGATGACGGAGGTATCGTGATCAAAGTGAATATCCCAGACGTTTTCGATGATCCGGGTCCGGCGGCAAACCCGGCCTTTATTGCGCAGAAGGTATTCGAGCAGTGCAAACTCTTTTTGGGTAAGTTCGACTTCCTTCCCGTTTTTAGTTACCTGGTGCTTATCCGCGTCCAATTCGATGTCTACGGTGCGAAAGACCTGTCGTGGCCCTTCACCGCTTCTCAGTAGCACGCGGATCCGAGCCAACATTTCCTCGAAAGCAAAAGGTTTGCGGATATAATCATTGGCGCCGGCTTGCAAACCGAAAACGACCTCATCAACGGTATCCTTTGCCGTGAGGAAGATAATGGGCAACTGAGCGGCTTCTTTGCGAACAGCCCTGCAAATCTCAATGCCGTTCAACCCGGGCAACATCCAGTCGAGCAGAAGCAGGTCGTAGTCCTCCAGCCCTTCCAGGGCCATTTGCAGGCCCTGGCGGCCGTTATCGGCCACATCCACTGAAAATCCCTCCTCCTCCAACCCCTCCCGGATGAAATTTGCGATACTCAACTCGTCTTCAACAAGCAGGATTCTCATTGTGGAAAGATAAGGAATAATTTAATCAGGCTCCACCTGTGAAAAATCGGGTATTGCCAATTCGACGCCGGCGGCGTGGCTGAATACCAATTCTCCTCCGCGATACCCCGTGAGAGAAACTGCTGCAATGGCGAGGGTATAAAGCGCCACTCCAAGAGTTCGTTTCCTCGTTTCTTTCCACTTCAGGTACGGGGCTGATATCCGGAAAGCCAGCGCCACCATGCTGATCAAAAGGGTGATGAGCGCAGCCTGTTCGTGCAATTCCATGGCTTGTCCAAGGGCGCCTTCGTCCATGCCATCCCCTGCGATATTTCCGCTTAGAAAGGCGGCTGCTGCGCCAAGGGTACCCAATAACAGCAGAAAAAACGAACCCTGGCGAAAGAATTCCCGCTTGTTGAACAAACTGATAACCTCAGAAAGAAACCCCGCCAAAAGAAGGGCGATGGGGAAATGAACGATCATAGCATGAAGGTGAGTTGCCGATAGCATATCTATGTTTTTCGGCAAATTTCAACCCTTCCCGCTTGAATACAGGTTTAGAGATTATTAAAATACGCTTAAAATTCTCCTTTGTCCTCCCAAATCAATGTCTCCTGACTTGACTTAACTATTATTAGCAGAATAATACTCCTCCACCTTCGCGATCCATTTTTTCTTCTCGCTTTCTTCGAGGAAACTGGCCTGGAAGGAGTTCTTCGCCAACCTGGCAAGGTCGGTCTTCGACAGGAAGAGGGCCTTGGCCAGGGCAAAGAAGTTTTCGTTGAGGTAACCCCCGAAATAGGCCGGATCGTCTGAGTTTACGGTGATGAGCAGGCCCCGGCGGGTCATTTCGATGATCGGGTATTGGCTGAGGTCTTTCACGACTTTCAAGGCCACGTTGGAGAGGGGGCAAAGGGTGAGGGGTATTTTGCGTTTGGCCAATTCCTTGACGAGTTTTTGGTCGTCGAGGCAGCGGTTGCCGTGGTCGATGCGCACGACGTGCAATAGATCCAGCGCCTCCCAAATGTATTCGGCAGGGCCTTCCTCCCCGGCGTGGGCCAGTGCCAAAAACCCTTCCTGGCGGGCCTTTTCGAACACATTTTTGAATTTGGATGGCGGATTTCCCAATTCCGAAGAGTCCAGTCCGACCCCGGCGATCCAGTGTTTGTAGGGTAGGGCCTGCTCGAGGGTTTTGAAGGCCGATTCTTCCGGAAGGTGCCGGAGGAAACACATGATCATCTTGAAGGTGATGCCGAGCTTTTGCTGTCCATCCTCCAGGGCCCTGTGGATCCCTTTAATGACGGTGTCGAAAGAAACGCCTCGGTCGGTATGGGTTTGGGGGTCGAAAAAGACCTCCACATGGACGACGTTTTGCGCGTGCACCCTCTCCAGGTAGGCATAGGTGAGTTCGTAGAAGTCCAGCTCCTCTATGAGCAACTCGGCGCCGGTGTAGTATATATTCAGAAACTCCTGCAGGTTGTTGAACCGGTAGGCGTCCTTCAAGTCCTCTACAGATCGGTAGGGCAGGATTCGGCCGTTCCTTTTGGCTATTTGAAACATCATTTCGGGTTCGAAGGTACCCTCGATATGCAGGTGCAATTCGGCTTTGGGCATGCCTTCGATAAATTTATCAATAGGAGAAAGGCTCATAAGTGTGGGGTGATTTTTGATTAAGGGGATCTCTTTACTTCTTCAGGTAGGCTTTCATAGGTTCCCAATAGAATTCCTCCCAGCCCTTGCTCAATGCTTCGGCCTTGTGTTCCGGGATGTCTGTTTGAGAAAAGCGGAGACTGGTTTTGCCGTCCTTTTCTTCAAAGAGAAAAGTGCAGGTGGAAAAATGGTCGTCGGGCCAACCCTCTTCTCTAAAGTGCCAGGCCTGTACAATTTTCTCGCCCTCTTTCAATTCGATATTGTGCCCGTGGCAATAGCCATCGAATACATCGAACTTCCCATCGATCTGTTTGCTCATCGTCACCTCCCCACCGGTAAAGGCGCTGTGCTTCTTTTCGTCCATGATCAGTTCATAAACTTCTCCCGGAGGAGCGTCGAAAGTAAGGGTTTGTTCTATAGATTTCGTTTTCATTCCGGAATGTACCTTTTTGAGCCGAACCCCACAACATTCCCCTCAAAATTTGCAGCTCCTGCGCACCTTTGAAAGTCGCGCTTGTCCTTTGGTCGTTTATTTGGCTGTCTCTCCAAAAATAAAGCTATGAAAACCAGGACTACTCTTCTCCTCGCCTTGCTCTGTGCGCCTTTTGTATCGTTTGGGGAATATGAATACCCCTCCGCATCTCTGGATTCAAACGAAGTTTCCATCACCGGCCGGATACTGGATGAGCGCAGTCAACCCCTTCCCGGTGCTACGATCCTGCTCGACGACCCGCTTACCAACACGCTGGTCAAGGGAGAAGTGAGCGATCCGGACGGTCTTTTCGTTTTTGAAAATATTCCCCCGGCAAGTATGCCCTTTCCGTTCAATTTATCGGTTATGCCGCCTATTCGACCGATTTGCCGTTGGTCGGTGGCGGAGAGGTGATAGACCTCGGCAGCATCACCCTCTCCACGGAGGGGACCGAATTGGAAGAAGTGACCGTGCGAGCAAAAGTGCCCTTTATCGAAAGGAAGCTCGACCGCCTGGTGGTGAACGTGGAAAGCGGGATCATCGCGGCCGGCAGCAGCGCCTTCGACGTGCTTCAGCGCTCCCCGGGCATAGTGATCAGCCAAAGCGACGCGATCAGTTTGAGGGGGAAATCGGGGGTGATCATCATGATGGACGGCAAACCCTCGCCACTTTCGGGCGCCGATCTGGCCAATATGCTCCGCGGCCTACCGGCCAACGCCATCGAGCGCATCGAGATCATCACCAACCCTTCCGCGAAATACGATGCGGCCGGCAATGCGGGGATCATCGATATCCGGATGAAAAAAGACCAAAGGCTCGGCGCCAACGGCAATATCACCCTCGGGGCCGGACACGGAAAATTCCCCAAAGCCAATGCAGGCGCAGGCTGGAATTACCGAAACAAACGCCTTAATCTCTTCGGCAACTACAATTACAGCTATCGCGAGGCTTTTAATCACCTCGTATTGTACCGTCAGTTCTTCGAAAACGGCGTCTTCACGGGCGCCTATGACCAGGATAATTTCCTCCATTTCGACTTCAATACCCACGTGCTGCGAGCCGGCGTTGATTTTTCTCCTTCCGAAAAAACGATTATCGGGGTCGTGGCGAATGGAGTGCGCAACCGCTTCAGCCCCACGGGCGACAATGTGTCGGATGTGCTGGGCGCCGATGGGAAAAAAGAATCGTCCTTCACCACCCACAACGACAGCCAGGATAGCTGGAATAACTACTCGCTCAACGCCAACCTGAAACAAAGCTTCGGTACCAAGGGCATCGAGCTGAGCGCCGACCTGGATTACGCCCGGTTTTGGAACCAGACTATTCAAACCTTTACCTCCAATTACTACGACCTGAACGGCGAACCTTTCTTGCCCACCTACATCCTCTTCGGAGACCTGGCCGGGAACCTCGACCTGAAATCGTTTAAAACCGATTACACGCACCCCCTGGAGGGAAACGCCAAATTCGAAGCAGGACTAAAAACGAGCCTGGTGACCGCCGACAACGACGTGCAGTTTTTCGACAAGAGTAATGGACAGGCGCTGTTCGATTCCACCAAGAGCAATCATTTCATTTACGAGGAAAACCTCAACGCGGCTTATATCAATTTCTCCAAAGAATTCGAAAAGTGGAGCGTACAGCTCGGCTTCCGTGGCGAGCAGACCAATGCGAAAGGCGACCAACTCGTCAGCGGCGAGCGCTTCGATACGAGCTATGTGAACCTCTTCCCCAGCGGGTTTTTCAATTATAAACTCAGCGAAAACCATGAGATTGGCGCCTCCCTGAGCCGTCGCCTCGACCGGCCGACCTACAAGCAGCTCAATCCTTTCAAGTTCTTCCTCGATCCCAGCACTTTCAGCCAGGGAAATCCCTTCCTGACGCCCCAATTCACCTGGTCGTACGAACTGACCCATACCTTTAAACAGCGCTACGTCACCACCCTTTCCTACAGCAAAACCCTCAACAACATCACCCAGGTCATTAAGCCCGATCCCGTGCAGCCAAACGTGACTATACAGACCGACGACAATATTACCTCCTTCGAATACTATGGCGCCACGGTTGCCGCCACCGTCGAGCCCACCAAATGGTGGACCAGCGTGAACAACCTGAATGTCTTTTACGGAAGATATACCGGAAATGTGGCCGATACCCAGCTGGACGATGGCCGGGTGAATTTTAACGTCAGTTCCAACAATACGCTTACGCTCCCCAAAGGCTGGGCCGGGGAGCTCAACTTCTTTTACCAGGGCAGCCAGCTTTATGCCTATATGGATCTGGACCCGCAGTGGCAGCTCTCGCTGGGCATTCAAAAATCGCTTTGGGAGCGCAGGGGCACGATCCGTTTCAACGTGAGCGATATTTTCTGGACCCTTCCCCCGTCGGCCGATATCACTTTTACGGATTACAAAGAGCGCTTCGACGTGGAGCGGGAGACGCGGGTTGCCAACCTGTCGTTCACCTATCGCCTGGGCAAGAACACGGTTGCGCCCAGCCGCCGGCGCCAGGGAGGGGCCGAGGAGGAGAAAAGGAGGGCAAACGGATAAACGATCCCGTTCTTAATTCCACCTGGGCCTTGCGATCAAGGCAACTAGGATGAAAAGGGTGTATGCCAGCCCCGGCAAGGCGAAAAGCCAAAGAATGGCCTTGGCAGGCAAATAGCGGTGGGTGGAGTAAAGCCACCAGCCGCCCCCAACGGCGATGGCCGCGACGGCGACCAGGATCAGCCACATGCCCAAATTGCGGGAGGTAATGGACCCGTCGCCCAGGCCGACAAAAAAGAAGTAGAGGACTACCGCTGCGACCAGGGCGTCGAAGGACCATAAGATCCAAAAATAGGTGGGATTCATAGATCCGGCAGTTTAGCGCTCCACTTTGAAGGTCAATTTTACATTGACCCTGTACTCATCGACCTTGTTGTCCTTGACCGTTGCGCTCATGTCCTGGACATACACGGAAACAATGCCTTTGAGGGTTTTGCTCGCTTCGGCTACGGCGTTTTGGGTCGCATCCTCCCAGCTCTTGTTCGAACTGGACATAATTTCGATCACTTTTAAGATTGCCATATTGGTGTTTTTTATTTACGCGGTTCAATTTTCCAAATATAAGAAAAAAACAGAAGAAGTCATCTCTCATCTCTCACCTGTACGTGTTCCATTGCCCATTCCGCCAAAGCCGTGATCGTCAGACTGGGGTTCACCCCGGGATTGCAGGGTATCACCGAGCCGTCGACGATGTACATATTTGGGTAGTTGTGTACTGCAAACCGCTCGTCGACCACGCCCCCGGCAGCATCCCGCCCCATGGGGCAGCCGCCGATGATGTGGGCCGTGGAAGCCATGTTCAGCCCAATCTCCGTAATGGAGTTTACGGCTACTCCACCTGTTTTATCCGCGAAGCGGTGCATGACCTCCTGACCGGCAGCGATGTAGGCCGGCACCCGGCGATATTCTTCGGCCTTGTTGTCCATCTTCATCCGGCCGTTCTTCCAGATCATGCGCATGGAATTGTCGAGGGTCTGCATGACGAGCAGCACGATGCCGTTTTGAGCCAGATCTCTGGAAAATAATACTTTCAGGGTCTTCCAGGGGTTCTTGAATCCGGCGGCGATCATTTTGAGCAGCCTGAGTGGAATGGAACCCGGTCCGGCAGCGGGAACGCCCAGACGCATCAGGAGGCCCGAACGGTTTGGAAATTTGACCAGTTCGATATTGGTATGTTCGTCGGCCTGAAACACTGAACTGATCGCCACCCCGTGGTTCATTTTTTCGCGGGCATTGGTCACCCCGCAGAGGCTTTCGGAATTGGTGCGCAGGTTTTGCCCCAAGGCGTCGGAGAGATGGGGGAGGGTCTTGTATTTGAATTTCTGGGCGAGCAATAATTTTAGGGTCCCCAGCACCCCGGCGCTGAACACGAGGCCTTTGGCACGGTATGTTTTATGGCCTCCGCCGAACAATGCCGTGCTGCTTCTGGTGTGGACCGTGTATGTTTTTTCCGCTGCGTCCCATTCGATCCGGGTGGCGAGGGTCTCCGCCTCGATCTGAGCGCCGTGTTGTTCCGCGAAATAGAGGTAGTTTTTGTCCAGGGTGTTTTTGGCGTTGTGCCGGCAGCCCACCATGCAGCCGGCGCATTCGATGCAGCCGTTGCGCAAGGGGCCTTTCCCTCCGAAGTAAGGATCTTTTGGCTGGTCCGGATCTCCGTAATAAACCCCCACATCCACCCCTTTGAAGGTATGGCCCTGGCCCATTTCCTCCGCCACTTCCGCCAGGAGCCGGTCGTCGATATTTCCATTGCGCGCCGGGGTACTACCCAACATATACCTCGCTTTGCGGTAATGGGGCGCCAGGGCTTCCTTCCAGTCCCTGAATTGAAACCAGGCCGGGTGTTGGTAAAATTCGTCGCCTGGCTCCATGTGGGTGTTCGCATACACCAGGCTGCCGCCACCGACGCCCACGCCGTGGAGGACCATCACTTCCCGGAAAAAAGACAGCTGTTGAATGCCGAAACAGCGCAGGAGAGGCGCCCAGAGATATTTGCGGATCTGCCAGTTGGTTTTCGCAAAATCGCGGTCGCGGTAGCGTTTTCCCTTCTCCAGGACCAGCACGCGGTATCCCTTTTCAGACAGCCGCATGGCCGATACGCTGCCCCCAAAGCCGGAGCCGATGACGATGTAGTCGAAGTTTTCAGTTTTCAATTCTCAGTGTTCAGTTTTCAGTGAAAATATAAGCGAAAATTGAAAACTGAACACTGAAAACTGTAATATCCTTACCTTTGGCGAAAGAAACAACGAACATGCACCTAGGTCAGATTTTCGAACTCAGCTTTCAATTTTCCCAGCAGCAGGTCAATCAGTTTGCAGAAGTGACCGGCGATAACAACCCCATCCACTCCAACGAACAGTATGCGGCCCTGACCCCTTTCAAACGGCCCATCATGCATGGCTTTCTCTCGGCATCCGTGTTCAGCCGCATTTTCGGCACCTTGTACCCGGGTGAGGGCACCATCTATATGTCCCAAACCATGAATTTCCTCAAACCCATGTACGTCGATACCTCCTACAAAGCCGTACTCACGGTGGCCGAGATCTTTGCGGAAAAACACCGCGCCAGAGTGACCACGGAAGTGCTTTCACCCGAGGGAGAGAAGGTCATTTCGGGAGAGGCACTGGTGTATCATAAAGAGAAAATCTGATTGGGTTTAGAAAGTTTAGAGGGTTTAGAAGGTTTAGAAAAAACTAAACCTCCTAAACCCTCTAAACCTCCTAAACTACTCCCTAACCAGCTTCCCAACCCAAACCCCCTTCTCCGTCAGGGCTTTCACCTGATACCAACCGGCGGGCAGATTTTGAGCGTCGATTGGAAGCGCGCCTTTCCCGGCGGCTACCTCCAGCGATTGAAGCAATTGACCCGTGGCGCTCCAGATCTGGAGCTGGGTGGTTTGTTCCGGAATTTCTACCTGGAATAGCCCCGACGATGGGTTGGGGAAAATTCGCAGCGATCCCTGCACAGTGGCTTCCGAAACGGCGCTGTTGTCTTTGTAAACCGCTTCGACGGGCACCCGCTCGCTGATACAGGGTTCTCCCTCGGCCTCCACCTGCCAGTCGTAGAAATAGTAGTAATATTCTTCCCCGAAATTGGAATTCTTGAGGATGGCAACCCCTTCCAACCAGTAGGGATACATCACGCCGGAGTTGTTGCGGCGCAGGCGGGGACTGATATAACCGTACTGGGCCTGGTTAAAGTCGGAATTGGTGCTGAGACGGAGGTCGGCGCCGGGCTGGATGTCGAAATCCAGGAAGACCTGACTGATTCCGTTGGGTATTTCCACTTGTTTGGTGTGCAGCACATCTCCGGAAGCGCTGAGCACTTCGATCACCCTCGGGCCGGGGGTGTCGGTATACACTTTCACCTGTTTGAGGGTGAAAGGCTGGATACAGTCGAAAATGATTTCGCCCAGGAATTGATTGCCGCCAAACTGGCTGTTTCCGGTATGTTCGGGCATGCCGCCGGTAAATGAGCCACCGCCGAAAAGCCCGATGTCTTCCACGTAATAGGTGGTAGTTTGCGAAATGACAGGGGTTTCAAAGGTATTTCCGGTGGCCAGGAGGGCGCCGGCCGCAGGCAGGTCGTACCAGTGCGGGTCGAAGCCTGTAGCGGTAAGGGTGGCAACTCCTGGGGCGTTGATCGTATCCGGTTCGGTAACAGGGGCATCGACCTGCCAGACCTCCACGATTTGAACCGGAGAGGTATATTCGTCGCAAAGGCCCTGCACGGTCACGCTATATTCGCCGCTTTCCGTTACGGTAATGGTTTGGGTGCTTGCTCCGTTGGACCATTCGTAGGAACTGAATTCGGAGGCGCTGAGTTGCACGCTGCCGCCTGCGCAGAAGGAGGTGTCGCCCTGAACCGTGATCGTGGGCGACTCGATCGGGTCGACGACGATCTGCACTCCATTGGCGATGCCGAAGCATCCGGAATTGTCGGAAATGGTGACGTTGTAAGTGCCGGGTTCCGTCACGGTGATCGTCTGGGTGCTGCCCCCGGTCGACCATTCGTAGTTATATCCTGCGGGAGCGCTCAAAACCACATCGTCGCCGCTGCAAAAAGTGGTCGGACCGTTGGGGGTGATGGTCGCCACGGGTGCGATACAATTGTCTTCGATAATAGTCAGGAACTGGTTTACTTCCTGGGGCTGAAACGTTTCGTGGATACCGCTGGGCCATTTGACCACCAGGGAATCCACGGTTTCATGTCCGCCCAGGCCGAAATGCTGGGTCAGGGAGTTCATGATGCCGTAGCTTTCGCCGGCCCGAACTTCGCGAATTTGAACGCCCCAGGGGCCGTGAAGCTCCAATCTGGCGCCGATCCCGTTGCGGTTGCTTTCGGTCCCGACCAGATTTACCGCCAGCCAGTTGTTGTCGTTGCCGCTGTTCATCCACAACGCATCGTTAATATTGCTCGGCGTGGTGTAGATATTGGCGTATCCGGCATAGATGTCTGGAAATCCATCGTGGTTCAGGTCGCCGATGGCGTAGGATTCCATTTCATTGACGTTGAATGGGTTGGGGATTTCGGTAAAGGTCTTGTCCCCATTATTCAAAAACAAAAACTGTTCCGTGCCTGCTATGAGGAGGTCGACAAAGCCGTCGTTGTCGAAATCGCGCATTACGCCCTGGATCGGAAGCCCGCCAAAGGCAATCCCGCTGCTTGCGGTGATATCGGTAAAAACGCCCGTGCCGTCGTTTTCCAGCAATTGGCTGGATACGTCGTGGTTGGTGATGAAACAGTCCATATCGCCATCGTTATCGATGTCGTTGAAGTCGGCCGTCCAGGATTGGGCGCCGATCTTCAGCCCATAGTCGCCGGCGGCTTCTGTAAAGTTATTGTTGCCGTCGTTGACGAACAGGGCGTTGATTCTCCGCGGGTCGTTGGGGTTATTGACACCCTGGCGGCACTTGGCGATATAGAGGTCCTGATCTCCGTCGTTGTCGAAGTCGGTCCAGATGCTGCCGTAATTGCCCGAATTATCTGAGGAGGGTACCGTGGCCATGTCGATCCATTGGTCTGCCTGGTCAAAGGTTCCGTTCCCGTTATTGGACCAGATCCGGCTCTCGGCGTCGTCGTGGCAGGCGAACACGTCTACGAATCCGTCCTGATTGATATCCGAAAAATTGGAGCCTTGCACGAACATGCCGGCGCCCGGAAGGGTAGAGGAGGTAAAAGCCGTGCCGTCGCCGTTGGCCTTGATGATTCTGGCGCCATCGTATGCACCCCCGCAAAAAATGTCGTTGTAGCCGTTGTTGTCGATGTCGGCCACGCACATGCTCCACTGGTTATTCCCGGAAACCTGGCCGTGCAGGAGGTTGATAAAAGGGGCGCCAAGAGGCGTTTGATATTCGATATTCAAAACCTTGGCCTGCCCCAGGCGGATAATGTCGTCCAGCCCGTCTCCATTCATATCCGCTACTCCGATGGCCACCCCGCTGTGGAAGGTCGTCGTGCTTAAAAGGGAAGTCTGGTTGGTAAAGGATATTTGGGCGAAAAGCCCGGAAGGGAGGGCAAATAAAAGCGATAACAAAGCCTTGAAAGGCAGGGTGTTCATGTGGTTCATTGTTTAGTGATTAGTGACTGGTGACTGGTGATTAGTGACTGGTGACTGGTGATTAGTGACTGGCATTAATGACTGGAAATACTTACTAGTCACCAATCACTAGTCACTAGTCACTCTAAAGATGAAGCCTTGCTTTTCTTTCCAAAAGCGTATCCTTGCTTTCCACCCGTTCCGGGTCCGGAACGCAGCAGTCTACCGGGCACACGGCGGCGCATTGCGGTTCCTCGTGAAAGCCTACGCATTCGGTACATTTATCCGGGACGATGTAATAGAAGTCGTCCGATACGGGTTTCTGTTTTTCTTTGGCATCCACTGCCTGGCCGCCTTCCAGTCCGTAAGAACCGGAAATCGAGGTCCCATCGGCAACGGCCCATTCCATGCCTCCTTCGTAAATGGCATTATTGGGGCATTCCGGCTCGCAGGCGCCGCAATTGATGCACTCGTCGGTTATCATGATAGCCATTTCGCTGTTTATTTTGATTATGCTAAATTAACACCCGAGACAAACAAGGGTTACATCTTCGGGGAAGCAAAATTAAAACCCTGCACAATATAAGCAAAGTGCTTCTTACCTTGGCATCGCTTATGTCCACAGACTGGATACTCAAACAACCCTTCTGGCTCGCTTTCGCCCTGGTCCTTCTGGCCTGCAACAGCCTGTTATTCAGCGATCTGAATGCGTCGGTGCCGGGAACCCTCGTCCTTTTTGCAGGCCTCGGGGCGACGTATTGGCTTGGAAAAAAGTTTTTCGGCCGCGAAACCCTTTTCTACTTCCTGCTGGTTTTCTCGGCTTCCTTGCTGCTGCCCCTGGTGGTTCAAAAGCCGGTGGGCGACCCTTGGGTATGGCTCTGCCTGGTCCTTACGGTCCTTGCTTCCCTGGCCTGGCTCAAACAACCCCGCTGGTATTGGCGTCTGGGGGCATGGGCGGCCTTCTCCGCAGCCCTCTTCCTGCAGCCCCTGGAGGCCTTGCTTACGATTATGCCCCTGGCCCTGTTTTGGAGGTTCAGACACCCCAACGGCAGGCAATTGGATGGCCTCTACCTCTGGATCGCTGGCCCACTGATCGCCGCCGGAGTCTGGTGGTGGCAAAGGGAACAGCCGGGCGGTCCCGATTTTCTCTGGTCCTGGAGCTCCCCTCAATGGCCCTCCCTTTTTGGGATTCAATGGCTCGCCATGCTCCCCTGGCTGGGCTTCCTGGCGGCGGGCCTGGTGGAAATCATCCGGAATCAGTCGAAAGGAGAGGAGTGGTCCGTTTTGATGGGGGGAATTGTGCTGGGCGCCATGTCGGGCAACACTCTTTTCCTTCAATGGGCCTTTGCGCTGATCATCGCCAAACAACTTCAGCGATTTTTTATGCCGGGATACCCCTACGGAAACCTGGTCAAAACCCTCACCTTGCTCCATTTGATGGCCTGGCTCTTGCTCGGCATCCTTGGATTGATCTACAGCTACTCCGAATGGGGAGCCCAGGGCTTTCGGACGGGGATGATCCTCATCCTGGCATACTGGATACCCGGCTTTTTCGGCGCCATTGGCATGTATGGAAAGGACCACCGCCTCATGAGCCTTGGATTGGCATTCAGCGCGCTGCTCTTTTCTCTGGCAACCAGGGTCCGGAGCGGTCCCTGGTTGGAAAAGGTGTTGAATGAGCTTCCCTTCTGAATATCAGGAATTTCTAAAAGCCATATACATGAGGACGAGCAGGACCACCACGATCCCGACGACGTAGTAGATGAACTTTTTGTTGTCGGTCCGGTCCTTCGTGGCCATTTTTTTCTTTTGTCTAGCGCTTGTCATAGTTCAGAGGTTTTGCGGCAATTTAGGAAATTGAAAAAAGGATTCACAAAGAATCATCGATGCTGTTCGAAAAATTCCACCACTCGTTCGTCGGTCAGGATATCATTCGGCCTTAATCGCTCCCGGAGAATGATCCCCTCCAGGGTGCGGCATCTGCTGAGGGCTACATAGGTCTGCCCGTGTTCAAAGGCCCCTCTGCCCAGGTCGATGATGACCTTGTCGAAGGTTTTGCCCTGCGACTTATGGATGGTGATTGCCCAGGCCAGCCGCAAGGGATATTGCTCGAAAGTGCCGAGTACTTCGGTTTCAATTTTATCCGGATTGGATTCATTCATCTTGTATCGAAGGATTTCCCATTCGGCCCGATCCACTTCGATCTCCTCCAGGGCTCCGTCGGGTTTAAGGATTTGGGTCAAAATTCGATCCGGTTTCAGTTCGACGATCTTGCCGATCGTTCCGTTGACGTAGCGCCTTTCCGGGTCATTTTTGAGGAACATGACCTGTGCGCCGATTTTTAGCTCCAATCGTAGTTCGGTGGGGAAAAACTGCGGGTTGAACTCCCCTCCGACAAAAGCCGTGTAATAAAGGGCCGGCTCCCGGATTTTGGATAGCTCCCGCTGGTTGATGGAATCGACGGTGGCGTTTCTGGCCGACAGGGTGATATAATGGTCGCCCGGCTCGAAATCGGGCATGAAGCGCTCGTTGAGGTCTTCCAGGTCGCTTTCGTCGATGCGATTGAGCCGAATGGCGTCGAGCAGGCGCAGAAAATGTCGCTGTTCCTGGCGATACACATGCTGCAATTCGAGGATCTCCATGTCGAAGCCCTGGGCGAAGACTTTGGCAGAAAAAAAATAAGGGCTTTGGTAGTAGGTCTGGAAATACTGCTGCTCCGTCGGACTGGCCACTACGGGGGCAACTGGAACAAGTCGCCGAAAAGGACCAGTTGCACGCCTCCGAAGGGCCTGCGGTCCTCCCGGTTGACCCGGAGAAAGACGTCGATGGAGTCGAGGATATCCGCCCGCACCATCGAGATCTCGTCGATAATCAGGACCTCCAGATTTTGGTAGAGTTTTCTGACCTTTTTCTTTTTGATATCGCTGGGGTCGATCAGCCGCGGGGGGAACCCGAAAAAGGAATGGATGGTCTGGCCCTTGACATTGAGCGCCGCTACCCCCGTGGGCGCGAGCACCACCGCTTTTTTGCGGGTGGTATTTCGGAAAAGCTGCAAGAGGGTAGATTTGCCCGTGCCGGCCTTCCCCGTCACGAATAGGGGACGCTCGGTTTTTTCCATCAAGTCGAGGGCCTGTTGGAAATCCTTGTCCAGTAAAAAAGGTTGCAGCTCCATCCGTGGGTTATTCTTTGCCAGGGCAGGGGCCTTCGGTCCAGCTCGTCAATCCGGCGTTTTCCGCTTCGCAGGTATTGCCGTATGTGTTGCCGTCGCAGCCGCAAACGGGTTTATAAATATCGGCGCAGGGCCTGCGCATGATCTTGTTGGGGTCCACGCAGGGAGTACATTCCCCGGGGGTCCATTTCAGCAAGCCGCTTTTTTCGGCGACGCAGGCGTTGCCGTAGGTTTTACCGTCGCAGCCGCAAACGGGGTCGTATTGCATGGTGCATATCCCGTCGGGATCGATGCGTTTGGGGTCGATGCAGCCGTCGTTCTGGGGCTTGGGCACACAGCAGGCCGCTGCGAGAAGGAGCAGGCCGAGAATAAGGGATCTATATTGCACAGCTTTGGTTTTTGTGCAATAATAATACGAAAATTTTCCGGAACGAAGGAAAAGGATCAGTGTTTCCAGCGAAGCCCAAGGCGCAAGCCTGCTTCCGGGACCCAAAGCTCATAGGGTTGCTCCAGGGGCTGGTCCGGAATTACGGTGTCGGAAAATACCGGGAGTTCCTCAAATCCATTCCATTCCCCTCCGAATATACGGGTGATCCTGCCGAATGGAGACAGGGTGATCCAGTCGGAAATCCCGATGTCCAGTCCGATGCCCAATCCAAGGCTATACACCAGGCTTTTTTGATCCGCGAACAGGATCAGGCTTTTCTCGGAGCTATACCATTGCCGGAGAAAATGGGCTCCCGGGGAAAGCTGCAAAAACAGTCCTTTCTTGAAGATCGGATCCTGCTTGGAAAAGGTGGGGCAATCGCAGTCCCCGAAAAAGTCGAACGGATATACGTTGGTGGTCCAGTGAAAGGACATGCTCTGCCAGTGGAACATGCCCTCGTCAAAATCGGAGACGGGCTCGGCCGTGTATTTTGCATAGCGCAGCTCCGGCAGGAATTCGATCCGCATGTCTTTCAGCCTGAACCAATAATCCACCCCGAACTGGTACCCGTTTTGGAAAAAATGATCTTCCTGGTAGTCGCCTATCTTTTGCTCCACAAACTGTTCCCATTGGTCCGC
Organism: Saprospirales bacterium; assembly: GCA_016703765.1. Taxonomy (GTDB): domain Bacteria; phylum Bacteroidota; class Bacteroidia; order Chitinophagales; family Saprospiraceae; genus JADJTT01. The sequence continues at coordinate 35,615 of JADJBL010000028.1, forward strand.
CTTAAACCAGGTGTAAGATCCCGTAAGGCCGATCTGCGCCTGTGCCGATAAGCCGAACGCCAAAAACAATCCTAAGTAAATATATCTATTCATAAAAAATATTTTCACCCTGCACCCTTCACCTCTCAAACTGCACATGTATTTCAAAACTCATTTGCCGAAAAAAGGTTTCCTCCCGGAAAAATGGATCGGTGTTCGGGTTTTTAAGCGTATTCAAACCCTCCCAGGTCACGGAAGGGTAGTACGTATAGCGGAAAATCGGGGAAATGACTACGTGTTTTCCAAAGGGGATCAAAACGCCTGCTCCGAGGCCCATCAAGGGCGCATTGGCCACGTCGGCCACCTGCACATCGGCTTCCTTGTGGACGAGGTCCCAGCGGCTCCAGCCCAGGAAAGCCTCGGCAAACACCCCTTTTTTGTAAACCGGGCAGTCGCAGTCGAGCAAAAATTCCATGGGGAAAGCCCGGATACCGCCCCGAAGCTGCAAATAATGCGCTTTGTTTAAGCCGTTTTCTGATGTCATTTGTTCAAAATAGCCGTATCCGAGGCTGGGAAGAAAAGCAAAGCTGTTGCCGTAGAAGGGGATTCGGTATTGAAAGCCGGCCCCGAATCCGTGCTGGAAAAAGCGGGGGCCGCTAGGGTCGATGAGATTCCAATAGGAGGACTCCAGGTTGTGGTAGGAAACGAACAGGCCCGGCTGAGCCTTCAGACTTGCGGAAAAGATCAGCAGAGAAAAAAGCAGGACTTTTCGCATTACCGGACAAATTCATGTGTATGCAAAACGTAGGGTCGTTCTAAAAAGTATTTTTACAGGATTTCTTAAAGCATATCTTTGCCGCAGTATTTCCCTTTATGAAAGCAAAATCCATTCGCCAAGACAAGATCAATGTCATTACCCTGGGTTGTTCCAAGAATATCGTCGATTCGGAGAACCTGATCACCCAATTGCGGGGCAACGACCTGGATGTAGTCCACGAAAGCGAGCAGGACGACGCCAATATCGTCGTCATTAATACCTGCGGGTTCATCGACCTGGCAAAGGAGGAGAGCATCAACACCATTTTGCAATACGCCGCGGTGAAGAAGCGGGGCGGCATCGACAAGCTTTTCGTGACGGGCTGCCTTTCCCAGCGGTACAAGGACGAGTTGGAACAGGAAATCCCCGAAGTGGACGCCTATTTCGGCACCCTCGAACTGCCGGGCCTGCTTCGGAAATTAAATGCCGACTACAAGCACGAGCTCGTCGGGGAGCGCCTGATCACCACCCCGGCACATTACGCCTACCTCAAAATATCGGAGGGCTGCAACCGAACCTGTTCCTTTTGCGCCATTCCGCTGATGCGCGGCGGGCACGTGTCCCGCCCCATCGAGGAACTGGTTTTCGAAGCTTCCAGCCTCGCCCGCCGGGGCGTGAAAGAACTCATGCTCATCGCCCAGGAGTTGACCTATTACGGCCTCGACCTGTATAAAAAGCGGCGGCTCGACGACCTGCTCCACGCGCTGGCCGATGTGGAGGGGATCGAGTGGGTCCGGCTGCACTACGCCTACCCCTCCAAATTCCCCAGGGAGGTATTCGATGTAATGGCTGCGCGGAAAGAGGTCTGCAACTACCTCGACCTGCCCCTCCAGCATGCCGACAACGCCGTGCTGGAGCGCATGAGGCGACAGATTACGGCGGAGGAAACACGCGACCTGCTCGAATATGCCCGCGCCAAAGTGCCCGGCATCGCCATTCGCACCACTTTTCTGGTCGGGTTCCCCGGAGAAACGGAGGCCGAATTCGAGGCCCTCTGCGATTTTGTGCAGGAGCAGCAATTCGACCGGGTTGGGGTTTTCCAATACTCCCACGAAGAAAGCACCCGGGCTTACGAAATGGAAGACGATGTGCCCGCCGAAGTGAAGGAAGAAAGAGCCAACCGGCTCATGGCCATTCAGCAGGAAATTTCCCATGCCAGAAACCAGGCCAAAATTGGCTCGGTGCAACAGGTGTTGTTCGACCGCAAGGAAAACGGCTATTTCGTGGGCCGCAGCGAAGCGGATTCCCCGGAGGTGGACAACGAAGTCTGGGTGCCGGCAGCCGAAAATTACGTCCGCATTGGGGATTTTGCCCCGATCTTGATTACGGATGCGACGGAGTATGACCTTTACGGTGAAGTTGAAAAGTTGAAAAATTGAAGAGATGGCAGAAAGAGCGAGTTTTTCTTATCTGGAAAAGGCATACAATCCCATTCTCCTTGCTTTGGCCATATTCGGGGCTCACGTGGTGGTGGTTTTGGGTGCAAAATTCGTGCACTTGACCGGAATGGCGGAGGTAAGTGTGCGTTTCCCCTGGGTGTCGGCCGCTTCGTTTTTGCTTTTTTATGCCGTATTCAATAGCATTTTCAGCCTCTCGGCATCAAACGCAGCTAAATATTGGTCGCGTTCGGTGTTCAGCTTCCTGGGACTGGCTGTGGTTAACGGATTTACAGCCTATCTTTTTTCCTCCCTGGGCATCGACGAGGCGGGCTCCTACCGCTGGATTTACATCGTCGTCACCTTCGGCTACCTGGTATTCCTCTCAATCGTCAACTTCATCAAAAAGATCGTGGAATTCGCCCAAAAGGAGGAATGGAACCAGCCGCGCGCCCGCAGTCGCAAAAAACGCAACTGATCGCTCCCTTCGGTTGTTACACTCCAAACTAAGAAGCAAAACTATGCGAACGAGAATCATCAGTCTTGTAGTCATCGCCTTTTCCGCCATTTCCTGCAACCAGGCGCAGACCGTGACTAAAAACGCGGAAGGCAAGGGAGAGGAGCTATCGGCTTTTTTCGTAAACACCCAGGGCGACACGATTTACCGGGTGATTAAGGACGAGGATGACTGGAGGACGGAGTTAGGGAAAATGGAATACGACGTGCTTCGAAATGCCGCTACCGAGCGGCCCTTCACGGGCGACCTCCTGGAAAACAAGGCGATCGGCACCTATATCTGCGCGGCGTGCAAGTTGCCCCTCTTCGAATCCGATACCAAATTCGACTCCCACTGCGGGTGGCCCAGCTATTTCCAGGCCATCGACCCGACCCATATCATCGAAAAGGAAGACAATAGCTACGGGATGGTTCGCGTAGAGCTGCTCTGCGCCCGCTGCGGAGGCCACCTGGGCCATGTATTCAACGATGGTCCGCCGCCCACGGGCTTGCGCTATTGCATTAATTCCGCCTCGCTGGACTTCGAGAAGAAGGAGGATTAAGCGAAAAAAGTTGAAGAGTTGAAAAGTTTAAAGTTTAATGGAAGCCTTTTTGGCTTTGCCAAAAAGAAACTTTTCAACTTTTCAACTTTTCAACTTTTCAACTTTGTTCTTTTTCTTCTGCTCATTATTGCTCTCATAGATTGCATATTGCTCGTACTTGAGGGGATCTCGTTCGGCCCAGATATCCTTGCCGATATCCGAGAGCACGACGAATTCATCGTAGAGTTTGTTGCCCATTTCGATGCGGCGCTCCACGGAGATATCGCGGTCTGACACGCGGTCCTGCTGGATATTGACTGCGTTTTCGAAGTCCTTGCACGCTTCGCTGACCCGGTGGAGGATGGTTTCGTTTACCCCGGCGTCGGCCAGGAAGTCGATCTGGGCTCTCGCCACGCGCACCACGCGCCGGCCGCAAAAGATCAATTGGGCGTCGGTCATATCGCCCATTTTGGCGGTTCCGAATTTCCGGTAGCGTCCGCTGCGGTTGTCGTACTTCATGGCTACGCGGGTCATGAGGCTGCGGATGGCGGATTTGAGCTTCTCGGCGGCATCGTACTTCTTTTCGGTCATAAGCATCTGGTCGCCTACCAGTTCGTCATCGCCCGGCAGTTCCTTGAATGCTTCGCATTGGTTGGAAAAGCGCTTGAGACGTTCCAGGTCGTACCCGTATTGTTCGAAATACTTCGCGTCCCGGTGGGCATAGCGAATGCGTTCCACGCATTGCAGGTAGAGGTCCGCATCGGGGAAGTTGTGCTTTCGATGAAGGGATTGCTTTTTCATTGAAAGTCAATTTTTTACAAAAATAATGTCTTTTGCTTTCGAAACAAATATTTTCAGGGGAAAAATATCCTGGTTTTAGTGTTTAATTCTTTTTACTCAGTTAAAATTTTCTTGCCTTTTATTGTTTCTAAAAAAACACTTTGAAAACTCTGACTGCAAAGGCGCTAAGAGCGCTAAGAAAATCCCTCTCGTCTTAGCGTTCTTAGCGCCTTTGCGGTTAATACTTTAAGTTTGGGCTCTGGCTGATGTTAACTACCTGTAAACCAAATATTTTTCAAAAGTTAGGATTTTGATTCGCTGCGAAATAATTGTTATTTCCTGCCCGTAATCCCGCTGTCAAGTCCTAATTTTGACTTTTTAACAAGCGTTCATAATGGAAAAAACCAAAATCCTGGTGGTCGATGACGAACCCGATATTCTCGAGTTCCTGCGGTACAACCTTGTAAAAGAGGGTTTTGTGGTCTTTACCGCATCGAATGGAGAGGATGGATTGGTGCTGGCTGAGCGCGAAAAGCCTGACCTGGTCGTACTCGATATCATGATGCCGAAAATGGATGGGGTAGAGGTTTGCCGGGCGCTGCGGGCTAAAAAAGACTTCGACCAAACGGTCATTGCCTTTCTCACCGCGCGGGAGGAAGACTATTCCCAGATCGCCGCCCTCGATGTCGGTGGCGACGATTACATCACCAAACCCATCCGCCCCCGGGTCTTTATCAGCCGGATAAAGGCTTTGCTGCGCCGGCCCAACCGGGCCGACAGTACAGGCCAAACGGGCCACCAAATCCGGATCGCCGACCTGCTGATCGACCGCGACCGGGTGATGGTTACCAGAGGGGAGGAGGAAATCGAACTGGCCAAGAAAGAATTCGAACTGCTCAACTTGCTGGCGAGCAAACCGGGCAAGGTATTCACCCGGGAAGAGATATTCCGCAAAGTATGGGGTACCGATGTCATCGTCGGCAACCGGACCATCGATGTCCATATCCGAAAACTCCGCGAAAAAATAGGGGAGAACTATATCCGGACGATCAAAGGGATCGGGTATAAATTCGAGTTTTAATGCTGAAAAATCCAACCCCTCAACTCATTGCCCTTCTGTCCGCCCTCTGGGTGACCTTGGCCGTCCTGGCCCTCGATGCCGGAGCCCTGTTCGGCTTTCAATGGGCCACTCCTGCCTGGTTTTTCGTGGTTCAGGTCATTCTGGTATTCATGTGTGCATTTATCGTCTTTTTCTATTACCTGCGAAAATACATCTACCGCAAGATCAAGCTCATATACAAGACTATCCACCAACAAAAACTCCGGCCGGAAGAAAAATCCTCCTCGGTGGATATGCAGACCGATATCATCGATGACGTAGAAAGGGAGGTGGCTATCTGGGCCGACAACCAGGCAAAGGAGATCCAAAACCTGCGCAACTGGCAGGAATACCGCCGCCGCTTCCTGGGCGATATTTCCCACGAACTGAAAACCCCCATTTTCAATATCCAGGGCTATCTCGAAACCCTCCTGGACGGCGGGCTCTACGACCCCACCATTAACGCCACTTACCTGGAACGCGCCGTGAAAAACGTCGAACGCCTCAACACCATCGTGGAGGACCTCGAAGTCATTTCCCGCCTGGAATCGGGAGAGCTGATCCTCGAAATGCAGAATTTCGATATCCGCACCCTCGCAGATGAAGTGTTCGAGGAACTGGACATGAAGGCTGCCGAACGAAATATCAAGCTTGGATTCAAAACAGGCGCCGACCAGCACTTTAAGGTAAGGGCCGACCGGGAAAGCATCCGCCAGGTGATGATCAACCTGGTCAATAATTCCATCAAATACGGCAACGAAGGCGGCTCCACAAAGGTAGGCTTCTACGATATGGACCGCAATATCCTCGTCGAAATTGCCGATAATGGCATCGGAATCCCCCCCGAACAAATCAGCCACGTGTTCGAACGCTTTTATCGCGTGGACAAAAGCCGTTCCCGCGAAAGGGGAGGCTCCGGCCTGGGTTTGTCCATCGTCAAACACATCATCGAGGCCCACCACCAGACCATCAACGTGCGCAGTACCCTCCAACTCGGGTCTACTTTTGGCTTTACCCTGGCAAAAGCCTGACGATTTGCTTACCTTTGCGCCTTCTTATTCAAAATCGTTATGATCACTGCCACAAATCTGTTTATCCAATACGGCAACAGGGTCCTCATGGACGACCTCAACCTGGTGCTTCAGTCAAAAGACCGCGTGGGCCTGGTAGGCCGCAACGGCGCGGGTAAATCTACTCTGCTCAAGATCCTTGCGGGCCATCTGGTTCCGGACGGCGGCAATATCACCCGCCCGAGCGAATCCACCCTGGGCTATTTGCACCAGGATATGGTCCTTCCCCGCGGCCGCACGGTTTTGGAGGAGGCGCTTACGGCTTTCGAAGCCGCCAAGGCCATGGAACGCCGCCTGATCGAAGTCCACGACCAGATTGCCACCCGCACGGATTACGAAAGCGCGTCTTACCTCGCCCTGCTCGAAGAAAACGCCCACCTCAACGACCAGTACGAGCTGGTTGGCGGCGCGGCCATGGAGGCCAATGCAGAAAAGGTCCTCAAAGGCCTTGGCTTCAAACAAAGCGATTTCAACCGCCAAACCACGGAGTTCAGCGGGGGCTGGCAAATGCGCGTCGAACTGGCGAAAATGCTGCTCCAAAAGCCCGACTACCTCTTCCTCGATGAGCCTACCAACCACCTGGACATCGAATCCATCATCTGGCTGGAATCATTTTTAAAAGACTATCCCGGCGCCATCATCGTCATCTCGCACGACCGGACCTTCCTCGACAACGTCACCACCCGTACCGTCGAAATCGAAGCGGGTAACCTGTTCGATTACAAGGCGCCCTACAGCAAATACCTCGTGCTCCGGGCCGAAAGAAGGGAAAAGCTCCAATCCTCCTACGAAAACCAGCAACGGGTGATCGCCCAGAAGGAACGGACCATTACCCGCTTTATGGCCAAGGCCTCGAAAACGAAGATGGCCCAGTCCATGCAAAAGCAGCTCAACAAAATGGAGCGCATCGAGCTGGACGATGTGGACACCACCAGCATGCTGATCCGATTCCCGCCCGCGCCCCGTTCGGGGGAAATCGTCCTGGAAGCCCATAAACTGAGCAAACACTACGGCGCCCTGACCGTTTTCGACGGCGTCGATATGAAACTGGACAAGGGCGACCGCATCGCATTCGTGGGTCAAAATGGCCAGGGGAAAACCACCCTCGCCCGCATCCTCGTTCGCGACCTGGCCGCCACGAAGGGCGATGTAAAATGGGGACATAATGTCCATATCGGCTATTACGCCCAAAACCAATCCGAAACCCTTTCCGGCAACCTGACCGTGCTGCAGACCATCGAACAGGCCAGCCCTCCGGAAATGCGGCCCCGGCTCCGCGCCCTCCTCGGCGCCTTTCTATTCAGCGGCGAAGACGTCGATAAAAGAGTGTCCGTGCTCTCCGGAGGCGAACGGGCCCGCCTGGCCCTGGCTAGTCTGCTGCTCAAACCCATCAACCTGCTGCTCCTCGATGAGCCGACCAACCACCTGGACATGCTCTCCAAAGAGGTGCTCAAGGAAGCGCTCATTAAATACGACGGCACCCTCATCGTCGTGAGCCACGACCGCGGTTTCCTCGCAGGCCTCACCAACAGGACCATCGAATTCCGGGACCACCATATCAAGGAATACCTTGGCGATGTCAATTTCTTCCTCGAAAAACGCGCCCTGAGCGATATGCGGGAAGTGGAAATGAGGACGAATTCCAAGCCAGGGCCTTCCGCTGCGCCCAAAAGGGAATTGTCCCACGACGAGCGAAAGAAGATAACCCGCGCGGTGGCCCAGGCTGAAAAAAAGGTCGAACGACTGGAGGCCGAAATCGCCGGCTTCGAAGCCCTGCTGGCAGATCCGGTTTTTTACGGCCGTCCCGACGCCCAAAAGCAGCTCCAGGCCTACCAGGACGCCCAAAAAGCTCTGGAAGTCGCCTTTGCGGAGTGGGAGGAAGCGGACAAAGAGATGAAGGAGTTGTTGTGAGTTTTCAGGGTTCAGTTTTTAGTTTGGGTTTTCATTGCAACTATGTATCTCCTAGCTTGTCCTTGACGCTTATTTGAGAACTAACGCTTACCCAATGAAACCCAATGCCGCGCTCTGCACGCTGTGCCTGTTTTCCGTTCTCTCCCTTTCCGCTCAGGATTCTTCCGTAGAAATTGAAAAGAAAAAGTACCACACGCAGTTCGTCGACAGCGAGTCCATCGAATTCGACGGGAGGCTCTGACGAAGATGCGTGGAATGCAGTAGAGTGGGGAAGCGACTTTCTCCAATACCAACCCGAGGAAAACACGCCGCCATACCAGCCTACCCAATTCAAGATCCTCTATACCGACAAATACCTCTACATCGGCTACCGCGCTTTCGACTCCTCGCCCGACAGCCTCGTGGCGCGGATGAGCCGCCGCGATGAATTTCCCGGGGAATGGATGGAGATCAATATCGACAGCTACCACGACCTGCGCACCGCATTTTCTTTTACCTACTCGGTGAGCGGGGTCCGGGGCGACGAATTCGTCAGCGACAACGGCAATAACTGGGATACGAACTGGAATCCGGTCTGGGATGGGAAATCCCATATCGACAGCCTGGGCTGGACGGCGGAGGTGAAGATCCCCTTCAGCCAGCTTCGCTACGGCAGCCAAACAGAACCGGTTTGGGGTATTCAGGTACAGCGGCGCGTGTTCCGCAAGGAGGAGCGGTCCGTTTGGCAGTATATCCCCCAAAACGCCGGGGGCTGGGTGAGTTTCTTCGGAGAGTTGCACGGCCTGCGCGAGCTGCCCGCCAACAGACAGGTAGAGCTTGCTCCATACGTGGTGGCCCGGACGGAGCGTTTTGAAAAACAGGAGGGCAATCCCTTTGCTGACGGCTCCCGCAACGGCATCAGCGCCGGGATCGACGGCAAAGTGGCCGTTACGCGCGACATGATCCTGGACTTTACGGTCAATCCGGATTTCGGACAGGTGGAAGCCGATCCCGGCGCCGTGCGCCTGGACGGGTACGAGGTGTTTTTTCAGGAGCGCCGGCCCTTCTTCGTCGAGAGCCGCAATCTGTTCGACTACCAACTCACAGGTTCGAGCGCCGGAGGTGAATACGATGCCGACCTCCTTTTTTACTCCCGCCGCATCGGCGGGGCGCCCCACGGTTTTCCAACTCTGGAGGATGGGGAATTTGTGGATCAGCCCCAGCAAACCTCCATTCTCGGCGCCGCCAAATTCAGCGGCAAAACGGCTAAAGGGCTTTCCATCGGGATACTCGAAAGCGTGACCCAAAAGGAATACGCCGAGATCGACCTCGACGGAGAACGCCGGGACGAATTGGTCGAACCCGGGGCCAGCTACTTTATCGGACGGGTGTTGAAAGATTACAACCAGGCCAATACGATCATCGGAGGCGTTTTTACAGCGGTCAACCGAGGAAAAGGACTCGATTTCCTGCACCGGAACGCCTATTCCGGCGGTCTCGACTTCCAGCAATTCTGGAATAACCGCCAGTGGTTTATGAAGGCCAACCTCAATTTCAGCAGGGTGGAGGGAACGCGCGAAGCCATCCTCGAAACACAGACCGGCTTCGTGCATTATTTTCAGCGCCCCAATGCGCCACACCTGAATGTCGATACCACCCGCACGCACCTGATGGGTACGGGCGGTACCTTCAAAATCGGGAAGTTCGGCGGACAGCCCGACAAAAACGGCGGAGTTGTCAAATTCGAAACGGGCATGACCTGGCGCTCACCCCAACTCGAGCTCAACGACGTCGGCTTCCTGCTGGCGGCCGACGAGATCAATCACTTCACCTGGGTCGCTTATAATATTCAGAAGCCCTTCTCCGCTTTCCGGACCCTGCGTGTCAACTACAACCACTGGGCGCGCTGGGATTTTGGCGGGCAGTTCCTATACTCTGCTTTCAATACCAACATACACGGTTGGTTCAAGAATAACTGGAACCTGGGCGCCGGCCTGACCTGGAACCCCTATGAAGTTTCCAACAATGCCCTCCGCGGAGGCTCCTCTCTCCGGCGCCCTGCCGGGATGGGCACCTTTATCTACATAAATACCGACGGCCGCAAAAAAATCCAGCTTTCGTCCAACATCAATTATGCCTGGGGATTCGGGAATACCGTCCGCTACCAATATTTCAACGTGGGCCTTAGATGGCAGGTGTTAGATGCCCTTCAATTGAGCGTCTACCCGGACTACAACCGCTCCTGGCGCAGACAGGATCAATATGTGGCTCAAACGCAATTCAACGGCGAACTGCGCACCATCGTCAGCGAAGTCGAACAACGCAGTATCTCCATCACCGCCCGCATCAACTACAATATCACCCCCGACCTCACGGTGCAGCATTACGGCCAGCCCTTTATCTTCCGGGCTTTGTACGATCATTTCGGCTATGTGACCAATCCCCTCGCAAAGAAATACGACCAGCGTTTTCACCGATACAAGGGCAACGAGATTACCCCCGATGATAACTCTTTTTCCATCGATGAAAACGGCGACGGGGCGGAGGACTACCAATTCGACAAACCTGATTTCAACTTCATCCAGTTCCGCTCCAACCTCGTGGTGCGCTGGGAGTATATCCCCGGATCGGAGGTCTATCTCGTGTGGTCGCAGGGCGCATTCCCCGACGCCTACGGCGATCTGGAGACGCCCCTACATCAAAGCCTGTTCGGGAACGTCTTCGAGGGCCAACCCAAGCCCAGCAATATATTTTTGATTAAAGCGACTTATCGGTTCTTGAATTAGAAAGTGGTAGGTTTAACCGCAAAGGCGCTAAGGACGCAAAGAAAACTCAAAAAATTCTTTGCGTCCTTAGCGCCTTTGCGGTTAATATTTTTTTATTTCTCAGAATGGATACCCAATCGCCAGGTTGATCACCATCCCTTTATTGGGTGGGCTCCCGGCGTAGGGCGCCTTCAGTGGGAAGGCAAAATCGAGGCGCAGCAGCAAAATGGTGAAATCGAGACGGATACCGAAGCCGGCATCCACGGCCAGTTCTTTCAAAAAGTTGCCGCTAAATGCCGCGCCGGGTTTTAAGGGGTCCTCATTCCACAGCCATACGTTTCCCGCGTCGATAAAAAGGGCGCCTTCTACGATGCTAAACAGCCTGGGCCTGAACTCGGTGTTGATCTCCATTTTGATATCGCCCGATTGGTCGGGCAGGAACAATGCCTCGGGGTTGTCTATATTCGGCGGGGTGTAGCTGCCGGGCCCGACGGTGCGGCTTCTGAACCCTCTGAGGCTGTTGTTGCCGCCGGCGAAAAATTGTTTTACAAAGGGAAGCTGCCGACTGTTGCCATAGGGATAGCCAAAACCGACCACGATGCGGCTGGCCCATTGGCTTCGCCTGCCTATTTTCAGGTAGTAACGCGTGTCGATCTCTGTTTTAATATACTGTGAAAACCTGCTTCCGAACAGGCTCACCGTATCGTCGGTTTTCCAATTGGCGCCGCTCACCAGTCCGGCGATATTGCCCGCCAGATCCACCAAGCCGTTAAAGTAAATGCCCGTCCGCCGCGGAGAGCCCGCAAGCTGGTTGTAGTTGAAGTTATAGTTGGTTCCAAAAATAAACTGCTGTTCGATGACCTTTGCCAGCGAAGGATTCGTGGCGATGCTGTCGGTATATTGTTGTGAAACGCTCAGCAGTTTTACGAAATTGATGGCCACCGGGTTGAGCTGGTGCTCTTTTTGCAGGCTTTCTTTCCAGACGTATCCGTAGTTCCCGCGGATGCTGGTGATCGTAAAAAGTTTTTGCCGGTTTAACAGCTCATAGCCGACCATCAGGTTGGTTCTCGGCACGAATTCGCCCCGGCGGCTGATTTGAAAAAAGGGGAAGACAAAACGGGGGTAACTCAAGGTAGCATCGCCCCCGACCCGGAAGGTATTCGATCCACCGAAGTTTCCGCTGATCTGGACCTCCGATCCGCCGTATATATTTATGTACAGTTGCTCCGCCTCCCGGAAGGTATTGCGGTTTCTCCAGCCAATAGTAATCTGTGAGCCGGTCAGGTTGTTGGTTTTTGAGGTGCCGGTAAGCTCCGCCCGCAGCGATTTTTTGGGCAAGGGGGTCAGGTAGTAAAAGACATTCAGTTTTAGCTCGCCGTCGACCACCACTGGCTCAAACCTGTTTTTTACAAACTTGAAATTGCCGAGATTGATCAACCTGCTCAGCGTGGTATTGTGGTCCTTTCTGCTGTAAAGGTCGCCCGGCCGGAACTGCATACTGTGTTCAAATACCCTTGGCTTGAATAGTTTGGCCGAGTCGATCAGGTAGAAATGCCGGTGGGGCTCGCCATAGGTAGTCGAGGTATCTTCTCCTCCGGCGGCGAGGTTGTAATTGGCATAAATGACCACGTCGTTTATTCGGTAAGTTTGCATGGCTTCGACGGGCGTTTCCCGCTTGATCTTCATATACAGATTGACTTCGTGGTTGCCGATGGTGCTGTCTGTTTCTATGAGCAGGTACTGGGCATTGAAGTAGTAAAAGCCTTTTTCTTTTAGTTCGACGTCTATCCGGGTCCTTTCTCCTTTGATCAGGTCCAGATTAAAGGGCTTGCCCGGGGACAGCAGCGTTTTGGGCTGAGTGGCCCGGATGGCGGTTGCCATCGCGCTGGAGTCCGGCGGAAATTCGATGCTCCTGATCTTATACTCAGGCCCGGTAGCTATGTCGTATGCGATCTTCGCTTTTTTTCCATTCACCTTGGTCTCCCCGCTTACTTTTACCTGAAAGAAGCCGCGATTCTCCAGGTAATTATCCAGGATCTCCACATTCCTGTCCACACTCACCTGGCTGAGCAACACGGGAGCTTCGCCGTATTTGCGCCGGAGCCAGCCCCGAATGCCTTTGTCGCTGCCGAAATTATAGACCCAAAGTTTAAAGGGGATCCCTAAAAATTTTGAATTGGACCTGGGACGTGTCAATCCCTTTAAATTGCTTTTGATGGCTTTCTTTTGTTTTGGCGGCGCATCCGTTTGGGTGATCCTGATCTCCGAACCCGTGTATAGCGAATCGTTTTCCGGGACGGATCGGGTAATGCTGCAACCTGCAAACACAAAAACAGCCAGTGAAATAAAAAGTATAATACGGTTCGTTTTCATTTTTCGCTTTTCTTGTCTTTTTTCAGGTCCCGCTTTATTTTTTTTCTTTCAAATATTTCTCTGAACTTGACATAATCTACGGACATGACGAGCCCAATGCCGGTTTCCACCACATAACCTTCCGTTACGCCTTCGTATTCGTTGTTGCGGTAGGCCCTGACGAGGTACCTGCCATCCTGGGTTAGAAAGTACTCTACATTGAGGTTGGGCGAGATACTGCTGCCCGCCGTGCCGTCCTGGTTGCTCTTGCTTCCGCCTTCCAATTCGAAGTTGGTGCCCACAGAAACATTCAGCCGGTCGTTCATCAAAGCTTTTGACACGCCTACATTCAGGTCTGTCTTGTTTTGCAGGCTGCCCGACGTGTAGTCCTCGGTAGAGACGACGTCAAAATTCAAGTCCACCCCGGTGATCAGGGTACTGGCCAGGTTGTTGAGCTGCTCGGTCAGTATCTTGCTCACGCTTTGGCGTGCAAAAGAGCCGGCGGTTATCCCGCCGCCTGGATTTTCAAATGGGTTTTCCGACACAAAGCGGTTGAGCAGGAGCAGGGCAAATACCTGTTTGTTCAGCTCGGAAGGCTCGGCCTTCAATTGACTCAGGCGCATTTCCACCTGGCCGGCTATCTCGTTGTCAATCCGGACGGTGCTTTCTTCCGGTAAAATAATGTCGAAGGTAAGGATGGGCTGCATCAGCGGACCGGTCATCTTCAGGTGCACCTCGAAGGGAAGCCGCTGCCGGTAGCGGAGATCCGCCTTGGCGCCGGTGATCTGGTCCTGCACCAGGTCCATGGCGGAGGCATTTGCTATGTAAACAGCCGTAATATCCAGGTTTCCGTCGGTGGGTTCGCCGGTCCAAACGATTTTGCTTCCTCTTTGAATGTCGAAACGGCGGCGAAGCAGGTTGAACGACATCTCATAGGCGCCTTCATCCAATTCATACGAACCGGTCAGGGTAATTTTCCCGCTTTGGTCGATGCCGGCATTCAGAATAGCTTCCCCCTGCAGTTTGATAAAGTCTCCGTTGCCTTCATCGATGACCAGGTTTATGACGGCTTTTTTGTCGATTTCTATATTGGTCGACAGCTCCATGCCCAAAATGGTTGTTTTGTTCAGGGAGTCCATGGCGGCTAAAAACAAGGAGTCGTTGAGGGGGGCGTCTTTATCTGTAAATACGACAACGCCCTCTCTTTCCACTACGCCGGGCTGGGATTGTGGCAACACCACTGTCAGCCTGGTGTCTTCATTTATTCTGAGGGCGCCGTCTATGACCGGCGAACTTTCCGTGCCGCTCAGCCTTAAATTGGTATCAAAGAAAAGCTGGCCGTAATACAGGTCGTTATCTTTTTTCGTGCTGTTCAGGGCCCTGAAATTATTTGCCTTCAGGCTCAGGTCAAATTCGTAATTCAGGTAATTTTTTGTCGATGCCAATCCGTGGAGGGTGAGCTTGTTTTCGGAAAAGTCTCTCACCGTAAAGGAGTTAAATCGCAGCCCCTTGTCGTCGACGGCTATGATCTGCTCTTCGTCGATCCGGAATTCGCTGTTGAGGGCCGTGACCACTACGCTCGTCTTGTGGAAACTTAGGGTTCCGGCAATGTCGGGAACTTTTATGGTCCCGCCGATATCCACATTCCCGCTCAGGAACCCTTTCCCATCGCGAATGCTACCCATACTCGCCGCCTCAATGGTCTTTAGCTGCAGGCTTTTGATGTGAAGGTTCAGGTCCATATTGCTGTTGTTTTCCGCTTTCAGGTAGTAGTTGCCCGTAAGCGCCACGTCGTTTCCCCGACCGGTGATGGTCAGGTTGGTGGCAAAAACATTGGATTTGGTATTGTCGATCTTCGCATTCAAATCGCCAATCGTATCGCGGTTGACCGACAGGTTGGAGATGGTCAGGTCGGTGGTGAAGTTTGGCTGCGTAGTCAGGTCGTTTAACAGGATGCTTCCGTTCAGGGTGCCATCTGCCAGCGTGGAATCCGGCTGGACAAAACCGGTCAGGGTGACCAGGCGGAAGTCGGCAAATTGCACTTCCATGGGACTGTTTGCATCCGCACTTTCGCTTTGGATAATCAAATGCTGCTCGTCTTTGCTCAGGTCGAAATTATCCGCGTTTATAATACTCGGGCCGAAGCGGACCAGGTTATCCTCATTGATGGTCCAGGGTTCGTAATTCAGCATTAAACTGTCCGGGTGAAGCGACAGGGCGAACACCTTTTCCGGCTCCTGCGACAACAGGCCGTTCAGCCGGTATTTATCGCGTTTTGCCTCGTCGCCTATTCGCAGGGCAAAATCAACCTGATCATTGGCAATGTCTGCCCGAAGCCGCGTGCCGAGCAATTCGAAGTTCTCTCCATTGCTGATCTCCGCTACATTGGTTACAACCCGGAGTCTGTCTCCTTCGGTCGATGCGGTCAGGTTCAGATCTGCCAGAGTGCTGGCGCCATAGGTAATGTAAGGCGAAAGGATGCTTGCATTCCAACCGTTCGCGTCCGAGAATTTGCCGGCCATGGTGATTTCATCCATGCGTTTCAAATCGGGTATGAAAGCCCGAAGAGTGTGGTGGTCTATGACTCTCGCGTCGATCGTAAAGTCGTATGGATCGGGAGGGCTTGCAAGGGTGTCGGTTTGGAGGGCATAGTAGGGCTGGATGGCCTGTGTAAAAATATCGCCCAACTGCACCAGCTTATATACTCCAATGATGGTCGCATGTAAGAAATCGGTTTTTGCGGCAATGACCTGTTGCCCGTTTTCATACACTGCGATCACCTCGACGGAGTCCAGGTTTATCCTTTGGTTATTGGCAACCAGCAAGGAATTCACAAGGTAGATCTCCCCGTTCAGCGAATCGAGGTTCAGTTCCGGAAAATTGGCCACGACCTCTCCCCGGTAGATGATCGGATTGGGGGTGAGATTTAGCGGACCTGTTTTGATGCTATCTATGGAGGCTTTTACAATGAAAACCGGGGTGATCCCCCCCCAAATCGCCGTTGGCCTCGAAGGCAAAGTGGAGGTTCGGGTCCTGCATACCTCCCTTGGCGCTGTATTTTTGCTTGGCAATAGCCCCGTCCAGCTGGATGTTTTTGTAGTTGTACTGCTTGAATTCTATACTTTGTATCAAGCCTTTGATCGTCGCATCTGCTGTCTTCAGATCGAAACCCTTGCCATGTACGATTAAGCCCGCAGTGATCTTGCCGATGGTTTCCGGCTGCTGGATGATCTTGCCGACATCCAGCGCCAGGGTGAAAATTTCCGCCGCATAGGTAGCCGTATTTGGATCGGTCACCTGGGTTATCGTCCCATTTATTTTTGCATCTCCCGACGAGGAGTAAATAAAAAGATCGACCACAGCGCGGTCGAGGCCCCCTTTTAGGGTTCCATTTAAGGACAGGGCGTCCGGAAGGGTAATGTTGTCCGGAATCTGACCGGGTGGAACGAAAAACTGGATATCCGCCAGGGAGGTGCTGAAATTCCGGATCGTGAGATCGGCGGAAATGAGGTTTGGGTCCGTCACGTTCAAAAGCGTCCCGGAGAGATCCCCCTGTGTGTTTTGAAAACCGCTGAATTGCAGGTTTGGGATATGTAAGCCTCCATCTCCGATCGTATACTGAAAAGTGGCTTCCAAATCCCGGAGCACGGCGCCGCTTTTTTCGGTCAGTCTTGCCGAAGTTATATTTGCCGAAATGGTGTCCGGGTGGTAAAAAACCTTGTTTGCCCGAAGAAAAAGGTCCTGGACGTCCAAATGCGCATAATCCAGGCCGGTGCTCAGCAGGGGCTTGGTTTGGTCGTCGAAAGTAAAATCAAATTCATTTATTTCTACTTCCCGAAGGGCGAACAGGAGATTGCGGGCGTCGATTTTTTCGGGAACGGCTTCCAGGTTTTTAAACGAAAAAGTGACGGCGATGGCTCTTCCTTTGTTTTTATATGTTCCACTTATTTCCCCGAGATTCATGCTTGGCGCCTCGATGACCAGCTTGTCGGGATCGAATTCGTCTATCCTGGTGTCGAGATGACCGATATGAACGGCCACATCATCGCCTCTGAGCCCATCGTAAAATACGACCCTGGTATCTTCCACAATTAATTTTTCAACCGCCATGCTCAGGGTTACCGAATCTCTGTCGGGCTTTATTTTTTTTGGCGTAAACGCATCGACGATAAACTGGAAGTTGAACAGGGTGTCCGGGCCTGGTCGCTTTATTTTTGCCGTAATGCCATTAAGATTGATTTCGTTGATCTGGATCTCATTATACAGCAAAGGCATCAGGTTAATGTCCACCATGAGCTGGTGGCCGGCAAGCAGGGTGTCTCCGGTTTTGTCTTCGATGTAAACGCCCTCCAGCACCAGCATTTTGGGAAAGGACACATCCAGCCGATCTATTTGCACTTTTGTATCCAGCTTCTGTTCGAGGAAGGACACAATTTTTTTACGTGCAAAGTTTTGTACCGATGCAGTTTGGATAAGCAGAAGGACCAGCGCAACTAAAAACAGAAGGGAAGAAAAAAATATCAGAAAGCTCCTGGCGAATATGGATGGTAGTGATCTTCTTTTTTTATTCTCTTTTTCTTTTTTGGAGGACATAAAGTCTTTAAGGATGAAAACCCGTATTTACCGGCAGTTTCCCCTAGCAATAGCGCATAATATAGCGCTTTTTAATCACAATAACAACTCCACAGCTAATCCCTGACCCGTTTTGCCTTTACCTCTCCCTCCGGCAGGTGCAGGATCGCGCTGGGTTTGCCCTTTCCGCTCAGCACGATAGTCAGGTCGTTGGAGGGGGCGTGAAAGGCCATCCCTTCAAAGTGTTCGAACTCCTTGTCGGGCGTTTCCATGAAGCGGATGTCGGCCAGGGCTTCGCCCTCCCAGACGAACATGGCGTAGTCGTCCTTCTTTTCAAACTGGAGTTTGATAAAGGCCAGCATCAGGCCCCTTTCTTTGCGCGACACTACGCAAAACTCCTCGGCCGATTGGAATTTGCCGAAGTTTGCTTCCTCCTCTTCCCAAAAGATTTTGGCCTGGTTTTCCGCTTCTTCCGGGGAGATCCCGTTGGCCTCGGCGAATAGCTCGTAGCGCCCTTTGCGGGTATTCTCCAGCATGGTAAGGGTGCGTTTGGCCACGAGCTGGGTTTCCTCCGCCTTTTCGGTGCCCTCGGCGACCAGGCTGCGGTAGGCTTCTTTATCCGTGGTTTTGATCCTTAAGCGGTCGTTTTCGTCGATGTGCAGTTGGAAGGTGGCCCCGGAGGGTAGCCGGTATTCGCCGTTGAAACGCTCCGCCACGCCTTCCTCCAGCGTGCTTGCGTCGCCGGCCAGGATCTCCATCAGGCGCATGGCGATATCGTCTGAAATTTTATTGTTGGAATTGGAGGATACCACTATACACAGGTCTGTTTCGGGCATGAAGGACATGTTGGCGTTGTAAACCCCGTTGCCGCCGTTGTGCCAGATCATCCTTTGCCCGCCTATATCCTGAACCACCCATCCGTAGCCGTAGAAACTCAACTCGGCGGGTCCTTCCGCGATATGGGGCTCGAACATTTTATCCGTCGCGGATTTAGGCAGCACGGTGTTGTCTTTCAGGGCTTTATACCATCGGTGCATATCGCCTACGGTCGAGAGCACCCCGCCGTTGGCTCGCAGGTGCCATCCCGGACCGTCGGACAACCAGGGCCGGTCGAGGGCCGTGCCCCAGCGTTCGCCGTTGCGGTAGCCCACTGCCAGTTCTTCTTTGCGGAACCCCGACAGGAGGTAGCCCGTGCGGGTCATACCCGCCGGCAACCATAGGTGTTCCCGCAGGAATGCTTCGTATCCCATGCCGCTCACCTTTTCTACGATGATGCCCAGCAGGCTGTAGCCTACGTTGGAATAAAGGTGTTCCTGACCTGGTGCGTTGACCAGTTCGGAGCCAAAGGCCAGCTTGGCAAATTGATCGGCATTCAGGTTTTCGTAGTCGTCCCCGAGGGCCGGCGGGAATCCGGCCGAATGGGTGAGGAGTTGGTGTAAGGTAATAGCCGCTTTATCTTCCGGAGCTTCGGGGAAGTATTTGGACAGGAGGTCTTCGACGCTCAGTTTTCCCATCGCCTCGAGTTTCATAATCGCCGCTGCCGTAAATTGTTTGGTGATGCTGCCCACGCTGAACACCGTCTCGGCCGTCTGCGGTTTTTGGGCCTCCCGGTCGGCCATGCCGTAGCCTTTCTCGATCAATATCTGCCCTTCGGAGGCGACGAGCGCAGAACCCGACCAGCCGTTTCGGGCGGCTTTTTGGAGGTAGGTGTCGAGTTGGGTTGGGAGATCGCCGGTGGTTTGAGCTTGAACGGCAAATACCAGGAACATCGAGAAGAGAAGCAGGGTTGTTGCTTTTTTTGTCATAGCTTTTGGCTTTGATTTAAATCATTTTTTGAATTTCTAACCGCTAAGGCGCAAAGGACGCAAAGATCTGCTCGCGTCGCCTTAGCGTCCTTTGCGCCTTAGCGGTTAATAAAAAACAAAGGTGGGGGATTTTTTGGATTACGAAAAATTTCGTAGGTTAATTAGGGTTAAAAAGCCACAAAAGCAATCAGATTCACTTGATCCCGGGCCCGGCTGTCCAGGTATTGAACCATATACCCTGCTTCCAATTGCACATGGTTGTTGAATTTATAGCCTATTCCTCCATAGAGGCGGTTTCTGTCGAATTTGGTGTTATTCGTATTCAGGAAAATCTCGTTGTACCCGGATAAATAGAGGGTGTTTCCGGTCAATTCATTCCTGGTTAATGCAACGGTACAGGCCAAAAAATAGCGGAGCCGCAACCTGAAATCCCGGTCTATAAACCGCTGCTCAAACCGGTATCGGTGCTGGATATTAAACCTGCCGAATTTCTGCCGGGTGATGAATTGCTGGAAGATCCTGTGCTCGTCTATTTCGATTTTGTCGGCCGAATTGGGCAAGTAGTTTTGACTGTGAATGAAGCCGTAGCCCAGTAAAATATTGTTGTTGTTTTCAGCCAGATTATACCCGATGCCCGTCCTGATTAGCAGCTGCTCCAGGTCGCCGATGGCGTTGTAGTTTCGGTACTGGACCTCGTGGTGCCAGTTCCATTTTGCATCGATCTTTTTATTGCCGAAATAGATCAGCCAGTTGCCCAGCTTGCTGTCCTGGGACTGGCTGATCCATGGAAGGAATAGAATAAATAAAATCAATTTAGCTTTCATAGGCTCAAACAATTCGGTTTCATGGGCAACAACCGACTTTACCGAATGTTCGGGCTACATTTCGCTTTACCAACCCGGGTTCTGATCCAACAGCGGGTTGGCATTCAGGGCCGAGGTCGGGATCGGGAACAGGAGGAAATGCTCGTCCACCGCCGGAGCCAGACCATGGGCCTGGGTGAAAGTGCCGAAGCGGATCATATCCTGCCTCCGATGGCCCTCCCAGGTCAATTCAAAACCCCTTTCGTTGTAGATGTCGTCGAGGGTCGGATCGGACGTCAGGGCATTGAGTCCCGCGCGCAGTCTTACCTCGTCGATAAAAGGTTTTGCGGTCCCGGCATTGCCCATTCGGGTATGGCATTCCGCTTTCATCAATAAAATATCGGCATAGCGGTAGATGGGGAAGTCGTTGGAAGCCCCGCCGCTCGACTTGGGATCGACCGGCCAAAACTTGATATTCCGGGCGCCGGCGTTGGGCGGAGCGCCGGGGTTGTCGAGATTGGTGACCTCCAGGGTGTAGACGATAAAGCCGGTCGGCTGCGGACCCCAGGGATCCGGACCGTAGCGGAACTGCCTTTTACGGATATCGTTGTCGTCGAATTTTTCGACATATTCCTGCGGCACGATGGAGCCGTTCCAGGCGCCGTTTCCGGTGAGCAGGGTGCCGTCCGTGCCGCCCAGGCTTCGGATGGTAAAGATATTCCTGCCGACGATGTCGGCAGTGATATAGATAGCCAGGATGGTCTCGTCGTCCGGGCAAACATCGCCGAACAATTCGTAGTATTTATAACCCAGGACGTTGTTGGCGTCGGCAGCTCCGGAATGCAGGGTATATCCGCCCTCGCTCACCTTGTCGCAGGCCTCCAGGCATTTGTCCCACATGGCCGTGCCGGTGTAGACCTCCGCGTTCAGATACACCTTGGCCAGCAAAGCGTAGCCGGCCCATTTGTTAAACCTCCCGTAGTAGTCTCCTCCCCGGGTGGTTGACAGGTATTCGACATTCTCGGTCAGTTCGCTCACTACAAAATCGAACACATCTCTACGGCTCGCTTGTGGGATCTGATCCACGGGCAGGCTGTTTTCGGTGTAAAAGGGCACATCGCCCCAATCGTCTATCAGTAAGTAGTAGAAGAATGCCCTCAGCACCTTGGCCTCGGCGATTTTGGCCGGGTCGGCCTCGGCGGATTCCAGCTGCCCGATGGCGAGGTTGGCTTTGAAAATAGAGGCATAGAGCCAGTTCCAGGTAAAATTGATAAACCCGTCGGTGGGGAGCCATTGGCGGAGGTACAAGCGCGCAAAATCGAGCTCCCAGTCGCCCGTGGTGCGGTGCGGCACCACCTGCTCGTCGGATGACATGCAATTCAGGTCGTACCAGCCGCGGTCGGCCCCGGCGTAGCCCACGCCGTTCCAGTTGCCCGGTATTTGTGCATACACATTGGCCAGGGCCGCATCGGATCCCTCGGGGGATGCGTAAAAATCCTTGGCTGCGTATTTATCGTACACATGCTCTTCGACGTCGAGGCAGCCGGTAAAGAGCAAGATCGCAAGCGATGAAATGATTATCCTGTTCATTGTTTTGATCTTTTTAATCGACTAAAAAGTGATGTTTAAACCGATCGCCATATTCCTGGTGCGGGGGTAAATGCCCGCATCCCTCCGGATCCATTGCCGCCCGATACATTTAATTCGGGGTCGAGCCCGGTGTATTTCGTAAACACAGCCAGGTTGTTGCCGGTCAGCGACAGCCGCAGCGCTTGAATGTATTTGATACTGCCGGGTCGGAAAGTGTATCCCAGCGTCAGGTTGTCGAACCTAATGAAGGATCCATCTTCCAGCCACAGGTCGGACCCGTATTTGGAGGTGAAAAGGCCCGTTTCCACAGCACTTTTGAGCAAATTGGATTTCCCCAGGTTTTCAAAATAGCTGAAACTCGTTTTGATGCTGTTGTAGATCTTGTTTCCACCCGACCCGCGCCAGAGCATGGACAGGTCGAAGCCTTTATAGCGAATGGAAGGAAAGAAAGCAAAAGTGTAAGTCGGCAGGGCAGAGCCCGCAAAATATCGGTCCGGACTCCGGTCGCCCTGGTCGATGATGCCGTTGCCGTCCATATCGACGACCAGTTCTTCGTTGGTGCCTTCCTCTTTTCCTTCGTGTTTGAGGATGTTGAACGTGCCAATGGGCTGCCCTTCGATCAGATAGGCGTTGAAGCCCATGCCCACGTAGTCGGTATTGACTGGAATGCCGTTGATGTCTCCGCTCAGGCTCAGGACCTCGTTGCGAAGGAGAGATACATTACCCCCCAGCGCCAGTTCAAGGTCCCTGCCTTGCAGGGCGATCCAGTTAAGGGAAAGTTCGACCCCCTCGTTTATCAGGCTGCCCACATTGGCGACTACCGACCCGAAGGGGTAGGGCGGTTGGGGAACCGTGTAATTAAACAACAAGTTTTCGGTGGTGGCGCTGAACACATCCGCCGCGCCGCTCAGGCGACCGCGGAACAGTTCGAAATCGAGACCAATATTGGTCTGGTAGCGGGTTTCCCAGCGCAGATCGTCGTTCGAGTTTTGCGTAACGCCAAAGTTGGTGATCAGTCCTCCGTTGAAGAAAATGGTGCCCGAGAGGCCCACCAACTGCAGGGAATTTTGAGGATACAGCCCCTGCTGGTTGCCGGTGATGCCATAGCCAGCCCTGAGTTTCAGGTAGCTGATGAAATCCAGGTTTTCCATGAAGGGTTCTTCGGAAATCCGCCAGGCGGCCGAAACGGAGGGGAAGCTACCCCATTTGTTGTTGGTTCCAAACACGGAGGAGCCGTCCTGGCGAAAACTTGCCGTGAGCAGGTATTTATCCGCAAAGGAATAATTGAGGCGACCGAGGAAAGAGATGAGGGTACGGTCGTTTTTGTAGGAAGAAATATCCCCCGGCAGCACCTCGCTGATCGATCCCAATTGCAGGGCGTGGAACGTGGTAATGTCGCTGATAAAATTGCGGCCCTGGGCGAAATTGCCCGTATAGGTCTGGTTTTGCCACTCGTACACGGCCAGGGCCTTCACTTGATGGCGGGAAAAGCTTTTTTCAAAAGTCAGGCTGGCATTCATCAGTTTCTCGTCCTGGAGGTTGGTCCTGATATTTCCAATGCCGTTGTAGTCGATGGCGTCCGGTATGGTGGACCTTGCCGGGGCGTAATACCCTCCGAAGTCGTCCACCCTGCGCCAACTGCCGAACCACCCGATGCTCAGGCCTTTTAGTACCTCCAGATCGGCTTTGAAACTGCCGAAGAGGTTATTGGTCTCGTTTTCATTGGCAACGGTTTCGGCTACTGCATACGGGTTGATGTACTGGAATACATTTACATCGAAAAAGTAGCTTCCGTCTTCGAAGTAAATCGGGTCGGTCGGTTTGGAAATGTAGGCATTGCTGATCAGGTTGGCCCGGAATGCGGCCCGTCCCACTCCTGTGGGGCTCCATATATTTTTCCTGATCCCGCTGCTTAGATGGACATTAAAATTTAGCCGGTCGTTCAGGGCCTTTTGGTTGGCCTGGATGCGGGCGATGTAGTTATTGCTGGTGGAATTGATGACCACCCCTTCCTGCAGGATTGCCGAAACCGAGGCCCGGTAATTAAAATTGCTGGCGCCTCCTCCCATCGAAAGGGTATGGTTTTGGGTATTGCCGGTCTGCGTCAGCAGGTCGTACCAGTCGGTGTTGCCCCCGTGATCCGTAGAGGAAGGAACGCCCCAGACCTGGGCCTGTTCTCTCCATTCACTCGCGTCGAGCATCTCCAGCTGATTGGCCAGGACATCGACGGACATGATTCCGCTGTATTCGATGGCCACCCGGCCTTCCTTGTTTTTCTTGGTGGTGACGAGGATGACGCCGGGCGCTCCCCGCGACCCGTAAATAGCCGTGGCAGATGCGTCTTTCAACACGTCGATCGACTCGATCTCGCTCGGTGGCACCTGCCGCAGCAAGTCCAGGTTTCCCTGTATGCCGTCGATCCCCACCAGCGGATCGTTCCCGCCGATCAAAGAGGTGATGCCTCTGATCCGTACCCCGGGATTGGTACCCGGCTCGCTGCCAATTTGTGTCACACTGACCCCTGCGGCCCGTCCGGAGATCTGCTGCAAGGGGTTGGTGATGGCGCCCTGGTTAAATCTTTCGAAGTGACCTGCGAAACGGCGCCGGTCACGTCTTTCTTCCCCTGGGTGCCGTATCCCACCACGACGACCTCTTCCAGGAATTTTCCCGCTACAAGTGTGATGTCATAATAGGTCTGAGCGGTAACGGCAACTTCCAGCGCCTGGTATCCCGTGTAGGAGACCATCAGCACGTCGCCGGTACTGGCTTGTAAGGAGAAGCTGCCGTCCAGTTCCGTGATGGTTCCGGCAGAAGTCCCTCTAATCTGAATGTTCGCCCCGATGAGGGGTTCGTACGTTTCCGCATCGGAAACCTTGCCCGATATGGTTTGTTGCGCCTGGGCCATATTCAGGCCGGCTAGCGCCAGCAGAATGAACAGCCCTCTGCACAGGATTTGGTAATTGATACGCATAAATTATTCCCTTAAATGCATGGAGAAAAAGTTACATGATAAACCCTACAATGTTACCCTATACCCGCCGGTATCCGAAAATGTAAGGGATCAGTATAGAAGAAAGTTTGGGGGAAAATTTATAAATAATTGGCTAATAGGCAATTGGAGTATTGCTGAAGGATTGGGAATATAAATGATTTATTGGCGAAAAGGCGGCTAAAACTACACCTTAGCGTTCTTAGCGTCTTTGCGGTTTAAATTTCATAACCGCTAGGGCGCAAAGAACGCTAAGCGACCGCCGCTCAAACCCGGAAATTATTTCCATAACGATCTAGGGCGTAGCCTGAATCTCCAGAATCTTTTTCTCGAACCGATCGCTGGGTATTCTGGATTTGCTTTTCACCCGGCTTCGGTAGGCGTAGATCGTGTTGACGGAATAGCCCAGAATATTTGCCAGGGAATTGCTGTCGGTAATGCCCATCCGGATCAGGGCGAAAATGCGCAGTTCGGTGTTAAGCAACTGGTCTTTTTCCAGCTTGATCCGGTTGTCCTCGTCGAAATGGGCATTAAAGGCCTCCACAAAGTTTGGAAAGAGCTTGAGGAATACCTTGTCGAAGCTGTAATAGAGCTCCTCTCGTTCCTTTTTTAAGTTCAGCCCGTTCAGGAGGTGGTGGATCTCCTCGAATTGCCGGTTGATGAGCTTGCGGTCCACCGAGCGTTTGAATGTTTCGATCTTTTCGAGGTATTCGGAGTTGATATTGAAAAAGTAGCCGATATACTCCTCTTTAATCTTGTTGGCCTCCGAAAGGTGTCTGTTGCTCTCCACTAGGTTGTCGTTCATTTGCCGGAGCACGAGGTCCTTGCGGCGCAGTTTTTTAAACTGAAACCAGGTGATCAGGGCCAGGGCGATCGTCAGGACGGACAAGGCGGAGATGCCGATGGCGTACTTCAGTATGGACCTTCGCTGTTGGTCGATATTTACGATGCGCGCCGAGGCGATGACCGGCAGGATGGCCCCCACCTGGATCTTTCGCTGTTTGGCGCCGTAGAAGTCCGCATCGTCCATGGCCTGCCGGATGTACCGGTAGGCCGTTTCCACCTCTCCGCGGCGAAAGAGTAGTTCCGCCAGGTTCGTCATGGCGGTGGTTTCTTTCACGGCCGATTTGATGTCCGAAATAGAGGCCTGGGCCAGGAGTTCGATCGCCCGGGTGGTATCGCCGAGCTGGAGTTGCAGGTAGCTCAGGGTGGAAGTGGCGATCGCGAATTGATTGCCGCTCAGCTCGATGTCTCCCCGAAGCAGTTGGTCGAGGTACCCGCTTGCGCTTTCATACTTATGGGCCCGGAGGTTTTGAAGGCTTTTCAGGTAAAGAAAATGGTAGGAGCTCGAATCGGACAGGCTAGTGGCGGTCTCGATGTATTGCTCCGCCCGGTTTCCGTATATTTTGCCGTAGTAGGTGTCCCTGTTAAAATCGTTGATGTCGTATAGCGCCCTGGCCATCACCGCGCAATAGGCCACCTTCGAGGAGTCGTGCAGCTCTTCAAATCGGACCGTTTGGAGGGTGTCGAAAGTTTCTTTAAACATGCCGGCCGATAGGGTAGCGAATCCCATCTGGATCTTCGCGTAGCCGATCTTCTCCGGGTCCCGGAGCTGATAGGCCACCCCGATCAGCTTATTGGCGTATGCGAAAGCCGAGTCGTAGACAAAGGCGCGGTAGTGGTGGTAAAGCCCGTTGAGAATGTCGAATTTCAGTTCCGGATTCCCTTCCTGATTGGCTTCGAGCCAGGTTTTCTGCTTTTGTATGGCCTCCTGCTTATCGTCCAGGAAAACTTCTTTGTATTGAAGGGCTTTATCCAGCTTTTTCAGGGCTGGGGTTTGGTTTTCCTGGGCGGTTGCAGGGGTTGCAACCAAGGTGAGCAAGACTAATAATAACGCTCTTGAGATTTCTTTCAATACCTTGGATTGCCTTTAGGCTTTCGGCCATGTTTCCTTTCATACTCTTTGATATGCTCTTTCTCAATTCTTCTGGCTTCCTTTTTGCCCGGAATATCAAAAATCAAAATCCTGCCAAAAAAGCGCACCCACTCGAAAAGCCGATTCAGGTAGTTGACTTGTTGCCGCATTCTATCTGACATTCCATCATCGCCGATCGGATCGCAGCTAATACCGTATTTAAAGGTATCCTCGCCAATTTTGTCCACGATTTCGTAGAGATGGTTTGGCTTTTTGCTTTCGTTTGAATTGTGGTGAGGCATCCTTAATTATTTCCAGGCTTCTTTATTGCTAAAGGTTTCATAACTGAGGGTGGGTAGTATTCAAATTTCCTTCCGGTCTTCACCTCGTATGCCATACCAGCCAAACTCAAAAGCGATTCAAAACTGATTTCATCGGGGAATTCGGCTGGATTGTTTAAAACCTTTTCAAAGAATTCTTTCCCCTCTGCGACCACGGCGCATCGAATGTATAAAAAATCATCTACGGAAAGGTAGTCATCTCCTTCATTGGCCAAATATGCATCGCCATGAGCTCGTGTATCTAACTGATACAGTTTTTCAGAAAGCTTATCGGCGAAAAGATAAATGTTCACAACCGGCATGGCCGATAACAACGCCACTGCAGGAGCCATGATCTCGTCTGAATCTTCCTTCGACCAGTCAAAAGCCTGAATTATTTGCCAAAACTGTTCATCGGTGAACAACTCTGCCTGATCCTTTTTTTCAAATATACGTATTTCGACCTCCGAAGAATCCGAGATCATTTGACCTAAATCGCGAAAAAACTGGCTGTTTAGATCGTGTATGTTGACTTTTAGGACGGTTGTCATTTCAACGGTTTTAAAGAACAAGGAATGCCTACAAATATAGGACTTTTAAGAACAATAAACCACCCCGTGTATCCGCTTCTGTTTGCTTAAAACCTCAATTCACTTTATGAAATTTCCCCATATAATCCCGGTTAAATCGCTGAATGGCTTCTCCGACCAACTGCTGAGTCACCGCGGCGCGGTTTTGGGGATTGGCCGAGGGGATCTTGAAGCCTGGGTCGAGCTCGAAGCTGTACACCTTCTCATAGGTCTTTTGGGAAAGCGGGTTCGGCTCCGCTACCTGATGGGTCTCGTCGCCCGTATCCTTCTTTTCGCAGACGGTCTTGATCGTCATTTCGTACTCCACGCAGGTGGCGTAAAAGAAGATTTTCCGGGGCTTGTTGCTCAGGAGCAGTTCCAGGAATTTTTCAAAGGCGACGTTCGACCAGTCGGAAGTGGCCTGGTCGTAAGCCATCTCAGGTAGTTTCTCCCCGACCATTGCCAGCACCTTGCCAAGCGCGTTCATCGCCCCACCGGCGGTCTTTTGCACGAGATATTCCGTGCCCATTATGGACCCGGCCTGGATGCCCATTCCCGCCATCTGAATCTGGTTGACCCAGTTGAGCCCGTCCAGCACGGCGGTCGCCTTGGCCTTCATGCTTTCAAACGATTCGGGCGTGTAGGGATCCACGGCCAGTTTGATGTCTTTGATCTCTGTGATGGCGTAGTATCGTTCGATCAGGGGAGGGGGCGCCTGGAAGTTCTCGCAGAGGTCCAGCGGCTTTGCGTTGGCGCTACGGATGATTTCCGACATGGCATTGTTGTGCGTCTTGAGCTTATTGATGGCGCTATGCAGAGAGGTGTTTGCCTGGGCGAATTTCCCGTGGGCCTCCCGGAATTGCTCCGCCCGCATCAATTGATCTCCCGCTACCACCTGAATGCCGGCCTGGGTCACCAGGTCATTGGCTTCCGGCCAGAGTTTGGAGGCCTGGTTGTATTGTTCGAGCTCGGGTTCGGTGCCGTGGTGGGTTTGAATGGCCTCGTAGGCCTCCTTTTTCAGGGAAGAAGCGAGATCGCTCAGCTCCCGGTATTCCTTCAGCAGGCGTTCGTAGTCCTCCCTTTCCTGTTTGGCGATCTCCTGCTCCCGGATCTTGGTCTTGCAGAGCTCGTCGCGCTCCTTGATCTCCTCTCGTTTCGCTTCGAGGGCCTCTTCCTCTGCCTCGCAGGCCTCCAATTCGGCTTTCAAAAGATCGATCTCGCCGCCCAGGCGTTTGGACTCCTGGTTGGCGGCGGTGGCTTTTTCACTTTCCTCTTTCTGGATGGCCTGTTGTTCGCGTATTTTTTCGCCATAGGCGCCGTAGGACTGAAACACCGAACCAAAGCTGTGGCCGTTCATGCCGGGAAAGGACTGGATCTTCGCCTCCAACGCCTGCGCATTGTTGAATGCGATATAAACCCCTCCCGAGCCCACGTACTGCATGCCCGGAGGAATGCTCTCTTTCGAATCGTAGATCATACCGGCCGGTTGAAGGGTGTTGAGCCAGTTTTTCAGGTTGTCGGCCGCTTGCTGAAGCGAGGCTTCTTTGGCTTTGGCCGATTCAGTCTTGGCCCTGGCTTCGTCGCGCCGGGCGCCCGCCTCGCCGCGTTTGGCGTTCAGGCTTTCGATCTGTATTTCGAGTCCGTCGCATCGCTTGCGGGTGGCTTCGAAGGAGGAGGCCCATTTCCGGGACAGCTTGAGCAGTTCCTCGCATTCCTCTACCACGGAGCGCGGCACTTCTTCCTTGGAAGGCTTTGTGCCCGGCGTCGGGCTTTTCAAAATTTTGGCGTCTGCCGGAAGCCGGATCTTATCCGCCGGGATCGGGACATTGATCTGGACGCTGGTAGCGATCCGGGTCACTTTCGAGCCCATGAAATTGCCGTCTTCTTTCAACACGATGGCCGTGTCCTTCCACACGGAAGCCGTCGTGCCCAGGGCGGAAATATACCAGACCTGGCAAGGGTGTCCCAGGACGGTTTCGTTGCCGCGCTGTTCCGCGGCGCCCCTTTCGTAGAGCATTTGAGCCGCCAGGCCGAGCTTGTGGGTTTCCATATAATCCGGCAAGCCCTTCATCATGGGGTTGGTGAATGCGGTGCCCTGTTTGGTGTTCATATCCACATTGTAGAGCCATTCGCCGTCGATATACGCCAGGTTTTCCGAGCTGGATTTCATGCCTCCGAAGCTGGTCGTGGTGTGCTCATAGCGTGCTTCCCGCCAGCCCCATTTATCGAAATAGACCGTCCAGGTCCCGGTGGTATTGCCGGTCAGTTTGTATTCGATGATGCCCGATTCTACGCCGTAGCGGCGGTAGCCAAGGTCGAGCATTTGATTGGCGTCGAGTTGGGAGAAAGCGGGGGAGGGGAGGAGGAGGAGAATGAATAGGAGGGAGCGCATGGTTTGGGGATTTGGGCAGTTCGTATTTTCAAATCTACGAAAAAATGGATTCCAGGGCTTGGCTTCAAAATTTACGAGTCAAATTACAAACAAACTCTCTAGAACCCTACATAAGCAGATATTCTATGACGCCAGTAATCGAATTTACCGAAAACCAATCCATATTAATTTTGTTAGGGTGCAATAAATTCAGTATTTCGTGTCCAACAAAACATATCTCATCGCAGGCGGCTCCTCCGGCATCGGACTGGAACTTGTAAAAAAACTCAGCGCAGCAGGCAACCGGGTAGTCGTATTGTCCCGAAACGGCGATAGCCTTGCCGGCCTGCCCAATGTTTCCTTTTTGCCCAAAAACATTCTGACAGGCGACCTCGCCGAAGACGAACTGCCCGACGCGCTCGACGGCGTCGCCTACTGCCCTGGCAGCATCAACCTAAAACCCTTCCGCTCTTTGAAACCGGAGGCTTTTCTCGAAGATTTTCAAATCAATGTACTCGGAGCCATCAAGGTTTTGCAGGCTTCGCAAAAAGCGATGAAAAACGCAGGGAACGCTTCCGTCGTCCTGTTCAGCACGGTGGCCGTCAGGCAGGGGATGGCGTTTCACGCATCCATAGCGGCAGCAAAAGGCGCTGTAGAAGGGCTTGCCCGCTCCCTCGCCGCCGAGTGGGCGCCCGCCATCCGGGTCAACTGCATCGCCCCCTCACTGACGGATACGCCACTGGCAGCCCGGCTGCTCAGTTCTGAAGAAAAAAAAGAAGCAGCGGGCGTAAGACACCCTCTTAAACGGGTCGGCACGGCAGAAGAAGTGGCATCGCTTGCCTTTTTTTTATTGTCTGAAAACAGCACCTGGATGACCGGGCAGGTCATCGGTTTGGACGGGGGGATGTCCTCACTTAAGGTTTGACAAATTTCAAAAAATCAAAAATTATACCTACCCCACGTTCGGATTATTCAAAAAGGACCCCGCTAAAAGCTGCGGGAACAGTATGCCAGCTTACTCGAAGAAGCCCGTGACCTTCAGCGAAAGGGCAACATCAAAGGATTCGCCCAAAAAACGGCGGAAGCGGAAGAGGTGATGAATCAGTTGGAAGCATTAGCCAACAAGCCCACCACTTCATGGAAATACTCCTGACCGGCGCCAATGGCTAAATCGGGCAGCGTTTGATTCCCCTGCTGCTCGAACAAGGGCACACCTTGTACTGCATGGTTTCCATCACCTGCCTTTTATCAGCAGGTAAATCAAGCCCAAACCCAACAGCGCCATGCCTGTTGCCGAAGCAATTTCCACTGCCCCGTCGGCCGTGGCCGTGTCTGCCGTCCGTTTTGAAAAAATGCCGAACAGTGCCCAAGCAATCACCAGCCCAAACCCGAAATCCCGGCGGCTGATGACTGCCCAAAGCCCGATGCCCGCTGCCGCCGCCAACACCACGACGGTCCAAAACTGCGCCCCGCCCGGCTCGCCGCCCCAGCCGAGGTGGGTGAGCAGGATACTGGAATTGGCGATGGTCGCCACCGCCACCCAGGCGAGATAGACGCTAAACGGCAGGCGCACGAGCCAACGCTGCGCCGTGCCTTCGGTCTCCAGGCGCAAATATATGGCGAGCAGCGACCCCAGCAGCGTCAGCATGAGGAGCATGGAAAGCCCGATTTGAAGGTGATGAAAAGCAAGGAGCCAGGCGATGTTGGCTGCGCAGGAAAGCACGAAGAGCCAGCCAGTTTTTCGCAAAAAAATGGGCGACGGTTTGCCAAAAAAACGAGCGGAGTAAATCACGAACCCCAACAGCAGCAGGTAAATCACCCCCCAAATGGCGAAGGTGAAACCCGCCGGGGTGACAAGTGAAACATCGACATCGCCGGGGTACGCGGGGGGGGGTGAGGTGTTCCCAACCGGCGGCTAATGCGAGGGCATGAAATCCGAAGAAAGTTGCTTTCATTTGGTGAGAGCTTTAGGAAATCCATTTTCTAAATAATAGTTATAAGTTTCTTGAATTTTTTTTGAAGAAAATCAGGAAAGTAACAGTGGCGAGTAGAAGAATGCGCTTTTTTATTGAGGGTTGCTTTAATTTTTCAAAAGCCTGACACTTTTCGTCCCTAAATTCGTCGTAATTTTAGAAATATAAGTTCCATTAGTCAAGTCTGAAGCATTGATAGTTGCAATAGGATTATTGGGAATAAAGACAAGAATTCGGTTGCCTTGCAGGTCAAATACTTCTACCAAAGTAATTATCGTATTTTCTGAATGAAATGTCCATTCATTATTAGATGGATTAGGGAATACATTTATTCCTTCAATTTCAGCATCGGTAATCCCGGATACGGAACCTCCAAAATTTATATCATCGAAATAATATGTTTTTTCTCCTGCCACAGCACCTTCCGTCCCGAAGTTGAAAAAGATAGAGGCCATATTATAAGTCCAACCCATAGCGAGTCCAATGCTTAATAATTCCGTTCCCGGTGCTTGGTTTACAAAGTCAAATACCAATGTTTCCCAACCTCCTGCAACGGTCGTATTGGTTTCCGTTTCACAAGTGTGGGTGGGGTCATTTGAATCTTCGACTTTCAAACGTATCGGGGTTCCAGCTTCCGGCGACCATACCCTTGCAGACATTTTTGAGTTGGATAAAGTCAACGGGATATTTGTTGCAAAGCCAGCGGGAGTACCAATGGTCGTGCCGGCCCATGTAGCGGCTTGGTCGGTTTTAATTGCCCGGATGACCTTATTACTGGCATTAAATGGGTCGGTCACCAATGCAGATACATTGCCTCCAAAATCAGACATGGTATAATTTATTGTTGAACCTTCAAAATCAACGGGCAGGTCAATTTGATAGCCTCCGAACAACTGCTCAATATCGTCAAAAAGAAATGTGGAAGTGGCAGAACCGTTCCCAATATTACCAAAATCAAACATGAAAACAAGGGAATTAAAATTGGCAGGCACACCCGTAAAATCCCATGTCAATATTTCCCACTCATTGGTAACGGTCGTGAGCACATCCCTTTCCGCAGAGCCATTTCCTTCCAGTTTGAATTTAACGACCGTTCCGATAGGGGCAGTTGTAAATACTTTCATGGATAGGGAATTCAACGTGGTAAAGTCCAGGTTGGCGGCCAAATCTATTTTGCTGCCCGCCCAAATCGTCCCACCGTTCCTGACTATTTGCGCTACGGAAGCGCTGGTATTTATACCATTGGGTTGGGGGTTGGCAATCACGGTTGCAGTCCCTCCATCGAAATCAATAAAATTAGCAGTGACTATTGTGGATTCAAAATCAATGGGCAATGCTTGACCATTTCCAATGGTGGCAACAAATAATAAAATAAAAAGTGTGGTAAATTTCATGATGTTTATATTTATTGAAGAGGTAGGTTGAGGGGGTATATTTTTCGGTTGATGTTTGCAGTGTCGCCATAGAGTTGCCGCTAACGTGGGCGTGACTGCCACACTGCCGCGCTTAGCGGGCGGTTGGCAAGGAAGCCATAGTTGGGCGATTTATTTTTTTCCCAAGTTGCTGGCGATGTTTTGAACTTCTGCAATCGAAAGCCCAGTAATTTCAGCGACAACCTCAATCGCTAAACCTTTCTGTAGGGCATTCTCAGCAATTTCTTCCTCTCTACTTTTTACAGCCGACGTGATTTCTAATTTCACCGTCTCCACAAAACTGGCATCGCTTCTCTGTGCTTCCATGTAACGGTCATACTCCTTGCGGTCAGCAGGGTCTAATTTCAAAATGTCAAGTTTCTGGCTAGCGGACTTCAAACCTTTTGCGGTGAATTCATCTTTGATTTCTGCCGTTTTCAGAAAGTATATCCACTCGTCCAGCGTATCCTTGGCGACTTCGTTGAAACGATTGGTTTTTATCACATAATATTCCGGGTACAAGTCCGAAACCGATGTCTTATTGAAAAGCTCTTTCTGCTTTTCGGAAAGTTCCAGTTCGTGGTTGCTGTGGATACCTATGAAGGTGGTCCTCCCATGATACACATAGTCATCCCCTTGACCGAGGTCAAAGTACACGATGTTCACGGAGTACACTTTTTTGACTTTTGAATACGGCTGTCCTTCGGTGATATGTTCCACAACCACTTTGGCAGTCCCGTACAGCATCCGCTGGAAGTAGTCGGCTTCACGGGTATTCTGGATTTCGACGATGACCAGTTCGCCCTTTTTATTCTCCACGAGAATATCCACCCGGTTGAACTTGTCGTCCTCGGTCTCCTTATTTCCTTCACTTTCAAGGATTTGCTTTATTTTGAAATCTTCATAGAGCAACTCGGAGAGAAAGCCTTCCAGGATATCGAAGTTGGCTTTGTTCCGGAGCAGCCGCTTCATCGCCCAATCGAACCGGACCAGTTTTTTTGCCATTTTGAAACAATTTGTTACAAAAATACGGGAATTACCCGATAAAGCAAAAGCGCATCAAATTCCCCTTGATGCGCTCGGGTTTTCGGAGGGAAACCACTTGGGTTTAAACTCCTATTCGATCCCGAAGGATCCTCACTTTACGGCAAGGTGTACCAAGTGCCTTTGCCGGCGCCATTTTGCCTGATTTGGCCTGACTTGACCAATTTTTCAAGGTGCTTTTTCAAACTGTACCGGGTGTTGCACAGATGTCGTTATCCGTATTTTTATCCAAAAATATCCATAAATTTCATCGACAATGCCAGCAGGCTATCTATAAAAAAAATTGATTCCCGGGCTCCGGCCTCAAAACTCATAGTACTCCATTACGAACTCCCCGTCGGTGATCTCCATGTCCACTCCTCCGCCAATAGGGCTGCAGACGCCCGAAAAGGTTCCGGAGATGAACTCCTTCTTCTTGTCGATCTCCGTGATGAGCACTTCGCCACTGTCGCCGAGGAAAGTCGCCGATCCATTGTCGTAGCTGACCCAGTTGACCTCGTGCGGACCTTCCTCCCCAAAGAATTCGGGTATGCCGAGAATGAGGCTTCGATTGCCGTTTTCAAAGCGGAGTTCCAGCCGCCCCTCTATCAGGTTGTCGGCGGGATATTGGAGCGAATCGCTTTCGAAAGCGACCCCGTCGATTTTGCATTTGAAGAAGGTGAGGACGGGGTCGTCTTTTTTGCAAGCGGAAAGGGCGATGCAAAGGAGGAAGGGGAGGAGGAGGTTTTTCATGAGAGTTCTGGTTGGTTTGGTGGTTATTGTTGATGGCTTGGACAACGTGGCGGCTGCACATTGGCTTTGTGCGTTGGCAGATTAACCACCATATTTGCGTCCATGCAAAGATGGGTGTTTATTTTGCGGCATTATATCTTGAGCAGAGTAATAACCATAAATTCTGAGATTAAAGTTGTCTTGCTGTGCCCTGTAGGAGAAACAACCAGCAACTAAGAGCAAGAATAATATTATCAAGTAATACAACTCAAATCGAAATTTCGCCCGAAAATCATCTACACTACTCTTGTGTCGTAGAAAGCGGGATGCTAAGACAAAAATATATACAATCAAGCTAAACCAAGAAATTAATGTTAATGCAGCAGAAAATGACATTTTATTTTCGATGCCCTTTAATTCTGCGTAGTATTTTGTGTCGTTGAATATTGCATTTTGCAATGAAAAAATAAAGGATTTATAGTAGTTTTTGCCCAATTTTAACGAAAGTCTCACCAAATACACTTTCATTGTCATGGGTCCACCCTTTCTCAAAGTATCTACAAGCTTCGTCTCGCATATATTCATCATCTGGAAGTACAATACTAGGGATAAAACAATTTGCATTTGGTTGGCGGTCTGCTATAGTGTTTTTTGATATGCTTTGAGCAAGTATGCCAATCGAATATAGAAATGCCAAAAAGTACTGCAGTGACAAATAACTGTGGCAATTTTAGGTTATTAAGTAGGTTGAATAATTCTTGAAAATCTGCACGATGCCTTAATAATAGACTTACGCTAATCAAGAA
>JADJBL010000029.1 GCA_016703765.1 Saprospirales bacterium
CGGATTTCGCCGTCCGCATCACCTTTGGGAACAAGGGAGCGGAGGCACGGTGGGCAACAACCCCTTTGACAACCTATCGCTCGACGCTTTTCCGCTCGGCGCGGATATTTTCCTCCACCTAAGTTTTCAACCTGCCAACAATAGCGTAGACCTTTCTGTCGGGTACAACCTACACTGACATTCAGCGAAGATATCCGACTCTTCTCCGACGCACCCACTCCTATGTTCAGATATTCCTTTGCTGGTCGAACTTCGCCTCGACGACGCAGCCGGATCCCAGTTTCATCAAGCAATAAGCTTTATTACCGGCAATATATTCACGGTCGTTCGATGCTCCTTTTGGCAAACAAGCTGACCTACTACACGGCTCTGAAAGAAAATGTGGTGGAAGACCCTCTTTGACAACGCCATTGCGACCCTACAGGCGATTTCCTTCACCATTTCCCCGCAAACCGAGTTCATGCCGGGGATATCGTTCCGGTGGCATATCGGATGAATACCGCAGGCGCCAAAGACAAAGTAGCCTGCTTACACTTGTCAACATCCTTCCGGGCACCCAGATCAGGATGACCGATGCGAAATACAGATAACGCCCAGCCTCAATGCCCGGGTGGGATCGTCTGGACCTCCCCAACC
This sequence comes from Saprospirales bacterium, assembly GCA_016703765.1. Classification (GTDB taxonomy): domain Bacteria; phylum Bacteroidota; class Bacteroidia; order Chitinophagales; family Saprospiraceae; genus JADJTT01. Next base: position 637 of record JADJBL010000029.1, read on the forward strand.
AAATCATACCTGCAGGACGGTCATCTCGATCCAAAACGACGCAGGCATGGCCAGCCAGGGCACAGTGACGGGATCGACTTTCGGGCTTAGCTCGGGAGGAGATCAATTTATCGTATATACTGGAACCGCCGGCGCGCCTGAGCACATTACCGCCCTCAGCTCCAATGCCTGGGTTGTCGGTCCGCATACGGCTTGCGGGGAAGTTTGTCAAAAATTGCCTCCCACTCTTGCCGATGGGATCTCTTCGATCAACCTGAGCACAGCCCACGGTACGGCCGGCAATACGGTCAACGGATACTACGCGGGGCCGCAAACCGGCACCATCCAGGAGCTGCGCGCGGCCATTCTTGACCCGGCCAACTGGAACGGTATTGGAGCCGGCACACCTTCTCAGATTTGGCCTTCGTGGAGCTTCCCCGGCCCGCCTCAGGTGGTCGAGGCCACTGTCCTTTCATCCACTACGATCCAATGGTTTTCAACCACGGGCTGGATGAAACGTCCGCAAGCGATTTGGCCCACTATACCGGCATCGCCGACCTGGCCTCCGCAAGTCCGAGTTCCAACGGCGCCCTTGCCGATACGGTCCTCCTTTCCTATTCCACCCCCTTTGTTGTGGGCAACACCTATACCCTTTCGGTTTCCAACGTGGTGGATGACCTGGGATTAGGAATGGTTGGAACCTACGAATTCACCTTTACTTATATTACCCATATTGCATTTGCCAGCCGGTTCATCTCTGTTTCGGAAAACGGAGGAACGGTAAGCATCGAACTGCAAGTAGAAAACCCTTCCCCCGGGGCAACGGTCGACCTGGTTTTGAAAGGAGGAGTATTCAGCACGGCCTCGTCGGGCGATATCACCCCTGCCCCTGTGACCACCCCTCGACCTGAGCGGCAGCCTTTCCATTTCTATCGATATTCCCGTCGTGGACGATATGGAGGAAGAACAGGACGAATACTTTGTTCTTGCATTGGAAAATGCCATCGGAGTCGTTTTGGAGGGCAACCCTTCTTCACCGTGTATATCCGGGACAACGACCGCAAAGCGCCGGAAGCTTCCCGGGAAATCGAACTCGAATTTGTAAGCCGTTACACCGTGCCTAACCCAAGTGAGGAAGCAGGCCTGGCGGAAATCGTTGCCTACGATCCCGCATCCCAGCACCTGTTTGCGATCAGCACGGGTTTGAAGGCCTTTGATATCATCGATTTCTCCAATCCCGCCATGCCGGTCCAAATTCAGCAGGTGGATGTTTCCACATACGGCGGAGGGATTACCAGCATAGCGGTGAAAAACGGCTTGGTGGCGGTTTGCGTTCCCGGAATCAACAACGAACAGGAAAACGGCGCCGTCGTTTTCTTCGATGCCGATGGCGTTTTTCAAAACACCGTTTCAGTTGGCGCCCTTCCGGACATGATCGTCTTTTCACCGGATGGAAACCTCGTCCTCACCGCCAATGAAGGCCAACCCAACGACGCTTACACCATCGACCCCGAAGGCTCCGTCAGCGTGATCGATATCAGCGGCGGCATTGCAGGGCTTTCTCAGGCAAATGTGACCACGGTTGACTTCAGCGCTTTTAACAGCCAGGTCGCTGCGTTGAAAGCAGCCGGGGTGCGCTTCCTATTTGAGGCCAGTTCTGCTGCACAGGATTTCGAACCCGAATACGTCACAATTTCACCCGACGGTTTAAAGGCATGGGTCACTTTGCAGGAGAACAATGCGATCGCAGAACTCGATCTGGTCAATTTGAGCTTCACAGGCATTTGGCCTCTCGGTACCAAAGACTACAATGCCTTCGGCAATGGCTTGGATTTGTCCGACCAAAGCGGGCAGGTACACATTGCCAATTATCCCGTAAAGGCTTCTATTTGCCCGACGCCCTGGCCAACTATTCGGCCGGTGGCACGACCTATCTGGTTTCTGCCAATGAAGGCGACGAAAAAGAATACGCTGCTTTAAACGAGCGCTCGGCGGTGAGCGCGATCACCCTCGACCCGACGGCTTTCCCGAACGCGCAGGTGTTGCAGGAGAACCACAACATGGGGCGCTTCCGCATCTCCAACCTCCAGGGCGATACCGATAACGACGGCGATTTCGACGAATTATATTCCGTTGGAGCTCGCTCCTTTTCCATCTGGAATGCGCAAACCGGCGCCCTTTGTCTACGACAGCGGCGACGATTTTGAAAAGATCGCAGCAGAAAACCCATACACCGCGCCCATTTTCAATGCGGATAACGAGGGCAATGGCTTCAAAGGCCGCAGCCGGGCAAGGGACCCGAGCCCGAAGGCGTCGCCCTGGCTCAGGTCAAAGGCCGGACCTATGCATTTGTTACGCTGGAAAGAATCGGCGGCGTGATGGTTTACGATATAACCGACCCGAACAATGCCGTATTCACCGACTACAAAACTCGCGCAGCAATACGAGTTACGATGGCGACAACGGGCCCGAGGGGGTAATTTTCATACCGGCCTCCGACAGTCCGGATGGAAATGCCTATGTGGTCACGGCCAACGAACTTAGCGGGACAGTAGCCATATTTTTGGTCAACACCGCTCCTGTTGTCACCTTCCTCGACGATGTCATCCGCTACGAAGAAGGCGAGGGGGATGTGGAGATTCGGGTCGCTGTCGAAAAGGCTGGCCCTGCCGGAACAGCAACCCTTCAGGTTTTGGATGCCTCCACAGCGAGGTCATAATGATCGGCGACAACGATATCGAAGCCCCTGCTGCCCAAAGCGATCCGTTTATCCAATTGCGGCATCTGGGAAGTTACCCCGGCAATCCCGCCGGAGGATCGGCGGAGATTTCGGCTTATGATGCAGGCTCCAAGCGTTTGTTTGTTACGAATATTACCCAAAACACGCTGGACATCCTGGATTTCAGCAACCCGGTAGCTGCCGTTCACTTGTCGAGCGTCGACATGACCCCTTATGGCGGCGGCATCAATTCGGTGGATGTTCATGACGGGATCGTGGCTGCCGCAGTTCAGGGACAGACCACAGGAGATGAAGGCGAGGTAGTGTTCTTCGACGTGAACGGCGTCTTTATCAATAGCGTAACCGTTGGCCACTTGCCGGATATGGTGGTCTTTAACCACGCCGGTACCCAGGCTATCACGGCCAATGAAGGAGAGCCTTCCAGCGATTACCTGATCGACCCGGAAAGGCACGATCAGCGTGATCGACTTGCTACCCGGCGTCGCGGCCATCAACGACAGCGACGTCGCCACCCTGACCTTTGATAGCTTTGAATCCCAGCTAAACGACCTGCTCGCCGCCGGCGTGCGCATTTTCGGCCCAAACGCAAGCGTGGCTGCTGATCTCGAACCGGAATACGTCTGCGTAAGCGACGACGACCTCACGGCCCTGGTGACCCTTCAGGAAAACAATGCCATTGCAGTGGTGGACCTGGTGACGCTCCAGATTACCGAGATCCGCGCCCTGGGCGGGAAGGATCACAGCCTAACGAGCAACCTCCTGGATGCCTCGGATAAAGGCGGAGAGATCTTCTTTGCCTCCTGGCCCATAAAAGGCCTCTACATGCCGGACGCCATTGAATGCTTTGAAGTCGGAGGCGTCGTTTACGGCATCTCGGCCAACGAGGGCGATGCCAGGGAGTACGATAACTTAGTGGAAGCCCAGCGTTTGAAAGACGTCGACCTGGATCCCACGGTTTTCCCCGATGCCCGTTTTCTCCAAAAAGAAGAACTGCTGGGCCGCCAGAATATCACCACGGCTTCCGGCGACACCGACGGCGACGGCGACTACGACGAGATATACTCCTTCGGGGGTCGCTCCATCACCATTTGGGATATGACTTCCGGAACCCCCGTCTGGGACAGCGGCAGCGATTTCGAAGTTATAACCGCGAACGACCCGGAATGGGGCGGCATCTTCAACGCCAGCAACGGCACTTCTGCCGTTTTCAAAACCGGAGCGACGACAAGGGCCAGAACCCGAGTCGGTCATCGTGGTGGAGATCGAAGGCCGTCAATTTGCCTTCTCCGGGCTCGAAAGGATTGGCGGGATCATGGTTTACGAGGTGAGCAATCCGGCCCAGCCCGAATTTATTCAATACATCAACACCCGGGACCTGGGCGACCTCGGTCCGGAAGGCTTGATCTTCATCCCTAAAGATGAGAGCCCCAACGGCAGGAACCTGCTCGTGTTGTCCAACGAGATCAGCGGAACCCTCAGCACATTCCAGATCGACCTCGACCGCGCACTAACAACGGCGAGCTGACGCTCGAAACTTTCGACAATACGCCCTTTATTCCGATCGTGGACTATCAAGGCCAGACGATCTTTGAAGGAGGTATTTCCGGATTGTACTACATCCCTGGTACGGATAAGGAGTTTTATGCCGTCGGCGACCGCGGTCCCAATGCGGCTGCGACTAACCACCCGAATGCGACGGGAACCACGCTGCTTTTCCCCGAACCGGACTACGCGCCGAAAGTGACCCGCTTCAAAGCGGAGAGCGGAAGCTGGAATATTCAGAGCGTAGAACCGCTCCTGCGTCCGGGAGGCGCTACTGCCTCCGGCCTGCCCCTTCCAGCAGGCGCTGGATCTACCGGTGAGATCGCCTGGGCTGACACCATCCCCACCGTTTTGACCCCCGATATTTGGGGTATCGACAGCGAAGGGATCGTGGAAGATAACGAAGGCAATTTCTGGTTCTGCGACGAATACGGCGCCTCGATCTGGAAAGTGAATAAAACAACGCTGGAAGTTCTTAAACGATATACCCCATTCCCCACCGAAGCCGAAGATGTGGCCTTGCCCGCAGCAATAGGTAAACGCCGTCCGAACAGGGGTTTTGAAGGGGTAGCTTATACGCCCAACGGCAAGATCTACGCCATCATCCAGAGCCCCGCCGACAACCCGACCGTAGCCGTCGGCAATACGGGCCGCCTGGTGCGCATGGTGGAAATCGACCCTCAAACCGATGAGGTGCGCCAGTTTGTTTACGAAATGAACCCGGAAACCGGCCAGATCCGTACCCGCGACTGGAAGGTGGGCGATCTCGTGGCAGTCAACAACAACGAATTTCTGCTCGTAGAACACGCCGAGCGCAACGGCTGGAACGTGAAGAATATTTACAAAATCGACATTTCGGGCGCAACGGCTTTGACCACCGAAGACTTCGGCGGGCAGACGCTGGAGCAAGTGGGCAACGCCTCCGGTTTGGCCGCTTTCGGTGTGAATGTCGTGCAGAAAGAATTGGTGTTCGACCTCTTGGAGGCCGGATGGGATCTGAGCCACGACAAACCCGAAGGCCTCACGATCATCAACGACAGCACGATCGCCGTGGTCAACGACAACGATTTCGGCATCGACAGCCCGGCTGGAGACGGTTCGGTCACCTTTACCGGCAAGACTACGCGGCTTTATATCTTCGGCTTGTCCAACCCGCTCGGCTACGAATTCCCGCTTTGCAGCTATACGATTCCCGTAAGCACCCAGGAAACCTGCGAAGGCCAGGCTGTCGTACTGGATGCAGGTCCGGGCTATGCAGCCTATTTATGGAGCGACGGGTCCACAAGCCAGACGCTTGAGACGACGGATGCTGGTATTTATTCGGTTATAGTGACCAACGAAGCCGGCTGCAAGGCCAGCGACGAAACCGAGCTCATCGTGTGGCCGCTGCCCACCGTAAACCTGGGCAATGATACCCTCATCAGCACACTGGAAACCCTGGTGCTCGATGCCGGCGCAGGTTTCGACACCTACCTCTGGAGCGATGGTTCCGACGGCCAGACCCTGGAGGTGCTGGAAACCGGCGCCTATTCCGTGACGGTAACCGACGCCAATGGTTGCATCGGTACGGACGAGGTGATAGTAACCGTCATCAACTCCGTTAAAGACCTGGCGGTAGGCGGACAACTGAATCTATTCCCGAACCGGAGTTCCGGTCTGGTGAACCTCACCTTTAAAGAGTTCATCCCGGGTAATTACCCTGGTCCTGATGGACATCACCGGAAGGCCGCTTCTTAAAAGGGAAATAAACATTCAAAGCGAAATGGAAACGCAGCCTGTCGACCTGAGCAGTTTTCCGAAAGGGAGTTACGTGCTGAGGATCGGTTCCGGGCAAGGGACCTGGATTAAAAAGCTAATTCTGGATTAAATAACCCCAAAACCAAATCCTTTATGCACAGGGTAGAGTGGCGTTGGCCGCTTTACCCTGTTTTTTATTTAATTCTCAGGGCAACAATAGCTATTCGTGTTCGAGTGGCAGGGAAGCAGATCGTAGATGAGAGCGCAAGGATTTTGTAATTTTAAGGGAACTTAAAATTACGCTCGATGAAAGCTGCTCAACTTGTTGTCCTAACCTTATTCCCAATTCTCTCCACCGCCCAAATCGGCGTCAATATCGACCTCCCCGAACGCGGCGGCACTTACATAGACCTGGTGAAGGAAAACTACCGCTGGCACGAACTGAGCACCGGCGCCGAACTGGGCCCCGCCCAGGTGGACGCTCAGGGATGGCCGGCCCTGGATGCGAGATATATCGGCGATTTCCGGCCCGTGGCCGAGTGGGCGGGATCTATCGACGACCCGGAGGTGTACCGGCTCGACGTGAGCGGGACCTGGAAATGCTCCTTTACCGGCCAGGGAGATGTGAACGGTACCTTTGGGGCCGTTGTGCAAAACCTCTCCTACAACGCGGGTACCAACACCACTACGTTCGACTTCGTCGTGACGCCAGGCAGCAACGGCCTGTTCCTGATAGAGTTTACCGAAACCCGCCGCACGCCGGCCCATCCGCTGAACAGCGGGATCACCGGGTTCAAAATGCTGCGCCCGGGGTATGAGGACGACAGCGAGCTCTTTCACACGCCCTTTCTGAGTCTTTTCGATTCGGTCGACTTCAGCGCGATCCGCTACATGAACTTTACCATTACAAACGGAAGCGATCCGGCCTATCCCGTCCTCACGACCTGGTCCGAAAGGAAGCTTCCCTCCGACGCTTCCCAGACAGCCATCCCACAGATCGGAAAAAACGGCGGCGCCTGCTGGGAGCACGTGATCGACCTGGCCAACCGCACCCAAACCGACGCCTGGATCAACGTGCCCATTTCCGCAAGCACGGATTATGTGATACAACTGGCAACCATGCTGAAAAACGGACTGGATCCCGACCTGAATATTTACGTGGAAAATAGCAACGAGGTCTGGAATACCGCCCCCGGTTTTGAACAGAGCCAATACAACCAGGCACAAGCCACCGCGCTCGGCATCGACCAGCACCAGAACCACGCCCGCCGCACGGTGGAACTGGCGCAAATTTTTGAAGACGTATTTGGCTCTGGGTCGCTCAACAATCGCATCCGCGTGGTGTTGTGCAGCCACCAGCCCATGCTCAAATGGTGGGTGGAGCCCATGTTGCAATACGTCAACGCCACTTTCGGCCCGCCATCTGATTTCATCTATGCCATCGGCAGCCAAACTTACTTTTCCGGAGGTCATGAGGCCGGGGAAAGCGTGGACAAGATCCTCGACGATTGCCACGAGAGCATTATCGGCCAGATCGACGAAACCGGCGGCGTCAACGAGGCAGGGCGAATACAATGGATCGAAAAAGCCATGGACTGGAATCTGCCCGGCGGGTATGTGTCGTATGAAGGAGGCCCCGACCACGGCGGCGGAAGCACAGAAAATATCGCCAACCGGATCCTGGCCGAGCGGAGCGAGGGCATGTGCGAGGAGATGCGCTTCAATCTCGACGACGCTTTTCTCCAGGTAGGGGCTACCCTGGCTATGCAGTTCACCCTGACCAGCGGCTACAACCGCTACGGCTGCTGGGGCCTTACGGACGATGTGAACGTGCCGCACCGCAATTTCAAGTTTGGCTGCCTGCGCGACCTGATCAACGATATTAATGTGAATGCTGAGGAGCTTTCGCCAAAAGAAAACGCTCAACCGGTAGTTTTCGTTTTCCCAAATCCATCCTCCGGAATGGTTCACTTTTCTTTCGAGCTATCTCAACCCGCCGAGTTCCAGCTGACGATCTACGACCTTCTCGGTCGCGAAGTGTATCGCTTTGATGAGGGCAGGAAAGAAAGGGGGTTGCATGGAGTGGATTGGGATTCCGGAAATGCGCCGATCGGGGTATACCGGTATTTGCTGTGCTTTGGGGGAGATTGTTTCAGTGGTGGGTTTGTGGTAGGGAAGTGATTTTGGGTTAAGGGGCTATTTTGAGTATAATTTACTTTAAAGTAAAATTTACATCTAAAACATTGACTTTATATTTATTTATTGTAGTTTTAAGTAAATTTTTGAAACTACAATGAAAAGAACACCGAAAAAACCAGGCTCCGGTTCCAATCCTAAAATTCCCGAACCCTTACATGGCCGGGACCCCCTCCAGACAGCTCTTACCAGAAAAAGGATGCTCATTGCTGTCCGGCTCGAAGATATTTTGAATGAACTGAGTTGGAAGAAAAAAGACCTGGCTGAAAAGCTGGGCAAAAATCCTTCTGAAATTACCAAATGGCTGAGCGGTACGCATAACTTCACAACTGATACACTGTCGGAGATCGAGCAGGCTACGGGCAAGAGCTTGATCCAGATATGGGAAAAAGCGTCCGAATACCCCGAAAATCTAATTGTGGGAAACCAGGAAGTGAAAGAACCCAGCCAGGAATACAGTTCATTGAAAAGCGCCATGGTCACGACCGTTATCAAATATCCTTTGCGCAATCTCCACCCAGATGCAGTCCGGGACTTACAGGAAAAATATCCCGAGCAGAGGTTCGGATCGAACTGGACAGTTCCCGTTCGCAGGAGGGGTTAACCGAAGGGCGGTTTTGGCAATTGATCGACCTCCTGGATTGGAGCAAGGGGGTAGATAACGATGCGGTCATCGAGCCTGGTGAAGGCATTGGGCGGCTTTACCAGTCCGGCATATCTATGAATTTGACGATATCCTTTCCAAAACTGTTCTTCCTCGACGGACTGGCTTTTGCCCGGGAAATAGGAGAAAGCTCCTGGCAGCCGGGCAAGTACTTTTCGGTGGATGTTTTCCTGTATGCCCGTTGCTGCGCTGTGGCCAACGGGTTTGAGTTTTCCAAAAACTCCTGAAGAACCCTGCTCTAATGCCAAAAGACATCGATTTCGGGGCCTTATTGCAGCATCGCGGAGGAGGCGTACGTTTGCAAAACGGGTAGGCCTTATGTGTATGTGCCGGCATATCCCGTGGAGACGTATAGTAATGAGGAGGGTTGGGCATGAGCGAGATCAATAAATTTGACTACGAAGGCACGCGCATCAGCTTTGAATTCGCCGATGGCAACAAAATGATAAACGCGACCGAAATGGCGAAGCCATTTGGCAAGCTTGTGGGCAATTTCCTTCGTCTTAAAGAAGCCCACGAATATATTACTATCCTGCAAGGAGCGATATTCACATCTGAATATCGGTCGGGGAGGTGTTGCGAGTGATCAAGGTGGTGATGCCGCCGAAGGCCCTCAAGGTACCTGGATGGATGAAAAGCTTGCTCTGAAATTTGCGGCTTGGCTCAGCTTTTGTCCGTAGTCCGCAAGGGTTTTATCAACGGCCTTCATTTCCGGCATATTACTGAGCAGGAACTCCACGTTGGTGTAGCCCCACTTTTACCTGTGCCTGCAGTTGCCCTGTCAAAAGAAGAAGGGGCAAAAGGAATTGCACTACAGTGATTTTTTTATTCAGGACCATGGAGCTATTCTTTGGGAATTTGCATGCCCAGTTTGTTAAATATCTTCTCCGTGAGGTCATCTTCGGGAGGACCGTACAGGATGGTGGAAACCCCTCCGCTTGTTGTTTGGTTCAGCACATGGGTATATCCATTTTCCCTGGCTACCTCATTGATCGCATTTTGCAGTTTTTCCAGAACAGGGTTAAGCAAATCCTGGCGTTTGGCTTGCAAATTGTATTCTGCATCCGCTGCCTGTTTTTGAAGATCCTCGTCAAGCTTAAGCAATTCCTTTTCACGGGCCTGTTGCTCTTCGGGGAAAGCCGGTTTGCCTGTTTCAATTCGGTGTATTCCTGAAGCTTGCCTGGGCATAATCCTCCTGTGCTCTAAGTTGTTCTGCCAGCTTTTTCTGTATGCTCCCCACCTGGGATATAAGGCGGTAAAATTTATTATAAGAGCCTGATCTAGGCTGGCAGAATCTACAAGAACTCCTGGGGTTGTTTGGGTTTGGCGGATTATGTAAAAGAAGAAACACCTCCAGAAAATTTTTCTATTTTAGTTCCTTGAATTTGCGCCAATATGACCCAACACCCTGTAGTCCTGCTCACTTTCTCCAACAACATGGATGCTTACCTGCCGCAGATCGCGGCGGAGCAGGCAGGTATTAAAAAAGCGCTGCTGGACCATTCGGATAAAAACTACCTGCAGCTGAGGGATGTGCAGCATGCCTCCACCGAGGATGTTTTTTATCTGCTCAACCGCTACCACAACCGGATCTGCATTCTTCACTACGGCGGGCATGCCGACGGGCAGAACATCCAACTGGAGAAAGAGATTGGCGTGGTGCAGAAAGCCAATGTAAAGGGTATCGCAGGGCTGCTCGGCACCCAGCAGAACCTGAAGCTGGTGTTCCTGAACGGCTGCGCCACAGCAGGGCAGGTCAGAAACCTGCTAGATAACGGCATACCGGCCGTCATCGCTACCAGCGTGAAGATCGACGACCAGCAGGCCCGGGAGTTTGCCGTTCAATTTTACGAGGCCATGGCGACGGGCAGCGATATCGCAACGGCATTCACGAAGGCAAAAGCCTTTCTGGAGAGCCAAAGCACATCGCCCGAATTCCTGGCGATCGAATCTAGCAGGGGCTTTGAGCTTCGCGCTGAAAAAGGAACGGATAAACTGCCCTGGGGCCTCTATTTCAAACCCGAAACCGAAGAGGCGCTGAAGTGGAAACTCCCCACGGAATCGGCGCTGGAGCTGCGTTTCGACTCGGATGCGTTTTCGGGAAAAAACAAGCTGGCGATCAACAGCCACCTGGTGGATACGACACTGAAGGCTATCCGGGAGAGCATTCATGTGAAAGAACTGGCCCGGAAGATCCACCAGGCGCGCAATGCCGGGGATGCCAACCGCAAACCCTCCGATGCGGAGAAAAAAGACGTGATCGTGCGCTCTTTCCCAGCGCCGATCAGCGCCCACCTGCGGACCCTTTTTTCGGCGGAGCTTTCGGAGAAAATGGACCAGGAACGTTTGCAGCAATTGGCCACCACCTACCAAAAAAGCCTGAAACTACTGGCCTTCATCCTACTGTCCGACCTATGGGATGCCACCCAAAAACGGCAAAAGGCCCTGGAACTGGCCGAGATAGAACGACGCCAGATCGAGGCCTTCTTCGATCTGGGCGAAGCCATGGCGCCCCATTTCGACTATTTTCAACTGATCGATGCCCTGCTCCGTATTGCGCAGAAAAACGAATCCCAGATTTACCTCGACCCACTCAATGCCTACCCCAATGGCTGGGCAGAAGTGCCTGTCTTCCGGGAAGCGAACGACCATTTTGAGCTCATCCGCACCGCCCTGGAAGAGGATGTGTCGGGCCGTTTGATAGAACCGTATTGCATTGCTTCGGAACAACAGTTGGCCGCGTTTTTGTCGGAACTGCACTTCCTGATCGATTACAAAATGGCGGTGATCAAAAACATCGAAGTTTACCAGGTAAAGAATATGCCACCCCGGACATTCAAGCACGTGATGGTGGAATTGGACAATAACTACAACGATGTAGGCCGGAAAGACCGGCAGCAGGAATTGCCCGAACCCACCGATATCGAATCGGTGCTGCTCTACCGGGATCAATTGAGCGAGAACCTCAATCTCTCGCCCTTTATACTGGATGAAAACGCGCTGACCAAAGAGTTCAACTCCAAGATCTACTACTTTGGCCATCGTACGGAGAATGGATTGCGCTATTTCTGGATCGAAAACGAAAAAGATACACTCGATATTTCCGGGCAGCAGTTTGGCTACGTCTTGCAGCAATTTGAAAAAGCCAGGAAGGATATCCTGAATGAACAACCCACGACTACTACAAGCCTCCTATCGAGCAACGAAAACGATATTTTAACCCTGATGTAACGCCATGGGCCGGAAAAGCTACCCCTTCAAGTTTTTGGACGCCTACGGCAAAGAAGATCAGCGCATTTTCTTTGGCCGGGACCAGGAAGTCGACGAGCTGTATCGACTGGTATTCCAGACCAATCTGTTGTTGATTTATGGCCCCTCGGGCACGGGAAAGACCAGCTTGATCCGTTGCGGATTGGCCAACCGCTTCAAACCCGCTCAATGGCTCGACCTTTTCGTGCGTCGTGGCTCAGACATCAATCAGTCCCTCCTGGATGCCATCGTCCAAAGAACCCCGGAGAAGGTCGTGTCTGCAGGTTCTGCAGCGGAAGGGCTCGACTGGTTTGAATCGATGCTGGAAGCAGAAAAAGGGGACGAGGCTCCGGCAGGGGCTCCTGAGGCGTTTGAGTCGGATGATCCCATCGCCCAGGCGCTCCATAGGCTCTATCTGTCTACCTTCACCCCTATTTATCTCATATTCGATCAGTTTGAAGAGCTCTATACGTTGGGCAATGCGGAGGAACAGGCGCAATTTGCCCGCACCATCGAGATCCTGGTTCAACTCCCCCTTCCTGTAAAGATCATCTTTGCGATGCGGGAGGAATACCTCGCCCGATTGTACAAGCTGGAAAAAGCCGTGCCCCAGCTGCGCAACAAAAAACTGCGCCTGGAACCCATGGATCTGCCCCGGGTAGAGCAGGTCATCCTGCAGGCTACCCTGCACAATCCCGAATCCAATATCACCTTGCAGCAGGGCGAAGAAGCCGCTATTGCCAAAGCCATTGTGGAGAAGATCCGGGAAGGGGATGTGGATATTCAGCTCCCCTACCTGCAGGTATTTATGGACCGCCTGTATGAAACTGCCAGCGGAGAGCCCATCCTCCGGGATAAAGAGGTCCATTTTGAGCTCGACCTGGTACAGCAGATGGGCAGCATCGGAGGCGAGCTGGCCGGTTTTATCGATCGTCAGAGCCAGCGGATACACAAGGTATTGTCCCACAAGTTTCCGGGCTTACAGATAAGTACCCTTTGGCAGGTCCTTTCGCCTTTTGCCACGTTAGATGGCACCAAGATCCCGATCCAGCAGGAAGCGCTGCTGGATATCCAGCAGAATTTGGACTTGCCGCGCAGCCATTCCAAAGCCGAATTTCTGAAGGAAGCCATTGCCGAGCTGGAAAACAGCCGGATCCTGCGCTACCGGAAAAACGAGGGCACCTACGAGGTAGCCCACGACACCCTTGCCCTCCAGATCGCCGACAAGCGGAGTGAAGATGAGAAAGCCTATCTCAAAACCAGGCGCATCATCACCGAGGGCTTTGCGGTATACCAGGACACCAATGCCCTGCTGAGCCGCGAGCAACTCGCCTTCATCAAGCCCTACGAAGCTCGTTTGCGGGAGGAGATCCGACCGGAGCAGCAAACCTTTATTCAGCACTCGAAAAATCGGCGTCTGCGGCAGCGCCTTCTCCTGTGGTCGGTTATTGCACTGGCTTTTATTGCCTCTATCCTGGTGATTGTAAGGATAAATGCAGAGCGGGATAAAGCTCAAACTGCCCTGGATTATCTTGAAAAGTCCAATACTGAAGTCGTGAAGCTCATTCTGAAAAACGCCGAGCGCGACGTCTACACCCTCCGCTACGAAGACGCCCTCGAAAAGATCAAAGCCGCCGCCAGTCTCGGGGCCCTAAAGCCTGAAGTAGCCAAAGCCTGGCTCGAGATAGCCTTCTGGCATGGGGAGGCCGGCAATACCCAAAGGGCTGCTGTGCTTCTGGACTCTGCAGCGGCCCTCCTCAACAAACCCGTGACTATTCTCCAACCCTTCCGGGAGTCGATCAGGGCTTTCGACCCGGATGAGTACGAAAAGCTGATGGAGCGATACTACCCCGTAATGGTGGATGTGGAAGGCGGTGTTTTTGATATGGGTTGTGATCCGGGAGATAATTGCGAAGATTTGCATAAGCAGGAAGTCAGCAGCTTCCAAATGGCAAAATATGAGACGACCTGGTGGCAATATTTCCTCTTCTGCCGGGCAACCGGACATGAATATCAAAGCCCGGGCTGGGGCACGGATGGGGATAATCCGGCGGTGAGTGTGAATTGGTACGATGCGGTGGACTATGCCAACTGGGTGAGCAAGCAAAAGGGATATTCAGCGGCAATCTCACAAGATGATTCTGGCCGTTATAAAATTGATAGGGAATCAAAGGGCTATCGCCTGCCTACCGAAGCCGAATGGGAATATGCCGCCAAAGGCGGAAAACATCGGTCCCCTTTCATTTACAGCGGAGATTCCGTTTTGGTTGAGGTAGGCTGGTTTTATGAAAATAGCGGCAGCCGCACCCGGTCTGTAGAAGATAAAAAAGCCAACGCTTTGGGTTTGTACCACATGAGCGGCAATTTGTGGGAGTGGTGCTGGGATTGGTATGACAGCGACTATCCGGAGAACCCGGACAAGGACTATGAAGGGCCGGAGGACGGTTCGTTCCGCGTGCTCCGCGGCGGTAGCTGGTACGGCTACGCCGGGAGTTGCCGGGTCGCGTTTCGCTACATCTACTCCCCGGACTTCCGCATCAACTTCATCGGCTTCCGCCTGGTGTTCGTCCCGTAGTCAGTTGGCAGGTCATACCGGCTCTGTCTTGCGAGCTAAGGAGCGAGTTGGCGAAAAAAATGAAAGGGGAGGCGAAGGGACGAAGCCGGACCGTACATTTTTTGCGCCAACGAGCGTTATATAGGTAAAATCCGGTGTCATGCAAATCAGGCTCTTTACCATCCCGGTCGGCGACAATGGAAGCGCGGTGCAGGAGATGAATACCTTTATGCGCAGCAACAAGATACTGGAAGTAAAGGATAATCTCATCAGCAACGAGCACGGGGCGTATTGGTGCTTTTGCGTTCGCTACATCGAGCGGCCCTTTTCGGGAGATGCAGAAAAGAAAGTAGATTACCGCAAGGTGTTGGACGAGGCTACCTTCCTGAAATTTTCCAAACTGAGAGAGATACGTAAGATAGTCGCGGCAGAACAAGGCGTATCGCCTTTTATCGTCTTTACAGACGAGGCA
>JADJBL010000030.1 GCA_016703765.1 Saprospirales bacterium
AGCTTGTCCCTTGGAAGGACTCGCATACAGGCTCAACAAAGGAATATCCACTTTCAGGCTTGCACCAAACCTCCAGTACCAGTCTTCAATCTCATTCTCTTCCATTGTTTTTATCTCTCTCAGCCTTGGACCGATTTGTGCGCCCATGCCCAACGACAAAGGTGTTCCTGCAATTCCTATTTCTGCAAAAAGACCCGGTGCGACGATGTGAGAAAGCCTGATCTCAGGCAGGGTTTCCAACTCCTCTCCTCCGAACCTGAACGAGGCCAATGCCAAGGTCAAGGATCGGCACAAAAAAATCCTATGCTCCAGGGGTTTCTGCGTTTACCCAAGTCACCAATCCCGGCATAAATGCCGACCGGCGCTGTAATCGAAAATTATTAATTCCGGTACTGTCCACTCCTTTATGAACTCACTCCCGACAAAAGCGCCCAGGTATCCATTCAGCGACACATA
This sequence comes from Saprospirales bacterium, assembly GCA_016703765.1. Taxonomy (GTDB): domain Bacteria; phylum Bacteroidota; class Bacteroidia; order Chitinophagales; family Saprospiraceae; genus JADJTT01. Next base: position 457 of record JADJBL010000030.1, read on the forward strand.
CCCTCTAGAGTATCTTTTGATGGAATAGCTTCCCGGTGGAAGGGCTATAGATGCGATGGCGTCTTTCGCCTGCTCGGGGCTTTCAGCTTCTATCAAAGCAGCCATGAACATGCCGTATTTTAAGAAGCGTTGAAGGGTAACGTCTTTTATGGCATTTGTATCAATAAAATCTTTCAGGAACAACACCGTCTGTGCCACCGCGCCGGCGTATTGTTTATTGGAGATGTGAACGGCAATTTCACCCGCCCGCCGGATTTTCAGGATGGAACTGTCCTTGTCAATAGTCATATTTTCCAAGCCCGGGATTCCCTTCATATTGTAGTGAATTCCAGTACATCAAGGAATGATGAGAAAACGTCGTACGACAAGTCGAACATCAGCTTGTTCCTATCCTTTGCGGATGCTACCTTGAAACCCTCTGTCTCCTGGACGTTTTTGATATTACTGATTCCGCTTTCAATGTGGTCGAGGTGGATTGCAAAATCAAGGATTATTTCTTTTAGTTTCAGGTATTTGGTGGGAGATTGGTCCCAATTTTCTCCAATTCCGTACAACAAGGTGTCAAAAGACAAGGTGTCGGATTTTATAAAAAAATTGATCTTGCCAACTCTTTTCGTTTCAAGCAGGCATTTCTGATACAACAATCCCAGAAATATTTTCAAAGTGATCTCGTCGTTTAATTCTTTCAACTCATCCCTGCTAACCCAATAGTTTTCACTATCGCCTGATTTGCTGGCACTTCGCTGAACAAGGCGACGCGAGTGGCCTGGACCCAATTTTGAGACTTTGGTTCTTTCTTTGACAATAGATTAAGCCCGGGGCTCTCCGCCACCAGCCCCAATACTTCGCCTGGATGCCTGCTCTCCGCTATCCATCCTGTGAGGTCAAGGCCCAATTTCAACAGAGGGGTATTTTGCATAATAGTGGAGTCTTTATCCTCCAACAGGTTGACCGTATTTTCGGGAAGCGATCTCAAATCCTTCTCGAAAGCAGTCCGAAAACTGTTCATATACAAATCGAACTGATAAATGTTATCCCCGATAAGGGCTACATTAGCAGACGTATTGGGCAGCAGATTTCTCAAACCTTCCAGTTCCTCTGCGTCTGAAAAATCCTCCTTGAACTTCCTGAAAAAAGCCGTATACAGCTCTGTCTTGGTGCGTTCGACGAGGATATCGGTGAGGCCGAAGGCGAGATTGGAAATGTTGCCGGATAGAAAGGGAGAGGACCGTGGACTAGATTTATCATTAGTGATGCTTTGGGCATCTCTATTTATTAAAAAAATTTGCTTAAGGAAAAGATTGCTGTCGAGGCATTTATTTACAATTTCATCATCGACATTGCCAAAATAATATCCAATGAAACGGCGGGAGGGATTGGTTAATTCAAACTTTTTTTCGTCGTTATCTTGATAGCTTTTTTTCAAAAACAAAGCATCTTCAAAAATACTCTGCGAATTCAATCTTCCGATCAGCAGAAATACGCTTGCCATAAAGATTATCAGGGCTTTCATACAATTAATTGGTTTTTAAATTTTTCAAGTAATTTGGTGCCGTCCAACATGGAAAATGAATAAGAAAAATCGCTTTCGCCTGAATTGAACCGGTGGACAGAAGAAGCGCTTTTGATAAATTCTACTGCCTTTTCATAGGAAAACCTCCATTCTCCTTTTCGGCAAACAAGGTCAGAATACCCGACACGATAGCGCATGCCTGGCTTGTCCCTGATTGCCTCTCTGTCGTTCCGTCCTTGAAGTAGGAGGGAATATCAAAACCATGCGTCACCACTTTGAGATGCGGGGTAATGTAAGGATATTGGTCTTTATCTTTCCTTGGCATCATCCCAACACCGATGGTGTTTTCAAGTGAAACAGGATAGCGTTTGCTTCGATCCGGAAACCTGCCCGCCTGGCCTATCGCACAAACAACAACCTTTACCTTTTCATTGCGGCATTGACGACCTGTTGCATCCTTTCTATCAATCCCTCATCATCGATAAATGAGGCCCAACTGATGGAAATAATCCTGATGTCGTTGTTCCGAACGCACCATTCCATTGCCTCCAGATACCTTTCGTAATCGTCCTTGGGAAGTACCTTACCTTCCGAGATCTTGCAAATGAAAAGCCTACAATCCGGCGCTACACCGATGGGAAAACCATTTCTATTTCTAGCCCCTATCAAGCCCGCGCAATGCGTCCCATGCCCATCATTATCCTGAAGGCTCCGGGTGCATATCCATAAAAATATCAGGTGAAACGGCAGGTCCTTATTGTCAAGATCGATACCGTTATCGATTACAGCCACACCCACCGACTTTCCTGTGTATGTTTTCCAGATTTCCGGTATCCGCAGATCCCTCATCCACTCCGGAAAACTCGTATCGGGAAATACTGTTTGCCCTTCCCGAATGATCTCCGCACCATACGCCTCCATGGCGCCACTCCAATAATAAAAACCATTTGCATCCCTGTACCACAAGTTTTTTCCTAACCACATGTCTCCAGCCACTTCATCAATCACTTCCAGTATGAACCCTGGCTGCAGCATCCCCATGGAAGCCCCTGATGCAAAAGATGGCTCGGTTCTGATGTCAAGCGGTGAGATGATTTTGAATTTCATTGGAAAGCGTTTTCAAACAGTGGTTTATCCCCAGTTTCGCCTGACTCACAAACAAATGAACTACTTAAAAGGGAAGGAATTGTTGCGCTCAAGTCTCAATTGATGTTCTCCTGTTGCATAAAAGCCATTATAGTTAAATCGAATAATCACAAACAGATCGTGGAACTGAAAAGGCATGAGGGGTGATAAATCCCGCTCAAGATTTTGAGCGGGATTTCAGTTTAAACCTGGTGTTGGTAATAGCGGGTTATTGAATTTTTTGAATAGTTATTTGAGCATAATTTTCCAAAACATTTGGTATGCCGCAAGCAACTCCCAGAGCATTGGTGCCACCACTATTTGCCTTCTAAAAAGTGATCCAAACGTATTGAACATTTGTATTGTTAACTTCAAGTTTACCTAAAATGATTGAACGAGTCTCAATCCATAAAGCAAGTGCCAAATTCGGTAAAGGGATTGGAGAGGTATATTCAGAAGTCCCGGTTAATTTAATCGTACCGGTCATTGAAGGGACTTCGCGGAGACATATTTATGACGGATCGCCTTGTATGCAGGCGCAGATGCCGAAATCAGGTAGGTTCCGGGTTGAAGGAATTGGATATTCGCACCATTTAAAACAACAAAACTGCTTGATGGATTCGGCTGGGTATTCAAATTTCGCTGGACCCATGTGCCATCTGCAATAGGAGGAGACACAGGTACTGTGTTAGTCGGGTATTTTTCTTCAAAAATTGCAATATCAGGGGTATAAACAGGCCCCTGCGGCCCTTGCGGCCCAGTTAAACCCTGTGGCCCCTGTGGACCTGCAGGGCCTTGGGGCCCGACGGGACCCTGTGGACCAGTTGCTCCAGCAGGCCCTTGAGGACCGACCAAGCCCTGCGGACCCTGTGGCCCGGTCATACCTATAGGGCCTTGAATACCTTGGGGACCTATTGGACCTACAGGCCCCGGAATTCCCTGAAGGCCTTGCGGGCCTTCATTTCCTGATGCCGCAAACAACGCATACGGCACACTCATCATCGGCTGCGTCACCTCTGCACTTCCATCTATACTCACTCCTAAAAACTTCGCCCCGCTGGCCCAATCAATGTTAGAAAAGGATCCTTGCGGATTGTTTCCCTGACCGATGATCAGGTGGAAAAGGCCGAAAGCGCTGGTACTGGTATTGTGGGTTTCGGAATACAAGATTGAGCCAAATGGAGCATCTTTATTTTTAAAGTAACAATCACCGACACATTTGGCTTCGGCTTTTGATCAATATCACGGGCCACAGCCTGGTAGTTGATCCCCTGGGGCGCTTGCCCGAAAAGGGTCGCAGTAATAATCAAAATAGCGATAAGGGTAAAAAATTGTTTCATTGTTTAAAGAGTTTGAAGGTTTTGGATTCAGGTTTATTCTTTGAATAAAGGCGAACGAGGTACATTCCCGCGGGAAGCCCCTGGCAATCGATCTGGTTGTACTGGAATGGAGCCTCCCGCACCACACTACCATCCATGCTAAAAAACTGGATGTCGGTAAAATCAGGGTAGTTGGTCTCTACCAGCAGTACGTCACCAACCGGGTTGGGAAAACACTTGAAGGCATACAAGTCGTCAAAAACTTCTCTTGTGTTGTCGATCAAATAATAATAAGGTTGAATAAAGCCCTGCGTATAGGCCTGTCCCGTAGGGTTGATGGTCAGCGTAGCCACCTCGCCAACGGAATATTCAACTGTACCGCCTGGCAGCGCGATTGTCTGCCCCGCCGCATTTAGCACCTCCTGCGCCTGAAAGTGGGCCGTGAGGCATAATAGCAAATCATGAGAAAACTAGTCTTGTGCATAGGTTAAAGTGTTTTGTTGAAAAATTTCATCATAAAATCCCCCACCGCACGCACCTTACCACCAATTGCAAGGAATTGTTACACCCAGTCTTGCGCAGCAGGTTCCCTACGATGCGTATCCACCGTGTTCTTGGTGATGCCCAACCGGTCGGCAGCCTGCTTGCTCGACAGGCCTTCAGAGAGGCTTCGAACCAACTCCATCTCTCTCAGGGAAAAATAGGGCGGAATGGAAGTATTTTTGTTATTCATTGAGTGTTTATTCAGGCTTTTATAATTTCACAGTTTTGTGGAAACGGGTATTATTCACAATTGAACAGCCGTATCATAGGGCTAAGCAATGACTGGCCTCCTTTATGCAGCTGCATAAATGGCATTTTCTCAATTGATTTAGCAAATTTGTAAACAGTAAAAAACCTCGCCAGGATAATACAAAGATTAAACCCTCCCTGCTGCGATCCAATACTCAATTTTGAGTATTTTGCGTCTCAAAGCACCCCCTTTTTCACACAGATAACGGCCAATTCCAGCAAATTCTTTGCGCCCGACCGCTTCAACAGGTTGCGCCGGTGCGTATCGACCGTATGGGTCGAAATGTGGAGGATTCCGCCTACCTGCTTGCTCGAAAGCCCTTCCGACAACAACCGAAGGATCTCCAATTCCCGGGCGGATATCTGCATCCCTGGCTCTGGCTGCAGGATATTCGAAGGGTCAGTGCTCAGCGCATAATAGGAAGGTTCGCCGCTTATACCAATAAACGATATCTTGTTGTTGGGCAAGGGGTTCAAAAAGGTGATATCGGTATGCACGGACAGAGAATGGTAGACCCGCCCGTTTTCTGCTACCTCAAGGGCAATGCTCTGGTGCAAAATATTCTTCCATTCTCCTTTCGGGCCGCAGATCCTGAATGTGTAACTCGATTTATAATACGGTATCTTCTCCACCGGGATCCGGTTGTAAAAAAACTCGATGGCTGCGCTTTCCTTTGCCTGAATACCGGGCGCATCTTCCGGATGCATCTTCTCAAAAATGTATTCAAAACTGAAGTCTTCGGGTTTACAGCCCAGTATTTTCTTCCACGGCCGGGTGAATATATTCGACCTGGCGGTTGAAGAAATTGAGTATGAAATAGTAGTGTTTCCCCGGACTGAAAATCGAGGAAACGATGTCGGCCACATTGTTGATCTGGATATTCTTGTCGCTCAGGACAGCGTTGTCCAATCTCCAAACAGTGAGCACAGATTTTAGGTTTTCGGCGCCTTTCTTATCCATCAGCAGGTTTTTCTAAGACATAGCAGCGAATCTTCAGCCTTTTCATACTCATCTATGCCTTTATCAAAAGAAAGGTAACAAATCCCTCATCTTTTTTAAAAAAATTCCCCACCCTAGTCCTCCAGCACCCAGGCGCCCCATCTGTATACATCGGGATATTTCTTTCTCATTTTCTTCTGGGCCTTTTCAAAGGCTTTGTAAATAGATTTGCCCCCGAGCCAATGTCTGTAGAATTGCTCCATAAATTCAGGCGTCTCATTGTCGGGCGCTGGCCATAGACTGACGAGCAAATAATCCGCCCTGCCATCTTGAAGGCTCTTCGAAGACCATATACCCCTTCTGTGCCCATGAGGTCTCCCAAGCCGGTCTCGCAGGCGGACAGCGCCACCAGATGGGTCTGGCTCAAATCGAATCCGCTGATTTCATATGCGGTGAGAATGCCGTCTGCCGCGGCGTGTACGCTCCCCTCCCCGCGCCACACCGCATTGGCGCCGGCCAGGCCAGGCCAGAGCGAAACAGGGGTTTTCGTGCCATAGAAACGTGTTTGCCAATTGCGCTGCATCGCTTCTGATGGCGGAAAGTAAAACCCGTGCGTGGCCACATGCAAAATGCCGGGGCTTTGCCCCAATCGCGCCAAGGGCATTGATCGCTTCTTCTGAAGCGCGTTCTTTAGTGTAAACCGGTTTGCGATCCCTCTGGTTGAAAACAATCGGTGCAGCAGCTGCGCCTCCGTCTCCGTTCCCGGCAGGTAGGAGAAGCCTTCCTCGTAATAGCCGCGCGGCCTGTCTGCCATTGCCCATAGTTGGGCGCCCGAATCACCGGACCAAATGGTGTCCGCAGGGTGATGTGGTTCCGTTTGTGCATCAAAGGTGGCCCCGCCAAATATAGCGGCAGTGCTGCAAACAACCAGGTCCCTTTTCATGCCTATGGTACGGGTGCTGCTCAAACGGCGCAAATGGTAACTCCCGGCTAATACCGCGGCAGGCTTGCGCACGCCGCCACCAACCGGCAAAGCGTCGAAGGCTATGCGGTGCAAGAGCCCGTCCGGGGCGTAATAAACGGTCTTTATGTTTCTGAGCAATGGGGCAATGGGCTTCCAGATCAGGTTGTACAGTTCCTCGCCATACACGGGACGGCTGTCGTGTACCCGCCCGCCCCGTTCGTATAAGGCTGATATGGCTGTAGGGTTTTGTCCAACCAGTTCGAGCAGGGCCACCAACTTTTTCTTCGCAAAGGGTAATGAAATGGGGCCCCATATCGCCAGGCCTTAATACCATAGCTGCATAGCGATTCTCTTGCTGCGCCTCCAGCCCCGCCGGCCTGTACTGCACGAACTCTATGGCCGCTTCGCCCGGCTTCAGGGCAGCGCGCACGTCTTGCCAGCTACCGGTGTACAGTTGCTTCTCAAATGCGTCGCCCATGAGCGCCGACAAGTCCCGCTCTACCATAAAGCGCCTGTTGGAGAGAGTCTGTGCTTTCGCGAAAGGCAAGCGGTTTGCTCCACTCAGCTGCCAATGCCGCCTGCAAGCTTGCCCATTGCTCAAAGCGCTCCCCTGGATTCGGGTTCGCCCGACCGGGTTATCTGACTCCGCATCGCCGCCTGGGTATTCAGGGCCAGGTTTTTGAAGAAAAGGGCATTGTCGTAGGCTATTTCACTGAGACCGTAACGCTCGGCGGCATAACAGCTGATCTCGTAATGCGGGTAAAAGGCGCCTACCAAAGCTTCCAATTCGCGCCCGGAAGCGCGGGGAAGCGACAGGCGAATGACCGATTGCCTCATCGTTTGGGCTTCCCGAAGCCAGGCCGATACTCTTTCAGGGCCAGCGCCCCGCAATATCTCTATCATGACCCGGTACTCCTTGTTGGTTGCCAACTCCTTCCCGAACGGACCAAAAACCTGCAGTATTATTTCCTCCGCAACTCCCAGGAGCGAATCGGCCCTGGGAAAATCGCCCTCGAGCGCATGGCAAAATGCCATTTGTTGCAGAATGGGGTAGGTCCCGATATGTATTTGGCCATCTATTTCGACTTGTATCGAAAGGGCCTCTTTGAGCAAGCGAAGCGCTTCTTCCGGCTCGCCTTTTTTCAACAAAAGAGCGGCCAGCCAGGAAGTCGACTCGGAGTAATGCGGGTGTTTCCTGGTGAGGATTTGCTCGCGCAATGACGCGACTCGCGGTAACAGGCCTCGGCTTTGTCCCACTCGCCCTTCTGCTCCATAATCTTTCCAAGGCTGGCGAGCAGCATGGGATATTCGGAATGAAGCCTGCCCATCCTTTTTCACTGCCGTCCAATGCCAAATTAAGATGGTATTCCGCCTGGTCGTACTTACCCAAGTCGAAATAGACCCCCGTCAGGTGGTAATGAAAGATACCGCAGACCCTGGCATCGGCGCCCAGCTTTTCCTCCAGAATTCCCAAGGCCTCCAGGTATTGGTCGCGGACAGAGAACAAATCGTTATCGTTTTCCAAAGTGCGGACGGCAAGGTTGGGAATAACAGTAGCCGTATGCCCTTTACCCAATAAAGCTTCCCAAGTCTCAAAGCACTGGCGCATATAGCTCCTGGCCTCTTCATAACGACCCGAAGATTCCTCCGCAGCGCCTGCATAATAAAGCAGCCAGGGATACTCCTGGCCATACCTTTTCCCCATACGCTCCAGGGTCTGAAGGGCAAGCTGATAACAATCCAGGGCTTCCTTGTACCTGCGCCGCTGATGATGCATACGCCCCTGAGCGATCAAAAGCAGGGTTTTACCGTATTCAGACAGGGTTGTTTGAGCACCTTTTTCACTCAAGGCCTGCGCAATCAGGCTTTCCGCTTCCTCCCATTTCTGGGTGCGGATCAAGCTCTCCACAAGGGCGCCGAAAATCATCGCGCAGGTGTCATCCTCCATCCCGCGAAGGCCATAGTAAAGGTCGTATGCCTCCCGGTTAAGGATTTCAGACTTCTCATGAAATCCCGACAAAGGTGCAAATTTCCAAGCCGGAAAAGGGCTTTTGCCAGGTTGACGCTGTCGCCGGGCGATTGCCGCCTGAAGACCGCAACCGCTTCTTCCGCGAAAGGGATCGCTTTGCGATAGTATCCTTGCAAATACAACGAATCGGCCACAGGGGCCGAAAAGGAATAGATCAATGGTCACGGGAGACTGAGCCACCGCAACTGCATTCAGGCAGAGCGCCAGGAGGCAGGTAAGAAAGGGTTTCATTGGCAAAGCTTATTCAGTTACCTCAAAAATAAGGGTTTTTACCAATGCTTCATCTCCATGGTATGGAATGGGGCCACCGCGCTGGCCGTTAACTGCAAGGGGCTGCCCCAAAATAATTCTTCGATGAAACCCTCCGGCCTCCATCCGCGCTGGCGCGCCAGAAGGGCTTCCCGCAGGTCGATAGGGCCGGGGTGACGATAAGTTTGAGCACCTCTTTGCCCGGGGTATCAAAGCTCAGCCGGTGCGCCCTGGATTGTCCGCGCTCAAGGGCCAGGTCTGCCGGATTCCAACCTTCCTGAGGGAAGCAATATGGTCACCTTATCGCGGGCATCGATATCGAGAAGCGTGTAATAGACCCTTTTGGGGCCCTCGTTGCTAATGTTTAGAACCGACAAGTCTTTGTTTACCCTGATCTCAGGGCTTCCATTTGGCGCTTCCAGGGTAAACCCACACGATATACATCGGTCTCCAACTCCAGGCCGCGAAGGAATTGCGCTTGCAGGTGATTCCCCATGGCGTTTTGCAAGTCTGCCAGGAGCGTTTTCATTTTTTGGGAAGAAAATGGCTCGCTGAACAAAACGGTACTGTCGGGCAACCACAGCTCCAGCCGCCGCTTCCTCCCCTTCTCCGATCAACAGATCGGGGTCTGTCTCCGTCAATCGGACGGAGGGGAAGTTACCGATCATTTCGCGGAGGCCCTCCTTTAATTCCTCATCCTTAGTTTTCAATGATATACCGAAATCAAAGCCGGAAATGCACCGCTTGCGGACAAATACCCAGGCCTGCTCAAAAAGCTTCCTTCGGCAGGGCTTGTTCAAGCGCCAGCTCGCACTCCAAAGCCCGGCTTTCCGATCGATGATGAAACCTTTTGCCAAGGATTCAACTCCGACCGTGTCGCGGGTGTCGACCGGGTAAAGGACTACTTCCGTTCCGGGATGCAGACCGTTGAGCAAGCCGCCGCGAACCATGGCCCGGGTTTCATCCAACACCACCAGAGGAGAGGAAATAAGGAGGTGGCGCCTCCACCTTCCTCCGAAAAGCAATATATCCAGCTCTCCCTGGACTTCCTGGGGTCTGGCGGAAGGCCCGTCCTGCCATGGTACGCACCACCTTTTCGAAAAGGCTGCGATAAGTAGTTTGAGGCGTCGCCTGCTGCATCGCAAGGCAAAATGCATAAGTCAAAGGGCCGTAGGGCTTCCGGTCCTCGCCCATGATCTGAAGCTGCGCTCGTGGGGAAGGCACGCAAAAAGGCAGCCAAAGGGGCCTTATCCGGAGAATTTTGGCGTATTGACGATGTTGGCGCGATGAAGAAATCTTGCCTCTTGACCCCCGCCTGCGTGACAGGCGTCGATCAGTACAAGCACCTGCCCCGAAGGACCTGCTTTCTCACACAACTTTTCCAATAGCGCCCACATTTGGTCATCCCTCAATAGCGAGGCATTGTCGTTTAGCCGGGAATCAAAGAGCACAAGGGCCTCATCCATGCCATCGGGTTCGTCCTCGTCGTTGTCGGGTATTTGCAAGCCGTGCCCCGTAAAATGTACAAAGGCGATATCACCGGCATTCAATTGCCCAAGATGGCCCAAAAAGGCCTCCCGAACGGCCGTTACGGTCGCCTCCCCGTTTTTCAATTCGAGTATGTCTTCTTCTGTAAATCCCTGCGACAGGAGGGTTTGCCGCATGAGGGATATCCCGTTGCAAACCTGTAAGGGACCCATGCCGGATGCCTCGGGGTAATTGTCAATCCCGATTAGCAGAGCAAGTTTGCGGGGCTGGGATTGAGATGTTGTTTGGAGAAACACAACCAAGGCAATCCCAAGGAATATTCGTTCAAGCATAATTAATAACTCACTCCAATCCTTCCAAGAGCACCATTGCTCTGGTTCGATATGGATGCGAAAAAGATGCCTCTATTTCTTTCAATCTGGAAACTGCTTGCGCAGAATTGCGTGGCAGCCAGGTCAGGGCATAGAGCCATTCGGCATCTTCCCGGTAAAAAGTGGAGGTGTCCTCCAGTATTGACTGAAGAATTTTCCTTGCCTCTTCAGGTTTGTGGTCGCGCATCAGGCTGATGGCCCGGTTGAGCAGGCGCTCGGTCTCCCGGTCCTCCGCTGCATCGCCCATGGCCGTGTAGTGGATGGAGTCCTGGGCTTCGAGGGTTTTTGCATAGGCCAAAAGCGCTTTTGATGGGGCTTTTTCGCGCAGAGCAGGTGTTGGCGCTTTTTTCAACATCGTATCGGACGCACCAGGTGTCTCCACAGCCACAGGGGCCTGGGGCGGCGGCAATGGAATTTCCTCCAGCGGAGACGGCTCTTTTATTTTAAAGAAAAGGACTACTCCAACCAACACGACACAGGCTACAATGCCTGAAACCAACCACCAAAGCAGAGATATCCCTTTTGTGCCCAACATTATGTTTTGTTGGACCAACTGCCTACGGCGCATTCCTTCCAGACGCCGAAGGAGTTCGCGCTGGCGTCCGATCTCCGTCTTGAGCTCCGGATCCGCCTGCATGGCGCGTTCAAAGGCAGCCTTTTCTTCTGTAGAAAGTGCGTCGTTAATATAATCCTCTATCTTTTCGTAATAGTCCGTCATGTCGGGTAAGAAGAAATTAAAAATTCGAATTAACCCGATGCGCCAGGTCCGTCAACTTTCTCATGCAACGGGAGCGCTGCATTTTGAGTGCATGCAATGATGGGTTGGCGGCCAGATTCCGTTCCATAATTTCCTTGTCTTTCCATCCATCAAGGTAGCTTAGCCTGATCAGCATCCGGCAGTTTTCATCCAGTTGATCCAATAAATGTTCTATAAACTCCTTGTCTGCCCAGGTACCTGCCACTGCATCTTCCCCCCAGTCAGCAGCTGGATCCAAAGTCTCTGTCTGACGCTTTTTGTAGGCCCTGGAAATCGAGCGTACCCTATTCTTGGCAATCTCAATGGCATAAGAAGCCGGATCGTTCCCAATAAAGATATAACGACCATCGCGAATATGCTGAATCATCATTGAGATACAATCGCCAAGTAACTCTTCTACCTCTTCTTCCGGAAGCCGGTACTGCTTTCCTATTCGAATAACGGAACCCGAAATACGAAGAGACAGGTATTGAATGGCATCTGCTTTTTCCTTTTCCAAGCCTTCATATAATGCCCGGGCATCGGGATAGATCGCCCTGAGCCTCTTTGTTTCCCCGGATTGAAAAAAATCAAATAGTTTGAGAGGCATAGGGTTCATGGCGTAAACAGCTGAATAAAAGCGTACGGTCCATTGATTTCACCATCACAAAATACCGCCATGTTGCTATAATTGATGCGCTAAAAAGGTAAAAAGTAACCTGCCCTGTCTCTTTATTTTCACTTTTTTCAACTTTCACTCCTCCACCTTCCACACCGCCCCAAACTGCTCCACCAGAATATTGTCGTATTCGTCGGCTTTTTGGAAGAGCCTTTCGAAGAGCTTGAGGCCCGTTTCCACGTTGAAATAGCGGTCGAAGATGAGCAGGGAGAGGATGATGTCCTGTCCGCGGACGCTGAGCGTGAGGCCCGCGAGGTCGTAGTTTTGGCGGAGCAGGTATTCGTACAGGGCCTGGATATTTTCCTTGGGGAGCAGACAGAGGAAGGCGTCGCCGGTGATGAGGCCCGATTGCTCGTGGTAGGTGACCTGGATCTTGGCGCTGCCGTGAGGGATTTCCCAAGAGGCCGGGCCGCGGCGGGAAAGGCCGATATCATTGCCCAGTTTTCCGAGCAGGTCTTCGATGGTACGCGTCATGCCGACCGGCTCGTAGGGCTCGGCCTTGTTGGGCGTTTCGAGATTGGCGCCGCAATAGGGGCAGTATTCCCCCGCCAACTGGCTCTCCGCCACCACGTTTCCGCAGGAGTAGCAGCGCACGGCGATTTCGCCCGATTTTTCCTTGTATTCCCGGATGGACTCGGCCAGGTAATGGGCCGGGAGAGAGAAGCCGATATTGTCGCCGTCGCGCACCACGAAGGTATTGACCCCGATCACATCGCCCTGCATATTGACCAGCGGACCGCCGCTGTTGCCGGGATTGAGGGCTGCATCGTGCTGGAGGTAGGTGATGTCCCCCATCTTGTGCATGGTATTGGAAATGATGCCCTGGGTAGCCGAAAACTTGAAGCCGAAGGGATGACCGATGGCAATGACGGGATCGCCCTGCTGCGTGCCCCCGTTTTCGGCCAACTTGACCTCCGGGATCTCGTAGGTGTCGGGCACTTCGAGAAATGCCAGATCGTGCTTGGGGTCGGCAAAAATGACGCGCACCAGCTTTTTGGGCAGGTTATGCCCGTTGACCACCACTTCCTGGTTGCCGCGGATCACATGCTCGTTGGTGATGATCAGGTTGGGGCCTTTCAGGTAAAAGCCCGTGCCGGTGCTGTATGGGGTCGCGAACTGGATGACGACGTCGCGAAAGCGGTCGATGACTTCTTTCATTCTCAAAAATAGGAAATAGTCCTATTTTTGTTCAAAATCATTTATAAACCTTGTCGCGGCCTGCGGCCGCGACAAGGTTTATAAAACAGGAGGGGCCCGGCCCCGCTCCCTGTTTTATATTTTTTTAATGCTGAAGCGATTACATCGCTTCTCACCACTTCAAGCCCGGCAACTGCCGCTGCAGGGATTGCATTTCGGCCAGGATGAAACCCATATACTCCGTATGGCGGCCCAGTTTGCCACCCGATTGCATGAAGGTTGTACCTGGTTTTTTCAAGGTTGCCTCCCCGATGATTTCATCCACTTTTTCATCGTACAGGGGCTTGATGGCGGCGAGGTCGGGCGCGATTCCAAGCGTGGCGAGGAACTCCTCCAGCGGCGTCATTTGGGTAAGCTCGCCGCTGAACATCCAGAGATTGTCGAGCGCCGTCTGCATTTTCTGGCGGCTCAGTTCCGTGCCGTCGCCGAGGCGGATCATCCATTCCGAGCTGTAGCGCAGGTGGTAGGTGATCTCCTTGAGGGATTTGCGGGCGATCGCGGCGATCCCCTCCTCCGGACTGTGGGCGAGGTTTTCGTGCAGGTAATAGTTGAATACGTCGTACAAAAACTGCCGCACGATCGTATGGGCCCAGTCGGTGTTGGGTTGCTCCAGGAGCAGCACATTCCGGTATTCGGGTTCCGTGCGCATATAGGCCAGGTCGTCTTCCGTGCGGCCCTTTCCCTCCAATTCGGCGGCAAACTGATACCAGGAGCGCGTTTGCCCCACATGGTCGAGGGCGATGTTGGTGATGGCGATATCCTGCTCCAGCACGGGCCCGTGGCCGCACCATTCGGAGAGCCGCTGGCCGGTGACCAGGGCGTGGTCGCCCATCTGAAGGGCGTATTTTACAATGGCGTCTTTCCGGTCCAAGGTATTGGATTTAAAGGCCTGGTAAACTAAATATGCGTCACTTCATCCGGCAACTCGTAAAACGTGGGGTGCCGGTACACCTTGTCCATCGCCGGATCGAACAGGGACTCCGACTCGGCAGGGTTGGATGCGGTAATATGCCTGGATTCCACCACCCAGAGGCTCACTCCCTCATTCCTGCGGGTATAGACGTCGCGGGCGTTTTCGATAGCCATCTCCGCGTCGGCGGCGTGAAGGCTGCCCGCATGCTTGTGGCTCAATCCGTTTTTACTGCGGATGAATACTTCCCAGAGGGGCCATTCCTTTTTCATGGTATAGTTTTATTAACCGCAAAGACGCCAAGAACGCTAAGACGACACGAGGCTACTTTGCGTTTTCCTTTGCGCCTTCGCGTCTTTGCGGTGAAATTGGTTTATGCAACTCGGTTTGTGAGCGCATCCTCCTTGCGCTTGCTACGTTTCTCGGCATGGGCCATTGCTGCATCCCGCACCCAGGCGCCTTCTTCGTGGGCCTGGATTCGGTCCTGCAGGCGTTTTTTATTGCAAGGGCCGTTGCCGGCAACTACCTGCCGGAATTCCTCCCAGTCGATGGGGCCGAAGTCGTAATGTTCGCGCTCCTCATTCCATTTCAGGAGGGGGTCCGGGACTTTCAAACCGAGGAATTCTGCTTGCGGGACCGTCACATCGATAAAGTGCTGGCGCAGCTCGTCGTTCTTCTTGCGCTTGAGCTTCCAGTTCATGGATTTTTCGGTATGGGTCGATTCGCCGTCGCTGGGACCGAACATCATCAGGGCGGGCCACCACCAGCGGTTGAGGGAGTCCTGGGCCATGTCGATCTGGTCCTGTGAACCGCGGCAAAGCGTGAGCAGTATCTCGTATCCCTGGCGCTGGTGGAAGCTCTCCTCCTTGCAGATGCGCACCATAGCGCGGGCATAGGGCCCGTAGGAGGTGCGGGTGAGCGACACCTGGTTCATGATGGCGGCGCCGTCCACCAGCCAGCCGATGGCGCCTATATCGGCCCAGGTGAGGGCCGGATAGTTGAATATGCTGCTGTATTTGGCCTTCCCCTGGTGCAACAGTTCGATGAGGTCGTCGCGGGAGGCGCCGAGGGTCTCTGCGGCGCTGTACAGGTAGAGGCCGTGGCCTCCTTCGTCCTGCACCTTGGCCAACAGGGCCACTTTCCGGCGCAGGGACGGGGCCCGCGTGATCCAGTTGCCCTCCGGCAACATCCCCACGATCTCGGAATGGGCGTGCTGCGCGATCTGGCGGATGTTCATCTGCCGGTATTCCTCCGGCATCCAGTCGCGGGGCTCGATCTTGATCTCCTGGTCGATCTTATCCTGAAATTGTTGTTCGAGGTTCATTTTTTTAGTGACTGGTGACTAGTGATTAGTGACTGGCTGCGTAAAAATAATTCTTTTTTGTAAAACGAACAGTTGTTCGTATGGTTCAAAATTCCAACTGACTAACTGACCAATTGACTGCCTATCTTCAACCCTCCCATCAATAAACTTACTACTTCCTTCTCCAGTTTTTCCGCGTCCATTGAAGAATCGGGACGTTGGCGGTAGTGGAGCCAGCGTATGGCAGTCAAAAGCGTGTATAGGATGGTCGAGGGGTCCAGGGATTGAAATTCGCCCGTCCGGATACCCTGCTGGATGATGTCCCGAAAGCGCTGCTCGTAGTCTCGACGGCGTTCGAGGAACTCGCTCAGGTAGGGTTCTTCCAGGTGTTTCCATTCATCGCTGAAAACGGTGATGGAAGTAGGGTCTTCCAGTGCGGTGCGGATGTGGAGGGAAAGAAGGGTTTCGACCTTTTTTCCCTCGCTCACTTTCATCTTTTCGACCTCCCCCATCGCCTCTGTAAAACGGTGGGCCTGGTCGCTGCAAATCTTTTGCAGAATCTCCTCCTTTTTGCGAATATGGCTATACAGGCTGGATGCCTTCAGCTGCACGCGGTCGGCCAGGTCGCGCATGGAGGCGGCGCCGTAGCCCTTTTCCTGAAAGAGTTTGGCCGCTTCTTCGAAGATCTCCTGTTTTTTGGTTTTGGTAATCAAGTTATCGAGGTTTTTACTGAGCTTTTTAGTTTTTAGTTTTTAGTTTTAGTAAGCCTGATCATAACCATCAAATAAGAACCTAAAAATCAAGAACTAAAAACAAAAAACTCCCTTATTCATCATAGCTAACCTCCACCTGTTCCGAGCGAGGGTGCGACTGGCAGGTGAGCACGTATCCCGAGTCCACTTCGTCGTGTTCGAGGGCGTAGTTGACCTGCATGGACACTTCTCCTTTCATCACCCTAGCCTTGCAGGTGGCGCAAACGCCGCCCTTGCAGGCAAAGGGGAGGTCGGCCCCGGCCTTGAGAGCTCCTTCGAGGATGGTATCGCCGCTGCTGTCGAGCTCGAACTGGAAAGAATTGCCGTCGCGGATCACGGAGATCTGCGAGCGGAGGGATTGCTCCAGCGGAGGCTTGGGCGGGGTTTTCACCGCCAGGTGGCCTACCGGGGAGGTGAACAGTTCAAAATGAATGGACCGCGGGTCCACGCCCAGGGACTCCAGTTTTTCCTTGACCGAAAAGATCATTTCCTCCGGGCCGCAGAGGAAGTAGGCATCTATGTCGAGCGGGTCGATGATCAGTCGGCAAAAATCGCCGCAACGGTCTGCGTCGATGCGGCCGTAGAACAGCTCGGCGCCGGGAAATTCGCGGCTGAGGATATAGTGCACGGAAAAACGGTCGAGGTACAGGTTTTTGAGCCCTTCCAGTTGCTCGCGGAAAATGATGTGCTCCACGCTTTTATTCCCGTAGAAGAGGGTAAAACTGCTGCCGGGCTCGGTGTGGAGCACGGTCCGGAGGATGGAGAGAATGGGCGTGATGCCGCTGCCCGCCGCAAAGGCCACGTAGTGTTTTTGCCTGGCTGGATCGAGCGGGGTCGAAAAACTGCCCGAGGGGGTCATCACGTCGAGGGTATCGCCGGCGTGTAAATGCTCCAGGGGCAAAGGTGGAAAATTTGCCGTAGGGGGGCCTTTTTGATAGCCACGCGGAGATCGCCGTCCAGGGGCTGGTGCAGATGGAGTAGGAACGCCGCACTTCTTCCCCCTCGATGGTGGCCTTGAGGTGAGGTTCTGGCCGTGGATAAACGCGTAGTCTTCGGCCAGCTCTACAGGCACTTCAAAGGAAACAGAAACGCAATCGGCGGTTTCCCGGCGGACTTCCCGGATCTTCAGGGGGTGAAATTTGGGCATTTGCAACCTGGTTTACGAACGAATGTTCGGGTGCAAATATAGAAGAAATTTGAAAACTACAAAAACAGCAAATGGGGTACGGGCATAGCCCGCACCCCATTTGCTGTAAAGGTGATGGTGATCTTAGGCGCTCAGCGTGTTCACGTGGCGCATCAGGCTGCTCTTGAGGTTGGCGGCCTTGTTGGGATGCCAGGTATTCTTCTTGGCCAGCCTGTCGATCATGCTCAGGACTTTGGGAAGGAAGGTCGAGGCTTCCCCGGGTTCCTTCATTTCGCGCAATTTCTGGATAGCGGTACGAGCCGTTTTCTTGTAGTAACGGTTCTGCACTTTGCGCTTGGCTTCCTGACGGATTCGCTTTTCGGACGATTTATGATTTGCCATGCTTATAAAACGTTAATCTTTTTATCTTCTTTTTACCGGGATGCAAAGGTAGGGATTCTTTGGAATTTTCCAAACACTAGAAAGTTGAAAAATTGAAAAGTTGAAAAGTCGAGCCCGGAAACCTTGTTAACCCGCTTTTGTTTATCATAGAAATCCTCCATTTTTGCCCTCGCCTACGCTAAAGCTTCGGCGAGCGCAGCCAAAAAACCCAAAACCCAACAACCCACTGCGTCCGCCGAAGCTTTAGCGTAGGCGGAACAAACCAATAAATATGACAGACCTCTCCTTCCTCTTCAACGCCCATCCCTCCTACATCGAATCGATGTACGAGCAATACCGGAAAGACCCCGACTCGGTGGACGAAGGCTGGAAATTGTTTTTCCGCGGTTTTGATTTCGGCGGCAGCAAGAACGGCGTCGCCGCAGGCCCGCAAGAGCTTCCCCTCGAAAAACTGACCGCCGAACTCAACGTGCTCTGCCTCATCAAGGCATACCGCAACCGCGGGCACCTCGTGTCGACGACCAACCCCATCCGGCCGCGGCGCGACCGCAAGCCCCACCTCAAACTGGAGGACTTCGAGCTGTCGGAAAAGGACCTCGATACCCACTTTTTTACCGGGTACGAACTGGGCATGGAAGGCGCCACCCTGCGCGAGATCATGGCCCGCCTGGAAAGCATCTATTGCGCCAATATCGGCTTCGAATACAACCACATCCCCAAACGCGAGCAGCGCCGCTGGCTGCGCACCCGCATCGAACAGGGCGACCCACGGACATCCTACGGTCTGAGCGAGGAAAAGAAGCGCCGTATTCTCGAAAAACTCAACGGCGCCGTGGTGTTTGAAAAATTCCTCCACACCAAATACGTCGGACAAAAGCGCTTTTCCCTCGAAGGGGGCGAAACGACCATCGCGGCCCTCGACGCCATTATTCAGGCCGCCGCGAAGGACAAGGTGGAAGAGGTGGTCATCGCCATGGCCCACCGCGGACGCCTCAACGTGCTGGCCAATATCATGGGCAAGACCTACGAGCAGATCTTCAACGAATTCGAAGGCACCGCCGTGCCGGACCTCAGCTTCGGCGACGGCGACGTGAAATACCACCTGGGCTTTTCCTCCCAAATCGAAGGACCCGACGGAAAAACCGTCTACCTCAAACTGGCGCCCAACCCCTCCCACCTCGAAGCGGTAAACCCCGTGGTGGAAGGCTTTGCCCGCGCAAAAGCCGATGTGCTCTACCACAGCGAATACGACTGCATCCTTCCCATCCTCATCCACGGCGACGCCGCCATGGCCGGACAGGGCGTAGTGTATGAAACCGTGCAGCTCAGCACCCTGAAAGGCTACGATTCGGGGGGAACGATCCATTTCGTGATCAACAACCAGATCGGTTTTACGACCGATTTCGACGACGCCCGCTCCTCGACCTACTCAACCGCCGCCGCCAACATGATCCAGGCGCCTGTTTTCCACGTCAACGGCGACGACCCGGAGGCCGTGGTCTTCGCGGCGGAAATGGCCGTGGCCTACCGCCAGGAATTCAACAGCGACGTATTTATAGACATGGTGTGCTACCGCCGCCACGGGCATAACGAGGGCGACGACCCCAAGTTCACCCAGCCGGCCATGTACAAGATCATCAACAGCCATCCCGATTCGCGGCAGATCTACTCCCAAAAGCTGGTGCAGCGGGGCGACGTGGACAAGAGCCTGGCCGAGGGCATGGAAAAGGAATTCTGGAACCTGCTCCAGGCCCGACTCGACAACGCCAAGCAAAACCCCCTGCCCTACCAGTACCAGGAATCGGAGAAAGCCTGGCGCGCGCTGAAAAAGAAGACCACGCCCGAAGATTTTGAGTCCTCTCCAGCCACCGGGGTCGATCGGAAAGTGCTCGACAAGATCCTCAAGCACATCCATACCATTCCCAAGGGATTCACGCCCCTGGACAAGATCAACCGCCTGATCAAGGGCTCGCAGAAAATGGTGGACGACAACAAGCTGGACTGGGCCCTGGGCGAATTGCTCGCCTACGGAACCATCCTGCTCGAGGGCAGGGACGTGCGTCTCAGTGGGCAGGACGTCAAACGGGGCACCTTTTCGCACCGGCACGCCATCTTCCGCGACGCCGACACCAACGAGGAATACAGCCGCCTGGGCAAGATAGCCGACAAACAGGGGGTTTTTCGCATTTTCAACTCCCCGCTGTCCGAATTTGCGGTACTGGGCTTCGAGTACGGATACTCCCTGGCCACGCCCGATACGCTCGTGCTGTGGGAGGCCCAGTTCGGGGACTTCCACAACGGCGCCCAGACCATCATAGACCAGTTCATCTGCGCCGGCGAGAGCAAGTGGCAGCGCATGAGCGGCCTGACCATGCTGCTTCCCCACGGCTACGAGGGCCAGGGCCCCGAGCACTCCAGCGCCCGCGTGGAGCGTTTCCTCCAGCTTTGCGCCGAGTACAATATGACGGTGGCCAACTGCACCACCCCGGCCAACTTCTTCCACCTGTTGAGGCGGCAACTGGTCCGCCCCTTCCGCAAGCCCCTGGTCGTCATGACCCCCAAATCATTGCTCCGGCATCCGGAGGTGGTGTCGCCGATCGAAGACTTCGAATCGGGCAAGGCTTTCCGGGAAATCATCGACGATCCCGATGGCGCCAACGCGAAGAAGATCAGGCGGGTACTGCTCTGCAGCGGCAAGGTGTACTTCGACCTCCACGAGAGGAAGCACGCCGAAAGCCACCACGACGTAGCCATTGTGCGCATGGAGCAGCTCTTCCCCATGCCTCAGGCCCAACTGGACGCTATCCGCAAAAAATACGCCAACGCCGAATTCTTCTGGGTCCAGGAAGAGCCCGCCAACATGGGCGCCTGGGAATACATCCTCTCCTCGTTTTACGGAACCTTCGACCTGCGACTCGTCAGCCGCAAAGCCAGCGCCTCCCCGGCCTCCGGCTTCAAGAAGGTGCACGATGAGCAGCAAAGGGGGCTTATGGACCGGGCTTTTGCTTGAAGAAAAAGGGTGCAAAACGCCGGGAAGTTTGGTGCGTCCCCCTTCCAAAAATAAATTTCCCTTCATACTTTCGGATCGGAGAAAAAATGTTATTTTTGGAAGTGACAAAAAAAGCAGAAGGAATGTATCGTTTTTAGCACCAAAGCTTAACTATATTCTGTAAGCATTTTGTTACATATTTAACCCCTAAGTAAAATCAAATATCTATGGCAAGCCATCCCAAGGCCGGTGCCCTATTGGTTCTTGTTGTGACCAGTTTGATGGCCATTTCATTTGATTTCCAGCAAAATCCCTCCCATCCCCTGCTGGAATCGAGCGGAGTGGAGGTATCTGCCAAAAACCCCTTCGAAGTAGGGTTTGATCTTCAGAAAAACGAAAAAATTTCCCTTTCCCTTACCAAATTGCAAGGCGATGCCGTGCTGACCGACCTGAAGGTCATCGTCTTCCAGGCAGGAGCCGCTCAGCAGGTGAAATCCTGGTCGCAATTTCCCAATCCTTTTATTGCGCCCCAGGAAGGCGCCTATAAGTTTAAGCTCGACCTGAGCAGTTCCAAGAAGTCGATGGTGATCAACCTGGCGGTGCTCAGCGATCAGAAACCGCCCGAAAAGGAAGCCACGCCTAAGGACACCACCAGCGTCAGTGCCGTATTCATCGGCAACAAGCAAAAGAAAAACATGCCCCAGCCGATGCTTCAGGTCGACGCCAAACGTGGACAATACCTGACCGCAAAGACCAACCTCAAGGACGACAAGCTACCTTATATTAAATACGAATACAGCGGCGACGGGCAAACCTATTACCTGGCCGATCAGACGCCTCACCTGGTCGAAAGGGACGGAAAAGCGTCGTTCCGCTTTTTTCTCGACAAGCCGAAGAACCCCGGGCTAAACTTCCAGGACTTCCTGACCAAAAACAACGGCATCCTGCTGGATAACCTGCAAATACACCGCTACAAGCCCTCCAGCGGAACTCCGGCCCCCATCGCCAAAGAAGAAGACGACGACAACATGGACGCCCTGATCAAGGCCATGGACGCTCAGGCCAAAGCCATGGCGGCCAAAGGCCAACAGGACTCGCTCCGCCTGGACGCCCTGATCAAACAGGGCATCGACACCTTCGCCTCCCCGCTCTACACCATGGAAGAACCCTTCCTCGAAGTCATTCCCCCGCAGGCCAATATCGTGGCCGAAAAATCCAACCGGCCCTGCTATCCGATCAATAACCTGCTCCTCAATTCGCCCCTGTTTTTCGCCTACTCCATATTATTGGGAGAAGACGCCCAGGAGCGCTACGAAAAAACGCAGATCAATTTCCGAAACCGCGCCGCCGCAAATCCCAACGCGGGCTTTGTAGGGTCCCTGCTTCATTCCTATTCCGGACAGCTGATCCAAGGGCTGCAATACGTGCCGACCAAGGGCTTCTTCTCGCCAATGTCGCAATCCAAGACCAAGGAGTTCGTGGATTATGCCATCGTCGACCGCGACAACATGATGCGTTTCCAGCGCGGCGATATTTACACGGCCTATTTCCCGGGCCTGGAGGGCAGCGCCATTTCCCACGACTACGGCAACGCCCCCGTGCCGACCGATCCGGCCAATTACGAGCTGTTTCTTTGCTTTTGTAACAAGAATTTTCTGAGCCCGGTAAACGTGTTTTTTACCTTCGAAACCTTCACGGTAAACGTGACCAACCCCAATCCCCAGTAATATGCGGTATCGCAACCAAATATCGATCTTCCTGCTGGCGGCGCTCATGCTGCCCTCCTTGCATTTGGAGGCCCAGGGCGGATTGAAACTGGCCAAGAAGATCGTCAAGAAGGTGCAGAAGCTCTTTACCGATTCGCGCAGTCTGGAAGATGTGTACCTGCTGGAGGGAAGCCGGGTCGTGGGTACCGACCCTTCTTTTCTGGTGCGCCAGAGCGAATTTCCGGATTACCATTTCAACCTGTTTTCCGACTTCGTAGTGGGCGAATACGACCTCAATCCCGAAACCGGGCTGCCCCGCTCCGAAACCGGTTTTTCCCATTACCAGAACGAGATCTCCGCTGCCGGCGAAAAGGTGAATATCGTCCAGGCGGCGAAAGACATGAACCCCCGGATCAACATCCTGCTCCTGCTTAGCTACCGCTCAGATTACGGGCAGAGCAAGGAGTACAGTTCGTTTTATACCAACAATTTCTTCGACAACAAAAACCGCTCGCAGGACTCCCTGATTCAGCGCCTGCAAAGCACCTTCACCAAATGGAAGGAGGTGTACAATATTCCCGAAGACCGCATCGGCGTGGTGCTCGACTTTCAGGGTCTGCCGAAGAATAAAAAGCTCCAGCAGCAATTTCCCAACCTGGTGGACCGCCTCAAAAGCGAGGGATTGCTCGTCTATGTGAAATTGCCCATCGACTTTACGACCAGCGGCTTCTTCAGCGACGCCAAGACCCTGGCGGCGGTCGAAAAGAGCGCCGACCTGTTTCTGCTCAACTCCTATTCCTACGATATCCCCAATCCGGCGGCTTACGATTGTTCCTCCCCTACCGACATGCGCACCCTGGAGGCAACGCTCCTGACTGTCAGGGAGAAAAACCTCATCCCCATCGAAAAGCTGGTGGTGGAATTTCCGGGTTTCGGAAGGGCGGTGACGAGAGATGAGGCGGGGTTTAGCTTTCAAACCAATGTGGCTCATGGCACCATCGTCGACCAACACGCCTTGCAGCCCACTACTGCGATACAGTATATCGATTCCGCCCAATATGCCTACGCCCATTTCTCAGACCCCTATACCGAAGGGCATATCTATTGCTTTGAGGACAGCACGACCCTCTCGGCCAAACTCCGTTGGCTGATCGACGGGAAACTGGCGGCAGGGGTCGGTTTTTGGGGAGTTGGTTTCATGGAGGAAGGCCAGGGGATCGTCAACAAGGATAAGTGGTGGTGGGCCATAGCAGAGGTAGCGGGCAAACCCAAATCAAAAGTAGGCTGGATCTACGCGAGCTTTTTCTTCCTCTTTGCCAGCCTGGGTTACATCTATTCCATTTTCGAATACTGGCAGGTGCGAAACATCCTGGCCAAGTATTCCAATATATTCTGGGATCACACGATGCGTTTTGCCATCTTTTTCCTGGTATGCCTGGTATGCTTCAATATTCTGCCCCGAAATACGGTGGGGCTTTTGTTCTGCGGCATTGTCCTCGGAATATTCATCGTGATGCGCATCATAAAACGCTATACGGCCAAGGTCAGGAAGTACTCGAGGTATGCGGAAAGATTTTAAAAACAGCCGCCTTTGAAAAAGTTTTTCAGAAATAACGGAGCTGCGATCCTTTGGGAGATCAGATTTTTCTTTCTACGGATTGTGCCGGTGAGCATAGCGCTCGGCGTCTTGTTTTTGCTGGTGTACGCCGGCGCCTTTTTGAACAAGGACGAGTTGCAGATCTTTTTCATTGGATTCCTGCTCAACGTGGGTGGGATTTACCTCATGAGGCTGGTGGGCTGGCTGGTCAAACGCAGGATTAGCAGAAAACCCGAAGTGCAGGAGGACATTTATGCGGCCGAAGAAAAGTGATTTTTAAAACCCGACTATGATCCACGAGATTTTGCCCATGATTGCGGCTGAGCTAAGCGACTTCCTCGACTCGCGGTTCGATACCAGCGAAGATCCGGTGGCGCTTTCCAACCTGGTCAACCAGGATGGCACGGTAGCCGTAAAAGGCGAAAACAAGATCGTCGCCACCCTGGTCAACATCGAAAGAGATGGATCCAATCACATGGGCGGAGGAGGGTTTACCCGAGGAGATATGCCGGTGCATGTGAACCTCTACGTCATGTTCTCGGCCTATTTCAACGATTATTTCGAATCGCTGAAATTCATTTCCGGGGTAATCGGCTTCTTTCAGGGAAGTCCCACTTTTACCTTTTTCGGCTCGACGGTCAAGGTGGAATTGCACAATATCGACTTCCGGGAACTGGGCAATCTTTGGACCGCCATAGGGGCAAAGACCCTTCCTTTTGTCATTTATAAGATTAGAACACTTAATATGGATGAGGACAATATCAGGGATGTGATCCCGCCGGTTTCCGGGGTATCGTTCTGATCCGTAAATAAAACTCCATGATGCTCGACGTCTCCTTGGAAATGCTATGGACCCAGCTGCTTTCGCTGAAAGTCGGGCACGCCTATTATGCCGATGGAATCAGCCGGGACCTTACTTTTCAGCCTACGCCGGACACGGAGTTGAACCTGAAGAACCTGCGCATCCTGTTTCGGGAGACGCCCGAGGGCTTTGTCTTGCTGGCTGACGCCAAAAAATCGCTGAGCCTCGTCAAGTCGCCCCTGCTCAAGGTGGAGAAGTTGAGTTTTTATATCCGCAACAGCAATCCCCGGTTTTACAATTTCACCGACCTGGCTTTCCCGACAGCTGGCTCTTTGTTTTACTTCCACAACCGCATGGAGAACCTGGCGGGAAAGCAAAAGATAAAACTGCTCCACTCGGGCGAGACTTTTTCCGCAAAAGAAGAGGAGCAGGTGCGCTGGTCGTCCCGCCGCTTCGAATACGAGCTGGCAGGAGGTAAGAAAGCGGCCAAGTGGGAGCTGGCCGACGCTTTGGGAAACAAGCTTCCCGCCGATTCGGCCGTGTTGCCGGAGGGGGCGGGCAAGTTGCGCATCGACCTGAGGGACCGTCCGGAGGGCGCTTTTTCCCTCAAGGCGGGTGATAAGCCTTTTGTATTTTACACGAGCGATAAAGTGCTGGATGGTTATTTCGGTATTCTGGATATTTACCTGGATCAAGCTTCCGGGAAATACTCCTGGATCGGTAAGGACCAGTTTATCAGCCAGGAGTACCACCTTCAATTCCTCAACCGCAAAACCTACTGGAAATACTTTCTGGTCGATCAAAGCGCCAAGAAGGAGAAGCCGAATTTCAGCGACCCTACACTGAGTATCAACGGAACAGAGCTTCCTTTCGGGAAGTTCACCTTTACCGAATTACCGAACAAGCACCAGGCTGCCGTGGTGGAATCCACAGAACCGCTGGCCCTGGAGGAGCACGTATCGGAGAACGACAAGATTTTGCTGAAAATGAAACGAGATGGGAAGCTGTTGGCCAAGCCCATCAAGTTAGCCAAACCGGGTGTGGAAATCGTCAAGCCCGACAAGGCAAGCGGCAAGATCTATTCAGAAATCTTTGCATATATCTAGATCAGGATTTAACCAATAAGTTAACCTACAACTCCTCTCAGTTATGACCAGATTCGCAACACCAGGCGTTTATGTTCGGGAACAAAACGCGTTCGGTACGTCAGGAAGAGCAGTTCCAACCGCCATACCTGCTTTCATCGGGTACACGGCGAAAGCCCAGAAGGGAACCACCTCCGTCCTCAACACCCCGACCAAGATTGAGTCGCTCTCCGATTTCGAAAAGATCTTCGGCGGCGCTCCATCCACCACTTTTTCGCTCAAATCAAAAGACGATGCGGGCTTCAGCGTCTCGATCGACAAGGGCAGCCAGTTTTACCTCTACAACTCCATGCGGCTATTCTACGCCAACGGAGGAGGTAACTGCTACGTCGTTTCGGTGGGCGATTATTCCGGCCCCGCCAAGGCAGACGATCTGCTCGGCGAAAAGACCGACGGCGGCTTGAAAGCGCTGTTGCTGGAGCAGGAGCCGACCATGGTCGTCATCCCCGACGCCCTGCTGCTCGAAGCTTCCGAGTGCTACGCCGTGTATCGCGCCGTGCTGAAACATTGCGGCTGGGAAACCAAGAGCCGCTTCGGCATTTTCGACGTGCACAACGGCTACCAGGCCCGTACTTTTGACAACAAGGACGTCATCAACAATTTCCGCGAAGCCGTTGGGGAAAACTTCCTCAGCTTCGGCGCCGCTTACTACCCCTGGCTGGAAACCTCCATCGTCACCAAGGACGAGATTTCCTTCAAGCAGATCAGCAACCCCAACGAATTGGTGAAACTGCTGACCCGCGAAGCCGAAATGCGCTACCCGGGCGGATCCGCTTCGGGCGCTCCCAAGGCCGCCGCAGGCGCCAAGAAGGAAGGAGATGCAGCCGCGCCTCCCGCTCCGGCAGCCGGCAAGGTGGATGAGAAGAACCAGAAGAAATACGCCGACGCCAAGGCCGAGATCGACAAGCTCAAGGATACGGGCGCCAAGGCTTCTACCCTGGATCAAAACCTCAAAGCCATCAGCCCGATGTATCGCTCCGTGCTCGATTCCATGCGCACCGAACTCAACCGCCTGCCCGCCGCCGGCGTGATGGCCGGTCTGTATTCGCTGGTCGACAACCTCACCGGCGTACACAAGGCCCCGGCCAACGTGAAAGTGGATGCTGCCGTAGCTCCGGCCGTGGCGATCTCCAGCGAAAACCAGGAAGACCTCAACATGCCGATCAACGGCAAGGCCGTCAACGCCATCCGCTCCTTCATCGGGCGCGGCGTGGTGGTCTGGGGCGCCCGCACCCTGGATGGCAACAGCCAGGACTGGCGCTACATCAACGTTCGCCGCACCATGATCATGCTGGAGCAATCCGTCAAGAACCTCATGGAGCGCTACGTATTTGAGCCCAATACCTCGCAGACCTGGATCAAGATCCGGACCTCCCTCGTCAATTTCCTGACCCTCATGTGGAAGCAGGGCACCCTCGTGGGCTCTTCGCCTACCCAGGCTTTCGACGTGGCCCTGGGCCTCGGCTCCACTATGTCGTCGGAAGATGTCATGGAAGGCATCATGCGCATATCGGTAAGAGTGGCCATTTCCCGTCCGGCTGAATTCATCGAGATCACCTTCGAGCAGAAAATGCAGGAAGGCGGCGGTGCGGAAGGCGGTGCGGAAGCTCCTGCCGAAGGCGGAGAAGGCGAATAGAATTTGGTTTTCATTATTTAATAACTGCACAATCACAACCTTATGGCAGATTTTGAAGGCCAATGGCCAGTACCAAAATTTCATTTCCGCGTATCGCTTGGCGATGAGCAAATGAGCTTTCAGGAAGTCTCCGGGCTCGAACAGAGCACCGACGTAATAGAATATCGCCACGGCGACAGCGAAGTATTCAGTACCATGAAACTGGCCGGCATCGTAAAAACCGGTACCCTCGTGCTGAAGAAAGGCGTCTTCACCGACGACGACCGCCTGCTCGAGTTCTTCAACCAGATCTACGAGAAGGACTACTACGGACAGGAAGACACCCGCATGTATATCCTGATCGAATTGTTGGACGAAATGGGCGAAACCGTTATGGGCTGGAACATCCAGCGCGCATTCCCCATCAAGTTCAGCGGCACCGATCTCAAATCCACCGCGAACGAAGTAGCAATCGAATCCATCGAATTCGCCTACGAGTCCATCCGCACCTCGCTGGACGGCAGCTTGTCGGCTGATACCGGAGGATAATCGTTTAGAGAAGTTTAGGAGGTTTAGGAGGTTTAGTTTTCCAAAGCCTTTCTAAACCTTCTAAACTTTCTAAACTTTCTAAACCATTAAACCATGGCCGAAATCTACATTCCTCCCGTTGCTTTCTTTTTCTCCGTCAGCGTGGACGGTGGGGAGGGAAACGATTCCAGCTTCAAGGAGGCCTCCGGAATGGAGATCGAAATAGACATCGAGGAGATTAACGAAGGGGGGAACAACAATTTCAAGCACCGGCTTCCCGGGCGTTCCAAATACCGAAACCTCGTCCTGAAAAGGGGCCTGGTCAAGAATAATACCTCCCTGCACGATTGGATCACCAAGATCCTTTTGTCTGAAGCCAACCTGGACGAACCGGTGGAAAAGAAGAAGATTCTCGTAAACCTGAAATACCCCGATGGCGATGTGGTGATGTCCTGGAGTTTTGAGAACGCCTTCCCCGTGAAGTGGTCGATCTCTAACTTCAATTCCCAGGAAAACTCCCTCGTGATCGAAACCCTGGAATTCGCCTACCAGAAATTTCAGGTAGAAAACCCTTAACCCATGCCGATCGAGATCAAGGAACTCGTCATCAAAGCCCAAGTGCAACAAACCCTGGGCGGCCAAAAGGAGGAAGGAATTTCTCCCCAAAAATGGCAGAAACTGAAAAAAGAAGTGGTGGAAGAATGCGTGGAGAAAATTAAAGAATGGCTGGAGCGGAAGCTCGAGCGCTAAGCCTTAACCCATAGGATGGAAAAACTCAGGATCATACCATATAGAGATCTGGCGGCAGCCCCTGCCGGAGATCCTTTCACGGTGAGTATCAACCCCGAAAAGCTGACCTTTGCGCGCAGCGTCAAATTCAACGAGGGCGATACCCCCACCACCAAACGCACCGTCACCCAATTTCAGGGCTTCGATACGGATACCATGAGCTTCGAACTGGTGATCGACGGAACCGGCGTGGCCAGCTCGACCGAAAAAGTGGCGGATGAGTTGAAAAAACTCCAGGACTGCCTCTACGAATACGACGGGCAAATCCACAAACCGCATTACCTGAAGATCACCTGGGGCCAGGACAGCAAATTCGTCTGCCACCTCAAATCGATGAATATCCAGTACACCCTCTTCAAATCGACCGGCGATCCGCTCCGGGCGAAGGTGACCCTCACCTTCCTCGAATATACGGACGTCAAGGAAGCAGAGGCGATTTACAACAGCAATTCCCCCGACATGACCCACGTCCGGACGATCAGCGAGGGAGACCACTTGCCCCAAATGTGCCAGGAGATCTACGGCGATATGAAATACTACATCCCGGTGGCCAGGGTCAATGGGCTGACCAATTTCCGCAACCTTACGGTCGGAACCCAATTGGTCTTTCCCCCACTTAAAAAAGCCTGATCATGCCCAACGAAACGAACTCTCCACAGCAGGACGTACAGGACATCGTCAGTTTTGCCATATTCGCCAACGGTTCCCAGGTGCAGGATACGCACATGTATGTGTACTCTATCGAGGTCGAACACTGCATCAACTCCATATCCAAAGCCAAATTCGTTTTGCTCGACGGAGACCCCTCGACCCAGACCTTCGAGGTCAAAATTCGGATGATTTCAGCCCCGGTGTTTCGATCAAGGTCAATGTCGGCTATCAAACGCAAACCACCACGATCTTTGAAGGCTTTGTCATCGCTACCGGGGTAAAAGTGAAAGAAGGAACCCATTCGCAGCTCACGGTGGAATGCGTCGGCAACGCCTACCGCATGACCGTCAGCAGAAAAACCAGGTACTTTATGGATATGGACGACTCGGATATCATTTCCGATGTCATTTCCTCCTATAACTCGGTCAGTATGGGCACCGTGGAATCGAGCTCCGTGAGGCACAAAAGCCTGGTGCAATACAACTCCAGTGATTGGGATTTTATCCTGATGCGCGCCGAAGCCACCGGCATGATCGTCAATTCCCACGATAACCAGGTCTCGGTCAACAAACCGAGGATGAACGAAAGTCCCTCGCTTTCCTGGAATACGGCAGAGATATCATCAAGTGCGATCTCCAGGCCGATGGCCGTTATCAGGTCAAAAGCGTAGAGGCCAGCGCCTGGGATAGTTCTCAACAGCAGGTCGTCACAGGGCAATCGACGGAAGCGACGCTCCAGATGAACACCCAGGGCGACAACAAAGTCTCTGGGGAAACAATGGCCGATTTCGTCCATCCCCTCAAGTCCATTATCCACTCTTCCGGACCGAAAACGCAGCAGGAATTGAACAAATGGGCCAACGCCCGCCTGTTGAAATCGCGTTTCTCCAGAATCAGGGGCTCAGTCACTTTCCAGGGCAATGCCAGCGTCGTGACCGACTCCCTGGTCACGCTGGGTGGCTTTGGCGATTATTTCAACGGCGACGCCTATGTGTCCAAGGTGGTTCACAAGGTGGATTTGGGCAACTGGCTCACGGAAGCGCATATCGGCTTTACTTCCGTTCCCTTTGCGGAGGCCACCCCGAATGTGACCGTCCTGCCCGCTGCGGGCTTGTACCCCGGCATCGAAGGACTGTACAATGGCGTGGTCACCAAGATCGACCAGGACCCCGATGGTCATGAAAGAATACAGATCAAAATACCCGTGCTCCTGAATTCCGAAACCCTTTGGGCCCGCATGGCCACCATTTACGCAACCGACCAGGGAGGGGTGTATTTCCTTCCCGAAATAGGCGACGAGGTGATCGTCGGATTTATCCAGAACGACCCCCTCTACCCGGTCATTCTGGGCAAATTGCACAGCCAGAAGATCAAACCCCCGTTTACGGCCGATAATCAAAACTCCAACAAGGGGATCGTCACCAAAAGCAAGCTCAAACTGGTTTTCGAAGACCAGAAAAAGAACATCCTGATCGAGACCCCCGGCGGGCAAAAAATTTGGCTCAAGGACGAAGACAAGACCATCACCATACAGGATTCGAACAACAACAAGATCGTGATGGACAACAGCGGGATCGTCATCAATTCGGCTAAAGACCTCACGCTCAAGGCAACGGGAAAGATCAGCCTGGAGGCCAACCAGAACATCGCCCTGGAATCCAAGGGCGGGGATGTGTCCTCGGCAGGACTCAACGTGAAAATAGACGCCAAGATCACCGCATCGGTAAAGGGAAGTATGGCAGAATTAAAAGGCACCGCCTCCACGGAGGTAAAAGGGGCCATCGTTCGGATAAATTAATTTATGAAAAAGCATAACTCATTTCTGGGGAGAGGCTGGAGTTTTCCTCCGACCTTCAACAAAGACGCCGGCTCGGTAGAGATGGTGGCCGAGGAGGAAGATATCCGCCAAAGCCTGTACCTGCTGCTCTCCACCACTCCGGGCGAACGCATCACCAACGTGAAGTTCGGCTGCGACCTCAACCGGGTGCTTTTCGATCCGGTCAACAGCGGGATCGACATCATCATCAAGGATATGATCACCCATGCCATACTGTATTACGAACCGCGGATTTCATTGCGGGATATCAAGATCGTCAAAGACCGCCAATTGGAAGGTGTGGTGGAAATTTCCATAGATTACATCGTCCGGAAGATCAACGCCAGGAGCAATATCGTATTTCCGTTCTATCAGCTGGAAGGCACGAATGTCAGGGAAGTATAGCGGATTCCACCACTTGTTTACGCCCCATCATGAAAGACCCAGTCAATAAAGTATCTAATTTTAAATTCGGGACGGGTACCACGCAGTACCAGCGGCTCCACCCTGCCCTGCTGCCTGAAAATGCCCCTATCCACGGCATGAGCCTGAGCGAGCTGATGGCTTATTCCGTGGCCTATTCCCAAAATCTGGTCTATTACAACGAGAAGAACCAGCCCGACGGATACTGGTCGGACTTCCTCCTGTCCGATATCAGTTTTATCCTCTCCACCATCATCAGCCTCAACCTGGAGAAACTCGATCTGGAATTTAACGAGCATGTGAGCCGGTTTTACCGCGCCAATCAAAAAGTCCAGCGCCTCGAAGCCACCGAAACCATCTTTGAATTCATAAAGGGAATGGCCCTCAGGCTGAATACCTGGCGCCAACAGGTCAATGCCATCAGCCTGCCCAACTCGGACATCGAATACCAGGTGGCCTTCGAACTGGAAAGCATCATTCAAAGCCAGGCGGGCGAAGACCTCCGCAAGTTGATTTCTTACGACCTGGGCGCCGGTGCCAAAGGCGGTCTGGGCTCAGCCGTCGGCCTGTCCTATAAAGAATTCGGGGAGATTTGGGAATCGGAAGGCGTGGCGCCCGTAAACATCTTCCTGGGCGACCGCATGGAAGAACAGTACAACCGGGCCATGGCCAATATCCGCCTGGTGTATCGCTCGTTTTTAAATACGCTGACTTACGCCAAATTCAACTTCGAGCCGTATTTCCAGCAGGCCCTCCTCCAAAAATCCGACCACAAGCCCCATGCTGCCCTGCTCATGGCCTTCCTCTCCACACTTGATAAAGCGCAGGGAGACCTCAACCACGTGAGCGACCGCTACCTGAAGTTCTACTACGAAAACTACCTCCAGCTCTTCCCGGCCACCAGCGTGCCCGATACGGCGCACCTCTGCTTCGACCTGGCCGACCATGTCGACTCCATGCTCCTGCGAAAAGGGGCCAAACTGCAAAGCGAAGGGACCAACAACGTGGTCTTTGAAACGAACCAGGATCTGGAACTCAACCAGGCGGAAATCGCCTCCCTGCGGACCATGTACCTGAGCAAGTTCAGCAAGATCGAAACGAGCAATTACCAGCTCGTCACCGGCATCTATGCGGCGCCTGTGGCCAACTCAAAAGACGGCAGCGGGCTGCCCTTCGAAGAGCCGAACGAGCCCTGGCCCACATTCGGAGAAGAACAGGCCGAAAAACCCGCCAACGACCGAAGCATGGAAAAGGCCTCCCTCGGCTTTGCCTTCTCCTCCCCCGTGTTTTATCTCAAGGAAGGCGTGCGCAAAGTGCGCATGAAGATCCATTTCCAGAAAGAATCGGCCGGAATACTCAAGAAGCTGGTCCTCGACGTCATGCAGAAGGCCAATACCCGGACCGACAAGATCGAAACCCTGACGCTCGAAGAAGCTTTCTACAAAAGGGTCTTCAACCAGGTGGGCAACGACCGAAACATCCGCATTCACTACAGCAACGAAAAAGGCTGGATCCGCATCGACTCCAACCTCATCCGCATATTTGCCGCAGGCGAAGGAGGCTGGCCCAAAACCGAACAACTGGAAAAAGGCCATACGCTGGATATTCTGGAAACCCTGGGTATCGAATTTACCATCCAGGCCAACCAGCCCGCCGCCAGCCCTTTCGGAGAAAACCACCCGGAAGCGGCCGCCTACAACAGCGCCTTCCCCATCGTCAAAGTGCTATTCGACGATTCGGTCGAACCCTACCCCTACTCCTTCCTCCGGGAAGTGATCATCCAAAACTGCGAAATAGAAGTGGAGGCCGAACGGGTCAAAGGCATGCAGGTGTACAACAGCCTGGGCCGCCTCGACAACCGGCAGCCCTTCCAGGCTTTCGGGCCCCAGCCCAAGGTGGGAGAATACATGCTCATCGGCAACGAGGAGATCTTCCGCAAACATATCCAGTCCCTGTCCTTCGAAGTCGATTGGCTGAACCTGCCCAAAGACTCGGAGGATTTCCGGAAGTACTACCAGCAATACAACAAGGACCTGAGTCCCGAAAAATACAAGGTGGGCTTCAAGGCTTACGCAAACGGCGATTTTTACCCGATCGACAACGACTCGGTATTGACCTTCCCGCTCTTCCCGAATGCCGGCACCGGAGGGAAAGAGCTGGCGGCCAGTAAGTTCACCATGGGCATCGAACAATTGCAGGCACTGCAATTGACCGCCGACCCCTTCCTGCAGGAACCCAACGAATTCAATCCGGATACCCAGACGGGCTACCTCCGGATGGAAATCCTCGAACCCGACGACGCCTTCGGGCACCAGTTGTACACCAAGGTTTTTACCCAAACGATCACCCACAACGCCCAAGCCGCCGAGGAGGACAAGCTCTCGCTCCCAAACGAGCCCTTTTCTCCCCAGGTCAAAAATATCTACCTGCACTACAAGGCCAATACGCAATTCACCCCCGCTTCCGTAAAGGGTTCCAAAACGGAGAAAATCTACCACGTGCATCCTTTCGGAGTGGTGGACCTGACCCGGGAATCCTCTTTCTCCGAAGGACACCTCACGCCGGAACTCAAGGAAGACGGCTATCTGTTCCTGGGCATTCAGAAGGTCAAGCCCATGCAGACGCTTTCCATGCTGTTCCAACTGGTCACCCGGAGCGCGCAGACGGCCTCGGCCTTTTCTCTTCCCAAAACCCGATGGAGCTACCTGAGCCACGACACCTGGGTAGATTTCACCGAACGCCAGGTCGTGTACGACTCCACGGACCAGTTTACCAAAACGGGGATCGTGCGACTTCACATGCCGCGGGCCGTTTTCACCGAAAACTCCCTGTTGCCTCCGGGCTATTTCTGGATCCGGGTGGGCATCAAGGGAAGTGTGGACCTGCTCTGCCATTGCATCGCCGTGAAGCCACAGGCCGTCGCGGCCAGGAGCCTGATCGCCGACCCGGGGGAGCGCCTGCGCGTGCCCCTTCCTCCCAATACGATCTCCAGGCTCGTGGAGCCAAACACCTACATCAAGGGGGTCGAGCAGCCCTTTGAATCGTTCGGCGGAAAAGCCATGGAAAACTACTACGAGTTTTT
The DNA here is from genome assembly GCA_016703765.1 of Saprospirales bacterium. GTDB lineage: Bacteria > Bacteroidota > Bacteroidia > Chitinophagales > Saprospiraceae > JADJTT01. The sequence goes on from JADJBL010000030.1 coordinate 35,494, forward strand.
CAGCCGCGTCAGCGAGCGCTTGCGCCACAAGGCCAGGGCGGTGACGCACTGGGACCTCGAACGGCTCATCCTCGACCGCTTCCACGAGGTGTTGCAGGTCAAATGCCTGAGCCACCTGAACTGCCCCACCCACTTCCAACCGGGCGACGGGGTCACGCTGGTCATCGTGCCCAAGCGCAACCAGTACCTGAAAGACAATACCCCCAAGGTCAACTACCGCTTTTTGAACGAGGTGGAAGATTACATCAAGGCGAGATCCTCGCCCTTCCTCAAGGCCAAGGCCCGCAACCCGCTGTACGAATACATCCGGGTCATTTGCAATGTGAAATTTGAAGTGAACAGCGGTTTGATGATCCAGGAGCTGACGACCGACCTGCGGAAGTTCATCGCTCCCTGGCTCTACGACTCCACCGCCTCCCTGCCCATTGGCTCGAAGATGGATGAAAACACCATCCTCAATTTTATAAAAAGCCTGCCCTACGTGCGATTTGTGACCAAATTCTCCATCCTGCATTTGGTGGAAAAAGAGGACCACACTTACGAAATCCACGACACGGCGACCGAGAAAGGGGTGATTTCCATCCTGGAACCGAGGCCCTGGGGCGTGCTGATGCCCGATACGGACCACCAGATCAACCTCATCGAGTTCGAAGAGGAGGAGCCGCCCATGGAGGTCAAGCCCCCGATCCGCTTCCAGAACAAGATCGACATTTCCAAAGACTCGAAATTTATCAATATCCGGCCACGGGCCAAGGAAGCTGCCGAGGACGAAGGCAAGAAAAAGCTTCCCAAACAGAAAATCACCATCAGGTTATAAACCAACTAACATGGCAAGACAGACCAGAGCTACGCTCAAAGCGCTTTTCAAGGACGGCGCCACCGACAGGGCCTATATCGACCTCATCGACTCCGCGATCAACATTTCCGACGACGGGTTGTATTCCGAAAAAGACCACGGCCTCATCCTCACTCCGAAAGGGGCTTCCAAGCGCCTCATCAGCTTTTTCGACAATATCAGCGACCAGTCTTCTCCGCTGTGGAGCATCAACTTCAAGGAGGCGGGCAATACCAAGAGCATCAACATCACGGAGCGCAACGAATCGCGCTTCTACCTTCAGGCGGGCGGCAACGTGGGCATCGGTACCGAAAAGCCCAGCTATAAGCTCGATGTCAACGGCCTGGCAGCCATGCGGGGCCGGGTGGGGAATTATGCGAAAGGGTACGTTCCGGCCGACGGCCAATGGCACCCCATTCCCGCGCTGACCAACCTCACGGGGTGCATGGCTTTCGAGGTGCTGGCTCATATCAACGACTTCCGCGACCGCCGCTTCGGCCTCACCTACGCCACCCTGATGATGTCAAACGGCGTCAGGGGCGCCAAAAACTCCGTCCGCTCGGTCGATGCGGGCAGCAACTGGCTCTGGGGCAAGCTGTGGAACAAGATTTCCTTCAAATGGGTGCTCGACTCGGCCAACAGCACCGGCGAACAGGAGCGGTACATGATCATGGTTCGCTCCCGCTCCCACTTCGGCATGAAAGACGGCAAGCCCAAGCCCATCTTCTTCCGCGTCGCCAAACTCTGGGACAGCGAGTATGAAATGGACAACTATAACGAACAGGAACGGACCATCGAAGACAACGCCACCAGGCAGGAACAACCCGCCGATGCAGGCAGACCGGTGATCAAATTTGGGAAACGGAATTAATTTTAGGCCCTATGCAAAAAATTCGGCTCGAACTTACCCTGGACCAGGTCAACCTGATCATCCAGGCACTCGGAGACCTCCCCTTCAAGGAGGTGTACGAATTGATCGGGGCGATCAATGCCCAGGCCAGCAAACAATTATCAAGCAACTCCTCTCCCGGATTGGAGGAAGAGGATTTCAAAAACAGGGGTGCAGATGAACAATGAGCCTGTCAGCATAGAGAAGGATTTTGACGTATCCCCCAGCATGGACTTCGCCCAGCTGAAACGCGACGGCGTCAGCATGACCCAGCAATTGGCCGGCGATACCTGGACGGATTACAACGAACACGACCCCGGGGTAACCATCCTGGAACAGCTTTGCTATGCTATTTCGGAATTCGGCTACCGGGCCTCCTTCCCTATCGAAGACTTGTTCTTCAGCCCCTCCGGGTCCACGGAACTCGAAGACCCCAAGGACATCCTGTTCGACCCGTCGGAAATCCTGTCCTCCAACCCCCTGACCGAAAAAGATTACCGCAAACTCATCATCGACCGGGTGCAGGGCGTGAAAAACGCCTGGATCCTGGCCAAAGAACAGAGCGCCCTGGGAATTCACGTCCAGGGTATCTACGACGTACTGCTCCAGGTGGACGAAGGCCACCTTCCCGACCGGATCATCCGGGAGGTCAAGGCCCTGCTCAACGAACACCGCAACCTGGGCGAGGATTTTGACACCTTCCGCATCCTCCAGCCCAAAAAGATCGCCATTTCGGCCGATATCATCATCAACCCCAGCATCGAAGGGGAAACCGTGCTGTCCAATATCCTGTTCCAGCTTTACGAAGCCCTTTCCCCCAAAATCCGCTTTTTCAACCAGGAAGACCTCCGGAAAATGGGGCTGGACCTGCCCGCCGTATTCGACGGGCCCCTCCCCTCCCACGGCTTCATCCTGGACGAAGACCTCGAAAAGTCGGAACTGACATTGGTGGGACGCATATTCCAATCCGCCCTCATCAAGCGGATCTCGGAGGAGAACGGCGTGATGCAGATCAACAATTTCTCCCTCCAGGTCAACGACGAACCGGTGACCGGGGAGACTATTTTTCTCGGAAAGGGATTCTACCCCGTGCTCGACGTGGAAAAGATACTCCGCGGCCCCGGGGGCATCCAGATTTTCATTGGGGAAATCCCATACACCCTGGATGCCAATGCTACGATCCAGCAATTCAATCTGCTGGTGGCAAAGTTCAAACAGCAGTTCAAAAGGGTGCTTTCGCTCAAATCTCCCCTTCCCGAGCCATCCATCCTGAAAGAATCGATCGAAGAATACTACAGCATCCAGGAGAGCTTCCCCCGGATTTACGGCATCAGCAGTTACGGTATTCCGGGCGGAACGACGGCACGCCGCCGCGCCCAGGCCCATCAGCTCAAGGCGTATCTGCTCCTGTTTGAGCAACACCTGCTCAACCTGCTGGCGCAGCTCAGCAACTCCAGGTACCTGTTTTCGCTGGAGGACAAACTGAAAAAGACGTACTTCACGCAGTTGCCCAGCTCCGTTCCCGACGTCGGGCGTTTGTTCGAAACTGAGGAGGGGCAGGCGCTTGCCCTCTGGGAAAAAATGGTGGGCGAATACGACAACTACACCTCCCGCCGGAATATCTTCCTCGACCACATGCTCGCCCGCTTCGGGGAGTCCTTTCTGGACGACGCCTACAAGGCCATCAACCGCCAGGTGAGCCCCCACGAAAAGGATGTTTTCGAGCAAAAGATCATCGAAGCGAAAATCCAGTTCCTGAAGAATCTGGTACGCATCAGCCGCAACCGTGGCGCGGGCTTCAATTACGAAATGGGGCCCGACTCCGGGCAGGATTGGTCGGGTTTCAAGGAAAAGATCTGCCTGTTGTTCAATATCCCCGATGCGCCCGGAAAGCGCCTGTGCCAACTGGCCAACGACGACCGCATCAGCATCGGCAAAGAAGGCGAAAGCAAAAAGGGAAGCACCCTGCAATTCGCCTTTTCTGCGGAAAGCGAAAACCTGCTCCCCGACCTCCTCTTCCATGGCCTCAACCCGGATGCCTATCAGATCGTGGCGCCTGCCGGCGAGAAGAAGAAGTTTCAGGTCCTCTTTAAAATGCCCGGCGCAAAAGAGGGGGAAGCCATCCTGGAAGCCGGTTCCTTCACCGAAGGAGAGGCCGCCGTGCAGAAGCTGCTCGATTTCCTCCAGGAGATCAACCGGCTCAGCGAGGGCTTTCACATCCTGGAGCACGTCCTGCTCCGCCCGGTGGATATTTCCTATTCCTTCTTCCTCCGCACGGATAAGAACCTCCTGCTCCAGTCCGAATTCAACTTCAAGGACGCCTTCACCGACCGCAAGGACTTCCTGCAACTGGTCACCACCCACGGGACCAATGCAAAGAACTATACCGTCAAAAAACAGGACGACGGGAAATTTTCAATCCACCTCCAGGAAAAGGAAAGCGGCCTGATCGCGGTGGTACCCGACCTGCTCTACGAAGAAACCGCCACCAAGGCCATTCCCGACCTCGTGAAGTTTGTGAAGGAGTTGTCGGAAAAGCCCAAGGGCGCCGGAGAAGAACTCATCTATTACCAGGAGCAGGAAAAAGAGGGCGCCAATCTGCCCTCCGACCCCTATTCCCTCCGGGTGAGCCTCGTGCTGCCCGCTTGGCCCGCCAAGTTCTCCAGCGACAAATTCCGGGTGCTGTTCGAAGAAGTGGTCAAATCCCAGGCCCCCGCCCACCTCAGCCTCCGGTTTTTCTGGGTGGGGATGGACGAGATGATGGAATTCGAAGAGATCTATTACGCATGGAAATCTCTAAAATCCAAGCAAAACCCCGTTCAACCCTTGTTGGACAACTTCTCCTACTACCTGCTCCTCCTGCTGGAAAGCTTCGAAAATCCGTCCGAAAAGACGACGCAGGATCAGTTGAAGAATTTGAAGAAGAAATTGAAGTTGTAGATTATTATTCAACTGCTTCGCGGTTGTTGCCTAAAAATGCTCATAGCCCCGGGTTTCACCCGGGGCTATGAATATTAAATCCCTTCGGGATTGGCCCTATGAAATTTGCCTGCCCTTGGTCCGACCTCAGGCTATTATTAAATCCCTGCGGGATTGTTCCTTATCCCACCTCAAAAAATCGGATAGGAACCCTGAAAGGGTTAAATATTCATAGCCCCCGATGCAATCGGGGGCAAAAAGTAGATGTTTTTCATAACCGCGTAGCGGTTGAATTTTTTTTTTGAATAAGCAGATTCTAGAAATTTTGACAAGGCTTTTGCCACACCCATAGCGTGAAAAAAAACCATGCGATCCGGACCGTCCGCTTTGATTTTGAATTTGAAAGGCAATCCTCGGCCGGGACTTTCCTGGAAACCATAGGCAATATCTTTCAAACGGAGATCGCGCCCCAGATCGAAAAGATTTTCGACCGCTACGACAAGACCGGGGGAATGCTCTCCCTCGACAGCCTCGAACTCGACCTCGGGGCGGTGGAGGAAGATCAACTCTACGACACCCTCCGCACGGAGATTCCCCGGCTGCTCGACAAGCTGCTGAGCGGGATGGAGCTAGGGGAAGAGACACCCGAATCGGGTATCCTCCGGCTTTTCGGAGCGGAATCCCACCAGGACATTCCTTTTTCCATGCACACGGAGCAGGCCTACCCGCTCGAACTCATCCGCATTTTCCTTCAAACCGGCCTGTTGCCGCCCTCCGTTTCCCTGGAACGCGGCGCACTCGAAAAGCTCATCGACGAAGTCCTGGAGCAGGAACCCGAAAAATTGAAAGAACTCCTATCGGCCAAAGGGCAGGGTATCCGCCCCGAGCGCCTGGCATGGAATATAAGTCCTGCCCAGCGCCAAAAGATCGAGGCGCTCACAGGGCTGGCGTTTCCGGAGTGGACGGGGGAGACGGCGGACGGTGGACGGCGGGCGAAGGACGGCGGACGGAAGGACGGTGGACGGGAGACGGAAGGACGGCGGACGGCGGACGGGGGACGGCGGACGGCGGACGGGGGACGGCGGACGGCGGACGGAGGGCGGGGGACGGCGGACGGGCAGACGGGGAGACGGGAGACGGGGACGGCGGACGGGGACGGCGGACGGGGACGGGGGCGGCGAGATTGGGGGAGTTGATGATGTGCAGGAGACGGCGGACGGCGGACGGGAGACGGGAGACGGGGGACGGGAGACGGGGGACGGCGGACAGGAGACGGGAGACGGGAGACGGCGGACCAAGGATGGGGAGGTCGGGGGAGAGAGGATTGAAGAGGGAGGGGAGGGAAAAATAAATAAGGAGAGGGAAGAAGGGAAAGACAAAAAGGAAAGGAAAGGAAAAGAAAAAGATGAAAAAATAAGTGAAGGGAAAAAGGAAGAAATTAGAAAAGACAAAACAGGCAAAACGGATAAAGCAGAGAAAACGGGTGAAACGGATAGAACCGATAAAACGATTAGAACAGAGAAAACGGATAAAACAAAGAAAACCAGTAGACCAGATAAAACGGGTGAAACAGGTAGAAAAGACGGGATAGAAGCAGAGAAAAAACAAAAAAGAACCCCATTGGAAAGGAAGCCTGAAAGCGTACAGTTGGACCAGCTTTCCGAAAAGGAATTGCTGGGTCTGGTCATCGCTTTTTTGGAAAAAGGCACGCTCCCTGTGTTCTTTCAATTCAAAGAGGTGGGGCAGGAGGAGATTCTGCGGGCGGTGGAGATGCTTTGGAAATCAAAGCAGCTGCAATTTGCGGAGGCCATTTTGCCGTTCATTTCGTTTCGAAAAAGGGGCCTCCGGCTTATCTGGCCTTGATGCAACTGCTGCGCGAGGAGTGGGAGCTGCTCCCCGAGAAGCAAAAGCGCCATCCCGTCTTTGTACAGTTGAAGAAGAAACTGGGGAGTCCGGCGAAGCCGTATGTGCCGCCTTTGCCGGAAGGGAAGACGGCGACTCCATCCTTTGAAGCGGCTACCGAAAGCTCCATGCCGGAAGAGGAGGGGTATTTCATCAAAAACGCAGGGCTGGTCATTTTGTGGCCCTTCATGCGGCACCTGTTCAACGCATTGAAGCTGCTTGATGAGAAGGGGAAATTCCTCGGGGAGGAGCAGCAATTTTATGCGGCACATTTGCTGGAATATGCGGCCACCAAAAACACCGTGACGCCCGAATACCTCATGCCCTTCAACAAGATCCTCTGCGAAATACCCTTTTCCACTCCCCTACCGCCGGAGATCGAACTGGGCGAAAACGCCAAAGAATTGGTGGAGTCTCTCCTCCGCGCCGTGATCCAGCAATGGTCGGCCATAAAAAACTCCTCGGAGGACGGGCTGCGCGGGAATTTCCTGATCCGGGACGGCAAGTTGGTAAAGAAAGAAAAAAATTGGAACTTGGTAGTCGAACAGAAATCGTTCGATATCTTGCTGGACCGCCTCCCTGGGGGATCAGCACCATCAAATTGCCGTGGATGAGCCCCATTCTCTACGTAGAATGGCGATAAAGCACTTGGAATATGAATTATGGAAAAAATTTACCGCCCGATCTTCTGTATCAGAATTCACTGACCCTGAAGGAAGAGCTGGAATGGTTTAACCAGGTGCTCGAAACGCGCTTCCGCTCTTATTTCCAGCAAGACCCGCCGCATTTTTCCATCGAAGACCTGCCCGGTCCCGATATTTCCAACCACCAATCCTACTATGCCCGGATGGCGGCCCATTACCAAATGGGGCCTGCCGAGCGGATCCTGCTCCTGCTTGCCATGTCGGCTCATATATGCCCCCAGATGCTCGATATCTTCTTCACCCAGAATCAGAAATACGGCAGGGGTTTTACTGAGTTCGGCGGTTTGAAGGGGACCCAGCACGGAGGTTTCCTGCCTACCGGCGAAACGGCCATGTTCATCCTCGCAGGCAACGACCTGTCGCTGCGCTTTCGGTACCTGCAAATGTTCGACCCGGAGCATTTTTTCTCCAAACACCGCATCCTGTGGATGGATGGCGAGCGCAATTCCGAATCCTACCTGAGCAGCCCCATCGTGCTCAACCTGGAATACCTGTTCTTTTTCACGACCGGGAAACAATACACTCCGCCCTTCAGCTCCGAGTTCCCCGCCATGCGGATCCAAACCAATATGGATTGGGAAGACCTCATCCTCGACGAGGTCATCGTGGAAGAGCTTCGCGACATTCTCAACTGGATCCGGTACAACCAGTTGCTGATGGATTCCTGGAATTTGAGAAAGGTGATCAAGGCCGGCTACAAAAGCCTGTTCTACGGCCCGCCTGGAACGGGGAAGACCCTTACCGCCGCGCTCCTGGGCAAGACCACCGGCCTGGATGTGTTTCGCGTCGACCTCTCCAAAGTGGTCTCGAAATACATCGGAGAGACGGAGAAAAACCTGGCCAATATTTTCGATATCGCCGAAAACAAAAACTGGATCCTCTTCTTCGACGAGGCCGACGCTCTTTTCGGCAAACGCACCAGCACCTCCGACGCCAAGGACCGCTACGCGAACCAGGAAGTAGCCTACCTGCTGCAGCGGATCGAGGACTATACCGGGGTGGTCATCCTGGCCTCCAACCTCAAGACGAATATCGACGAAGCCTTTGCCCGGAGGTTCCAATCCATCATCTATTTTCCCATGCCGCGGCCGGAGCAGCGACTCAAGCTGTGGGCCAGCGCCTTCTCGAACATTCCCCTAAACGCAAATGTTAATCTGGAGAAGATAGCAGAAAAATACGAGCTTACCGGAGGGGCCATCATCAACGTGCTGCGCCAATGCGCGCTGATCGCCATCGAAAAAGATCCGCCCGAAGTAAATGAAAAAGACATCATTTACGGCATCCGGAAAGAACTGAAAAAAGAAGGAAAAACGATCTAGGACCTAATCGCTCTTCTATATGGAAAACAACGGGAAGATCAAGATAAAGCCGCGAAATCCACTGACGGGGATGGACGAACCCGCCTTTGTCCCGCCGCAGGAGACCGCTCCTCCTGCAAACGACGACAACCGCCGGCCGCTGTTCCGGATCAAGTCCAAAAATACGGGCTACGACAAACTCTTATCGCAATTGACCGAGAGCGAGCGGCGGATTCGAAACCTCCGGCGCTGGTTGATATTCGGCGTCCCAACGCTTGTCCTCCTCGTTTTGGGCCTCGTGTTTTTCCTAAAACCCTCCCCTGCCCTGGAAGCCCTGCCCGCTCTGAGCGCGGATGCCGAACCAGGAGGCGGCTCCTCCATCCTGCGTTTTTTGAACGAATACAATCTGGTCGATAAAGGAGTGATCAGCCAGGACCAAACCATTCCGGTTTTCCTCGAAAAATTCAGGCTCCCGGCGGAGAAGATCCGCCAGATCAATGAAATCGCCTCCCAGCAAAGCATTATCCAGCTCAAGGCCGGACAGGAATACCTCCTGTTCCGCAACAAGAAAAATGAGCGCGGCATCGACTTTTTCGTGTACGAAATAGACGCCTACCGCTACGGCGTGTTCCAGATATACCCCCAGGTAGGTTTTCAGCTGGTGGAAAAGGAAGTGGAGGAAAGGACCAAGCGGGTTTCCGGGATCATCAAGACCAACCTCTTCGATGCCATTTACGAAAGCGGCATCCACCCCGATATTTTGGAAAAAATGGAAAGCGCCCTGGCCTGGTCGGTCGATTTTTATCACCTCAAAACGGGGGATAAATTCAAAATGATCTACGACGAAAAGCTGGCAGACAAAAAGACCGTCGAGATCGGCCAATTGAAGGCCATCTACTTCTCCACCAACGACCGGGAATATTACGCTTTTCTATTCGACGAAAACGGCCAGCCCGCCTACTTCAGCGACCACGGCAAGCCGATGAAAACCTCCTTCCTCAAATCGCCCCTCAAATACGGCCGCATCACCTCCCACTTCAACCTCGAGCGGCTCCACCCCGTGGACGATGTCGTCAAACCCCACTTCGGAACGGATTACGCGGCGGAAGAAGGCACCGAGATCCACTCCGTGGCGGACGGCACGGTGGAGGCCGCCAGTTTCACCACCGGAAACGGGAATTTTGTCAAGGTCCGGCACGACAATACCTACCAGACCCAATACCTGCACATGCAGAAATTTGCACCCGGCGTGACGCCTGGAAAAAAGGTAAAACAAGGGGAATTGATCGGCTATGTAGGCCAGACTGGAAAAGCTACCGGTCCGCACGTCTGTTTTCGCTTCTGGAAAAACGGCAATCAGGTGGACCACCTCAAAGAAGATATCGCCTTACCCGTACGCTTTCCCAAGGAAACCCTGCAACATTTCATCGCCCACCGCGACTCGCTTATGACGGAATTAAACACTATCAGTTTTTAGAAAAGCTCTTTGAGGGAGTTTGTGTTTAGAGGGTTTAGAAAAGTTTAGAGGGTTTAGTCATTTCTAAACTTTCTAAACCTTCTAAACTACCTAAACTAAATAATCAATATTCCGTCATATCCGTCACATCCGCTCCCGTAATATCGAATACGGCGGCGTCGACCACGCCTATTTTGAGGGCCGACAGGTTCATCTGGACGATCTCGTTATTGATTTTGGATTCGATCACCATTTCCATGGGGAGGCCCAGGATGCCGTAGTTGGAGGAAACCTTGAGCAGGTTTTGTATGGATGATTGCTGCGTGTTGGAAGAACGCATGAGCAGGTCGTAGTTGTATTCCAGGCCCGAGGCCACCCAGATCGTGATAAAATCATCGGGGGTTTCCACCAGGAATTTGGCGCATTGCTGCCCTTCGATCAGCTTGGTAGAACTAAGGGCGGTGGTCTTTATATTCTCGGAGGTGAGGGCGATCCGTTTGGAAACGGGCTTTTTCAGGATGATGGCCACTTTGCCTCCGGCGCCCTGTTTGACGGTGGTCATGGTGTTTTTCTCCAGATCGTAGATGACGGTGGCGGGCTCTCCGGCGGAGGAGGTGATTTGCACGGCCGTTGCCTTTTCTGCGAAATGCAGGGTTCGGGTTTCGGAGACAGCCGGGGTGGAGGACCCGTCGCGGCTCACTTCCACTTTCATGACAAAGCTTCCGATAAAATCATTGCGGGTAATATCCGTCGTCTCTTCGAGTTTATAGTACTTCGGCGGCGGAGGGGCCGCGGGTGTTTCTACCTGTCCTGCCGTTTCCTCGCCTTTTTTACTTTTCTTCTTTTTCTTTTCTTTTTTGGGCTTTTTTTCAAAAACCTCGTCGACCCCCTCGTTGATCTTTTTATCCACTTCCCGATCGACCCGCTGTTCTACTTTTCGTTCGCCTTTTTTCAGGTATTCTTCGATTTTCTTGTCGAGGTCGATCTGACCGGTAAGCGCAGAGGCAGCGGAAAAAGCGCAACAAAAGGCGAGCAAACGGATGATCCGGGGAGAGAAATAATGGTTCATGGTCAATTTTTAGGTCTTGAGGCCTTACTTGGCAAAGCGGCTTCCCATATCATCGGCCTCCCGCTCCAGGGAATGGTCGTCGTTTAGGGGCATTCCATCGATCTCGCCCGTGGCTTGCACCCGGCCTTCGGATTGTTGCACCACGTGGGTCAATTCGTGGCCGATCAGTGATTTGCCGGTGGAAGAAGCGGGGTCGTAAGTATTGGGTGCAAAATGGATATCCTTGCCCTGCGTGTAGGCAAGGGCGCCGAGATCGCCTGCCTTCTGTGAATCAGTATGCACCTGGACGTCGGAAAAATCGCTGCCGAAATGTTCGGAGGCTGAATTGCGAAGGGATTCGGGCAGGGAGGATGGCCCCGAGGCGCCGCTTCCGCCTTCTTCCTGGCGCTGGATGGCGCTGCCTTCCTTTTTCATCTGCAATTCTTCTTCTTCGGGAACCCCTTCGAATTGGGCGACCTTTTTCATCTGCAATTCTTCCTCTTCCGGCAAGCCTTCGAATTGCGATACCTTCAACTGCAAGGCAGGGGGATCGATAGAAGAGGAAACGGGGGCTTTAGATTCCTTTTCGGAGGAAGGCCGCAGTTGCGAAGGCCTTTTTTCCAAATCCATGTAATTGTCCATACTATTTGGTTTTTAACCGCCAATTAAAACGGTGGGAAATCCTGCTACAATGGTGCCGCCGTGGGAAGTCGAATCGCCCATCCGGGCGGCGGGTTTACCGCCTATCAATACAGTCGCGGAGCCGAGAATGATCGAATCCGGGGGTCCGACGCATACGCACATATCACCCATGACCGCTGCCGGCATATTTCCGATCAGCACGGTGGGCGAGCCAGGGCCAACTACCGGTCCGCCTACATGCGGAATGGGCGGGGTGCCGGGGGTCTGCATCGGGCAGGTATGCATATCCGTTAAGCGCGCTGCGGGTTTTGACATAAAAGCACGGGTTTTGCCAATTCATGCAAAATATGGAAAATTTGGGGAACACCCAATAAATAAAAACCTTATTTTACAGGGGAAATAAATCCAGCTTAACTCCAGACCATGAGTAACATCCCATTCCCTGGTTTGCGATCCTTTAAAGAATCCGAAAAGCGGCTTTTTTTCGGACGCGACCAGGAAATTTGGCAACTCAAAGGCCGATTGCGTCACAACAGGCTCGCCATCCTGCTCTCCCCCCCGAAAATGGGAAAGACCTCCCTGCTTCGCTGCGGGCTGGTGCCCGAATTGAAGGAGAAAGGCTTCCCCGGCAAGGCGGGCTCCCAATGGAAAGTCCTGACTATTCAGCCCGACAAGGACCCCATCAAAACCCTCGCCGAAGCCCTGGCCCAGCCGGGCATCCTCAACAATCAACGCCTCACCCCCGATTTTCTGGAGGAGATTCATAAAAAATTGAGCGCCAATGTAAACGGATTGGTCGACCTCTACCGGTCCTCCGAATTCGTGCAGTTTTTCAACCTACTGATCATCGTCGACCCCTTCGACAGCGCCTTGTCAAACCCAACGATCAATCATTTCACCAACCTGCTCATCCGCGCAGCCAAAAACCCGCAGGTTGCCGTGTATGTCGTCTTCTCCCTGTCCACTACTTCCCTGCCGCAAATTTCACATTTGCCCGAATTGGTGGAGGCCCTCCAACAATCCTCTTTCCACCTCCATCCGCTCAACCAGTCGGAACTGGAAATCGCCATCAAAAATCCCCTCGAACAAGCAGGGGTGAAAATGGAGGACGCCCTGCTCAAACTCCTGGTCGAAAAACTGGCCACAGAGCCCGACCAATTGGTGAAACTGCAGGAATCCCTTTGGAAAACCTGGTGGGAGTGGAAAAACGAACAAGGCCAGGAGGTCATCAAAAAAAGCCATTACCTCAAGGCGGTCGGCGCCCGCGGCAACATCGTAGCCAAAGCACGGATGGCGGACGAAGGCGATCCCGATGCCGAAACCCTTTCCATGGAAGATGCCCCTGCATCCGCCCCACCCGAAAAAAAGCCCTCCAAGGTCCAATCCCTGCTCGACAACCTGGCGATGGAAGAGGATTCCCCAAGAATGGAAGAACAGGAGGACACTCCTCCCCCGCCTCCGCCCTCCCTGAGTCCTTCCCAGATCGCCGATAAAGTGTATGTCGGCCTCTCCTCCGAAAACCGGCCGCTTTGTAAGCGCATCTTCCAGGCGCTTACCCTCAAAACAAAAGACACCCCTCCCGAAACCCTTCGGCCCAGGACCCTGCTGGAATTGCAGGACATCCTCGACTCGGAAGCCGCCACCCTCCGTCAGGTCATGCAGGCCTTCGTGCAGCAGGGCAGCCTCATCTTCCCGGCACAGATCCGCGACAACGACCCCATCCAGCTCGGAGAACCCTCCATCCTCGAGGAATGGCAGCGGCTACGCGACTGGATGGACGAAGAACAACAAAACGCCCTCGTCTATACCAATATCGCCAAACGGGCCGAACGCTATTTCCTCGAAGACGACCAGGAGGCCCTCCTGAAAGGCCCGACCCTCAAAGAAACCCTGGAGTGGAAAAAGGCTAACAAGTTCGAACAAGGCTGGGCCGAGCAATACCACAAGAAATTCAACCTGGCCATGGAATTCCTCAATATCTGCCAGGAAATGGACGGACAGGCGCCTCCACCGCCCCCTCCTCCTCCGCGCATGGCAGAACCCGAACCGGAGCCCGAACCGGAACAGGAGTACGCCCCGCCGCCCCGGTACGAAGCTCCGCCCCCAAGAGAGGAAGCCCCTCCTAGCCCTCCGCCGCCGGCAGAACGGCCCAAGATCGTCATCAAAAAGAAAACCTAAAAGAAACCAAATCCCAATACCATGAAGTTCAATTATGACCTCATAGAACCCTTGCTCGTAGAATCTGAATTGGATGGCTCGGAGCTGCTTTGCGCTTTTGAAATACCCGGCAGCGGCGAGATCGTCGAATCCTCCGCCCGGGTGAAACGCTCCAATTCTCTCCAAAGCGACCTCACCCGTAACATCACCCGGATGGGCTCCAATATGTTGCGCCGCGAGGCTTCCCGGCTGGTTCGCCGCACCCTGGGCGGCGGTATGCTCGGGCGCCTGGGCTCCAGCACGGTGCGGAGCGCCTCCCGGCCCATGCAGGACAAACTTCAGTACAGCGGAGATGATAAAGAGGAAGCCGTCGTGGAGGCCTTCAGGAAAGTAGCCCACCGCTTTTACTTCGACGAAACCCAGGGGGCCTGGACCCAGGCTCCGATAGCGGCAGCCAGAACGGTCGAAAAACGGCGCCGGCGCCGGCGCCGGTGAGCGCCGTAGAAGAACAAATCGGTAAATCGCCCCTCTCCACCCGTTTCGACCGGGAAGTACTGGCGCGTATCCTCGTGGAATTGGCCTCTGCCGATGGGGAGATCGAAAGCGCCGAGCAGGAATTCCTCGAATCGGTCGTCGGCGCCGAGTTTGGCTCGATCAACGAGTTGATGGCCATGGAACCCGTTTCCCCCGTCGAATGCGAAGAACTGAATCCGGGCGTCCGCGAAACGATCTACCTGCTGGCCTGGGTCATGTCCCTGGTCGATCTGGATGTCAATCCCAGCGAAAGAAGCATCCTCATGGAATACGCGGGGATGTTCGGCTTCAGCGGCCAGAAAACGGAGGAGATCATCCGCAAGGCCCGCCTGTATTTGCTCGAATCCTCCATTGCCGCCGATACCTCGCGGGAAGAACTGTTCAGCCTGGCCGACAGCCTGGGAGTCGACCGCAACGACGCGGAAAGGGCTTTGATACAGCTAAAGAAAAGGATGTAAGAGGATATTAATGCGGCAGTTTTTTCCCGCAGTAAGGACAAAAATCCAGCGGGGGCTTTTCCTCCTCTTTCTTCTCCTCCTGCTCCTTCTGCGAGCCGGGGTCCTTCAGGTAATTGACAAAGGACGATGCCAGGATACCGGTGGGAAGCGCAACCAGACCTATTCCCAACAGGGCGATCATTCCGGCGAGGATCTTCCCGCCGGGAGTGATGGGGTAAACATCCCCGTACCCCACGGTCGTAATGGTGGCGATGGACCACCAAAGCGAGGTATAGATGTTCGGAAATTTATCGGGCTGCACATCGTGTTCGGCGGTGAACATCAGGGCCGAAGACAGGACGAGTAAAATCCCCACCATAAAGAGGGTGACGACCATTTTCTCCCTTTCATCCCGCACTACCTTGACGATCAGCCTCAGAGACTGATTATAGCGGTTGAGCTTGAAGAGGCGAAGAAGCCTCATGAGGCGCAATACCCTCAAAAAACGGGTATCCAAAATCTTCTGGGCGCCGTATGCCATCAAAGCCAGCTCCAAATAAAACGGGGCGATTGCCAGCAGGTCGATGAGCGCCAGAGGGGAAAAGACGAATCTTCGGATCGCCTGCCACCTGGAAAGGTCCTTGAATTTCAGGTCGGCCGTCCAGGCCCTTCCGAGATATTCCAGCGTAAAAATAGTCACCGCAAATACCTCGAACGCGTAGAACCATCTGTGGAAAGTATCCGAGAGATACTGGTCCGATTCGAAGATCACAGCGATTACGCTCAACGCGATAAGCGCCATAATCCCCAGCCCAACGGGCTTGTTCAGGGGATGCCCCGCATCGTCTTCTTCGTCAAGGACCTGGAATACGAAAGTTTTGAACCGCTTCATACCTACATGTCTTAAAAAGAATTGCGTCCGCCTCAGGCAGACGCAATTCTCCTTTAAAAATCATCCTACTTCTTCAACCTGATCAAAATAGAGGTCTCCAGGAAGTATTCGTTCGCACTGACGGGACCATAGAGTTTGTATTTGACCTGGTCCTTGGTCAGCAGTTTGCGTTGATCGAGGTTATCTTTCAGGGCGTACATTTGAAGAGCGGAAAGTTCTTCAAAGTTCATTTCCTTGTTGCTGGCCAGGGTTTTGGTTCTGGCGGTTTCCTTTGCATTGGCGGAATCCTGGAAGGAGTATTCCAGTTTCGGTTTGGCGCCGAATTCTCCGGCGTACTTCACACCCGACTCGAAATCGAGGTCGGACATCCCGCTTTGCAGGTTGCCCTGGATGGTCACGGAGTGCACGCTGATCCCCTTGGCGCTCAGATCCGTCAGCACTCCGGCCACGTGATCGGCCATGGATTTGACGTCGTTGAGCTTGGTTTCTTTCGACACGTTATAGGCCAGTTCGTTGTACGGGAACTGGTATTCGATATCCACGTAGGCGCCCTGGTTGCTGACCTTCACGGGCCGTGTATCGGAGGGTTTGACGGCCAGTTTGTCGAGCGATTGCTGGAAGTATTCCTGCACCAGATCGGCGTCGTCCTTGAGGATATCGATCACGTCGAGCCCTTTGGAGGCGACGAAGGCGTCGATCTCCTCCTTGAGCGATTTGAATCTGGTCGCCTGCTGGGCCACAGGGCCGCTGAGCGCTTCGTAATCGCGCTGAATGTTCACGATATCCTTATTTTTTGCCTGCCTGTAAGTTTCGGCAACCTGGGTGGCTTCGGTATTGAGCTGGCTGAGGCGGCCCGATTTGTCGAGCAAGAGTTCCAGGTCCTGCCCTGCCCGGTTGAGGTAATCCCGGACGCTCATGATATCTTCCTTGATCTGTTTCTTGGAGGTCTTGCCTTTGGCTTCGTTCAATTTCACGGAGGCGGAAGTCAGGTTCTGGTCAACGCTTTGCTGGAGATAGCGGGATTCCAGGATGATGGCATCCGATTCCGAGCTATTGCGGCTGAGCGATTGCTGCACGTTTGCGGGCATTTTCGTCGATGGCGTCGGCCCGGTATCCGATTCACCCAATGCAAAAGTGAGGCCTCCTTCGTAGGAAAGGCCGAAGTCCGTCAGGGATTCAACCAGGGCGTTGATCTGAATTTTCTGATCCAGCAGGCTCACGCCCAGGCCGCCGGTCAGGCTGCCGCTGCCGACGCGGTAGCCGCCACCGACCCATAGTCCGCCGTCGAGCAAATGGGCGCGGAGCAGCAGGTCGATATTGGTGCATTTGCAGTCGAAATCGCCGAACATGGTCCGGGCGAAGACGATGGGTTCGATCCCGACAGACCCTGTCTGCAACATGTAGGAGGCATAGCCCTGCAGGTGGGGTTGCAGACCGAATATCCGGCCGCTTAGGTAATCCAGGTCGCTGGTGAACAACTGCGGAAGGGAGGCGCCTGCCTTTAAATGCGAGCCGCCCGTGCTCCCCACGCGGAGGAAGATGGAAGGTCCTCCGTCGAAGCGCATTTTGCTCTCCGCGGCTTGAAACAGGGTCAGATCGGCGGGCTCGTTTACGCGCGTGTCTCCAAAATCCATCCGCTGGTTGAGCAGGCCTGCGGTGACGCCGGCGGAAAGCAGCAAGGATTCGGTGGAGATCAGATGGTATGCGAAATCCAGATTGACATTGGTGCGCTTGACGATATGGGCCTGGTCGCTCATCAGGCGAAGGCCCACGCCGACGCGGCTTTCCTCGCCAAACAACCTGGAGAGGTCGGCGTCGAGGTTATAGGTCGTCGGGCTGTCGGCTCCAAAGGAAGCCCATTGCTTGCGATACCAGAGGGTAATGGGGCTGTTGTGGGTTCCTTTTTCCGCCGGATTGGCCAGCTGAGTTTGAAAACCGAAACCGGTCACCAACGGCACCTGCTGCGCGGACAGCGGAAGGACAGCGGCCAGTAGGCCTATGATCAGGAATGTAGTTGCGTATAGCGTTTTCATATCCTATTGGTTTTGTTGGTGATGGTCAATTGGTGGTGATAATGCTGAAAGCGCCTTTGTAAGTGACTAATTTCATTTCATCGATGATGATGTAGTAAAAAACGCCGTTGGGGCATTTGGAGGCGTCGAAGCGATCGGCCAAAGTACCCTCGTGTACTACACAGCCCGTGCGATCCCGCACGATCACCGAATACTCCTCGGGCAGGCGGTCGCCCGACAAGAGAATATTCCATTCGTCGTTGATCCCATCGCCGTTTGGCGTCAATAACTCGGGAATAAAAATGGGATCGTCCTCTACCGTAACTCCCTCCTGCGGTGGGAACACCCGAACTACCGCGGTAGTGGAAACGGTGCAACCGGACTTATCGACCAGGATAGTATAAACGGCTTCTCCAAAGGTCCGTCCGCTTTCCACCGTAAACATGCCCTCTACTTCGTCGCTCGTCCCTGAAATATCAAATTCGGAATTGGCTTCGTCGATATTATCCACTTCCACGGTCCAGTCTATGGAAAGCGGAGCGGGCGAGGCAAATATCTCAAAGGTGGCCGTGCCACCGTCGGGGATCGTGATCGATTCAATAGGTTCTACTTCCGGACTGACCCGGACCGTTATGGCCTGGTTATCGGAATTGGTGCATCCGTTCGAATCCGTTACAGTGACGGTATAGGTATCATTGAGGGCCGGCGAAACGCTAATGGTCTGGGTGGTGGCGTTGCCTTCCGACCAGGAATAGGAAACAAAAGTTCCGGCATTGAGCACGGCGGAGGCTCCTTCGCAGATGATCCCATCATCGTCCGTGCCCGCCGAGTTTTCCTCGACGGTTATCACAACAGTCGGTCTCGGGTGGACCGTCAGCTCCATTTCGTCTTCCGATGCCGGGCAAGGGCCAGAGCCGCCTGTCGTCATCAGGGTGAGGGTAATGGTACCGCTGAAGTTGGCCGGAGGGGTAAAGGTAGCGTCCAGGGTATTGTCGTTGGGGCTAAAGGTTCCTCCATCCGAAGACGACCATTCTATATCGCCGCCACCTGCAAAGGTACCATCCAGCGTCACGCTGCCGCCGCGGCAGACCTCGTCGTCGGGACCGGCGTCGACCGATGCCGCGGGGTCTACCAGGAGGACCGAGCCGACCATATCTGCCTTGCAACCTGAAGAAGCCGCTGTGGCTTCCACGGTATAAGAGCCAGCCAAAGTTTGTTGGGGGCTGAAATTTACACCATTGTTCGTGCCGGCTATGGGACTTCCTACATTGATCCCATCGCGTTTTAATTGATAGTTAACCCCGGTATTCGTATCGCTCATGCGCATGGTACGGGCTGTTCCGTCGGCACAGAAAGGACCTCCTCCATCGGTAGTGGTCAGTGTTTGTGCAGACGGAGCGCTTACCGTAATGGATTGAGAATCCGTACCCTCGCAGCCGTTTGCATTGGTCACGGTGACACTGTAGCCGGTGGTGCTCGTCGGGTTGACGTTAATCATTTGCATGCTGGAGCCTCCCGGGGACCAGCTGTAAGAATCAAAGGACCCTACGCTCAGATTGACCGGATCTCCGCTGCAAATTATTCCGTCGTCGTTCATACCAGCCGAAGATTCGTCAACTATAATATTAACCGAGGGGTTGGGATTGACTGTTATTTGCTGACTATCTGTGTCCGTACATCCGCCGGCACTGGTAACGGTAACTGAATAGGTGGTGGTCGTGTTCGGATTGACCATAATAATCTGGTCTGTAGCTCCGCCGGGCGACCAGGAGTAAGATGCAAAGTTACCTGCGTTCAGGGTAACCGTGGCGCCGGCGCAGGTAATGCCGTCGTTATTTGCCACACCGGAGGTTTCGGTAAAAGTGATGTTCGCATTGATAGAGCTGCAATCTATCAGGCGGAAATTATCGACGGCCCATTCTTCGTCCGGAGAGCTTACAGCAACCCGGATCCGCAATTCGAGGGTATTGCCCGATCCGGTAATATTAAACCCTAATTCCTGCATGGCTTCCGTCAAAGCAGGGCTCTCGCCGTCGCCGTCGTCGTCTGTGTCTACCGCCCAATCATTACTGGCGCCGGATATCCTTTCAATTCGAAGTCCCTGAGTCCAGGTTCCTCCATCTATTCTGTATTCCACGTACAGTTGGTCGTCCGATTCAAAATTATTGTTATCGTCAGCCCCAAATAATCCTGCAAACTTCATATTGCTCAGGCCGGTTATCGCAATCCCCGTCCAAACGACACTCAATTCGACCGCGTCATTAGTGGGGATGTCGTCGTGGTTTTCTCCTGCCCAAAACTGAGCGCCCGATTCGCCGGTATAATCCGTATAGTTTAGGGTATTCCCATTGATGATCATCGTGTTACCTCCGGTATCTTCCGATCTTCCAAAATAGGTATTCTGATCCTGGCCCGCGGGGTCGCTGACACCGCCATCCTCCAGGGTAGGCGTTCTCACCCCACTGCTGGGTGATCCTGCGGCCTCAAAATCGTCCGACCAAAACACAGTCTGAGCCTGCAATGAAGGCAGCGCAAGGGAAAACAACAGACAAAAAGACAAAACGGTATTTCTTATAAAAGTCTTCATACACCGAAATTTTGGGTTGACTTATGAAATCTTGCTCACGCAGGGGTCTCCTGCGTCTTTCTCTTTTCAACGTACTTGAACTTGGTAATGCTGGCTCGCCCTAACTGTATGATGTCCCCGTTCTTCAGGGGCGTCTTTTTGTTCATCGGTAGCATAAATCCCTTGCGGAGCGTTTCGGCGAGGGGCTCGATATACACCACCCCGTTGAAAAAGCTCAGCTTGGCGTGCCGGGGCTCGACGGATTCGTCGTCCCATTTCACATAGACGTAGCTGCCGGGTTCCTTACCCACCGTGATCTCCAGGCCTGCTTTGAGCCACTTGCTGATCGGGTTGGTGCCGCGATACTGGCTCGGGGAAAGATACTCCAGTTCAAAGTCCTCCAAAGCGGAGATCACCGTGTTGAGCATGGCGCCCAGGATACCCCCCATCAGCACGAAACCAATGAGGCGCGCAAGGCCGAAATCGGTGGTCAGGAAGGAAAGCCCGTAATAAGCCAGATAGGCGATCACGGCCGCGATCAATCCGCCCAATACGGCGCGGGAGATGGCGATGCTGGAACCCACGGACAACACGATCCCGATGGCCACCCCGAAGAGGGCCCAGGTGATCAGTCCGCTGAACAGCGGGTTTTCCACCAGCCCCCCGAACTGGATGCTGAAGCCCAGCAAAAAGACCATGGCGGAAACCACGGTGCCCAAAGCGGTTCGCAACATAATGCGGCCCCAGGAGAGCTGCCGGGGCTGGCCGCGCTCCTCCACCCAGGCCAGTGCAAAGCACAGTCCGGCGCCGAAGGCGATCCCCAATACGGTATCGTCGGCCATCGAATCGAAATTCGCCAGGCCTCCGCCCGCGCTGGTTTCTGCCAGACCGATCTGGTTGGCGATGTTGGTGTAGAGTTTATAATACCAGGTGAAATTGAGCAGTTTGAACACCGCGAAGAGCAGCCAGCCGATAAAACCGCCCAGCAAGCCAAACCAAAGCCAGTTGAGCTGCCGGAAAATGCCCTTCATGGAAAAGAATTTTTATCCACCGTCGGCGCCCCGGCCCCATCGCAGGGGTCGTTGAAGTCCAGGCAATCCGGGTAGTTGGGGCATTGGCCGCCGATCCCCTCCCAGGTGGATACGGAGCACATCTGGCGGCATTTCACCACCACTGATTCGCCGGCCTGAAAAGGTTCGTTGGTCAGGGGGTCGCGCTTGCTGACGTTGCCCTCCTGTTTGTATTTGACCACGTATTTTTTGCGGAAGCGCTGGCGCTCGACGCCCGGCACCGCAAACTGGAACAAGGCCAGCATCCCGCCCACCAGGCCGATGGCGATGAGCAACTGCTGGAAGAAGTTGGCCACCGCAGAGCCGGTCCGCGCCAGCGGCTGTGGGTTGTTCGGGCTGCCGGCTTCCTTGAAGGAGACGTTCACTTCCTTTCCCGTCACGCCCCAAACGAGTTTGAGCGTCCGGGTACGGCCCCGCTGCACCCGGTCTACGGGGAAGAGGCGGATGACGTTATTGCTGTGCAACACTTCACTTTTTCCGACAAAAGATTCCAAGCCCTTTGGGAGAGCGGCGTCGCTATAGGCATCCGAAGGGGCGGGGGAATGAACGGCCAGTTGCTTCAGAAACCCCTCGTCTTTTTTGGATCCAATGGCAACGGGGAACAGGGAGAAGGAATAATCCAGGGAAGACACCAGCCTGAACACGTCGCTGGTATCGTAAGGAAGCCGCGTTTGGTAATATTCGCTGTTGGAAAGATAGGAATTAACACCCCCGGAGAGCAGGATCAGCACTTTTTTTCCGCCCGTTTTCTTCATATCCCGAACATGCTGAAACACCGACCTGTAGAGGTCGGAGGAGCGATCGCCCGTCTGGATCTTCGCCAGCAGGGAATCCTTCGATTCGCTGGTCATCAATTGAGCGGGACCCACTTCCGAGCCGAAGGTCGAGAACCAGACCTGGGTATTGGCCTGACCGGAGAAAAGCTGGTAGGCTTGCTCTGCCAATTGGCGAGCCTGCTGCGCCCCGGCCTCGTCAAGGGAACCGAGGTCGGCCAGGATCAACGCCGAGATGGTATCCTTCACGCCCGAATCCGTCACGAAGGAGTCGCGGTACAGGGGAGGATAGTTGGTCATCTCGTTTTCCTGGTCGATGATCTCAAAGGCTTTGATATCCTTGCTTTTCAGCTTGATGGGGATACCGTTGTCGAGCACCTTGAAAAACACGTCGAATGTTTGGGTCGAGTCGGAAAACACCACCCCTGCCGATTCGAAAGTGTAGTCCTGGGCCGCCAGCCTCTGGGCGGAGAAGAAAAGGGTGAGGGTTCCAATTAAAAAGAAACCCGCTCCGAATTTGTAAACCTTAGGGGATATTCCTTGGTACATGTGGTCGCTATAAAATAGTTTTCTAAAGAAGTTCAAGACCTGCGCTTTCGCGTCGATTTTTCGATTTCCGTCCATGCAAACCACTTGGCGCCGGGTTTGCGGTGTTCCGAATTAAATACCCTCCCGTCCAGATCCCTGGTGAAGAAGGCCGTGTCCAGATTCTCTGTAAGGCTGTCGATCTCCATGGCAAACTGGAAGGGCTTGTTGAAGAACCCTTCCTGGATGGTCATATCGGGTTTGGACAGGAACAAGCCGTGCCCCGGGTGGGTGTGAAACCAACCTACCAAGCGCGTATTGCGGAAATTCGTCCTGCACATCCCCCAATTTGGTGGCCAGGCTTTCGACGCTGAATTCGAGGCGGTAGACGTCGTGGTCTTCGGGATGCACCGGCACGAAGTGCAGGATGGCTACGTCGTAGGTTTTCTGGTCGTCGTGCAGGAAGTATTTCCCGAGGAGGAAGCCCCCTATTTCGGGAATGGTGCCTTCTTTTTCTTTGATTTCCTGAATATTCTGGGCCCGGAGAAAGCGGTCCAGGTCGAAAATAGCCTTGCGGCTGAGGTGCACCTGGGTGACGGCCGAGTCCATCCAATGGGTGTCCATCGGCATCGGGGTGCAAGCCTCTTCCTTGAGCATGGCCTCGAAATCGTCGTGGCTGAGGTTGACCGTGGAGCCCGAGGCGCCTCCTGTGCGGACCGAGCGGATATTCATGTTGAAAGAGGTCCCTGTGCTCGTCACAGGGGGAGTCTCCTGGGTAGGGGCCGCAGGGGCAGGTTTTTCCTCGATCGGATCCCGGTTGTCCGGCATCGCCTTTTCTCCTTCAGGTTCCATCTCTGCTTCTGCTTTTCGTTTTTCCTTCAATGCTTCGAATTTCCTACGCTTGCGGTTTTGGATTAATTGAACGACGCCGATGATCAGGATGACGGGGATCAAAAGGGCTAGATAGTAGAGGGGGTTGATTTTTTCCAGCGGTTCGACGCTTATCTGCTCGGGGAAACGGACGATGTTCCCCGCCTTGTCGCTGTAGGCTTCCACGTCGAAGGTGCCGAAGCCGCCGCCGAATTCATCCAGTTCTTTTTGAAGGTCCTCGTAAGTGATTTCGTAGGTGGCAGCCCGGACTTCCAGCTTATGGCGCAGCACGCCGTCTTGCTTGAGGTAGATGAGGAAGGGGGGATCGACGCCGCCGAAGAAGAATTTAAAAAGCGCTTCGTCCTTCACCAGGGATGCGGTCAGGAGGTTTTGGAGGTTGATAGTCAAACTCCCGGCGCTTCTCGGCTTTCCAGGGTCCACGATCCGAACCTCCACCACTTCGCCGGGCTCGGGCTTGATGTCGAAG
The DNA here is from genome assembly GCA_016703765.1 of Saprospirales bacterium. Classification (GTDB taxonomy): domain Bacteria; phylum Bacteroidota; class Bacteroidia; order Chitinophagales; family Saprospiraceae; genus JADJTT01. The sequence continues at coordinate 59,510 of JADJBL010000030.1, forward strand.
CTGCCGTTGCTGCCCAGGCCGCTTTCATCCAGGTAGGAATACACCCCCATGATCGTATCGATCTGAGGGGAAACGGCATTGAGCAGGGTGATCCGGACGCGGTTGCTATCCGCTTCTTTTACTTCGTATTGGAGGGGCGACAGGCGCGGGATCTGCTTTTTGGCTTGCGGAGCGTATTGGGAATCCGGATACTTCCGGATAAATTGCTCGAAGCATTTCAGGTCGTCGGGGCCGCAGTTTTTGAAGGCTTGCTCGTCTTCGGGAATACCGGGGACGGGTTTCGGCTTGGGAGCCGGAGCGGGGTTGGTCGTCTGATTGTTATTCGGAGCAGGCTTGGGAGGCGCGACGATCGTACCACCGCTCAAACCGGCAATAGTGAAGGTTTTCGAGGAAAAACTGCTCACCTTGGCGTCGCTTCCATCTTTTTCGTAATAATAATCGAAGCTGATATTGGTCGACCCCTCCCCCACGGCCAGGAACTTGATGGAAATGGGGGCCTGGTTGAGCCGCTTCCAGCGGTCGGTATCCTCGAGGTTTTTCAAAACCTTGCCGTTGGCGGAAACCCCGCTTTTTTTCACTAAAAAAGCGTAACCCTGCGAACCGCTGTTAAAAAAAACCTGAATCTTCAGGGAAAGCGTTTTAGATGGAGCTTTTGACAGGTCGATCTGATTTTGGAGGATGTATTCAGTTCCTCCATCGTCTTGGAGGCTCACGGTAAAATAACCGGTCACCCCATCCGGGAACTGAAAATCGACCTGCTGTTTTTGCCCGTAGCCCACGATGGCCAGCAACTGAAAACAGCACGCGTATAGAGTGGATTGCGATATTTTTAGGGGCATGTGGTTCAACGTTTGTTAATTAGGCTTCCTGGAATTGTACTGCTTTGCGCCGGCGGCGGCGGACAAAGATGACCAGCAAATAGACCACGAGAAGAGTGAGCAAAACGATCAGGGCGAAAGCGGCGATCCGTTGAAAATCCAGCGGGCTTTTGGACAGGATATCCCCTTCCGCCGAAACCCGGATACTGGCAGCATCCTGGATCCATACTTTCAGGTGGGGAAGGTCCAGCGATTTGATGTCCGCTTCCGAAATGACAAAGGAATCCGTCTGAACGGAGGGGTAGGTCTTGACCGTTTTGTTTTGCCCGATATCCACCAGTTCGATCTGGTATGGCGGGGTTCCGCCCTCGAAATGAACGGTGTATTTTTTGTCGTCCTGCTTGAGAATTCCCTTCAACTGGGTGCTGAACGCGATGGAATCCCTTCTGCCGTATCCGTCTTGAAAATATAACTTGTAATCGCCCAGTTCCCGGGCGGATACCGCTACGGTCCCGTCGAGGAGGAGGTTGGAAGCGTCGATCCCCAGGCCGGGAAGGGTCGAAACGTCCTTCCAGCGCAGGCTTTTCACAAATTTGACGCTGTCGATCCGGTAGATCCGGCGATCCCCTTGCTTTTCGACGAGGCTAAAGGACCAAGGGTAGTATTTGGAAAGCGAGTCCAGGGCCCTGGCTCGGTAGGCGCTCTTGGGATTCTGGTAATAAAAGTCGAGGAAATTCTTGTAGTCGGCGCTTTTTTCAATAGACTTCCATTGGTTCCTGTCGGGCGATTCCTCTTCCGGGTCGCCGGAAGCAGCGAGCTCTTTAAGCCGGTTGGTCACGGCGCCGACCCTGGAGTCTTTTGAATCGCAGGCTAAAAAGGCTTCGCATGCCACGGCCGACTTTCCGTCAAAGCACTGTTTGTAGAGCCCTTCCTTATGGGTTCTTAAGGCCTGTACCGCCTCAAAAGAACAAGCGGAGTTGGTGCGGATCATTTCCGTCAGACGCTCGCAATTGTCCCTGTTATTCGCGATTACATCCGCGCATACCACAGGCGGCGCTTTGACTTCTTCCACCACAGCCTCCTCTTTGGTGGCAATGCCTTTGATCTCTCCTGTAAAGGTGATGGAGTTGGGGCGTCCTCGCAGGTAAACAGCAGGGGATCGAGGTCTTTATGCAAGATGTAGTAGTTGACCTTGATCTCGAATTCTCCGTTTTTGAGGGCGTGGTACTGAATTTTCTGCTCCGCGGAGAATTCATTGTCTTTTCCTTTCAGGCTGTAAGGCCCGGAAAGGCTCAGGTTATCAGAAGATCTGAGGCATTTTTTCCGAAGGATCAGCTGGTAATCGTCGCTTTGAGGAAAGTTGATCGTGATATCGACCAGGCCCTTTTCCGAGCCTCCGAAATCAAACACATTGCCCTTTGATTTCTGGAAGGTTTGGCCATTGTTGCCGTTTATATCGGTAACTGCCAGAAAAATGGGAAAGTCTTTATCCTGATTGGTTTCCTTTTTTCCTTTCTTATTGAGATAATCATACCGGGTGATGTTGATCTGGCCGGTCAGGGGCAGGCAAAGTCCCAAAAGGAGCGCCCATAGCAGGGCCTTGCGAAAATGAACCGGACGTTGTATAATACCGGACATAGGTTAGTTTTTTTACCGTTTCCTGTTATTCGTCTTCTTTCTTCTTGAACGAAATACCCGGAGGAGGCTGGTTTGGATTCGGATTTTGCCGCTGGCTCTTGATGACGATACCTATGGATCCCGCTTTTTTGGATTCGTCCGCAGGCTCGGGGGAAGGCGTATTTTCCTTTCCTTTTGCCGCCGCCTCTTCCTGTTCGATTTCCTGGGCCGTCATCAATAAATTCGTTTCATCTACGTAAATCCCCTTATTCTGGTTCACAATTCCCTTGGGTTCGGCGAATTCGGTGACCCACTTGCCCACCCGGGCGTCTTCCGGGAAAGGAGGGGTATGTTCGGCATGGTAATTTTTGTACTGGAGGATCTCTCCGATGCGCAGCACCAGTTGGAACAGGTCATAGCTGCGCCCGAAATTGGTGGTGTTGCCGCAGATTTTTCCCTTGAATTTACCGTCGGCTTTGACGTTGGGGTGCCAGACATCGGTGATAAAGTAAATCTTGCAGGGCTGAAGCGGATAGGTAGGCGGGATGCTGATCTCGCAGATGTGGTGGTTGCCGTAAATCGGGTTCTCGTTTTCGTCGATCCCGACGATGCTCCTGATATGGTAATGCACGTGATATACAACCGGGATTTGAAGGATCGTCGCCGTTTCCTTCACCTCCCAGGTGATGACTTTGCTTTTCAGCTCGGAGAGCGATTCGTGCTCCTTGGCCCAGCGAAGGAGCTCGCGCCGCTGCTGAAACAGGCGGTGATTCCGGTCGTAGTGAATTATTTTTGTATTGGGGTCCATTTTATTTGCGAATTAATGTGAATCAACCGGCCACCAGTTTGGGAACGAAATAGATGGTCTCCCCCTCCTTGATGTCGAGCGCTTGCAAGGTTTTATCCTCCTTGATCTCCTGGTTGCTCCGTTTCGAGACCAGTTTATACACGTAGGGATTGCCGTCGGGGTCGTTCCGGGGGGCGATTTTCTGGGAAAGCAGTTCCTCGATGATCTCTTTTCCTGTCGCAAAAACAGGGAGTTCCACATCCAACTCGTCACCGGCCGGCATGACCCGAATTACGATATTTACCACATCAGACATAAGTAATATTTTTTGTGTTAGAAGAATAGGATTTGTATATCCCCGCCTGCGGCGGGGGAACTCCTTTGAAAGGCTTTTTAACTAAAAACAAGATGAGGCAAATCGCCTGTGAGTTCCACAAATTCGAAGCCTTCATCTGTTTCAATCGTGAGAATATGGAGCTCGGAAATGCCCAGCTCCTTAAGGGTCATATCCTGGGCGGGAAATTTCCCGTCGAGGTATCGGACGCTGTCGGTAATGATGAGATCTTCGCCCGGCGCCGTTTGGTAGGGCTTCGCCCTGGTTTCGGAGAAATGCGGCTGCGGGATGATCAGCTCTTTTTCCACCTGGCTTTCCTTGCCCACTACGCTTAAAATGACCTCGTAGTCGAGGTAAACCTTCGGGTGCTGGCCCGGAAAACGCTTTTCCAGCCAAAGCAACAGTTCGCTGACCGTCTTTTTGCAGGTCAGATCGGGCGCCTCGATCACCTCGTCGATGAGGCTGTGGCTGAGGCAGTCCTCTTTCAGGTGCGCGGACTCGTAGAGGATAAAATCGTTATTCATTCCCTCGAATTCAAAGCGCTTGCCCAGCATGGTCTGTTTTTCATTCTTGAAAATGACCTTCAGGGCTTCCTGCGCCTGCAGGGCGCCGATCACGGAGGCGGAAATGGGGGTGGTGGGAATCCGGCCGACGTTGGAGTTGCGCATGGCCACGTCCGGACAGCTGAGGCGCTGGCGGATAAACTGGTTCTCGATGTCGGAAAGCTGGCACTCATAGCAGGACACATCCCGCCTGTAGACGGCCATCTGCCCGTGCATATTCTCCAGGGCCCCGTCTATCCAGGTCTTGCTGAGCTTGAAGCAGTGGCGGTTGAGGTAAAGCCGGGCCACCCGGTTGTCCAGGCAGCCTATGATCACATCCATGCGCCGGAAAATGCCGAGGCCCACATCCAGCAAAATATCCCCGTTGATCGACATGACCTTGACGTGCGGGTTCATCTCGCGGATGCGCTGCGCTGCAATAAAGGACTTGGGTTGTTTGAGCTGGACGTCGTCCTCCCGGAACAGCACGGACCGGGACAGGTTGGAATATTCGATGTGGTCGAAATCGACGATGAGGATCTTTCCCACATTGAGCAGGGCGAGGTTTTTGAGCACCTCGTTCCCCAAAGCCCCGGCGCCTACAACCATCACGGTTGCCTTGCCCACGCTTTCGGTATCCCACCAGGAAATCCGCCGATAGACCTCGTTCCAGTCGCGCTCGCCCTGGAAACGTTCTCTCCAATCGAGTTTGCCCTTTCCCGACGAGGAGTTCTCCATAATGTTTAGTTTTTTGGTTGCATTTTAGCCGGTCCGCCAAAGCCGACAGGACTATCTGCATTTTTCCCTACCAAGGTAAGAAAAAATTGAAAGTTCGAAAGACTTCTAACAATAATTTGGCAAGCTCAAGACAATCTTACGCTTCGCGGTTCTCCCCCCAGCGGGTCGCGATCTGCTCGCAGGCCTCCTCAAGCATTCGGAAAACTCCTTCAAAGCCATCGTCGTCGTAATATGGGTCGGGCACGCTCCGGGCTTCGCCGGGATGCACCAGATCGAGGATCAGGTGGATTTTTTGCTCTTGTTCCGCACCCGCGGCAAGCAAGCGGATGTCCCGGAAGTTTTGCGTATCCATCGCAAAGATCAGATCGAACTCCTCCAGGTCTTTCGGCCTGATCTGCCGCGCGCGCTGGCTCCGGATATCGATCCCCTTTCTCTGCGCGATAGCCACCGAACGCGGATCGGGCCCCTCTCCGGTATGCCAATAGCCCGTTCCCGCCGAATCGACCTCCCAACCGAGGTTCCGGCGCCTGACCTTTTCCTTCATGATCCCTTCCGCCAATGGGGAACGGCAAATGTTGCCCAGGCAGACCATCAGTATTTTCATTGGAACACTCCGTGTTTTAATAGTTTAGAGGGTTTAGAGAGTTTAGAAGGTTTAGACGGGAAAAACTAAACCCTCTAAACCCGCTAAACCTTCTAAACTTTAAACAAACAGCTGCTTCATAACTCCTTCCCTATAACTCGCTCCGACGGGTATTTGCTCCTTCCCGATCCGGATTGTTTGGCCATCGAGGGAGCTGACCCGCGATTTGGCGACGATAAAGGACTTGTGAACCCGCAGAAACAATGCGCCGGGCAGGGTTTCTTCCAGACTTTTCAAGGAACCCAGGGATAGTATCCGGCCTTCGGGGGTATGGTATGCGACATATTCCCTCATACTTTGAATAAACAGGATATCCCCGAAAGGGACCCTGTGAATCTTGTGTTCGGATTTGACGAGGAGGAAATCTCTATCCCCGGAGTTTTTTGATCGAAGGCGCTCGGCGGCCTTGTCTACCGCCTGGAGAAAGCGTTCGAAGGAAAAGGGCTTGAGCAGGTAATCGACGACATCCAGGTCGTAGCCGTCCAGTGCGTATTCGGAGTAGGCGGTGGTAAAAATGACCCGGGGTCTGCGGGCCAGCGAGCGGAGGAACTCGATCCCCGTCATCTCCGGCATCTGAATGTCGAGGAAGATCAAATCGACGGGCTGCTCGTGGAGCAGGTGCAGGGCCTCCACCGGGTCTTTGCAGGAACCGGCCAGGTCCAGATAGGGCAAACGACCGATATAAGCCTCCAGAAGCGAGCGCGCCAGTTCTTCATCGTCGACGATCAGGCATCGGATCGAGCTCATGACAATTGTATTTTCAAAACCACCGAAAACCGGTCTTCCGCCACCTCCAGCGACAGCTCGTGCCGGTCGGGGTAGATGAGTTCCAGCTGCCTTTTGACATTTTCCAGTCCGATGCCGCCGGTTTGGTCTTTGGTAAAACCCTTGCCGGGCAAGCTGTTTTCCACTTCGAAGCGGATATCCTCCTGGCCCGTCACCAGCCGGATGCGGATCCAGCCTTTTTGGAGGTTCTCCACGTGGCTGTGCTTGAAGGCGTTTTCGATAAAAGGAATAAAAACCATGGGCGCCACAGGCATTTCGGGGCGGGAATCGTCGAGCTCAACCGACACATTCATCCCCTTGCTGTCCTTCAACATCTTGAGGCTGATATAGTTCCGGATATAGTCGATCTCCTTTCGGAGCGGCACGCGGTCGGCCATGCAGTCGTACAGCATATAACGGAGGATCTCCGAAAGCCGCAGCAGGTGCTCGGGGGCGGACTCGGCGCGAAGAACGGTGAGGGTGTAAATGTTATTGAGGGTATTGAACAGGAAATGGGGATTGATCTGCGATTTGAGGAATTTTAGTTCCGTCTCGAACTTTTCTTTTTGCAACTGGATCATCTCCTTTTCTTTCCGGTTGGCGTAGGCGCCGATCACGATCAGGGAGCTGCCGATAAAGGAGGTGATAAACGGCACCGAACGGCCTATCCATCTCAGCCCGTCGTAGGCCTTATTGGGGTGATCCCCTTTCGACCGGGGCTTGTCGCTGATTTGAAGCCAGTCCTGCCAGGGCGCATGATCCCAGTACACCAAAGCTACCACGGCTACTACCAGCCCCAGTCCTGCCACCACATACCATCCAATTTTTTTCCGGAAATACAGCTTTGGAACCAGCCATTCCAGGTTGGCAAAAACCAGCAGACTCAATCCCACCGCCAATACCAGGCCCCTCGACAAAAACCGCTGCCAGTTCTCCCACCCGTTCGAAATCAGGAAGGGAATGACCATCCACAATAGTCCCCAAAACAGGACCTGCAACCATGTGCTCCGTTTGCCGGTTATAACCATGCCGCAAAGCTGGGGAAAAGAGCACTAAGGGGCAAGTTTTTTCAATGAAAGAGGCGGGTTCCTCAATGAAACCAAAACCTATTCATAGACAAAACCCCCTTGTTTATTGAATATATTTTCCCTATTCCGGGCAAAACCGCACCTTTGCGCCGTCAAATAAAAAATCCTCATGAAGAATCTGCTTGCTGTACTTGTCTTGTTTTTCTCCCTTTCCCTGAATGCACAAAATTTATCCCTGAGCGGTACCGTAACCGATGCAAAAGGCGGCGAACCCTTGCCGGGCGCGCATATTCAACTGGCCGACCGGGATACGGGCAAGCCCCGCGCCGAAGTGTCCGGCCTCGACGGAAAATTCCGCTTCGACCAAATAGAGGCCGGGGACTATACCCTCAAAATCAGCTTCCTCGGGTTTCTTGACTTTACACGCGAAATAAGTATACAGAGCCAATCCCTCGACCTGGGCGCCCTCCGAATGGAAGAAGACGCCGTCCGCCTCGGGGAAGTCCTTATTTCGGAGCAGGCCCTGCCGGCACAGCAAAAAGGCGATACCACAGAGATCAATGCCAATGCCTTCAAAACCCTTCCCGACGCCAGCGCCGAAGACCTGATCACCAAAATGCCCACCGTCACCATGCAAAACGGGAAAATACAGGCCCAGGGCGAGGAGGTCAAGCAAGTACTGGTAGACGGCAAGCCCTTTTTCGGCAACGACCCCACCGCCGCGCTCCGAAGCCTACCGGCCGAAGTGGTCGACAAGATCCAGGTCTTCGACCAGCAAAGCGACCAGGCTCAGTTTACGGGCTTCCAGGACGGAGAGACCTCCAAGACCATCAACATCATCACCAAGCCCAGCATGAAGGCAGGCCAGTTTGGGAAGATCTACGCCGGATATGGCTATCCCGATCTCTACCAGGCCGGCGGACAGGTGAATATCTTCAAAAAAGACCGCCGCATCTCCCTCATCGGGATGAGCAATAATATCAACCAACAAAACTTCTCCACGGAAGACCTTCTGGGCGTTGTCGGAGGAGGCGGTCAGCGCGGAGGAGGCGGCCGCGGTCCCGGCGGCGGCGGCCCCGGAGGATGGGGACCCTCCAACGATTTTACCGTTTCCCAGAGCGGCGGGATCACCCAGACCCATGCTATTGGCGTGAACTTTTCCGATAAATGGTTCAAAAAAATGGATGTCTCCGCCAGCTATTTTTTCAACTGGTCCGACAATACGCAGGAAAAATTCACCGACCGGGAATTCGTCAATACGGGTGAATTTCAGGAGCTCTACTCCGAAGAAACCATTAACCAAAGCACCAACATCAACCACCGGTTCAACGGCCGCTTTGAGTACAAGATCGACAGCCTCAACACCCTGACCTTCAGGCCCAGGGCTTCCTGGCAATCGAATAAAGGAGAATCCGATCTGTTCGGAAAAAACCTCCGGGACGAAACCACCATCAGCGAAACCACCAACAATTATTTGGCCGACCTGAAAGCCGTCAACGCTTCCGGGACGCTGATCTGGCAACACAAATTTGCCAAAGACCGCCGCACCATTTCTTCGGAAATTACCGCAGGCTACGCCCCCAAAAGAGGGGAAAGCTTTTTGTACTCCCAAAATAACTACTTCGACGGCGCTCCCTCCTCCGATACGCTCGACCAGTTTACCCAACTCGAGTCCTACAACTGGAACGGGGAGATCGACTTCGACTATACCGAGCCGATCGGCAAGAACGGTATGCTCATGGCTACCTACGAGGTAAACTGGAAACGGGACGACAGCGACCGCGAAGCCTTTGATTTTCTGGAGAGCTCGCAGTCGTACAGCATCCCGAATAACCAGTTGACCAACGTCTTCACCAACGACTATGTCACCCATCAGGCGGGAGGCGGTTATAATTACCGGAAAGACCAATGGACCCTGATGCTCCGGGCCAACTACCAGCGGGCAGAGCTCGTCAACGAGCAAACTTCTCCCGAAAACCTCACTATCAAACGCAGTTTCGACGATATCCTTCCCATGGCCATGATCCGGTACGAAAAATCCCGGAACGACAATTTCCGGATCTTCTACCGCAGCAGCACCCGCCTGCCCTCCATCGAGCAAATGCAAAACGTGCTGAACAACACCAACCCCCTTCAATTATCCGTGGGAAATCCCAATCTGGTCCAGGCCGTGCAACACAACGTGTTTGGGCGGTATTCGAAGACCAATACCGAAAAATCGACGGTCCTCTTCCTCCTGATCGGCGGTGGGCTCACCGACGACTATATCGGCAACAGCACCTTTCTGCCCCAAAGCGATCATCCCATTTTCGATCAATATGAGGTAACTCCCGGCGCACAGATCTCCACCCCGGCAAACCTCGACGGCTACCGCAACGCCAGGGCTATGCTCAACTACGGCTTCCCCGTAAAGCCCCTCAAACTGAACCTGAATTTCGACCTGTCCGGAAATTACTCCCGCACGCCCGGCCTGGTGGACGAGGTGCTGAATTTCGCCAACAACACCAACGGCGGACTCGGCCTGACCATCGGCAGCAATATCAGCGACAAACTGGATTTCAGCGTCAGCTCGCGCACCAGCTATAACTGGGTGACCAACACCCTGCAAACCAACCGAAATTCCAACTTCCTCAGCCAGTCGGCCCAGTTGAAATTCAACTGGATCATCTGGAAAGGCATCACCTTCCGCTCGGATGTGACCTACCAGTATTTCGATGGCCTGTCGGAAGATTTCGACCCCAACTACTGGCTCTGGAATATGAGCATCGGCAAAAAAATCCTTAAAAACGATCGCGGCGAGATCAGCCTCTCCGTCTTCGACCTCCTCAAGCAAAACAACAGCCTGAGCCGCACGATCACCGAGGTTTATTACGAAGACGTGCAAACTACCGTCCTCCAGCAGTTCTTCATGCTGAACTTCGTATACCAGATCCGAAATTTCGGGCAGGCGCCCGAGCCACCGAAGGAAGAGGCCCCGAGGCATATGGGTGGGCCGTGGCATTGAAATGAATAGTTTTTAGTTTTTAGTGCTTAATTTTTAGTTTAGCTTGGTCTAACTAAAAATTAAGCACTAAAAACTAAAAACTACTGCCTGACAACCTTCTCCCTCCAAACCCCTCCATCTTCCGCCTGGACCTCGATCCAATACACTGCGGGGGGGAGGGCGCCCAACGAAAGCTCAAAGCGTTCTTCGCCTTGCTGGAGCGGCCGGCTCCAAACCGAGCGGCCCCAAAGGTCGAATAAACGGACTTGCAAGTCCTCTTTTGCAGGGCTGGGCAATAGGAGGGTCAGATCGCCTTTGGTTGGGTTGGGAAAGAGCTGGATGCCCGTCAAAGACCCCTGGTCTACCGTGCTGTTGGGCAGATCGAGACACACATTGTCGATCTGGATATAGGACCGCGAAGCGGGGGAACCATCGTCTTCAAACTCGTTTTCTACCAGGATCGTCAGGTATTTCAGGTCGGTCGAATAGGCCAGCCAGCTGTACTGGTAGTAGTACCAGATGGAATCCGAAAATTCGTTCAGGATGCCCATGGTATGGCAGGTGCCGGTACAATCGGCCGAGGTCTGCGGCTGATCGGCGATGATGACCCTGAGCCTCGTGTTTTCACCCGGCCGTTCGGGCAGGTAGCGCATCACGTTGAGGGTCAGGTGGTAGGTTTGTCCGAGCACCGGATTGATGATCTGGTAAAACCCGTCGCAGGTGTCCTGATTACCGGAAAGGATGATAAAATTGGGGTCGGCGGCGCCGGGATCCGTCGCGACGTAGGGTGTTCCGAAGGCAGGCAACCAGGGCGCGGCCTGACCGTCCTGTCCAAGTACCCCCCGTGTTCCTTCCATACCCGGATTGTCGATCACCCCTCCATCGCAGGCGCCCAGATAGCCGCATTCGATGATAAAGGCCTGGCATTTTTCGACCACCCCGCAGAAATTGCCGTTCAGGTCCGTCCTGGATACGCGCATACACACCTCCACTGCGCCGTTGGGCAATTCGAGGTTAACCCAGTCGGCGCCTGTACTCGACCCCACGAGGTTGGTGTTGAGATACCATTCCACCTCATCGCAGGCGTCCACCCCAACAGGCCGGAAAGCCCTCAGGCAGGGATTGCCTTCGAATAATTCGGAGCGCTCGATCCCGAAAGCGTCGAACGAAAATTCATCGCAGGAGCATTCAGGGGCTGTCGGGCAGCAATCGGGCGAGCCTAACAACGTGCTTCCCGAAGAAGTAATGATACTTCCCGAAATATTCATGCCCGCCGCTCCAATTACGGTCTTCAGTTCGACCGTGAGCCGGTTGTCTCCCTGTTTGAAAAAGCTGCAATCGGCAGCCGAGGGCTGGTAAAGCCAATTGCCCGCCACGCCGTAGGCAGGGCTCAGGAACAAGGGCCCTGATACCGGACGCCCGTTGATCCGGATCGTAGCCAAAGCCCAGGCCTGTATGCCGAGGTCGAACACCAGATCCTGACAATTGAACGCCCCTTCGGGCAGGCAAAACTTGAACTCGATCTCGTGGTTTCGGTATCCGTTCAGGGTCATGGGAACGATCCAGTTGCTTCCCGGAAGGGGCGCCAGGCTGTCCACCTGGTCCACCACGATCATCTGGAGGCTGTTCGATTCAACCCAATAGTTATCCACCACTCCGGTGGTGGCGGGGTATAGTTCGTTATTGGCATAGTCGTATCCGGTGGCGATGCCCAACTCGCTGTATTCACAGGGATCTCCGCAATCGATGGCCAGGGTTTCGCAGTATGTCCTTTCCCAACAGATATCGCCGCTCGTCTCGTCTACCTCGGCCACCACCATGCATATTTCGTAATCGCCGCCTTCGAGGAAGATATGCGCTACCTCTGCGGTACCCAAAAATGGACCTGTAGCAACGGTTCCATCTCCCCATTGCCACTCCAGCACCACCTGGCAGGCGTTTAGCTGGCTGGGCACAAAGGTGTGTTCGCAACCGCTGCCTATTTCCCAGGTGTAGCCGGCATCGACATTGGCTACGAAAGCCAGGGAATCCACGCAACAGGTATCGATGCTGGGCAGTACGATCACGTTAAAAGTGCAGGAGGAGGCGTTGCCTTCATCGTCTGCCGCGTTGCAGGTCACTTCCGTGGTTCCGAGGGGGAATACATCCCCCGAACCTGCCGAGCAGGAAAGCTGGGCTGTCCCGCAATTGTCGGCGGCCGTGGTGTTGTCAAATTGCACCACAGCGCTGGAAGCGCCGGCGGCAGCCTGTACGGTGACGTCGTCGGGACAGTCGATCGCGGGGGCTTCCTGATCCTCCACCGCAATGCATTGCACGCAGATCGCAGTCTCTCCTGCCTGATCGGTGACGGTCCATGTCATACAGTTGTTGCCCAGGGGCCAGGGTGCGCTCAAGGGCAGCCCGTCGAAACGGACTCCGCTGTACTGCAATTCCGAAGGGTCGCTGCAATTGTCGGTGGCAGCGGGGAAGGCCGGCGTATAGGTTGCCGAACAAGCGCCGGGATCGGTCTGGATCTGTATCGCGGGGCAACTGAGCTCAGGGGATTCGTTATCTTCCGCCAGCTCTATGTTTTGACAAAGGGTTATTTCGCAAAGACCGTCCGTAACGGTGACGCAGACTTCATGAATGCCGTAATCCGGGAAAGTCGCCATGACTGTGGAGCCTTGCTGCGGCCCCCCGGGCAGGTCCCAGGTCCAGGTGTAGCCCGGGTCGTCCGGCACGCCGAGGAAGGATACATTGAGGCATGCGGTGGCGTAAGAGAAAACGGCCTGGAATTGCGTCAGGATCTCCAGTTCTACCTGCCCCGCGCTTTCGCAACCGAAGGTGGAAGAGAGTACGAGGCCGACGGTGTAATTCCCGTTTTCGCCAAAAGTATGTTCCGGGCTCGGCAGACTGGAGCTCGCCCCATCGCCGAAATCCCAGGCGTATTCAAAGCTTGGGTCGAGGAACAGGGGTGTAAACTGATAGCTTCCTCCGCATCCCGGAAGGATATTGGCGCTGAATTGGCCGGAAAAATTTTCGGGAGCAACCTCTACGGTAAAATTGCAGGAAGCGGTATTGCCGGCCGCATCCGTGGCCGTGGAAGAAACGATGGTAGTTCCCACAGGGAAAACGCTCCCCGAGGCGGGAACGGACACCACGCTCACTCCCGAACAGTTGTCCGAGGCATTGGGTTGGGCAAATTGAACGACCGCCCCCTGTGTGCCGGGCGCGGCAACTACGCATATAGAGGCCGGACATTGGATCTGGGGAGGAACGCTCTCGTTCACCGTGACCGAGAAGCTGCAGGAGGCGAAGCTCTCCGGGTTTTCCACCACGGTCATTTCTACCTCCGTCACTCCGGGGAGGAAGGGCACGTTCCCGATCGGGAAGCCCGAGCCGGAGCCGCTGCTTGCCCCGCTGAGGGTGTATGAAATCTCCAGGGTGCCCTGACTGATGCAATCGTCCAACAATTCCAGGTCGATATTCTGTAAAACGGCCGAGCAATCCACCGGATCGGCTTCAACCTCGATATCGGCCGGACAGACCACGGCGATCGGGGTGAGGTCGAACGACTCGATCAGTTGCACGCAGGTATCTTCATTTCCCGCGGCGTCCACGGCGGTCCAGGTCCGTTCGATGACGCTTTCGCATTCGCCGCTGAAAATCACAACGTCCGCAAAGGTTATCGTCACCGAGCCGCAGGGGTCGATAGCCGTTGCTTCGCCGGTGGCAGCCGGATCGGTTGGAGAACCGAACTGGAGCAGCACGTCATCCGGGCAGGTGATGACCGGCGCTCCGCCGTCGTCCACCGTGACCGTGACCAGGCAATTCACCACCCCGCAACCGTCGATGGCTGTGACGGTAAAGGTATTTGCGCCGCCCTGATACGGACCCTGGTATCCAGCGGGATAGGTCACGTCGAGGATGAGGTCGCAGGGGCAGTTATCGACCACGGTGGCATTGGACAGTTGATAGCTCGTATTTTCGCATACACCCGGATCGGCCTGGACGGTGATATTCGGCGGGCAGGTTAGGGTTGCCGGCGCGCCGGCGATATTTACCGTCACGACCTCGCAATGGGTATCGTCGCAATCGGCCGTCGTAATCGTCAGGCACACGTTGTAGGATCCCGACGAAAAATAGGTAAAGGTCGGGTTGGCCTGGGTGGAGGTCGAGTTGAGCTGGTCGCCGAACTGCCAAAGGTAGGTCGGCAGGGCGCCGTTGGATTGGTTCGTAAATCCGATCCCCCCGCAAGAGTTGAGCGGCGCCCAGTCGAATGCCGCTTCGCAAAGCGGCTGGGGAAAAAACTGGTCGCAAAACAGCTGGGAAGGCGTATATGCCACGCAGGAGGGAATAGTGATCCCTCCGGCACAGGCCACGGAGGTGGGCTCCGGTGAAGTGGTCTGGGAAAATTCGGGCTGATAATTTTCAATCAGGAGGCTCAGTGGGTCGAAACAGTCGCAGTTATTCAGGTTGCCTCCGGGATCGGTGCGACTTACCCAAAAGAACCCGTCGGAGGAGTCCGGCCGCGGGCGGTAACCGGCGAGGACCAGGCTCCCGTCATTCGCTACGTCGACATGGTAGGCCAGCGCGTCCTGGGCAGATTCGTTTCCGAAAGCGCCGGGGAAGAGGTTGGTCCACTGAGCGACCCCTTGCTGATTGGTTTTTATTAAAAATGCCCTGAAAAACTCGTCGTTGGCGCCCATAGCCGCTCCCGCGACGAACAGCTCGCCGGCGGGATTTTTATCGAGGCCGTATATCCGGAAGCCGTTTCCGTACACCGCGTTGGTGGCGTTGTTCCGGATGCGTCGGGCCCACAGGGGGAGGCCGTCCACTATACCGCTGGGCGTGTAGGGTCTGACTTCCATCAGGAAAGCCTCGCGGTCGGGGCTGTTTTTGGTCATATAGCCCGCGACGACCAGGTTTTCGCCGTTTTGCAGGATGCCGGTGGGGAAAGGAGTTTCTTCCGGATTAGCGGGGAGCATATCGTAAAGCAGGGGGCCCGGGGTGGCGAGCGTGAGGTCTGATTGGAGCAGGTAAATACCTAAAAACCGCTGGCCCGATTTCCAGTAACCACCCACTGCCACCGTGGCGGATGGATTGGTCAGTCCTTCGACGTTGGCGATAGCGGAGGGGAAAAACTCATCGGTCGAGGGTAGGTTAAATTGAAGGTCGCTGCAATTTTGGCCGTTGATGGAAAAGCTGAGTAATTCCATGGTATTTACGCCGGTGGCGGGTTGGAAGCGGTTCACCAGGACCACCAGTTCGCCGCCGGCCAACTGGATCACATCCCGGGCGTATTCATCCGATCCGGCCCGTTCCATATAGCGGCTCCACACCACGCAACCGGAATGATCGAGCAGGGCGGCGAGCACATCCAGGGTCGAGTTGCCGGGAGGGAGGGCGGTATTGAACATCGTGACGGCCATGAGGTAGCCCTGCGAATTGCCGTTGCCATCGAAAACCTCCGTTAAATGAGCGTTTGTCGGGGTTTCCGAATCGATCAGGGCTTCCAGTTCATTGCCGTTGTAGGAGAATTCGAGGTATTGCGGGTCGGCGATGAGCTGCCCTTTTTCATCCATCCGGGTGAAGATCAGATCGAGGGTGAAGGGGGAGAAAGCGGTGCTGAAGCCCAGCGCCACGTGTTCGCCATTGCTGGCTTCAAAGCCGTCGAGGGCCAGTTCGATCTCCGACTCTGGCCCCTGGGGCGCCAGGACGGTGCTAAAGGTATTGGAATTGACCGGTTCGCAGGAAGACCCGCAGATGGCGACTTGTTGCCAGGCCAGCCCTGCAAAAGGCATATCCTGGCCCAACGGGATGGAAGCTGCCGCGTCTGTAACGACATAGGCGTTGCTGCTCAGGCTGAAGGAGGACATCGACAAGCTGGGGCCTGTTTTGGTGACGCAGGTTTCGAGGTCCAGGCTGCTGATGGAAAGAAAGGCGTCGCTCTGCCCGAAGCCGGAGGGATTTGCGGTGCGGCCGTCGACATAGGCGATCTGGTCGGGGGCGAGGAAGAAAATATTGCCGTTGGCAAAGGCCGTTTCGCCGCCGTCCAGGTATTTGACCCACTGGATGGAGGGGGTATTGTTGTTTTCGACGATTTTGATCACCACATTCCGGTTCACTCCATCGATACTCCCGAAGCCCATGGCGTAGATAGCCTGGTCGGGTCCGATCCAGACCCGGTTGAGGAAGGCCAGTTGGGGAAGCGTGCGGCTCCATACGGACTGAAAACTGGCGTTCAGGCGGGATATTTGCGCCGGGTTTGCGGGAGTGGAAGAGCCCGCCAGGATATAGCCTCCGCCGGGGCGTTCCACCGCGTCGTTGATGCGCATACCGACACCGTAGGAATTTCCGGAGATTACCGTTCCCGCGTTGTTCACCTGAACGGTGACGGCCGTGCTGCCGGCATGGCCGACCATGAGGAGGTTGCCGTTGGAGAGGACTTCCAGGTCGCGGTAAAACTCCTCGTCGGCCGTGCTGCCGAGGAGTTTGCGCCAGTTGAAATTGCCGGCCGCGTCGATATTGAGGAGGTTGATGTCGTCATTGGACGAGCCGACCAGTTGCTGGGTGGCGCCGAGGATGTAATAGGGAAAAGCCGGATTTACCGGGTTGGGGTGGCGGATCACCTTGGTGAGCACTTCCCGGTCGGCCAGATTGTAGTATCGGACCCAAAGGAAGTTTCCGGAAGGCGAGGCCAGACCGATCAGGCTGTTGGCGTTGCCGTCGTAGGGGGAGGTGCCGCCGACGAGCAGGAGGTTTCCTTCGTCGGTGAGGGCGATGTCGTTCCAGACGGAAGGCACGCTCAGGCGGATGGTCCACTGGGTTTGTCCCTGAAAATTCAGCCTGCTCAGGGTAGCGTGGGGCGTAGCCCCTTCGTTGGGCTCATCGGTGCCCAGCACGTAGTAGTCGTCGCCCACGCGGATGACCTTGTTGAAGCGGTTGTCGAGCCCGTTGCCGAACAAGCGCTGGAATTCGATGGCAAAAAAAGGAGGGGTGGAGTTGGAGAAAAGAAAATGCGCGGGAAGCACAATTGACAGCAATGTCAAGAGGAGTACATGGGATTTCATAAGTAATCGGTTAGTTGTTAAAGACTTCCGGTATCCCTTATCAGTTTACCGGTTATCGGGGGCAAAGGTAGGGGAAGAGGAGAGAAGAAACAATTTTTTTTATAAAGTGAAGGGGTTCGTATCTTTGAAGATATTTACGTACCTCCCAAAAACACATGAGCACCCGCAAACGCCAACTTGCCGCTATTGTATTCACGGATATCGTGGGGTATTCGGCTATCATGAACGCCGATGAAGACCTGGCACGCCGTATCCGCGAGCGGCACCGGAGCGTTTTTCACGAATACACTCAAAAACACGGGGGCAGGATTATCCAGTACTACGGCGATGGCACCCTGAGCATCTTTCATAGCTCGGTG
Source organism: Saprospirales bacterium (assembly GCA_016703765.1). Lineage (GTDB taxonomy): Bacteria > Bacteroidota > Bacteroidia > Chitinophagales > Saprospiraceae > JADJTT01. The sequence continues at coordinate 77,176 of JADJBL010000030.1, forward strand.
GAAGCAGTGGAATCCTGTATAGCCATCCAACAGGCCCTGCAGGAGGAGCCCAAAATCCTGATCCGCATCGGCATTCATACGGGGGATATCATCCTCGACCAGGAGGAGATTTACGGCGACGGCGTCAACGTGGCGGCGCGCATGGAGTCGGCCTGTTTGCCGGGCGGGATTCTGATCTCCGCCAAAGTGCGCGACGACCTCAAAAACCACCCGGAGATTCGCTGTATGTCGCTGGGGAAACACCATTTCAAGAACATTGCGGAGCCCGTGGAGTTATTTGCCGTGACCGGTAAAGGCCTGGCCTCCCCTCCCCTTTCCGCCTGGCAGGAAGCCGTCCGGAAAGCCAAAAAGGTGGACACGGAGGCCGGAAAAACCGTTCGCATCCGGCGCACCAACCGCATGCTGATCGGGGGCCTGGCGATCGTCGGCGCCTTTTCGCTGCTGCTTTCCGTCCTTTACTTTACGAAAGGTCCCGCTCCTCTGAGGTATGAGGCGGCCCAAAATACTGTTCCGGAAAAAACCGTGTCCCTGGCGGTACTGCCCTTTGCCAATTTCAGCGAAGAAGAAAACGAGTATTTCAGCGACGGCATCACGGAAGACATCCTCACCCTTTTGTCGAAGATCAAGTCGGTGCACGTCATTTCCCGCACCACCGTCATGGGCTATAAGAATACCAAAAAGAGCCTTTTAGAGATCGGCGAAGAGCTGGATGCCGACTACATCCTGGAGGGCAGCGTGCGCCGCCAGGACGACCAGGTGCGCATCGTGGCCCAGCTCATCGACGCCCGGACCGACAAGCATCTCTGGGCCCAGACCTACGACCGGGAGATCACCCAGATTTTCGAAGTGCAGAGCCAGGTAGCCCTGGACATCGCCACCGCCCTGAAAATGCAGCTCTCCCCTGCCCAGCAGGCCGAGCTCGGCAAGAAGGGCACTGCCAACGTGGAGGCTTACGACCTCTTCCTCCAGGGCCGAAAATACTATTTCGAATACACCCCCACGGACAACGAGGCCGCCATCCAGCTTTTTACCAACGCGCTGGCGCTCGATTCCCTCTTCGCCCCTGCCTGGGCCGGACTGGGCGATGCCCTTGCCCAAAAGGCCTACCGCTACGACATGGGCCGGGCCGGGCTCGATTCCGCCATGAGCGTCTGCCTGCGGGCCATCGAGCTCGATCCGCAGCTTTCCGATGCCTACAAAGCCAAGGGCCTGGTGCTCCATTACCAGGAAAAGAACGACGAGGCTATGGACGCCTACCTGGAGGCGCTGGAACACAATCCCAGCAACGGCATGGCCACGCTCAACATTTCCTCGCTCTACCTCGCAAAAGGCGAGATGGTCAACGCCTTCCGCTGGGCCAAAAAGGCGCTGGAGCTCAACCCCAAAGACCGCTGGACCCAGGAGAGCCTGGCCGGCATTTACGCCGGACTGGGCCTGTACGACGAAGCCATTGAACTCATGGAAGACGCGCTGCGCATGAATCCCGATTTCAGCGCGGCCCATCATAAACTCTTTTATATCTACCTCGAACTGGGCAACCTCGAAAAAGCAGCCTACTATGCCCGCCAGTGCGGCGTGGCAGCCCCCGAATCGGGCTGTGAATCCCGCTACCTCGCCCTGCTGGAACTGTCCAAAGGCAACCTGAAAGAAGCGAAAACCCTGTTCGAAGAAGCGCCCCCGCAAAAGGGCCTGAAAATAGACTGGGAAGCCGAAGTGGGCTACGCTTTCACCCTGCGAAAACTCGGCAACCCCAAGGCCTACGAACTCGTCAAAGGCTTCCGGCAGCGGCTGACCGACCTGAAAATCCGAAAAGACAATCCCGAATACTACTATTTCCAATGCCTCCTCGAGGCCGCCCTGGGCAACAACGACAAGGCCCTGGATTTCCTCCAACAGGCCTCGGCCTACAACTGGCTCTACATCGGGAGCATCCAGGCCAACCCGATCTTCTCCGACCTTCGCACCAACCCGCGCTTTTTTGAGATCCTCCAGGCGGCCAAGGTGAAGATGGATCGGATGAGGAGGGAGGTGGAGTTGTTGGATGAGAGATGAGGGGTAGAGATTTTTAGTACACTGATTGGTTAGATGCATTATGACTGATTAAGGTTGTCCGAATGAATCCAACAGATCATAAACAATCCTAACAAATCAACTAAAACTGGACAATAAAATCCATGCAATACAACCTGGATGATACGATTGTCGCGCTTTCCACCCCGCCCGGCATCGGCGCCATCGGCGTATTACGTCTGAGCGGTCCGAAGGCGGTGGAGATCGTGGATTCGGTTTTTGAGGGGAAAAAATTGAGCGAGCAGCCCAGCCATACCGCGCATTTCGGGACGATTAAAGACGCCTCCGGCAAAGCGCTGGACGAGGTGGTCGTCACGCTGTTTCGGGCGCCGAGGTCGTACACGCGGGAGGATGTGGTGGAGGTGTCGTGCCACGGGTCGCCGTATATTTTGCAGCAGGTGTTGCAGTTGTTTATCAAGATTGGCGCACGGACGGCCCGGCCCGGGGAGTTTACCCTCAGGGCTTTTCTGAACGGTCGCCTGGACCTGAGCCAGGCCGAGGCCGTGGCCGATCTGGTGGCGAGCGATTCGGCGGCGGCGCACCAGATCGCGATGCAGCAGATGCGGGGCGGGTTCAGCCGGGAGATCCAGAAGCTGCGGGAGGAGTTGATCAACTTCGCCAGCCTGATCGAACTGGAGCTCGATTTCAGCGAAGAGGACGTCGAATTTGCCAACCGCAGCGATTTGCGGGACCTCATTTTGAAGATCCAAAAGCTTTTGCAGGTCCTGATCCAGAGCTTCCAGCTCGGCAACGTGCTCAAGCACGGCGTGAACACCGTGTTAGCCGGTCGTCCCAACGCCGGCAAGAGCACCCTGCTCAACGCCCTGCTCAACGAGGAGCGCGCCATCGTCAGCGACATCGCCGGCACCACGCGCGACACCATCGAGGAGATCCTGCATATCCAGGGCATCGCCTACCGCCTGATCGACACCGCCGGCATCCGCGAAGCGGCCGACCAGCTCGAAGCCATCGGCGTACGCAAGACGATGGAAAAGATCGGCCAGGCGGCCGTGCTGGTCTATATTTTCGATGTGATCAAATCGAGCCCCGAGGAGGTGCAAAGCGATCTGGAGAAGCTCGTTCGGCCGGGGTTGCATTTGCTGGTGGTGGCGAATAAGATGGATTTGAATCCGTATACGACGTGGGAGCAATATAGAGGGTTTAGGAGGTTTAGAGGGTTTAGGAGGTTTAGTTTCGGAATTCAATTGGATTCCAGTGAGTGCAATAAACCAAATGAACATCGAGTATTTGAAAGAAAAGCTCTACGAAGCCGTCCTCAGTCAGCAGGTCGCGGCGGGGGATACGATTGTGGCGAACAGCCGGCACTATGAAGCGCTGGGGAAGGCCTCCGAATCGCTCGATGCCGCGCTCAGCGGCATGGACCAGGGCGTGACGGGCGATTTTTTGGCGATGGATATCCGGCGGGCGCTTTCCTATTTGGGGGAGATCACTGGGGAGATCACGACGGAGGATTTGCTGGGGAATATATTTGGGAGGTTTTGTATTGG
>JADJBL010000031.1 GCA_016703765.1 Saprospirales bacterium
ATGTTGGTGTGGCCAAAGACTTCAAGGTTATTTAGTGTCACAATGTCCACCGGCCCATTAGCACAGAATCCGCTCCCCCCTAGGTTGTCGCGGATAGTACAATTTTGCACTGTAAGGTTATTGTTACCGCCGACGGCGTATATGCCTGCAAAGCTGTTAGGCCCTGCCCCCGCATGATTACGGACGGTCAGGCCGCTGATGGATACGCCTGTTGTAGCATTTGTGATCGTGATACCGGATCCGTTGCCAAGCCCGGCGCCATCCAGAATGCAGGTAGCCTCCGTGCCCCGGATGTACAGGGATTTGTTGACTGACAACTTTTCATTGTACGTCCCCGCATCTACCCGTACTACATACCCATTAAGGGTGGTCGCATCATTGATGGCAGCCTGGATGGTAGTGTAACCACCGACAAGCGTGGTCTCCGCCAGGTCGGAATACACCCGCACCGGAGCTGCAAAATTGATGGTATTGCCGCTGTTCAGGATCGTGGTTTGCAGGTAGTCCACATAGGCGTTGCAACCCTGCTGGGAAGAACCAAGTCCAAACTGTACATTGGTGATCTTGGCGCCTGCACCAAAGAGGATGGGGCCCCAATAGGAATCAGCCTCCCAACCGGCTAAAGTTTGCGCGGCGGGTGGCGCCGGGAAATAAGTATTACTTGCTTGCCTGTAGAGCGCCCAGGTTCCATTATTTTCATCTACATTGACATCGTTCCAGGCATTGGATGCCGACTGTCCATCAGGTTTACCAAAATCAAATCCCAGGTCTGCTCCCGCTTCGGATAGCCGTAAAGCTGGTCTGCGATGCCGCCCACTGGGTGGACCAGGATCCCCAAGGCGGAAGGCAACGGTGCGAACCGTCAGGTTAGGGCTCCATATACCATCGGTAATTTGCCGTAAAGCTACCCCCGGTCAAATCGGAAGCCGGAGCAAAGCCCGCCAGATTGACGGTACTTAAGGTAGACTTGGCCGAATTAAAAGAAGTCGGCGCGATAATCTTCACCGTACCGCCTCCGGTACTGCCGGTGGGGCCGCCCAAAAACTGCAATTGCAGGTCAATGGCAATATCGTCGGCCGCGGTAGGCAGCTGGCCGGGTTTACCATATTGCGTTTTTAAAACTCCTACCAGGTCCGTCCCAGAAGTATTTCTGGTGTCATCGGAATACCAGTTACCGGATGAACCCAAAGAGGAGATAGTAGTCTGGGATGTAGCTTCTATTCCCGAGAATATAGCTACAAGAAAGAACGACATCCAGAGATGGCGCCAAGTAAAAACCAATCTGGCGACGGGATGGCTCTCTCTGCTAAAATGGCCAAAAAAACCAATTTTCGCTCTTTTACCGCAGGATTTAGGTAAGGAATGTTGCATTATAAAAAGGGTTTATTTAATGGAAAATCATCGATTCAGGCAAAGAAGAGCTGCAACAGGCATAACAAATTGGCTGTCGCGACTAAAAATCCAGAAAAAAGGCTTTTGGGAATCCATTCACTTTGGGGGTGAGGATAGGGTATCAGTATTTGTGTTTATCCAAATTAGCGTTTTGAGTGAATGGAAAAACAAGAAAAACAGGTCTGCGCTTTTCTTTGTGCAAACCAGATTTAAAATACAGAAACCGATAATTGGGATAGAAAAACCGGGGCAAATTAACTTCGCAAAAGGGGAAAATCATACCAAAAGGGGGTGGATATCGTACCATTTGGTATCATAGAAGTGCAGTTTGGTGAATTTTACTTCACGAGGCAATCCGAGGAGTTTTCCGAACCGCTGTTTGAAAAGCTTGGAAAAATATTTCACCTGCCTGAAACCCGCTCCATACGCTGCAGCTTTTACAGATGAAGCTTTCCCTGACTCCAACAAATGCAGTCCATGTTCGAAGCGGGCTTTTTCGAGGTATTCGGAAGGGGTGACGCCGATGTCTTTTTTTATTTGCCGAAAGAACTGGGTACGGCTCATATTAAGATCATGAGCAATATCCTCGGCCTTCAGGTCGAATTCGCCAAGACGGCGTTGTTCCTGCAACAGAAGTAATAATAAAAACGGTACTTGACGTCTCGGCTGAAAAAAAGGAATGAATGTTGGCCTCTGAATCAAGAATCAAAATAGGGAAAGCTAGTTCTAAAACTCGCATTTTTACGGTGTTTAAAAAGCACTTTTTAATACATAGGAAGTTTTCTCAAAATCTTTATGTTTTAAAATATATTTCAAAGTAACCCCTATGTGCAAAATATAATTTTATGACATTATTTAATATACACTGTATTACCGACTTAGCAACAAAGCAATTTAATGAATTACAGTTTACGCAGGTAATTAATTGGCAAAAGAGTACAGCGTTAACTAAATAATTGATGTTACGCTCCAAGGCAAGAATTATAAAAATGAACCAAACTGTTTTTTTCCTACCTTCGATACATCTAACCCCACTGATCATGAACCTCCTGGAACTTTCCACCCTCATTCGCCAACAGATCGGCCAGGCCGAAACCGCCGCCGCGCTGAAAACCCTGCTTGCATTTCTCCAGGGGAATCCGAAGCACAAGGCTTTTTACAACATCGCCCTGAATATTCAGTCCCTCTACAGCAGGACCCTGCAAAAAGAACTCAAGGGCGCCGTCACGCAGGAGCAGGCCTCCGTGAACTACACGCTGGTCAACGACTCCATCATCCAGTTGCTCGACCAGATTGAGAGTGGGGCAAGTATTCCCAAAGGCTTCGACCCCAAGGTTCGGGCGCAGCGGATGCAGCTCTGGCAACTGATCCTGACGGGCATCATCGCCCTGGTCGCCGTAGGCGCTCTGTTTTTTTTCCTCCGCAAGGACCAGGTCCAGACCGCCTGCCCCGATTTCCCCGAGCCCTCCCAGCTCGACGTGCTGCTGATCCCCTTTGTCAACCTTTCCGAAGGGGAATTGAAGCCGGAGTACGGGATCAAGGAGCGCCTGGAAAAATATTGCGCAGATTACAAGCTCAATACCCATATTCGGGTCTACGATTCCTATTTTCAGCGCGCCGAAGCCCAGCAGCCGGATTTCAATCTGGCAGGCTCTATCGCCTCCGAATGCCAGGCCGGGCTCATCATCTGGGGCACCGCCGAACGCCTGGCCAATGGCCGCATCGACTGTACCTCCAAATTCAAATTTCTGGGAAAAGGGGAAAAATTTGAGCTCCAAAAAATTCAATTCGAAGGCGCCACCCAGGTGGATACCATCCTCTCCATCTCGACCATCAGCCGCGAAGGAAATATCACCAAGGATGTAGAAGAGCTCGTGGCCATCCTCTTCGGACTCCTGGCCCACGACCAGGGCAACCACGAAGCCGCCATCGCCTCCCTGAAGCCCGCAGATACCTCGCGGGTCGATACCGCCAATATCCTCCTCACCCAAATGGTGCTGGCCGACAGCTACCTTACCCTCGGCCAACCCGAAAAAGCGCAGAAATGCTACAACCGGGTGCTCAAGGTCCATCCGGAATACAAGCTGGCGCTCAACAACCAGGCATTTATTCAGCTCGAAAATAAAAATCCAAAAGAGGCCGAAAAGCTCTTCACCAGGATCATCCAGCTCGACTCCACCAATACGCAGGCCCTCGCCGGACGAGCGGCGGCCCGCATCGAGATGAAACAGGAAATCAAAGCCGAGGAGGATGTGAAACGCATCCGGGAAATAGATCCGAAGGCGAGGTTTCCGGTGTTGGAGCGGGTTAAAATAATTCGCCAATAACTGTAGAGATGAGACGCGCCAAATCAGAGGATGAATCGCTTCATTGCACCGTAAAACTCACCTCCTTTAAATTCGGCGACTCCTCCGCATCATCCCTCGTCAGGACCTGGATCTTGTAAGGACCCGCCCAGGCAGGCGTAAATGCGCTGGATTCAAAAACATACTCCCCATCGACGTGCACATGTTGCTCAATCAGCGTGGTAACCAGGTTGTCAAACTCGTCGAACACATAGATGTACACGTTGTGGATGGTTTTACCCTCTTCCCGTTTAAACACCACTTTCACGGGCAGAGGCTGCCCCAGCGCAGCCACCGAGCCCTCCGCCGGGCTCTGGATGTCGATCGACACCAAATAGGGGCCGTCGTCGTGATGATGATCGTGTTCGCAGCTGAAAGCCGAAAGGCCCAAAATGACAAGTGCAAAAAGTAAAATCTTCATCCTCGTTTTTTTTCTTCTAAACGCCGCTCCCCCCCTTCCCGTTTACTGGAAAACGACTTGTTTTTGTTTAAAACAAATTATTGCAAAGCTCGTCTAAGGTGGTATATTTATCCCAGGTTGTGGAATTGAAAATTAAAATGCCGGACCGCAGATTTAAGTGATTATATGATTTTAAGGAAAAAATGTCCCCCGAATCCCTCTACCTCCTCTATCTCCTCGCAGGCCTGGTCGTCGGCGGCTTGAGCGCCTGGCTGTTCAGCAAATATTACCACGCGGCAAAAATCGCGGTGGCGGAAGAAAAAAACAAACAAATTCAGGAGCAACTGAGCAACCAACTAGCTGATTTCCAAAAACTTCAGAAGCAATCTCAGGAGTCCTTCGAAAATCTGGCCAACCGCATTCTGGAGGAAAAATCCGGAAAATTTACCGCCCAAAACCAGCACCAGATGCAGGGCATTTTGCAGCCGCTGCGCGAACGGATAAAAGAATTTGAAGAAAATATCGAAAAGAAATTCCTCGAAGACGCCAAGGAAAAATTATCCCTAAAAATCGCAATCGACCAGCTCCACTCCCTCAATTCCCAGCTCAGCGGCGATGCCAACCGGCTCGTCCTGGCGCTCAAAGGCGACAACAAAACCCAGGGCGACTGGGGAGAATACCAACTGGAAATGCTCCTGCAGCGCGCCGGACTGGAAAAGGACATCCACTATCTCGTGCAGCCTTCCTACAAGGACGAAGACCAAAAGGAAAAGCGCCCGGATTTCATCATCCAGCTTCCCGAAGACAAGCACCTCATCATCGACTGCAAGGTGTCGTTGGTGGCCTACGAGCGATTTTTCAATTCGGAAAACGAGGTCGAGCGGACCCAATTCCTGCGCGCCCACGTGGAAAGCCTCCGGCAGCACGTCCGGCTCCTTTCCGACAAACAATATCAGCTTCTGAACCAGCTTCAAACCCCCGATTACACCCTGCTCTACGTGCCCATCGAGCCCGCTTTCGCCCTGGCGCAGCGCGAAGACCAGCGCATCTTCCTCGACGCCCTCGAAAAAAATATCGTGATCGTCACCTCCTCCACCCTGCTGGCCACCATGCGCACGGTGTCCTATATCTGGAAACAGGAAAAACAAAAACAATCCGTACTGGAAATCGCACGCCAAAGCGGCCTGCTCTACGATAAACTGGTGGGCTTTGTGGAAGACCTCCGCAATGTGGGCATCAAACTGGACGCCGCCAACGATTCCTACCATCAGGCCATGCAAAAGCTCAAGGACAGCCGCAAAAAAGGCGACACCCTGCTCGGCCGCGCCGAAAAGATCCGGAACCTGGGCGCCAAGACCTCCAAACGCCTGCCCAAAGAACTGTTGGACGATCCAGAGCCCGAGCCCTCAATCGAGGAAGCGGAGTAAGTTTTCCCGGGCCCGGATCAACTCCGCCTGTTGTTCCTTCGAGCAAAAATTTACCCGCCAACCCGAAAACCGGTCGAAAAACAAAAGAGACAGCATCCCTAACAACCCAATAATTATAGCACCCAAAAACCCAATAACCCAACAAGCCAATAACCCATAACCCATATACACAAACAAGCCAAGCACAAATCGCACCGACGGAAAAAACACGGGCGAAGGAACTTTGCTCCTGGCGATCCAATGCGCTAAAACCAGGGGCGGACTATTCAACAACCAGGCGAGGGAGAAGGGAATAATCCCCAAAAAGTACCCCGCGATATTTCCATTTCCGATTTTCGAGGGGTGGAAGGACCTCAATCCCGCCTTTTCCAATAATTCCCGGTAGCTCATCAAATCCTTCCAGCACGCAGCTTTTTCCTCCCGGCTCATTTTATTGATCCGCCCCACCCTTTGAAATTCGCGTTCCAAGGCGCGGGGTGGGAACTAAACGGCCATCGCGACTCCTCCCCTTCCCGGGCAATGTCCAGCAAGGGGTTGGCCCAGGCTTCGTCCTCCGGCCGATCGATCTGGACGACCACCTCTCTCATATTGCGTTCCAGATCGGAAGTCAGTTGTTGCACGGTTAACCGGGGATCATTGGAGTAGGAATCCAGGTAATTTTCCAAATAAAGGGGCTCTCCCACCGACACCATGGCGGAGGACCGGAAGCGCTGCACGTCGGTGTAGTTGACGCCGATCGGCACGAGGACGATGTCCTTCAACCCCTGTTCTGTAAAAGCTCCGAATGCCAGCTTTGCGGCGCCTTTTTGGAGCGGGAGGAGGCGTTTGCGCTCCGAATTGCCCCCTTCGGCCGCCAACATAATGGGAGCCGTTCCCTTTTTCAGTAGGAGATAACTGCGATCGAAGGTCTCCTGGTTGCCCTTTAAGCGGTTGAACCCATCGCGAAAACGGAAAATGGGCAGGGTATGGAGCGACAATAAAATGGCTCGCACCAAGGGGTTGATATATGCGTCGCCCCGGATGAGAAAATAAAGGGGAAATGGAAGGAACGCACCGGAAATCAGGGCATCCAGGAAAGCCGAAGGGTGGTTTATGGCAAAGATGATACGACGGCCTTTTGGTATGCGGCTCCGGTGGGAATAATGGATCCGCCGGAAGTACACCATCAGGGCCAGGAAAATGGGGTATTTCACCAGGTAGAAGAGCACGGGACGGAATTAAAGGTGAAAAAAATCGCCAATTTCAGTTCGCTGTTTTTGCAACTCCGCGCTCTCCTGCGGGCTGAGCCACCGGGTCTGGAGCCAGGCCTTCGCCCTGTCCAGGAGGCTCTTGTACCAGAGCCCAAACCAGCCGCTGACTCCAGCCAGGACGAAGAGCAATGCCGTCATGGCCCAGCCGAGCAGCAGAACCCCCAAAACCAGCAACAGCAGAGCCAGCAGGATGTACAGGACCATCCCGGCGACCAGGGCTACCGAGGCCTTGAATTCATAACGGGGCACCAGTTTGCCGTATCCGATCCGGCCGGCGAGCCACAGCGGCAGGAAGTGAATTAGGAGGGAAAGGAGAAACAAAGGCGCTCCGAATATAAGGGCAATTGCAGGGCCAACGGAGAATCCGTTTTTTTCCGACAAGGCCCGGTCGGAAACGCCCAGCCGCTTCAGGGCGCTCGAATAGTTTTCGACCCTGGCCTTCCAGTTTGCTTTTTCGGTTTCGGGCAGGTTGTTTACCTGCGCGGTAATCCTTTTCTCTGATTCCAGCCGCCCCGCCTGAAACACGGTATGGGGGGCGAATGGCGCCGCCTCGTTGTTGCGGTATTGGATGAGGAGCTGATCGGTCCAGCGTTCATCGGCCTTTTCGCGGATGATGACGATGTGTTTTTCCAGTTCGCCCCGAAGGGCCTCGGTGATGTCCCGGAGTGCATTTGCAGGGTTGGCCTGGTAGGCCGGCACGAAGTCCCTGACGCGGATGGGGGCGCCAAAATGGATCATCACCTCCGAACGAAAGCGGTCGGCATAGGTATAGTTCACCCCCACCGGAACGAGCTGGATGTCGAGGTCGGGATATTGCTCCTGAGCGCCGAGGGCAACGCGTCCGGTGCCTTTCATGAGGGGGCGCAGGCGTTTTTCATGCACGGTGTGGCCTTCGGCCAAAATCAGGACGGGATGGTGGGAGCGCAATACGGCGGCGGTTTCCTCCACCGATTTATAGTTTTCCTTTACCCCTGCTACGCCGGCGTCTTCCATCCGGAAAAAGGGGATCATATTGTAATCGCGCAGGATCCAGTTGGAGAGGGGTTTGAGGAAAAAGTCGCCCCGCACCATGAAATGCAGGGGTTTGGGCAGCCAGCAGGCCAGGATACAGGGTTCGATAAAGGCGGTGGGATGGTTGGCGGCCAGGATGACCGGTTTTTCCCAGTCGATATTCTCCAGGCCTGAAAGATAGAGTTTCCGGAAAAAAACCGAGAGGGCGATTTTGGCCAGCGGCCGCGTGATGGGATAGAGCATTGGTCGATTTTTTGTACGCTGATTTTCTAAGATTTTTTTATGATAATTTATGATCTTGATGCAAACTTAGGTCAGATCATAAAAAACCATAAAACTATCCTAATAAATCTGCGTACTTTTTAATGACCAACCTTTCACAAAAGCATCTGATCGTCATCGCCGGCCCCACCGCTTCCGGCAAAACCGCCACTGCGGTGCGCCTGGCGAAGCAATACCGGACGGTCGTGCTTTCGGCCGACAGCCGCCAGTTTTACCGGGAGATGAGTATCGGCACGGCCAAACCCACGCCGGAGGAGATGGAGGGTATCCCGCATTATTTCATTGACTCCCTGAGCATTTTCGATGAATACAGCGTCGGCGATTATGAACGGGATGCCTTGGCCCTGCTCGACCGGCTATATCTCGAGCACGAGGTGGTGGTCCTTGCGGGCGGTTCGGGTTTATTTATCAAGGCCCTGTGCCAGGGATTGGATAAGTTCCCGGAGGTGTCGTCGGAGGTCCGCAACAGGATGGAAACTTTGTACCGGGAAAAAGGCCTGGGATACCTGCAGGAGTATCTGAAGCGGGTCGATCCGGTTTACTACGAAGAAGTCGATCGAAACAATCCGCAGCGCCTGATCCGGGCCTTGTCGGTGTACGAAGCGTCGGGGAAGCCGTTTTCGGGATTCCGGAAAGGGGGCCTCTGCGCTCAGGCCCTTTACCCCGGTTTATATGTTGTTGGAAATGGATCGCAAGGAGCTCTACCGGCGGATCGACCTGCGGGTGGACCGGATGTTTGAGCTGGGTTTGGAAGAAGAGGCCCGCAAATTATATCCTTTTCGATCCCAAAACGCGCTCCAGACCGTGGGGTATCAGGAGTTGTTTGATTTTTTCGAGGGAAAAACGACCCGGGAGGAGGCAATCGCATTGATCAAGCAACACAGCCGGAATTACGCCAAGAGGCAGCTGACCTGGTTTGGGAAGCAGGAGGGATGGGGCAGGTTTCATCCGGACGCCGTTTGAAGTTTTTTAAGAAATTGTCTTATCTTTAAAGGCAAATTCAAATACCCACACATGATACCTAGTCTTTTAATTCCAATCGTCCTCGCCCTGATCGTCATCTCCATGGGCTTGTTTACCGTCCGGCAAGCCACCGCTGTTATCGTACAGCGCCTGGGCAAATTTCACAGCATCCGGCAGGCGGGCCTTCAATTCAAAGTCCCTTTCGTCGACCAGGTCGACGGTAGGGTTAATTTAAAGATCCAGCAGCTCGACGTCATGGTAGAAACCAAAACCCTCGACAACGTTTTCGTTCGCCTGAAAGTGGCCGTGCAATTCCGCATTCCGCCCGAAAACGTGTACGACGCCTTCTACAAGCTGCAAAACCCCGGCGAACAGATCACAGCGTATATTTTTGACACCGTGCGCGCAGAAGTTCCCAAAATGAAACTCGACGACGTGTTCGTCCGCAAAGACGATATCGCCATCGCCATCCGCCGCGAACTGGAAGAAGCCATGAATGAATACGGCTACAACATCGTAAAAGCCCTCGTAACCGACATCGATCCCGATGAGGAAGTGAAGCGCTCGATGAACCACATCAACGCCGCCGAACGCAAAAAACTCGCCGCAGAATACGAAGGAGAAGCCGAAAGAATCCGCATCGTGGCCAAAGCCCGCGCCGAAGCCGAAAGCAAGCGCCTCCAGGGCCAGGGTATCGCCGACCAGCGTCGCGAGATCGCAAAAGGTCTGGAAGAATCCGTCGATATCCTCAATAACGTGGGGATCAACTCCCAGGAAGCTTCCGCCCTCATCGTGGTCACCCAGCACTACGACACGCTCCAGTCGCTCGGCGAACACGGCAAAAGCAGCCTGATCCTGATGCCCAATTCCCCCTCCTCAGGTAGCGAAATGCTATCCCAAATGGTCGCTTCCTTCGCCGCTTCCCAGCAATTGGGCGAGCAGATGAAAGCCGCGCCCATTCCAGTGGAGAAACAGGCAGGGAAATAATTTAAGAGGTTTAAGAAGGTTTAGGAGGTTTAGATAAATATCTAAACCTCCTAAACTTTATAAACCCTCATAAATAATCCATCTTCCCTTCCGAAAACTGATACCACCACCGGTTCTCTTCGAACTTCAGCTCCGCCTCAATCCTCAGCACTTTCCAGTTTTCGTCGCCCTCGTATTTTTCAAAGAGGTTCCAGTAATAGACAATCTCCTCTCCGGGCTTTTCCTGTATCCAGCAGTCTTTCATATCGAAACAGGGGGAAAAATCTTCCCTCATATCCATCACCTTTCGTACGCTCTCCAACACAAAAGGATCGCTGTACCAATTGTATTGAACCAGATAACAGGTGTCGTTTAGCAGGTAAAAGGAAGCGTCGTTGCCCGTGTAGCCGAATTCCTGGCTGGAGAAAACCGAGATATCCACCTCCTTCGCAGGCAAGACCTCCACAGGGAGGTCGTAAAGGGGGTAATCCCCGGCCAAAGTAGGAATCGTGTCCGGAACGACTTCCGGAACTACCGGCGCCTCTACTATGGCCATTTCTTCATCCTGGACGCTCTCCTCCTCTTCCCCGTAGGCTGCTCCATCGTAATAAGTGGTGTCCTCGTAATACACCTCCTCGTCTTCGTAATTATAATCGTACCCGTAGCTGTCTTCGTTGCCGTCGGTTTCGTAGACCTCGTACTCGAGGCCCTCCGAATCCAAAAGGACAACAATCGAATCCTGGTTCAGGAACAGGTAATTCCGGATAGGCAATTGGGCATTCAGCGCGCCCACAAACGCAAGGGCAATAAAAATCAGGCTGTATCGCATCGGGAGGTGTTTTACTTTCGAGCAAGGTAAGGAAAAGAAAAAATAAAAAAAAACCCCCCTCCTTGTTACAGGAGAGAGGCTATCCCAAAAACCGATTACAATCTTAAAACGGCAAAGCCGCTTTTCTCTTTATTGAACGACCATTTTTCGGGTCGCCGTAAAACCGGGGGTGTCCAATCGATAATAATAGACGCCGGCTGTAGTCAAATCTTTCAGTTGAATTTCCTGATACCCTTTCGCAAATTCTCCCCGAACCAATTTTAAAACCTTTCCGGAGAGATCCATCACCGTGATCGTCGCCGTAGCGGCTTCGGGAAGATGGAAACCAATCGTCGTGGCCCCGGTGAAGGGGTTAGGAGCGTTTTGGTACAGGCCAAAGGTAGTACTTTCCTTCTTATTATCAAAATTCAAATCTATGTTCAGTCGTCCAGATTGCGGATCGTAAGCCTCGGCACTCGTAAAACGGGAATTCAAGGCAAGCGCCCCGCTCAGCAAACCGGCCTTTTTGGCCTTCCAAACCAGGCTAAAGAGAACATCTCCTTCTCCCAGTTGCACGGCTTCCGCCCGGTTCCAGCTCGAGGTGATCGCGCCTTCCTCCAGCAACGCAAAACCGAAATGCTCCTCCCCAGCCAAACCGGGGATCATTTCGACAAACTCCAACATCCCGGATCGAAATTGAGCGTAAACTGGAAGCCGTATAAAGCCATCTCCTGAGCCCGGAAATCGACGCGGTAAGTTTTCCCGGCGGCCATCTCCTGATCTTCCACATGGATCGGCATCGTGCCTTCTATCGTCCGCTCGTCCGCCTCGCCATCCTGAAGGGTCGCCGCGCTGCTGTTGACATCGCCTACCTTGATCGCCACAAAATCGGCAAACAACTGGTCCGTAGCGAGGTTGTTGAAATTGATCACCTCGGGGAAGGGGCTTAAAAAAGGAAAGGCCGGACTGGGGAAAACAAAATCCTTATCCACGAAACGCCAACTGGTATTATTGGGAAAATGATCCTCCAGTTGAAGAATGACCTTCCGGATTGCCACCATGTCGAGCGTGGTAACCGACTCGTTGTGGTTGGCATCCGCCGCGATGATCTTGTAGGGCGAGGTCAAGGGCTGCACGTCGAGGATATGGCGGCTGATGAGCACCAGGTCCCAGGTCGTCACCCCGTTTGAAGGGGCCACATCGTGCAGGGCAGCCACCGAATAGTCTCCCCCCTCCGGGACAGCCAGGTTGAACAACCCGGCATTATCGGTAAAGGTCGAAAAGGTTCCGCCGTTTACTTCCACAGCCACTCCATCCACGGGCTCGCTTTCTTCCGTGGAAATATTTCCGCCGATGGCCACGGTTGCGTTGTTACAGCTATTCAAATTGTCCTGAACGATCAGGAAGGTCTCGCAATAATCCTGGTTGCCGCTTTCGTCGGTGATCCAAAGGGTCACCACTTGCTGCCCCAGGTCGTCGCAGGTGTATATCTTGCTGATATCCAGCACGTCCGGCGAGAAACTGAGCTGCACCGGACCGCAATTGTCGAAGGAACCGGCGTCGAAGTCGCTGGCCCAGGCCTCCACCATGCCGGTTTGCATGATTTCGATCACCAGGCCGTTTTTACAGTAAGGAGTGGGCTTCTTGCAGTCTTCCACCAACACCGTAATGGTCTGGTAGCTCGTGTTGCCGCAATTGTCCATCACCGAGTAATTGATCTCGTATTCGCCCGGTCCGACTTCCGGTACCACCACATCGGCCGTAATGTTGTTAAATGTACCCAGGTCGCCCGTGATATCCACGTCGAAATGCAGGGAGCAATCGTCGTTGATGTCCGGATAAGGCAGGGTCAGGTCCATATCGCAATCCGTATCCACGATGCAACCGTCGATTTCCGCTACCGTAAAATCGGGAGCTTCCTCGTCGATCACTTTGATGATCTGTTTCCAGATGATATAGCCGTCCGGCGTGCCGGGGCTGCCCGTAGAGTTCCATCCGTCGCGGAAAGTGCGGCAATCCTTGTCGCCGTCGCCATCCCAGTCGATGTTCAGGTTGCACTCGGCCTTGCCCGTTTCGAGGTAGGCGTTGTATCCGAAGTCATCGTACAGACACCAGTTGATCACCTCCCAGGTCCGCTCGATCTTGTAGCAGGCATCCGGTACGATGGTAAAAATCTGGTCTTCGTGCGACACGCCGATCAGTTCGCAGTCGTCGAAGAAAATCTCCGGCTCGCCGGTATCCGGCAGTTGGCCGTCAATGCACTCGCCGGTAAAATCTTCCGGAAACTCGACCACCCAGTTCGATACATGGGTCACGGTAATGGTCTGGGTGCAAGTAGCCTGTCCGTTGCTATCGCTGGCCGTCCAGCTGCGGGTGATGGTACCCTCGGTGCAGTTGTTCAGGTTGAGCGTAACGGTATGGTTGAGGTCGAATTCGCAGTTGTCGAAAAAGTTCGGAGCGCCGAAGCCGTCCAGCACGCTGTAGTTTCCGGCGGCGATTCCGGCTGCGTAGTTTTGCAGATACTGCTCACAGGTGATCGTTTGGCCCTGCGGGCAGGATAACAAGATAGGAGGCAGTTTGTCGTTGACGTTCACCTCGACCATGCAGTCGTTGAAGTTGCCGAAGCAATCGATGGCGCGGAACACTACCATCACGGTTGTTCCCGCATCCGCGCAGCAAAATTCTACGGTCGGACCGAAATTGTCGAAATTGCCGTCGCAGGTACCGTCCATTCGGCGGACTTCAAAATGGTCCAGGCAGCAATTGTCGTAGGAGCCGTCGTCAAACGTTTCGGCATATACGATCGCCAGGCCGTCGGCCGTGAGGTTCACATCGGTGATCTCGTCGCAAATGGCGGTGGGAACGATCCCGTCGATCACCTGCACCAGGACGTTCAGTTCGGCGACGTTGCTGCACTCGTCAATGGCTTGGTAGAGAATATTGTACGTTCCGAGGCCGAGACCGGGCGCGGGAATAAATCCGCCCAGGGCGCCGTCGATGCCGTTTACGTAAACCGCTTCGCCCACCGGGGTGAAGATGCGCACCGTCCAGCTATTGCAATTGTCGGAAATTTCGGCCGCTTGGAGGAAACCGGTAGAGGTACAGGGCTGTGGGTGAACCCCGGTAATATTGGCGTTTACGAAATATGGCGCCAGTGTAATCACAGGAGGCGTCGTATCGAGCACCTTGATAATCTGGATATTGTCTTCGTTTTGGCTGAAAGTCACGATCTGGCCGGTACACCAGTCGAGCACGGTCCAGGTGCGCACGATCTTGAAGCTGCTTCCGCAGATTTCCAGGATCTCGTCTGCGTACACATAGCCATACTGGCAGTATTGTCCGTCCAGCCCGCCTGGGATGCCGGAACCGGTCGTGGAGAGATTGCCCGTCAGCGGCGTTCCACCGGTGATGTTCGGATATTGGGCATATTCATCGCATTCCCATTCGATATCGTCCGGAAAATCGACCGTCGCAGGCCTTTGAATCGTAATCGTCTGGGTGCAGATTTCCGATTCGTTGTCGTATTCGTCGAAGGCGATAAAGGTGCGGAGCACGGTCACATAGCCCTCGTCGCACAGCAGTGCATCGTCGACCACCTGGCCGATCAATTCCACTTCGGGCAGAAAATCGCAATTGTCAAAAGCAAGCGGGAAGGGAACGGTATTGTAATCCTGCGTGCAGTTGATCAGCACGTCGTTGCAGAGAAGCGTAGGACCGAGTTTGTCCTCGAAAACCACGGTTCCCCAGCATTTGTTGCCTGTGTCGGGGTCCATCACCTGGATGTCCCACACCTGGCCGATAAAGCTGCAATTGGCAGAGTTGCCGATCGGGAAACCGAAATCGTTGAGAATATTTACGATATAGTCGTCATAGCAGCCGTAGGGGCCGCCTTCCAGAATATCGTCGGCGCCAATGACCGCCAAGCCCATCGGATCCAGGGAAATCTGGACCAGATCGTCGCAGGTCAGGGTGCTGATCGGGTTGGGGTATTCCAGCACGGTGACCGTAAAGCTGCAGATGCTGGTATTGCCGTAAATATCAGTGGCTTCAAATTCGACCACGTGCTCGTCGATGTCGAACTCGAAACAGGGACAGCCAAGCGTCTGGACGATCACCGGATCGGGATCGCAATTATCGGTGGCGGAGATGTTGTAGTTCACCGTAGCCTCACAAGCGCCGGGATCGAGGTTGATCACGATGTCCGCCGGACAATCGATGACCGGAGCTTCGGTGTCGTCGATGGTGATGGTTTGGGTATGGACGTCGTCCGCGCAAATGCCGCCGACGGTGGAAAAGTAGGTTCCGATGGGGAAAGGAGGATTGGCAGCCGCGTTATTGGGCGCTCCGTCGAGGGCGTTGATCCCGCTGAAAAACCAGTTGCCGATGGCAAAACCGGGGCCGTCGGGACCGGTGCTGTTGTTGCGGTAGGCCCAGCCGTCCATATATTCCCAGGGCTGACCTGTGCCGGAAAGGTTAATTTCCCCGAACACGTCGATGACCTGGCCGTTGCAGAACAGTTCGATGGCGTCGTCTCCGTTGATGCTGGCAGCGAGGTTGGCGACATAGGTTGGAGGAAATCCGAAGAAAGTCTGGAAAACTGCTGATTCGGTAGCGACCCAAATACTGGTTCCCTGCGAAATGGCATCTGCCGGAAATACAAATTCAATCCCGTCGGTGCCGCCGCCGTTGTTGGCCGAGCCGAATCCGTATACGCTCAGGTCCGGGATGTTTTCCACGGCGGTAAATTCAACCGCCTTGGGAAGTCCGCCGGTCACCGGTCCGTCGATGATCCCGCTGATGACCAGGTTGCCGCAACCGGAAACCGTATTGGTCACCTGGTAGGTTCCGCGGTTGCTCGTATTGGTGTTGATGACCCCGGTCTGCGGGTTCAAAGAAAGGGTTGGGCCTCCGCTGACCACGCTATACGTATAGATGCCGTCCTCTCCTGTGATATGGGTAGGCGAAATAAGCCCGAAATTGGGGCAATACAAATTGTCTTCGTAGCTGAATTCGGCGTCTGCTTCGTGCAAAAACGTGAGCAGTACCACATCCGAACCGCCCACACAGGGGCTTGCCCCCGGATCTACGGTCCAGGTCAGGGCCACCGTCGTCCCGATTTCGGAAGCCGCCGGCGTATAAGTAGAGCTGGGACTGTTGATGTTGCTGAAAGTTCCTGCGCCTCCCGACCAGGTTCCTGCGCCCTGGGCATTGAGGGTAAGGCTGCCGCTGCCGCAAGCGATCTGGTCGTTGCCCGCTTCGATGACGAGGGGTTCAAAGACCGTGATATTGGTGTGGCAGACGAAGGTCTGAGTCTGGTTGTTGAAACTGTAAGTGCCGATGGGGAAAGGCGGGTTGGCGTTGGCGTTGCTCGTAGCCCCGTCCAGCGCGTTGATGCCGCTGAAAAACCAGTTGGCCAGCACAAAAGTGGAGCCGTTCGGCCCCGTTTGATTGACCCGGTAGGCCCAGCCGTCGAGGTAATCCCAGGGCTGTCCGTTGCCGGACAGGTTGATATCGCCGAAGACATCGATCACCGCACCGTTCTTGAAAAGCTCTATGGCGTCGTCCCCGTTGAT
The DNA here is from genome assembly GCA_016703765.1 of Saprospirales bacterium. Classification (GTDB taxonomy): domain Bacteria; phylum Bacteroidota; class Bacteroidia; order Chitinophagales; family Saprospiraceae; genus JADJTT01. Next base: position 16,418 of record JADJBL010000031.1, read on the forward strand.
GTTGGGGGCGTTTGCGTTGACATAAGTGGGAGGGAAACCAAAAAACGCCGTAAATGCAGTCGATTCGGTGGCGACCCAAATATGGGTACCCGCAGCAACCGCCACGGCGGGAAAGGTAAACTCCTGTCCATCCGTGCCCCCTCCGTTATTTGCCGAGCCAAATCCGTAAATGCTCAAATCGGGAATGGCGACCTGGGCATAAAACTCCACCGCCTTGGGGAGACCGCCCGTAATAGGCCCGTCGATCACGCCCGTGATCACCAGGTCTCCGCCGCCGCCACCTCCTGCAACCGTATTCGTAACCTGATACGTGCCCGGATCGCTTCCGGACAGATCGATGGCCCCCGAGTTGGAGTTCAGGGCCAGCGTGGGCCCGCCTGAAATAACGGAAAAGGAAAATACCCCCGAGTTGCCGTTGATCGTAATGACCGGATTGGGGTCGCTCTGGCAATAGGAGCTCTGGTTGTAGAAAAACTCCGCCTCGTCATCGCATTGAACCTGCGCTGCCGCTTCCGGAAGCAGACTATAGGAAATGAGGGAAGAGAGAAGAAGTGTGTAAATTCCTTTCTTCATGAGATTTTTTTTGTTGAGTAGCGCTAATCAAAAACACAACCGCCCCAAGCCCTTCCGAATATTATTTCAAACGCGAAACAATATGTACACGGAAGCCAAATTATCGAGACGGTTTATCGGAAATCCTAAAACAATACCTTTTCCATGAAAGAGCATTCCCGTTGGCTCTAAAATAGGCGATTTTAATCGGTCTTTCAAGGAATTCCACGTGAATTCCTTGAAATTTAATTTTAAAGTAACAATCGAAAAAGGGAGCACTCCCCCCTAAAACAACGATAGTGGGCTGCAAGCAGCGCCACTATCGGTTTTTCTTCCGGTTTGCCTCGTACATGTGATTATAATTTGCAAGAAGTCGTCGAAGCACGCTAGGACCAATAGGCTCCGGAAGAGGTTTTACTTCTTTCTAAGGGCAAATGTATAGGAATTATACCCGGAAAGGAAGTACCCAGTTTAGGGTATATTTATTACGGCGGACGGCCATCTACCTTACCAAATGAACCCCACCTTTATAAACTTCCACTTCCCCATCGGCAAATTCGATCTCAACAAAATAGGTGAAGAGGCCGGAATTCATGGACTTTCCATTGAAAGTCCCGTCCCAGCCAAGGAGCATGTCATTCGGAATGAAGGCCGAGCGGCTGAACACCAGCGCACCCCAACGGTCGAAGACCTTGAAGTCGCGGATTGCTACGGCCTCCTTGCCCGCAAAGGGTAGGAAATAGTCGTTGATGCCGTCAAAATTGGGCGAAAAGGTGTTGGGAATGTACACTTTGCGGTTTATCACCACCCGGATGAAGATGGAATCGCTGCCCAAACAACCATCGGGAGAGAGCGCCGTCACCGTGTACAGGGTATTGACTCCCGGACTCGCCACCACCTCCTCGCAGGTCGGCAGTCCAGCCCGGTCGGCGGAACCCATGCAAAAATCAGCCCCGGCACTCCGCTGACCAAGGGATCGATGACCAGACTCTCGCCCTGCTGGATGGTCGTATCGGCAGGTAGAAGCACCAGCACTGCCGCCGGCTGGGTTAGCGTCAAATTGGAAAAGGAGTAGATGCAGCCGTTCCCGCTCTGATATTCCACCGAATACTCCCCCGCCTCCAGGCCCGTAAAATCGCCTTCCGTCTGGAAAGGGCCGCCATTCAGGCTGTATTCCACACCGGAGTCCGGACTCGATAAGAAAATGGCCCCGTCGGCCTCCCCGTTGCAGGAAACGTCCTGGGTCTGGGCCGATACCTCGGGCTGGTCGAGCACTTCGAGCGTAAAGACAAGCGTAGAATCGCAGCCCGCCTGCGTTTGTAAGTCTTGCGTGAAGACCCCCGCTTGAGACTGATAGGTCCCGAACACCAGGGCCGAATCGCCTTCGCAGATCGTCGCGCTTTCATTTATTAAATATTCGGGCAGCTCCGCCACATTTACCGTGATCACCGAATCGCAGCCGGCCGCCGTGTTCAGGTTGAGGACGAAAGACGAGCCCGCCGGAATGGTCGTTCCATTCCAAACCAGCGATTCGCCCTGGCACAGCGCCGTGTCGACGGTCTGAAAAAAGCCCTGCCCCTGGTCGATCACCTCGAAAAGCACCGTGGAATCGCAGCCGTTAAAACCCTCGAACACAAAGGGGGTAATCGTTCCGGGCAGCAGGGTCTGGCCGTTGTACACAACCCCTACCCCATCGCAAACCGCTGTATCCAGTTGCACCAGCACCGTATCGGCCACCGATACGCTCACCGTATCGACCGAAAAACAGCCCGAATCCGTGCTGGCCACCACGATATAGGTGGCGGAGGCATTGGGCTGGGAGGTCACCACCGCGCAGGTATCGCAGTCCAGATAAGTGGAGGGAAACCATTGGTAGTGGTCGAAACCCGTCAGGGTAAAGGTCGTGCCGGGCTCGTTTACGCAGAAAGTCCGGTCCGGGCCCAGGTCGAGCACCGAAGCGGGATTGACCGAGATCGTGACGGTGTCCGAGTAAACCGTGCCGCAGCTGTCGGTGGCCAGCACCCAAAACGCCCCCGGGCCGTATGCCGTGAAAGTTTGCGCGGAAGACAGGTCCGGCCACAGGTAGGTATCGAATCCGGGACCCGCATCCAGGCTTACCACCCCGTTTTCGCAGAGCTCGATATCTGGCCCGAGGTCGAGCGAGAGCACCGTGGCGCAACAACAATCGTTCGCCAGATCGGGGTCGCTGCAATCGGTAAAACCATCTCCGTCGTCGTCGATGCCGTTGCTGCAGATCTCCGTACAGCCGGTCAGGTCGGAAAAATCGAAATGGGTGCTGTCGACCGGCAAATTGGCCTGGGCATGGACGATGGCGCTGTCGAAGGAAATGCCCAGATCGGGTTCGAACAACTGGTACACCAGGCTCGTGTCGGCGCAAAAATACAGGGTGTCGGGGCAGGACGTTACCGTGAAGGTCTCCGCAATCTCCCCGCCCTGAATCACTTGCAGGGTAAAGGGCGCCCTGCATCCATCGCAATCCGAACCGCCCACCGGAATGGCCACTTCCGAAAACTGGCTGAGGTAATAGTTAAACCCGTCGATGGGGTCGGGCAGCACCGAAATCACGTTCGGGGTTGCAATGTTGGGCTCCATCGGCGTGGACAGGTCGATATCCGAGGGGACCAGGTTTTGGGGCATGATATTATTGGGATCGGGAATGACGTAGAGCACATTGTCGTTCCCTTTCGTGAAATACAAATTCCCGTCAAAGGCCGTTTCGATGTAGCCGATGGACTTCCAGCTGGCGCCGCAGTTGGCGATCTGACAGCCGGCCCCCGAAAGGACGTTGAAAGTATTGCCCGGGGTGGTCTGGATCTGAAGCCGCGCCTCCAAAGGGTTGGCGTCCAGGTCGATCTGGGCCAGGTAGGTGATATTGGTCATCCCCCCGGCGGAATATCCCCCGTTCCCCACGTACAGAAAACGGCCGTTAGGGCTGAACTCCAGGGGCGCCAGTTTTTTGTCGAAATTTTGCAAAAAGCGAAGCGGCAGCGCATTGTTCGCTGAGATGGCCTGGATCGTACCCCCGACGGCAAGCACGCTGGACAGGTCGTTGGCGGTCCCATCCGGCACCAGGATGAGGTTGTTTCCGGTGATCACTTGTACCGCTACATTATTAAAGGCCACGGCGTCGAAGATCAGAAAATCCTGGTAGTTGCCAAACTGGTTGCGGTTGCACACGGCAATGCGTTCTTCCGTCGGGCTCAATTCGATATGGGAGCCCGAGTGGGTCAGGTTCCAATAAGCGGCCGGTACGTTGCCGGTATTGGCGCTGAAGACGATGCCCGTGTTGCTGATCACAAAGCGGTCGAGCGAGAGCGTCGTGCTGTTCAGCGGCCTGCGCGCGAGGTACAGGTAGTGGGCGTTGACATTGCCCGCCGCGGTGCGGGAAACCGCGGCCCCGTCGTTGTAGACAAAGGTGCTTCCACCCGTCGCCGTCAGGGCGATATCCTTTTGCAATACGGCCAGCCCGCTCTGATCCAGCCGCACCCGGGAGAATAAAAACGGCGCGGGGGTATAGGCCCCGCTTCCACCCGGGGCGCCCGAGTCGGTGGCCCATTGCCGGTAAATGATGAACCACTCGTTGGTCTCCTGGGGAACCCGCACGACCTGGATCTCCTGCCCTCCTTTCACCCCGTTCAGGCCCGGACCGTTAGAGGTGCTGTTTGAAAGCAGTTCCGTGCCGTCGGGCGCATAGAGGAATAAGTTGTTTTGGGCACTGTTGCCCGTGTGCAGGGCGTAAAAAACGAGGTTGCCGCAACCGTCGAAGGCCGCCCCGGTAGGCCCGGGCGTCAGGCTGGCGCCGTTGGGAATGGGCGAAACCAGGGGAGGCTGTTGTTGCCAGTCGATAGTTTGGCTCAGCAGACCCGCTGTCGAGGAAAGCGGCCAAACGGGGAGGCCCGTCTGCGCAAGTCCCGTGGGCGACACCGTAATGACGGTCAGGGCCGAGGTGTCGCTGCAATTGCCGTTGGAGGCCACCAATTGCACGTCGTAGTTGCCGTTGGCGGAAAACAGGTTGTCGTACAGGAAAGCGGTCGAAACGGAAACCCCGTCCAGAAACCACTCATAACTAGTCGCGTTTTGAGACAGGTTGGTGAAATAGACCACCGACCCTGGCGTGACCTCCGTACTGCTCGATGAAAAGTTGGCGATCACCGGGCAGGTCACCGCGATCTGCGTTTCGAAAGTCTCGTAGCAATTGGGGTCGGCATTGGTGGCGACGAGGGTGATCGTATAGGTCCCTTCCGCCGAAAAAATATAGGAAGCATTCTGGGTAGCCGCAAACGGAACCCCGTCGATCAGCCATTGCCAGGTGGTGGCGCCGGTGCTCGTATTGGTAAAATTCACCGGATCGCCGACATCCACCAGGGTCGCGCTGGGGTTGAACCCGGCGATGATCTGCGTCAGGCAGGGGTCATTGCAGCCTGTGGAAAGGAGCAGGCTGGCGCGCGCGCCGGAGATAAAAAAGCCCATGCGGTCCGTCTGTCCCTGCGTAAACGCGGAGTAACAGTTCAGATCGCCATAGTCCATATAGTTGATAATCATGTCGTTTTGATCGACGGCAAACCCCGAATCGGTGTCGGTGTTGCAGGAGTTGGCGGGACTGTTGCAGGGGGAAGGCGCCGTAGATTGGTCGGGCGGGGTATCGCAGACGCGGTCGCCGTTCAGCAGGCAGTCGTTGTTGGCGCAAGCCCCTTCAAAAGTATGGAAAAGCCCCAGGTAATGCCCCATTTCATGCACCAGCACCCCCGAATTGGCCGGCGAACTTCCCAGGTAAGCCGCCTCCATTACGATTCCGTCCACGTTCGAGCCGTGGGAGGATGGAAAATAGGCATAGCCCGCTACTCCGCAACCCAGGCTGTTGCTGCAAATCTCGCCCACGACCCAAATGTTGATATAGCGCAAAGGATCCCAACGGATCAGGTCTTTGACGGCCAAATCCTCCGTGTCCATATTCATGTCCGTCAGCGGGGAAGCCACGTGGTGGATACCGGTGGTGAACAGGCCGTCGGGGTCCTGTTCGGCCAGGCAAAACTGGATCTGGGTATTGACCCCTGTGGACGGATCGTAGTACCCCATGTTTGCGAAGGCCTCGTTGAGGTGCTGGATGCCCTGGAGCGCGATGGCGTCGGAGATGTTTTCCGGACCGTTGTTGTGGATGACGTGCACCACCACCGGCAGGGTATAGGGAAACATATCCGGAAGGTCGCCCTGGCTCAGGTAATAGCTCTTTTCCAAGGCCAGTTGCTTTTGCTGAGCTTCCGGGTTGGCGAGCAGGTATTGCTGATTCATCCAGTCGGAAGCGCAATATGGATCGGGGGGTTCAGGGGTGTTCAGCCAGTCGAAGAGCATCAAGAGCAGGAAAACGGGACTCCAGAGGTAGGGGTGCTTCATTGGTATCCTTTTGGTAAAGTTTAGGAGGTTTAGAGGGTTTAGGAGGTTTAGTTTCTAAACTTTCTAAACCCTCTAAACCTCCTAAACTCCAAAGTTCTAAGAGCTAAATTCAAAAGCATTTCACAACGACATCAACTTCAAAAGCACCCCATTCGTCCATCCAAAACCGTCCTGGACGGGGTATTCGCCGCCGCCTGCTTCGAGGGAAAGGTCTTCGACGTTGTATTTCTCCACGAGTTTGCCGGTGCGCTGGTAGACGGCGATGTTGATATCGACCCAGGCCTTGCGGGCCTTTTCGGCCAGTTCTTTTTTTCCGTAATTCATCAATCCCTTGTAGGCGATCCATTGCAAAGGGGCCCAACCGTTGGGAGCATCCCATTGCTGGCCGGTGTGGTTTTCGGTGGTAACAAAGCCTCCCGGTTTCAGCAGCCGGTGTTCGAGCACCGCTGCAACCGCCTGGGCCTGTTGCGCCGTAGCGACTTTAAAAAACAGGGGGAAAGCGGCTGCCATGGTAAAATGCTCCGTCCTTTTCCCGGTGGGGATATGGTAGTCGAAAAAAAAGCCCGCTTTTTCGTCGTAAAAGAGAGTCCGGATCGCGGCTTCTCGCTGCCCGGCCTTGGCGGATAAAAGATCCGACATGGGTTTGTCGCCCACCGCCAGGTAGGCGGCGGAAAGACTTTTTTCCAGGTTAAGGAGGAGGCAATTCAGGTCGACCGGCAGGATTTGCGCGGTCTGGATGCTGGCGAGGTTCTGGCCGTCGGCAAACCAGCGGCTGCTGAAGTCCCAGCCCGATTCGGCAGCTGCGCGAAGGTTGGTGTACACTTCTGAGATGGGCCTTTTCGAGGCCTTGGCCGTTTCCACGTCCTCTCGAAAAGACTCCGGCCGCGGCGCGGCGCGATCGTCCCAGTAGCGGTTGAGGATGGTCCCGTCGGCCAGGCGCACCACCCTCCTGTAGGCGGATTGCGACTCGTTGAGCCGGTCGAGGCCCTCCATCCAGAATGCGTATTCTTTAGCCAGATGTGGGAGGTATTTCTGCCAGACATCGGCGCCCTTTTCCTCCGCCAGCAGGCCCACCATCAGCGAAAAGAAAGGAGGCTGCGAGCGGCCGAGAAAGTAGGTTCGGTTGCCGTTGGGGATAAATCCCACCGTGTCGATCAGGTAGGCGAAGTTGTCGACCATGTGCTGAATGAGCTCCGTTTCCCCGGCGGCTTGCAGGCCGAGCATGGTGAAATAGGAATCCCAGTAATAAATCTCCCCGAAGCGGCCGCCCGGCACGACGTAGGGATAGGGCAAGGGGATGAGCGTCCCTCCCCGGGACTGGGTCTCGGGCTGCCGGGTCAGGATCGGCCACAGGGCCTCGATATGTTTTTCCACCGGTCTGGCCGGATCCGCCTGAAAGCCGGAGGCCAGGGATTCGGGCGCCGCGAAATGACCCTGTACGAAACTGGCCAGGTCGAAGCCTTCGGTTCCCCGCTCCCTATCAAAGGCCGCACGTATCTCGGCGGGCGGGAAGAGGGGGTTGCAATCCGCAAACGTTTTTCCGTCCGGGAAAAGCTGCGCCAATTGCACTTCGGCAAACAGCGCGCCGTATTGTTCGTCGGGAGACAGCCAGGAGGGCGCCTTTGATATGGGCGTGGGAGCGGGAGCTGCCTGACGACAGGAGAAAGGAAGTAAAATCAGGACCGGCAGTAGAAACAAGAAAGAACGAATCATATAGGGTTGTTGATTATAGGGAGCGAAACGGTTGAATAACGCAATGACTGAATATGAAATGACGAGGTGAAAATAAAGAAAAATCTTCCCTAAACCTTCCAAACCAAACTTTGTTACTGCTCCGAAATAAAAACAAACATGAAACAAAGAGTAATCGCTTTCTTCTTTTTGCTGCTCGGAACGGCCTGGACCGCCGAAGCTCAAAACGGCGTGATCCGCGGCACGGTCGCCAATTCCATCAACAACGACCCCATTTCCTTCGCGAATTTACTGGTCGTGGGCACTGATTTCGGCGCTACGACCGATCTGGACGGCACCTACGAAATTACCGGCCTGCCTCCGGGGCTTTACGATATCCAGGTCAGTTTTGTCGGGTTCAAGGACGAAACCCGCTACGAGATCCAGGTGAGCAACGCCCGGCCGGTAGAGGTGAATTTTCTTCTGGAAGAAGTATCCACCGATTTGCAGGAGGTGGTGATCAAGGCCTCCCCTTTCCGGAAAACGGATGAAAGCCCTGTGTCGCTTCGGACCATCGGGGTGGCCGAGATCCAGCGCAACCCGGGCGGAAACCGCGATATTTCCAAAGTGGTTCAGTCCCTCCCTGGCGTCACCTCCACGGCCGCTTTCCGCAACGACCTCATCATCCGCGGCGGAGCGCCCAATGAAAACCGCTTTTTCCTCGACGACGTCGAAGTGCCCAATATCAACCACTTCGCCACACAGGGCTCTTCCGGCGGACCGGTGGGCCTCATCAACGTCAATTTCCTCAACGAGGTGGATTTTTTCAGCGGCGCCTTTCCCGCAAACCGGGGCAATGCCCTGAGTTCGGCCTTCAATTTCCGGCAGCGCGACGGGCGCAACGACCGCTTCGGCGCCACTTTCATGGTCGGCGCCAGCGACCTGGGCCTCACCATGGAAGGCCCCATCGGAGAAAAAGTCACCTACCTGGTTTCGGCGAGAAGATCCTACCTGCAACTCCTTTTCCAGGCCCTGCAGTTGCCCTTTCTCCCGACTTACAACGACGCCCAGTTTAAGATCAAATACAAGATCGATCAGCGCAACGAAATCTACCTGCTGGGGCTCGGCGCCCTCGACCAGTTTTCCCTGAACCTCGACGCCAACGACACCGAAGAACAACAATTCCTGCTCAACAACCTGCCCGTGTCTCCGCAGTGGAACTACACGAACGGCCTGGTGTACAAACACTATGCGGATAAAGGGCTCTGGACCCTGGTCCTCAGCCGCAGCATGCTCAACAACGAGGCGAAGAAATATTTCGAAAACGACGACAGCAATCCCGACAACCTGATCCTGGACTACCAGTCGCAGGAAATGGAAAACAAGCTGCGCCTGGAGCGCACCCACCAGGCGGGCAATTACAAGCTCTCCGGAGGCTTGGGGTATGAATTTGTGAAATACAACAACCGCACCTTCAACCGCATTTTTACTTCCGGCGGGCCTCAAACCATCAATTTCTCCTCCGCGATCGATTTTCACAAATACTACGGCTTCGCGCAGGCGAGCCGCAAATTTTTCAACGAGCGCCTGGCCTTGTCGCTGGGCTTTCGCCTCGATGGGAACTCGTATTCGGAGGAGATGGGCAATCCGCTCGAACAGTTTTCGCCCCGCTTTTCGCTGTCGTACGCCTTCAGCGAACGGCTCTCTCTCAATTTCAATACCGGCCGCTATTTCCAACTTCCCCCTTATACCGTGATGGGTTATCAGGAGGATAACATGCTCATCAACAGAGAAAACGGCCTGAAATTCATCCGGGCCGATCATCTCGTCGGCGGACTGGAATTCAACACCGCCGCTAATTCCCGGATTACGGTGGAGGGGTATTACAAGCGATATACCGACTATCCTTTTTTGTTGCGCGACAGCCTGGCACTGGCCAACCTGGGCGGCAATTTCGGCGTCATCGGCAACGAACCGGCGATTTCCCGCTCGGAGGGCCGGACTTACGGGTTGGAATTTCTGTTCCAGCAACGTCTGTACAAAGGCTTTTACGGCATAGCCTCCTACACCCTGGGCTGGAGTCAATTCGAAGACAAAAACGGCGTCTTCGTTCCCTCCTCCTGGGATTCCCGCCACATCGCCAATTTTGTGATCGGCAAGAAATTCAAGCGCGATTGGGAAGTGGGCATAAACTGGCGTTTCCAGTCCGGGCTGCCCTACACGCCCTATTCCGACGCGTCCAGCCTGGTGGCCAACTGGCTGGTCAACAACCAGGGCATCCCCGATTACGAGCAAATCAATACCCTGCGCACCCGGCCCAGCAATACCATCGACATCCGGGTGGACAAAAAATGGTTTTTCAAGAAATGGAGCCTCAACCTCTACCTCGACGTGGAGAACGTGACCGCCAATTCCGCCGGCACCCCCGCCCTGATCCTCGACCGTCCGCTGGATGAAAACGGCACGCCCTTCGGCGGACCCACGATCCTCAATCCCGATGCGCCGGCAGATCAGCAGCGGTTCAAGCTCAAGCAACTGGAGCCCTCGATCGGGGTGCCGATACCGAGTGTGGGGATTATGGTGGAGATTTAAGGACTGGTGACTGGTGACTGGTGACTAGTGTGGGGAAAATGGTAGATTTGTTCTGGCAGCCTACCTTTCAGGAGATGCTGCCAATAAAAACATACTTATGCGAATGATTCTCCTACTCCTGTTGGTCATGTCGGTTTTTGCAATTGGCTGCCAAAACTCCGGCCCCTCCTCCCTGCCGCTGCGGCGGTGGTGTCGGAGCTATTCTCGCGATTTAAGGACCTCGCCCGGGCGACACGCTTTATGTGAGCAACGACGATACGCCTGCTGCCGGCGCCGACACCATCCCGCTCCGGTTGTTGTGGTCGGAATTGGATAGTGCGTTGTTGCAACAAATTGCCTACGGGCCCGACTCATCGAGCATGGTGGCCCGGGCGCTGGGCTGCTGGACCCAGGACAGTACGCGGACGGCCTGCCGGATCCGCGTCGACCAAAACTGGTGGAAATTTCAATATCTCCTGATCTACGACCGCCTGGGTGGCGTCTTCACGGGCATCCAGCCCCTGTCGGAGTTTTATGGCGGAGAAGGCGGCCAGATCGCCTCGGTGAGCTGGCTCTTCGACCGCGACGGCGACGGCGACCGGGATCTCGTGACCCGCAGTTCCGAACACATGCTGGAAATGCCCAGCGAGGATACCGAGCCGGTGGAAAGTAACACGGAGGAGGCTAAAATGTGGCAATGGGAAAACGGCGGCTTCCGGCCTGTCGCGCCGCTGGATTCGGCGGCTATGGTGAAGCAGTGGGTCGTAGATTGGGGATGGTGATCAAACCCACTCCCAACGGGATCAATACACTGACCCCGAACAAGGCTTCGTAGTAATAAGGCATAAAACCCATTGCAGCCCACAACATCGTGCCCTGCAACAGGAGGAGCGTTTCGCTCCCGAGGAACCCAACAACCCAAAAACCCAGGCCCAATCTGGCCAGCAGCGTCCGGTCGGACAAGGCCCCCTTGCGGATAGCGCAACCCAGGATGAAACTCGTCGACATACCCAACAGGATGAGGTGGAAAAAGCCGATGACATAGTTTCGGATCGTGTAGGCGGCCTTGGCGATGAAGGGTATGGCCACGGCGGTCTGGATCAGTATTTTGGCGGAAAAGCAGATCAGCGCGAGGAGCAGCAGGGCCTTGACCCAGCCGTCCAGCGGCGCGGCGATAGCTTTTCGATGAGGCCAGACGATTTGGTAGAACACGGCCAGAGCCGCCAATTGTACCAATACCCCGACGCTGTTGACCGCAAATACCCCGGTGTGGGGCTCCGACCAGGCCACCGCAAGGGCGTAGGTGAGAAAGCCCGCCAGCACCAGCAGCCAATAAAAGGATTTCAAACTCCGGGTATCGAAGACGAGGCCCTGGTCCTCCAGCATTTTAAAGAACAGCGCCAGCAGGGCAAATAAAAACCAGCCATTGAACTGGAAGTGCAAAAAGAACTGCACCGACATGTAGAATAAGGCAGAGGGATGCAATTGCCCGATAGCAAAAACGAGAAGCATGAAAATGCCCAGGGCGCTCAGGACCATAAATCCGAAAGCCGTGCGGACCAGCCTGGCCGAAAAGGCCTTGTCCGGACCGAGGTCTTTCCAGAACCGCCGGATAAAAAGCCAGGAGCACACCACGTGCAGCAGGGCAAATCCGCCCGAAAAGGGGCCGTACCCGAAGAAGGGAAAGGTAAATAACATCCCCAACACACTGAGTTCCGTGACCCAGAACAAACGGCTGTAAAACGGCGCCGCCTGTTGTTCCGGCTTCAGGAATGCCCCGATCAGCAGGGCATACAGGGCCAGATACAGCCAGCCCAACATCGCAACGTGCGAATGCGCGTGCATGACGTGGTAAAACTTCAGCCAGGGAATCTCCTCCACGAAGGCATACCGGAGCAAGGCGCCCAGGGATGCCGCCAGGAGGAGGTTGAGGAGTGATATCTTGAGCCAGTAGGACCTCATTGTTTTTAGTTTTTAATTCTTAGTTTTTAATTTTTAGTTAACTGCCATCAACTAAAAATTAAAAACTAAGAACTCAAAACTGTATTACTTCGCGTCATTCGAATACATAAACTCCAGCACGTCGCGTGCATCGGCGAGGCTCATGTTCTGGTTGGGCATGCGCACGAGGCATTCTTCGAGGAGCTTTTGGGCGGCGGGGTCCTTGTCGAGCATCATGTCGACATTGGTGGTCATGTTCATGATCCACTCGGGCTTGCGCCGCTCGGTGACGCCTTTCCAGCCGGGCCCGACGACCCGCTGGTCGGTGAGTTTGTGGCAGGCGGAGCATTTCAGGTCGTAAATACCCAGGCCACGAGCCACCATGGCCTCGTCGAGCGGGTTGTTGAGCGCGACTTCCTTGATTTCGCCTACGCCCTTGCCGTCGTCGGCCGGTTGGTCGGCTACCATGCTGGAGGGGGTGGAGCCGTCGGTCGGCGTTTCTGCGGAGCCGTTGCCGCAAGCGTATGCGAAGAGGCCGGTGCAGGCGAGGAGGATGATTGTTTTTTTCATGATACTACGATTTTTGAACATTAGATTAGAGATGGGAGGTTAAATTTTCAGTTCCTGCCGCTCCACCCGGTGCGCCACCTCCTTGATGGTTTGGTCTTCGACCAATTCGAGGAGGCCCTGTCGGTAGATGAGGGCGCGGGAATGCAAGGGGCAGGGGTTTGTCGATGAACAGACGGGCAGGCCGAGTATGCAGGAGGAAAAGACCTCCGGACCGTCGATGCTCTCCACCACCCCGCGCAGGTTTGCTTTTGAGTTTGCTTCGCTGAGAAAGAAGCCCCCGTTGGGGCCTTTGGTAGACGATATCAAATGGTGACGGGACAATTGCTGCAAGAGTTTGGCCAGAAAAGGGCCGGGCACTTCCAGGGCCTCGGAGGTCTCCTTCACCCCCAGCTTGTGCTCCGCGTCGGAATGTATGGCCAGGTATAAAACGGCCCGCATGGCGTACTTACAAGATTTGGAGAACATAAGCCCTTTTGTTTCGGCAAAGGTAAAGAATAATTATTAAAAGATAAAAATATCTTTTATTCTTTATAAGAAACATTTTTCACTATCGCTCGTGAGCAGGAACAGGGACGGACCACAGATTAAAGTGATTATATGATTTCGCAGATTTTTAAAAAGGTAGGTAAAACTTGCAGAATTCACTCTGTGAAATCATAAAATCCGATAAATCTGTGGTCCTGAGACGTCCAGCTTCATCCCTACCTTTCGTAAAAGATCGAACTTCCTGACCGCCATTAACTTTTCTTAAAAACTCCGGATAAAGCATCCAGCCTCCTTTCATTGACAAAAATCATTGCTAGCCCCAAAGTCACTTTCTAATTTTGTCCTATATAAAGATAAAAATGTCCTTTTATCTTTATATACCCCTCGGGGCAAAAAAAAGGAGGAGCAGAAAACTCTACCCCTCCCGCAATTTTATCGTTCAATAAAATCGTAGTTAACATGAAAAACCATTCAGCTATTAAAAAGTTTCTCTTTGCCTGTTTAGTCCTCGTTGCAGGGTCGGCCCTGTTTCAAGGTTGCGGCAAACCTCCCGGCGCAGGCGGCGAGGGCGTGCTCGGCAGCGATGCGGCATCCCGGGTTTATATCAAACCGGGCGAGTACGATGAATTTTATGCCTTCCTCTCCGGCGGTTTCAGCGGCCAACTCGCCGTGTACGGCATTCCCTCCGGCCGTTTGCTCAAGGTGATCCCGGTCTTTTCCGTGGACCCGGAAAAAGGACATGGTTTCAACGAGGAGACCAAACCCCTGTTGAACACCTCTTTCGGGTTCGTGCCCTGGGACGACGCCCACCACCCCGAGCTCTCCCAAACCAACGGCCAGACCGACGGACGCTGGATCTTCATCAACGGAAACAACACCCCGCGGGTAGCCCGGATCGACCTTTCGACCTTCGAAACGGTAGAGATCATCGAGATCCCCAACTCGGGCGGTAACCACTCCTCCCCTTTCACCACTGAAAATACGGAATACGTGGTGGCCGGCACCCGCTTCGGCGTGCCCTTCCCGCAGAAAGACGTGGCGATCAGCTCCTATGCCGAGAACTTCAAAGGCGCCCTGACCTACATCAGCGTGAACCCCGAGAGCGGCGACATGAATATCGCCTTCCAGGTGCTGCTTCCCGCTTTTGACTACGACCTGGCCCACTCCGGCAAAGGCAACTCCCACGGCTGGACCTTCTTTACCTCCTACAACACGGAGTTGAAAAACACCCTGCTCGAAGTAAACGCCTCCCAAAACGACAAGGACTTCATCGCCGCCGTCAATTGGAAGAAGGCCGAAGAATATATCAAGGCAGGTAAATTCAAGGAAGTGCCCTCGCGGTACTTCGACAACGAATACAGTGAGTCGACTCACACGGCCGTCTCCAAGATAGGCGATAAGGTGAAAGTGCTCATCCCCTCCGAATGCCCGGGACTGGTGTATTTCCTCCCCACTCCCAAATCGCCTCACGGCGTGGACGTAGACCCGACCGGTGAATACATCGTGGGCGCCGGCAAACTGTCGGCCGACCTGACCGTGCACTCTTTCAGCAAAATGATGAAAGCCATTGAGAACGAAGCGTTTGAAACTACGATCGATGGCGTACCCGTCCTGAAATACGAAGACGTGGTGGCCGGCGTGGTGACCAAGCCCGGCCTGGGCCCCTTGCACACCGAATTCGACGGAAAAGGCAACGCCTATACCACTTTCTTCATTTCTTCGGAAGTGGTGAAATGGAAACTCGGCACCTGGGAAGTCGTGGACCGCGGCCCCTGCTACTACTCCGTAGGTCACCTCTGCATTCCCGGGCGGCGACTCCAAGCAGCCCGACGGCAAGTACCTCCTGGCGCTTAACAAAATCACCAAGGACCGCTACTTGCCTACCGGCCCCGAACTGACGCAATCGGCTCAGCTCTATGACATTTCCGGCGAAAAAATGGAACTGCTGCTCGACTTCCCGACCATCGGCGAGCCGCACTACGCACAGGCCATCCCCGCTTCCAGGATATTGGACAAAGTGAAAAAAATATACCCCATCGAGGAAAACAAACATGCCTATGTTGCCAGAGGCGAAAAGCAGGCTAAAGTCGAGCGCAATGGCAAAGATGTTCACGTGTACATGACGATGATCCGCAGCCACTTCGCCCCCGACAACATCGAAGGGATCAAAGTGGGCGACAAGGTCTACTTCCACGTGACCAACCTCGAACAGGACTGGGATACCCCTCACGGATTCGCCATGCACGGGGCGCTCAACGCCGAACTGCTCATCATGCCGGGCCAGACCGAAACGCTGGTTTGGGAACCCAAGAAGGAAGGCGTATTCCCGTTCTACTGCACCGACTTCTGCTCCGCACTCCACCAGGAGATGCAGGGATACGTCAGGGTATCCGCCACAGGCGCCAATGTGCCGCTCAAGTGGGGCCTCGGCGAAGAGCAACTGCAATAGCTCGTATCTTTTACATAGTTCTCACAATTTAGGGTGTAGGGCCTTCGGGCCCTACGCTTAAATCTCCAGATAATGAAAGCTTTACCACGAATTCTGATGGCACTGGCCGTGCCCGCCCTGCTCATGCTCTTCGTGTTCCCGATGTGGCAGATCATCCTCTACGCCCCGCAATATCCCGACGGCGTTGCCATGCACATCTGGATCAACAAGATCGGGGGGGAGGAGCCCAGCACCATCCAGAATATCAACATCCTCAACCACTACGTGGGGATGAAATACATCGAGCCCGACTCCATTAAGGAACTGGTATATTTCCCCTATATTATCCTGGCTATGGCCGCGTTGGCCCTCCTTGCTGCTATTATCAACCGCAAGGGCCTGTTTCTCGGATGGGCCGTTCTCATGATCCTCCTGGCCGCTGTCGGCATGTACGATTTTTATCTTTGGGAATACGACTACGGCCACAACCTCAGTCCGACCGCTCCCATCGAAATTCCAGGAGCCTCTTTCCAACCCCCGCTTATAGGCACAAAAATCATCCTCAATTTTACGGCGCAATCCTTCCCCCATATCGGCGGGTATTTCGCCGGTTTATCCATTTTCCTGGCCGCCCTCGCCTGGTGGCTGAAACGCAAAAACGACCGCAAAAATGAAACTACTATTTCTCTGGGCGATGAGCAGCCTGCTGCTGGCCGCCTGCACCCCCAAGCCTGAGCCATTGCATTACGGAACCGACGAATGCGACTACTGCCGCATGACCATCGTCGATCCGCAGCACGGCGCCGAAGTGATCACCCAAAAAGGGAAGATCTTCAAATTCGACGCCATCGAATGCATGGTCCACCACGTACAGAAAACCGGCCCCGATCAATTCGGATCCTTCTGGGTGAACGACTACACCGCCACCACCGGCGCACTGGTCGACGCCACGACCTGTACCTTCCTCATCAGCAAGAATATCCCCAGTCCGATGGGGGCCTATCTGTCCGGGTTTGAAGAAAAAACAGCCGCGGAGAAGTTTTTGCAGGAAAAGGGAGGGGAAGTGTTTGACTGGGACCGTTTTGAAGAAACTCGAGATAAAATACTTACACTTTTGTTTTTATTGAACCTGGATTAAATAAGAAATAAACATCAAGAATTAAAAACTAAAAAATAAACTAAAACAAAAACTAAAAACTAAATTATCCCCGTTTCCTCCTCCTTCTCCTAAGTTACCGTTCGGCCTCGCTATGGCCATCGAGGTCTGCCCTACCTGCCCCGTGTCCAGCATCGTGCAGGCGGTGGAGATGGCGGAGCCGGGCGAGGAGATCGTCGTGCGGGGAGGGACGTACCGGGAGGGGAATATTGCCATCAAAAAGAGTATCCAATTGAGGGGCGTGGATTTTCCGGTCGTGGACGGAGAAAATCAATACGAGATCTTCACCATTCAGGCGCCGGGCGTGACGATCGAGGGCTTCAGGCTCATCAACGCCGGGAAGAGCACGCTCGTGGATATGGCCGCCATCCGGGTGGACCACCAGCGCCATTTTTCTATTTGTGGAAATGAAATACAAAATGCCCAGTTCGCCATCTACCTGGCCTATGCCACGGACGGCATTGTGGAGGACAATTTTTTAGAGGGCGAAGCGCAGGACGAGATCAGCTCCGGAAACGGGGTGCATTGCTGGTATGCGCGGCGCCTGTTCATCGCCAACAACACGATTCTTCGCCACCGCGACGGCATCTATCTCGAATTTACGGACAGCAGCCGGATCATTGGCAACTGGAGCGAGCACAACGTGCGCTACGGCTTGCACTTCATGTTTTCCAACAACGACGTGTACAACGACAACACCTTTCTGAACAACGGCGCGGGCGTAGCCGTCATGTTCTCCAAAAAGATCGGCATGTACCGCAATCGCTTCGAGCGCAACTGGGGCACGGCCTCTTACGCCCTGCTGCTCAAGGAGATCTACGACGCCGACCTGCAGCATAACCTGTTTATTTCCAACACCATCGGCATCCTCATGGAGGGCGCCACCCGGATTGAATATAAAAACAATCTGTTCCTGAGCAACGGCTGGGCCATCCAAATGACGGGAGGTTGCATCGACAACCATTTTACCGAAAACGCCTTCGTCTCCAATTCGCAGGACATGGTGGTCAACAGCAGCGTCAACAACAACACCTTCGACGGCAACTACTGGAGCGAATACGCCGGCTACGACCTCGACCGCGACGGATTCGGCGACGTGCCGCACCGGCCGGTCAAGCTCTTTTCCTATATCACCTCGCAGACGCCCGAAGCCATCGTGCTGCTGCGCAGCTTTTTCGTCGATTTGCTGAATTTTGCGGAGAAAGTGAGTCCCGTGCTCACCCCCGCCAACGTACTTGATAACAAACCCCTGCTTCAACAACCAACGACATGATCTCCATCGAACAATTATATAAATCCTACGGAAAGCTCGAAGTGCTCAAAGGAATCAGCCTGGAGTTCGATACCCCCGGCCGGATTTCGGCGATTTTAGGGCCCAACGGCTCCGGAAAGACCACGCTGATGAAGAGCATTCTGGGAATGGTGTTGCCCGATAAAGGCGATATCAAGGTGGACGGAAAATCGGTCAAAGGCCAATGGGCTTACCGCAAGCGGATCGACTACCTGCCGCAGATCGCCCGCTTTCCGGAAAACCTCCGGGTGCGCGAACTCATCGCCTTCCTGCACGATCTCCGGCACAGCGACACCCGCGAAAAAGAACTGATCGAACGCTTCGGACTGGAGCCCCACCTCGACAAAAAGCTGGGCAATCTGTCGGGAGGTACCAAGCAAAAGGTCAACCTGGTGCTGGCCTTTATGTACGACAGTCCCATGCTGATCCTCGACGAGCCGACTTCCGGTCTCGACCCCATCGCCCTGCTGCGCCTCAAGGATTTGATCCTCGAGGAAAAGAGCCGGGGCAAGCTCATCCTCATCACCACCCATATCATGAATTTCGTGGAAGAAATGGCCGACGAGATCGTCTTTCTGCTGGAAGGGAATATCTATTTCCGTGGCAAGACGGAGGAGTTGAAAACCAGATTCCACGAGCCCTCTTTGGAACGGGCTATTGCCCGGGTTTTGGGAGAAAAAAAAATTAATGGACATTCTTTTAAATTGGTTAATGAGTTAGTAAGTTAATAAGTTATTGATTTTAAATAACTTATTAACTTACTAACTCATTAACTCAAAGCATACAATGCGATGAAAAAGATCTTCCAATACACCCTCTTTGACCTCATCCGCAGCCGTTGGAGCCTGTTTTACCTGGGGTTCTTCCTGCTGCTGACCATCGTGCTGCTGAGTTTCAGCGGCGGCGTGTCGAAGGTCATCATCAGCCTGATGAACGTGGTGCTGATCCTCTGTCCCTTGATCGCGACGATGTTTGGCGTGATGTACGCCTACAATTCGCGGGAGTTTACGGAGTTGCTGCTGGCGCAGCCCATCCGGCGCACGAGCATTTTCGGAGGGCAGTACCTCGGGCTGGGCGTATCCCAGTCGCTGAGCCTGCTCATCGGCATCGGGGGGCCTTTCCTGTTTTACGGGCTTTTCCGCTCCGGCGAGATCTGGAATTTCTCCATCCTGCTGGTCAATGGCGTTTTGCTGACCTTCATCTTCTCGGGCCTGGCCTTTTTGATCGCCCTGCGCAACGAAAACCGAATCCGGGGCTTCGGCCTGGCCATCCTGAGCTGGCTGTTTTTCGCCGTCATCTACGACGGTATTTTGTTGTTAACGCTGGTTCTGTTTCGCGAATATCCGATCGAATCCCTAGCTTTGGGGCTTTCACTGTTCAACCCCATCGACCTGTCCCGCATTTTGATCCTTTTGAAACTCGACATTTCCGCGCTGATGGGCTATACGGGCGCCGTGTTTCAGCGCTTCCTCGGAAGCGGCCTGGGCATGAGCCTCGCCCTGGGAATGCTCCTGCTCTGGATCGGCTTGCCGGCGCTGGGGATTAGGTGGGTAGCTTTAAGAAAGGATTTTTAACCAACAACCCAATATGTCCCGCATCCTCCCCATCGTACTAGCACTGGCCATCGGCTTGCAGCCTTTGGGGGAGGCCTTTTTTTACCTCTGGTACGCGGTGGACAACCCTTCTTTTACCCGTACCTTTTGCGTCAATCGGGAGAAGCCCGACCTGCGATGCAACGGGAAATGCCATTTGATGGCTATTTCGCCGGTGCAAAACGAAGATGCTTCGCCTGCCGCGCCCCCGGTGGTCATTCCGAAGCCCAATAGTCCGGATACCGCTTTACCGCCCGAAACCCTTATCAGGAATAGCTATTCATGTTTAACTACGATAGAGCAACCCGATTTTCACCCCGACTGGAGGGAGACACTCCTGGTCCAATCCATCTTCCAGCCCCCTGAATGGGGAGGAAACGCCTGATTACAAGACCGGCATCATTCCTTCGACCCATTCAAACTCAAAGTCATGAAAAAATGGATCATGCTGATCTGGCTGTTGACGACGGCCGGGATCGCGCAGGCATGCGACGTATGCGGCTGCTCCGCCGGAGGGAGCTCCTTTGGGCTCCTGCCCAACTACCACCGGCATTTTATGGGTATTCGCTACCAATACCGAAGCTTCTTATCCGAGCACCACGACGCGCCGGGCGTGTTTTCGACCGAGCGCTACCATTCTGCCGAGGTATGGGGGCGTTGGGTTTTGGGGAAGCGTTTTCAGTTGTTCGGACAGCTTCCCTACAACCACTATACCCAGGAACAGGAGGGTGCCATGCGCTCGTTCGACGGCCTGGGCGACGCCTCCCTGATCGCGCAGGTGGTGGTGTTCAATACCGGCGACAGCCTGGGCCTTAGCTGGCGGCACGGCCTGCAACTCGGGGGCGGAGTGAAGTTGCCAACGGGCAGATCCAGGGCAGGCGAGGGATCAGGAGACATCAGTCCCAGTCTGCTTCCGGGCACGGGCTCCTTCGATTTTCCGATACAGGGCCTGTACACCCTGCGCTACGGCAAGTGGGGCGCCAATCTGGAAGCCTCCTACCGGATCAACACCGCCAACCGCGACGAATACCGCTTCGGCAACCGTCTGAACGGGAGCCTGCGCGTATTTTACGCCCCGGGGAAAGGCAAGGCGATCTTCATGCCGAATGCGGGAATCCAATTTGAGCGAGGAGTCCGACCTGCAATCCGGGTATTTGGTATCCCTGACCGGAGGACAGGCCCTGTACGCCCTGGGCGGGTTGGAAGTTTTTTCGGGGAAATGGGGCCTGGGTTGTACGTACCAGCTTCCTTTGAACCAACATCTGGGGGGTGGCTATATCCAGGCCAAACCGCGCTTTTCGACGAACCTTCTATTTATTTTTTAACCACTAAGACTTTTCATACCATGAAAAATACATCTGTTTTCTTCAAAGCACTTTTAATCTTTGGTTTAGCAACGCCCCTTTTCCTCAGCTCCTGCGACAAGGAGCACGAGCACAACAGCGCCGTCATCGAGATCGACGAGCCGCTGGCCGGGCAGGTTTTTGAGCAAGGCGACACCGTGTTCATCCACGCCCACGCCACGGGTGAGGCCGATCTTCACGGATACGAGCTGACCCTGACCGATCTGAGCACCAACGCGGTCTTGTTCTCCGAAACGGCTCACGAACACGGCCTCACTTTGCACATGGAATCCTTTTGGGTGAACGATATCGCCGCTACCGCCGACGTAAAGCTGGAAGTGAGCGTAACTTTAAGCCACGAGGGAGACGAGCTGGAAACGGAGGCAGTGGAGTTCAATTGCAAAAGCTAAGTTGAAAAGTTGAAAAGTTGAAGAGTTGAAGCCGCCTTTTCAACTTTTCAACTTTTCAACTATAAAACATATCTTGGTTGCACAAAACCAAGACCAATGTTCAACTTTAAACAACTCACGAGGCGGAAGACCCTCGAATCCATTCTACAGGATCAAAAAGACCGCAGCGGCTCGGAGATGCGGCGCACCCTCGGGGTGCGCGACCTGACATTTCTGGGCATTGCCGCCGTCATCGGCGCCGGTATTTTCGCCACCATCGGGCAGGTTTGCTCCGACGGCGGACCGGGGGTCATTCTCCTCTTCATCATGGTGGCAGTGGCCTGCGGATTTTCCGCGCTTTGCTACGCCTCCTTTTCCTCGCTCATTCCCATTTCCGGAAGCGCCTATACCTACGCCTATGCTTCGTTCGGGGAATTGGTCGCCTGGATCATCGGCTGGGACCTCATCATCGAATACGCCATCGGGAACATCACGGTGGCCATCAGTTGGTCGAACTATTTCACCGAAATATTAAAAGGCTTCGGCTTGCACATCCCCTACTGGCTGGCAACCGATTATATGACGGCGCATAACGCCTTTCTCAGCGGCGACGCCACGAGCACCTTCTACCAGGCCTGGGTCGATGCGCCGGTGCTCATGGGCATTCACGTCGTGCTGGATGTACCCGCCTTCCTGATCGTCATCCTCATCACCGCGCTGATCTACATAGGTATCCGCGAATCGCGCAACGCCAGCAACGCCATGGTGATCCTCAAACTCGCCGTGATCGTGGTCGTGATCATCGCCGGCGCCTTTTACGTGCAGCCGGAGAACTGGTCGCCCTTCATGCCTCATGGATTTACGGGCGTGTTGAAAGGCGTAGCGGGGGTTTTCTTCGCCTACATCGGCTTCGACGCGGTATCGACCACCGCGGAGGAATGCAAGGACCCGCAGCGCGACCTGCCCAAGGGCATGATCTTTGCCCTGATCATCTGTACGGTGCTCTACATCCTGGTGGCCCTGGTGGTGACCGGCATGGTGCCCTCCGACACATTAGCCGGCGTGGGCGATCCGCTCGCATTCATCTTCAAGAGCGTGAATGCCGACTGGGTGGCTTTCATCGTGAGCATCAGCGCCATCGTGGCGATGGCGAGCGTGTTGCTGGTTTTCCAACTCGGTCAGCCGCGCATCTGGATGAGCATGAGCCGCGACGGCTTGCTGCCTCCGATCTTCAGCAGGATACATCCGCGATACAAGACCCCCGCTTTTGCGACGATCGTGACCGGTTTGCTCGTCGGCATACCCGCCATGCTGCTCAACATCACGGTGGTAACCGACCTGACCTCCATCGGTACCCTGTTTGCCTTCGTGCTCGTGTGCGGCGGCGTGATCGTGCTCGACGTCAAGCACCCGGAGATGAAGGGCAAATTTAAAATCCCCTACTGGCCGGCGAAGTATTTCCTTCCCCTGATCTGGGTGGGCGTGGTCGGCACCATGGCCGTGTACTTTCCGGAGAATCTGGCAACCCTCATCCCGGCTACCTTGCAGGAGTTCGAGCACATGATTCCGCTCTACGTCTTCCTGCTCACCGGTTTGGGTCTGACGGTGTTCAGCTTCCGCTACCGGATCTCGCTCATCCCGGCCCTGGGCATGCTGAGCTGTTTGTACCTGATGTCGGAGATTCCCACGGCGAGCTGGTGGCGTTTATTTGTGTGGTTTGCGGTGGGCTTGGTGATCTATTTTGCGTATGGGCATAGGAATAGTAGGTTGCGGCGGACGGGGGACGGCGGACGGCCGACGGTGGAGGGTTGACAGTTTTCAGTTTTCAGGGTTCAGTTTTCAGTTGGTGTAACTGAAAACTGAAAACTGAACATTGAAAATTACGGTCTGTTTCAGGAATATAATCCGGCGGCGCGGAGGGGGAATTGGGCGGAGGAAACTCGAGGCTGATGCATATTTTCTGCCAACTTAACTTTTTTTACCCCGGATGGGTAGTATGGGTGTGAATAGGTAAATTCTCAAGGTTGGGGCACAGCACAAGGTCAAGGGGCAGGATTGTCAGAATATTCAGGATGACCGGGATGGATTTGGGGATTTTGGAGGGCCTTCATCTCGTTACTCCTTATCTTGGCGTTTATCTTCGGATTCAGAATGATATGAATATGGTGACCGATGCCTGAAATTGCCTTTATCGACGCAGAAATTCAACCGGATTCCAAACGCATTCTCGATCTCGGAGCCGTCCGGGAAAATGGGAGATCATTTCATTCGAATTCTCAGGCAGACTTTGCATCGTTTCTGAAAGGAGCGCCATTTATTGGCGGGCATAATATTTTCCAGCACGATTTGAAATACATCCGTCCAGCAGTCGCTTCTGCGGGGATCGATGAAACGAATATCGTCGACACGCTATACCTTTCTCCCTTGCTGTTTCCCCAAAAGCCTTATCACAAGCTGGTCAAGGATGACAAATTGCAAATCGAACACCTAAACAACCCTCTGAACGACTCGCAAAAAGCGCGCGATCTCTTTTTTGAAGAAGTAACCGCTTTTCACGAATTGGATGAAACGCTGAAGCGAATTCTGTTCCTTTTATTGCACGACAAAAAGGAGTTCAGCGCTTTTTTTCGGCTCATCAATTACAACCCGGTCGCGACCGACACCGAGAAGTTGATACGCGAGAAATTCCGGGATCGGATATGCGAAAACGCGGATATTCCGGAAATGGTTGCAAAACATCCGGTTGAACTGGCTTACGCCCTTTCGCTGATAAATGCCCAGGACCGCTATTCCATTACCCCTGCCTGGGTGTTGAGGCAATTTCCAGACGTCGAACTACTTTTTAACATTCTCAGAAACAAGCCCTGCCTTACCGGATGTCCCTATTGCGAGCAGGCTTTGGACGCCCGGGCCGGGTTGAAAAGATTTTTCGGCTACGACTCTTTCCGAACATTTGACGGCGAGCCGCTTCAGGAACGAGCTGTCGAGGCGGCCCTTAAGAACAAGTCGCTTCTGGCAGTTTTCCCCACCGGCGGCGGAAAATCCATTACGTTTCAGGTTCCGGCTCTCATGAGCGGCGAAAATACCAAAGGGTTAACGGTCGTAATCTCCCCGCTACAATCCCTGATGAAAGACCAGGTAGATAATCTGGAGAAAAATGGTATTACCGATGCCGTAACGATCAATGGCCTTCTCGACCCAATTGAAAGGGCCAAATCGTTCGAGCGGGTGGAGAATGGATTGGCATCCTTGTTGTATATAGCCCCTGAATCCCTGCGTTCGAAAAGCATAGAAAGCCTCCTGCTGGGAAGAAAGATCGCCCGGTTCGTCATAGACGAGGCGCATTGTTTCTCCTCCTGGGGACACGATTTCCGGGTCGACTATCTGTACATCGGTGACTTCATCAAAAATATCCAGCTAAAGAAAAATGCCGGAGAACCCATTCCGGTATCCTGTTTCACGGCCACGGCGAAGCAAAACGTGATTGAGGATATTCGGACCTATTTTCGGGAAAAACTCTCTATCGATCTTAAATTGATCTTTTCAATGGAAAGCAGCACTAATCTCAAGTACAAGGTATTCAACCAGGGCGATGAAGACGAGAAATACAACGCGGTAAGAGAGTTGCTCGAGGAACGGGAATGCCCGGTTATCATCTATGTTTCCAGGACAAAGAAGGCATCCAAACTTGCAGAAAAGCTGGCGAAAGACGGGTTTTCAGCCAGGCCGTATCACGGAAAAATGGATGTGAAGGAAAAAACCGAAAATCAGAACTCATTCCTTTCCGGAGAAACTCAGATCATGGTGGCCACCTCGGCCTTCGGCATGGGGGTCGATAAAAAGGATGTCGGCTTGGTTATTCACTACAACATTTCTGATTCGCTCGAAAACTATGTGCAGGAAGCGGGAAGGGCGGGAAGAGATGAAAACATCACGGCTGATTGCTATATTCTTTACGATGAGGGAGATCTCGACAAGCACTTCGCGCTGCTCAATCAAACCAAACTAAACATCAAGGAGATTCAGCAGGTCTGGAAAGCAATTAAGGAGCTGACCAGGTTTCGGTCCACCATGTCGAATTCCGCCCTGGAAATCGCCCGCAAAGCCGGTTGGGATGAAAACATCCGGGAAATGGAAACCAGGGTCGTCACGGCAATCGCAGCGCTGGAGTTGTCCGGATATCTGAAGCGGGGGCAAAACGCGCCCAGGGTCTATGCCAACAGTATCCTGGCCCGAACGGCTCAGGAGGCTATCGACAAGATCGAAGGGTCTCCGAAGTTTGAAGAACAGGAGAAAGAGTACGGCAAGCGAATCATCAAGAAACTGATCTCCGGCAGGAGCCGGAAACAGGCGTCCGACGAAACCGCCGAAACGCGGATTGATTACATCGCCGAGCATCTCGGCATAGGGAAAAAAGACGTCATTAATGTAATAGGCCTGCTTCGGGAGGAAAAAATACTGGCGGACGCCCAGGACCTGACCGCCTTCATCAGGCAGGGGGAGCATAAAAATCGCCCCGCCGCCTTTGCGCAAACTTTTGCCAGGCTGGAAGATTTCCTGTTGTCAGTCCTTGAAGAGGAGGAAAAAATATACTCTCTCAAAAAACTGAGCGAGGACGCTGAAAAGTTCGGGTGCGAAGGGGCGAGCGTAAGCAAGATCAAAACCCTGCTCAACTTTTGGGCTATCAAAGGCTGGATCAAGCGCGCCGCCCACAATTACTCCAATTCGCACGTAGCCATCTTATGCCATCAGCCCAAGGAAACCCTAAAAGTTCGCCAGGAAAAGCGTCATCCGCTTTCCGGTTTTATTGTAGATTTTCTCTACGAGAGGAACCGCGCACACACTACCGGAGAGCAGGGTGAAAAAGGAGAAACGCCGGTTGAATTTTCCGTCCTCGAATTGAAAGAGGCCTACGAAAGAAAAAGCGACCTTTTTAACGAAACAGTCTCGCAGGAGGATGTCGAGGACGCCCTTTTCTATTTGTCGAAAATAGACGCGATCAAGATCGAGGGCGGCTTCCTGGTCTTATACAACCGTCTGCAAGTAGAGCGGATTGAGCAGGATAACCGCAAGAACTTCAAAAAGGAGGATTATCAAAAGCTGGCGCAGCATTACGAAAGCAAAGCTCAACAAATCCACATCGTGGGCGAGTATGCTAAAAAAATGATCGAAGACTACAAAGCGGCCCTTCAATTTGTCGACGACTACTTCCAGTTGAACCAGTCCTCATTCCTGAACAAATACTTCGACGGAAAGCGCCAGTCGGAGATAAAAAGCACCCTGACTCCTTCCAAATTCCGCCAGCTTTTTGGCGAGCTATCGCCCGCACAACTCAACATCGTCAGGGACAACGAGTCGAAACACCTGGTGGTGGCCGCAGGCCCAGGCAGCGGGAAGACAAAGGTGCTGGTTCACAAACTTGCCTCTCTACTGCTCACGGAAGACGTAAAGCAGGAACACTTGCTGATGCTGACCTTCTCCAGAGCCGCAGCCACGGAGTTCAAAAAGCGATTGATGGAGCTGATCGGCAACGCAGCCGTCTTTGCCCGTGGCCATCAAAACCTTTCACTCTTTTTGCTTCGATATTCTCGAAAAAGTCGGCAATCTGGAGCAGACCGACCAGGTCGTCAGCATGGCGACCAGGAAAATAAGGAATGGAGAGGCAGAACCGAAACTGGTCGCCAAATCGGTGCTGGTCATCGACGAGGCGCAAGACATGAGTGAGGAAGAATATGCCCTTGTCGACGCGCTCATGGATCAAAACGAAGGCTTGCGGGTAATCGCCATCGGCGATGACGACCAGAATATCTTTGCATTCCGGGGCGCCAGTTCCCAATACATGAGCTCCCTGATCCACGAAAAAGGCGCCCGCGGCTATGAGATCACCGAAAATTTCAGGAGCAGGCGCAATCTGGTGGAATTCAGCAACCAGTTCGTCCGCCAGATTAAAGGACGTTTGAAAACAGCCCCTCTTACGGCAATACAGAGCGACAACGGGAAATTAAAAATCGTCCGGTACAATAGCCAAAACCTGATCTCTCCTTTGGTGAACGACCTGTTGAATACCGGTTTGTCCGGAACGACCTGTGTGCTGACCAAGACGAACGAAGAGGCCTTAATGGTGTGCGGGCTGTTGTTGAAGAAGAATATGCCCGCGAGGCTTATCCAAAGCAATGATGGATTCAGCCTGTACGACCTTGTGGAAATTCGCTACTTCCTGGAGCTCGTCGGCTTAAAGGAAACCGGGACTTCCACCATCGGCGAAGAGGCATGGGAGGAAGCGAAACGAAAGCTTTTGCGCAACCCTGTCAACAGCCCCAACCTGGAGTTCTGCGTCAACCTTATCGAAAAGTTTGAAGCGATCTACCCGAAAACCAGATACAAATCCGATCTGGTGGAATTTATCAGGGAATCCAGGCTGGAAGATTTTTATAATCACCCGGGCGAGACCATCCTGGTTTCCACGATACACAAGGCAAAGGGAAAGGAGTTTGACAACGTTTTCCTGCTGCTCGATCATTTCAACGTGGGCACGGACGACCATAAAGGCAATTGTTCGTCGCCATCACGCGGGCCAAAAAACACCTCGCCATCTATTTGAATGGATACTACCTCGACGACATCGCCGTGGAGCAGATGGAACGCCTGGAAGACCCAGCCGAATACCAGCCCCTGGACCGTGTCGCGATGCACCTCAGCCACAAGGACGTGGCGCTCGATTTTTTCATCCATTGGAAGGACGCGGTGTCCCAACTGCGCAGCGGCGACCCGCTGATCTTTGCAGGCCACGAATGCAGAAATCTCCAGGGACTACCGGTTTTGCAATTTTCGAAGCAGTTCTTGTCAAAAATTGGCGAGATGCGGGCCAGGGGTTTCGAGTTGAAGAGCGCCCGGGTGAACTTTATCGTGTACTGGAAGAAGGAAGGGAGCGAGGAGGAGGTCCGGGTGGTATTGCCGGAGGTTGGGTTTGAGAGGGTTTGGTAAATTTATCCAATCATCTCTCTCAACTGTTCCAAACGGATGGTTTTAATGGATGGGAACGGAATATCTTCTAAAACCCGGAAATGCTTGTCGTGAGTGACAATAAAATCCGCCTGGCCAGCCACTGCGCAATCGACGAACTTGTTGTCGTCAGGATCGGCTTCGATAAGGGACCATTTATAGTGGGGAGTTATCAGTTCGACATTGGAAAGTTCAAAAAGGAAATCAAGCCGTTCATCTGATAGCTCCGGTCCGAATTTTTGGACACACTTTTCGAGGTATTCGTTAAGTATCTCGTTACTAACCAGAAGCGTGAATTGCTGGTTTATAATACCTTCAAACACCCACCAATACTTGTGATGGGGCAATACCGACACTACAAAAACATTTGTGTCGAGAACCAATCGAAGTTTACTGCTCATTTTCCTCCAGCCACTTATCCAAATCCTTATTGGAGATATCACGTGCTTTGGCGCAGCACCGGCTTTTTCCGCAAAACGATGGGCAAAAAACGGGCAAGAATATTTTTCAGCTCGAGGAGTTCTTCCTCGGTTGGATTAAAGGAATAAATTTTCAGCAGCTCCAACTGGAGCATACTCAGTTTTTTGCTGGATTGTTCTGCCAAGGCCATAATATTCAGGCTCGTTTACCACTTAAACAGGATATTCCGCTAAATGTTGTCATGCAAATATGCCTGGAAAATGCGAAGATTTCAAGGCCGGCAGGACATTTTAATAATCATGGACATTCCTTCCAGCTCAATACCCTGGCCTTGCAGCCTTTGAAGGCGGCCCCTGCCGGCCTGCCTGCGGAGGGCCTCCCCTCCATCTCAATGACAGCTTGGCTTTATAACACTGGCTTCAGGACACACTCTGAATCAGAATCGCGCCTGAGGCGAGATTCCCCAAAGAAAAAAAAAAAAAAAGGGGCCCCCCGCCCACGGGTTGGAAACACCAATTACCCCCGAAAAAAATTTCAGTTTTTAGAACCCCAAAAAAAAAGAAAAAGGGCGGCGGGTGGCGCTTCGGGGAACAGGGGGGGCAGATCAAGCTCCGGTCGATTGTCGGATGCCGTAGGCCGTCATCTCAACCGCCTTTCGGTAGGAGGGCCATTCATGGCCCAATGTTGGAGAATCGAAACCCTAAAATCCGGGAAACGTCCGCCTCAGGCGTGATCTATCGCTTTCCACCGGCAGGTAGTCCTACCCATGCCAGAGCATAAAAGCCCAAATGCCCAGGCACGCAAGCCTAAATCAGAAAAATCAAAAGAATCATCAAAATCACAGTTCAGACATTACCTGTTCTGTCAGGATCAGAATCCTCAGAATTTCAAAATTTCCAGAATGGAGGCATGGCTTTAATTCTGTGAATTCTAAAATTCTGAAAATTCTGATTCAGACAAAACCAAGAATGTCTTTAAATGCCGATCTCTCAAGTTACGGTGTCGATGAGCACCGCCACCGCTTTGCTGTTTGGACTGCTTCAAGGGCCGTTCAGCGGGGATATTTGAAAACCCAACAAATCCAGAAAGCAATTGAAACTGCTCATTTGAGAGAAAATATGAATCCCTAATCGAAAAACTTCGGAATCTTGCAGGCCCCTACCCTTTTTGGAAACTGGAGTTCTTTTGGAATGTTTAAATTGCCGTTTTATTTTTTGTTCTTTTTCATTTAATCCCAAAAATATTATGTCCACACCCTTTACTCCCGTCAAGCCCCCCAAATCCCCCGACCCCAAGCGCGATAACCGCATTCAGGACGAGATCGTTGTGGATGCATACGACGATGAAGAGGTCCTTGGCAGCTGGTATGTCTACCTGGAAGACACGCTGGAATTTCCCTTCGAGGCCAAAATCCGCGTAGAGACGGCAAAGAAGGGCAAGGGCACGGCGAGCGTTCAGGTCACCATAGTGGGGATGGCGGACCAGGATTACTGCGGCCTTCGATGCATCTGGTTCCTGGCGCAGCAAGAGGGCCAAGACTGGTTGTTCTACGTCCCGGTCTCAGATATCACGGCGGTCGCAGCCGGGAAGGAGACAGTTCAGGCCCTGACCGACTGGCTGTATTGGCTCAAGTAAATGTAAGGCTGCAAATTTCCATACTCATGCCCAATATCCCGATTACCAAACCTTTAGAAGGATGCGGCAATTCTAAGTGTTATACTCAGATTCTGAATTTCTGCCACCAATGGTGGCAGAAATTGGATGGTCGCATAATTTGTAATACCGGTCTACTACCTGAATTGGCACTACAAG
>JADJBL010000032.1 GCA_016703765.1 Saprospirales bacterium
CTTCCCGTAGTCGTATTGAAAGACGGCCTGGCCCTGACCAACCCCTCCCTTCCCGAGCCGCCACGGGGTCGGTCTCCAGCAAAAGGCCAGCAAGGAAATGTACGATGTCCTTATCATCGGCGCGGGGCCCGCGGGTTTGGCGGCCTCCGTATATGGTTCCTGCGAGGGACTGAAGACCCTGCTCATCGAACGGAGCAACCCCGGCGGACAGGCCAGCGACAGCTCCCGCATCGAAAATTACCTCGGCTTCCCCACCGGCCTTTCCGGCGCAGAATTATCCCGGCGGGCCATCATGCAAACCCTCCGCTTTG
Organism: Saprospirales bacterium; assembly: GCA_016703765.1. Taxonomy (GTDB): domain Bacteria; phylum Bacteroidota; class Bacteroidia; order Chitinophagales; family Saprospiraceae; genus JADJTT01. Next base: position 312 of record JADJBL010000032.1, read on the forward strand.
GAACGGAAATCCTCACGCCCATAGAAGTGAAAAATATCCGGGTAAAAGACGGGTACAAAATCACCGAGATGAAGGATGGATCCGAGGTGTACAGCAAAACGGTCGTCATCGCCACAGGGGTCGAATACAGAAAACTGGAAATCCCCGGGGTGGAGCATTTCACCGGCGCCGGGGTGTATTACGGCGCCGCATCCGTGGAGGCGAATGCCTGCCGCAACGAGACCATCTACATCGTGGGCGGAGGCAATTCCGCCTGCCAGGCGGCCCTCTATCTCAGCAAATTTGCAAAAGAGGTCAACATCCTCATCCGGCGCGATGCCCTCTCGCAAATAGCCGCAAATTATCTGGTGGAAAATATCGCCCGCACCCCCAACATACACGTCATTCCCCACACGGAGGCCATCTCCTGCTCCGGCGCTTCCGTGTTGGAAAGCATCGTCCTCAAAAATGCCAAAACCGGGGAAGAAAAAACCGTGCCCGCAAAAGCCCTTTTTATCTATATTGGCACAAGACCCAGCTCCGGCTGGCTAAACGAGCTCGTGCTGAAAGACACGAAAGGCTACGTTCTTTCCGGAGGTGAAATCATGAAAGACAAATCATTCCACACCTTTTGGAAATTGAACCGCGAACCCTTCCTGCCCGAAACGAGCATCCCCGGCATTTTCGCTTCGGGCGATGTAAGATCCGGCGCCCAGGCGGGTATTTCTGCCGCCGTAGGCGAAGGCGCCCTGGTCATCCGGTTTGTTAGGAAATATTTGCAGGAAATGTAAAACAGTTTTTAGTTTTTAGTTTTTAGTTTTTAGTTGTCAGGTTCCTGTACTAACTAAAAATTAAAAACTAAAAACTAAAAACTTCCTTTAAAGTTTCGGCGGCAACAAAAAGTACAACAACGGCGTCACGATCCGGCTCAGGAAGGTCGAGGAGATCAATCCCCCGATCAATACCCAGGCCAGGGGCGAGATGAGGGGCGAATTTTCCAGCACCAGCGGGGTCATCCCGCCGATGGCCGTCATGGAGGTGAGCAGGATGGGGAGAAAACGCGTCTCCGCCCCCTCGATGATCGCCTCCCGCAGAGGCTTGCCCTGCTGGCGCAACTGGTTGGTGTAATCCACCAGCAAAATGGAGTTCTTGATCTCGATGCCCACCAGGGCGATCATGCCCACCGTGGCGACAAACGACAGGGTCTCCCCCGTCAGGTACAAAATCACCAGTGCGCCGATGATACCCAGCGGCACCACCGACAACACGATCAGGGTGCTCTTGAAGGTGCGGAATTCCAATACCAGAATAGCCAGCAGGCCAAAGGAGGCGATGATGATGATGGCGCCCATACCCCCGAACGATTCTTCGCGGCTCTCCCGCTCCCCCGCTGCGACGAAGCTGTACCCTCTGGGCAACTCGAAGTCCTCCAGCTTGCCCAGGATCTCGTCGGTGAGTTTGTCGGTATTGTAGCCCGTTTGCACGAAGCTGCTCACGTTGGTGTAGCGCTCCTTGTTGTAGTGGCGGATTTGCGGCGGAGAATCCTTCAACTCGAGGGTGGCCACCTGGGTCAGGGGTATCAGGGCGCCGGAGAGGCTGGTCACGTATATTTTGGAAAAGATCTGCAAGGCCTCTGCGTCGTCCTTGTAGAGCGACACGTTGATTTTGTACTCATCCCCTTCCTCTGTGCGGAAAAGTCCCGCCTCGAGGCCCGCAAGGCCCAAACGCACGGTCTTGGCCACCTCTGCGGGCAAAATGCCCAGCATGCCGGCCTTGTCCCGGTTGATCTGAACCTCCAGGTCGGTCTTGACCCGACGCAAACGGTTGCTGACGTACAGGGTGCCTTCCGTCTTTGCCATGATCTCCTCCACACCCACGGCGAGCTCCCGCAAGGTGTCGAGGTTGGGACCCACGATCCGGATATCGATCGGCGCAATTACGGGCGTACCTTGTTGAAACTGCACCACCCGGATCTCGGCGCCGGGGTAAGAGGCATAGGCCTGCCGCAGGGTGTCTGCGAAAGCGATGATGTCGGGCACGTGCATGTCCGGGTCGACGAGCACGAACAACTGGGAGTAGTTGGCAGAAGTTTCCCGCTGGAAGGTGTTGTAATACACCCGCGGATTGCCCTTGCCGATGTTCGCGTTCACGGTCCTCACTGCGGGCCTTTTCAGCAGGTCCGCTTCAATATCGCGGGTAATGGCATCGGTGGCTTCCAGGTTGCTGCCCAGGGGGGTCTCGATATTGACCATCATCATCGGCTTTTCCGACAGGGGAAAAAGGCTGAACCCGATGCTGGGTATGAGCATCAGGCTGCCCACGAAAATAAGCGCCGTGCCCGCCAGGGTCAGAATCGGATGCCGGAAAGCCCAGTGCAGCACGACCTGGTAAGGGCGGTTGAGGTATTTGTTGAAAGCGCGGAGGAAAAAATTGCCCTCCGTGCGCTCATGCGGGCGCAGGATCAGGCTCGACAGGAAGGGTATGATGGTGAGGGCCACGAACAAGGACGCCAGCACCGTCATGATCACCGCCATGGGCAAGCTGCGGATGAACTGCCCCGATCCTTCGGGCAAAAAGGCCAGGGGTAAAAAGGCCAGGACCAGCGTCACCGTACATCCCACAACCGCCACACCGATCTGCTTCGTGGCCGCGATCGCGGCCTCCCGTCTGGAGAGTCCCTGTCGCAAAAATCGCTCGATGTTCTCCACGATCACGATCGAGTCGTCCACCAGCAAGCCCAGCGCCACGACCATACCCACGATGCTGAGCTGGTTGAGGGTGTAATCGAGCAGGTCGAGGATGGCGAGACCGATGGAGAGGGATAGGGGGATGGAGATCATCACCACGATCGAGGCGCGCCAGCCCAGGGGTGTGAGCGTGAGCAGGACCAAGAACACGGCGATGGCGAAATCCCGCCCGAGGCCGGAGAGCCGGCGCGTCACGCTTTCTGCCTGGTCGAATCCGTTTTCCAGCCCGATATCTTCGGGCAGTTCGGCCTTGAACTCTTCGAGGATGGGCTCCATCTGCTCCCGGGCCTGCACGATGTTCTTCCGGTCTTTCAGATAGCTGATCACCCACATGGCGCGGCGGCCGTTGAAGCGGGCCAGGTGGCTGGCCTCCGATTCGCCGAAATGGACATCGGCGATGTCCGCCAGGTGAATGATACGCCCCTCGGGGGAGGTATGGACCACCGTTTTGCGGATATCTTCCAGCGAGCCAAAATCGGTCGAGGTCTTGATGTTAAACCGCTTCGGGCCGATGTCGATGCTTCCGCCCGGAATATTCATGTTATTGGCTTGCAAGGCGCCGAGGATCTGGTTGAGGCCCAGGCGCTGCTGCGCCATTTTTTCGAGGTTAATCCTGATCTGCACCTCCTGTTCGGGAAAGGCCTGCAATTCGACCCTTTTCAGATCGCCGACCTTTTCCAGGCGGCGCTTGAGTTCCTCGGCCTGTTTTTCGAGGGTTTCGTAGCTGGCCGTTTCGGAAATCAGCGCACTTTGCAAAATAGCCACATCGGAGGAGGCTGCCTTGATGATTTCCAGGTTGTAGATATCTTCCGGCAGGTCGGGGATCAGCTTGTTGACCTCCCGCGTAATATCGTTGTTTTTGCCGTCGCGGTCCACGCCGTAGTTGAATTCCACCTGCATGATCATGAAGCCGTCGTCGCAGTTGGTTTCAATTTTTTTAATGTCTTCCAGTTCGTACAGGACGTCCTCGATGGGGTCGGCCACTAGTTCCTCCAGGTCGGCCGGGCTGGTGCCCGGGTAGATGGCCAGCACGATGAAGATGGGCGCGTCGAATGGGGGGTCCTCCCCCCGGGGCATATTGAGCAGGGAACTGATCCCCAGCACCAGGACCATGATAAAGATGATCAGGGTAAAGGAGGAGTTCCGGACGGAAAATTCCGAGATTTTCATTGGATAATAGTTTTGAGTGCTCTATCAATGGTTTATTACCGAATGGAAATAGCCTGCCCTTCCCGCAAATAAGGCGCTCCGGCGGTGATGACGGCGTCCACCCCTTCCAAACCCTGGGTGACGGCCACTTTTTCCCCGAAAAGAAAACCGATCTGCACCGGAATGCGCCTGGCATGACCCTTGGAGTCGGAGGTGTAGACAAAAGCATGTTTGCCGTTGCTTTCCACGAGCGCCTCGATGGGGATCAGGGCATAGGTATGTCCGTTTTTCGGCTGGATCATCACCGAGGCCACCAGGCCGGCGGCCAGGCGCTTTCCCTAGGGGCTGGAGCCGCAGCTCGGCGTCGAAGGTGCCGCTTTGGGGATTGGCCACCACGGCCAATTGGCTCACTGTGGCCGGAAGGGTGTCGCCGGGATAGGCGTCGAGGGTCACTTTGGCCAGGTCTCCCAACTGAAGCCGGGCCCAGTCGCGGTCGGAAAGCCCCACCTGGAGGATCCAGTCCTGAGAGCCCGCGCCCATCAGGTAATACACCGGCATGCCGGGCCCCGTCACCTCCCCTTCGAAGAGCAGCTGGCGCACCACCTTCCCGTGGAAAGGCGCCCGGATCTCGGAAAATTGCCGGTTGAATTCGGCGATTTGTACGTTTTGGGTAGCCAAATCCACGGCGGTGCCCGCATTTTGGACCTGCTCGTAGGTGGCGATGGAGTCGGCATGGAGGTTTTGCGCCCGTTCGAGATCTCGTTTGGCTTTGGCCAGGCCTTCTTTTGTCTGTCGCACCTGCGCGTCGATCTCGGTGAGGGCGATCGCGGCGAGGAGCTGCCCTTTTGCGACCACGGCGCCCTCTTCGACGAAGGTGCGTTTGATGACGCCGCCGGTTTTAAAGGATACGCGGGCTTCGCTGCTCGTGGCCACCATGCCCGAAGCCAGGATTGGCGGGCTGACCTGGGTCCGCTCCACGGCGGCAGTTTTTACGAAAATGGCGGCGGATGTTCCGACCGGGGTGTCCGCGCTTTCCTCGGGTTTGTCCGAGCAGGCGACGGCGATCAAGAGGATGAGGAGGAGGAGGTATTTCATGAGTGATTGAGTTATTGAGTGATTGAGTGATTGCTGTGTCCGCCGAAGCTTTAGCGTAGGCGGAAGGTTTTAAAGATTATTCGCGGTAGCGCGTTGAAACTGTGCCCAATATATCCAGGCCTGGTAGCGGGCGATGGAGGCCTCCAGCTCGAGGTTGGTCCATTGGGTGCGGGCGTCGAGGAGCTCGATATAGTTGGCCTGGTTTTCGCGGAATCGTTTCAGGGTTTCTCCGTAGAACCGCTCGGCCGATTGTAATTGGGAATCGTAGCTGTTGCCGATGGCGATGGCCGATTGCAGCGATTGGGTGGCCTGGATGACCTGAAGGTCGATCTGCCTGACAGCCCATTCGCGCTGGGCCTCTACGGCCAGCGCACCGAGCTCGGCTTGTTGTAGGCGCTTGGAGTGCCTGGCGCCGTCCCAGAGCGGAACGTTCACGGATAGCCCGAGTATGGCGTAGCCATCCCATGCGAAGTTGAAATCCTGGGAGCCCAGGTCGAGTTGAAGGCCCACGCGGGGGTATCTCCACTTCTCCTCCCGTTCGATGGCCAGGGCATTTAACCTCGCCGCGGTTTCCAACTGGTCAAGCTCTTCCCTTTGCCCCCGGGTCGCCGAGACCCCAGGCAGGGCCTCGAACGCGGGATCCGCATCCACCGCCGCGTCGTAGGGCCGGCCCAGCAGGTTGTTGAAATTGGCCTGCGCCAGCGTTTGTTGCGATTCGGCCTGAAATTTCCGGGCCTCTACCGAGCTGATCTCTCCCTGTATCCGAAGCAGGGAGGAGGGAATGGCCATGCCGTTGCGCACCAGTCCCTCGTTGAGGCGGTGGCTCTCCTGGAGCAGGGCCAGCGCATTGTCGTAGATATTGATCGCCTCCGAAGCCAGGAGGTACTGAAAATAAGCCGTTTGCACATCGCGCACCAGGTCTCTTTTCCGCAGGGCCAGCGTGCTTTCCTCCAGGTTCACCTGTTCGGCCCGGGCCTTTTCCTGGAGACGGACATCGGGGTTATAGAGCGGCATGGTGGTGCGGAGGCGGAGGTCGTAAAAGTTGTTGGGGAGAAATTGCTCTTCGGCGTTTTCGACCTGCGGAAAATTGTTGGTTTGGGTCAGTTGGTTGAGGGTGGAATACACGGGGTTGAGCAGGTCTCCGATGGGGATGGAGATGGAGCGGCCGCCGGCGGCCAGGGAGTAGGTTCCGCCAAGATTGACTTCCGGAAGGTAGAAGCCTTTGGCCTCGGCCAGCGCCACCTGGCTTTTTTCGAGGATCAGGTTCTGTTCTTTCAGGTAGGGCGATTGTTCGATGGCCTCCAGGACATAGGCGTCGAGCAGGGCGCCCTGCCCCCGGAGCAGGGGTCCGGCCAATAGCATGGCGAAAAGCGTGAGGATCAGATGGGGTCTCATGTTTTACTAAGTTAATTTAATGAACACTGTTCACGATCAGAACCTAAAAAAAGCGCAGGGCGCTTACTTTGCTTCGTATTGTTGAAGGAGTTGCCTGAGGCAATGCCGGATGATGGGTTCGATCTGATCCGGGGGGATCATCTGGAACCGTTCGCGCAGGTGAAGGGTGACCAGCCCGTGCACGGTTGCCCAGAGTGTGACGCAGAGCACTTCGGGGTCGATGGGTTTGAGCTGGCCTTTGTCGATAGCTTTGGCGGCCACATCCCTGAAATAATGATAGGTGCGGAAGCCCTCCTCCCATTCGCAATCCGGGTGGATGGCCTTCATGGGGGCGCGCAGCACGAACATGAGCTCGTAGAGTTGCGGGTTGGCCAGCGCAAAGGTGATATAGCTGTCGCCGATGGCGTATAACTGATCGAGGGGTTCGGGGTGCATCTCCGTTTTCTGCATCGCGACCATCAGTTGCTGAAAAGCCACGATATGGAGTTCGTGGAGGATCTCGTCCTTGTCCTTGAAATACACGTAGATCGTACCCGGGCTGTATTCGACCCGCTCGGCGATCCTCCGGATGGATGTGTTTTCGAAGCCTTCCTCCAGGAAGACCTCCATGGCCCCTTTGAGGATGAGGCCGCGCAATTCCACTTTTTCCCGCTCTTTGCGCTCGTTAATTCCCATTTTGAATTGCTTTAAATATTTTAACGATGCAAATATATTGAACGGTGTTCAAAATGTCAAAAAATCAATCCTTTTTTTCCCGAAAATCCTCTAAAAAACCGCAAAGGCGCAAAGGGCGCTAAGAAGATTTAGGTCTACTTAGCGCCCTTTGCGCCTTTGCGGTAAATAACTTATTTAAAAAACGCCCAAAATGAAGGCGCCCAAAACTATTTCAACAACCCCGTAATCTCCTCCCCCATCGGCAACACCTTGGAGGAAAAACTGCCGATGAGCTGGCCTTCGGGAGAGACGAGGAATTTATGGAAATTCCATTTCACTTCGTGAAAACTTTCCCCGTTCAGCTCGCGGTTGCAGAGCCATTGGTAGATTGGGTGCTGGTCGGCGCCTTTGACGTAGATCTTGGAGCTCATGGGGAAGGTGACGCCGTAGGTGTTGCTGCAAAACTCCTGGATCTTGGCTTCGCTGTCGGGCTCCTGGAACATAAACTGGTTGCAGGGAAAACCGACGACCACGAGCCGGTCCTGATATTGCTCGGAGAGTTTCTGAAGGTCTTCATATTGATAGGTGTATCCGCAATTCGAAGCCACGTTCACACACAACACATATTTCCCTTTGTAATCGCTCATCCGGAGGGTGTCGCCCGCGATGCCTTTGACGGACAAATCGTAAAAAGAAGTTTGATCCGAAATGGGCCGGACAGCGGCTTTTTTTATAAGCCCCAGATTCGACAGCCAGGAAGTAAGGGATAACAGGATAACCATATAGTATACCATTTGAGTGATGCGTTTCGGGTCTAACAACAAAACAGGGAATAAGTTGAAAAGATAAGGGGGGCGCCTGACATTGCAAGCGCCCCCCTTAAACTATTCAACAATTCAACTTCTTACTCTACGTCCCACCATACTCTGGTGGACATCTTGTCCGGGCCTCCGAGCAGATTTACGCCTTCGGCATAATTCGCCGCATTCTGCGTTTGCTCGTTGGTGGGGTAGGTCAGGCGCAAAGGAGCTACGTTGCCTCCTACATCGCCGGTTGCTCCGTCAACCGGAGCTTCCAGGAGGTCGAAGTCGAGGCGGCGCCATTCCGACCAGGCTTCCACGCCTTGCATAAAGAGGGCGATCCACTTCTGAATGCCGATCTTCTGCTTGTAGTCGCCAGGGGCCGAGGCATAAGCCACGTTGGTCTGTGCCAGGTAGTCGGAGATAGCGGTACCGTCGGTGATACCCCACTGGTTCATCGAAGCGGTGATACCGGCGTTGTACCATTCGGCAGCGGTACCGGAAACGTTCCAGCCGCGTTCTTTGGCTTCGGCCAGGATAAAGCACACTTCGGCGTAGTTCATCAGCACCGCAGGCGCTTCGGGCGCCAGGACGTCGGTAGCGTTAAAACTGGCTGCGCCGGCTACTGCCATAGCGCCGCTGGGCTGGGAATAATCTTCCGGCGCCTCAGATGCTGCATTGGCAGGAGATTGACCGAAAGGACGGCCAAGATATTCTCCGCTGTTGACTGCCGGATCGGCAAAAGCGATTACCCTCGGGTCGTTGCGGGTACCCAGCGCCTTGTCGATGAGGATGTTGCTCAGGCAGAAGTCTGCATTTCCGCGCTCGACGCGATCCTGGTTGAGCGGGTTGTTGTTCGGGGAAGCAGACAGGTAGGTGAACATGGCGTTGTCGCTATTGTCGCCAAAAGCGTCGGCATACGATCCTTCCACCGCTTGCTGTGCAAGGCCGCCATTTGCATCGGCCATGCGCATACCCAAACGCAGAATGAGGGAAGCGGCGAGTTTTTTCCACTTGCCCATATCGCCGCCGTAAATGATATCGGAAGCGCCAAATCCATCAGCGCTGTCATCGATGTCGGCTTTCGCTTTTTCCAGACGGCCCAGCAGGGAAACGTAAATAGACTCCTGGGAATCGTACTTGGGCGTGCGGTTTTCCGAGCCCTTCAGCGCCTCGGTGTAAGGCACGGGGCCCCACACGTCGGTTACGTACTGATACACCCAGCATTCGAGGATCTCTGCAACGGCCACTTTGTTGACGCCGCTCGCCAAAGCAGCTTCATCGCTGGCTTTCACGAGTTCTTTCACTTCCTCCAGGTCGATGAGGGCGCGATGGTAGTAATATCCGAAATACTGGTTGATGACGCCCTGACGGAAAGTGTACTGGCTTTCATCCGAGTAGTTATTCTGTGCCCACTGCTGGGACACGAGCAGGCCGAAACGGCCATTCATCCATTCGTCCCAGATGTCGTCGGCCAGCGCATTTTGAGCGCCGGTGAGCAGATAGTCGGCCGGCACAAGGCTGGGGTTGTTCGGGTCGACGTTGATGTCGCCGAAGTTATCCCCGCAGGAAACCGCGCCTAACATGAAAAGAGTGAGAATTAATAATTTATGCTTTTTCATAATCAGTGTCTACGTTTAAAATTAAAAAATCAATCCAAACAGGCTTAGAACTTGAGGTTGAGGTTCACCCCGATCGAACGGGTCGTAAAGCCCTGGCCACCTTCCAGGCCCTGGATGTTGGTTGCGCTGATCGCTCCATCCGGGTCGATATGCGGGATGTTCTTGGAGAGGATCGCAAGGTTGCGGCCCACTATAGAAATCCTCAAATCCTGAATTCTGTTGTTGAACAGGCTCTTCGGGAAAGTATACCCGATGCTGGCTTCGCGGAACTTGATGAAACTGCCGTCGTACACGTCAGCTGCACCGATGGTGTAGCCGCCATTCAGGAAGAAGTGATCTTGTGCTGCGATGTTCGCAGCATTGTCCGTACCGGTAGATTCATAGACCTCGTCGCCAAGTACATCAGGGTCGCCTTCGTCGGCAATGATCGGGTTTCCTTCCGGATCGAAAGAAGCGAGCACGCCTTCCACGACGATACCGTCTTCGCGGATGCCGTTCTCAGCAGTCTCGGCCAGCAAGCCGGAGTATTTGCCCCATACATTGGTCAGGGAGAAAATATCGCCGCCTTTGCGGAAGTCGAAGAATGCAGACACGAAGAATCCTTTAAACGTAAAGGTGTTGGTCAAACCACCCGTGAAGTCGGGCAGCACGTTACCGATCGGAACAACGGTCGCGGTGTGCAGGTAGAAGCCGTCGGCATCGGTGAGTTTGTTGCCGGCATCGTCGTACAGGAAGTCGTAGCCGAGGATGGTACCAAAGGGCTCGCCTTCGAATGCGTTAAGAGAAACGGCAAACGGGGCGTTGATGATCGGCAGGTTGGTCAGCGTCGGGTCGTCGGCGTTCAGGTCGACGATCGTGTTGGTATTTCTGCCGAGGTTGAACATGATGTCCCAGGTAAAGTCCTTGGTGCGAACGGGCACGAGGTCGAGAGAGACTTCAAAACCGCTGTTGGTGATCTCCCCTGCATTGATAAACTGGCGGGTATAGCCCGTGGTCGGGGTCGTGCCGAGCGGAATGATCTGGTTGGTGGTTTTACCGGAATAGTAGGTAAGGTCCAGACCGATGCGGTCGCGCAGGAAGCGCAGGTCGAGGCCCGCTTCGATGGAAGTGGTCAGCTCGGATTGCAGTTCGCTGTTGTTTTTGGTATCGGGAACCGTGTAGCTCGGGAGCGCGCCGAAGTTGGTAGCTACGGTCAGGTCGGTCCGGACGCTCCCCTGATACACGTCGTATACGTTGTAGGGGTTGGTATCGTTACCCACTTGACCCCATGCGAGACGAAGCTTGCCGAAGGAGAAAGCGTCGGAGGAGAAGAACTCGCTAAATACAAATCCCAGCGAAGCGGAGGGATAGAAGTAGCTGTTGTTGGCATCCGGCAGGGTCGAAGACCAGTCGTTACGAGCGGTCAGGTCGAGGTACAGGAAGTTGCTGAAACCCAGGGTGGCGCCTCCGAAGACGGAGTTGATTTCCCTTTCGGTCAGGGTATTGGTAATGGTCGGACGACCCACAGAGTTTTGCAGGCGATAGAGGCCCGGCACGCTCAGACCGCCTACGGTTTGGCCGAAGGTGCGGTTGATGCTCTGCCAGCGCTTGTTGCCCCCTGCGAACACGGAGAGGGACAGGTTGTCGCCAAAATACTTATCAGCTCTTACGATAAGGTCCGCGTTGGTTTCCTTGACGTTGTAGGTATCCTCGATGTACTGGGAGGTACCGACACTGCCCACGGCGATGCGCTCCTGGCGACGCTCGGTATAGAAGTCGTTCAGCAGGCGTCCCGTAATGGTCAGCCAGGACAGCGGCTTATAGGTAAGACCTGCGTTGCCGAACATGCGGTCGCGGGCATCGTTCTGATAGTTTTCGTAAACGATCCAGTACGGGTTGTCCCAGTATTGCGGATTGCCGTTGGTCGCGCTGATCCGGTTCCAGGTGCGCTGGCTTCCGTCGGGATTTTTGTATTGCTCCAGATCGGAGAAACGCAGGTGGCGGTGCCACCACTGGTTGAACATCTGCGACACGTTCCGGCCGGCAGCTCCATCGTAGCCCGTTCCGGGGCGTCCGGTAACCGCGTTGCCCACGTAGTTCACGCCGATGAAGGCCTGGACTTTTTCGCTCAGGTTGAGCGTACCGTTGAAAGAGATCGTGTTCCTGTCCAGCTTGCTGTTGGGAACATATCCTTTTTGGTCGAGGCGGTTGAGAGACAGGCGGAAAGTACCCAGGTCGTTGCCGCCTTCAAAAGCCAGGTTGTAGCTTTGGGTTACGCCCGTTTCGAAGAATTCGAGCGGGTTGCCTTCGTTGCCTTCCCACTGGCGGGAAACGCCGTAATTAGCCGTATCCCACTCATCCCAGGAGTTCCAGTCGCGGAAATTGAGGTGGTCTGCGTTGGCGCCAAAGCCATTGAAGAAGCTGTAGCGGCTTTGTCCCGAACCGAAAGCCAGCCCGGCCAGGTGGTCGAAATGCTCATCGGTGCTGGTGGCAAATGCCGTACCGAAACTTTCATCCACGCCGTAGAAAGGCACCAGGTCGAACGAATTCCAAACGCCTACGGTATCGCCTGCGGAGTTGTATTGAACGTAAGGAACATCGTAATGCCCCGAGGCATCGGAATAACCGAAAGGACGAAGGTCCACCCCTCCACCGTATTGGTTCTGGTATTCGGGATGGAAAGCGACTTTGTCGAAAGTGATGGAGGAATTAAAGGAAATGCCGAGGCCTCTTCCTTTACCGCCTTTTTTGGTGGTGATCATGATGACACCGTTGGCTCCGCGCGAGCCGTAAAGCGCCGCAGCGGCCTGACCCTTCAACACGCTGATGTTGTCGATGTCTTCGGGGTTGATGTCCTGAATGGTATTTCCATAATCGTATCCTCCACCGCCGCGAGCCTGGTTGTTGGTGGTAAAGTTGGAGTTATCCATGGGGATACCGTCCACTACGAACAAGGGCTGGTTGTTGCCGCTGATCGATTTGATACCGCGGATGGTGACACGCGAGGAGCCACCGAGGTTTCCGGAGCTACCTACGACGGTTACCCCTGCGGCACGGCCGGCGAGGAAGTTGACCATGTTGGCATCCCGAACATTGGTGAGTTCTGCGCCGTCCACCTCATCGACGGAGTAGCCCAGAGAGCGCTCTTCGCGGGTGATACCAAGGGCGGTGACCACAGCAGTTTCCAGGGTTACCCCTTCCTGCATCACCACGTCGACGACGTTGGAAGCGCCGAGCGCTACTTCTAAGGTCTCGAAACCGGTGTAGCTAAAAACAAGGGCGCCGGTTCCGCCGGGAACCTGGATGGAATAGGTTCCATCCACCTCGGTAACCGTACCGCTGGTGGTCCCTTTAGCCAAAATGTTGGCGCCGATCAGGGCATCCCCATTTTGGTCGGTAACTTTTCCCGTCACTGTTCGCTGTCCGAGCAAAGCGCCGGCTGAGAACAACAGGAGGGAGAAAAAAATGGCAAATTTTTTCATAATAAGTTCTGTTTAGTGTACTAATTTGAGCATATTAATTGTGGAAAAGAATGCCGTACAGGAAGGCATGCGCCTGAGGAGGCGTTGCAGGGGCCGGGAGGCTCCATAGATCTTTGGATTGGAAGTCTCAGGTTTCTCTTGTGTGGTTTGTTCATGCGGTTTTGTGTAACCCTTTACTCCGTTGAATGAATCGACTGGAGACCGACAAAAACAGTTAAATGTAAGGTTTTTTAGAAAAAAACCAACAAAATTTTATTTCAACCAGATGTTCCCCCGAAAAAAACACTTTTTTGGGCCTTTTGGTAGAACGATACTCGTATGAATGAAGCTGCCTTGTTAAGGAGAAAAAATAAGAGGTAATTTTTTTGAATTCTTTCGGGCTTGGCAGTTGAATAAACTCCCGAATATCCTTACTTTTGCATCCGCCTTCGCAAATGCTTCGGCGGACGCTGTCCGCTACCACTTATGCACAGGCTTTAAATTGCCTTTGAAAGAAAAGGCCATTTAGAAAGTTATTAAGGTAATGAGGTAATAAGTTTTTGATAGCAATAACTTATTACCTTATTAACTCAATAACTAAACACAGGGTGATTAGCTCAGTTGGTTCAGAGCACTGCTTTGACAGAGCAGGGGTCAGCAGTTCGAGTCTGCTATCACCCACTCGCCTTCGCCGAAGCTCCGAACGAAGTGAGGAGCGCAGGCGATCCGCCTTCGCTAAACCTGCCTGCCGGCAGGCAGGGCTTCGGCGGACGGAGTCAGTTTTTTACACCATTTCGGGGTGTAGCTCAGCCCGGTAGAGTACGCGTCTGGGGGGCGTGTGGTCGCAAGTTCGAATCTTGTCACCCCGACTCGACCGCCAAAGCTCCGAGCATAGCGAGGAGCGACGGCGGTCAAACTTATTTCCAAAGGCCTGTGCGGTTCCTGCACAGGCCTTTATTTTTTATGCTTTTTCCAACTGGTGCTCCTCGATGAGGAAGCTCAGCCAGGAGTTGGTGATCTTCTCCAGCACGCTGTTCTGCTTCAGGCGGGAGTTGAGGTTGGAAAAATCGACCTCGTCCATCAACTGGTCCTGGTTGACGCAGCTGAATACAAACTCCTCCTTCCCGGTATCCTTGTTGACGTGGCGCTGCAGGCATTGGGCGCACACCGCTTTCATCATGCACTGCATGGGCGAGTTAATGGAAGCCACGCCGGTATGCTCTTCGTTCAGGTAGGGCTTCAATATGCCGTGCCGCGCCTGCGTCACGGCGTTCATCATCCGGTCGGAGCCGATGGCGATGATGCGGCTGGCATCGCGGAGCGGAATGGGTATTTCCCCCAATTTGCCCTCGGCGTATGCCATCATGGCCTGGATAATGTTGCCGACGAAGGATTTGTCCTGCGGACGAATGGCTTCGATCGGCTCGCCGGCGTCGACGCTGTACACCACGATGTCGGTGGCGGCTTCGATCTCCTCTCGTTTATAGAAATCCTCTTTCTTCTTGTAGCCGGCGAAATAGACCACCTTGCTGCCTTGCTCCTTGAAAGCCTTGGCGATGGAGAACAGAACCGCGTTCCCCAGGCCGCCGCCGAGCAACAAGGCCGTGCTGTTTTCGTCGATCTCGGTCGGCGTGCCAGTCGGACCCATGACCACGACGCGCTGTCCGGGCTTCAGCAGGGAGATCATGCGGGAGCTCGCGCCGACTTCGAGCGCGATCAGGCCGATCTGGCCCTTTTCCTTGTCCACCCAGGCGCCGGTGAGCGCCAGGCCTTCGATCATGAGCAGGGTATGGTCCACCTTCGGCGAATCGACTTCGTAGTTTTGCAGGCGGTAAAACTGCCCGGGGGCAAATTTGCGCGCCGCCATCGGGGCCTCCACCACCAATTCCACGATGGTGGGCGTCAGGCGTTCGATCCGGACCACGCTGGCCTTCCAATCGGCAGATAATTTTCCGAAAAAGGCGTGCAGTTCGTCCGGGTTATGAGCCGTCCCGATGTGCTCTTTGAACAACTCGGCCACCTTTTTATACCCGTTCTTGGCCGATGCCATCGCCTTGACGACGTTGCCCTCGAAAACGGGGTGGTTGTCGCCGTAGTAGGACACAAATTTTCCATCCTTTTCATAGGAGGTAAAAAAGCCCGTTTCGCCCTTTTGAGCTTCCACCAGGCTTCCTCCATTGGCAGGGTCGACGGTATAGCTTTTAAAAAACTGATCCCATTCGTCCAGCTTGAAGGTATTGGGGGTTTCCCGCTCGTACATGACGTTGGGAACTGTACCGGCGGCTACGATCAGGGTTTTGGCAGGCACGCGCACCGGCTCGCCGATGGGTTTCCACTTGCCTTCGATGGGTTCCAGCCGTTCAAATACCATCTCTTTCAGCGCGCCGGACTCATCGGGCACGGCCTCCAGCGGCGACATTTTTTCCACGAAAACCATCCCCTCCTCGAAGGCCTTGATGATCTCCTCGTGGTTGAGGCGGTAGGCCGGGGCGTCGTTGATCGACTTGCGGTAATAGATCTGCACCCCGCCCCAGGAGCGGATCAGGGGAATGAAGTTGGGTTTTTCGCCCGCCGATTTAGCCCGTTCCCTTTCGCGTTCGATCTCTTCGCCGTGTTGCAGGAATGTATGCAGAATGCCGAGTTCTTCCGGGTCGAACATATTATCGACGGCTTCTCGACCGAATTTGGCCACAAGCCGATCGTAGCGTTGCTTCGTCTTGGAAACCTGCACCGGGTAATACGCCAGCAACTCCGTGGCCGTATCGATGGCGGTCAGACCGCCTCCGATCACGATGGCTGGAAGCTGCACCTGCAAATTGGCCATCGAGTCTTTTTTGCCGGCGCCGGTCAATTGCAGCGCCATCAAAAAATCGCTCGCCTTGCGCACCCCGCGGATGAGGTTGTTTTTCATCGAGACGAAGGTCGGCTTGCCGGCGCCGGCTGCAAGACAAAGATGGTCGAAACCCAGGTCCCAGGCGTCTTCCACCGTCAGGGTGCCGCCGAAGCGAATCCCGTCGTAGAGGCGGAATTGGTTCCGGCGGAGCAGGTTCAGGTAGATGACGGTGAGGAAGTTTTTGTCCCAGCGCACGGTGATGCCGTATTCCGAAACGCCGCCGAAACCCATGAGCACCCGTTCGTCCAGGCGCTGCTGCATGGCGGCGAAATCGCGCACGGGCTGAAAAGGCGTCTCCTCGTCCCCGATCCATTCTTTGGAAAGCGGCTCGATCTTCAATCCGTCGATGCCCACCACCCCGAAGCCCTCGTTGAGGAAGTAATGCGCCAGCGAATACCCCGCAGGACCCATGCCCACGACGAGTATCTTCTTCCCGTTGTAGGGCAGCGCGTGCGGGCGATGAATATTGAGCGGATTCCAGCGCGTGAGGAGCGAATAGATCTCGAAGCCCCAGGGAAGGTTCAGCACATCGGTGAGGATGCGGGTCTCCACCTGCGGAATATTGACGGGTTCCTGTTTTTGGTAAATGCAGGCCTTCATGCAATCGTTGCAGATCCGGTGCCCGGTGCCCGGACAAAGCGGGTTGTCGATGGTGATGATGGCCAGGGCGCCAATGGTGTCGCCCCTGCTCTGCAGCACGTGCGATTCCGAAATTTTCTGATCGAGCGGACAGCCCTTGAGCGGATAGCCCAGCGGATTTTTCTTGTACCCTCCGGGGTCGGTGAAGCCCTTGGAGCAGGAGTCCTTGTCGCGCTCGTGGCAGATGACGCAGTAGTCGACTTCTCCGCTCACTTCCCTGCGGGGGTAGCGTTCGTCGGTCAGGGCGAAGCCGTCGCGGCGCCGGTAATGCGCTTCGTGGCCCACTTTGTAGTTGGGCACGGGCGTTTCAAACGATTCGAATTCCACCAGGTGATCGAAGTCGATCTTATTTGGGAGCTTGAAGGATATCCACTCGCGGGTTTGTATTGTTTTTTGGTGGTAATGGGCGACCACCCATTTTTCCCAAACTGCGATTACCTCTGCCAGGAATCGGGTGAGCGAGGGGTCGCTTGCGTCGGCTGGCAGCAGGCCTTTCAGGGCCCCCTGTCCTTTCACGCGGCCCAAAAAAGCCTGGAGATATTCCCTGCAATCCTCCGGCAGGGGCTGCTCTTTCGCCTTTTTCTCCTGGGCCACGAGTTCGAGGGCCATGGCCGAGATCTGCAATTCCGGGTCGCCGGAGGGGATTCCCGCGAAGCCCATTTTCAGGGCTTCGACTACTTTACCCAGCAGGTGCAAATCTGTCTTGACGGCTTCTTCTACAGCGATCTTCTTCAAGGCGCGGCGGGTGAAGAAATCCTTTTTAAAGGCGAAGATCAGGTGTTCCTTCTCCGCCTCGATCCTGAATTTCTTGCACTCGTTCTCCACGCCGAACATATTTTCCAGAAAAGCGCTCAGGTAGGGCGCCATAGCCACCAATACCGTGGATATTTCCACGTCGGTCATGCCGACCCCTTTGGTATTCTGATAATGGGAAAACGCTTCGAAAACGTCCGGGGCCTTTTGCTTCACTTCGGCGTAAAAAATCTCGCTGAGCTGGGCCAGTTTTTCAGGACGAAACAGGTCGTGGTAGGTAAATACCGGTAGGTTTAATGTGAGTTGATTCATGGGAGCATTTATTGGTGACTAGTGACTAGTGACTGGTTAAAAATACTAGTCACCAATCACCAGTCACTAGTCACTTTTCTTAATTTCCCAATACTCCGGCTTCGCATCTTCCGACTCCTGGTTCCAATAAGCCGGGCTGATCTTTCTGCCGTCGAGGGTACGGAGGCGGCGCTGATAGACGTAGACGACGGGGTTGAACACCAGATCGGGGGTAGCCACGGTCCAGGTCGTGGGAATGTCTTCTGTGGCGCCCGGTATCTCGATGACGATCACGGGGATGCCGTTGTGCTCCAGCAGCGCTTTCAGAAAGGCTGCGCGTTCGGCGCCGACCTTTTGCTCCACGTAGGTGACCGTCTGGCCCTCGTAGTCCCCGAATTCATGCTTTCCACTTTTAAGCGGCATATAGAAGGAGTTTTAAACGCACAATTGATAGATGTACTCGTACACCCCGCTCCAAACGCCCAGCGCCAGGATGCCGATCACACAAATCACGAGACTGGCCCGCATCCAGGCGTCGCTTTTGAAATAGGCGAGCGGGGCTTCGCTTTTCCGCAAAAACATGGCCCGCACCACCAGCAAATAATAGTAGAGGCTGACCACGGTATTCACTACTGCTATAAACAACAAAACATACATCCCGGCCGAGGCCACGGACATGAAAAGAAAGAATTTTCCGAAAAATCCGGCCAGGGGCGGGATGCCCGCCAGCGAAAACACCGCCAGCAACATTACCAGCGAAAGCAGGGGATTCGCCCGGTACAAACCGTCGTAGTCCCCGATATCTTCCTTGCCCGTTTCGACCGAAATGGCGTGCACCACGCCGAAGGCCGCGAGGTTGGAGAAGATGTACACCAGCACAAAGTAAATAATGGAGGCCATCCCATCCGGTCCGGTGGAAAAAAAGCCCAGGAGGATAAACCCCGCCTGCGCCACGGAGGAAAAAGCCAAAAACCGCTTCAGGTTTCGCTGCCGGAGCGCAAACAGGTTGCCGATGGTCATGGTCAAAATGGCCAACACATAGAGGGTCCAGGTCCAGATTTCCGTCATGCCGCCGGGCGTTAAGCCGAGGAGCAGGATCATCAGGATGAACACCGCCGAGCCTTTTGACACGACGGAAAGATAGGCGGCTACCCCCGTCGGGGCGCCTTCGTACACGTCGGGGGTCCAGAAATGGAAAGGCACCAGGGAAATCTTGAAGGCGAGGCCCGCAAAAAAGAAGAGGAAACCCAGGTTTTCCAGGCTGGTACCTGAAAGTATTTTAATTAGTTCGGGTATGGCATAGGTGCCGGTGGAGCCATACAAAAAGGAAATACCCATGAGGGTGATCGCAGAGGCCAGCCCGGCGCTCAGGATCAATTTGATGCCCGATTCGGCCGAGCGAAGCCGGATCACCTCGTAGGCCGCCAGGGCCGCAATGGGCAGTGTGGACAACTCCAGGCCCAGGAACAGCATCAGCAGGTCGCCGGAGGAGATCATATAGTACATCCCGAGCAGCGAAGACCAGAGCAAAAGATAAAACTCGCTGACCCGGTTTTCATCCACCAATTGTTTCTTCACCCAGCCCGCCGTTTGGAGCAACACGATCAATACGCCCAGGTCCAGGATATTCTTCCGCATGTGAATCAACGGCGTGGTGCGAAACATCCCGCCAAACCACATCCCCTCTTCCGGTTTGATCCAACCGGCCACCATGTGCAGGGTGAACAGGGCAATAGCAAACGGGACCACCCTGGCCTTATCCTTACCCGTCAGGTAAATCTCGGTACAGGTGACAATCAGGATCACAGCCAGTAGCTGCAATTCGTGCCGCATTAGTAATATGTCGTCCCATTTCATGCTCCGACTGCTTTGTAATTAAAAAAAATCTTTATAAGAATTTCTTATAGTCTTTTCGGGCCGCCTTCGGCGGCCCGAAAAGACTATAAAGATTGACAGGGCGGGCGTGGCCCGCCCTGTCAATCTTTATAAATTTATTTAGTTTACACTCATGATAAATTTCTTTGATTTTAGTTTTTGTATAATCAGATCAATCAAAATAATCACGAATCACAGTTCAGACATCAAAACCCCAACTGCCGCATGATCGGCGCCAAACTAAACTGTATCATATCCGACAACCAAAGCGGCGCAAGCCCGATCCCCGCGATGGGGATGACGAGCAATAAGGCGCCCGTTTTCTCGTACCAGCTCGCCGGGGCGAGGGATGCGTGCGAGGCCTCTTTCAAAGGCCCCATCAGCATCGTGCCGACCACGCGCAGGATGTACACCGCCGTGACCACAATGGCCGACACGGACAGGATGGTCCAGAAACGGTGGAAGGTATCCGGGTTTTCAAACGCGCCCACGAAAATGCTCAGCTCGGCGACGAATCCGCTCAGCCCGGGCAGCCCCAGGGATGCCAGACCGGCGATCACGTAGCAGGCGGAAATAAAAGGCAACACCTTGAGCAATCCGCCCATTTCCTGCACGATCCGCGTATGCGTGCGTTCGTACATCATGCCGATCAGGGCGAAGAACAGGGCCGTCATCAGGCCGTGGGAGATCATCTGGAGGATGGCTCCGTTGAAGGCGGTCTTGTTCAACATCAGTATGGCGAACAGCACCAGCCCGCAGTGGCTGACGCTCGAATAGGCGTTGATGTACTTGAGGTCGGTCTGGCGAATGGCGCCGAAAGCACCGTAGATCACGCTGAATCCCGTAAGGATGATAAATATCCAGGACAGCTCCGCGGCGGCTTGCGGCATCAGGAAGATCGCCACCCGGAAACACCCGTAGCCGCCTAGCATAGACACGGCCGTCGGGGCGGAAGAGTGGCCGTCGGGCGACCAGGTGTGGAAGGGGAATAAAGCTCCCAAAACCCCAAACCCGATAAAGGTCAGCGGGAAAAAGATGCGCTGCATTTCGACCGGGATGCCGCTGGCCGCGATCTCCATGATGTTGAAGGTGTGCTCGTCGGCGGGCCCGGAAGAGAAGAAATAGAGCCCGAGCATCCCCACCAGCAGGAAGGCCGAACCGGCCATCAGCATCAGGGTCAGTTTCATGGCGGCGTATTCTTTTGGTCCGCTACCCCAGATGCCGATCAGCAGGTACATGGGCACCACGGCCAACTCGTAGAAGAGGAACATGGAAAACAGGTCGATGCAGATAAAAAACCCGAAGACCCCCGTGCCCAGCGTGATGAGGGAAATGAAAAACTCTTTGGGCAGGTCCTCCATTTGCCAGGAGATCAATACCCCGGCCAGGATGACGATGGAAGTCAACAGGATCAGTGCGACGGAAACGCCGTCCACCCCCAGATCGAGACTGATATTCAAAGGCGTATACCAATCGTAGCTGCTCGTGAACAGCATATCGGCTGCATTGCCCTGCGCCCTTTCCCGCAAATAGGAAAACAGCAGGTAAAATGCAGCAAGGAATTGCAGGCCCATGCCCAGGGCGGCGACCACGCGGGGCTGTTGCTTTCCCCTGCTCAAAAAGAGGCCGGCAAGGGTCAGCGCGGGAATGATCAATAAAAGCAGTAGTATGTTCATAAGCCCAGGATCATTGCTTCAGCCAAAAAATGAATACGAACACGAGGGCCAGCACGCCCAGCATAAAACCGAGTGCGTACTGCTGCACATGGCCCGATTGCAGCCCTTTGATCTCTTTGGACACGCGGGCCGTCACCCAGCCTATGCCGTTCATGGCCCCATCCACCACATGTCGGTCGAACCAGGCCACCGGACTCGAAATCCCCTTAAATAGGATATTTTTCGTGACCCCCATATAAATCTCATCGATGTAAAACTTGCGATAGGCTGCGCGGTACAGCGCGCCCAAGCCTCCCGAAATCCGCGCCGGAACCCCGGAGGGTTTTCGGTACAGCCACATCGCGGTAAGGATGCCCAGGACGCTGACCGCCGTGGCCGTTATGGCGATGGACATATCCAGGTGCGAGGCATGGGGCAGGCGGTCGGGAGAAACGTATTCCCCGAAGGGAATGAAACCGACCAGGGCGCTCAGTGCCGCCAGGATCATCAGCGGAACCCACATGGTGGCAGGGGCCTCGTGCGGAGGGTGTGCATAGCTCTTGTTTTCGCCCCAGAAAATCCGGAAATAGAGCCGGAACATATATAAGGCCGTCAGTCCCGCCACCAAAAGCGCCGTGCCGAAGAGGACCGGATCTTTGTGAAGTGCCGCAGCCAGTATTTCGTCTTTCGAGAAAAAGCCCGCAAAGGGCGGTATGCCGGCGATGGCCAGACAGGCCACCAGGAAGCTCGCGTGCGTCAGGGGCAGGTAGCGGCGCAATCCGCCCATGCCGTCCATGAGGTTGCTGTGCACGGCGTGGATGACGGCGCCAGCGCCGAGGAAGAGCAGGGCCTTGAACATGGCGTGGGTGAAAAGGTGGAACATGGAAGCCGTATAGCCGAGCCCCTCTTCCCCACCCGAACCCGATACCCCAAGCGCCAGCATCATATAGCCGATCTGCGACATGGTCGAATACGCCAGCACCCGCTTGATGTCCTCCTGCGTCAGCGCGATGATGGCTGCAAACAGGGAGGTAAAGGCGCCGGTCCAGGCCACCACTTCGAGCGCTGTGGCGTCTCCAAATATATACAACGGAAACAGTCTCGCCACCAGATAGACCCCCGCCACCACCATCGTAGCCGCATGGATCAGGGCGGAAACCGGGGTCGGGCCCTCCATGGCATCGGGCAGCCAGATATGAAGCGGAAACATAGCCGATTTGCCCGCCCCGCCGATGAAGATGAGCACCAGGGCCCAGGTCAGCACGGAGGCCCCCATAAAGGAGACCGAAGCGGCTTTGGCGATCGCAGCGCCGTCGGGACTGGTCAGGGTGGCAAAGTCAAAGGTTCCCGTGTACCAGGACAGGAGCAGGATGCCGATCATAAACCCGAAATCGGCAAAACGGGTGACGATGAAGGCCTTTTTGGCCGCCGCCACCGCCGAGTGCCGGTCGTAATAGAAACCGATCAGGAGGTAGGAGGAGATCCCCACCAATTCCCAGAAAAAATAGATTTGAAACAGGTTGGTAGCCAGCACCAGGCCGTACATCGAAAAGCTGAACAGAGACAAAAAGGCGTAATAGCGGGCAAAGCCCGCCTCCCCTTTCATGTATCCCAGGCTGTAAATATGCACCATGGACGATACCACTGAGATCACCACCAGCATCATGACGGAGATGGGGTCGAGCAGGATGCCCATGTGCACTTGCAAGGTATCGTTGAAGCGGAGCCAGACCATGTCGTAGGGGATCAGCGTTTGCCAGCCTCCTTCGGGTGCGCCGGCGCCGAAATAGTTCCAGGCGCACATCAGGCTCAGGGCCAGGGTGATCAGGATGCTGCCGGTTCCGATCCATCCCGCCACGATGGGCCGGATGCGCAGGCTCCCCGTTCCAACCACGAGAAAGACCAGGAAAGGCAGGAGGACGATCCAGATGGTGTAATTGTATCCTTCCATACCGCGCTAGTGTTTGAGCGTGTTTACGTTGTCCACATCTACCGAAAGTATCCGCCTGTAGAGGTTGATCACGATGGCGATGGCCAGGGCCACCTCGGCGGCAGCCACGGCGATGAGGAACAGGGTGAAAAACTGGCCGTCCGGCTGCCCCGGGTAGAGGTACTTGTTAAATGCCGCAAAATTGATGGCTGCGCCGTTGAGGATGAGCTCCAGCGACATCAGGACGGTGATGAGGTTCTTACGCGTGACGAATCCGTAAACCCCGATGAAGAACATCAGGGTGGACACCGTCAGGATCTCTAACAGGCTGACTCCGGGGATCATGGCGTTGGTTTTTCGTTTTTCTCCTTGCCGCCGCCCAGCGTGTATTTGGCGATGACGATCCCCCCGATCATGGCGGCGAGCAAGAGGATGCTGACTAATTCAAAAGGAAGCAAAAACCCTCCGTCGCCCGAGCTCAGCAGGAGGGTTCCGAGGGTGTTAATATCGCTTTGTTCGGCCAGTTCCTGCCTTTGAAAGGGGTTGTTGGCCAGCAGATTGATCATCATGGCCGCTCCGGCAAAGCATAATGCCCCGGCCCCCAGAGACCGGATCAGCCCGGGCTGCTCCATCTGGTGGTCGATCTCGTGGGTCAGCAGGATGGAGAAAATGATGAGCACGACAATCCCCCCGGCATAGATGGTCAGCTGCACCGCCCCGAGGAAATGATAGCCGATGAGGAAGTAAAATCCGGCTACGGCGCTGAGCACCCCGAAGAGGTAGACCGCAGAGCGGAGCAGGCGCCGGCTGGTCACCGAAAATAAACTGAGCAGCAGGATGGTCGCAGAGAGAATGTAAAAAATGATCTTTTCCATGCAGCAGGTACTTATTCCACTCCTTTTTCCAGCTTGGAGCCCGGACGGTTAAGGACTTTGGTGAGTTTGGAACGGTCGAAAACGGCGTGCTCGAAGTTTTTCCCCATTACGATCGCGTCGGTGGGGCAGGATAATATGCACAGGTTGCACATCGTGCACATCGAAAGATGGTACACGAAGGTCTCCAACGTCTTTTTCTTTTTGCCCGTTTCGGGGTCTTCCCTCCTCGCCCAGATGATCTCGATGGAGCCGTTGGGGCAGGCTACCTCGCAGGCGGAGCAGCCGGTGCAGCGATGTTCGTTGCCTCGTTATGGGTCAGCAGCACCTCCCCCCGGAACCGCTCGAACATCTCCAGCGTGAGCCGGTTGTCGGGGTACTCCTGTGTGATGATCTCCTTGCGGGCGTGGGCGATGTACTTGCCGGTCACCATCATGCCGTTTAACAGGCCCCGAATGGCCTGGATGATCTCCGCGAAATATTGATATATGGCTTTGAACATCTTCTTCTATTTTAAAAATGCCAACCCAGGTATACCAGGGTAGCCATGACGACAATATTGATCAAATTCAAGGGCATGAGGTATTTCCACTCCAGGCGCAGCAACTGGTCGATCCGCAGGCGCGGGAAGGTCCATTTGAACCACATCATCAGAAATATCACGGTGGAGACTTTCACGAAAAACCAGAGGATGGGCGGTATGTAATCCATGACGGCATTAAATCCATCCAGTCCGCCGATATGGAAGGGCATCCATCCGCCCAGGAACACCGTGCTTGCTATAGCCGCGACGGTAAACATATTGACAAATTCCGCGAGGAAAAGAAGGCAAACTTGAGCCCGGAGTATTCGGTATGAAAACCCGCCGTGAGCTCCGACTCCGCCTCCGGAAGGTCGAAGGGCCCCCGGTTGATCTCGGCGGTCGAGGCGATGAGGAAGAGGAAAAAGGCGATCACAGCCGGAATATGGCCCTTGAAAATCCACCAACCGTCGGCCTGGCTTTCGACGATGCCCGACAATTGAAGGGTGCCGGTCAGCAGCACCATCGTAATCAGGGAGAGGCCCACGGACAGTTCGTAGCTCACGATCTGGGCCCCGCTGCGCATGGCGCCGATCAGGGCGTATTTGTTATTGCTCGCCCAGCCCGCCAGCAGGATGCCTACGACCCCGATGGAAGATACGGCGACGATGAAAAACAATCCGATATTGATGTCGAAAGCATGCAGGCCTTTGGCAAAGGGAATCACCGAAAGCACCATGATGGCCGCCAGGGTGATGATAAAAGGCGCGAGGTTGAAAAGCAGCTTGTCGGCCTTGAGGATGGTGATGGGTTCCTTGAGCAGCAACTTGATGGCGTCGGCCACGGTTTGCACGCTGCCCTGCCAGCCCACCCGGTTGGGGCCCAGCCTAAGTTGGAAAAAGGCGCAGATGCGGCGCTCCACGTAGACCAGGACCAGGCCCAGTACGGCGTAAAACGCCAGAAAGATCAGGATGATCAGGGCCCAGCCCATAAACATGCCTCCTCCGGGTCCGAACGAGTTGTTCAGGAAATTCCGGATCGATTCAACCATGGGAGTAAAGTCGTACATATCGCGGCGCTTCTTTAGCGGTCAATATCGGGAATGACGTAATCAAACGTGGACATGATGGCGATCAGGTCGGCGAGTTTGCAGCCCGCGGCGACCTTATCCAGGACAAACAGGTTGGAAAAGCCCGGCGAACGGAATTTCAACCGATAGGGGCTCTTGTTTCCATCGCTGATGATATACACCCCGAAATCGCCCCGGGCGGTTTCGACGCGCTGGTAAAATTCCCCTTTCGGCAATTTGATCACCTGTTTGGTGGGGGCCTGGAATTCTCCCTCCGGGATATTGTCGATCAATTGCTCGATGATGTGGAGCGATTCCCACATTTCCAAAATGCGGGCCTTGTAGCGTGCGAAACAATCGCCTTCCGTCATCAGGATCTCCTTGAACTCCACCTTTGGGTAGGCGCTATACGGGATGCGCTTGCGTATGTCGCAGGCAAAGCCGGATGCGCGTCCGGAGGGACCGCTCACCCCGTAGGCGATGGCGTCTTCTTTGGAAAGTATTCCAATACCCTCCGTCCGGGCCCTGAAAATGGGGTTGTCGCTCAACAGGGTATCGTATTCGGGTATCTTGGTCTTGAAATGTTTGACAAATTCCTTCGTGCGCTTTTGGAAATTGGGGTGGATATCGAACATCACCCCGCCCGGCACATTGTAGTTCATGGTCAGGCGCGCGCCGCAAGTTTCCTCGAAAATATCGTTGATCATCTCCCGGTCGCGGAAGCCGTAAAAGATGCTGGTGATGGCGCCCAGGTCCATCCCCATGACCCCCCACCAGAGCTGGTGGGAAGAGAGGCGGTTGAGTTCGGCCACCAGGGTGCGGATCACTTTCACGCGCTCGGGCACTTCGACCTGTAGGGCGTTTTCGACGGCCAGACAGACCGCCTCGTTGTTGATATGGCAGGAGAGATAATCCATCCGGTCGGTCAGGTGAACCATCTGCCGGTAGGAGTCTTTCTCGCACATTTTCTCAATAGATCGGTGGATATACCCGATATGGGGCTCGATTTTGCGGATGATCTCCCCGTCGATGGTCAGCACCAGGCGAAGGACGCCGTGGGTGGATGGGTGCTGAGGCCCCATGTTGATGAAGTACTCCTGGGTATTTAGCAGCTCCACTTCATCCTTTATCTCGCTCATAGCTCCACGATATTGATTTCGTCTATGTAATCCTTTCGCAAAGGGTAGCCTTCCCAGTCGTCCGTCAGCAGCAGCCGACGCAGGTCGGGGTGGTTGTTGCACCGAATGCCGAACAGGTCGTATGCCTCGCGTTCGTGGGCATCGGCGGTGGGCCAGATATCGCACACGGTGTCAAGGCGGGGATCTGTCCTTCCTTCGGTGCGGGCCCGCAGCACCATTTTATGGCCATGGGCCGTGGATTCGAGGTGGTACACCACTTCCAGGTACTCGGGCCAGTCGACCCCGGTGAGGCAAAACAAATAATCGAAGGAGGTGTCCGGATCGGTTTTCAGCCGCTGCGCAAACGCGTGCAGCGCCGCCGCCGGGACCCGGACGTTCAGGTATTGAGGGCCTTCTTCCGTTTCCAGGCCTTCGGTCCAGGTGTGGAGGAGATTCTTTAGTCCTTCGTTATCCATTGCGTTTTTGCGATTTGTTTGCTTCCATAAAATTCAACCGCTCCGCGGTTGTCCGGACTCCATACATTTGCCCCCGATTTCATCGGGGGTTATGAATATTCAAACCCCTTCGGGGTTTTTGCCGTTCTTGCCTGCGCAGCGTCCCTGCCTGCCGGCTCTTCGAGAGACGCTGCTGGGACCAAAAATCGTATCAATCCCGAAGGGATTAAACATTCATAGCCCCGGATGAAATCCGGGGTTCGAAAAATACAAGCAAAACAACCGCAAAGCGGTTGAATAAAATTTCAAAACCCCTCCTCAAACCCCTCTGCCGGAGGCCTGCGGGTCCTCATACTTTCTGTTTTTATCTTTTCCTGTAACTGCATCAATCCGAATAGCAGGGCTTCGGGCCGCGGCGGACAACCGGGCACGTAGACATCGACCGGGATGACGTGGTCGGCGCCTTTTACCACCGAATAGGAATTGTAGTAGAAAGGTCCGCCGGAAATGGCGCAAGCGCCCATGGCGATGACGTATTTCGGGTCGGCCATCTGGTCGTAGAGTCGCTTGAGCACCGGCGCCATTTTATTGACGATGGTGCCCGCGATCACGATCAGGTCGGCTTGCCGGGGGGTGGCGCGGGCCACTTCCGTGCCGAAGCGAGACCAGTCGTGCCGGGACGTGCCGGTCGACATCATTTCGATGGCGCAGCAGCTTGTGCCGAACACAAGGGGCCAGAGCGAATTGGCGCGGCTCCAGTTCACTACCCTGTCGAGGGAGGTGACCAGGATGTTTCCTCCGTTGCCGGCGTTGATCACCGTGCCGAGCTCGTGTTGTTCAATGGGCGACTGTTCGGATAGCTTTATTCCCATACCAAGGCTTTTTTCTTCCACGCATATAAGAGGCCCAATCCCAGAATACCGATAAATACCACGGCGGAGATCAGGCCGGTGAGGCCAATTTTGCCCATGACCACCGCCCAGGGCACCAGAAAGATCATTTCCACATCGAAAAGAAGGAACAGGATGGCAAACAAGTAGTACCCTACCTTGAACTGTATGTGGGTCGGCCCCTGAGTGGGCACCCCGCATTCATAGGCCTCCAGCTTATGAGGGTTCTTGGAGGTCGGCGCGAGCAGCTTGGAGGCGATCATGCCGCCGCCCACCAGGATCACTGCGGCTATAAAAAATACGATAATGGCTTCTATTCCCATGTGGCTGCGGTTTAAACCTGGTACGTCTCTCCGGAGAACAGCAGGTCGTCTACGGATTTGAATTTGGAGCGCTGTTGCGCGCCCTGGACCTGATCCTCCACCCTATCGTCGAAGGTATCCACCTCCACGCTGCGGATGATGCCGATCGGGAGGGGATGCTGCAACTGGGTGAGCATGAAATGCATCGAAGGGTTGGGGTCGTGGGCATCGTGGACGAGGATATCGTTTTCGGTAATGCCGTTTTCCCCGATCGTCACGGCCTCGAGTTGACGGCCGTTGAAGCGGATGCCCTTGTTTTTCTCCTTGCCGAAGATCATTTTTTCGCCGTGTTTCAGGCTGATCATGGCGTCGTCGCGCACGGTCTTGTCGGTATATCCGTCGAAAGCGCCGTCGTTGAAAATGACGCAGTTCTGGAGGATCTCGATGACCGAAGCGCCTTTGTGTTTTTCGGCGGCCACCATGATATCGGCCATTTCATTCGGGTTATTGTCGGGAATGCGGGCGTAGAATTGCCCTGCCGCGCCGATGGTCAGTTCGCCGAAATTGAAAGGGGCCTGAATATTTCCGTATGGGGAAGATTTCGTCTTGTGTCCCAGGTCGGAGGTCGGGGAAAACTGCCCTTTAGTGAGGCCGTAGATTTTGTTGTTGAACAGGACGATGTTGAGGTTTATGTTGCGGCGGATGGCGTGGATCATATGGTTGCCTCCGATAGCCAGTCCGTCGCCGTCGCCTGTGATGACCCACACGCTGAGGTGGGGGTTGGCCAGTTTGACGCCCGTGGCCACAGCCGGCGCCCGGCCGTGGATGCTGTGAAATCCGTAGGTGTCGAGGTAGTAGGGAAAACGGGAAGAGCATCCGATGCCGGATACGAAGACGAAGTCTTCCTTGCGCTTGCCCATCATGGGCAGGGCTTTCTGCACGCCGCGGAGGATGACGTAATCGCCGCAGCCGGGGCACCAGCGGACCTCCTGGTCGCTGGCGAAATCCTTGAAGGTATATGTGGGTACTTCGGTCATTTTTGTAAGGTTTCTGTCTTGTGAAAGAATGAGAAACGGTTTATGGATCAGGAGAGGCCCATCAGTTGGCGGAAATGGTTGTTGAGTTCCATGACCGTAAAGGGCAATCCTTGCACCTTGTTGTATTGAAGGTAATTGAATTCGGGAAACTTGCTCTTTAATAAAGTAGCAAACTGGCCGAGGTTCAGTTCACAGACCACGATCTTTTTAAACCTGGACAATACTTCCGCCGTATTCTTCGGCATGGGATTGAGGTAATGGAAATGGGCCAGGCCGATGCTGTGTCCTTCCTCGTGCATGTATTTGATGGCCGTATGAAGGCTTCCGAAGGTGCCACCCCAGCCGATGACCAGCAGGTCACCGCTTTGGGCGCCGTCGATTTCCAGTTCGGGGATATAATTTTCCACCCGTTTCACTTTTTCGGCCCGCAGCTTGACCATGTGCTCGTGGTTGAGGGGGTCGTAGCTGATATTTCCGGTGCCATCTTCCTTCTCCAGACCTCCGATGCGGTGTTCGAAACCGGGCATGCCCGGGATGGCCCAGCGGCGGGCCAGGGAGTCTTCATCCCGGAGATAGGGCAGCCATTCTTCGCCTCCGGTAGGCGCCGGCGCCGGGTTGATGGGAGGCATATCCTTCATGCTCCGGATGAGCCAGGGGGCTGAGCCGTTTGCGATATAGCCGTCGGACAGGAGGATGACAGGGGTCATGTGTTCGAGGGCCAGGCGGGACGCCTCGTAGGCATAGTCGAAGCAGTTGGCCGGCGTGGAAGGCGCCAGGATAATGACGGGGCTTTCGCCGTTTCGTCCGTACATGGCTTGCAGCAGGTCGGCTTGTTCGGTCTTGGTGGGCAGGCCGGTGGAGGGGCCGCCGCGCTGTACGTCGACCACCACGACGGGCAGTTCGGTCATGACGGCCAGGCCGATGGCTTCGCTTTTCAGGGCGAGGCCGGGGCCGGAGGTCGTGGTGAGGGCCAGGCTGCCCGTAAATGCGGCGCCGAGGGCGGAGCAGATACCTGAAATTTCGTCTTCAGCCTGGAAGGTCCGCACCCCGAAATGCAGGTGTTCGCTCAGTTCGTGAAGGATATCGGAAGCCGGGGTGATCGGATAGGAGCCCAGGAAGAGCTGTTTGCCGGATTTTTCAGCGGCAGCCAGGAAGCCCCAGGCCGTGGCGGTGTTGCCCATGATGATGCGGTAGGTGCCCTTGGTCATTTTGGCGGGCATTACCGTAAAGGCCGAGGGCAGCAGTTCAAGTGTTTCGGCAAAGTTGTAGCCGGCTTTCAGCACTTTTACGTTGGACTGGAAGATCTCCGGCTTTTTGCCGAATTTCTTTTCCAGGTATTTGATCGTATAATCGAGCGGGCGGCTGAACATCCAGAAGACCATACCCAGGGCAAACATGTTGCGGGTGCGGTTCATCGAGCTGTTGTCGAGCCCCATGTCCTTCACGGTTTCGCGCGACAGCTTGGTGATGGGCGCCTTGACCAGGTGGTAGGAGGCCAGGCTGCCGTCTTCCAGCGGA
Organism: Saprospirales bacterium; assembly: GCA_016703765.1. GTDB lineage: Bacteria > Bacteroidota > Bacteroidia > Chitinophagales > Saprospiraceae > JADJTT01. Next base: position 31,010 of record JADJBL010000032.1, read on the forward strand.
TTGCTGGTGTAACCCGCCTTGGCCAGGTTCTTGGCCGTGAATTCGTCGGAATTGACGATAATGGTCTTGCCGGGCGACACCGAATCGAAGTTGGTGATGAGCGCGGCGGGGTTCATGGCTACCAGCACGTCCACATCGTCGCCGGGGGTGGATATTTCCACCTCCCCGATATGGACCTGAAAGCCGGATACGCCGTACACGCTGCCTTCCGGGGCCCGGATTTCGGCCGGGTAGTTGGGGAAGGTGGCAATATCATTGCCGAGCATGGCGGAGGTATCGGAAAATTGGGAGCCGGTGAGCTGCATGCCATCGCCTGAGTCGCCGGCGAAGCGGATCACGACGTGGTCCAGTTTTACGTTGGATTTTTCCTGGCCATTAGTTATAGCGGGTGCATCGTCTAGCATAATATATACTGTATTAGGTCTGTTAATTTATGGCCCAAGGTAAGCGCAGATGAAAATTCTGCGGAATGACTTTTATCATTCCCGGAATGACTTTCATCATAGGTTAAATGCCCGACAAAATATTTTTATTTTCCCATGCTTCCTAACATTGTACCATAAAATTTTCTCATTACATTGGCAGCCGACACAAACCGGCTTTTTCATATAAAAACGAGCTGTTATGGCTATCAAGATCACAGATGACTGCATCAATTGCGATGCCTGCGTTTCCAAATGCCCGAACAACGCCATTTACGCACCCGGAGAGTCCTGGCGTTTCGCCGACGGCACCGGCCTGAAGGGAATGGTTGCGGGCTTTAACGGAGGGGAAATCAATGCCGAATCGGACAACGGCGCGGTTTCGGACGACTACTACTTCATCGTCACCGACAAGTGCACGGAGTGCAAGGGTTTCCACGACGAACCCCAATGCGCATCGGTATGCCCTGTGGACTGCTGCCTGCCCGACGAGGCGCATGTGGAGAGCGAGGAGCGGTTATTGAAGAAGAAAGATTGGATGCATATTTGAAGATTATGAAAACGATACCTACCTTATTTTTCCTGCTGGCAATCGCAGGTGTTACCTCTTTGCGCGCTCAGGAGGAGGTCACGGTCTCCGTTGGCAATAACTATTCCAACCAGGCCTATTACAACATCGACACCGATGCCGTCACTACCCTCGACAATGAGTCCTGGGACCTGGCCTTTTCCACCGGCCCGACCGACGGGGGCATCTTCCTCAACGAGGCTACCAAGGCGGTGTTTTCGGGCACGATCCCCGACCTGAAGCTTTGGCTCGGCCTTACCACCGACTTTTCCGACCCCATCGACCCGGGCACGCTGACCGACAGCCTTTTCAACGAGGAGGAGGACTGGCAAAACGGCGCCTTCAACAGCTTTAAAGACGACCTCGACCCCTCCGATTTCGGCTGGGGTTTCTACGATTCGGGCGACAACTCGGTCGTCGGCATCCGGGTCTTCGCGCTCAAGCTGCGCAACGGCAACTGGAAGAAGATCAAGGTGGAGTCGATGATCGGCGGGGTGTACACCATGAAATACGCCGACCTCAACGGCAACAACGAAACCACCGTCGCGATCGACAAGGCCGACTTCGCCGGCAGCCCGATGGCTTATTTCTCCTTCGAAACCGGCACGGCCGTGGCCAGCCCTTCGGACTGGAATTTTCTGTTCACCCGCTACCTCGACGAACTCGGAGGAGCGGGCACTCCTATACAATACCAGGTCACCGGCGTGCTCTCCGGCCCCGGGGTCGAGGTAGCCGAAGCGCGCTATATCGACCCTTCCACGGTCGATTACGAAGATTATATCGACAGTTTCGACACCCACCTGGACGTGATCGGCCAGGACTGGAAGTATTTCAACCTGACCACCTTCAGCTGGGTGCTCGAGAGCGATCTGGCCTTTTTCGCCAAGATGGCCAATAACGACCTCTGGAAGTTGGTGTTCACCGGTTTCGGCGGCTCCACCACGGGCAATTTCATCTTTGAGAAAACCTACCTCGGGCAGCTTACAACCGGGCTGAGCGAAGCCGGAAGCAATTTCAGCGATTTCGGCGTATTCCCGAATCCCGCTTCCGGGGAGTGTACCCTGAGTTTTTCGCTCGTGGAGGCAAGGGAAAATGTGCCGTTGAGGATGGTGAATGGCTTGGGGCAGGAGGTTTGGAGGAGTGACGTGGTGGGGCATTCGGGATTGAACACGCTCACCTTGAATACTCGCAACTTCCCCGTAGGTATTTATTATGTTTTGATCGGAGAGCCGGGGAATGCGGTTGCTGTCAAAATCAGCATTTTGTAGGTTCGAAAGTTTCTTCTTCCATAATTTCGGAGAAAAATGGGGGTAAGTTTTCCGCCTTGCGGGTACTTGCCCCCATTTTTCATTTATCTTATCTTGCGGAATAAAAAATGCCCCTTGCGATGGTGAAACATTTGTGGACGGTGGACGAGGTCTTGCGGATGGAGGAGAAAGGTATCCTCCCTCCCGACAAACGGCTGGAGCTCATCCGCGGAGAATTGATCGAGATGAGCCCGATTGGAAGCCAGCATGCAGCGGCGGTAGATCGCATTCAAGCATTTTTTATTACCCAATTTGCCGGTCGGATAAATGTTCGGAGTCAAGGACCTATCCAGGCAGATGAGTATTCCGTTCCGGAGCCTGACATTGCTTTGCTCCGGTTTCGCGAGGATTTCTATGAAGAAAAATATCCCGGTCCCGGCGATATTCTTTTGGTTATCGAAGTAGCGGATACCACATTGAGTTTCGACCGAAAAGTCAAGGCCCCTTTGTATGCCGAAATGGGCATCCCGGAGTATTGGATCGTCGACCTGAAGAAAAAGTGTGTGGAGCAGTATCAACAACCCGAAGCCGGGCGATATGTGGTGAAGCAGATCCGGCGGCGTGGAGAGGCGATGGTGTTGCCGGGGTTGGGGGTGGAAGTGGAGGTGGATGCGATTTTTGGGCCTAAGTAATAAAAGGAATTTCCTACCTTTGCACTCGTCCTTTCAGGGTGATTAGCTCAGTTGGTTCAGAGCGCTGCTTTCACACAGCAGAGGTCAGCAGTTCGAGTCTGCTATTACCCACCCAGCCTTCGCTAAAGCTTCGGCGGGCGCCGCCGAAGCTCCGAACGCAGTGAGGAGCGCAGGCGGTCAGCGATCGCCAAAGCTCAAAGGAAGAAAAACGCCTGACCACTGATTGACACTGATTGTATGATCTCGCTGATTTTATGATGTTGTCATTGTTTGGGCAAAGAAATCTGTGAAATCATACAATCAGTGTCAATCAGTGGTCAGGGCACTTAAGAGATATGCGTCGCATCTGAGCCACTCCCCCATATCAAAACGCCCCGCAAAAGGCTAGTTTACAAGCGCTCCATCCCCTTCAAAAATTCCAACACCCCATTTTTGATCTGGTTTTGCCGCACTTCGTGGTTTTCAAAGCTCAACTGACCTCCAAGATGCTCTGTCCGTAATGTATTCCATTGGGACTTTAGCATCGTAACCTCATTATTATCCGGGAAATTTACTTCCAAGGGACTGTAATGCCTCGTCGACCTTACCCTCCCCGATCAAGGCTTTGATCCTGGAATGAAGGGAAGAACGATCGGTTTCGAATACGCCTTCCAGCAGACCCTTTACCAGCACCTTCTTCAACTTCCCGTTTCGGCAATCGATCTGGTCCCAGCCTTCCCGCTCGTATTGCTGCAATTGCGAAGTACTCGAAAAAGGTTGGGCTTTCATTCCTTTACAGTACTCGCAGTTGCAGGGGATCATTTTCTCGAATGCTATATGCCGGAACGACTTTTCGTGGATCTTTTCCACCTCCGATATCACCTGCCGGAGCAAGAATTTGCGCTCGCGCTCCGGACCGATAATCTCGACCTCCAGCACCTCCAGGCCTTCTTTCACCGTTTTGCGCTGCACGATCTGAGCCCTGCACTCCTCCCGTTCGATCACGACCCCTTCTTTCCAGACCAGAGTCCCTTCTCCGGCAATATCTTCGCTGAGGCGCACGATGAGGCGGGAGATTAACCCCTTGGGCATGAAGGCGTATTGAAACCGGAACTTCATAGCCTTGCCGCTGTCCCAATCGTAGTCGGGGCGCACGCTGGGTAGTAAGTGCGGTGCGATGTATTCGCCGTATCCGGGGGAGGGAAAACAAATCTCGAACTTGTCTTTCAGCATCAGGCTGAGCAGGCGGCTGCGTTCTTCAGCGGAGTAGCCCACCCAAAAACCGCGCAGGTCCTCCTCCGTGAAGCGGCCGCGGTTTTTCGCCACCCGGTCGTCCTTCAGCACGCTATAAACTGCGTCCACTGCCCATTGGGGGCGCAGGATAACGAAATCGTCGAGCTTGAGGTCGTCCTGGTAGTGCAGCATGACCCCCAGGCGGTGGAGGTAACGGCTGAGGTAGCGCTGATCTTCTTCCCGCTTCAAGCCCTTCCCCGTGCATATTTCGGCAAATTGGCGCAGGCTGATATGCGGTTCCTGCATCCGGCGTTCGATCAGTTCCTCGCGAATGGACACCCAAAGACGGGGCAGAGGGTCGCCGACGTGGGAGAGATGGCACAGCATTTCCTCTACCTTCGTCGACAGGCCGTCGCTGCGGCCGTCCTTTACCGAAAAATCCACCTCCCAGGTTTGGATATACAAGCCCGGGTAGTCGCGGCGGTATTTCCCGATGTCGAAATTGCTGACCGATGCATGGTTGATCTCGTTGAGCACGACTAATACCCGGACTTTCTCCTCTTCGGTCTCGCGCCCCAGAAGATTAATGATCCGGAACCAGTAGTCGAACTCCGTGTTTTGCTTGCGGTCGTCGGCCACCAGGACGAAAAGCGCCCGTGGGGTGAGAAAAAAATGATGGGTCATATACTGGATCTCCTGTCCGCCGAAATCCCAAAGATTGGCCTTAAACGTGATGGACAGATCCTTCGGATGAGGGAAAGGACCAACCCTCGTGGATATTGATCCCGACGGTGGAGGTGATGTCCAGGTCTCCCTTGGGCGCGGGCAGGTAGGCGGGTTCGATCAGCTTGGTGAGCAGGGTCGTTTTGCCCGCTCCCGGCTCCCCGACGATGAGCAGTTTGGCTTCGTAGGCGGTACGGTGCCCTCCTGTTCTTCGATCTGACGGAAGAAGTTGAGGATGGCGTCGTTGCCCTGTTGTGCAATCTCGTGGGAAGGGTATTGAGAGGGTTGTCGTCGATATCGAATTTGACGAGGCGCCGATGGAGGGGGCGGGATGAATGTTACCAGGGCGTTGCCGCTGAGGTTCAGGCTTGCAGCCCCACCGATTCATGCTCAGAATCTTTACGATCTTTTGCCACTTTTTGTCGTCCATCCTGTCTCGGCGAGTTCCCAACCCGATCAGCTCCTCTCC
>JADJBL010000033.1 GCA_016703765.1 Saprospirales bacterium
GTTTACGGTGACGGTGAGCTTGACCTCGACCCCTGAAGTCGGCATCAGCGGCAACGCCATGCCGATCGCAGATGGAGATGCCGTCCCCGGTCCGGGCGACGACCACACCATATTCGGTGACGTCAGGTCGGCAATAACCCTAAGTGCGCACGTTCATGATGCACAACACCGGTAACGCTGCCGCTGCTCGTAAGCTCGATCACAAGCGACAATCCTTATTCACCATAGGAATAGGCCGCTTACACACCTGCCAGTCCTATCCCGATCGGGATGTCGGCGACCTTACGGTCACCTTCATGCCAACGGCCGCGGGTGTGCAAAACGCCACCATCACCATCAACAACAACGACTGCGACGAGGCGGTCTACGATTTTGCGGTGACGGGTACCGGGTTAGAACCAGCCAAGGCCCTGCATTTTGACGGCACAGGCCCATCCGATAATGTAAACTCACCCGCTATTACGGCTTTCGGCACCCAGCCGGTCACCATCGAGTTTTGGGCCAAGAACCAGAGCTCCTTCACTTTCCCGGTCGGGTTTGCCAATTCCTACCTCTTTATGTTCAACAGCGGTACCTTTGTAATCCCCGGGATTTTGTGGGCGACTACAACACCGGCGCCAGCGTCAGCAATACGGGCACGGTATGGGAACATTTGCCCTGACCTATGACGGGGTTGGGACTTTCCGGGCCTATAAAAATGGCTTGCCGACGCCGAATCCCACCTTCTCCGGCTTCTCGGGTTCCGCAGCCACAGGGACCTTGCAGATCGGCGAACCCAAAGGCGGTTATCCCTACACCGGCGCTATCGACGAAGTGCGCATGTGGAGCGAACAGCGCACGGACGCGCAGATCCTGGCGAGCTATAATACCGAAATCGCCTCCATGTCGCCCTGCCTGCTCGTTTACTGGAAATTCAACCAGGGATATATCGGCGCCAATAACGCGGGCATCACGACGGCCATAGATGCCGCCACGGCCGTCAACCACGACGGTACCTGACCAACTTCGCCCTCATCGGCAGTACCGGCAACTGGGTGGCAGGGGCCGGTATATCCGGAAACGATTTACCTACACGCCGCGCCCGAGATCAACCTCAGGGCAACAGCATGAACATCCTGGACGAAGACCTTACCCCAGGCCCTGGCGATGACCATACCAATTTCGGAACCGTGGTCGTGGGAATAACTTCGTGCGCACCTTTACCATTCAAAACACAGGCACGGCGGACCTCATCGTCAGCGGCATCAGCAGCAACAACGCGCTCTTCACCTTTGGCGCGCTTTCCCCGGCAAGTCCTGTTCCTGCAGGGATGTCGGCCACCTTTACGGTCATCTTCCGCCTACGGCCGCAGGCGTGCAAAACGCCATCATCAGCATCGCCAACAACGACTGCGACGAAGCGACACACAACTTTGCTGTGACGAGGCAACGGTTGCGTAGCGCCTTCTTTTAGCGCCTGTCCCACCGGCCCCGTGACGGCTAATACCGCCGCAGGATTGTGCACGGCTGTAGTGACCTACACCGTCACGGCTGTGGGTACGCCGACGCCAACGCTTACCTACGCGTTCACGGGCGCCACCACCGGCGGTGGAAGCGGCACGGGCAGGGCGCTACGTTCAATACGGGAAACACCACCGTGACCGTAACGGCTACCAGCACCTGCGGATCTGCGGCCACTTGTGTCTTCACAGTGACGGTGACGGACAACGAGGCGCCCAGCAATCTCTTGTCCTTCGAATATTTCGGTGAATAACGATCCGGGCCAGTGCTGCGCCGTGGTGATGTACACCGCTCCAGTCGGCACGGACAATTGCCCCGGGGCTATGACCGCCCAAACCGCTGGGCAAGCCAGCGGCTTCTGCTTCCCGGTAGGTGTGACGACCAATACCTTCGTGGTGACGGCAGCCAACGGGCAGACGGCTTCGTGCTCCTTCACCGTGACAGTAGCGGATAATGAAGATCCAACCTTCCAGGACAATACGGCTATTACTTTGTACGACCAGGATTTTGAAAGCCCGAACATTACACCCATACAAGATGGCTGTTTTCTTGATCTGAGCCTCAATCAGGGCGTAAACCCCCTTTACGGTCCGGGTTGGCAGCAAAAATTCACGGTGGAAACGATTTTGATCAACGGTCCTCAAAATGTATACACGGATCCTACCTTACAAGGAGGAAATTACGCTATCGGCATGCTTTCCACGGCACAGGATGATCGGTTGACGTACACCTTTGATGCGCAGGACAAAAACTATTTGAACGTACAGTTTGACCTGTCGGCCATTGATTTGAAAGTCTGTGGTTCTTTTGGCGTCAATACGCCGATTATGCGACTGCGTCTATATGACAGCCCGGGCGGAATATTCAACATCAATAGCCCGGGAACACTCCTGGACCAAACCGATTTAACAGGTATTGTACCAGGTCCTGACAATTATACCTTCAATTGGGTGACGGTCGCTGCCGGGCTGGACGCTACCGGTTCAACGGATGGCAATGTGACGCTCATGTTCGACCTCATTCAGAGCGGATATGCCTCTTTTGACAATTTATTGATCACCGCCTCCAATGTCGGCGCAGGCATTGGCTGCCCGGCTGCCACCATCAGTGTACAATGCCTGAATGAAGTGCCAGCGGCGCCGGTACTGGAGGGCTTCGACAACTGCGACCCGGACCCAGTGGTCACCTACGGGGAGACGGTAGTCGTTTCCAATCCGAACGACCGGGTGATCACCCGTACCTGGACCGTTACCGACGATGCCGGCAATTCCAACGCCTGTACGCAAACTGTCACGGTGTTGGATACCCAGGCGCCCACCATCACCTGTCCCTCGAATGTTTCCGTAAACAACGACCCGGGCCAGTGCTGCGCCGTGGTGAACTACACCGCTCCGGTAGGCACGGACAACTGCAGCGGCCAATCGACCGCCCAAACGGCCGGCCAAGCCAGCGGTTTCTGCTTTCCGGTGGGTGTGACGACCAATACCTTCGTGGTGACAGCGGCGAATAGCCAGACGGCAACGTGTTCTTTCACCGTGACGGTGACCGACAACACCCCCCCTGCGATCACCTGTCCTTCGAATGTTTCGGTGAACAACGACCCGGGCCAATGCTGCGCCGTGGTGAACTACACCGCTCCAGTCGGCACGGACAACTGCCCGGGCCAATCGACGGCCCAAACGGCCGGCCAAGCCAGCGGTTTCTGCTTTCCGGTGGGTGTGACGACGAATACTTTCGTGGTGACGGCGGCTAATAGCCAAACGGCATCGTGCTCGTTCACGGTGACGGTGACAGATAACGAAGATCCGGTAGTGACTTGCCCGGGAAATGTGAGCGTCGATTGTTCTGACGATATAGATCCATTCCTCGGAGCTCAGAATGTGACGGTTTATTCGGAAGATTTTTCGGATAATTCAGCGGGATGGACCTTGGGCACCGAATGGCAAATCGGAGCGGCAACAGCCAGCTCTTGCGGAAGCGGATGCACCGGGACAGACCCCGCAGATGACCATTCGCCGACGGCGGACGATGGCGTAGCGGGTGTCGTCATTGGAGGCTGCGCGGGCACCAGCCTGCACGGGTATTATTACCTGACCAGCCCGCCAATAAACGTTGCCTCGGTGACAGGAGACCTGTATCTGGACTTTTGGAGGTGGCTGGTTAGCGATTATCCCAACTACATGACCAATATTGTTGAGGTCTATAACGGAGCCTCCTGGCAGACGGTTTGGGTGCAGACAGTAACAAACTGCATTCTTGACGTCGCGTGGACCAACCAGAATTTCAACGTGACAGCCTATAAAAACGCCAATTTCAGGGTTCGTTTCGGTTTTCAAATTGGAAGCAGTGGCGTGTACACGGTGCCGAGTTGGAACCTGGATGATGTGACGCTATACACCATTGGAACGGGAGGCGCCAACCCCTTGGTCGGAGCGGCAACGGCAACCGACAATTGCGATCCCGATCCTGATATCGATTATAGCGATGTTATTACCACAGGCGCCTGTCCGGAGGAATATTCGGTAGCGCGTACCTGGACGGCTACCGATGGGAGCAACAACACCAGGGATGTGCACCCAGACAATCGTCGTGGAGGATAACACGAACCCCATGATAACTTGCCCATCCAACATCACTTCTGCGAATGATCCGGGACAGTGTTGTGCGGTGGAGACTTTCCTGGCCCCGACGACCAGCGATGATTGTTCGACCGTGTCCTTGGCACAAACTGCGGGTCTGGGAAGCGGGTCCTGCTTCCCGGTGGGCCTGACCACCAATACTTTTGTCGCAACCGATGCCTGCAATAATACGGCCACCTGTAGCTTCACCGTGACGGTGACCGACAACCAGGCACCGTCGATCACCTGCCCCTCGAATATTTCGGTGAATAACGACCCGGGCCAATGCTGCGCCGTGGTGAACTACACCGCCCCGGTAGGCACGGACAATTGCCCGGGCCAAACGACGGCTCAAACCGCCGGACAAGCCAGCGGCTTCTGCTTCCCGGTAGGTGTGACGACCAATACCTTCGTGGTGACGGCGGCCAACAGCCAGACGGCCTCCTGCTCGTTCACGGTGACGGTGACGGACAACGAACCGCCCGCGATCTCCTGTCCTTCGAATGTTTCGGTGAATAACGACCCGGGCCAATGCTGCGCGGTGGTGAACTACACCGCTCCAGTCGGCACGGACAATTGCCCCGGCCAATCGACCGCCCAAACCGCCGGACAAGCCAGCGGCTTCTGCTTCCCGGTGGGCGTGACGACCAACACCTTCGTAGTGACGGCTGCCAACAGCCAGACAGCAACTTGCTCGTTCACGGTGACGGTGACCGACAATGAGGCGCCGATGATTAGCTGCCCTTCGAATATTTCGGTAAATAACGACCCAGGCCAGTGCTGCGCCGTGGTGAACTACACCGCTCCAATTGGCACGGACAACTGCCCCGGCCAATCAACGGCTCAAACGGCCGGCCAAGCCAGCGGCTTCTGCTTTCCGGTGGGTGTTACGACCAATACCTTCGTGGTGACGGCAGCTAACAGCCAGACGGCAACCTGCTCGTTTACTGTAACGGTGACCGACAATGAGCCGCCCGCGATCTCCTGTCCCTCGAATGTTTCGGTGAACAACGACCCGGGAGTATGCTGCGCGGTCGTGAACTACACCGCTCCAGTCGGCACGGACAACTGCACCGGCCAATCGACGGCCCAGACCGCCGGCCAAGCCAGCGGTTTCTGCTTCCCGGTGGGTGTGACAACCAATACCTTCGTGGTGACGGCGGCGAACAGCCAGACGGCCACTTGCTCTTTCACCGTGACGGTGACGGATAATCAAAATCCGAACATTGCTACCTGCCCGGTGACGAGAAACATCGTCGGCTGCGGCATTGGAGATATCACCGGGCCGGCGTATTCTTCCACCCCGGCGGCTTCTTCGTATGCGGAATTTTCAAACGGAACCAACCAAGGCGTAGGGAACGACAACTGCGGCATCACGTCGGTGAGCTATGCCGACGCTGTACCAACAGGATTTTGCCCAGTCGTGGTGATCAGGACCTGGACGCTGAGCGACGGCGTAAATAGCGTCAGCTGCAACCAGACCATCAACATAAAACATACGGCGGCTCCGGGTGAGGTGGGAGGCCCGGTAATGACCACAAGCACGGTATCCTGCCCGGCCGATGCGGTACCTCCCCCGGTTTTGCCGGTGGTGGAAGATGTATGCGGCAATACGATTCCTGCCCCTGTTCCCACCATAACAAACGACCTGTTCCCGGCGGGTTGCGTGGGCACGCGGACTTACACGTATACCTATTTAGACAATTGCGCTTCGCAGATATTCATCTGGGCGTATGTCTATACGATCGACTATAGCAGTGGACTGACGCCCCCGGCGAGCACGATGTCGACGGTGTCCTGTCCTGCCCTGGCATCAAACCCCGGTCCTCCTGCGAACATCACAGACGCCTGTGGCTGCACGGTGAGCGCTGCGCTGGTAGGCTCGACCTCGACCCCCGATCCGGTGACCTGCGAAGGGCAGGTGGTGTGGACCTACCGTTACACGGCCTGCGACGGTACGACCACAGCGGACTGGACGCATACTTATACTATTGATTATTCCGGTGGCTTGACGCCCCCGACGAGCACGATCTCGACGGTAGCCTGCGCCACGCTGGCGTCAAACCCCGGTCCTCCAGCGAACATCACGGATGCTTGCGGACGTACGGTGAGCGCAGTCCTGGTGGGCTCGACCTCGACGCCGGATCCAGTGACCTGTGAAGGGACGGTGGAATGGCGTTATCGCTACACGGCTTGTGACGGAACGACTACTGCGGATTGGACTCATACCTATACCATCGACAACAATATTCCACCGGTCATTACCCTTCAGGGCGACGCCAGCCTGGTCATCTGCAAAGGCGATACTTACGTGGATGCAGGCGCCACCGCTTCCGACGATTGTCAGGGCAATATCACCCCGGGTGTAGTAACGGTCAACCCTGTGAACACTGCTGTGGCCGGTATTTACACCGTCACCTACGACGTGACGGATTGTGCGGGCAACCCTGCCCTCCAGGTATCGCGAACTGTGCAGGTTATCGAACCCTTGGCAGTGACGCCCAGCGCTCCGAGCGAAATGTTCTGCAGTCAAGGCTCCAGCACTATTACGGTCGCCCTGGGCGCCGACTCGGACGCCTTTAATGTGAGCGCCAGCGTGATATCAGGGGCGGCTTCGGGGTACACCCCTTCGCAGACCAACCTGCCCGGCGGTTCCCTGTTGGATCCTGCCGCGATTTCGAATACGGGAGGAGTTGATGCCGTGATCGAGTACACCATCACGCCTTACCACTACGGTTACGACGGGCAAAACGACAATGGCGCCGACGACGATTGCGCTGGCCCGGCAACCGTGGTGACCATAACCGTCAAGCCCGAGCCGGTGGGCGCAAATCAGTCCATCCCGATTTGTTCGGGCGGGGTCCTGAGCATCGACCTGCAAGGCATTATCAACGCATACGGCAATGGCTTGGCCAGCAGTTTTAGCTGGGCCGCGGCCAACAACAACGACGTGAACGGCGAAAACACCCTGCCCACGGCGGGAGGCCTGATCAACAACCAGCTGACTTTGGTCAATCCCGGCAACGGCCCGCAGATCGTGATCTACACCGTGACCCCCACGGGCCTAAACGGCTGTCCGGGAATGTCGTTCACGGTCAAAGTCGAAGTAGCGCCCTGCGAGGTTTCCATCATCGATCCTTGTACCTGTTTGGACAATGCCACTACGCTTGTAAATGGGCAATTCAGCGAGACGATACAGGTGGACGGCCCGGCAGGCGACAGCTGGACGGTAGTGTTGGCGCCCGGCTTGTATCAAATGGCCAGCCTGGCGCCACCTGCGGCGCCGCTGCCTGTCGCGGCAGGCACTCCGCTTGCAGAAGGCCCTCCGGGCGTGTACACTTTGGCGGGCAAGCATATCGACGCGCTCGGCTATTCGATTTCGGTGACCAATGGGTCTGTCACCCTAAGCACTTCCAATACCTGTTATTACCCGAACCCGAGTCTGAGCGGCCTCAACGATGTGTATTGTAGTCAGGATGGTGCCCAAGTTGCGACCGTAAGCGCCCAACTGGGTGACGGGAGCGGTCCGGCGACGGTGGAGAATATCCTCTTCGAGCTCATCCGCCAAAGCGACAACACCGTGGTAGCCAGCCAATCGGGAGTTGCAAATACCTTCAACTTCAACCCTGCTGCGCTCGCGCAAGGCCACTACACCCTCCGGGTCACCTTCGACGGGGCCGACGACGGGGTAGGGCACCCGGGTTGTGAGCAGGCGGTAGAGGAGGATTTTGAGGTCAGGAAGGTTGGGTGCGGGGTGTTTCCGTGGAATGGGAATTAAATAAAGTATGAATATATTTTCATTTGTTTGTTTGTCAAGTATTTTTAAAATAGCTTTGTGAAGCACTTATCAATTGTAATTCATAGAGATGATTGATACTTAGTTACGCAATCATCTGGCTTCTAGCCCCAAATCATGCCGAATGAGAGGATTTTCCGATCTCTTATTCGGCATTTTTTTTTTTTGGCGATAGGAGAAGTGGATCAATTGATAGTGGCTTAAGGTTCTTTCACTAAAGCCTATTAGGACTATGAAAAAGCAAACAAAAAACAAAACATGTATTCCCTTTGGGAATACGGCAAAGGCATTTGCCCAAAATTTCCTGCTCATTTTAACCGCTCTTGTGTTAGGGTTTTTCCCCTACCGGGCCTTTGCGCAAAATCCCGATTTCCTTTTTGCCAAAGGGATAGGCGGGGGCGCCGGTGGCAGTGACGAAGGAAAGTCCATTGCAGTGGATCCCGACGGTAATATGTATGTTACCGGTTATTTTGCAGGCTTGGTCGACTTTGACCCCTCCGCTTCAGCAGCCTTGCGTTTTTCAACTGGGGGAAATGATCTGTTCCTGGCCAAATACAATGCTTCCGGCAATTTTGTCTGGGCCTATGCAATAGGCGGTTCGGGTTCCGAACAGGGCAATGATGTTGCGGTAGACGAAAGTGGCAATGTTTATGTCACTGGTTTTTTTGGAGGAACCGTTGATTTCGACCCTTCGGGCGCTACGGCCAATTTGGTTTCGGTGGGCTCCAATGAAGCGTTTATTGCGAAATACAGTTCTTCCGGCGCCTATTTATGGGCAAAAGCTATGGGCGGAACAGGCCTCGACCTGGGTATTTCCATTGCTGTAGAAGCCAACGGTAATGTGCATGTCACCGGGACATTCAACGGTACAGCCGATTTCGACCCTTCCGGCGCTACGGCCAATCTGGTTTCGTCTGGCTTTACCGATATTTTTATTGCGAAATACGACGGCTCGGGCAACTATTTATGGGCCAAAGCGATCGGAGGAACGAGCAGCGACGTGGTCAATTCCCTGGCGGTTGATGGCAGCGGAAATGTCCATATCGCCGGGAATTTAACCGGAACGATCGATTTCGACCCTTCCGGCGCCATAGCCAACCTGAACTCGGTAGGGGGATCGGATATTTTTATCGCGAAATACGATTCCGCAGGGAATTACGTATGGGCAAAAGCTATGGGCGGAACGAACAACGAATTGGGCAGTGGCATCGCGCTTGACGGTAGCGGTAATGTGTATATTACCGGTAGCTTTAACACCACCGCCGATTTCGATCCTTCAGCGGCCGTGGCAAACCTGGTTTCAGCCGGCCTAACCGATACCTACTTCGCCAAATACGACAGCTCTGGAGCCTATGTGTGGGCGTTCAGGGTGGGAAATACGAGCATTGATTCCGGCAACTCCATCGCAGTCGACGATGCCGGTAACGTAAATTTGATCGGAAATTTCTGGGACACGATCGATTTTAATCCGGGAGCAGGTGTCGCAAATGTTTCTGTTTCGGGGTCTCAGGGTATTTTCATTGCCAAATACAACACTTCCGGCGCCTATATCTGGGCCAAAGGCCTGGGAGGAAGCTCCGGCAATGAAAATGGCAACGCCATTGCCCTGGACGGCAGCGGTAATGTGCACATTACAGGGTATTTACAAGGCTCGGGCGATTTCGACCCTTCCGGGGTTGTTGTCAACCTCTCCTCCATAAACGATGTTTCGGCATTTGCCGGCAAATACACTTCAGCGGCCGGAAATTATGTCTACGCTTTTGCTGTGGCCGATGGCAACGGCGGGAGTGAAGATGGCAAATCCATCGTGTTGGACGCCAGTGGGAATATATTCGTAACGGGTGTTTTCGCAGGCCTTGTCGATTTCGACCCTTCGGGCGCATCGGCCGTCCTTTCATCGGCAGGCGGCTATGATATTTATATCGCCAAATACAATTCTCTGGGAAATTATGTCTGGGCCAAATCGATGGGAGGAACGAATAATGACTGGGGGCTTTCCCTTGCCCTGGACGGAAGTGGCAACGTACTCGTTACGGGATATTTTATGGGTACTGCTGATTTTGACCCCTCGGGAGCTACGGCCAACCTGACGGGAGCGGGTGGCAGTCAGGATGCTTTTATCGCCAAATACGACGCCTCGGGAAACTATGTCTGGGCCAAAGGCATTGGTGGAACTTCAGCCGATCAAAGCAACTCGATTGCCGTCGACGGCAGCGGGAATGTGCATATCACAGGCACCTTCCTGGGCACAGCTGATTTCGACCCTTCCGCAGCCACTGCCAACCTGGTTTCGGTAGGTTCCAATGACATTTTTATCGCGAAATACAATTCCTCAGGTGTTTATGTTTGGGCAAAAGCCATGGGGTCCCCCGGAGCTTCAAGCGCTGATGTGGGCAACTCCATTGCCCTGGATGCCAGCGGCAATGTGCATATCACCGGTTATTTCCTGGGCACGGCCGACTTCGATCCATCCGGAGCTGTTGCGAGCCTTGTCACCGCAGGCAATACCGATATTTTTATTGCGAAATACAATTCTTCCGGAGCCTATGTCTGGGCCAAACGATTGGGTGGAACCGGCTCGGATCTGGGTTACTCCATCGCATTGGACGGCAGCGGGAATATTCATGTGACAGGCAGTTTTAACGGAACGGCGGACTTTGACCCTTCCGCCGCTGTAGTCAACCTTGTTTCTGCAGGCAGTACGGATGTTTTTATGGGGAAATACGATGCTGCCGGCGCTTACCTGTGGGCAAATAGAATGGGTGGAACGGCCGCTGATATAGGCATCGCCGTCGCGTTGGATGGTACTGGGAATGCCTATATTACGGGTAGTTTTAACGGTACAGCCGATTTCGATCCTTCCGGCGCCGTGGCCAACCTCGTTTCCGCAGGCAACACGGACATTTTTATCGGTAAATACAATACTTCGGGTAATTATGTGTGGGCCAAAGGCATGGGAGGGACCAGCGCGGATAAGGGTAACGCATACGCACTTGATGCTTGCGGGTATACCCATATCACCGGTTCTTTTATGCTTACAGCCGATTTCGATCATTCCGCAGGAACGGCCAATCTTACCTCCATTGGCGCCCAGGATTTTTTTCATCGCCCAATACGGCGGATGCATCCCTCCGAGCTTCCTGGTCTCTCCGGTTGGAAATGTACCTGCATTTACGGACCCCGGGCTTTGCACGGCGGCTGTTTCCTATACCGTCACGGTCTCCGGCTGTCCTGCGCCCGCCCTTACCTACCTCTTTACAGGGGCCACCTCAGGCAGCGGCAACGGCACAGGCGCCGGCTACACTTTCAACAAAGGCGTCACTTCGGTGACACTCACTGCCACCAACGCCTGCGGCGCACCGACCGTCAGTTTTACGGTAACAGTGACCGATAACCATGCACCGGTGATCTCCAACTGTGCGGTTGTGCGAAATATTACTGGTTGTAATGTAGGTGCCATCACCGGACCTGCCTATTCGGCCACGCCGGCCGCGTCCAGCTATGCGGAGTTTTCAAATGTCGTCAATATGGGTTTAGCTTCCGATAATTGCGCCATTACAAGCGTCACGTATCAGGATGCAGCCGCGGGAACCTGCCCGATCGTGGTGACAAGGACCTGGACGGTAACAGATGAGGCCGGGTTCATGGCCACTTGCAACCAAACGATAAATGTGAATGCACCGCCGGTGACAGTGACCTGTCCCATGAACGCTACGGAAGCGGCCGGTCAGGACCAGGCAACCATTGACGCTGCGTTTGAAGCATGGCTGCTGACGGTTTCCTACAGCGGAGGCTGCAACGCCTCCATCAGCAACACCAATACCGGTGCTCCCCAAGCCTGCGGAGGCAGCACGACGGTAACCTGGACAGTGGAAAGCGACTGCGAGGCCGATGTGATGTGCAGCGCCATATTTGAGGTCCTCGTCACCAATATCCCCGTGACAATCTCCGGCCCCTCAGCGGTCTGCAGTGGTTCCGACGCGATACTCGATGCAGGCCCGGGCTACGCGACCTACGGCTGGTCGCACGGCGGTGGAAGCAGCCAGACGGCTACATTCCCGAATATGACCATGGCCACAACGTTCACGGTGTCTGTAACCGATGCAAACAATTGCACAGGTTTTGATACTCACACGGTGAATGTGAACCCGTTGCCGGTGGTAACTTGCCCTGGCAATTCAGCGATGTGCATCGACGCGGGGGCATTTGCGCTGACAGGCGGCAGCCCCATGGGCGGCACCTACAGCGGCCCGGGTGTGAATGCGGGGATGTTTAACCCTGGCGCGGCCGGAGCGGGCATGCACACCATTACCTACACTTACACGGACGGAAACAACTGCACGGCTTTCTGCACCTTCAGCATCACGGTGAACCCACTGCCGGTAGTGACCTGCCCGACCAATAGCACAGTGTGCATCGACGCAGGTGCATTCGCGCTGACGGGCGGCAACCCTATGGGCGGCACATACAGCGGTCCAGGCGTGAACGCGGGGATGTTCAACCCTGCCACGGCCGGAGCGGGCGCCCATATGATCACGTACACCTATACGGACGGGAACAACTGCTCGGCCTCCTGCACCTTCACCATCACGGTGAACCCACTGCCGGTAGTGACCTGCCCGGGCAATAGCGCAGTGTGCATCGACGCAGGCGCATTCCCGCTGACAGGCGGCAGCCCCATGGGCGGCACCTACAGCGGTCCGGGCGTGAACGCGGGGATGTTTAACCCTGCCACGGCCGGATTAGGCGCCCATACGATCACGTACACCTACACGGACGGGAACAACTGCACGAACTCTTGCACCTTCACCATCACGGTGAACCCATTGCCGGTAGTGACCTGCCCGACCAATAGCACAGTGTGCATCGACGCAGGCGCATTCGCGCTGACAGGCGGCAGCCCCATGGGCGGCACGTACAGCGGCCCGGGCGTGAACGCGGGGATGTTTAACCCTGGCGCGGCCGGAGCGGGCATGCACACCATTACCTACACTTACACGGACGGAAACAACTGCACGGCTTTCTGCACGTTCAGCATCACGGTGAACCCACTGCCGGTAGTGACCTGCCCGGACAATAGCGCAGTGTGCATCGACGCAGGCGCATTCCCGCTGACAGGCGGCAGCCCCATGGGCGGCACGTACAGCGGTCCCGGCGTGAGCGCGGGGATGTTTAACCCTTCGGCGGCCGGAGCGGGCGCCCATACGATCACGTACACTTACACGGACGGGAACAACTGCACGAACTCCTGCACGTTCACAATTACCGTGGCAGTTCAGTCCACAGTAACATGTCCGTCCAATGCTACGGTCTGTATCAATATTTCGCCCTATGCATTGACGGGCGGCAATCCGGGGGGCGGCGCCTACAGCGGTCCTGGCGTAAACGAAGGGATGTTTAACCCTGCGGCGGCCGGAACGGGCGTGCACACGATCACGTACACATACCCCATCGGAAGCAACTGTTCGAATTGGTGCACTTTCACGATCACGGTGATCCCTTGCACGACCATCAGCGGCGACATCCTTTGGGAGCAAAATGAAGGTTTAGGCGTCAACCAGGTCACCGTGAAACTCACCGGCGACCAAACGTTAACCACTACCACCAATACCAGCGGGTTCTATTCGCTTAACCCCGGTTCGGGTTCGAACTTCACCGTGACGCCGACCAAGACTATCAACAAACTCAATGGGGTGACTGTAGCCGACGTAACCGCTATCCAGCAACATGTAGCGAACATCAACTTGTTGCCGGCGCCCTTCAAGCGCATCGCGGCAGATGTGAACAAAAGCAATACCATTTCGAGTTTAGATGCGACCCTGATTAGTCAGGCCCTTTTGGGCAATCCGGCGGCGCTGAACCAGATCACTTCCTGGCGATTCGTACCCTACTCGTACACCTTCCCCAATCCGAATATCCCTTGGGGTTTCCCGGAAAAGATCATTCTCACAGGGGTGAGCGGCGATGTTCCAAATCAGGATTTCAAAGGGATCAAATTGGGCGATGTGGTGGCGACGTTTGCCAACCCTGCCAACTTTGGAGCTGGGGAGCCGCTGGTTTTGCGTGCGGCAGACCGGGAATTGCGAATGGGTGAAAGCTTCGCGGTTGAAATAATCGCAGATCAAATGAACGACCTGGCGGCATTCCAATTCGCCCTGGGTTTCGATCCTCACTAGTGCAATTGGAGGGCGTTGAACCCTTGGCAGGGCTTCCGCTCACAGCCGACCATTTCGGTACTTTTAACGCGGCTCAAGGGGAGATCAGGGTTGCCTTGTCGCAAGAAAACGGGCTCACCCTTTCCGAGGCTACTCCCTTATTCCGGCTCATTTTTACGGCCTTGGAAAACGGCTCCAAACTGAGCGGTGCGCTGTATATGGAAGAGGATATTTTGCCCGCAAAAGCCTATACCGATGCCTTGGCAGAATCCGGGGTCCATCTGATCATCGAACAGACCACCGCTTTGAACGACCTGGCTACAGGCAAGACGAACTTCCAATTGCTTCCGAATTTCCCCAACCCCTTCCACGGCAGCACGACGATCGAATTTATATTGCCGGAAAGCTGCGAAGTTCAACTGCGGGTGCTGAATGTCGACGGACAGGAACTGTGGCGGGTGAATAAAACGTACCCTGCCGGTAATAACAGCGAAACACTGTTCCTCGACGGGACCGTTTCAAGCGGCGTTTTATACTGCGAAATGGTCACGCCTTTCGGCGCCCTTGTGCGGAAAATGGTGTTGATGCAGCGTTAAACGCAGGCCGTTTCTTTCATGCTCCTGCTTTCGGAAGTTATTCGGAAGCAGGAGCATTCATTTTCAGCGATGCCAAAAAAATGCAGGGGTCGGCAGTTGCGCCCACCCAATCCCTCTATCTTTGGAAAATTTTGGCTGAAAACGTGATGCCATTCACCTTACAACCCGGGGCGCCTTACCTGCCTGGTTCAAGAGGGGCGGGGCAGGTGTTCAGAATGACGGCTCCACAGGGATTCCGTGCTTGGGTTTTTAAACCCCTGCCATCCTTTTTGCCTAAAGGGCCCCTGTATTTTAACGGTCGTTCAGCCCGATCTTTGCGTGATCTGCGACGCCAACAAGCTCGACGATAAAGGGTGTATAGGCGCGCCCGACCTCGTCGTGGAAATCCTCTCCCCAGGTAACAGCCACCGGGAAATGAGCGAAGTACGAGGGGAAGGAATACTGGCTTGTGAACCCCTGGGAAAAGATCGTGCTGGTCTACGTGCTGAACGAAAAAGGGATCTTCATCGGCCTGCAACCCCTGACCGGAGAACAGACCCTGGAGACCGGCCTGTTTCCGGGCCTGAAGATACCCCTCGGGGAGTTGTTCGAAGCGCCGAAACTGGGCTAAAACCGCCTGATTTTCAAAAAAATAGCCACGAGATACCCTCGGGGCTATTTTTTTTACTTTTTATCATTTCCAATCTTTTAATATTGCATCAAGTTTCGAAAAGCGACTGCAAAAAAGGGAAATGAAATTTTCAAACCTTATGAAGGAAAAAGGGATCCAGCAGCCCGAAATTTCGGTCTGGGCCTTCATTCCATATATCCAAAACGGTTCGGACATTAGCGCGGAACAATACGATACTCCGCTGACCCGGCGAGAACTGGCAGAGGTCTTCGACATCCTGGGCCTGGACTGGAAATGGGTGCCCATCACCTCGGAAAACCTGGACCAAACGGTCGATACGCTCCTTTCCTCTTCGAACGGCCATCGGCCGGTGGTGCTCAACTACTGCGACGGCGACGATATCTTCGGATACCCGGGTATCTCAGTCGTGCACAAGCTCGAAGAAAAAGGACTTGCTTTCACGGGCGCCGACGCGGCCTTTTACTTCCTATCCACCTCCAAGATCCGGATGAAGGCGGCCTTCCTGAACGCCGGCGTGCCCACCGCTCCCTTTGCCGTGATCGCAGACCCCGGTCGCGATATCCCCGGACTTTGCGAGCGCCTGGGGGCGCCGCTGTTTGTCAAACCGGCCGTCAGCGCAGGCAGCTTTGGGCTGACCCTGCATTCGGTGGTGCACAACGACGAGGAGTTGAGAACCCAGGTGGAGTACCTGCTGAACGGGCCCCACGGGTCCGAATTCTCCACGGGAGGAATTTTCGTCGAACGCTTTATCAACGGACCTGAATTTACCGTACTGGTGGTCGGCACGCCCGGCTTTCCGGAAACCATCCACATCTACCCTCCGGTAGAGCGGTTTTTCAATGTCAGCCTGCCCGACGAGGAGCGTTTTTTCTCCTACGAGCGCTACTGGGAAAACTGGGAAGTGGAGCCCGGTCCACCCGACGGCGGGCCGCTTTACGAGTACCGCCTGGCCTCCCCGGAGTGGAAGGAACGCCTGGAAGCCCTTAGCTGGCAGGCGTTTTGCGCCGTCGGCGGCACGGGCTACGGCAGGGTGGATATCCGGATGGACAAAAAAAGCGGCGAGCTGTTTGTCCTGGAAGTGAATGCGAATTGCGGAATTTCCTCTCCGGAGGACGACTCATCGACCGGCAATATTTTGAAATGGAGCGGGATCCCTTTTTCCCAATTGATGGGCGACATGCTTCTCGGCGCCCTGGTCAGGAATAAAAGCAAGAGTAAACTATGATGAAAGTATGCGTCCTCCAACCCGATTACGGAGCATCGGAGGTGGACTATAAAAACTACGACCCCCCGCGCAATCTTTCGCATCTCCTCCCCGGAGCCCAGGTCGATCACGTTTTTCTCAACAAACTCAGCACCTACCGGCAGCTGAAAGATCTGAAAAGAAAGGGCTACGACATCTTCGTCAACCTCTGCGAAGCCTACCTGGAATGGGATATCCCCTCCATCGACGTGGTGTATTCGCTCGAGTTGCTCGACCTGCCGCATACCGGGCCTTCGTCGGCCCTGTACGACCCTCCCAAACCCCTCATGAAATACGTGGCTTATACCGCCGGGGTGGCAGTGCCGGGCTTCGCCGCGATCGAGCACATGGAGGAGGTGGAACGTGCCTGCAAGCACCTGTCCTTCCCCCTGTTCGTCAAACCCGCCAAAGCCGGCGACAGCCTGGGCGTGAACGAGCAGTCGCTGGTGCATTCCATCGGCGAGTTGCGGGAGAAGGTAAATGCCATCATCGAAGATTTCGATACGGCGCTGGTGGAGGACTTTATCCCCGGCCGGGAATTTACAGTGCTGGTGGCTGCGGATCCCGATCCGGCACAGCCTCCCAAGGCGTATTTGCCCCTGGAGTTTGTGTTTTCCAACGGCCAGGAGTTCAAGACCTACGACCTGAAGATCACCCAATGGCATCCCGAGAGCAACGTGCCGTGTGCCGACCCGGCGCTCGACGAGCAGCTGCGCGATGCGGCGCGGCGCATTTTCAGGGGCTTCGGCGGGGTAGGGTATGCCCGGCTGGATTTTAGGGTCAACGACGAGGGAAAGATCTTTTTTCTGGAAATCAACTTTGCCTGCTCGGTTTTCTACCCGGAGGGCTTCGAAGGCAGCGCCGACTATATCCTGAAATACGACGGCGCGGGCCAGTCGGGTTTTCTGAAGCAAATACTGGCCGAAGGCATGGCCCGGCACCGCCGCAAGAAGAAGAAATTCTACGTGACGGGCAACGCCGTGAACGGTTTCGGCATCTGCGCCGTGGAGCCCATCCGGGCCGGAGAGACGATCTGGCAAGGAGAGGAGCGCGCCCAGCGCCTGACCACCCTGTCGCACGTCGAGGCCGCCTGGTCGCCCGAAGAGCAGGAGACCTTCCGCCGCTACGCCTACCCGCTCAGCGACGAGCTGTACATCCTCTGGGAAACAGACCCCCGGGAATGGGCCCCGGAGAACCACTCCTGCGACCCCAACACCGCCTTTCACGGCCTCGACGTCGTAGCCCTGCGCGACATCGCCGCCGGCGAAGAGCTGACCCTCGACTACGCCGCCTTCTACAACGAGCACATGGAGCCCTTCGAATGCCATTGCGGTTCCCCCCGCTGTCGCGGCCTGATCATGGGCATCCCCGGGAATACGATGAGCAGGAGGGAAGCGGCCTCCAGGGTGAAGGAGGTTTAGAGGGTTTAGGAGGTTTATGAGGTTTAGTCTACATTTGCCGTAAGGAAAAACTAAACTTTCTAAACCTCCTCAACTTTCTAAACCTTCACAATGAAAACCTTCCTTCTCCTGACATTCCCCATCCTCTTCCTCCTGCCTTCCTGCACCAAGGACCCCCAACAACGATTGGAAGACGACATCGACAAGATCAAGGAATACCTCGAAGAACACAACCTCAACGCTACTTCCACGGCTTCGGGACTCCACATCATCATGGAGGTGGAAGGCACGGGCGGGCACCCCACGATCTCGGACGAAGTGACCGTCCACTACAAAGGCTATTTCCTCGACGAGGAGGTGTTTGACGAAACCGGCGCTCAGCCCGCTACCTTTCCCTGGCCAACGTCATCACGGGTTGGCAGGAGGGATTCCTCTTTTCAAAAAGGAGGCAAAGGCACCTTGTTTATCCCTTCGGCCCTGGGGTATGGGCAATATCCTCCTCCAGGCATTCCCAAAAATGCGGTGTTGATTTTTGATGTGGAGTTGGTGGATTTTTAGGAAAATGCGGGATTATGGAATTTCCCCCCTTTTCTCTATTATTATGGGGAAAATTCAAAATCAATGAACACATCTGACGGAATTCGCTCCCTGGAACCCCAAGCCGTATGGAATAACTTTGCCGATCTCAACGCCGTGCCCCGCGCTTCCAAGAAGGAAAGCCGCGTCATCGAGTTCATGCGCCGCTTCGGCGAAGGGCTCGGACTGAAGACCACGGTCGACGCCATCGGCAACGTGGTCATATACAAGCCAGCTACCAAAGGCATGGAAAACCGGCCCACGGTCGTCCTGCAATCGCACCTCGACATGGTGCACCAGAAAAACGCCGGCACCCAGTTCGATTTCGACAGCGAAGGTATCCGGAGCTTGATCGACGGCGAATGGGTGAAGGCCGACGGCACCACCCTCGGCGCCGACAACGGCATCGGCGTGGCCTCGGCCATGGCGCTGCTCCAGTCGAAAGATATTGCGCACCCCGCCCTGGAAGCCCTTTTCACCATCGACGAAGAAACCGGCATGACCGGCGCCAAAGGCCTCGATGAAACGCTGCTCCACGGAAAAATCCTCCTCAACCTCGACTCGGAAGAAGACGACGAGTTGACCATCGGCTGCGCCGGAGGGATCGACACCAATACCCGCATGAGCTACGCCGAAGAGCCGCCTGTTGCGGGTGGACAAGCCTACAAAATCCATATCCTCGGCCTCAAAGGCGGCCATTCCGGGCTGGATATCCACCTGGGCAGGGGCAACGCCAACAAGCTGATGACCCGCCTGCTCTACCGCAGCACCCAAACCCTGGGCCTGCGCATCGCCTCCATGGACGGCGGCAGCCTGCGCAACGCCATCCCGAGAGAAGCGCTTGCCGTGGTGGTTGTGCCGGCCGCCGGCAAAAAGGCCTTTCTCGATGAATTCAACAAAAGAAAGGCCGACATCCTGAAAGAATACCACACTATCGAGCCGGATATGGCCATCGCCCTGGAAGAAAACCCTCTTCCCCCCAAGGTGATGAATGCCCCCGACCAGGACCGCGCGCTCAACGCGCTGTATGCCGTTCCGAACGGCGTTTTTCGCATGAGCCCGGATATTCCCGGCCTGGTAGAGACTTCGACGAGCCTGGCGCGCGTTATCATACGCGACGGTGTTTTTACCACCCAAAGCTTGCAACGCAGTTCCATCGAATCCGGAAAAACAGATGTGATCTCCGCCGTCAGAGCCGCTTTCGAAGCGGTGGGAGCGGAGGTCGAAAATTCCGGCAGCTACCCCGGCCGGGCGCCCAACGCGGAATCAGATATTTTGAAGGTCATGGTAGGCCTGTATGAGCAGTTGTTCGGAAAAAACCCCTCGGTAGCTGCCTGCCACGCCGGCCTGGAATGCGGGATCATCTCCGAACACTACCCTGGAATGGATATGATCTCCTTCGGCCCTACGATCCGGCACCCCCATTCGCCCGATGAAAAAGTGCATGTCGCTTCTGTGGGAAAATTTTGGAAATACCTTGTGGCTGCGCTAGAGCAAATACCAGAGAATAGTTGAAGAGTTGAAAAGTTTAAAGTTTAATGGAAGCCTTGGCTCGCCAAAGCCCTTTCAACTCTTCAATCTTCAACTCTTCAACTAACTTAGGTACGGAATGAAATGGCTAATCGTAAACATGTTGTTGCTCGGGGCGGCCTTTCCGGCCGCAGGGGCGGATGAGCGCCCTTTGAGGGATTGCACTCAGGGGAATGACGGGGAGTTCAAGTTTGTGAGGGAAAAGGGCGGCGTAACCCTTTATGAGCGCTGGATAGAGATCGAGCCCGGCCTGAAGGTGCGGGAGTTGAAAGCCCAATTCGTGTCGGATGCCGGCCCGGAAACCCTGCTCAGCCTGCTCAAGGACGTCAACCGGGCGCACCGCTGGATGCAGAGCATGCAGGAGTTCAAAATGGTGGAAACCAGGAGTTCCAGTTCCTGGACCAGCTACACCAAGTACAGCATTCCCTGGCCGCTCGAGGATCAGGACGTCGTAATTCGATACCAGACCACGAGCTCTGGCGGCGGGTATATCGCCTCTTACCAGTCGATCTCCCACGCTTCCTACCCCGCCAAAGAGGGCGTGACCCGGATGAAAGGGGTGAGCGGCTCCTGGCAATTTCAGCCGAAAACCAACGGCCAGACGCAGGTGACCTACCTCATCATGACCAAAAACAGATCGAGCATGCCCCGATGGATGACCGACCCGATCATCCAGGACAACCTGCTCGATACCATGAATGCCTTTAACGCACAAGCAAACGAGTTGCACGCTCAACGCTAATGGATCCAATGACGCCGGTTGCAAAACCAGGCTTTTTTAAAAGATCGAAAAACCGACTGTTTACCAAGCTGGGTTCGATCCGGGCCGAACCCCGTCAAATCGCGGCGGGCTACGCCCTCGGCTTTTTAATCGGCACCACGCCCTTAATCGGCATGAAAGTCCTGATCGCCCTGGCACTTTCTTCCGTTCTAAAGTTGAGCCGCCCTGCGGCCGTCATCGGGGTTTACCATATCAACAGCCTTACCGGGCCTTTTTTCCACGCACTTGCCTTTGTAGTTGGCCGCGCTATCCTCGGCACAAAGATCACGTTCGTATTTCCCGAAAAGCTGGAGCCCAAGCTCATTTTTCAGGCTTTTTACGGAAATGGCCAAATCTTCCTCGCCCTGGCCCTCGGGGGCCTGGTGATGGGGATCCCCATCTCAATTTTCCTTTACAAAACCAGTTTTCCGGATCGTCAAAAAGCTGCGGATTTCAGCAACTTGAATTACTTTTAGGCTCTGCCAAAAAAAGGGCTATGAAAGACGACCAGGCAAGCCTGTTGCGCAATATCGGGATAGCCGCCCATATCGACGCGGGCAAGACGACGCTCACCGAAAGGATCCTCTTTTACACCGGCCGCACCCACCGCATGGGAGAAGTGCACGAGGGCACCACCATCATGGATTTTATGGAGGAGGAACGCGAGCGTGGCATCACGATCACCGCCGCCGCCACCCAGACCCAATGGGATTGGGCCGGCCAAACGCATACCATCAATATCATCGACACCCCCGGCCACGTCGATTTTACGATCGAAGTGGAGCGCTCCCCTGCGCGTATGCGACGGGCTGATCGCCCTGCTCAGCGCGGTGGAGGGGTGGAGCCCCAATCGAAACCGTGTGGCGCCAGGCCGATCGCTACCATATCCCGCGACTGGTTTTTGTCAATAAAATGGACCTCCCCGGCGCCGACCTGGAAGACGTGGTCAACCAGATCCGCAAGCGCCTCGGCGCCCGCCCGCTGCCCGTGCAGATTCCCATCGGGCAGGAGGAGTTCTTCCAGGGCGTCGTCGACCTGATCTCGAGAAAAGCTTTTATTTGGGAAGAAGAGGAATGGAAAGAGGGCCCATCCCATCCCATCTGGCTACACAGGTACAAGCCGCGCGGCTGGAGATGCTGGAGATCCTCGCCGAAAACGACGAAGGACTTTATTCCAAAATATACGAAGCGCCCGACCTCATCCCGGAAGCGGCCATCCGGGAGGCCATCCGCAAGGCCACCGCGGCGCAGCTCGTCGTGCCCGTGTTTTGCGGCAGCGCATACAAAAACAAAGGCATACAACCCCTGCTGGACGGCGTGTGCGCTTACCTTCCTTCTCCGGCGGATACGGGCGCCGTGAAAGGCCAAATTCCAGGGACGGAAGAAACGGTAACCCGCCCCTTGCAGGCCGGCGAGCCCTTCGCGGCACTGGTGTTCAAGATCGCGCACGACGAGCAGCGGCATAAGATGGCTTTTTTCGCGTGTATTCCGGGCAGGCCCGGAGGGGGCAGGCGGTGTACAACCCCCGCAACGGCCGCCGCGAGCGCTTGACCAATATCTACCAGATGAACGGCGGAAAACACAACGCCATCTGGGAAATCAGCGCCGGGGATATCGCCGCCCTCGGCGGAGTGAAGGATGTGGCGACCGGCGATACCCTGTGCGACGAAACGCATCCGATCGTGCTGGAGTCGATCCCCTTCCCCGAACCCGTCATCGCTATGGTGGTGGAGGCCCGCCACAGCCGCGACCTCGACAAGCTGAAGGAGGCCCTGCAATACCTGGAGGAGGAAGATCCCTCCTTCAAAGCAGGGGAGGATAAGGAATCGGGCCAGTTGCTCATCCACGGCATGGGCGAATTGCACCTGGAGGTGATGAGTCACCGCCTGCTCAGCGACTTCAACGTGGAGGTGAACCTCGGCCGGCCGCAGGTGAATTACAAGGAGCGGTTCACCCAGACCATCGCTTTTGAACACGAATTCGTGCGGGAAGTGGGCGATCACCTCTACGCCCGGCTGCGCTTCGAACTCGGTCCGGCCGACCAGGATTTTTTGGAAAGCGCCGACTTTCAGACCGGCCGCGTCCGGGTGCAGTGGGCCGAGCCCGCTGCGGATGGGAGCCTAAAGCCGGAATACCTGGAGGCCGTGCGCCGCGGATTTGAGTCGATGTGGCATGTAGGGCCTCTGGCCGGCTTGGAGATGCACAGTTTCAAAGTGAGGGTGAGGGGATGGCAAACGAGCGCCGAATCAAACGAACTGGCCTTCGAGCTATGCGCCCGCGAGGGCTATCGGGCTGCGGCGCCCCAATGCGCGCCCATCCTGGTGGAGCCGGTGATGTCGGTGGAGGCGACCTGTCCGGACGAATACACCGGCGGCATCATGAGCGACCTCAACCGGAGGCGCGGCATCCCCATGGGCCTGGAGCCGCGGGTCAACCACTCCGTCATCCGCGCCCACGTGCCTTTGTCGGAACTGTTCGGCTACGCCGGTCAGGTGCGCAACCTCAGTTCCGGAAGGGCGCTGGCGTCTATTACGTTTTCGCACTATGCGGCGGTTCCGGAAGGGGAGGCGAGGGGGTGTTGGAGCGGAGGAGAGGATAATTACTATTCATCCCTCAGGGAGTGTTGCTGAGTGACTGCATCTCCTTCCCACTCCAGCGCCCCGGCCAGATCGGAGAAATCATACGGGCGTTGGATTTGTTCCTCTTTGACAGACGCAGAGGAAGGTCGTATTATGGTGACATAGTCAAGCGTCTGGAGGTATTGGAAAAAGAGCTTGTAATGCCGTTCCTTGATCTTAATAATCAACTCTTTCATATTCTGGCTTTAATCCTTGGTAAAAATAGGGAAAATCGTTTGACTTCGCATGAACCCCGAGGCACAGTCCGAGCCGATCTCGATTTGGGCAATGTCCAGACCGTTATAGGTGATAGATTCGTAGAACAGGTCCGGATTTTGGGATAGCACGGGCTCCAACTGACCCGTGCCCGTGGGCGGATCGTCTTCGCAACAGAGCACCTCGGTAAAGTCGGTATTGGCACAATCTGTAAAAACCAGCTCGGCCATTGTGGCATTGGTGTTGAAGATGGTCAGCGCCATGTACACACCTGTTGGGGTCAGGGAGTCGTGTTGAGTCACCGTGCCCTCCAGCCCGTAATGGTGCAGGGCGGCCGCTATGCTGTCGGCCGTATGGGATGATTCCTCCGCGTCCGCCAAATCGATGATGGATCCAAATTCGAAATATTCTCCGTTGATTTCGACTCCTTCCAGGCAGCGGCAGCCCACCGAATAGATCGTATCGGCTGGGTTGTCGATGCTCACGACAGCCTGCAGGGTGCAGAACACATCCTCCCCAAAGCACTCCATTTCGCCGGGGGAGTTAATGGCGATCAGCTTTCCGGCCGCGTCATAGTAGTAATCCACTTTTTGGAGCTCCTCGCCCAAGTATTTGGTCTTCACAAGGTCCTTGGAGTTGTACTCCAGGCGGGATATGGGCTCCGGACCTTTTCCACCTACGGTCAGAAAGGTCTTTTCCGGCCGGAGGATGTCGTCGTATTCGAAATCGTAGACGGCGGATATGGACTGTCCCCCGCTGACGATCTGGATGGTTTGGCCCATGATGGGCCCTGCGTCGGTGTATTGGGGTGTGGTTCTGATCTTTCCCTGGGGGTTGGTTGGGAAAATCTCGCCCACATAATAGGGTCTGCCGATGTCGTCCAGCCCGAAGTTAACGTGCCTTTTCCATCTATGGTCAGAAAGGTCTTTTCCGGCCGGAGGATGTCGTCGTACTCGAAATCGTACACGGCGGATATGGACTGTCCCCCACTGATGATCTGGATGGTTTTAACTGTCAGATTAAGTCATGTCCATTATGCATTATAGATTATAGTGCCTTTTGACTTCAATGGGAATCATATTTAAAATAGAGGGGGCCTGCGATTTTAAGTACCGCAATAAATCATCCTCTGTAGCTACAACTTCCACTTTTTGGCTCAATTTCTCGATGAGAAATCTCCTCAATTCAGTATATCTATCAGCATCTGGTATTGTATTATCCAAATCTAATAACTCTTCAATTCTCTTGGCCTCTTCTGGGTTGGAAGAAGTAACCCTATTATAGACATGCATCATTAATCCATTTAAGGGAATCGAATTTATTACATATCCAAAATTAATATAATACCGACTTCCAAACTGAGATTTTTGCAAGTTCACCATTTTGGTAATTTCATCACCATTGATGACCCAATAATTTCCTTTCTCTTGAATCCAGAAGGTTTCAAAACCTCCGTCAAAATATTAAAAAGACCGTTGTTATCCATCATTTTATTAATAAGTGTCAAGAACTATTCGCCATGGCGAGCCGGGATTTGGATAATGCTTGTCAAAAAGTGTCTTGTATCTGTTTAATTGATTCCAACCATGTTGCATGGCTCTCGGGTTATAGGGTTTTAATTCATAGATTGTTCTGGTATTGAAATCAACAAAATCCGGCCTGATACCTTTAATACCTCTAAACTCCTTGAAAGTAGTAAAGTTGTCTGCTAATCCAGCTTTATATCCATTGTGCATCTGCTGCCCGAACTGTAAACTGGACTTAGTGAACTGTGTACTGGTCTTAGCTGCACTTGCCCCTTTCACAGCCGAGATAGGCATCAGAGTCGCTACACTTTCTACAAAGGCATCCTGTCGTTCCCCTCGGGTAGCCTCACCCCCCTCAAGATGGGTGATCTCGGTGTCAAGGGGATTAAGATCCTGCGCCGTTACATATAAAGCATCTGCAATGCCGTGCACAATCTGTTGCCCTGCATTCCCATTTGCCTGCTTTTCCCAAAAACCCGCTTCGTTTTGCCTTAGGCCATAAGCTGAAGCCGTCGCAGAATATTCAATTTCTCCACCACTCGTTTTAGTGATCGCCATGTGAGATTCATCATCCCGAATGTCATAGGTGCCGCCTTTATTCTTCTTGATGGAGCTATTACGCCGTCCCAAACTTGTGTTTTCCCTACGATATTTCCTTGCTTCCCGTTTGGTTTCAAACAAACCGAACGGATCAATGAATAAAACCGGGTTGTTGAAGCCATACCTATAAGGTGTCCAGCCAGGAGCCAAATCAGCCAACGGATCCACCCCCGTAAACCTGCCAATATCCGGGGCATAATACCGGAACCCATAGTCATACCACCCAAGCCCCAAATCCTCATCCCACTCCTTCCCATTATACAAATATCTCATCCCCGGGCCAGTCTTGGGGTCCCAAAGGCCTTCCATCTCCATTCCGAAGGGGTAGTAATAGTTTCGCTGCAACACTTCGAGCAGCAAAGTATCTTCTGTCATTTCTTCGGTCAAGATCTGCGTGTCCAGGTTTTTGTCTTCAAAGAGCACTACGGTGTTGCCCAGGTGGTCAGTTAACTTGTACTGGAAGCGCAGGGTGTCGTTGCACCATACTGCTCTTCCTTCCGGATGATGAAACGCCTCGAAATCTCCATCCACTACCTCCAGCCCGCCTAGATAAAAGCGCTCCTCACCGCCGCTTAGCTCCTTACGGATCTTCTGACCTCCGAATGTATAATCCAGCCAAATGTTGTTTGTTTGGTCCGTAATGCTGTCGGGTAAGTTAAGCAAATTGTAGTGGATGGCCAAGCCCTTGCCGTCATCGCCTGTAAGGTTTCCGTTGCCATCATAGTCATAGCCCGAAAAGACGGGCCCAAATCCCTTGGGCTGGGCCAGGGTCGTACTGTCCAGCAGGTCGCTGACCGATTGTAGGCGCTCATTGTTGTAGGTGTACCACAGCGAGTCGATCCGTCCGAATTCCGGGATGCCGCCGTCGATCTGCACCAGACCGTTGCGGTTGAGTTTTATGATATTTCCGGCCAGGTCGTACTCGTAGTTCGTGCTGTAACTCCCCACCAAGGGGTCGGGATTGAAAAAGGTATTGATCATCTGCGTCACGCGGTGATTGGCATCGTAGCTGAAGTTATTGCGCATCAGCCCCGAGGCGCAGTCCGAACCGATCTCGATCTGGGTGATGTCCAGGCCGTTATAGGTGATGGATTCGTAGAACAGGTCGGGGTTTTGCGATAGCACGGGCTCTAATTGTCCCGTACCGGCAGGCGGATCGTCTTCGCAGCAGAGGACCTCGGTGAATTCGGTATTGGCACAATCTGTGAAGACCAGTTCGGCCGTTGTGGCATTGGTGTTGAAGATAGTTAACACCATGTACACGCCTGTTGGGGTCAGGAGTCGTGCTGAGTCACTGTGCCCTCCAGCCCGTAATGGTGCAGAGCTGCTGCGATGCTGTAGGCCGGATGGGACGATTCCTCCGCGTCCGCCAAATCAATGATCGAGCCAAATTCGAAGTATTCTCCGTTGATTTCGACTCCTTCCAGGTAGCGGCAGCCCACCGAATAGATCGTATCGGCCGGGTTGTCGATACTCACCACGGCCTGCAGGGTGCAGAACAGATCCTCCCCGAAGCACTCCATTTCGCCGGGGGAGTTGATGGCGATGAGCTTTCCGGCCGCGTCGTAGTAGTAATCTACTTTTTGGAGTTCTTCGCCCATGTATTTGGTCTTCACCAGGTCTTTGGAATTGTACTCCAGGCGGGATATGGGCTCCGGGCCTTTGCCACCTACAGTCAAAAGAGTCTTTTCGGCCGGAGAATGTCGTCGTACTCGAAATCGTACACGGCGGATATGGACTGTCCCCCGCTGACGATTTGTCAGATCAAGTCTTGGCTATTTCAACTCAATCTTTAATGCCTGACACAGTTTTTGTAATACTCTCGTTTTAAAGAAAATCCAGAGCCAGCGGAGGGTTTTTAGAAGCGTGGTTTTACGCCCCAGATCCCTCTTTTCTTAAAAGAATGTTTATTAATTTTTGATCGTCAACTTTACGGGCAAAATCTAGTGGACTAATTCCTGTATTATTTTTTATTGTGGGATTAGCTCCATTTTGGATAAAAAATAACACAACTTCATATTTCTCTTCTCGAGCTTCGAAAACAGCTCGCCATAAAGGAGTATTTCCATAGCTGTCAATCAGATCAATATTTACTCCTTTTTCTAGAATTAGTTTTGCAGTTTTAATATCATTTTTTAATGCACAATAATGTAGTGGTTTAAGTCCCTTATTGTCACCCATTTTTAAAACTTCAGGAACATTATCAATAAGATACATAATTATTGAAGGGAGATTCTCCAAAATTGCATTATGCAACAAAGACCGTCCAGACTTATCCACATACAGAAATTCTGAGTATTCAAAATTAAAAGCTAAAAACCGAGCTTCATCTTTTGCAAAAATGGCATCTAGTAAGGGTGGAATTTTCATAGTCATTCTTTTTTATTTTTAGCTCTGTTACTTTTGGGTAGTTCAGGATGGTAATTAGAAGGGTCATTATATTCATCGCGTAGTTGCTTTTTCGACTTACGCCCTGCAAAAAAATCAGCAATTTGTCTCCACCATTCTTTGCCCTCCTTATGTCCCATATCCCACTGTCCCTTTCGGGGGTTTACTTTTGTCCCATATTATTTCAGATCCAGTATCAGGATCATATACTTTTCCATTTTTCCGTTTAGCCATATCCCATACATTATCAACAACCCCTTTTCTAAATTTTGGTCTTGAGGATTTTGCCAAACCTAACCGAATAAGATCATCAGTCGAGCTAACAGCCCCACCTAGCCCAAATGTCAAAGTTTGGAAAATAGGATCTTCAAAACCCTCAACATTTGTTGCTCCGGGATTACCACTTGCTAAGTGCAACAACCCTGGTTCTCTCCCTAAAATCAGAGGCCATTCTACAGTTTCATGGTTTACCCACGCAACGTCAACGACTTCGATGCTATTGGGGTTAACCGTGACAGTGCCGTCATCATAAATTGTTCCCTCATAAATTATATCAAATTCATTCCCTCCAACGGTTCCTACTTGAACATACTCACCCTTCTCGCGGTCAAATACATACTCATTTTCTACCCTCATCCCGTCTGGGTCGACGAATGAAATCGGATTGTCCAACACATACCCATACGGACTCCACCCCGCATACTTCTCCGCCAGCGGATCCACACCATTCCACCTCCCAATGCTCGCATCATACCACCTGGCCCCGTAATCATACCATTTCAGCCCCAGATCTTCGTTAAACTCCTTCCCATTATACAAATACCTCATCCCCGGCCCGGTCTGGGAGTCCCAAAGTCCTTCCATTTCCATGCCAAATGGGTAGTAGTAGTTTCGCTGCAATACTTCAAGCAGCAGGGTATCTCCGGTCATTTCCTCGGTCAAGATCTGAGTATCCAGGTCCTTATCTTCAAAGAGCACCACCGTATTGCCCAAATGGTCGGTCAGCTTGTACTGGAAGCGCAGGGTGTCGTTGCGCCACACTGCCCTGCCCTCCGGGTGGTAAAACGCCTCGAAATCCCCGTCCACTACCTCCAGCCCGCCTAGATAAAAGCGCTCCTCACCGCCGCTTAGCTCCTTACGGATCTTCTGACCTCCGAATGTATAATCCAGCCAAATGTTGTTTGTCTGGTCGGTAATGCTGTCGGGTAAGTTAAGCAAATTGTAGTGCATGGACAAGCCCTTGCCGCCGTCGCCGGTGAGATTGCCGTTGCCATCGTAGGTGTAGCCCGAAAAGACGGGCCCGAATCCCTTGGGCTGGGCCAGGGTCGTGCTGTCCAGCAGGTCGCTGACCGATTGGAGGCGCTCATTATTGTATGTGTACCACAGCGAGTCGATCCGCCCAAATTCCGGTATGCCACCGTCGATCTGGATTAGGCCGTTCCGGTGCAGACTCAGGATATTCCCGGCTAAATCGTACTCGTAGTTTGTGTTGTAGCTCCCCACCAACGGGTCGGGATTGAAAAAGGTATTGATCATCTGCGTCACCCGGTGGTTGGCATCGTAAGTGAAGTTATTTCGCATCAGCCCCGAGGCGCAGTCTGATCCGATCTCGATCTGGGTAATGTCCAGGCCGTTATAGGTGATGGACTCATAGAACAGGTCGGGGTTTTGCGACAGCACGGGCTCCAATTGACCCGTGCCGGCAGGCGGTTCGTCCTCGCAACAGAGCACCTCCGTGAACTCGACGTTGGCGCAGTCGGTGAAGACCAGCTCGGCCGTCGTGGCATTGGTGTTGAAAATCGTCAGCACCATGTAAACCCCTGTTGGGGTCAGCGAGTCGTGCTGGCTCACCGTGCCCTCCAGCCCGTAATGGTGCAGAGCCGCCGCGATGCTGTCGGCCGTATGGGGCGATTCCTCCGCGTCCGCCAAATCGATGATGGACCCAAATTCGTAGTATTCTCCATCGATTTCAATTCCTTCCAGGTAGCGGCAGCCCACCGAATAGATCGTGTCGGCTGGGTTGTCGATGCTCACCACAGCCTGCAGGGTGCAGAACACATCCTCCCCGAAGCACTCCATTTCACCTGGGGAGTTGATGGCGATGAGCTTTCCGGCTGCGTCGTAATAATAATCTACTTTTTGGAGCTCCTCGCCCAGGTATTTGGTCTTCACCAGGTCTTTGGAGTTGTACTCCAGGCGGGATATAGGCTCCGGGCCTTTGCCACCTACAGTCAGAAGGGTCTTTTCCGGCCGGAGGATGTCGTCGTACTCGAAATCGTACACGACGGACAGGGACTGTCCCCCGCTGACGATCTGGATGGTTTGGCCCATGATGGGCCCTGCGTCGGTGTATTGGGGTGTGGTTCTGATCTTTCCCAGAGGGTTGGTCGGGAAAGTCTCGCCTACATAATAGGGTCTGCCGATGTCGTCCAACCCGAAGTTAACCGTGGTTTTCCACCCGGCCAGGCCCGAAGCCGTCAGGACGCGCTCGTAAGTGCTATCGATCCAGGTGTGCTCGGGGGTGTAGAAGTTGCGCAGCAGGGTGTCGGAGAAGAAGGAGGATAGCGCACCTTCGATCAGAGCTGTATCCGCAGCACCGAGACTGGACTGTGCCGGAGCGAGGTATATATCCGTGATCCGGTTATACTCGTCGTGCTTGAAAAGTTGGATATTTCCGTTCCCATCCTTCACTGCTGCGGGCCGGAAGGCCTTGTCCCACCAAATGGACTGGGCCCCGCACCCGGGGACCTTTTTTTCGTACACCCGGCCGATATTGTTGTATTCATAACTAAACTCCTCCCCCACGGGGTTGACGATCAGCACCAGCCGGGCCAGGTCGTCGTAGTGATAAGTGGTCGCGCTCCCTTCTCCGGACAGGGTTTTGGCCGTCAGTCCGAGGCTGTTGGCGTAGGTAGTGCTGGTGTGGCCGTTAGGGTCCCTGACCTTGGTCGCGGAAAAAAAGTCCGGATCGCCGGTTTTGAGGGTTTCGGTCACATTGCCCACGGCATCCGTCAGGATAGTCTTGCGGGTGATGGGCGAAGCGTCGTAGGATATGATGCTTGGCCCGGTAGTGATGTGGAACCGGCCCGCTTCGCGGAAATAGCTGTCATAGGTCGCACTACTCAGGAGCGCCCCGTCATTTTCGCGGATGGTGGAAAGGGGTCTTCCAAAACCGTCGAGGTATTGGGTAGTGATTTGTGGCGGAAAGGAGTCATCTTCAAAGGATAGCTCCGTGCGGACGTAGTTTCCTCCCGGCTCGATTTGATAACTATAGGCCGTGGTTTGTCTGCCGTTGAGGGCAATTTGTTCCTGAAGTCTCCATCTGGGGTCATAGGAATATTCGGTAAGCACGCCATCGGGATCTGTGACAGAGTTTACTACAAAGTAATCGTCGTCGTAGTCATAACTGGTCTGAAAATCGCCATAAGACCGGCTCAGCAATTGCAGGCGGTTGTTCCAGGCCAGGGCGATCGTATCAAAAAACAATTCGGGCGGCGAAGCGGGTCCGGCTCCGTATTTAGCCAGCCGGTACACTTGCGGTTTGCCGTCGGTGTTATGTCCTCCAAATCCCCCGGCGAGCTGCAGGGTACCACTCCTGGCCGCCCAGT
Organism: Saprospirales bacterium; assembly: GCA_016703765.1. GTDB lineage: Bacteria > Bacteroidota > Bacteroidia > Chitinophagales > Saprospiraceae > JADJTT01. The sequence continues at coordinate 31,760 of JADJBL010000033.1, forward strand.
TGGAAGCAGGTACAAGCCGATCCTGAAGATAGCCAAGGTGGAGATTTTCCTCGATCAGGGTATCGAACCGAAAGGTTCCGGAGGCAAGAGGGAAATCATGTTCGATGCTGTCCGTCAGATAATCGATTGCATCGGGGTCAAATAGCCCCAGCTCATCCTCCGCCGAATCGTAGACAAAGATATTTTTGACCGTGGTTTCGATTCCATCGGAATAGACGGTAAAAACAGAGTCCGGTATGAGCGCGTCCCCGGGGTAGGAGTAGCTCACCAGGGTAGAATCCTTAGTCCCGTCAGCGTATAGGTTGAGCACCTTGGCAGATTCCTGACGGATGTTACTGGTGGTGATGCGGCGATCGGATACGTAATAGATTCTTTCTATCTGCCGGAAAGGATGCGGCACGACTGTTCCCGCCATCAAGTCTACAATCTGATCGACCAGATCTCCAATAATCGAGATACCGAATGGCTGATAGCTGTGAATAAGTTGGAAAACATAATTCTCCCAAAAACTGCCCGGGTAGTTAAACTGGTACATTTCCGTTTGGAAGTACTTCAGGCTTTCTCCTCCTGAGCAGCGGTCGAAAGCATTGTTGGTAAGCTGCCGGAATGCCCTTGGGCATCTTGACGATGTTTTATACTCCGCCAAACAACCAATTGCTGATATTCCATCCTCCGGGAATTCGAGCGATGGGGGGAAGGTTTGAAAACCCCTGTATACTGTCAAATGAGGTAAAATCCTCATCCAGCCCCGTTCTCGTTTCCACGTACGCCGATGAAAGGAGATAAACAGCTGTATCTACAAACAAGACCTGTTCAAAATTGCCGGGAGTGGAAAAGTAGTGCTCGATACTGCCGACCCCCTCCCAGCTTTCTTTTACGTAGCCATACCCGACATGATTGTTTTTATTGGGCAACATTGGGTTTTGGGCCGCCGAAGTGGTAATTACCCGTTTTTCAAGGATGGTTTCTGTCGAGGGTATCCTGTAATAATAGTTTAGGGAATCGGCATAAATCCGAACCGGGGCGTTGATAAAAGCAGGGGAATTATATTCATACCTTGTCACTTTTTCAGGCATGTCATGGGGGTCCTGTACGGCCGTTTTGACCCTGAGGCCGGATGCAATCCCTCCAACTACGGGAAGAAGGCTGAGCTCATAATCGTAGTAATATTTTCCCCCGGAGCTGAGGCCTATAGTATCGATGGCCCCTATTGAGGCCCGGTTCAAATCCGAAGATTCGTTTTGCCCAAGGTGAAAGCTTTCCGGATTGGCAGCGCCCTCGTTGTAAAACCCAAAATGTTTATTCATCCCATTTTGAGGTATTTCCAATCTCATTGTCCAGGACGGAGATATGGCTTATTCGCGGAAATGGAGAGCCCGTTGTTTCATTGTTGTTAAAATAGCCGAACAGGTCCTGGTTATAACCAAAGCGTTTGGGCAGATCTTCCAAATTCCCCTTGTAGGAAACGGATACAAAGGGGTGGTCGCCTTCGTTTTTATCTATTTCCCTGATTTCAATCAGAAAAGTCCTTTTCTTCTCCGCATTATAAATTGCATCCTCCCGGTCCTTGTAGAACAGGCTATTGTATCCTTCACATCCATAAGGAAACCGAATTCGGCCATGAGTCCGATAGCCGAAATCCGTGGAGTAGAATTCGGGGTTGATAGGTTGTGCAGGCGGATGGGAAGCCAAAACATGCAAGGCTGAAGTTGATAAAGAAATAGGAATGGTAGTCCCACCAATGCATTTCGTATTCATTCCCCAGGTTGAAAACAACATCGCCGGGCATGGAAATCAAAGGAGGTTTGGGCAGAAAGGATGTATCGTGATCACAGGCTGACTCTGTAATTTCGACCTCGGGAATGGAGTAGATCAATTCCCATCCTTTGAAAAGATTGCCGTTGCGAAAAATCTCTATTCTGTCGCAAAGGCTATCCCCCACGATTTCAACCTCTTTTCGTAGCCGTAGGAAAAGACGGCCGATTCTCCTCGGGTCGTTTCAATCTCCGTTAAATCCCACCGGCTTAATACCGTTTGGGTAACGCTATAAGCAAACTCCGCTCTCCCATTTTCCCATTTGGTCGGGTTGTCGTGAAAGGGATTCAGGTCGGGATTGGCGATGGTTTCCAATCCAAAAGGAGAGTATACGAGATCGAAATTGGGAAATACATGCGTGTAACTCTTGTTTGAATAGTAGGTCAGTTCATCGGTTTGCCTGTAGAGAAACCCAACTTCTTCGCGGGAAATGAGAGACTCCACTTTGATCAAATGCCATGCGGATGAAAATTTTGGAGTTTCCATGATTTTGTAGTTCCGGTCATAGGTATCTCCGTAGGTCTGTATCTTCTTGGGACCAATGAAAGGCTGATGCCGGATCTGTGAAATGTCTATTTCCGCCTTCCCGAATACTTTCTGTCCTCCCCAACCTCCGGGTAGGTGTAGAAATTCGGCAGGTAATAGTTTGTATCCCGGGTCAGTATCCACCCATAAAGGCTTGAAGAGTCTCCAAATGTATACCTCATCCCTCCGGAGTGGTTATCGTAAATCCGGAAATATGGTCCTGGCCTCCTAAGTGGTCCGGGTAAAACGAATATCGAGGTTTTGATCGGGAACATGACAGGTTGTCCGTCTACGTTGAATGAGAACTTACCTGAATAGTCCCCGGCATTGAAATAAAATTCGTCCGGCTCCGTATCCAGTTTTTTCGACCTGTAGGTATAGGCGCCGTTGATTATTTCATCAATTGCCTGAATCCAGCTATCCCAATTGGCTACCTGGTCGACCAAAAATTTTGCGTCTTCGATCGCTTTATTTGAATGAACGTTTTTCAAGACGCTCAATTTTTCTTCGTCCAGAAGTGTGTAGTGCAATGGGAGCGTTATTGGGGGCAACTCCCCAAAGTCCTCCATTTTCTCCGCATCGTCCAAATGGAGAAATCCGAGTCCCTCCTCTTCGTATTCTATGTTCCCGAGCTTTTCGTTTAAAGACCAGCCTGCATTGAAACCGATCTCCAGATTGACTGTGAGCCCAAAAAGCGTGAACATGGGAATATAAACGGAAAAATTTACCAGATTGGGTCTTATCGGCGTCCATGAACAGGCAACGGGGCCTACTTGACTAGAAAACCCATTTAAAATGCCGCCAGTGACATTGCAAAGAGGCTCTAAGGGTGGATTGATTGGCGGGTAACTGATATTTAACCCGACATTGGACGGGAACTCAAAGCGGGGGGTGATTTTAAATGTTCTTCCAACTCCAACTCCATGTGTTGTCCCTTCAAATTCATCGGGCAGGCCTTTGACCACCCTGGATACCATTCCCCCAGCATTCAAATTCCAATGTTGGCCAACTAACGACCCAATATCATTTACCTTGAGCCCATTATTGGAGGTATTAAGGGCAATGGGAATGGAAATATCGTATGCTTCGATAGAGTATAAGGGGATGGAAGCGCTTTGCGAGCCGTTGTATAGATCAACTCCTGCATTCACGTTTTTGATCATTTCAAGCGCCGAGGGAGAGGGCAGGGCAATCCCCGGCCCATCCAGGCCGAGGCCCGCAATTGTCTGGGAAAAAAAATCCAGGTCGGCCTCCGTGTTTCCATCTCCCTCCCCCCAATCCCGTTGGTCCCCCTGACCCATAAAATCCGAGATAGAGGGTAATTCATCCCCGCTTGGGCAGGCGCCGTAATCCGGGATACTCAAACCTAGTTGGGCGTTTAAAAAATTAGAAAGAGACCCAAATTCGTTCAGCATTTCATCCAAAGAATTGGAAACCTGCTCGCTGATATATTCCGATACTGTATATCCGGGTGGTAATGAGTTGAGGATATCGGTATCGTCGATGGAATTAAGCAAAACAGCCATGGAATCCTGGTCCAGGCCGGCTGCCATATCATCCAGATCAATGCAGCTGAGGTTAAAACAGCCTGCCCCGTATTCCAGTGCCCCGCTTGAAACGATGATGTTTAGGATCAGCCCATGCTATTGGCAGATGGGCCGATCGTATCGGGATCTAAAGACGAAAGTCCTTCAATGATGCTGTGGGTCGTGATTGTCCCCAGTTCGCCGTCAAATATTGTTAGATCGGCAATATCGGCGCTATCCGGGTTGAGAATGTCATCGAGGTCTATTTCGGGCTCAGTGACCAGGCAGCCCGGGACGATGGTTGGGACAAGGGTATCGCGGACGCATAGTAATGAATCAAACATACTCAAAGTATCACAGTAAGAAAGAATCAGTTCCTGGAAACCCGTGCTGCTCAACTCGGTAGCGCAAATGGTCTTTTCAGTATGATTCCATTCAAAATCGGAAAAACCATTTGCCTGAGCAAACATGCTGTCCATTAATTCCGCCAGCTCATTAAAAGAAGAAACCGGTGCAATGGTATCTATCTCCCCTCCGGGATAGTTAAAAAACAACAAATAATATAAGTTGCTTGAATCCGCCTCTCCCAAAGGCTATCAAGTAAACTCAGATCGTAGCAAACGCTTGGGGATCGTCTATTCCGCAACACGGATCCCACTTCCAATCAGGATTGAAGTTGAAAAGTGGATCTTGACAAGCGCAGTCAGAAGACTGAGCCTTTGTTAGGGTTCCGGTCAATGACAGAACAATAAAGGCAATACCGGACAAGGTTAGGGTTTTTATACGTATCATGGCAAAAGGAGGTTTCGTTTGAAAAAATGATTAGGGTCCCTCTTATTCGATACGGATCAGGCGCAGGTGAGCGACCCGGCCCGAAGGAAAGACGAGTTGGAGGATATGAAGCCCCGGTCCGAGGTTTTGGCTACCTTCCAACTCAAAGCCATTGCCGCCCGCCTCCAGAAAGTAGTCTTGTCCGATAAGTGCCTGGCCGGAGGCGGAATAGACCCGCATTTGGCCCAACCGGCCTAGCCCTGATTGAATATCCAGGGAAACCGTCCGGTCGTAGGGATTGGGGAAGGCCTTTACCAAGTCGTAGGCCGGGA
>JADJBL010000034.1 GCA_016703765.1 Saprospirales bacterium
TTTGTGGAAGAAGCAAGATAAAGAATTTGGGGTTGATTTGCGCAGGTTGCTCTGAAGTGAGGGAGGAAGGTAATCGCGTCCGGACCACAGATTAAACGGATTTCATGATTTCACAGATTTCTTTGTGCATCACCCTCTAAAAATCAGCGGAATCATAAAATCAGGGTAATCTGTGGTCCCCCCCTTTAATAATACACCTCCACCCCCACCCCCACATTGGGCATCACCCAAGGAATGGGCATCCGCAGGCCCCCGTTCATCCTTTTCAATTCCTTTACAAACCTGCAGACCGGCGTGAAAGGCACGGTCCTGGGCTTTTCCATGAGTTTTTTCTGCGGTCTGAAAAAGTTCTCCCAGTGCACCAGGACGATACCGCGGGGCTTCATCCGCTCGATCTGCTCGAATGGATCGCGCTTGATCTTGTCGAAACTGGCCACGCAAAGAAAGGCCAGGTCGACCTCTTTTTCCGCCAATACCTCCTCGGAGGGGTATCCTACGGGATAGGTAGAGGCCGCTCCGGATTGGATGAACATGCGGAAATTTATGGTCCCGTCTTCGCTCATGAAGTCGACCAGAAAGGTGAAATTATCCCCTTCCCAAAATTTCATGGCGTTATGGGGATATCCGCGCCGGTCCCATCTTCGAGGCTCGCGGACGGGCAGAAATTTCTTACCCATCGCGTGCGGCGCATGGCTGCCCAATATGGGCAACATGCGGATTCGGCGGTTTTCGGTCGTAATAAACCGATCCTCCTTCCATAGACTCCTGGCCAGTTCTGAAACATCCCTGACGGGCCCTCCTTTCCAGCCCGGCTGGATACCGGCCGATTCCAGCAACAACTCCGCATCGCGGCTACCGACGATGAGAACGCTGTCACGGTGGAGGTGTTTCTTGTAAATGTAGGGCACGTCGTAGATATGATCGTAATGCGAATGACCTACCAATACGGCCTTGATGATCCCGTCCCAATCCCTGGCAGAATGAAACTCTTCGTGAAAAAAGCCTTTTATCAATTCCCTCTCGTGACGGAGTTTTTTAAAAGGTAGGCAAAGCAAAGGACCCTGGTTCGAGAAAAAAGGATCTACCAGAAATGCCTGATCTCCCTTTCGAATGTACAAGCCGCCACAGCCAAGGTAACGGATGGAAACCGAGTCTTGAGAGCCGGGGTCCAAGCGGAGAGGTTGCGTATCGCTTCTTGAATGGCATCCATCCGCACAAGTGACTTTGCCATTTGTCTGCCGCCGCAGCCGGAAAATAAGCCCGCCGCAGAGATCAAAATCAGTAAATGTTTCATACTTTAGGGGTTTATTGTAAAAAAATGCTCTACAAACAATAATTCGAAAATCCAATATTTTACATACATTATTCTCCATTCCTTCGTTCCCGGCTATTGAAAAAAATATTTTTGCAATACTTGGACAAATGAACAAGTATTCATACCTTTAACCGTCACAATCGGAATATGGCTCAGGAAATCGTCAAAAGAAGCAGGCGGAACATCGATGCGGCCAAACTGGAAAAAGTGGCCCACATTCTCAAGGCCATCTCCCACCCCGTCCGGCTGGAGATCCTCGAAGTGCTGGAAGGCAAGCCGGCCCAATCCGTCGCCGAAATTTTGGAACAACTGGACGTCGAACAGTCCCTCCTCTCCCACCACTTAACCAAAATGAAAGACAAAGGCATCCTCGAATCTTACCGGGACGGCCGAAATATCTATTACCGCCTGGCTATCAAAGAGATCACCGGGATATTTGATTGTATGGAGCATTGTTCATTTTTGTGACTAGTGACTGGTGACTGGTGACTAGTAGTAAGACCAGTCACTAGTCACTAATCACCAGTCACTAAAAACAAATAGAATGGCTGATTTTACCGTTAACACCGTACTCGACTGCAAGGGCCTCCTCTGCCCCATGCCGGTGGTCAAGACCAAGAAAACCATCAACACGATGGCTATCGGAGAAGTCCTCGAGATGATCTCCACCGACCCCGGCGCCATGCCCGATATGCAGGCCTGGGCCAAACAAACCGGCCACGAGCTGCTCGAAGCCAAAGACGAAGGAGGGGTATACCGATTTTTCATCAAGAAAACACACTAACCATGGGAAGCGAAAACGGTAACGGCAAGCCACGCCGCCTGGCCCTTATCTCCTCGAAAGGTACGCTCGACTGGGCTTATCCGCCTTTTATCCTCGCATCGGCCGCCGCTGCCATGGATTGGGAAGTCGGCATCTTCTTCACCTTCTACGGCCTTCCCCTCCTCAAAAAGGAGCTGGACGCCAAGGTTTCCCCTCTCGGCAACCCGGCTATGCCCATGAAAATGCCATTCGGTAGCGAAGGCTTCCAGAACATCAATTGGCCCATGCCCAATTTGCTGATGGCCAATATCCCCGGCTTCGAAACAGTGGCCACCGGCCTGATGAAAAAAATGTTCAAGAACAAAGGCGTCGCCACCGTTGAAGAGCTGCGCGAAGCCTGCATCGATATGGGCGTTCGCCTCATCGGCTGCCAAATGACCATGGACGTATTCGGCTTCGACAGGGAAGACTTTGTTCCCGAGGCCGAAGTAGCAGGAGCCGCCGCCTTCCTGGCCTATGCCGCCGATGCCGACGTGAGCTTGTTCATATAATCGAGGGGTGAAAAAAGATTCGCCCATCCGACTGATAGACGCCCAAACGGTATCGCACCTGCGCAGCCAGAGCATTTATCACGCCTTAGCCTATGCCATGAAGCCCGGCGCCCCCGATACGGTGGTCCTGTCCAGGCCCGGCAGCCGCTATGCCTGCGTGGGCTTTCATCAGGATGCCGCCCGGGAACTCGATCTCGATTTTTGCCGGGCCCAACACATACCGGTCATCCGAAGGGAAACCGGCGGAGGGACCGTGCTCATCGACCCCAACCAGCTTTTCGTGCAATGGATCTTTCAACCCGAACACCTGCCCCGTAAAATCGATACCCGTTTTCAACTTTTTGTAAAGCCCCTCATAGAAACCTACCAGTTCTTTGGCATCAAGGCCTACGCCTTCCCTCCCAACGACGTGCACGTGAACGGCAAAAAGATCGTCGGCACGGGCGCGGCAGCGATCGGCAATGCGGAGGTGGTGACGGGTAATTTCATGCTCGATTTCGACGTCGCGACCATGGCGGATATCCTCCGGGTACCGAACGAGGCATTCCGGGACCTATTCCGCCAAAGCCTCGACAGCTACCTGACGAGCATGAAAAAAGAGTTGGGAATCGTACCGGACCTGGAAGAACTCAAGCGGGTGTATTGCGAGAAATGCCGAACGGCTATTGGAAGGACCCTCGAACCAGGCGCTTTCACGCAGGAGGAATTGGATTGGATGGAAAGCCTGGATGCGAAATTCAGCTCGGAGGAATGGCTTCTGGAAATCCGGAAACCGCCAGCCCCGGAGCGCCTCGTCAAAGTGCACGCAGGGGTCTGGATCGGAGACGTGAGCTACATGGCCGGAGAGAAAGAAATCAAGGCCACCATTCGCACCCGCGACAACCGCATCGACCGCATCGCCCTGGCAGACAGCGCTTTGGTCGACCCTCCTGCCAAGGCCAGGGGAATGGAAAACGCCCTGCACAATGTCGAAATGGAGGAGGAAGACCTCCGCGAAGTACTGGAAGCCTTTTTTGAACTGCACTCCGCCAGCACCCCGGGAATAAGCCCGGACGATTGGATCGGGATGATTTTGAAAATGCAGCGAGCAAAATTACAAATAATCGGTCAATAAGCCTGGAAAAGTGTACGACGTAAGCCACATGGCGCAACTCTACCAGGAACTGCCCCACCACTGGCTGCTCCTCGAAGTATTGGAAACCAATGAACACGGCCGGGCCGAGAAACTCCGGCTCCTGAAATACGCGAAAGATAAAAACGAACTCTACGAATACCTGCTGGATGAAGATCCGCATTGGGAATGGAGCAAGAGGTACATTTTTGTATTTTCAGACCCGGAAAAGGAGTGTGAAATCCCGTAGAGACGCGATTCATCGCGTCTCAAAAAAACGATAAACAACAACCCAAATGGCAGACCTCGAAGGCAAAAAAATCCTAGTCATTCAAACCCACGGGGTGGACACGCCGACCCGCACCTATTCGCCAATCTACTACGCCGTGGCCGCCGCCGCCATGGAGATGGAGGTCATGATCTGGTTCACGATGAACGGCACCAACCAGCTCAAAAAGGGCGAAGCCGAAAAGGTGTCCCTGGTGCCCGAAAGCGGCGTCACCCTGAGAAGCATGCTCGATATGGCGCTCGACAACGAGGTGCAACTCCGCGTCTGCCAGCAAAGCCTCACGCTCTGGAATATGGTCCCCGACGATCTCATCGACGGAGTGCAGATACTCGGCGCGACGAGCATTATCGATTTGGCTTTGAGCTATGATCATGTAATGTACTTTTAAAATAGTTGAAAAGTTGAATAGTTTATAGTTTAATGGAGGCCTTTTTGGCTTCGCCAAAAAGCCACTTTTCAACTCTTCACTCTCAACTATAAACTTTAAACTCTCAGAAATGGCACACGATAAAATCAACGAATGCGTCATCCTCAAAAACCTCTACTACTCCGTTCCCGACAACACCTGGGTGCGCGTCAATGACGACGGCACGGTGACCATCGGCATGACGGACGTGGCCCAATCCCTCGCGGGACCAATCCTCCACGCCAAAGCAAAAGGAGTAGGAGTGGCCAGAGAGAAAGGCAAACCCATCGCCACCGTCGAGAGCGGCAAATGGGTCGGTCCGGTAAAATCACCCGTCACGGGCGAGATCGTCGAAGTCAATGAAGAAGTAGCGAAAGATGCCCGGATGCTCAACAAAAGCCCTTACAACAAAGGCTGGATCCTCAAAATGAAACCGACCAACCTGCAAACCGACCTGGCGGATTTACTCACCGGCGATGCCGCTGTGGAAGCCTACCGGGCCAAGATCACCCAGGACGGGGTCACTTGCACTCATATAGAGGGATCAGATGAATACTAAAGATTAGGTTTTAAGTTATTAAGGGAATAAGTTATTGGTTTTTAAAAACTTACACCCTTAATAACTAAAAAACTTATAACCTTAATAACTCAATAACTAGCAATGGGACTGGATCTCTCCTACAACAAATATTCCTCCGTCTCCCTCGAAGAGAAAGAACGGCTTTTCGAGGAAGTGAAATCGGATATGCGCTACCAGGACCATGCCCTGTATGGTTGCTACGAGTGCGGGATTTGCGTGGCGGCATGCCCTTCGGCCCGGTTCTACGATTTCAGCCCCAGGGTTATTGCACAGGCAGCAGCCCGTGAGGACGCCGATTTGATGTACACCCTCATGAACGACAGTGTTTGGGATTGTTCCCAGTGCTTTTCCTGCGACCGCTGCCCCCGGCACAACTCGCCTGGCACGCTAATCACCATCATGCGGGAAGTAGCAGTGCGCAACGGCCTTCAAACGGCCAGAAAAGCGCTGGAAGGCTATGGCAGGATTATCTACAAAATCATGTCCACCGGCACCCAGGTGTCGCCCGATATGCTCCAGCCCAACGCATTCCCCGATTGGGGCGGCCATGTGGGCGATATTGCCGAAAACCTCGACGTCTGGCGCAGGGCACTGCCGCCGGAAACCATGCATACCACCGAAACCAGCTGGTATGTCAGCGAAAAAACGCTTATCGAACTGTACCTCATCTGGCACATGACCGGCGTCATGGATATGATTAAAGAGGTAGACGAAGGCCTTTTCGATATTCTGGTGGATGTAATGGAAGAACGCCTGGAGGAGGCGGGTTACGACGATGTCACCTTTTAAAAGGTATTAAGTTTATAAGTTATTAAGTTATTAAAAATCAATATCTTATGAACTTATTAACTCAATAACTTTCAAACCCTCAGCCAAATATAAAACTAAACATTATGCTACATTTACCGGTATTAAAATCGAAGGACAGGGATTTTCAACTCGCGGAAAACCCGCCGACGGAGGATCACCACGAGGCCCTCCTCGAGCTGGAAAAGGACGGGGAGATCATCGTACAGCGGGTGACCGGTCCTTATATCGAGGTGCAAACCAAGTTTGGGCGCACCAAAAAAATCCCGGTAGAAAAAACCTGGCACCATAAAAGCTGCGGCCAGTGCGGCCATATCCCGGGCTACTCTACGTCCATTTTCTGGCTCAACCGGGCCCTTGGGTTGGATTACCTCGACCCGAAAGACCAGACCTCCTGCACCGCCTGGAACTACTATGCTTCTGCCACTTCCAACCCGGCGGCGCAGGCGGCGGTAGCGATCCGAAACTTCGCTTCGGCTTATGAAACAGGCTATTTCCCCATTATTCACTGCGCCACCAGCTTCGGGCATTACAAGGAAGTTCGCCAGCAACTCATCCATCATCCGGAACTGCGGGCGCAAGTGCGCAAAATCCTGGCTCGTTTGGGCAAAAAACTGGTCATTCCGGAAGAAATCGTCCATTACAGCGAGTGGGTTTATGCCATGCGCGACCGCATCGCCGAGCGGCAGGTGATCGACATGAGCCATATCACCGCCACCGTGCATCCGGCCTGCCACTACCACAAACTTATCGAGGAAGACGCCATTTACACGCCCGAAGTCTACGGTGCGCAGCGCACGGCAATCATCACCGGCGTGCTCAATGCATTGGGCGTCAACGTAGCAGATTACTCCACCTGGTTCGATTGCTGTGGCTTCGGGTTCAGGCACATCCTCGTGTCGAGAGATTTCTCCCGCTCGTTTGCCGTACAGCGCAAAATCGAGGTGATGATAGAAGAAGCCAACCCCGACCTCACCGTTACCCACGACACCGGTTGCGTCACCACGCTCGACCAGAGCCAGTTCGCCGGCAAAGCCCATGGAAAAAAAGTGGGTCTTCCCGTCATGGCGGATTCCCAGGTGGCAGCCCTCGCGATGGGCGCCCACCCCTACAAGGTCCTTCAATTGCATTGGCACAACACCGATAACAAAGCATTTTTGGAAAAAATCGGGATCGACACCGAGAAAACATGGGCGGAATTCGAAGCGTCGGTCCAACGCCTCAAGGATGGGTCAAAACAATACCTGACCTGGGAAGATGTAGGGTGAGAATCGACAATTTTTTTTTCAAACAAGGATCATAATTTACCATGGCAAACAATAAAATACTGGTTATCGGCGCCGGCCCCGGCGGTTTGGAGGCTGCACGAGGCATTGCCGACTTGGGCTATCAGGTCATTATCGCCGAAAAAAGGGACCGCCTCGGCGGCACACCCGACGAGTCGTCTTATGCTGCCCTCACTCCCGATCTCCGCTCTGCCGAAGAAGCTATTCAGGACATGATAGCCCCTGTCGAAAATAATCCCGACGTGGAAATTATGTTCAACACCCTGGTGACCGGCGCGGAGGGAGAACTTGGAAACTTCAAGGTCAAAGCCATGCAACTTGGCAAAGAGGTGGTAATAGAAGCCGGCGCCGTCATCGTCTGCACGGGTTTTCAGCACTTCGACCCCGGGCGGGAAACGCAGAAGTACGGATACTACGAGCACGACGACGTCATCACCCTGGTGGACTGCGAGAAAATGCTCAAGGCCCACAACTTCGTGCGCCCCTCCAACGGCGAAAAACCCAAGCGGGTCTGCTTCATCCAGTGCGTCGGCTCGCGCGACCGGCAGATCGGCAACGAGTATTGCTCGAAGGTGTGCTGCGGCGTCGCCTCGAAGGAAGCCATCGAGATCCGTCAGCAAGTGCCCGATTGTAAGGTCTACATCTTCTACATCGACATGCGGATGTACGGATACTGGGAAAACGAGATCTATTGGCCCGCCCAGGAAAAATATAAGGTCAATTATGTCAAGGGCATCGCCACGGAAATTGTCAAGAAAGGCGATAAATTGCTCGTCAAGGGAGAAGACACGACGCTGCGCCGCCCGATGGAAGTGGAGATGGACATGGTCATCCTGTCGGTTGGCATGGAGCCGAGCAGCGGCACGAAGGACATGGCCAGAATTTTTGGGCTGAACCAAAACAAATACGGATTCATCGAAACCACCGGAGGGCCCATGAACACCGTCGCCACCAATGTGCCCGGCGTGTTTGCCGCAGGCGCCTGCACCGGCCCTGCCGATCTGGAAGATACCATTTCGTCGGCCGGTTCCGCTGCGATGAAAGCCATTGCGGCGGTTAGAAAAAATGCATTGGTTAGTTGAATAGTTGAATAGATGAGTTGAATAGTTGATCGTTGAATAGTTGAAAGTTTTCTTTTGCGATAAAAGCTGTCAAACTATTCAACTTTTCAACTAAAAAAGTCCAAATGGTCGACACCGACAGCGCGAAGGAATTCATGCAGGAAGTGCTGGGTAGAGTCTCGGCCGAGGAGCTGATTGCTATCGCGGAGCGCCTGGAGGTAAAGAGCCGGTTTTTTCAAAAACTCCTGAGCCGCGAACATATTGGGGAGCTGCAGGAAGAGGAGATTCTAAAATTGCTGCGTTCGGTATTTTCCACGCGGCGTTCCGGGAAAAAGATCCTGGAAGCCTGCCCCGTTGAGGTATTGCGCATATCGATGGAGACCTTGCTGTACGGCGACGGCCCCATCGAAATCCGTTTTCAGGCCTTTTGCGATGGGTTGGCGGGCATAGATTCGAGGGTTTCCAGCGACCTGGCCGGCGAACTGCTGCATTACACCTTTCCCAACCAATACTGGCTCTGGTGCCGCTGGATGTGGGATCCCAAGCTGAAAACAGGCGCATTGCCACTGGTGGTCATGGAAGGATACGATCTGGAAGCCCCCAGCCTCGGAGAAGTCTACCTGAAAGTGGGCAAGGCCATAGCGTTTGTGCACCACACCGGCGAAGCGGCGGGGTTTCAGAAAATCAGCCGCTCGCTCTACGGCACGGATGTTTTTCTGTGCTCGGTTTACGTGATCTACACCTACACCGTGCTCCGCATGCGCATGACCCAGGAATTCAACAAGGTCGTTCCCGAACTGGCCGAATTTACAAGGAGACTCCTCGGGATTAATAAAATGGAAGAGTTTGAAAACTGAACAACTAAAAACCTAAACCAACTGAATTATGCCGGTAGATAAAAGTCAAATCAAGGAATTCGAAAAAATCGTCGTGGACGGCATCGAACTGACTGCCGATTGGAACCGGATGTTCGACCAACGAACTCTGTTCGATTACGACTCGACGGGGTGCATGGATAAAATCACCGACCTGGAAGGAGGCGAGTCCATGGGCTGGTGCTACCAATGCGGACAATGCCTGCCCGTTTGCCCGGTCGACGCCGTGGGCGGCCAATATGGCCCGATGAGGATTGCCAAAAAACTCCAACAGGGCATTGACCTGTTCGGCGATCCCGATATGTGGAAATGCACCAGCTGCATGAACTGCCTGCGGGTCTGCCCCAAGGAGGTGAATATGATCAAGATCATGCCCGCCGCCAGGGCAGTAGCGGTGCTCGAAAGCAATGTCCCAAAGGAATTGCAGGACGTTTTTGAAAAGACCTTCGAATACGGCAACCCCCTGGGCGAGTCGCCCCGCAAGCGCGCCGACTGGGTGGCCGAAACGGGCTCCACCGCCCCCACCATGAAGGAATTGGCCCGGCCGGTGGATGCGCTCTGGTTTGTGGGCAGCTATCCATCCTACCACAAGCGCGGCAAGGATGCGAGCAGGGCTCTGGCCAAAGTGCTCAACTTGCTCGGCATAGATTTCGGAATCCTGGGCACGGAGGAAAAGGACGATTGCGACAGCATGAGGCTGGCGGGCGAAACCGGCTTGTTCGAGGAGTTTGCCGAATACAATATCAAGACTTTCAAAAAATATAAATTCAACAAGATTCTCCTCACCGACCCGCATGCACTCAACGCTTTTCGGAAGGAGTATCCCAAATACGGCGGCAATTTCGAGGTGGTGCACTATTCTACCTTCCTGGCGCCCTTGATGAGCCAGTTGAATTTCACCAAAGAGCTGAATTACAAGGTCACCTTCCACGATCCCTGCTACCTGGGCAGGCACAACGGCGAATTTGAGGCCCCCCGCAATTGCCTCAAAGCCATTCCGGGGATCGATTTAATCGAAATGGGGCGTTGCCGGGAGCAGAGTTTTTGCTGTGGCGGAGGAGGAGGCGGCATGTGGCTCGACGGCTTCATGTCCGACCATATCAACGAACGCCTTTCGGAAAACCGCGTGCGGGAAGCCGTCGAAACCGGCGCCGACGTGCTGGCGGTATGCTGCCCCTACGAGGTGTCGCGCTTCGAGGACGCCGTCAAATCGACCGGCAACGAAGGGAAGCTATTAGTCAAAGATATTGCCGAATTGATGGAGGAGGCTTTGGGGTAAAATTTTAATTATGAAAAAAATAAAGAATTTCGATATCCGCACCGACCTCTACTACGCCACCGCCGAGGGCTTCTGGCTGGACGTGGACGGCCGCACCGCCCGCGTCGGCATGAGCCCTCTGATGCAGGAAACCGCCGGCTCCTTTGTGGCCGTGCGCCTGGAAAAAATGGGCGCTTCCTTCCGGCAGGGCGAGAGCTTCGGCAGTGTGGAAGCCGAAAAACACGTCGGCCACCTGAAAATGCCGGTATCGGGCATGATCGTATCCGTGAACGAAAAGGTGCTGGAAAACCCGCGCCTGCTCAATACCGACCCCTACGGCAAAGGCTGGCTCGCCGAGATCGAAATGAGCGCCTGGGAGGCCGAAAAAGACGCCCTGCTGTACGGCGAAACCGAGGTAGTTAGGTGGTTTGAAGATGAGATCAAAAGAATGGAGGACAAAGGCTGGCTCGCCGAATCTTGATTTTTAATTTGAAAACCGCTAAGGCGCAAAGGACGCAAAGACAACACTATTTTTTCTTCGCGTCCTTTGCGCCTTAGCGGTCAAAAAAACTTAAGGTTGAATTTTAAGCATACAATTACGGAGACATTTAGCGCTAAACCGAGCATGGTGGAGAAGGCTTTTGCTGCCCGCAAAGCCCATTTCCCCGACGAGATCAAATTCTTCGCGCCGGGGCTGAAGCGCTACGCCATTCCCGAATTCGAACAGCAAAACCCGCTGGCCTTTCTGCCCATCAGCCTCACCGGCGCAGGCTGTGCCCTCGATTGCGACCATTGCAACAAAAAGATCCTCGAACCGATGATTCCCCTCGATCCGAAAGAAGGGCTCTTTGCGATGTGCGAAAAAATGGCGAGGAAAGGAACAGAATCTATCCTCATCAGCGGGGGCTCGAAGAGCACCGGGGAAGTGCCCTTCATGAAGCATATCGACGACATCCGCCGGGTGAAAGAAGAAGCTGGGCATGCGCATCGTCATGCACACGGGACTGGTGAGCAAGGAAAAAGAAGCCGCAGCCCTGAAATCGGCCGGCGTCGACGGCGTGGCCATCGACATCATCGGCGCCGACGAGACCATCCGTGAAGTGTACCACCTCAATGCCACAACGGAGGATTACGACCGCTCGCTGGCGCTGCTATCAAAATACGAACTGAGCCTGCGGCCTCACATCATCCTGGGCCTGCATTACGGCAAATTCCTCGGCGAATACCAGGCCCTGGACATGATCGCCCAATACCCCATCCACTCGCTGATCATCGTGATCCTGGTGCCCATGCACGATACCAATATGTGGGGCATCGAACCGCCCGATACTGCCGAAGTGTCCGAATTTATCGCCCGCGCCCGCCTGAAAATGCCGGGTACCTACCAGATGTTGGGCTGCGCAAGGCCTTTGGGCGAGTATAAAAAGATAGTAGATAAAGCCGCAGTCGAGGCCGGCATCAACGGCATCGCCTACCCCGCCGAAGGCATCGTGGCATTTGCCGAGACGAAGGGCTTGCGGCCGGTGTTTTTTGAGAATAGCTGCTCGTGTGGGAGCTGAATGCTTGAGTTTTGAGTTCTTAGTTTTTAATTTTTAGTTAAGCGCCGCTAAAGCGGAAAACTGAAAACAACAACTAAGAACTAAACATTAAAAACTAAAAACTGAAAAAATCTTCCAAACATTGGCGCTTCGTCCCCGAAGACAACGTCTCCGCCTCCTACGGACTGGCGGCAGACGAGTTTTTTATGGACCAACACTCCGAAGGCAGTGACGGAGCGACCCTCCGGCTTTACACCTACCGCGACCACTGCGCGCTCGTGGGGCGCTTTCAGAATATCCATGCCGAACTGGATCTGGAGGCCTGCATGAATAGCGGGATCGACTTCGGCAGGCGGCTGACCGGCGGGGGCGCCATCATCATGGGCAACGAGCAGTTGGGGATTTGCCTGGCAGCCCATTCCAAATCCTTCGAATGGGGCACGGTGAGGGAATTGTGCGGGCTCATGGCCCGGCCCATCATTCAGGCGCTGAAAAACTGGGCATCGAGGCTACGTTCCGCGCGAAAAACGATCTGGAGGTCAACGGCAAGAAGATCGCCGGACTGGGGTGTACGTCAATCCGCAGGGCGCTTTTCACTTTCACGCCAGCCTCCTGGCCGATCTGGATATCGGGAAAATGCTCTCGGTGCTGCATATACCCGTGCAGAAATTCGAAGATAAGCAGAAAATACAGCGCGTCGAGCAGCGGATTACCACGGTGTCGAGGGAGGCTGGGCGAAAGGTGAACATAGCCGAAATTCGAACTTTGGTGAAAAATAGCTTTGAGGAGCATTTTGGGATTTCCTTTGAAGAACAGCCCGTTTCCGCCGAAGAAAAACGGCACATTGAACACCTGGAAAACGAGCGCTACCGCAACGAGGAGTGGCTTTACCAGCACTCCCCTCAGCCCGACATGACGGGCATGAGCCTGAAAAAGACCGCTGCAGGCCTGCTGCGCACCTATATCGGCCTGAAAGGCGAGACTATCAAAAGCGTCCTCATCACCGGCGATTTCCTCGAGGATGCGGGCCTGTTGAGTCAGATCGAAGCGCAGTTGAAATGGAGTCCGCTGGAAAAAGAACGCATCGCTCAGGCCGTCGACCGTATTTTTTCAAGTAATAATACCGGATTAAATATTCCCCCCACGAAGTGACCGACGCGATTTGGATGGCCGGACAACGCGCCCTGGCGGCGAACCGGTATACTTATGAAGGGTCGTGTTATTATCCGGAGGAAGTTGAAAAGTTGAAAAGTTGAAAAGTTGAAAAGTTGAAAAGTTGAAAAGTTGAAAAGTTGAAATAATTCTTTTTGGCGAAGCCAAAAAGGCCTCGCTCGTGAGGGTCTCCGACCCGAAACGGACCGTCAGCAAGTCTCTGACTTGCGTGGGCAAAATCGGAGCTGAGATAATCATGCAAGTCTGGAGACTTGCGGACCATATGTTTCGGGTCAGAGACCCTCACAAGCAAACCCAACAAAAACCAAAACGATAAGATATTTTATGAATCAATTAATCCTAATACTCCTCGTACTTGCCTTCCCATTATTGGCAATGGGACAGAGGATTAGCTATGATTCTACTTTTCAATCAAACGGTCTGGAATTTAGAGTTCAACAAATTCAATTGGAGAAATATATGTCCATTCTTAAAATTACTAATGGAGAAAGAATTGTTCTGGAAGACACATTGGACTTCTTTACTGATCTCCAATTGATAGACTTTAATGATGACAAGTCGATTGATATTCAAATTAGATTTATGGGAAATGTGGATACTCAATCACTTTACCTATTTGATTTTTCAAAAAACAGGTTTCAAAAAGTAGTTGGTTTTGAAAAATTCCCAGAAGCAAAAAGGGTAAAAATATCTGAAGAACTTTATTACTCCTATCACAGATCAGGTTGCGCTGACAACTATTGGACAAGCGATCTATTTAAAATTAATGACTTTAATACAACCCAATTGGGAAAAATTTTTGGTGAAGGGTGTGAAGATCCGATGCAAGTAAAAGTTTATAAAATAGGTCAAAATAAAAAGGACTTGGTTGAAACGCTACCTTACAAAGTAGTGGAAGAGAATAGGGACAACAAGTGGGGATTTATCGCGGACTATTGGGCAAAAAATTACAAAAGATTCAGGTAAAATTGGGTGAAGAGTTCACCCTGCACCCTGCACAAAAAACAAAAAAATGGAATTTCCCTTACCTACGCTGCACACCGACGAAGCCAAAAAGATCAGCCCGGACTATGTCCGTCTGAGCGGAGCGAGCGCGATGGCCTTGCGCCTGCAATCAGGGCGCTTCGCGCGCGAATTCGAGTTCGGCGGGATCAATCTGCTGCTCAATTACGAAAGCGGCTGCCTGTCGGATTGCGGATACTGCGGACTGGCCCGCACCCGCCCCGGCGACTACGAGGACAAATCCTTCATCCGGGTGGACTGGCCGCTGTTCGAGACCGACGCGGTGGTGGAGCGGATGGCCCGATACCAGGAGAAAATGACCCGGCTCTGCATTTCCATGGTCACCCACGGATCGGCGTTTGAGGATACGGCCAATATCACCGAGCGCATCGTGGCGAAGGTAAAAACGCCCTTGTCGCTGCTCGTCGCCCCTCCCACCCTCAATCGGGAGCGGCTGGAATACCTGAAGGACCTCGGCGCCGACATGATTGGCGTGGGACTGGATGCCGTCAACCAAAACGTCTTTTTGATACCCGCACCAACGTGCCCCACGGCGGCCTGAAATGGTCGAATTACTGGGACATCATCAACTACTCCCGCGAGATCTACGGTCCCTGGAAAGTGAATATCCACACGGTCGTCGGCCTGGGCGAAACCGACCGCGACCTGATCGAGCTGTTTTACGAATTGAAAAGCAGGCAAATACTCGCTTACCTGTTCTGCTTCAACCCCGAGCCCGACAGCCGCATGGGCAATTTTCCCAAATCCAGCATCACCCGTTGGCGGCGCATCCAACTCGTCAAGCACCTGATCGAAGAATACGAGCTGGACCGCCGGAATATCACTTTCGACGAAGCCGGAAATTTCATCAAACTCAATACCAGCACTTCGAAAGTGGACCATGTGCTGCAAACCCTCGACGCCGGCCTGCCCTTCATGACCAACGGCTGCCCCGGCGAAAACGGCGAACCCGGCTGTACGCGCCCCTACGGAAGCTACCGCCCCAGCGAGCCCTACCGCGATTTTCCCTTTCAACCGGCATCGGATGACCTGGTGCAGATTAGGGAGGAGTTGGAGATGGGGAAATTGCTGGGGGAGTTTTGAGTTGTGAGTTTTTAGTTTTTAGTTTTTAATTTTTAGTTGCTCTTTGTAATAAGCTAAAAACTGAACATGACAACCAGAAACCCAAACTAACTAAAACTAAAAACTAATAATTAAAAACTAATTAAGAATGAACATCATCGTACCCATCAAGCAAGTGCCCGATCTGGTGGAAGAGCTCCAGGTGGACGCTTCGGGAAAGGACCTCGACCGGGAATGGCTCAAATACAAGGTCAGCGAATTTGACGACCACGCGCTGGAAGAGGCGCTCCTGTTGAAAGAACAGCACGGCGGCTCGGTCACCGCCATTGCCCTCGACGGCGAGGACATCGACAAGGCGTTGTTTGCGGCCTCGGCCAAAGGCGCGGACCGGGTCATTAAGGTGACCGGCGATTTCAAGGGCGCCTCCAACCACACAGCTGCAAAGGCCCTGGCCAATGTCATCAAAGGCATGCCCTACGACCTGGTGCTCACCGGCGTGCAATCAGTCGAAGACCGCGACGGACAGATCGCCGTGTTGCTGGCCCATTACCTCGGCACGCCCCATATCAGCGTGGTGACCGGCGTGGAAGTGGCCGGCGGAAAAGTGACCGTGCACAAGGAATACGGCGGCGGTGTAGTGGCCGAATTTGAAGCGAGCCTGCCCATGGTGCTCGGCATTCAGGCGGCTCGGGAAACGCCCCGCTACGTGCCCGTGTCGCGCGTGCGCCAGGCGATGCGCGACGCCAACCTGGAGGAAGTGGCCGGCGATGGGTCCGGCGTCTCCGCGGGTTCATCCATCAGCCGCATGTTCAAGCCCGAAACGGGCGGCGGCGCGGAGATGCTCAGCGGTTCGGCGCAGGAGATAGCTGGGAAATTGGCCGCAATTATTAAGTCCAAAATGTAGTTTTATCCATCTCGGGATGCAAAAGGAACGGAAAGTTATTGAGTTATTTAGTTAATAAGTTATTGAAAATTAATAACTTATTAACTAAATAACTCATTAACTTTTTCATTAAAAATATTAAAAAGTTAACTCAAAATGTCCAATAGCATATTCGTCATAGCCGAACATTTAAAAGGCAAAATAGAAGACGTCACGTATGAAATGCTGGGCAAGGCCCGCGAGCTCGGAGGAGAGGTCGTGGCCGTATTGCTCGGCAGCGGGGCCAAAGGCCTGGCGGGAAATTTCAACGCCGACAAGGTCCTTTACGTCGATAGCCCGGCGTTGGCCGATTTCAACCCGGAAGCGTATGGGAAGGTGATCGCGTCGCTCGTGAAGAGCCATGGGCCCAAAATGGTATTGGTGGGTTATACCTCGCAAGGGGTGGACATCGCCGCCGGCCTGAGCGTCGATTGCGACATGCCGCTCCTGGCCTACGCCAACGCCATTTCGGCGGGCAGCGTCACCAGCCAGCTTTACGGCGGCAAGATGAACGTCGAGTCCAAACTGGAAGGCGAGCGCTTCATCGCGGCCGTTATCCCCGGCGCATTTCCGGCAGAGCCGGGCAAAGGCAGCGGCGCCCCGGTGGAAGATGTCGCAGCGCCCGACCTCAGCGGCTTGAAAGTGCTGTTCAAGCGCCTCATCGAGCCCGCGGGTGGCGACGTGGATATCACGCAGGCGTCCGTGCTGGTGAGCGTGGGCCGCGGCATCCAGAGCGCCGACAACCTGCCCATCGTGCAGGCCCTGGCCGACAAGCTGGGCGGCGCACTCTCGTCCTCCCGCCCGATCGTCGACGCCAAATGGCTGCCCAAGACCCGGCAGGTGGGCAAATCGGGCCTGAAAGTAAAACCGAAAGTCTATATCGCCGTCGGCATCAGCGGCGCGCCCGAGCATATCGAAGGCATGAAAGGCGCCGATTGCATCATCGCCATCAATACCGACCCGAAAGCGCCCATCTTTTCCTACGCCCATTACGGCGTGACGGCGGATTTGTTTGATGTAGTGCCGGCGCTTGTAGAAAAACTTTAAGGAAAAAAGTTGAAGAGTTGAAGAGTTGAAAAGTTTTGTAAATGCTTTTTGGCGAAGCCAAAAAGGCCTGATTTAAACTTTTCAACTTTTCAACTTTTCAACTCTCAATCGAGAAAAATGGAAACCAGAGAGATCTTCCTAAACTTCCCCCATTGGATGGTGGTCGTTTTTTATATCGTCGGGTTGGGTACGAGCGCGTTTTTATCTACGGATTCTGGCGCCGGTACCGAAAATACAGGAGGGGCAAGGACGCCGACCGCTTTAACAACCTGGTGGGGCGGTTTTTCAAGGCCCTCGGGGCTATGGCCACCAACAAGACGGTCTACAAGCGCGACTCTTATGCCGGCGCGGCGCATTGGATGATCTTCTGGGGCTTCGTGGTTCTGTTCATCGGCACGGCTATCGTGGCGCTCGACTTCGACATCCTCAAACCGGTGTTCGATCAGAGCATCCTGGTGGGCACGTTTTACAAGTGGTTTTCGCTTTTCCTCGACGTGTTCGGCGCGCTGTTTATCGTGGGCTTGTTCATGATGCTTTTCCGAAGGGGCAAAAAACCGCCACAGCTCGATTATAAGCGACCCGACCTAAAGCCGGAGCAATACGACCGTTCCGGTTATCAAAAGGACGACAAGGCCTTCCTCTGGCTGCTGATCGTCATCGGCGTCACAGGCTTCCTGCTGGAGGGCCTGCGCATCGCCGCCGAAGGCATGCCCGCCTTCGAAGTCTGGTCGCCCGTGGGCTATGTCCTGGGGCTGATGCTCGGCGGGTTTGGTCCTGAAACGCTTCACCCTTATGTGTGGTGGTTTCACGCCATCGTCGTACTGGGTTTCATCGCCTACATCCCATACTCCAAGGCCATGCACATGCTGGTCGATTACGCCAACCTGATGTTTAAGGACGACCTCGCGGCCAAGCGCCTGCCCAAGGTGTCGCCGGAGAAGATGAAGGAGGGCATCGGCTACCGCAAAATCGACGATTTCACCTGGAAGGAGTTAATGGATTTCGACGCCTGCACCAAATGCGGCCGCTGCCACGTGGCTTGTCCGGCGAATGCCTCCGGCGCGCCCCTTTCCCCCAGGGACCTGATCCTCGACCTGCGCACCTATGCCGATGCGACGATTGGGAACGGCACTTCCGAAATATTCCAACAAACTTTTTCCGAAGGTGTAAAAGCCGGTAAAGGCGGCAAGATTTCCATTGCAGGCGACATTATCCGGGCCGACACGCTTTGGGCCTGTACCACCTGCATGGCCTGCGTGGAGGCTTGTCCCGTGGGCATCGAGCACCTCACCACTATCGTCAACCTGCGCCGCACGCTGGTCGACGCCGGCACGATGGAAAACAGCCTCCAGGACACCCTGGCCAATATCGGCGATTACGGCAACTCCTTCGGCCAGTCCGACCGCGCCCGCGCGAAGTGGACGCAGGGCCTGGAATTCAAAGTCAAAGACGCCCGCAAGGAGCCCGTGAAGTACCTATGGTTTGTCGGCGACTACGCCTCCTACGACCCCGCCGTGCAGCAGATGACCCGCAAAGTGGCGGGTATTTTCGAGAAAATGGGCCTCGACTACGGCATCCTGTACGAGTCGGAGAAAAACGCCGGCAACGACGTGCGCCGCATCGGCGAGGAGGGCCTGTTCGAAATGCTGGTCGAAGACAACATGGCCGCCTTTGCGAAATCCGATTTCAAGGAGATCGTCACCACCGATCCGCACTCCTTCAACACCCTCAAAAACGAGTATCCCGAATTTGGGTCTTCCTATGCCGTGCACCACTACACCGGGCTGTTGTGCAAACTGCTGGACGAAGGGAAACTTAAATTTTCCAAAAAGCTCCGCCACTACAAGGTGACCTACCACGACCCCTGTTACCTCGGCCGCTACAACGGCGAAACCGAGGCCCCGCGCAAGCTCTTGCGCGCCCTGGGCGTCGAATTTCAGGACATGCGGCGCTGCGGCGCCAATTCCTTCTGCTGTGGCGCCGGTGGCGGCCGCATCTGGATGGACGATTCCAAACTGGAAAAGCGCCCCTCCGTGCAGCGCATCGAAGAAGCCCTGGAGATCGACGGCGTGAACCTGTTTATCGTCGCCTGCCCGAAAGACTACACGATGTACACCGACGCGGTAAAATCTTCCGGCAATGAGAAGAGGCTGGCGGTGAGGGATATTATTGAATTGGTGGAAGAAGCGATGTAGTTTTTAGTTTTTAGTTTTTAATTTTTTTTTAGTTCTTTTGGAATTCCGGTAGTTTACTTTATCTTTAAAATTTAAAGTAAGAACTCAGAAATATCAAAATAACTAAAAATTAAAAACTAAAAATTAAAAACTTTGCTAAAACCTACCTCCAGGACCCCTCCTCTCCCGCCTCTGGAACGCCATCCGGGCAGCGGGCCCCCTGCGTTCCATCTCCCTGGATATCACCCACGTGTGCAATTTGCGCTGTGCGGGTTGCTATTATTTCGAGGAGGGCATGGACCGGCACGAATCGCCGGACGAGGAGTCGGTTTTTGACGAATTTATTCAAAAAGAAAAGAAAGGGCACCAATTTCGTCACCATCGTCGGCGGCGAGCCCAGCCTGGTGATCGGGCGGATCAAAAAAGATCTACGATCACTTCAAGTGCAGCGTGGCCACCAACGGCATCCGCAAGATACCCTACGAGGGATTGGAAAACCTGCCCATCGGGGTCTCCGTCTGGGGAAATTTTGCGACGGATAAAGAGCTACGCGGCCAGGGCAAGGTCGACATTTTCCACAAAGCCCTGAAAAACTACCGCGACGATGCCCGCGCCTTCTGGTATTACACCGTGGCGCCGGGGCACGCCCAGGAGGTGGAGGGCGTGGTGGCCGGTGCGTGGAAAACGGCAACAAGGTATTGTTCAACTACTATTCCGACCTGTCTGGAAAGGGCCAGGCGCTGGATTACCGGAACGGCTTCGCCGAAGTGCAGGAGGCCATCGACCGGATGATCGAGCTTTACCCCGGCCGCATTTTGATGACGCCGTATTTTAACCAAGTCGTCTCCAGTGGCCGTTTGTTCGACGAGCAGTGGGGCTACGAGGTCTGCACCAACCTGTCGACCAACCACCCCGTCAACGCCGAGCGTTTGAAGAGCGGCAAGCCCTACAATCCGCATTTCCGGGCCTACAACGCCGATTTCCAGTCCACCCGCCGCTGCTGCACCGGCGTGCACCGCGACTGCGCCTCCTGCTTCGACACCTGGGAGCATTTCAGCTGGGTGATGATCAATATGCGCAAGCATCTGGGCTCGAAGGAGGATTTTGCGAATTGGTTGGGGCGATGTATTTGTTTTATGTGATTAATCGGTTGGTACCGGATTCAGACAACCCCTAACCCCTACCCTTTCCCCCTATCCGCCTTCGCCTGCTCCCTCTCCGCATCCTGCGGCCTCACCCCGGCATTGCGGATCGAGATCACTTTCTGCAACATATCAAACCAGAACGGCGCGCCTAAAGAGATGGCCAGAGCCGTGATTAACCAGCCGAAGAATTTCCGGATGAAAAAGAGCATGGAATTGCCCTCCGCATAACGCGAATTCTGGAGTTGCTGCGACAGGGAGGCGTCCCAGCCAAGGCCCAGAGGCGCCGGCACTTTGTTGATCTCGTTGTACAAGAGGCTGTCCACCAGGCCCTTCAGCCTGGTTTGGTTGCCCAGGGTGCCCATGGTATCGGTCGAAGTGCTGTCCGGGGTGGCGGTATAGGTATCCATTTTGCCCTCGTCTACAAAATTGGTCGCCAGGGCGAGCAACTCATTGCGGGATTCGGGATTGTGGGTCAGGTTGTTCCAGATCTTGAAGGTGTCGGCGTCGAAGCTGATGGCGATGAGCAGGCCAACCGCCAGCAACCAGGCCTGAACGGCCTTTTTGTACCAGCCGGTGGCGCGGTCCATGATCTCGTCGTATTGCTTTTTGAAGGCGGCTTTGGCCTTATCGACCATGGTTTCGGCGCTGGCTAATTCCTCCTCCGATTGCTGGGGTTGTTCGAAGATGCCCCTCGAACGCACGGTCGTATCCATTTTCTGGCCTCCCTGCAAGATCACGCTCAGGTTGCGCTGCAGGTCTTTTTGGCGCATATTGGTCAGCATGGGCGGAGCGACCGGTTCGGCCGCCATCCCGCGGGCCGTGGGTGCCTGTTCCTGCTCGGCGGCCTCTTTTTCCATCAGTTCGGAGATGAGGGCCGTCACCTGGTCGGCGGTCAGGTAGGAAGGCAATTGTTTGAGACCCATAAACTTGCCGCTGTATTTCTGGTAGACCTTGGAGCTTTTGACCTTTTCCTTGAAGGCCTTCGCCAGTTCGCTGTTCGCTGCCCGGCCTACGCCTTCGGCGGTGTCCACTTCCAACAATTGGGTAACTGCCTTGAGCAGGATCTTCCCCCTCAACGCTATCAGGGACGAGAGCAATTCCTGCACGGTAGTAGCGAATAAACTCAACAATAAAAAGATGAAAATCAGGCCGATGACGATTTCGAGGGTTTCCATAATAACAGTTTTTTGGTTTGAAGGATGGGTTTTTCGAACGTAAAAGGTAAGGAAAACCCTTGTTATCGGGGTATTATTTGTCTAAAAATGTGGGTAAGTTTTGCCATCTCTTTTGTCTTGCCTCCTCCTCTATTTCCCCGTATCTTTCGCAAAAGTTTTCAAATGGCCCTCGATGTGATGAAAAAATTGTGGACAGTGGACGAAGTTCTGCAAATGGTCGATACAGGCATTTTGCCTCATGACAACCACCTGGAACTGATCCGCGGAGAACTGATCGAGATGAGTCCAATGGGTTTTAAACACGGGGTAGCGGTGGGAACCGCATTGCCAAATTGCTCATCAAATTATGCGATGAACAACATTTTGTATGGTTGCAATCGACCTTTCCTTTAGACAATTTTTCGGCGCCCGAACCGGATATCGCCTTGCTGAAATGGAAAGGTGACTTAAACAAAGCCAGCCGCCCAGCCCAAAAGATATCCTTTTGGTCATTGAAGTCGCCGACACCTCCCTCCCCTACGACCGCAAGATCAAAGCCCTTCTCTACGCCGAATTCGGCATCCCGGAGTATTGGATCCTGAACCTCCGGGACCAATGCGTAGAACAATACCAGCTTCCCGGCGCAAAGGGCTATCTGCGCAAGACCATCGTCCAAAAGGACCAATGGCTGGCCTTGCCCGGACCCGATGCCGAAATTCACGTAAGCGCGCTGTTGGGGATCTCAGCCGAGCCACCAAAATAGATAGCCCAGCGCCGCTCCGCCCAACACGATGAAGGCGCTGTTCAGCTTTTTAAACCCGAAAGTGACGGCCAGACTAATGGCGGCAATGGCGATCCCCCGCCAATCCGTCAGCGTTTCCCTGCCCATTTCTATGCAGACGGCGGCAATGACGGCCACGGCTGCGACGTTCACCGCGTCGAGAAAAGCAGACATCATTTTCGATTTCCGCAGTCGCGGAATGAGGGGATTGAGCAGGGCGACAAACAGGAACGAAGGCAAAAACACCCCCGCCGTAGCCAGCAACGCACCCCAGGGTCCGTTCAACTGCCAACCGATGAAGGTGGCGGTGGAGAGCACCGGACCGGGCGTGAACTGCCCCACCGCCACGGCATCCATCAACTCCTGACGACTGAGCAGGCCCTTGGCCACCAATTCTGCGTCGAGGAAGGCGTAGAGCACGTAGCCGCTGCCGTACAGCAAGGCCCCGATTTTCAGAAATATCAAAAATAACCCCAGTTTGCTCAGCTTCGCAACGCTGAATAGAAACAGGACGGGGAAGACACCCTGAACGGTATGGGACCTCTTTTTTAAAAAATAGTATAGCAATCCGGCAAGGCCGCACCCAAAGAGGGCGATAATTTCATTCACGCCAAACAGACTCAGGATAAGCGTTGCGGCGCCCAACACCCATAGCTCGGCATTTTTCAGGGCCTTTTTTCCCAAAGAAATCAAAGCGGAAATGATGATCGCGATCACGGCGGGCTTGATGCCGTAGATAAATGGCTCCACCGCGGGCAACTGCCCGTATTTTTGATAAGCCCAGGCAATCAGACCGGTAATCAGTACAGCGGGTACGATAAAACTCAGCCCTGCCACCACCAGGCCCTTCCAGCCCGCTTGCTCCTGCCCGCAGTGCATCGTCATCTCGGTGGAGTTCGGCCCAGGGATCAGGTTGGTGGCCCCCACCAGATCCAGAAAATGCTCGTGGCTCATCCATTGCCGCTTTTTCACCACCTCGTCCTCCATCATGGCGATATGCGCCGCCGGTCCTCCAAAGGAGATGAAGCCGAGTTTGAGGAACAATTTTGCCACTTCTGCGAGCTTGGTATCTGCCATGTTGGTAATCAGTCCGGTTAATTCCGTGAATATACTGACTGCGAATCCATTCCAAAAAATTTTAACCGCGAAGGCGCAAAGAACGCAAAGAGTGTTCCCGTCCTCTTTGCGTTCTTTGCGCCTTCGCGGTTTTATGATTTCCAAATAATTTTTCAGCAAAATAATTTTAGCGTTGCATGGTATTATAGTTTTTGCATACCTTTGATTTAAATTTAGGCTAGCCTAAATATTGGTTTCAAAAATTAACATACCCCAGCCAATGAAAAAATACTCCGTCTTCCTCACCCTCCTTTGCCTTTCCCTCTTTCTTTCCTGCGAAAAACTGCTGCCGCCCGAACCGGCGGAGAACGAAGTGCTCGACGGACCCATGGAAGGCCTCACGTCGGCACAACGCCAAATTTTCCTGACCGGCGATGTGGGCTTCTCGGAGGTGTTCAGTCCACAGACCGGCCTGGGGCCGTATTTCGTCGCCAACTCCTGCGCCGGCTGCCATGCGGGCGACGGAAAAGGGCATCCCTCCACCACCCTGACCCGCTTTGGCCGAGGTATTATTGGGCAAGAGTTCGACCACCTGAGTGAATATGGAGGGCCGCAACTGCAAAACCGCGCCATTCCGGGATTCCCGGCCGAGGAGTTGCCGGCTCAGGCCAACCGCTTCAGCCAGTTTACGGCTCCGGCGGTCACAGGGTTAGGTTTACTCGCCGCCGTGTCCGACCAAACCTTACTTCTTCTGCACGACCCAAACGATGCAAACGGAGACGGCATTTCCGGCAAGGTGAGCCTGATCTATCCTCCCAATTACTTTACGCCAAGCTCCATTCATCTCCAGGATGGCCAGGGGAGATTCATCGGCCGCTTTGGCAAAAAGGCGGCGGCGATTGATCTGCTGCACCAAACCGTCAACGCCTACAAACAGGATATGGGTATCACCTCCGATTTCGACATGGTGGACCCGATCAACTACGCCATCGCCAATCACCCCACCGACCCGGTCGCCGACCCCGAGATTCCCGCATCGACCATCCACAGCGTGGTTTTTTACCTGCGCACCCTCAAGGCGCCCTTGCCGAGAAACCAGGACGATCCCCAGATTGTACAAGGCAAGCAGTTATTCCTCGATGTGCAATGCGGCAAGTGCCATATCCCCACCCTGAAAACCGCCCTGAGCGACATCGCAGTGCTTTCGCAAAAGGAGTTTCACCCCTACACCGATCTCCTGCTCCACGACATGGGCCAGGCGCTGGATAACGGCTATACGGAGGGCAACGCCGAAAGCTACGAATGGCGCACCCCGCCGCTCTGGGGTCTGGGCTTGTCGCGCGATGCCCAGGGCGGCGAGTACTACCTGCTGCACGACGGCAGGGCGAGGAGCATCGAAGAGGCCATCCTGCTGCACGGCGGGGAGGCGGAAGGGAGCAAGGAGGCCTACCTCCAGCTTTCGGCGACGGATAAAGTAGCCCTTATCGCATTTTTGGAGAGCCTCTAAACCCATTTCACATGGACCGAAAAGAATTTCTGGAAAGCATCGCCATGGCCGCGGGCGTCGGGATCGTCCTCTCGTTTTTGCAATCCTGTAAGGCGGTTGCCTACATTCCCCACGTGATCGAAGGGGAGAAAATCGTGGTGAAAAAATCCGATCTGGCGGAGCATCCATACGTGGTGATCCAGCCCGCAGGCCTTCCCGCTCCGGTTTATTTATGCCGCCTGGAAAACGGCGAATATTCGGCCCTGCTCCTGCAATGCACCCACCGCGGCTGCGAGCTGCGTCCGGTAGGACGGGAATTGCACTGCCCCTGCCACGGCAGCGTGTTCGACAAAACCGGGGAGGTGCTGGAAAGCCCGGCGGAGCTGCCCCTGCGGCGGTTTTCGGTGTTGAGCGATGATCAAAACATCTATATTTTTTAGCTTATGAAAAAATTAATCCTCCTCCTCCCCTTCCTCCTCCTCCTGGTTAGCGCAGCAGCCCAGGAAGCCGATAGCATCGACGCGCCCAACAAGGACGCCGTGTACCAGCGCCCCTTTATTTTGCAAGGCGAAAGAGGAAGCCTGGCCGCGGCGGTCGGCGGCTACGTCGAAGCCAATACCAACTACTTCGCCACCGACGGCATATCCGACGGGTTTTCCATGGAAATGCGACGCTTCAATATCTTCCTGTATTCCACCCTCAAGGAGCGCATCCGCTTTATTTCGGAGCTGGAGTTCGAACACGGCGTGGAGGAAATCGCTCTGGAGACGGCGTTGCTGGATTTTGAATTCAATCCGGCGCTGATCTTCCGGGCGGGGATCGTACTCGTGCCGATCGGCTATTTCAACCAAAACCACGACAGCCCGAAGTGGGACTTCGTGGACCGGCCGCTGGTCTCCACGACGATCATTCCTGCCACCTACTCCGATATCGGCTTCGGATTTCACGGCACGGTCCCGGTGGGCAGCCTGGCCCTGACTTATGAGACCTACCTCCTCAACGGATTGCAGGACGGGGTGCTGAACAATACCGAAAATCGAACCTTCCTGCCCGCCGGCAAAAACGAGGGGCGCTTCGGGCAGGACAACAACGGCTCGCCGGCCGCCGCCCTGCGCCTGGCTGTGAAAAAAAGAAAGCTCGGAGAGGTGGGAATTTCTTCCTTCGCCGGCTATTACAACACCTTCAAAAAAGACGGATTGCGGCTCGACGAAAGCCGGACAGCGTGGGTGTTCGCCTTCGATTATAATTTTTCTATTGGAAAAGGACAAATGCTGGGAGAAGCCGCATTGGCAAAGATCGAAACCCCCAAAGACATCGGGCCTGTATTTGGCCAAACCCAATGGGGCTTCCACGCCGATTTCATCTACCCCATCCTGAACGGAAACCTGTTCCAATGGAAAAACCTGCAATTGAGCCTGGCCCTCCGCCTGGAAGCGCTGGATTACAATGTCGGCGCCTTTGACGAAACGGGCGATCCTATCTCCGACCACCTGGTTTCCGTGCTCTCGGGTATCAGCCTTCGCTTTTCGCCCAATACCTTGCTAAGGGCGAACTACCGCTACCGCTGGGACACCGACCTGCTCGGCAATCCGCCGGCGAAAACGGCGGGCTTTCAGTTTGGGTTTGCGAGTTATTTTTAGTGCTGATGCGCCTCTCCTGCATTGGTCATTTTGGCCAGCAGGAAAAACGCGCCCTTCACTACGAATTTAGCTCCTTCCGGAACCTCCCCCAGCAGTGTCACCTCGGTGAAGCCCAGCTCGCTCACCCCTTTTTTTACGGGGATCTTTTCAAAATCCGTCTCGTCTTTTTGAATGAACACATAGTCCGTGCCCTCCCGGTTGACGAAAGCCTCGTCGGGAAGGGCCGTAACCTTCGCTTCATCCACGCTGATCTGGGCCGTGACGTTCATGCCTTCGATCAATCCGCGCTTATCCCCCTTCACCAGGCAATGCACTGCGATGGACTTGCTCTCGTTCTCGAAGGTCGTGCCTACGGAAAACACCTCTGCCGAGTAGGTCTTGCCGGGAATGTTGGTCAACATGAAGTTTACGGTCTGGCCCTTGCCGATATAGAGCAGGTCTTTTTCGTAGAGAAACAGGTCGAGGTGCAACTGGCTGTTGTCCACCACCTCCGCGATGGGCGTGGAGGCGTCTACGCTGGCGCCGATATTGACCAATACCTCGCCCACCGAGCCGCCGATTGGGGTTTTAATGTCCAGTTGCCAGGCCAGTTTGCCCGGAGCGAGGCCCTTGGGATCTATGCCCATCAATTGAAGCTGCCGTTCGAGGGAGGCGCTGCGAATGCGCAGGGCTTTTAGTTCGGATTCGGCGGTCTGGAGGTTTTTCAAGGTGCCTGCATTGCCAGCGCCAAGCTCCTGCTGGCGCTTGTATTCCGACTCCGCCAGTTCGATCCTCGGGGCGAGCCCCAGAAATTCCTCCTGAATTTGGATGAACTGGGGGTTGACAATGGTCGCGATGACCTGCCCTTTCGACACCGTGCTCCCGGACATGACATGGAGGTCTTTCACCACGCCACTGTATAGAGAGGTCACGGTGGCCTTGTTCTGGTTCGGCACTTTGAGAAATCCGCTGGCCTTGATGCTGGAGGTCAGGTTTTTCAGTTCCAAAAGGCCGCTTTCCAGGCCGATGCTTTCCATTTGCACGGGGCTCAGGCTGACCGAATTTTCGTCTTCCTCGTGACGCGTTTCGGCCTCTTCGGTTTCACGGTCGTGGTCGTGGTCGTGGTCTCCTGCGTGCTCCGTACAGGAAAAGGGACCGAAGGTGAGGATCTAGAAACAATAATGGGAGTCTTCATCTAACTTCAACTTATTGATTGGTAAAATAATGGTACTCAACCACCGCCTGATTGTACTCATTCAGGGCGTCGAGCCGGTTTTGGCGAATGCCGATGGCTTGGGCCAGGAACTGCGACAGCTCCGAAAAGCTGATCTCGCCCACCCGGTAAGCCAACGCTGCAGTTTCGATGATTTCGTTTGCCTGTTCCAGCCCGGTCGTTTTTCATAATATCGCAGCGCTTCCTCGCTTTTGGCCAGGACCTCGAAGGACTGTCGTATTGCAGTTTGCAAGTCTTGGGTTTCCAGGAGTAACAGATGCTGCTGCAAAGCGCTCTCCAGGCGGGCAGCTTCGGTCCCTTTTTTGAAGCTTTTTCCCGCGATCGGCACGGCCACGGTAAAGGAAAAGCCCGTCACCGGCTGGTCAAGGCCGTACAGCCGTTGGCTGAACACCCGGCCAGAAAATTCCGGCAGCCGCGCCATCCTTTGAAGGCTGGCACTGGCCTCGGCCACCTCAATTTGCCGTTCCTGCTGCGATAAGATCGGATGGCCGGGCGATAGCAATGCCACCGGGTTAAGGTTCATTTTTTCAAGAGGTTTGCGCTCCGGAAGGTAGGCCTCCGTCGTATTAAGCAGGCGCATGAGGGTCTGCTGCTCTATGGCCAGGTCGTTTTCCAGTTGCCGACCCTGCATTCTTACTTCCTCCACGCGGGCAGAGGCGGCCACTTGATCCAGTCCGTTGCTCTCCCCAGCCCTGACCCGCACGGCGGCGGCTTCGGCAAGACCTGAATACAGGCTGTCGAGCCTGAGGTATAGCTGCCGCTTTTCTTCCAGATACCAAAGCCTGTAGTAAGAAGCGCGAACATCGCGCTTCAGGGCCGCCTGCGTCACAGCGATCCTGCTTTCCCCCAATTGCAACTGTTTTTGAAGCAACTCGCGCCTGCTTTTTGTACACGACGGGCAATTCGAAATTTTGAGACAGGCCGATCTTCAGAATCCGTTTTTTTATCCACCGGAGAAAAGTCCTCGTTTTCGATGAAGATACCCGTCTTGGGCAGGTCGAACCAGGTCCCCGTCAAGGCTCTGGACTGGTCGATTTCAGTTGATCGGCCTGCAATTGCAGGTTATGTTGCATGGCGATCTCGATGGCATCCGGAAGACCGATCCTGATAGGGCTTTGTCCCTCCGCCTGGGGCATCCAAAATACGCACAGGGACAAAAGTGCTGCAACCACGGGTGTTTTGCCCCCGCGCCTGCCCTGATTGCTGAAAATAATGTAGAGCAACGGCAGCGCCACCAGGGTCAGGAAGGTGGCGGAGACCAGGCCTCCAATCACCACGGTGGCCAGGGGCTTTTACCTCCGCCCCGCTCCCGTGGAAGCGCCATGGGCAGGAAGCCCAGAGAAGCCACGATCGCCGTCATCAACACCGGGCGGAGGCGGATCTTCAGGCCCTCCAGCACGCGCTCCACCACATCCTCCATCCCCTCGCTTTTCAACTGGTTGAACGTGGCGATGAGCACGATCCCGTTGAGCACCGCTACCCCGAAAAGGGCGATAAAGCCCACCCCAGCAGAAATGCTGAACGGCATACCCCTCAATAGCAGGGCAAACACCCCGCCGATGGCCGACATCGGAATAGCGGTGAAGATCAACGCGGCATGCTTGAACGAGTGAAAGGTGAAATACAACATGGCGAAAATGAGGATCAGCGCCCCCGGCACAGCCACCCTCAGACGGGCATTGGCTTTTTCGAGGTTTTCAAAGGCGCCCCCGAAGGTGTAGTAATACCCAGGTGGCAGGTTCAGCGACTGGTCGAGCTTCCCGCGAATCTCTTCGACGACCGATTGGACGTCCCGCCCTGCACGTTGAAGCCCACCACGATGCGCCGCCTGCCCGTCGTCGGCTGATCTGTGCGGGACCCTGCCTGAAATCCGCAGGGCCACCTGGCTGAGGGGGATCTGATAGCCCGCCGGGTGGGGACGAACAACCCGCTCATCTTTGATGGAAACCCGTGCGCGCTGTCGAGGCGAACGACCAGATCGAATTTTCGCTCGTTTTCAAAGACCACACCGGCCTTCTCGCCCGCAAAGGCGGTACTGACGGTGTGGTTCACCTCCTCGATGCTGATGCCGTAGTTGGCCATGCGGCGCCGGTCGTAGCGGATGGTGATCTGAGGCAGCCCAACAGTCTGTTCGATCTGTGGCGGGCTTGCGCCCTTCACGCCTTGCACCAGTTGCGCCACCTTCGGGGCAAGCGCGGCGAGGGTATCGATGTCCACCCCGAAGATCTTCACCGCTACATCCTGCCGGATGCCGGTCATCAGCTCGTTGAAACGCATCTGGATGGGTTGGTTCGGCTCGAAGAAAATGCCGGGTATGGCTTCCAGCTTTTCCATCATCCGCGCCGACAATTGCTCGTAACTCCCCGGGACCGGCCATTCCTTTTTGTTTTCCAGAATGATCATCATGTCCGTCGCCTCCGGAGGCATGGGATCGGTAGGCACCTCTGCGCTGCCGGTTTTGCCGACGATCATCTTTACTTCGGGAAACTCCATCAGCAAGCGCTCCGCCTGCATGGAGGTTTCTATGCTTTGCGACAGCGAAGAGCCCATCGGAAGGATGCAGTGAAAGGCGAAATCGCCCTCCTCCAACTGCGGGATGAACTCGCCGCCCAGCCTGCCAAACAGCCAGACGCTGAGGACGAACAAGCCCACGGCGGCGGCGATGACGGCGTACTTGAAGCGGATCGCCCAATGAATGACGGGGCTGTAGATCCGCTGAAAAAAGGCCATGATCCGTTCGGATATATTTTTTCCCTGCTTTATTTTTTTTGGTAAAAACAGGGCCGACATCATGGGGATATAGGTCAGCGAGAGCAGCAGGGCGCCCAGGATAGCGAAGCCCACCGTTTGGGCCATGGGCCGGAACATTTTCCCCTCCACCCCTTGCAAACTGAGGATCGGCAAATAGACGATGAGAATAATGATTTGTCCGAACACCGCCGAATTCATCATCTTCCGGGCGCTGC
>JADJBL010000035.1 GCA_016703765.1 Saprospirales bacterium
AAGCGGACTATAGGCAACGGTAGAAAACAATCTAATTCACGGCATTCTTTCATGTTTTGCATTATTCGTCCCTTTGTCCAGATGCGCAGACCCGACTGGACTTCGCAGAAATGGGATGAACAGCATGGCCCTTTAAGGTTCGCCTTTAACTTCCGGAAAGGCCGATATAACTGACTTTCCCTCTCTTTGACAAGTTCTAGCCATGGCGCCTACGGTTTCCTCGATAGGTGCTTTGGGGTGCGACCCTGTAGTAGAAATACAAGTTAATGGTATCGATGCCCAACCTTTTTAAGCTGGTCTTCGCAGGCTTGTTTATTATATTATTCCGGTTTACTCGTTGATGCCCGAAAATCTTACCATTGGTCCCGCATATTTGCAAATTTTGTTGCAAGGGTTATCGCGTCAACTTTTGCCTTTTAATGCCTTGCCGAGCAATCTTCATTATGCCCGCTGCCGTACATATCGGCGGTATCAAAGAAATCGACACCCAACTCACCGCTTTGTGAATGGTAAAGATTGATTGTTCCTCATTGGTTTCCATAAAGTCGGACATCCCCATTGTTCCTAACCCGATTGGGAAAACTTGAAACTATGTTTCCTATTTTTCTTTTTCATTGATTTTAAATTGGTATTATTTGAGAATTGGGGCTGCTTCCATCGGATTGAGTCCATTAGCCGCCCATGCAATTGGCTGATTTTGGTTTAGCTGGTTCAAACGTTCCATATCACTGCTGGGAATTTCGAAACCAAATACATTAAAATTTTCACGAATGCGGGCCACGCTTCTTGTCAAACACATACCCGTGCAACCCACCTCAATAACAATTTGGCTTCCGATACTCTAAGTTTAGCGGCAATCTCTTTAGTAACTAATTGGCATTCTTTTTTATATCGGAAAGAACTTCACCGCCTTGACCTTCCTCAGCTCGCCAGGTCGAGAGAGGAGCAAGTGAGCTATAGGCTATGGGAGCGCAATTGAATTTTCTTTCATGTAACGGGTAAACCAACCTGCGCGCAAATGGGATGAATTCGACCTGGTTTGCCTCAGGTTTAGGAAGGCCGGCATCGATCATCTCTTTAATTCTCTCTTCATTATAGTTGGAGACTCCAATATGCCTGGTCAGCCCCATTTTTTTTAGTTCTACCTACCAAGCCCCACTGTTCCAGCCTGAGTTCTGCCAGTGGAGCATGTATAAGTAAAGTCACCATAGTCAAGCTGAAGTTGTTGGAGCTGATTTTACAAGTTTCAATGGTCTGATCGTAGTTTTTCCGGTGCCCCACTGGTTTAAATCCAGGAAAAAGTTTTGTGGTTACAAAAAATTTTCCTCCCCGGGCAACTCCGGCTGCCTTTATGCCTTTCCCGGCCCTTCTTCTATTATTATAGCCCCCGGCTGAATCAATATGTCTAAATCCTACTTTAAGTGCCTCTATTACAGACAATTCGGCCTGTCATCGATAACTGGTATGTGCCAAATCCCACGAGAGGCATGCCTATGCCATTTCTTGAGGTCTGTGTTTTTTCCGTCAATTGTTTTCCCTTTGCTTTGTGTTTTAAAAGTTATAATACAAAGCTGAGGTAGCAGAGTCATCCTACAACCTCAATCAAACGAGAAATGACCAATTTCAAAGGTTCATTAACTATGCTTACTCGATTTCCTAAAGGTACTGACTGGGGTAAGATGGGTATGCTTTTTGAAAAAACGGCTAAAATGGTTGGTTCGCTAAAGCCCAATTTATAGGCTATTTCCTTTGAGGAGTAGGAGGTGCTATTAAAAGGGATTTGGAAACCAAAGACCGTACGTTTGAAATCCAATCATTCACCGTTTTGCCGGTTTTACTTTTTATTACCGAGTTCAAATAATTAGATGCAAATTCAATTTTTCGGCAAAAAGACTGAACTTACAATTTATTATCGTTTTGCTTCCTTTCCACAACTTTCTTAGACTCCGATTCCAATAACTGCTTGAATGAGGTAACAATTTGAGAGTTCCTGTTTCCTTCGTCAATCGGATTATAGTTGAACCAAAATTTTTCCTTTATTTTTAAAAGCAAAATCAGAAAAAGATTTCCTATAATTTTGTTTTTGCATTTAGAATCTTTGCTGAATTCGCTAATATTTGCTTATAAAGAAATAAGAAATTCTTCGAAATCACCTTGAGATGGTTTTATTGAGGGGCTATTTCAGCCAACAGGAAAGGAAATTCCCCGAAAATTTCCCGGATGTACGTTTCTCCGCAGAAAATTTTCGTTCAAGGTTATGATGAAAGCCTCTTTTGATTCATTTAATTCGTAAGATTTAATATGCCCCGGATTCGTAAAGTAAATAGTACCGGAACCGAAAGGAAAATTTGTTGTCATCGAGATAATAAACCCCTGAGCCTTCTATTGTTAAAATGAAAGAGAAGTAGTCTGCCCTTAAATTGGGCGATTTATACGGGATTTGAGGATGGATATCGGGAATACTAAGAATAGTAAAATCTATTTCTTTTTCAAAGGATAATCCGAGGGTTTTATATAGTCAGAAATGCTATGATGTATAATGATTTCCATATTTTATCGAATATCGTAAATAGTGGAGTTGTCGCTATGGCACAAACGTTTTCATAGAAGTACGTCAGCCAAATATATTGCCAACTGATGTTAGCGGTAGTTTTTCTTTCCGTATTGTCGTAACAATTTCAATGTATGTTCTAATGAGTTATTATTTGTCCAGTCCTGATGTCCAGGAATTACAAGTTGGTTTGCCAAATTTTTTCTTTATGGTTTTAATTGTTTTTGTCCATTGTTTTGTGTCTGCGTCACCAAGATAACCAAGGTCAGCAGCTTCAATACTTTCACTAAACAACCACCATAAAGAAGTTTGTCCTTAGCAAACCATAAAACAATGTTGTCAGGTGCGTGCCCTGCTCCGCCATAATAAGTTTGAAATGAATATTGTCCAACTGTAAAACGGTGTCTTTAAGTATTAAAAATGCTGCTTGTTTTTCATTTCTTTCTTTACAAATAAGGTCAGTTTGTTTAGTGGTAAATGTTTTAATCCCTTTTTCTTTGTAATAGTCAAGTCCGCCCGTCCTGTCCTCGTGTGAATGTGTCGCAATGCACAACACAACATTTTTGTTATGCTTAACTTTGATACTGTCAAGTAAAGGTTGGAATTGTGTCGTGTCCCAAGGGGTGTCAACCATTACAACGCCATTGTCAGTTACAAAATAAAGTCCGTTAGCAGGAAAAGGTGTTCCTTTGAATTCTCTATAAGTTGTAAATACATAAAAGTCACCCGCTAAATGAGTTATTTCTAAGTTTTCTCTTTTCTGTCTGCCCCAGGAGCGCAGCCGATAATAAAAGTCCAAATATAAATGTCGTATATGCTTTCACTGTATCGTTGTTGAAACTATCGCTAACGTTGGGCAAATGTGCTGTTATGCATAGCTTTTTTTATTCGATTTTCCATATTTTGATTCTAAAAAATTTATAGTTTCCTTGATTAGATTTTTCAGTTCATTTTGGTCTATGTCTGAAAGTTTTTTAACGTAAATGCAGGCTTTGCCCATTTTAAACTTCCGAGGTTTTTTAGTAAATGCTCGTGTTGATCACTTCCTGTGTATACGTAAAGTGAAATGGCTGCTTTGCGAGGCGAAAAGCCAACAAGTGGCCAGTCTCCTTCCTGCCTGCTTCTATCGGACTTGTAGTGATAGCTTCCAAATCCGATCATGGTCGGTCCCCACATTTTGGGCTCATGACCTGTTAAATCCTGCATTAGCGTCAGTAATTCAAAACTATCCTTGCGTTTTTGTTCGGTATCGGCAAAGGAGTTGATAAATTCGCGAACGTCTACGTTAGTTTGTTTTGTTTTTTATTTCTGCCATGATTGTTAAATTTTTAAATCAGGTAATGTTGTTTAAAGTTACAATTAATTTGGAGCTACCAGTAGCCGTTGGCGCATCTTCATACGAAGATAATACGGAAGCGGGAAGGAGTCAAGTCCTTTTTGCCAAGTAGCGGACCTCGGCCCGCCAATGGGCGGGTAGCTAGTATCTTTATTTAGGCTTCCCTTCTGCGTCAGTATGTAGTATCAGGGGCCAGTAGTAATGTTCAAAATTTTGCAACTTTCCAGAGTAACCACAAATGATAAAATCATCTTCATCTGTTTTTATAATATCTAGTCCTACGTCATTTAGAATCGTACTACCATATTTTTCATCCATTTTACTTCTCCTAACGGGTTGGTCCGAATTAATATGATGTCCACAATTTCAGCTCCAATTATTGGTTCATCGAGATGCTTTCGAGTTTCACCAAGGATCACATAGTCGCCATTATTTGCCTGGATAATAGAATGATTTAAGTCTTCTTCATCGGAACCTAATACTGCAGTCCAATCGAGATTCCCTTCTTCATCCACCTTGAACAATAAAATATTATAATATGCTTCGTCTGCAAGACTCGTCGCCGTGATGGCAAACCCACCCTCATTTGACGTTATTATTTTATTGTAATATCCGCTTAATATGGAACCAAATGATTTTGACCATAGCACATCTCCATCATTATTAATTTTAACCAATAACAATTCGGCTTCACTATTACTACCGGTGCTATTTGAAGAAGTTCCTAATACGACAAATCCTTCGTCGACGACTTCCACAATCGACCAACCCCAATTATCCCCGGGAAGCTCAATTACTTTAGACCAACTTTCAATTCCGGATCCATTGACTTTTGCAATAAAAAGATCACTTTGTGAATCTGGGTCGTTTTGGGTGATACCTCCCGTCAAGAGATATCCATTATCAGAGGTCGGGATGAAGGTTGTTATATGCTCGTCGTCAAGTGTTGTTCCTATGTAATTTTCCCATTCCTTTT
This sequence comes from Saprospirales bacterium, assembly GCA_016703765.1. Taxonomy (GTDB): domain Bacteria; phylum Bacteroidota; class Bacteroidia; order Chitinophagales; family Saprospiraceae; genus JADJTT01. Next base: position 4,864 of record JADJBL010000035.1, read on the forward strand.
CTCCATTGACATCGGTTTTCCATAAAAACCCATCATGATTTAAAGATCCTCCGTGACTTTTAGCGCCAGCCAAAATATATCCACCATCCATAGATTCTAACACCTGTCTGGTCATTCCTTCGATATCTTGCATCCATTCTAAATAAAAGAATTTATTTAGTTTTAGTAAAGTATAAGACGTAGATGGGTAATAAAATCCGGTCAAGATAAAACTATTATCCTGGAGTTTTTTGATAGAAGTTAATTCTGAAACATCTGCGTCAATGTAGTTAAATGAGTGCTCTGAAAAAGAAGCATTAAATTCAGGAGAAACACCCCATTTAATAGGAGGCGAGGGGTCGGTTTTTTCAACTTTTTCGCAACCCGACAAAATGTAAAGGGTTGCCAGCGAAAAGAAAAAAAATTTTGTTTTCATGTTTTTTATCATTTTTTGTAACTTTTGCACTCCCGCCCGTGCCGCCCTGCATTGGGTTTACGGGTTTGGGATTGGGGAATGTCGGACTACTCTTTTAGAATACGCTTCACCAACGTTTGATTATTCCAGTGCAGGCAGATAAAATACATCCCTTTTAATAGCTCCGACATATCTATCTGGCGGGCATGGACATCACCTTTTTTCACTATTCTGCCGATTGCGTCCAGCACGACGAAAGTACCATGCTCCATATCATGGCCTGTTATTTCGAGTATCCCTTTGGTGGGATTGGGGTAGATTGCCGCCTCCTCGCTTTCAACCACACCTACAGGCACTAAACATGCACTCTCCACCTCTTCCCTGGTCGCACATCCAGTGGCATTGCCCCAAATAACAGCAAGATTAAGCGGAATAGCCAGATAATCACAAATGCTCTGCACATCAGCAGGTGGAGAGCAAACCCGAGTTTTGTATGTACAAGTAGGTTATTGCGGTAGGGTCTATATTGTCCAAACCCGAGAGGGACGTCAAGGCAGCATTGAAATCAATGGAAACTTCTCCGGCGACAGTGGTGAGATTGTCCAATCCCGCGAGGGAGGTCAATGCATCGTTGTAACTAATTTCAAGGTCTGCCGCGATGGATGTGATTTGAGACAAGCCATCCAGGTTTGTAATATCCGCTCCCTGAATGACAACCCAATAAGGTAATTGTGTGCAAGCTGGGAAACTGGTAGGGAATTCATCAATTTGTGCTTGCGTACTAAAATGAATAGTTATTGGGCATTGGGCGCTTGTTTCCAGGGAGGTTAGGAAAGTGACCGTGGAGAGTAGAAGAAAATACTTTTTCATTGAGGGTTGTTTTAATTGTATGGTTAAAATTCTCAATGCGGTTAGCGGTTAGGCGTTTTTTATGCTTTTGGTTTTCCTCCTTTTATTATCAACCATATTGCAAGTCCAAGCTCTCCAAGTGCCATCGGTAGAGCAAGTACATTGTTCAATGTTCCAGTAAATTCTGATAATTGCGGGAGCATTGATTTTAAAATATGAACCACAACATAAGAAATCCCTGCTATTAGTGTCAAAATCCAAAGTACTTTTGGGATATTTCTATGAATCTTCATAAGTATTCCTACGGCTAATAAATGTAAGCCAAATACAATCAACCCAAAAGCCCATACCGTTTCAAATGAATTAAAATTGCTGTTTAATAATTCGTTATTGCTCTCTTGCCCTAGATTCGCGATCAAAAATAAGTGGCTACTCCAAAAATAGCGGTATAGAATATTCTCAGAATAAAAGATATTATGGCAATTTTCTTGTTGTCGGCTTTAAAAAACTGATAAATAGTCCACGAAACCAAAATGTCTAAAATGATTATCAAGACAATTCCAATCAGCATCGAAAGGTAAAGTTGCAAGTTCCCTGACAAATTGCTATGTGTGTTCTCAAGCTGATTTACATCAAAGAATTTTGGGAAAGCGTAACCAATAGAAAATCCTGCTACTACAGCCATCAGGATAAGTAAGTATCCTGTCAATGTCGCATTTTTTCTTTGTCTGTTCATTTTATCACGAATTTGTTTTACTTGTCTGATGTGGGTTGCTATATACTAATATATTCAGGTGCAGTCCGATTATTGTTGCCCTAATCCAATTTTCATTTCTTGAACAGCTCAACTGTATATCCTACAAAAGGTTGGTTAAAGATACAAAACTTTATTACTGGTAAGTGCTATTAACGGTTCGTTGTATTGCCGCTTCAAGGATATCAATGTTTATATCTTTCAGCGTTTTGAACCTGATGCAATACCCGCTTACACTCGCCTTGCCTAGGTTTTTCCCATACGTTTGGGTTCAGGTTGGCGAGTAATATACTCCTTGATTTGTTCTTGTACGTTCATACTTATTCCAATTCTTTGCGGTGAAATTTGTGAACATTTTGTAATCCGGTCATTTTTTAGAGATAGTTGTCAATAGATTTTCCAGGTTGCTCATGCTCATAGTGAATCCTTCTTTGAAGCCCATTTCAACCATCTTCTCCAAACGGGCAAGAGATTCATTATAAATGGTAATACGCACTGTTGTCTTTCCGTTCTGTTCGCTAAAAGTGTAATCCCAATCAGAACCCGGTAATTCAGGGTTTTCATCTTTGTCCGCAAAAGCATTAAACATTTTAAAATTCGTCTTTGGAGTAATGGACGTGTATTCCTGAATTGACCAACGCTCTTGTCCTTCCGGGCTTACCATCGCATAGAATCTTCGTCCACCAACCCTGAAGTCCATAAATTTTGTCTTTGACGCCCATGGCTTAGGCGCCACCCATTGGTCAAGAATTTCTGGTTTGGTAAAAGCATCCCATACCAGTGAAAGGTCGGCAGCAAATTCTCTGGTTATGTATACCGTTTTGGCTGCTTTGTCAATAGTAAAATCAAATAGCAAATTATTTTTCATTTTCCTGGTTTTTTAGTGTTAATAACACTTTGTCGAGTTGAGTGAACTGAGTTTCCAAAATCTTTTTGAATTGCTTAACCCAGTTATCTATCTCATCTATCTTATTTACATTAATGTGATAATATATTTCTCTTCCTTTTTGCTCTTGCTTTACAAGTTGGCATTCAGTCAAAATTTGAATATGCTTTGAAATAGTCTGTCTGGAGGAATCAAAGTTTTCCGCAATGGCGCCCGGTGTCATTGCTTGAATAGCTAATAAACTCAAAATAGCCCTCCGTGTCGGGTCGGCAATTGCTTGAAATATGTCTCTGCGAGCTTCCATTTATGCAGTTAAGTGACTGCAAATGTAATGCAGTTATTTGACTGCGCAAAATTTATTTTCAAATATTTTGAAAGGTCTGGGAAGTCAGGGGAGTGGTCTGCTGTTTCACTTTCGGCCAACAATGACCGCTAAGGGTTTGCAGTCACCTGCAGGTGGCGACCTCGAAGCGCTGCTCCTTGCAGTCAATAATTGTCAAAATTGATATCTGATGGCAAGTAAAACGTGCCGTTAAAATTGTTCCCGGTCCTATCTATTGCCCCGTCAAAATTGATATTGCCTTGGTAAGCGTATACATATCCCGGACTAGCTTTTGTTTTGGTTTCCAGTTTAAAGGAAAGTTCTATATGACATATGACAACCTATATCCGTTCAGTATAGTTGAATGAGTGCTCTGAGAAAGAAGCATTAAATTCAGGAGAAACACCCCATTTAATAGGAGGCGAGGGGTCATTTTTTTCAACTTTTTCGCAACCCGACAAAATGTAAAGGGTTGCCAGCGAAAAGAAAAAAAATTTTGTTTTCATGTCAGTTCAATAGGGCAAAGAAAGGATTTATATGGCATTGCCTGCCGCCTGGGGCTTTTCGCTAAGGGTTGCGGGCTTGGCATTGCTGGGCTTTTGAAACCGTAAACTGTCCGCCTACTAACACAAAACCCGTGTTCATGCCAGACTGAATTACCTCACCAACTGCTATTAACCTCGTCGTATTACCAGGCTTTAGGAAGTTAATTTTAAACTCTACCGTCAATACGTCTTTGTCGGCCGGCACAAGCGTCAAAGCAGCATAACCGCAGGCGCTGTACACAATACTTGTGATTACACCTGCGTGAAAGAAATTATGTTGCTGCGATAAATTGTCGCTGAACTTGCTTGAAATTTGAACGAGTCCATCTTCAACTTTGTCCAACGAATCGGTATAAAGATACGGAAAATCTCGGGAGGCGGCCCCGGCCCTGTCGACCCCAGGGGCAAAGAGCGCGTTTTAAAAGCAGATTTACTATATTTGCTCCAACCGACCTTTTCCTCAAACTCCGAACCAATTTTTTCAATCAAAAAATCATTTTCTATGAAAAAAAACTTACTCCTTGCCACAACACTGTCCCTGTTCACTATCCAGCTTTTCTCCCAGGCCACTTTCAGCACGGGAGCGATCACGGTCGAAATAAGTGAATACGCCTCCCTTCAACTGTTTACCCCCGACGACGTCTTCCAGTTGGATCGCGCTTCGATCCTGGTGGGAACCGGCTCTGCCAGTGTGTTCGATTACTGGAATGACGCCGATGTCGAAGAACCGACCGCACTGGTCGGAAACCCTGAACATAGCGACTTCGAGGTTTACGGCTCGATCAACAACGCTTTTTCCGGCGCAGCCCCGGATGTGATCGTTTCCTTGAATGCCTACGGATGGAACAATGGCGGGTATGTCCTTCTCAAGTTCAATATTAAAAACAACGAGGCGACTCCCATAGACGCCCTTGCAGGATTGGACATTATCCCATATATCAACCAGGAATACGGGTTTGACAGTGTCTCCTACAACGTCGCAGATGAAGTCATCCGCTTTCACAGAGGGGCGCAGACCAATATGGGTTTGAAACTGCTCTCGGCCCCACTGGCGTCTCTTTATTCCTTTGAATGGTTTTCGGACTACACTGTTGATACGAGCTACTGGAACTGGATGAACTATGGTTCGCTCCAGCCCCTCTATGCTTCGACCACAGTTGACGGACCGGTGACCATCACCGCGCAGGCGCCTGTAACGCTGAACCCGGCCGAGTCTTTCGACGTCTATTACGCCTTCGCCCTCGGCGCAGACGAACAAACCATGCTGGCCAATATCGAAGAAGCCGCGTTAAAATACAATGGACTCGTCTCCTCCGTCCGCGATCTTCCCGTCGCTGGCCTCAAGCTCGGCCAAAATCAGCCCAACCCCTTCGCACAGGCTACGACGATTTCGTACCAATTGCCCCAAAAAGGCCAGGTTTCTCTGAAGGTTTACGACATGGTCGGGAACGAAATAGCCGTCCTCGCAGAAGCAATCCAGGAAGCAGGTCCACACGCGGTGGAGTTCAACGCCGCTAACCTTCCCGCCGGGTTCTACTATTACACCCTCAGGTATGAGGATGTGATGAAAACCGGAAAAATGACCCTTGTAAAATAAAACTAAAAGAGGGGTTGCCAGCTACAGGCGGCAACCCCTCTTTTAAACCTTCTCACCACCACATGCAGGCGATGTCCTTAAAGCTTGATCCAGGCGATGGTCATCGCATGCGGGCTCACCCCGGTAATCCAATCCTCCGGACCCGTCCCGTCCATATTGGCCCGGATGATCTTTCCGTCCGGATCAGCGTTGGAGATCTTGTGCCCCCAGAATAATTTGTTGCGCTGGTAATCGATGGTGATGCCCCATGTGGCCTTTGTGCCGTAATCGCCGATCTTGGTCAGTCCGCTGCCGTTCAGGTTGCAGAGGTAAATGCCGTTTTCCGGCGCTACCGTACCTGCCGATCCGTACAGGACGAGGTAGGCTTTGCCGTTCGTGAAATCCATCTCCAGGGCTGTCCCGTCCACATCGGGAATGATCTCCGTAAGGCCGGAGCCATCGAAATTGACGGACCAGAAGCCCCCGCTGTAGTCGGTCTTGTCGTTGACCAGGTAGATCTTTTCTGTTGCGGGATCATACTGCATGTCGATGGGATATTCCGGCGGATTGCCTCCCGTATTGATGAATACCTCCGGTTCGCTTCCGTCCAGATTGCACCGGTAGATTCCCCCCGTCCGGCCCCAATAGAGCTTGTCGCCTAGCACGAAAAGGGCCTGAGCGTCGCCGACGATCTCCTGCCCCGGCACGCTGGCGTCGAGGATCTTCTCCGGGTTTTTGCCATCGGGGTCGAAGCGGTAAATGATCTGGTTGGAATAATCGGCGACGTAGACTTTCCTGTGGGTTGTATCAACTGTTATGCCGTATGGTCGGTCCATGTCGAGCGGCACAAAATCCTGCACCAGCGGGGGGCCGTCGTCCAAAATGACCGTATGACCGTTTCCGGGGACGCCACGCGAGGTAAAATACAAAACCTGCGTTGCGCCGGCATTCGTATCCTTGACGTTGATGACCAGGGTTTTGACAAGTTGATTATAGTACACTTCGTTTGCCGGTGTACAGGTCAGCCTGACCACGTAAAGCCCCGCCGCAGAATAAGTGACCACGGGGTTTTCATCCGCGGAGGTCTGGCCGTTTCCGAAATCCCAAAGGTAACCCTTGGCGTTCAGCGAGAGGTTCGTAAAGGTGACCTCACACGGCGCATATCCATCGTTGCTGAGAGTATATTCGAAGTTGGCGACCGTGCTGGCGGCCGGCGTACCCAAATCTTTTTTCTTGCACCCGATCAGGGAGGAGATGATTAGGATAATTATTGCCAAATTTCTTTTCATATCCAATTGCATTTAAAAAAGTCATTAATATCCTTCATTTTGCTTCATCAACGTATTCGTCTGCATTTCGCTCAAAGGTATGGGAAAGAGGGTGAATTTCTCGTCGATCCCGAGGAGGACGGCGGCCCGTTTGGTCCTGACCAGATCGCTCCAACGATGGCCCTCAAAGGCAAATTCGTGCCTGCGTTCATTTTCAATCGCAAGCTTCAATTCGGGGATGCTGGCTGCGACGGTGGGGTCAAGGCCGGCGCGCGCTCTGATCGTATTAATATCGGATTGGATATCATCGATATTCCCGTCGGTATAGGCCAGCGCTTCGGCGCGGATCAGGTACATTTCGGCGAGCCTCAGCACGTAGACCCTGTCTGATCCCGAAACGATATCCCTGTATTTGTAGGCATAAGGCTGGGTGTTTTCATCGAAGGCCACGGAGGAGGCAAAGCGAAGGGTGTCGGAGGACTGGAATTCCAACACGAAATCAGCGGCTGGCGAAACCTCGCCTCGGCCCGTCAGACTGACCGGCAGGAAATATTGCGCCAGGCGGTTGTAGTTCTGCGCGTCGAAGATCACTTCGAAAATCGATTCGGTCACATTCCCTGCGAAAAGATCCTCATAGGCCGTTGCAAGGGCATATTTCCCGTCCCCGATCACCTTGCCGGCCTTTTCGACGGCCAGGGCGGCAAATGCGGGGTCGCCGGCCGAATGGAAACGCGACAGATAAACCCGTGCCAGCAGAGCCGTTGCGCTGTATGAACTGGCCCATCCGAGCGCCCTGGTTTCCGGCAGGAGACTCTCGGCCTCGAGCAGGTCGCCTACGATCTGTTCGTACACTTCCGCCGCGCTGTTGCGCGCCTGGTTGATGGAGCTGAGATCGGTTGTCGGCCTGGTCTTGATGGGCACTCCGCCGTAGAAGGACAACAGGTTGAAATGGGACAATGCGCGGAGGAACAGGGCATCGCCTGTAAAGGTATTGCGATCTCCCTCCGTCATCTCGATGCCTTCGATACGGTCCAGGACGTTGTTGACCCGGTTGATGCAATCGTAGTTGGAAGCCCAGATGCCTTCGATGATCCCGTTGTCGGCCGCGATCAGGTTTTCGCCTACCTGCTGGTAGTCGCGGGTCGTGCCGGTCCAATCCAGATTGTCGGCGGCCAGGTCACCGGCGATCACGCGGTTGCGGCCATAGTTGCCCACATCGTGCAATGAATAATAGGCCCCCGTGATGGCCTTTTCCACCCCTTCCTTGTCTTTGATGGCCTGTTCGGTGGAGATCGATTGAGCGGGTTGGACATCCAGCAACTTGGTGCAGGAGATGGCGAGCAGGCTCAATAGCGGAATATATAACAGCTTTATCATGGTGTTCGCCATTTTAGATTAAAAAAGGAAATTTAAACCAAGCAGATACGTACGCGATTGGGGATAAGTGAAGAAATCGGTTCCGATGATGAGATTGCTGGAACCGCCGTAGTAGTTGACCTCGGGGTCCATCCCGGAGTAGTTGGTAAAGGTATACAGGTTCTGCACCGTGGCGTAGATCCTTGCCGATTTCATGCCGGCCTTTCCGATCCAGTCCTTGCCGAAATCATAACTCAGCGTGATATTCCTAATCCGCAGGAAGGACCCGTCTTCGATGAACCTGGAAGATATGAAGGTATCGCCTACCCTTGGAAACTGCGTAATGTCGCCGGGTTTTTTCCAGCGGCCGACCATTCGTTTGGTCTGGTTGTCTTCGCCGGATCCCGACTCGAGATAGATCAGGGTGCCGTTAAAGATTTCGTTTCCATATACCCCCTGGAGGAAAATGGATAGCTCGAAATTCTTGTAACTGAACGCATTGGTAAATCCTGCGGTGAAATCCGGGTTGGGATTTCCGATCTTGATGCGGTCGTCGGAGGTGATCGTGCCGTCGCCGTTGACGTCGTCATAAACCAGGTTACCGGTGGTGGGATCGACCCCCAGGCAATCATATCCGTAGAAAATGCCGATGGGTTCGCCCACTTCCACGCGGTTCCCGCCGCGCCCCAGGTCGTCGATCGGCTGATCTTCGTACAGGCTGAGCACTTTGTTGCGGTTCATCGCGTAGGTCAGGGCGGAGGTCCAGCTAAAGTCCCCGTCGAAGTTCAAGGTGTTCAAAACCACTTCGAGCCCTTTGTTTTCCAGCTGCCCGATGTTGGACGAAATGGAATAGAATCCCGAGGAGGAGGGAATCGGCCGCTCCAACAGCAGGTCTCTGGTATGGTTGTAATACACGTCGACATTCAGGCTGACCCTGTTGTTGAACGTCGCCAGGTCGAAGCCCAGGCCGGTTTGCGTCGAGGTTTCCCATTTGAGGTCCGGGTTGGGCAATTGGCTCGGGGCGATCCCGGAGTTTCCTCCATAATTATAACCCGCCCCGTAAAGACCGAGGGAAGCAAAGTCGCCGATGCCGTCGTTCCCCGTCAGGCCAAAACTGGCCCTGAGCTTCAACTCGTCGATCCAGGAGACGTTGTTCATAAAGGGCTCTTCCGATATCCGCCAGGCAACCGAAGCAGCCGGGAAATACCCGTAGTGGTTGTTTTCGCCGAATTTGGAAGACCCGTCAGCCCGCGCCGTCAGGGTAAAGATGTATTTGTATTCGTAAGAATATTTGAACTGCCCGAACCAGGAGTTCAGCACCCTGTCGAGAGCGTAAGAGGAAGCCGCCCGGATCGTACCGGCGGAAGCGATATACTGAAGCTCATCGCTGGGGAAGTTGATCCCCTCTATATAGGTGCTCCGGTTGGAATATTTCTCAAAACCCTGGCCGGCCAGCATGTCGAAATTGTGTTTTTCTCCTAAATTCCGGGTGTACTGCAGCACGAGGTTGGTGGTCAGATTGCTGGCATAGTTGGTTCCCTCGATCCCCAGGCCGTTGTACTTCTTTCCCTGTCGGGTGGAGGTGGGATCATAACTGTGCTCCCGGAGATTGTAGATGTCTATCCCGACCTTCGAAGAAAAGGTAAATCCTTCGAGGAATTTGTACTCCAGGTATGCATTGCCGGTGTTGCGGTTGGTAAAGGCCAGGTTGACCGCATTGTCGGCAATGGCCACCGGATTGGCGTAAAACATGCTTTCGTCGTAGTTCCCATTTTCATCATACACTGGGTAAATAGCCGGTATGGACATGGCGTTGGGCAAAGGACCGTTGAGGGTGGCGTCCCCTTCCACGCGGGCGTTTCGGGAGTAGGTAATTCCCATATTGCCGCCAATGGTCAAGCTGGGAAGGATCTTGTAATCCGCGTTGAGACGGCCGTTGTAGCGCTGGTAATTGGTGCCCGCCACCACGCCGTCCTGATCGTAGTAGTTGCCCGAGAGAAACAACCTGAACTTGTCGTTGCCGCTGCTCACCGACAATTCCGGAGTTGGCTGTCGGCGCCGTGACCAATATCTCGTCCATCCAGTCGGTATTGATCCCTTGCACATTGGTCCCCTTGTATTCGTTCCACTCCTCGGCGTTCATCATGGGAATGAGCCGTTCCCTGGGAAGGGTCTGCAGGCCGTAGCCCATGTTCAGGGACACATCGGTCTTCCCGCGGTTGCCTTTTTTGGTCGTAATGAGGATAACCCCGTTGGATGCCCTGGCGCCGTAAATCGAAGTGGCGGATGCATCCTTCAGGATGGTCATCGATTCAATGTCGTTGGGGTTGATGTCTGTCAGGGCATTGAGCTCCTGTCCGCTCATCGCCATCTGCGAATATTCACCCGTGATGACGGGTATCCCGTCGATAACGATGAGCGGTTGGTTGCTGGCGTTGATCGAACTCCCCCGCGGAGCCGGATCATGTTCTGGCCCCCCGGTGTGCCCGACTGCGTACTGACCACCATGCCGGCGGTCTGCCCCAGCAACACCCCGTCGATGGTGCGGACAGGGATATTCTTGATCTCTTCTTCACTCACCAGCTCGATCGATCCTGAAATCAGTTTCTTGCTGGCTGTACTGTATCCCACCACGACCAGCTCTCCAAGCGCAATGGCCAGGTCGCTCATCTTCACATCGATCACTTTTCGCCCCTCGATGGCGATCTCCCGGGTTTGCATGCCGACATAGGAAAAAACCAGCACCCCGTCCGCAGGGGCGGGGATGGCGTACGTACCGTCGATATCGGAAGTGGTTCCCTGGGTCGTTCCCTTGATGACCACCGTGGCGCCGATCAGCGGAGAACCATCTTCTGCCGAGACAATGGTTCCTCGGACGCTGATTTCCTGCGCGGCGAGCTGCCAGGAACATAGGCCAAATAATAATAACAGGTAGAAATGCTTTTGCATTGCTTTTTGTTTTGGGTATAAAGTATTGGAAAGTGTTATTATCGAAATTTATTCAATGGCATGGATTTGATCCTCACCGGGATCAAGTCCATGCTCAATCCCGAAACGGTGTACTGCCTTTCATCGCGGCTTGTTCCGGAAAAAAAGCCCCGGCTGGTCTTTTCCTTCCGGAGAATGAGGTTCACGCCGGTATCCTGGCTGATGAGGTTGAGGGCCTGAACGGATCTATTCCGGGAATTGTCCATGAGATATCGGGTGTACAGGTCCCTGAAGGAGTAATAATCCAGTGACAACAGTCCGACTTGGTTGGTAAAGGGCTCGGAAAAAGCCTCCATTCCCTCGATGGCTTTCCTGTCGGAAGAAGGCGTGACGATACGGGTTTCGGGATCAAAGGAGTCTCCTGCTTCCAGATAACTGACCGAAAGGTTCTCCCACTTCGTCCGTTTCTGTACACGGGAGATTCGGGCATTTTTTGCATCGAGGACGGTAACCCCGCCCGCACCGGCGACCTGGATCTTTTTTGAAGCGGCATCGTAGATCAGCGCGGTGTTTTCATCCACGCCAAAACCCATCGTAAAGGTATCGCTCGTTTCTCCCACGACCACCGCCAGCCTCCCGATCCGCGAGCGCTGGTTGAAATGTTGGTCGACCACCCCATGGGGGAAAAAACCCAGCCCGCGGACCACCAGCACACCCGAATCCGCAGGGAAATCATCCCCGCTGTATTCGCGGACCACGCCGCGGTCCAGGGCGGCAAGGCTCGTACCGCCGCCGATCATCATTTCGCTCATGATCGCCGCTCCTGCGCTGGACCCTCCCACTACGCCGCCGGCGCGGTAGACATCCCATACCGCCTCTAGCACAGCGGTCTGGCTGCCATCCGCGTTGATCAAGGTCCGGGTCGTCCGCATCTGGTCTCCGCCGGTAAACCACACGGCCGTACATTTGCGGACCAATGCCGCCAGACCTTCATCGTTGCCGTTGTCCTTCCATTCCGACTCATCCACCGTCAGGGTGCTGTCGTCGTCGATCATGGCCACGGGGATCAGGTATACGTTTTCCGGATTAATCCCATACGAACCCAATTCGCTTCTGAAGTAGGCAAACGATTGGACCGGCGCCCCGCCCGCCGAAGGGATCACAGCAAATTTCGCTGCTTCGGCCCCCCCCGCCAGGTCGATCAATTCTTGAAAAACGCCCTTATTATTGCTCTCCAGGCCACCGCCGACGATCACCAGGCTCCCCTTAACAGGACTCTGAGCGCCAGCCTGCATGGAGAGGAGCAAAAAGAATGGGATGAAAAGGAAAATTCCCCCATTCCGCCCGATAAACCTGTATGGTGTCATGCACGAAAATAAAAAAAATCCCAATCTTCGGCCCATGATTACACTTTTCAAAAAACAGAGGGAAAGGAGTATCGATCTTTTGCCGGCATGTCTAAACGCCCAAAGCTATTTGGCCCTATCGGCAGGTTTTTTCACTACTCTCAACACCGGAAATTCTTTTCCGGCTTCCAGCAAGTGCGCAAACTGTTTGTAGGTGACAAGCCCCAGCATCGATTTGGGTTCGAGCGCCAGGACCAGTAGGTTGCCTTTCAACTGGTTTGTGGGAATGAAAATGTAGCCCTCCCGGAGGGATTGCTTTTTTAGTTCCACCACCCTCAGTGCCGGGTCGACAATCATGCCGCCTTCGAAATCGATAGAATCGACCGCGCCGACGAGGTATTGTTCGATCCGGAACCTGGAAAGCTTTTTCAGCGGCTCCTGCCTAAACCCTTGCCTGGATGCCCACTCCGTCAGGATGGCGCTTTCTTCCGGAATCAGGTATCCCGCGGGTTTCATCACGTCGAACAAGGACCTCACCACCGGGCGGTAATCGGTTACATTTACGACCGTGTCCTGTCCGGTGGCATAGGAAAGCAGCGGAAGCGCCAGGACGCTGCCGTCCGGCACGTGTTCCGACTGGATGGACACCGTTTGTCCGACCGGGGGCGACAGCAGTTTCTCCTGCTCGGCTGCGACCAGGGATTTGATTTTCTCCTTGTTTTCGCAGGCAAATTCGAGCAGGGCCCGCATGCCGGTCATTTGCCCTTCGGCCCGGCGCTTGAGGTTATCCACAAACGCGTCCTGTCCGTTCATGCCCTCCTGGATAAATGAAAGAGCGTGCTGGATGCCCAGGCTTTGGCGGCCGTCGTTGATATCGAAAGTGCTGTGCCTGACAAAGGCCTCCCCCGGAGGCCCGCCGGGACAATAAGTGAACGAGGAGAACCCCCGGTCCGCCAGGTATTGTCTGGCAAATGGCAGGTAAGCCCCGTTCGACAGCTTGCGAATGCGCTCCGATACATTGCTATTGGTGGTGGACCCTATGGCGACCTCCGTGTTTTTTCGGTATCCGTACTCCTTCCAGGATTCGTCGTACGGGTAATATTCGTGCACATCGAGGGTGACCTCGAACAGGTATTGGTCGAAAAACCCATGGAGGGCCGAGGTTTCAGGTTCCGTGAGGATGACGTGGTTTCGGTTTAGGTCGAAGCCGTTGGCGTTCTGCCGCTTGTTAAGCTCCGCGCCATCGGGGTTGACCTGCGGGATCAGGGCTAGGTCGATGCGGTCGAAGAGGTAGCGGTTTTCCGGTTTTAACAGTTCGGCGGCCAGGAGCAGGACGCCTTCTTTGCCCGATTGTTCATTCCCATGCTGTTGTGCGAAGATGAGCACCCGGATCTTCGAGGGGTCTTTGCCAAAACCGGTGGAAGAGAACTTCAGCGCATAGAGGTTGCGGCCCTGCACCGAACGGCCGATCACTTCGGCCGCCGCTATTCCCGATGACGCCCCCATGGATTCGGCGAAAGCGAACAACTCCTCATAAGGTGTCGCCTTTGAAAATTGGTTGAGGATCGGCGGGGGGATCGCGACTTGGGAATGCATTACAGATAGCGGGGATTGAAGCAGGAGCAATGCGAGAATGGCATTTTTTATGTGCATATTGGCCTATAGTTTGTAATTTAAGTCGGTTTTGGTCTACTGCTTATCCACTGTGTAATTCAGTTCAGTTACCCCGCAAGTAAATTGTTGGGTAGTCAATAGTTTTAGTTTTATTTTGTCTTTGATGTCTACAAACAATGGAATGCCTTGTCCAAGAATAATTGGATTAACAAATAGCCAGTAGCCGTCAATTAAGTTTTGTTGAATAAGTGAATGTGTTGCTGTCGGGCTGCCAAAAAGCAAGATGTCTTTACCTGCCTGTTGTTTTATTTCATTTATTCTGTCTGAAAGGTTGTCGCTAATAATTGTAGTGTTCGTCAAGTCCGCGTCTTTCATTGTTTTTGATAAAACAACCTTGTGAACTTTGCTATACCACTTTGAATGTTCAATGTCGTGCTTGGAGGCTGTTGGCTTGTCTCCAGCGGTAGGCCAGTAATTTTCCATCATCTGAAAAGTAACTCGTCCATATAATGCAGTGTCGCCTTCGCTTATCCGCTTACCGACAAAATCAAATATTTCTTCATCAACCTTAACCCAGTCCAACTCTCCGTTCAGCCCTGCTACAAAACCGTCAAGCGATATGTGCATAAATGAAATAATTTTTCTCATGTAGCGCTATTTTTTATTTCTTTGAGTGTAGTGCTATTTTATTTCCTTCCGTGTCGGCAATGTGGGCCATAAAGCCATTTGCACCAATCGAAGTTTTTGGCAAAAGAATTTTGCCACCTGCTGCCTCCACTTTAGAAAGAGGAACACTTAAATCATCGCCACCGTTGAGATAAATTAAAGCTCCTGTCATGGAAGGTTGAAAACCTTCGCCTTCTACGATACCACCTGTTACACCGTTTTGCATGTCACCTGGCAAGATGCCATACTTGTATACAGGGTGCGGCATTTCCTGAATATCTGCACCTAATAGCGCTGCATAAAATGCTTTTGCTCTGTTGAAGTTATTCACTGGAATTTCAAACCAATTGATTGAATTTGTCATGTCGTTTGTGTTGATTGTTTATTGATGAAATTATTTTTTCTTCTTTTTTGATGACTTGGCTTTGCTGTTGAACATCAAACAAAGATTTATCCAGTAGTCAAATTCCTTATTGGGGATTATAGTGCAAAGTCATCTACCTGCCTGCTTATGCCCCAAATCTGAACCTCATCCATTCTTCACGATTCATTTTTCCAATTGCGGGATGTAAATCAGAAAGCTGACTCGCATTCAATAAATCTGAAAAACTCTTTTTCAAATTTACTTTTTCCGTTTCGAAATCTTCAACTGTGATGTTTGACTTTACAATATTTAATTCCGGAATGGCTGGGACCATTCTCATTTTACTAAACAAAGTTGGCAGCGGCATCCGTCCCTTAATCACCATTTTGAAAGCCCATTCTGTGAAAAAGTTTGAATGGTCTTTACCGCTGTATTTTCCTAATGCAAGGTCGTTTTCTAACTGCAAATGTTTGAGCATTTGAGCAGGTTTCATAATTCCCCAATTAGGTTTGGTATCTGCTTGCAAAAATTCAAGTCGCTGTAAAATCTTTTCGCTTGTTTCCGGGTCGAAGAATTTGTCCATGTTGTTCTTGTATTACTTTTTTATGCCGCTAATTTAATACTTGTTTGTCAATATTTGGAGCGGCTCTCAAAGGTACCGTATAACGTTTGGCAGCTACACGCAGGCAGGGCTTTTTAGCACTGAACTTCCTACGAAGCACGAAACCCCGCCTATAGCAAATGTGCTATTAGCAACAGTTGTTTTTACTTCGTCCAAGGTTCTTTGTCTTTAGCGTTCATGAAATTATTTCCGTCATAAATACTTATTCCTTGCCAGGTGCCGAACCAAAGTTGACCTTTCTTATCCTCAAGTATACTTTGAACCACGTTTGTGGTTAATCCGTTTTCAGTTGTGAATTGGGTGAAATTTGCTCCATCGTATCGGTAAACTCCATAACCTTCAGCCGTAAACCAAATATTTCCTTGGCTGTCTTCATAAAAATTGTAAGTTTCTTCACCTGCAATAATACCATCCTTAGTGAAGTTAGTGTATGTTTTACCATCATATTTACTCACACCACCATTAAAAGTACCAATCCAAATATTTCCTTGCTTGTCTTCTAAAATATCCGCGACATTATTGTCGGTAAGTCCATTTTTAGATGTTAAATGAATGAATTCGCCGCTTTTGTATTTGAAAATTCCATTTCCATCGGTAGCAAACCACATCGTTCCATTTCTATCTTCCAAAAATTTAAAAACCAATTTATCAGAAAGCATAGGTTTGGGGTTTTCGACCTTTGTATCTGGCAATAAAAATGGTGTAAACTTTTTTCCATCAAAATGACTAACTCCGCCTATTGAACCAACCCAAATGAGTCCACTTTTGTCAATGGTTAAACCCCAAATTTCCTCATCCTCACCTTGCAATCCTTCTTTTTTTGAAAATTTTGTAAATTTTTTACCATCGTATTGTATGAGTCCTTCGGATGTTCCGAACCATAAATTACCTGCTTTATCTTCTACAATCTCTAAAACCCTAAAATGAGGACTGACATCTGCAATTGTCATTTTTTCAAGTGCTTGCCCATCGTAGCGGATAATCCCATTTCCATTTGTCCCAAACCAATAGTTCCCTTTTTTGTCTTGATACATTGTCCTTACAAACTCCCTCACCATTCCATTTAAATTAGTGTGAATTTGCGGAAAGGTCGTGCTTTGATTTAAAATGGGTGGTTGGGTGTTTACTTCATTTTCTTTTTTATCATTACCAGAGTTTTCGCTCACTTGTCCTGTGCAAGACGAGATTTGAAGTGTTAGAATAATTAAAATTAGATTTCTTGCGATGAATACTTTCTTACTTTCAATGTTTGACATATTGTTGGGTTTTTAATTGTTGCTAACGTTTTGCAGCTACCCAAAGGTGGCGATTTTTTTTTATAGGTAAGTTGCCGCCACACAGGTAGATTTAATTCCAAGGTCCATTCCGTGAAACATTGATGATTGAATCTCCTTGAAGTCGAAAAAGTCCTCCTGATAATCCTAACCACAGATTTCCTTTTTTGTCTTCCAGAATGCTTTGTATGCCATAACCATAAGGCATCAAGTCTGCTCGGTCTGTTTTACTGAATAAGGTAAAATCTTTTCCGTCATAGCGATATACCCCCACGCCATTTGCGCCAATCCATATATTCCCTTTACTATCTTCATATATGGCATAGACCTCGTTTTTGCTGAGACCTTTAATTTCGGGAAAGTGAGTAAATGATTTTCCGTCAAATTTGCTCAGACCACCATCTCCCGTTCTACCTGTTTTATCAGGATTGTCTCTTTCGACCACCCTGGAACCAAACCAAATATTCCCTTTCTTGTCTTCCTCGATCTCCTGAATGTTATTTGAAACAAGACCATCTTTCTTGGTGTATAGGGTAAATGATTGTCCATTGTATTTACAAACTCCATAGCCATCTCGGCTAAACCAAATATTCCCCTGCTTGTCTTCAATGATTTCAGAAACCCAATGCATTGTTGATTGATAAGGCATTAATTCAACGTCAGGATTTGGAAGTGTGAAGGTTGAAAAAGTTGTCCCATTAAATTTGGAAACTCCATTCCAGGTTCCAACCCAAAGAATACCTTTTTTATCAATTAGCAACTCGGAAACCGTGTTGTTAACGAGCCCGTTTTTATCAGTAAAATTGATAAATGTTTTCCCGTCAAATTTTGAAAGCCCGTTGTGTGTGCCAAGCCAGATATTCCCCTGTTTGTCTTCGGCAAAACTTGTCACGGTATTTCCGATCAGTCCGTTTTCTGTTGTGAGATAGGTAAGGGCTTTTCCGTCAAATTTTGCCGCGCCATTATTTATTGTCCCAAACCACAAGTTTTTTTTTGAATCTTCAAATATCTCAACGACATATTCGTCAATCTGAGGAGCTTTTGTTTGACTTTGTTGTTCGATCTTTTTATTCTTCATGTTTGTCTTTGAATGACAAGAGGAAATCGTGGCAACAACCGACACTAAAAGTAGAGCACCTATTATTCTTAAATTGTAAACATCCATTTAATTAGTCTTTTCTTTTTTATTAGTCGGTCTGTCTGCAGCAATTACCTGTAACGGTTTGCGACTTTGCGTTGTGGGGGATTTTTAGCACTAATGTTCATACGTAGCACAAAGCACAAATGTTTCTACGAAGAACGTCCGCCCCCATAACGCAAAACCGCTGTTAGCTGCTGCCATATTTTTTGTTTGGTAGTATGTGGCTTTGGATTTAATTGTCATATTGAGAAAATGTCGTAAAAGTTTTACCGTCAAACCGACTTAGTCCAAACCATTTTGTTCCAAACCACAAATTGCCGTTTTTATCTTTCAGAACACTCATCACTGCATTATTTACAAGTCCATCATTTTCTGTAAAGTTTTTAAATGTTTTGCCATCATAAAACCAAACTCCGATATCAGCAGTCGTAATCCAAAAATTGTTTTTGTTGTCTTGCAGTATTGCCATTGCCCCACCACTGTTAAATCCTTCATTTCTTCCGATGCTTGTAAATGTTTTTCCGTTATAGCGGCAAATGCCGTGGTTTCTTGTCGCAAACCAAATATTTCCTAAATTATCTTCCGTCATTGAAAAAATCATATCGTCTGTGATATGGTCTTGCAATGGAGAATAGGTGGTGCTTGGACTAATTTCGAAAGTACTCTGTGGATTGTTGAAGTTTCTTTTGTCTTGGTTTGCTTTATAATAGTCAGCAGAAGGAAGGAAGTTTTTAAAATTAATTCCGTCAAATCTCCATACGCCACCGCCATTCCAAGAGCTAAACCATAAATTTCCATTCTTATCTTGCAAAATGTCAAGGATAAGCTGATTATTTTCTCCAAGATTGTATTCTTGTTTATTGCTGTTCAGAAAATTATCCAATGTTTTTCCATTGTAGCGATAAATTCCTTTACCCATTGTACCGAACCATAGGTTTTCATCTTTGTCTTCTAACATACAAGTAATACTCAATGTGTCGGGAACAGGGAATTTTGTAAATGATTTACCGTCATATTTACATATTCCGTTGTTTGTCCCAATTAAAATATTTCCTGATTTGTCTTGAATTATTGCACTTACATTATTGCTGCATAAACCGTTTTTGGTAGTGAAGTTGGTAAATATTTTTCCATCATAACGATAAGCTCCTTCTCCACTAATGCTAAACCACAAATTGCCGTCTTTGTCAAGAAGCTGGCAACCTACAACCTCGCTCTGTGTTCCCTGAGTCCGAACAATTTTTGGATGTTGTTCAGTTGTATCGGTTGAATTTATATTGTTTGTGGTCTTGCTTGTTGAAGTCTGTCCGTTACAAGAAGTAAAAAATATGAACACTAACAGTAAAGAAATGATTGGGTTTTTGATTTTATACGTTGTCATTTGTCTGAATATTTTTGTTAGAGTTTTAAATTGTGTCTGGTTTGCAGGTGGTCGCTGATGGTTGCAGCTAACGGTTTTCGGGCTTGCCGTAGGCGGGGTTTAAGACCTACGGCTTGTCGCCAAGCACAAAGGTAAGTAGAAAAGTTCCATCGTCAACCCCGCTTAGGGCAAGCCGATGTTAGCTGCCGTTTTTCTCATTTTGTCCGATGTGATTGTATACTGAAATCTGTCGTTTTCATATTCTTTAGCTTTTGTCAACTCAAAAACCTCTACATAGTCAACCTTGTCAATTTTGTAATAGCCTGTTGTCTTTAGTGATTTAACTACCTCGTCATTTTTTAGTTGTTTAATGTCCTTGCTCAGAAGTCGTAGAAAGTTGTCAACTGCTGATGCGCTATCCTCTAAAGTAAAAAGCACTGAACAACTAAATGTTATGATTAGATTTTTGTCGGTCTCAATGTATAATGCGGACAGCCAGTCCTCCTCATTGTAATTAATAAACGGCTCGCCTAAATATTGAAAAACGTCTTTACCTGTAGAGTCAATTTTATCGTCATCGTCAGCCATTCCAGCCCAACGCCAATCAATAATTTTATCACTTATCTTATAGTGTTGTCCGAGTGAGATTTTGTAAGTGTCGCTTTTGTAGTCAACCAGTGTTGGTTTTATTGTTGATGTCAGACTAACGGTTTTATGTCCGCCAGTTTCATTTGTTGTCTGTTCTTCTGTCTGTCCACAAGAGGTCAAAACAGTGAGGATAAAAGTTGTCCATATGAGTGAAAATTCTGTCATCAGTTGGTGTGTTTTAAATGGCAGCTAACGTTTTGCAGCTACCCGCAGATAGGGGCGAATTAAAAAAGACACCTGCGAATCGTTATATTTTAGCATTAGAATATTTTATCCCACGAAAGGCAAACCCCCTATTTGAGGGTAGGTGCTGTTAGCGGTTAGGCGTTCATTGCTTTTGCTGTTCATTTGTGTCAATTAGGTTTTGTTATTCTACTTTTTAAGCGTCCATAACCAAGCGTCACCAATTTCTTCGTCTTGAACAATTTCTGTAAAAACAAAACCGTTTTTCTCTAATATTTTTGTCGAAGCGTTATGCTCAGGTGCAGTTTTCGCAGTAATAATTATGGTTGGGTCGTATTGTTGAGAAATTAAGACAAGTTCTTTACACGAAAACGAAGCAATTCCTTGTCCTTCGTATTCTTTGAATGTCCAATATGCTATTTCAACTTTTCCTTTTTTTGGTTGCCCTGTAAAACCACATGAGCCAACAATTTGATTATTTCTTATAACAAAATATCCTACCCAAGGCAAGTTATAACCGATTTTTGGATAATATTCCTCATAGGACTTCAATAATAATTGGCAGTCATCTGAACTAAAAAAATTATTCGTCTTATCTAAATTTATTTCAATTACTTTCAATTCCATTTTTTCAATTACTTTCTTGTCTGTTTATTTATGTCAGTGTAGTTCGCTACGCTTACCTATAACGGTTTGCAGATTTGCGATGGGCGGGATTTTTACCACAAATGTTTATACGAAGAACGAATGTTTGATTAACCACAAAACTGTCATACGAAGCACTGAACCGCCAATTTCTTGAAGGTGCTGTTATGCGTTCGTATTTTTCACCAAGGTCCATTCTTTGTAACATTTATAAATTTTTCATTTTCAAATCGATATGCTCCTTCAAACCCCACAAACCAAAGTCGTTTTTGCTGGTCTTCGTAAATTTGAAAAGTCAGCGGACCATAAATTTCCTTTTTCTATTCGATATTCAGTGAGTTTCTCACCACTTAATCTATATATACTACGTGAGCAATTAAACCAAATATCACCCTTATAATCCACAATTATACTGCCTGTTCCTTTACTTTCTTCAAAATGCATTTCTGAAATATTGGTAAGGATATTCTCTTTGAGATGAAAAAGTCCTTTTGAAGTCGAAACCCAGAATCCACCTTTTTTGTCTTCAACTATTTTGCTAATAAAATTTGTTGGAACACCTACTTCGTCAGAAATATTTTTTAACTTTTTGTTTGTATATGAAAATAGACCCGCATTAGTACTGAACCAGATTGTTCCCTTACTATCTTCAAGAATACTATGAACCATTTTTGTACTTGATATAGCAAGTGTTGTATCTTTCTTTCCTTCGGGTAGGTCAAATTTAGTGAACCTTTGTCCATCAAATATACAAGTTCCTTCTATTGTCCCAATCCAAACATTCCCATTGACATCCGTCTCTATACACCAAGTGCTATTACTTATTAAGCCATCTGATTCGTAATAATTGGTCACTGAACTACCATTAATACTGCTAATACCATGATGATGCGCAAACCAAATTCTCCCAGCTTTATCTTCTGCAATGTCTTCTATGGTGATACCTTGGCCTGATTCACTTTTAAAACCATCAATATGAAGTAAAGAGTCCTCAGATAATTTAAACACACCATTTTGAGTTCCAAACCAAATATTGCCCCTACTGTCTTGCAATATGGCAGGTATAACTCCACTTATCTGTTCCTTTAAGTTTGGAAATTGAATTGTTTGTTTTATTACGTTTTGTTTATCACCATTATTCGCTTGCCTATTGCAAGATGTCATAATAATACAAAGCGCAATTCCTGTAAACAATTTTATTCCGTGAAATGGTGTTTTCTCTTTTTTCATCGGGTTCTTATTTTATATGACGCATAACGGTCAAGTATAAAAGCAGTAGCGAATTTACATGCACTTACCTTTCCGAAAGCAAGATACTTAATTAAACACAAAAACGGGTTGAGTTCGCACCCAAACCGTTATTGCTTTTATACAATGTTGTAGCGAGTTTTTTATTTTCTCGGCTCTGTCTTGTTAAACATATATCGGGCAATTTTCCATTCATTGTTCACTTCTTCAAAGACAAAGAGCTCTCTATTTGCCTCAGGAATTGTATCGCCCGTTGCATGAATAAGTGTAGTTCCTTTTGAACTTGTTACGGCAAATGCCATGTTTCCTTCCACCTGAATCTCTTCAATGAAGAATTCAATGCTTAGTTGAATTTGAGAAAAGACATATTCGTAAGATTTCAAGATGCCTTCAGAACCAATTCCTGATGGTGCTTCTGTTGGCATGAAAATCCCATCCTTTGTGTAAAGGGATTGAGCCAATGTTGCATCAGAGGTATTCAGTGACTTTTGATATTCACTTAGTAGTGCTTCTATTTTTTGTTTTTCTTGCTTTTCCATGATTTCTGAGTTTTCTTTTGAGTTGGTATTTGATTCTGTATCCTCTTTTTGATTGCATGAAACCATTATTCCAATGACCAATGCAGCTATAATAAATCGTTTCATATTAGTTTACGTTTTGTTTAATCCAATCATTCAGTGTGACGAAGTCTTCCGTTGCAATTTCCTTAGCTAATTGTATTCGCTCGTCAGCATTCTCCCCCATGTATGTATGTGCCTCAAAATATGCTAACATCTGGGCAATTTCACTTGCTCCTTCAAAAAAGTTGGAGAACACTTCAGTAGGGACCTGGTTGAAGCTGTATGCCTTACCATTTGCCTTAAAAACTTCCAAGACATCATTGAAGCTGTTCAATTCGGTGGCCAATGATAAATAGCTTCCATTACTCACCTTTGCAGGATTTAGAAACGCGCCTGCCACTACTTTGCCTAAGTCGCTAATGTCTGCCATGTGGATTACTTTCTTACTAGGGTCGATAGGTAATGTCCAACCATTAGAACCGTCTTGTTGTGTTTGTGGTCCCATTTGTCCTGTAAGATTTTGGAAATAGAAGGGAGGCTGAACAAACGTATAGTTTGCGAAACCCGCATTTTTCACCAATTCATCAACTTTTGCTTTTCCCGTAAAATGAGGAACATCAAATTGTCCATTACTAATTTTCTCTACGTTTGGCAGTGTTGACCAAACGAAGTGATTCACATTTGCTTTTTTTGCAGCCTCAACAGCAATTTTTCCTTGTGCCAATTCATCTGCTCCTTCCCAAAAATTGGTTACCACAAATACACCATGAGCGTCTTTTAAGGCATTGGTTAATGATTCAAGGTCTGTTAAATCTCCTTGTACCACCTCATTAGCGCTGCCAACATATTTATCAGGGTTTCGTGTAATGGCTCTGACTTTAAAAGAACCTGCTTTTATTAAGGCGTTAACTACGCCTTTACCCTGTAAACCAGTCGCACCAACAACCGCAATTATTTTCTTTTCCATCTTTTATGTTTTTAAAGTTTAATAACAGCACAAAGATGGAGGTGCTGAACGGCATTTACCTATAAGGTAGTTTAAGAAAGAACCTTAATGTAGATTAAGATTTGGAGATATTCTTTCGGATGGTGCTCAGAAACTCTGGGGTTACGCCTATATAGGAGGCAATTTGAACATTAGAGATTCGATTAAACAATTGTGGGTACTTTTTTGAAAATTCTAAATATCGTTCTTCTGCGGTTGAGCTAATATTTTGAAGTATGCGATTCTGTAAGCTTACCATGGCATTTTCGGCAAGAACTCTAAAGATTCTATTGAATTTTGGATAATCTACAAACAGTTTCCACTGATCTTCTTTTTTGATTTGGAGAATAACTGAGTTCTCAATAGCTTCTACGTTAAGTCGACTTGGTTATGCAGAATGGAAACTGCCTATATCTCCGATCCACCAATTATCAATTGCAAACTGAAGGTTGTGTTCTTTCCCATTTGGATCTACCATGTACATTTTGAAACAACCTTCTACAACAAAGGTGTTGTGTTTACACACATCTCCTTCCTGAAGAATAAATTGCCTGCGTTTAACTTTTCGCTCTTTGAAAACTTCTTCCACTACAGATTTTTCTCCCTCATCTAAAGGAAGAAAATTATTGAAATAGTCTATTAGTGGTTTTGTCGTCATTTTTCAAATTCGCTACAACGGTTGGCTACCCGCCGTTGGCGCGTTTTCGTACGAAACTTAAGGCAGAAGCAGGAATGTTTGGTCAAGTCCTATTTTTCAAGTAGCGGCCAGGTCCGCCAATGACAGCTAGCTGATGTTGCTGTTTTTTTTCTTATTCCCTTAAAAGATTTTCGACTTGATAAATGACTAATTTTTTTTTGTCATGTCTCTTCCTTGTTTCTTTAAAAATTGCTTGACCGCTTTTTGTTATTTTAATTTCAATTTCATAATCCTTACCTTTCTCTTTTACAATTGATCTTTCAAACGGATTCCGATACACTTTAATAGTTAGCAAAATCCTTTCCAACACTTACTGCTAGAACTTGCTGAAGGAATTAAGTCTGTTTTAAAAGTCGATCGTTTCCAAAAAATACTTTTACATATCACTTGGTCAAGCTTTGTTTCAAATTGAACCTACCGTTTGAAATTTTTCTCGACTTTGACAAATCTAGAGTTGATTGTCAAATATTATTTGCATTAAATCATTATGACTAGCCAGGAGAACCATTTAAGTATCTTCAAGACCGGTATTTCGTCAGTGTCAAATTAACACTGTTGTCAACGTATCCGTGGAAAGCAACCGTAGGACCCATTTCATTAACATCTATTTCGTTTGCACTTAAACCTCCCCAATTATTAAAAATACCATTAAAGAATAAGTGAACACCATTTTAGTTATTTCCAGGCAACGATAAGCTATGCCAACGTGCGACAAATTCGCCAGAGCGTGAGCTATACAGCTTGGATAGCTGGCATGTGTGTGTTAGATTGTTGGCATAGTATTCTTATCTAAGCCGTCTGACTTTTGCAGTTCCCCAACCAATACCAAATTGAATCATTTGCATTTGCATTGTAAATCCGGACGCATTTTTACCAGTTGAGGCCGCCTTTATCTTTGTTTGTCTTCTTATCAAAAGTTGATGAACTAAGTCGATAATTTTTTGAGGGACATTCCGTCCTTGTTGACAACTGAAAACAATTATTTCAAGTGCCCGCCCCAATTTCTTGTTACTTTCTGATGAAACTCCAAATTGAATTAACATTATAATGTTGTCGAGTTGCATCTTCTGATAATATAACTCCATTAATTTTGCTTTGTAATGGATTAGGTGTCACTTTGGCAGTTCCAATGAAATATTAGCGCCTTGTACTTGTCCAGAGTCCAAAACACCAATGAATTTGTGTCGATAAAGCAAATTAGTCCAAAAATTGCTGTTTAAAACAAAGAGAACTTCATTAAGATTCTTAACATTTTTCATTTTGTTTTAATTGCTTACAACGGTTTGCAGCTACAAGAAGTTGGCGATTTCCACCACTAAACTTCATGCCAAGGACGAATGTTTGATACAACCACAAAGTTTCATCGAAGCACTGAACCGCCAATTTCTTGTAGGTGCTGTTATGCGTTCGTTTTTTTACCAGGGCCCATTACGTTTAATATTAATAAACCTGCTATTTTCATAACGATATGCTCCACCATATCCCACAAACCAAAGTCGACTATGCTGGTCTTCGTAAATTTGAAAAGTCAGCGGACCATAATTTCCTTCTGCTATTCGATACTCTGAGAGTTTTTCACCATTTAATCTGTATATGCTGCGAGAACAAGTGAACCAAACATCAGCTTTCGAATCAACAATTATACTTCCTGTTCCTTTACTTTCTTTAAAATGCAATTCCGAAATGTTGGTAAGACTATTCCCTGGAGATGAAAGAAGGCCCTTTGAAGTAGAAATCCAGAAACCACCTTTTTTGTCTTCAATTATTTTGCTAATAAAATTATTTATAATCCCCAATTCAGCAGATATGTTTTTTAACTCTTTATTTGTATATGAGAATAACCCTGCATTAGTGCATAACCAAATTGTACCCATACTATCTTTAAGTATACTATGAATCATTTTTGTACTTGATATACCAACTGTTGTATCTTTCCTCCCTTCGGGCAGTGCGAATTTAGTGAAACCTTGTCCATTAAATATGCAAACTCCTTCTATTGTCCCGATCCAAACATTCCCTTTAATATCAGTTTCAATGCACCAAACATCATTGCTGATCAAGCCATCTGATTTGTAATAATTGGTCACTGATGTGCCATCAATACTACTAATTCCATCACTATGCCCAAACCAAATTCTCCCATCTTTATCTTCTGCAATGTCTTTATCTTGACGCCTTTCCTGATTCACTTTTAATGCTATCAATATGAATTAATGAATCGCCAGTTAGTTTAAACGCACCATTTTGTGTGCCAAACCAAATATTACCTTTACTGTCGTGGAATATTGTTCTTACTACATCACTAATCTGATTGTTAAAATTCGGAAGTTGAATTGTTCCTTTCTGTTATTATGTTTTTATCTCCATTATTCGCTTGCCCATTACACGAAGTCAGAATAAAACAGAGCGCAATTTCTGTAAATAATTTTATTCCGTGAAATGGTGTTTTCTTTTTTCATTGAGTTCTTATTTTAT
>JADJBL010000036.1 GCA_016703765.1 Saprospirales bacterium
GAATGTCAACCTCAACAACGGGCTCAACCAGATGAACGCCGGCCTCTCGCCCGACGAGGTGCTGGCCTGGCTACTGGCCAACGACGCCTGCGGCTCCGGAAACGCCAACTCCCGTCAGTACGGCATCGCCGATTTCGATCCAGACGGCAATCCCCGCGCGGCAGGCTACACGGGCAGCAATTGCCTCGACTACGCCAACCACAATACCGGCGAGTATTACTCCATCCAGGGCAATATCCTGCTCGGGCAAGGCATCCTCGACTCCATGGAGCAGCGCTTCCTCAATACAGAGGGCAGCCTGGCCAAACGCCTCATGTCGGCCCTCCAAGGCGCCAATGTGCCCGGCGCCGATACCCGCTGTCTGGCGGCAGGCATTTCCTCCAAATCAGCCTTTATCCGCGTGGCAAAGCCAGATGACACGGGAGGCAATTTCTACCTCGAGCTCAATGTGCCCAGCGTATTGACGGGCGTTGACCCCATCGACTCCCTTCAAACGCTGTTCGACGTGTGGTGCGAGAGTATTTCGGGCGCTTCCGAAGCCAGTCCGGAAGTCGGTTTTCGCATCTATCCCAATCCGGCAAGCAATTTTCTGTACTTCGAAACGGAAGCCGATATAATCCTGATCCAATGGCTGGACCTCTCCGGCCGGCTCCTGCATCAGGAAAGACCTCTCAGCAACAGGTATTTGTGGGTTCCTCCCCTTCCAAATGGGGTTTATCTGCTAAAGGCTTTTACTGATAAGTCTTCTTTTGGGGAAGTGGTGGAGGTAAAGAGATGAAACACTCCCTCGATCTACCCCCTGCTCGACATGCAGGAGTCCCTGCAAATCCGCACCCTCAACGGGCAGCGGCAGGTGTGGGACTCCATTCGGCGAAAATGGCTGGTCCTGGGGCCGGAGGAGCTCGTCCGCCAACTGCTGCTCCTCTACCTCGTAAGCGAAAAAGGCTACAGCCCCAACCGAATCGGCATAGAGAAAATGCTGGTAGTCAATACCCTCACCCGCCGCTGCGATATCCTGGTCTATGCAGGCGATATGTCGCCCTGGATGCTCGTCGAATGCAAGGCGCCCGCTGTGCCCATTTCTCAAGCTACGTTCGACCAGGTCGCCAGGTACAATCTCCCCCTCAGGGTTCCCTTTCTCTGCACCAGCAACGGGCGCGACACCTACTGCTGCGCCATGGATTACGAAGGTTCTTCTTATGCGTTTCTCGACGCTTTGCCGGAATTCCCGAAATAATATCCGGGACCTTTAGTAATTTTCAGCCGCCAACCCAACCTGCTATGACCACAGACACTATCCTCGTGATTGGAGCGAACGGACAGATCGGCTCCGTTCTGACCGAAGCCCTTCGCAACCATTTTGGAGAGGACCGGGTAATCCCCAGCGACATTCGCCAGCCTGAGCACCACATCGGGCATTTTGAACTGCTGGACGTCCTGGATCCGGATCGGCTCGGCGCCCTGGTCGACAAATACCGCATCACCCAAATCTACCACCTGGCGGCTGTCCTTTCGGCCAAAGGCGAGCAGGCGCCCCTGCCTACCTGGGATATCAATATGAAAGGCTTGCTCAACGTCCTGGAAGTGTCGAGGGAAAAAAAGATAGCCAAAGTATTCTACCCCAGCTCCATCGCCGTATTCGGCCCCAGCACCCCGAGGGTCAATACGCCCCAGTCAACCGTCATGCAACCCTCTACCGTGTACGGCATCAGCAAGGTGGCCGGCGAACTGTGGAGCCAGTATTATAACCTTCGCTACGGCCTCGATATCCGCTCGGTCCGCTATCCGGGTATCATCGGCTACCAATCCATGCCGGGCGGCGGCACCACCGATTACGCAGTCGATATTTACCACAAAGCCGTCCTGGGGCAGGCATTCGAATGCTTCCTCCGGGAAGATACCCGCCTGCCCATGCTCTATATGGACGACGCCATCCGCGGCACCCTCGCCCTCATAGACGCCCCTTCGGAAAAGATCACTATCCGCACGAGCTACAACCTCTCCGGGATGAGCTTCACCCCCGCCGAAATCAGCCTGGAGATCAAAAAACACGTGCCCGGCTTCCAGGTCAGCTATAAACCCGATTTCCGGCAGGCCATCGCCGATTCCTGGACCCAAAGCATCGACGACACCGTTGCACGCCGCGATTGGGGCTGGAACCCGCGCTTTGATCTGGCTCTAATGACGGAGGATATGCTGAGGCATTTGGGGGAGCAATATCAGGTGGCGGGGTTTTAAGTTGAAAAGTTGAAACTGAGTTGAAAAAAAAAAGAATCAGAAACTAAAAACTAAAAATTCACAACTAAAAACTCACAACTACCATGTTCACCAACATCGGACCTTCACTCCAAAAAGAGCTTGCCGACATCAAAGAAGCGGGCCTATATAAGACCGAACGCATCATCACCACCCCGCAGGGCGCGGAGATCAAGACGCAGCAAAGCGGCGAGGTGCTCAATTTTTGCGCCAACAACTACCTGGGCCTGTCCTCTCACCCTGCGGTGATCGAAGCGGCTATCGAGACCATCCGGACGCATGGGTACGGGATGTCTTCGGTGCGCTTTATCTGCGGCACGCAGGACATCCACAAGACCCTCGAGCGAAAGATCGCCGAGTTCCTCGGCACGGAGGATTCTATCCTCTACGCCGCGGCGTTTGACGCCAACGGAGGGCTGTTCGAGCCCCTGTTGGGCGAAGAAGACGCCATCATCTCCGACGAGCTCAACCACGCGTCTATCATCGACGGCGTCCGGCTGTGCAAGGCGCAGCGGTATCGCTACACCCACAACGATATGAATAGCCTGGAAGAGCAATTGAAATCCGCCCAGGGCGCCCGCCGCCGGATGATCGCCACCGACGGGGCCTTTTCGATGGACGGGACCATTGCCCAGCTCGATAGATATCATCACCGGCACTTTGGGGAAGGCGATGGGCGGGGCATCCGGAGGCTTCACCGCCGCCCGGCAGGAGATCGTCGACCTGCTCCGCCAACGCAGCCGACCCTACCTGTTTTCCAACACGGTAGCGCCTTCCATCGTGGGGGCCTCTATCAAGGTCATCGACCTCCTCTCCGGCTCCACTGCCCTGCGTGACAAACTGGAGCGCAATACCAAATATTTCCGCAAAGCCATGACGGATGCCGGCTTCGACATCCTCCCCGGCGAGCACCCGATTACGCCCATCATGCTCTACGATGCCAAGCTCGCGCAAGAATTCGCCAGCCGCCTATTGAATGAAGGGATCTACGTCATCGGGTTTTTCTTCCCCGTCGTGCCCAAAGGCAAGGCCCGCATCCGCGTCCAAATCTCCGCCGGTCATGAGCAGGAACATTTGGAAAAGGCGGTGGAGGCGTTTACGAAGGTTGGGAGGGAGCTTGGGGTAATTCGATAGTGAGTTTAGAAGGTTTAGTAGGTTTAGAGGGTTTAGAGAGTTTAGAAAAACTAAACTTCCTAAACCTTCTAAACTCTCTAAACTTCTAAAAAATCCTAAATCTTAACCAGCGTTCTGCTCTTTTGCCGGCCGTTCTCCAACTGCACCCTCACATAATACGTACCGGGCGCCAGGCGGCTTCCGTTGAAGGGCACTTCGTGCTGGCCCGCGGGAAGCACCTTGTCGAACAACACTTCTCTTTCGCAGCTCAGGGAGTCGAATACGCTGAGGCGCACCCGCTCGTGGCTGCTCGTGAAGCGGATGCTGACCTGCGATTGGAAAGGATTCGGGTAGACGAACAGGTCCACCTCCTCGGGCTGGGCGACCAGATCGCTCGAGCCGGAGGGACTGCAGGGCTGGATGACGGGGATGTATTGAAATTCGGGATGCAGCAGATCGAGAATGGAATCCTGGGGCACGCCGAACCAATCCATCAGCACGGAGCCGTAGATATCGCGGAAGTCGTACTGCAATGCCACTCCGTCCTGGTCGCCGATCGGATCGGGGATGTCGGGGTTGTCGCCCAGGAGGCCTGGGTTGATGCAGGAGCCGAAGATCAGCAGCGGCGCCGCCGAGCCGTGGTCCGTGCCGAAGCTGTCGTTCGACTGGATGCGGCGGCCGAATTCGCTAAAAGTCATCGTTAATACTCGCTCCTCCAGACCCAACAATTGCAGGTCCTCCTGGAAAGCGGCCACGGCGTCCGACAGAGTCTTGAGCAGGTCGGCGTGTTCGCCGATGGTGGTATCTCCGTCGTTTTCGACCTGATTGGCATGGGTGTCGAAACCGCCCAGGCTGGCCACGTAGATGCGGGTCTTCAATCCCCCCTTGATGAGCAGGGCGACGTTTTTCAATTGCTGAGCCAGCCCGTTGTCGGCCGGATAATTGGCCAGATTGCTTCCCAGGTTGGCGGCGTCGGTGATCACATCCGAATATTCATTCGTCTGCAAAATGCTCTGCCGCATGAAGGTGAGCTCGTCGCCGTAGGGCGTGTTGGGGGCAGTGTCCTCTCCTCCGGAGGCCAGGGGATAGAGGTTGAAAGGATCGGTGATCGCCAGGCTGTAGTTGGCGCCGACGCCCTGGCAGGTGGACGACACCAGCGAGCCGATGGTGATGGCGAAGGGGTCGGGATAGTCGGGGTTGGGGTAATTGTCGGGGAAGCCTACGTGGTCGACGTCGAGGTAACGGCCCAGCCAGCCGGTGTTCCAGGTTTGTTCGGCCGGGGAGCCGGAGGTCCAGATATCCGTCGATCGGAAGTGGGAGCGGTTCTGGTTGGGATACCCTGCCCCTTGAACCACCGTCATGCGGGCGTTGTCGTACACGCTTTTCAGGCCGGTCATGACGGGATGCAAGCCGGTTTCGGGGCTCAGTAGGAGGGCGCTGTTTTCCGGGATCAGGATATTGGGCCGGGCGTTGGCCAGCTTGCTGTACTGATCGAGCGGAAGAATCATATTGAGGCCGTCGTTGCCGCCGTTGAGTTGGATGAGGACCAGCACCTTGTCCGTATCGCCGTTGAAGGCGTTGAAGAGGGAATTGCGGCCCAGGGCTCTCACGCCAAACCCGTTGAGAAGGAGCGGTAAGCTGACAGCCGTAGAGGTCTTTATAAAATCTCTGCGTTTCATTGTTCGATCTTTTTTGGGTTTAGCAAATTAGCTTAGATAAAATTCCGGCAGGTTCATCATGGCCTTTAGCAACAGGCGCAGCTGAAGCTCTATCGGGCCGTAATAAACCGGGTTGGTCGGATCGGCGAGATAGTCGGCGTATTCGATCGTCCATTCGTAGTCGGGCAGGCCCGGAAGCAGGATGTTTTTCAGAAAGGTCTTCTGATTCTCCGTAATGGGCTGCGGGAGCAGGATCTTGCTCAAGTCGTCGATGAGTTGATTGGGATCGGCCGGGTCGTCGAGGGTCGCCGCCAGGGCGAGCACGTCGATCTTCAGGGTGACGCCTCCGCCGGCGCTGATGCCCGTCGTCGTTACCCCATCGGTGATCTGCATGCGGTAAGGCAGGGTCACCGAATTGATCCAGGTGCGGTAGAACAGGGGCTCCTGGTAGTACGCCTTCCAGCCCGCCACGTCGGGGGGGTTGAAGATTTGCATTTGAAGCAGGGAGAGGGGTTCGGCCATCTTCAGCCAAGCTCTGTACTGGCCGTTCAGGTTGGCGGGTATCGGCATATCCACCGTTTTAGAGGCGGTCAGCACAAAATCGACCGGGTTTTTGATCATGGGGCCTATACTCAGTGCGTCGAAAAAGTGCTCGCTCTTGAGCAGGGTCTCCAGAGCCGGAACGATATCGTAATCGTTGTCGATGAGCACCTGGGCCAGGGGCTCGATGACGTCTGTTTCCACTGTGGCGTCGATGACGTAATAGACAAACCAGCGGTATAGTTTGCGGCAAATAAAGCGGGCTACTTCGTCCTGGAGGAATATGATATCGACGAGGTTTTTGTATTCATCCGCTCCGGCGTTGGGTATTTGCACATCGTCGAAGCGGTAGGACAGTTGTTTGGTGGTATTATCGTGGCGGTTGGGAACAAAATTCGAACCTACGGGGGTGGCCGGATTGGTGGTTCGATATCCGGTATCCCTCCACCCGGTGAGCACCTTGGCGATTTCGGATACGTCCTGTTCGGTATAATTGGTGTAATCGCCGGGCCCCACCTGCTGTCCTTTTCCGATGGTGAATAACTCGAGCAATTCTCGGGCATAGTTCTCGTTGGGCGCGGTCTTGGTGTTCTGGCTCCCGTTTAGGTAGCGCAGCATGGCGGGGTCGATGGTGACGTCTTTCACCAGTTGACGGAAATTGCCCAGGGCGCTGCTTCGAAGGGTGGTAATGTACCGGTAGATAAACTTGGCGTCGCTCACCGAAGCCAGTGAAGTGACGAAATGATTGTGCCAAAAAAGAGTCATTTTTTCCCGAACGGACATTCCCTCTGCGACCATGACCCCCATATTCCAGGCGTAAAGGGATTGGGTGCGGTAGCCAAACAGGTTGACGGTATCCGAGTAAGGCGCATCGATCCAGGTTTCCCCGATCGGTACGTTGGGGTCGTTGTTGTTATTGGAATTGAGTGGCGGGTCCGGCATCGGGGTATCGGCCAGGAGGGCGGCGATGGTGGCGTCGAGACCAAGGTTTTGCGCCTCTTTGATAAGGGAGTAATTGGGTCCCATGGTACTGCGCCGCATCAGGTGAGCGGCTTGTTCGAAGCCCCAGGGGCCGGTGTAAGGAGTCAGGCCGGTCACCACGGCGGTCGACATCGCCCTGGTTTTTGCCCCCTTTTTGGAGGAGGTTTTTCGGCCCAACAATGCTGCGAGAGTAGCTCTTCTGTCCATACCGGAAATTTTGGTTCCGGGCTTGGACGTTTTGGGGAGCTAGAGGTTTAATGAATTCTTAAATTTTGAGGGATTCAATCCCTTTCAATCCCCTTTCCAATCCAGCACCTGCACATTCTTCACCACCATCTGCACGGTGTCTTTGGTGCGTTCTTCCATGAGAAGGATCTTGCCTTTCCGCAGGTTTTCCAGCACGGTCGGCAGCGAGTGGCGCACGGTGATGAGCTCGAGGTTGCGGTCGATGAGGACTTTGAAATCCTTTTGCATGCTTTGCGCAAAGCGCTCCACCTTGTCGTCGATATCGTTGACACAGACCACGAAGCTGATGGCGGTATTCTGCATCATATTGACCTGAAGGCGCAGGTCGGCGATGTGGGAAAACAACACGCTCATGTGGTGCTCGGCCACGAAGGAGAAATCGCGGGTGGAGATGGACACCAGAGCTTGGTGGCGCTCGACGGCCACCATGGGCGGATAGTTGTCCTCCACGTCGCCGGAAATGAGGGTCCCCTCCCCTTTCGGGTCGATGAAGGAGCGGACGCGAAGGGGGATACTCTTGTTCTGAAGGGGTTTGATCGTTTTCGGGTGGATCACCTTGGCCCCGTAATAGGTCATTTCGATGGCTTCCCGGTAGGACAGGCGGTCGAGCTTTTCGACGTTTTCAAACAGGCGGGGATCGGCGGTGAGCACTCCGGGCACGTCTTTCCAGATCGTCATCTCCTCGGCGTCGAGGCAAAAGGAGAAGATGGCGGCGGTGTAGTCGGAGCCTTCGCGGCCGAGGGTGGTCGTAGCATTTTCGCGGGTGCTGCCGATGAAACCCTGGGTGACGACGAGATTGCCCTTTTCAAGCAGGGGAAGGGCTTTGGCTTTGGCGCGCTCCACCGTTTCATCCCATTGAACCCAGCCTTCGCGGTAGATATCGTCGGTGAGGATGACGTCGCGGGCATCGAGCCAGGCGGTCTTTAAGCCGATGCGGTTGAGGTAGGCGGCCAGGATGACGGAGGATACCAGTTCTCCCGCGCAGATGATCTGGTCGTACATATAATCGTAGTTGGGATGGGGCTCTTCCTCCAGCACCCATTCCACGCTCACAAAATGGTCGTTAACGGCGGCGTACACCTCATCGCCCGGCTCGAAGAGGCCGGACATGATCTGGTAATGCTGCTCCTTAATGGCGTTCAGGATTTCCAAAGCCTTGCCGTTTTTTGCCGCATGGGCGCCGACGACCTCCTCCAGTGCGTTGGTCGTTTTTCCCATTGCAGAAACGACGATCAGCAGGGGCTGATTCTGGAAGGAAACGATGATCGAAGCCGAGTTTTTTACATTGTCGGCGTCCCGCACGGAAGAGCCGCCGAATTTGAAGACCTTGAGGTTTTTCATGTTTTCTTTGACCGGTTAAAACGCGCCAAAGATAGCACTCTTTGATTATCTTTGGCGGAAAACCAACTCAATATGCTCTTCATCCTGTTTCTCATTGCAGGCTTTGTATCCCTGATCTTTGGGGCAAATATTTTGGTGGAAAGCGCTTCCGCCCTGGCCAAAAGGTTTAACATTCCGAATATCGTCATCGGATTGACCATCGTGGCCTTCGGCACTTCTTCCCCGGAATTGCTTATCAACGTGTTTGCCGCCGTCGAGGGGAATAGCCAAATCGCGATGGGGAACGTGATCGGAAGCAACATCTTCAATGTTTTCGGCATTTTAGGCATCTCTGCGCTCATTTATCCCTTGGCTGTAAAGAGCAATACCACCTGGATCGAGATACCCCTGAGCTTCCTGGCAGCGCTAATCGTTCTGGTATTGGCCAACGACCTGATCATCGACAAACTGGGCATTTCCTCCATTACCCGCATCGATGGGATCATCCTGCTGTTTTTCTTCGTCATTTTTTTGGTCTACACCATATTGCTTGCAAAAAAGGGAGAGGATACCGGAGAAACCATGCAGATCAAAAAAATGCCGCTGTGGAAGTCTATTTTGCTGATTATCGCGGGACTGGCGCTGCTGGTCATCGGCGGCCGTTCGATCGTCTATTCGGCAGTGGAGATTGCAAGGCATTTTCAGATTTCGGAAAGGATCATTGCGTTGACCATTATTTCAATCGGCACCTCTGCCGGAGCTGGCCACATCCGCTGTGGCAGCCTATAAAAAGAACTCCGACATCGCCATCGGGAACATCGTGGGGTCCAATATTTTCAACGTTTTTTTGATTCTCGGGATCTCCTCGGTGATCAACCCCGTGCCTCTGATGCCCGAAGCCAATTTTGACCTGCTGGTACATATCGCATCGGCGTTCCTCCTCTTCATAATCATTTTCACCGGAAAAAAACACCAAATGGATCGCTGGGAAGGCGGCGTATTTTTGTCCCTATACATCGCCTACGTCGTTGCGCTCATCGTCGGAGTTTTTTAAGGGCCCGAACAGCTCGATGAGTTTGTTGTGCCGGAAGGCAAAAATGTCTTGCAGTCTGGATTTCACGAGGATGGGATGCGCCAGTTTTCCCAAAAAACCGAGGGGAAGCTGGTAATCGACGATGTCGGTCATTTCCACCCCGCTGGGAATTTCCTTGAAGAAGTGCCGGTGATGCCAAATCCGGTAAGGGCCCACGCGCTGTTCGTCCACAAAGTACTCCCCTTCCCGAATATGCGTGATCTCGGTGACCCAGGTCAGCGGTATGCCCAGCAATGGGCGGACGGTATAGGTGATAAAAAGCCCGGGGTACATTTTTTCCGGAAGTTCGGACCTTAATTCAAAGCCCATTTCCGGCGGCGTAATGACGGAGAGGTTGCGGGGGGAGGAGAAAAAGTCCCAAGCGGTTTGGAGATCGATGGGGAGGCGTTGGGTTCGTTTGAGTTGGTGCATGGCGATGGGGATTGGAGTTTTTTGGTTTGGGTGTTCTAACAAAAAATGGCCGCGAAGGTTTGTTTCTAAATGCTCAATAGACTGAGTGACCGGGTGACTGAGTCCGGCAAAGAACATAAGCTTATAAATAAGACAATCAGCTCAAAATCCTTGGTGACGGGTGACTGAGTCACCCGGTCACCCATTTAAATTATAAAAAGTGTCATACGATATAAAAATACTGACATTACCAGCTAAAAACCGTTCAACAGTGCTCACCGGGTGACTGAGTCACCCGGTCACTAACCAAAACCTAAATGCTAAAAGACCAACACCATACCATCCTGATCCTCGGAGGCGGCGCCGCCGGCTTCTTCGCCGCCATCGCCTGCGCGGAGCAAAACCCCGCCGCCCGCGTCCGCATCCTGGAGAAAGGGAAAGAGGTGCTCGGCAAGGTAAAAGTCTCTGGCGGAGGGCGCTGCAATGTCACAAACGGTTGCTTCGAGCCTGCGGAGTTGGTGAAGAGCTACCCGCGCGGCGGCAAGGCGCTGCTGGGGCCTTTCCACCGCTTTTGCACCGGCGATACCATGCACTGGTTTGAAAGCCGCGGCGTGGCCCTCAAGATCGAAGACGACGGACGGGTTTTTCCGGTCAGCAATAATTCTCAAACCATCATCGATTGCCTGCTCGGGGCGGCGCACAAGGCCGGTGTGGAGGTGATCCGCCAAACCCGGGTGGACCAAATCTACCCCCCGGAACAGGGAAACCAGCGCTGGAAGATCATGACCGGCGAGGGCGAAGCGCTTTATGCCGACAAGGTGCTGATCGCCAGCGGCAGCAGTACCCCGGTTTGGGAAATGATCCGGCATCTGGGGCATCATATCGTGGATCCCGTCCCCTCCTTATTTACGTTCAACGTGAAAAACCCGCGGATCGAGGGTTTGCAAGGATTATCCGTGCCGCTTGCACAGGTGAAAATAGAGGGAACGAATTTCAAGGCAGAAGGTCCTCTGCTCGTCACCCATTGGGGCTTCAGCGGACCGGGCATCCTCCGCCTTTCGGCATGGGCGGCGAGAGAACTGCGCGACATGGACTACAAATTCCAAATCCGGATCAACTGGGCTTATCCTATGAATCCCAACGATTTGCAGGAAAAATTATACGCATTCAAGGAGGAGAATAGCCGCAAACTGGTTTCCAAAATAAACCCGCTGGGCATGCCCCAACGCCTTTGGAAGCAATTGGGCGACCTGCCCGAACAGGAATGGGGCGCCATGGGCAAAAAAGCCCTGAACCAACTGGCGCAGGAACTCGCCGCAGGGCAGTTTGCCGTCACAGGCAAAAGCACCTTCAAGGACGAGTTTGTCACCGCCGGGGGCGTTGATCTCAAAGAAGTCGATTTCAAAACCTTCGAAAGCCGCATCCACAAAGGGCTTTATTTTGCCGGGGAGGTCCTCGATATCGACGCCATCACGGGCGGGTTCAACTTTCAGGCGGCCTGGACGGGGGGATGGATCGCAGGGCAGGCGATGGCGGAGATTGGGTAGCCTTCGGCCCTACTCGATCACCACCATTTGCACCCTACCCCCTGCCTGCAAAAAATACACCGCTTTCGGCAAATGCCCCACCGGTATGACCCGACCCTGGTAAACCCCAAGCACCTCTCCTGCGCTGTTGATCAGCTCAAACTCGAGGTCTCCCGGCGCTCCCTGGATATACAGGAAATCTTTCGCAGGGTTAGGAAACACCCGAAACCCCACCTCACTGCTTCTTCCGTCAACCGCAGAGGGCCCCTCCCCTCCTTCAATCGCCCCAATGGAGGGAGGATTCAAAAAGGACTGGCCGTTGAAATCCGTGTCCGGCTCGGCAAAGACCTTTCCGGCGCCGATCGCGGGACTCGTCGGCAGTAGCGCAAAATCCATCCATGGATCTACAAACTGGGGATCGGCGATGATCTGCCCAACGTCGGCGACCGGAAGCCCGGGACTCCAGGCGCCGCTGCTTTCGTTAAACCAAAGGTTATTGGAAAAAGTAAAAGAAGCAGCATCCGTATCGGGACCAATATTGACCTCGGTGAGGTCGGCGCCCAGGTACACGATATTATTGCTGAATTCGTTGTCGCTGCAAGGGAGAAATCCGGGCTCGGTCGTCTCCTGGAGTATGCGCAGAACCCAGTTTTCGGGCATGTAAAGCGTGTTATGCCGTACCCTTGCCCGCACACAGCCCACATAGGCGATGGGCGACCAGGAGCCGGTAAACACATTGCAAAACACGTCGATATCGGCGGCCTCGAAGGCCTCTGTGATCGGATCGGGCAGTGGAGGCCGGAAAAACTCTAAGTCCGTGGAGCCGCCGATGTTGATGGCGCGCTGGTCGATGTCGCGAAACACATTGCCCCGTATGAGCACAAACTGGCTTCCGCCCTTTGCCTGAATGCCCGAAGACCCCGCATCCTCAAAATAACAGCCCTCGATCAGGCCATTATGGCAGCCCACCATATCGACGCCGCTACCGTCGGCGCCGTTGATAAAAGAGCAGTTTTGAACGAGGAAAAAATCCAGTCCCGAAAGCTTCAGGAAGTCGTTGTTTCCGCCGGCGTCTATATCCTCAAACAGGCAATTGCGCACTTCGATGTGGTGGGCCGGTGTGGTGTAGTCGCCCCCGTCGTCGATATTGATGCCGTTGCCGGTTTGCTCCCGGATCCGAAAGCCGTCGAGTATCAGGTGCGAGCAATCGATGAGGTGAATGGCCTCCGACCCTCCTTCGAACACCGCGCCATGCAGGGTTTCCGACTTAATCACGATGGGCGCGACGGCCGTTCCGTGGAGCTCTTCCAGAAATTGGGTTCCGTCGCTGTATGTCCCATCAAAGACCAATACCGTGTCTCCGGCCGATATGCTCGACGCTGCGGCTTCCAGGGTGGGGAAATCGCCGCCCGGGCCTACGGTGATAGGTTGGGAGAAGGAAAGGATCGGAGCCAATGCCAAAATCAGGCTCAGCAATCTCATAAGCTTATGTTTTTTTCATTCCAAATTTCCTACTCCGAATGGAGAAACGACTCCCTTGGAGTAATCGCGGTAAAACCCAAACTTGCTTTGGTTTGTCAGGGAAGCACTCTCTGCACTCCCCGAAAACCCGTCTTTACAGTCTACTGTAAAATAAAGGCTATTCAAGTCTCCATATTTGTCAAATTCGATTTTCCGGTAATCGAGCACAATCCCTTTTTTTGCAAGGTCAAGTTTAATCTTGGCCAGATCATTCAATTCCGTTTTTCGGTTGAAAATTACTTCGATACGTCCTTTGGTCAATGTTGTGGGTTCGGGTGCAAAACTGGTTAGTAATGCAAAAAGAAGGAAGAATGGAAAAGTTCTGGTAAGGGTTCTCATGATAATTCAGTTTAATAATATAGGTAATTAATTAATAAACAAGGTTTTCACTTCCTAAACCTCACCACCACCCCCTCCCACAGCATATCCATCCGCTGAAAGACGATGCCGTATTCGGACTCCATCTGAAATTGTACGGAATTGAGGGAGGAACAATCCATCGAAAAGCTGAAACGATCGGCCATAAAGGCGTTGGGGAACCACTCCACGATCTCGTCGAAACGATGCTCCAGGTGCAGGGCCAGCTCATCGAGGGTGACGCCGGTCAGCACGTGGGTGCCCTCCCATTTGAAAACGCGGATCTTTTCCTCCGGCGCCGCTTTGCCTTTAAAATTCGCGAGGTTCAACAGGTCGGGGTCCTTCAGGTGCAGCCGCCAGTTGGGACGTGGAAGGCGTTCATGCGAAAAATCGAAGCGAAACTGCTTTTGCAACTCGTTCAGCATAAACTCCCGGGCCCGCTCGGGAAGCGGTCCATTGGCCGATAAACGCACGTTCACAATGGGTTCGGGGCCAAGCCCGCGAAAATCCATCCTGCTTTTGGGCTGTCGCGATAGCTCCGCGATCAGGTCGGTGAGCGGGTAATTCCGGTAGGCCAGAGATTGGTCCTCCTCTACCCTTTCCGGCTCGCTTTCCTCGCCTGCCTCTACCTGCTCCACCGTCACTTTCCAGCGAATATCGGCCTCCGATTTGCCGATGTGAAAGGCAAAGACCAGGGGCGCGGAAAATAAGTCCCCTTCCCCATCGGCCACCACCAACTGGTCGATAAAAAGGGAGGTCCTGGGTCTGACCCAATTCGACAGGCTGTCTCCAGGTGAGAAAGGCATGTTCTGAGAGTTGAACCATCCAGCTCGCAGGGGCCTGTTTTCCTGATACAGGTACATCGCAAAGGAATGGATCTTCAGGGACTGCCCACCACCATTTATGCGAATGGGTTGCCCCTGCTGCGATCGAAACTCCTCCAGGGAATAGACCTTGCTGTCTGGAGCCGCAAAAAGGGAGCCCCATTCGAGGTAAAGGGTATCGAGCAGGTGATAGGGCAACTCCGGAAGCAGGTCGCCCAGGAATACGGAATCCAGCGGCAGTTCCTCTTCCCGGAGCAAGGCCATCGTACTTTCGGGGGTTTGCACCAGCCGGTCATAAGTCTGGAATCCGGGAATATGGACGATCCGGTAGGCGTCGTTGCCCCGGTACATGTCCAGAATCTTCCGGTTTCGGGCCAGGCTCGTGTCGATCCGCAACAAAGACGGAGGCTCATCGCGGGTGACCAGTTGGAAGGAGTACATCGTGTCGATCCTCGGCAGGCCCTGCGCCCGGAGCGGAGGGTCGTATGCCGTGTCGGAGTCGCGGATCTCCAGGTTGACCGCGTTCACTTCGATATTGCCCGGCAAGGTGGCCACGATGGTCCAGGTGCTTGCGGGGCGATAGTCCTCCGGCGCTATGGAGACATGGGCGCTACCGCTATCCAGCTCCACCTGCCGCATACCGGAGATATAATAATTGGGCCTCGAATAATCGTCCATTAGGGTTACCCTGACCGATTCGGCCAGGAGCAACGAGTCGCCCATGTAAAACTGAACCGGGCCCTTCGCAAGTTTTTTGAACTCTTCCAGGTCGTAAATGGCATAGGCGCCGTACACATTCGGGTTTGCCCGAAAATCGAGCGGAAGCCTGATCCCGCCCCAAACCAGGGCGTATGGGCTGTGCGGGGTCAGGACCGCAAGATTGCGGCCGGTCGCGCTCTTTTTCCATTCAAAAATGGGCATTTCTACCCCCCAGGTCTGCAACACGTCCCAGTAGCCATAGACCCTCTCTTTTTCGCTTACCCCGACCACTGCCAGCCAGGAGCGGTTCTGCTTATCCTCGATTTTCAGGAATATCGTCATCTCCGTCGCATAGCGCTGCTCGTTAAAAAAGGCCTGAATCTCGGTTAGCGAGCCCAGCTCCGTGGGTTTGGATTGATAGGGGAAAAGCGCCAGGGCTTCGACGGATATCGGTTCGAACAGCCAGCCGTCCCTTTTCCAGGTCCAGGTTTGGTTATATATGGAAAAAAACTCGAAAGGGCTGAGCATCCGCATGGGGAAGCGGGTCAGGGTGTCGGGGGCAAGGGGGGTCAAAATGGTCTTATACCCTCCCCATGCCCACCAGGCCTGCTCCTGCCGGGGCGTGCCGAGTTGGAAAAGGGGTGTTTCCAGCTGCGACTTCCATTCGTTGGTCCTGCTTTCCAGGTCGTTCCACATCGGCGCGCGGCAGACCTGGTTGGCCGAAAACAGCCAGGATAAAAGCAGGCAGCTTCCAACGGAGGCGAAGATCAGATAAGGCGCATTTGTGGAAATAGCTCGGGCCGGAAGGGCATCGGCATTATTCATCCCGCTTTCCACCCTTCGAAGCTCGTTTCTAAAGAGGAGCAGAATGGGCTGAAACCAAAAAAGGGCAATTCCGCCCTCGACAAACATCAGTTCCAAGGTTTCTGTAGGCTTTCTACCCGCGGCCGCCAGCCGGTCGCTCAGCCGGAACAGGAGCACCGCCGTAACCAAAAAGTACCCCAGGCTCAGCAGCTCCATCCCGGAGATCTGAATCGCTCCGCCGGGAAACCACTCCACCCATCGGGCCCATTTTGCCGGAAGCTGGGAAAGCGAGGTTTCAGAATGCGGCCATTGAAAATCGAGGAGGGGAATGGCGAGCGCAAAAGCCGGCGCCGCAAGCAAATACCATTTTCGGAAAAACAGGGAAAGACGCCTGCGGAAGGCCAGGTACAACCCCCAGGCAAACAACAGGCAGATGGCCGATTCGATCCAGTAGAGAAACAGGGAGCTCGCCATGTTGGAGGCTTATTTCATTTCCTATAATGCAAGTTGCAATAATTTTTTATCCTCGCAAAACTTACAAAATCCCCGTAATGTTATTTGAAATAACCGTTTTAACCCATTGTCCATGACAGCTCAGGCCATTTCCCTCAACGAACGGGAAGCAATCCAGAAATATTTCGGCAAAGCCCTGGAAGAATTGACCATTCAGGAGTTTCAGCGCATCCGCAAGGAGCTCAGGTCCAAATTCCATCCCGACAACTTCGAGAAGTTCGAAGACGACACCGTCCGGGAAATGGCGACCGAGCGCTTCCAGCATATCGAGGGCCTGACGGAAAAAATGGAGGCCTATTTTCAGGGAGAACTACCCGCACAAGGCGAAGGGGCGCCGGTTGCAACCCCCGCGAGCTACGCCTTCGAGGGCATGAAGATCGAGATCCTCACCACCGACAAAGACCTCAAATACGACCTGTTCGGCTCTTTTTACAAATGGCTCCGGCTGGGCGAACAGTTCAAGATCCCCCATACCGCCAACGCCTATATCATCATGGACGAAGACCACCGCGGCGTCCGGATCGGATACAGCGAAACGATCCGAATGTACCTCACTTTCGGAGTAGACGACGCTATCGAAGATATCGTGGAGTGGTTTTTCCAGCGCATCCACGGCCGGGCCATGGGCCTGCTCATCCACGGCCAGAAAATCGAAGTGGATTATAACGCGATATTGGGGGCGGTGAGGAAGCCTTCCTTGCTATTAGCATAGTTAATAAGTTAATAAGGGTATAAGTTTTTGGCAATAATAACTTATTCCCTTATTAACTCAAAAACTAACAACCTTTAGC
Source organism: Saprospirales bacterium (assembly GCA_016703765.1). Taxonomy (GTDB): domain Bacteria; phylum Bacteroidota; class Bacteroidia; order Chitinophagales; family Saprospiraceae; genus JADJTT01. Next base: position 16,633 of record JADJBL010000036.1, read on the forward strand.
ATCCTATCCTCCACATCCCTCACCAGTTCCATAAAATGGGTCTGGCGTTTGATCTCCCGATCCCGTTTGAAGGGGAGGTCGACGGCTACGTGCTCGATAAAACGGGAGGGCGCCCTTTTCATCATGTAAATATCGTCGCCGAGGTAAACGGCTTCGGAGATGTCGTGGGTGACAAAGACCACGGTGGGATGAAATTTGTACCAAAGTTCGAGCAGCAACTCCTGCATTTGCAGGCGGGTATTGATGTCCAGCGCGCCGAAGGGCTCGTCCATGAGGAGGATATCCGGGTTGGCGATCATGCTTCTGGCGATGGCCACCCGTTGCAATTGTCCGCCCGAAAGGGTCGGATACTGGGCAAATTTTTTCTCATGGCCCGCGAGCCCCACCAACTCGATGAACTCCATCGCTTTGCTGTTGCGCTCTTTTTCCTCTACTCCCTTGTATCGAAGGCCCAGCGCCACGTTGTCCAGCACCGTCATCCAGGGCAGGGAAGAGTATTGTTGAAACACCATACTCACCCGGTTATCGGTCGTGATGGGCTTGTCGTGAATGAGCACTTCGCCCGTGGTGGGTTTCTGCAAGCCGGCGATATACCGCAAAATGGTCGATTTTCCGCAGCCCGAAGCGCCGAGGATCACGATGAACTGGCCCTGGTCCGCCTTGTCCTCGATCAACATGTCCAGGTGCTGAATGATGAAGGTCTTCCCTCCATCGTAGCTCTGGCTGATGTCCTTCAGTTGCACAATATTGGGCTGCTCAGTATCTTTAAACATGGTGGTCTTTTTTCGAATCAGGCCTGAACGCCTGCGCGCCAGATCTTGATCTCTCCGTAAACAATGATAAGCAGGGCGGAAACAACCGTGACAACGGCCAGCAAATTCATCCATTCTGCAAACGAGGGCAACAGCCAGCGCTGCAGGAGCACCAGCACCAGCATCCCCAGGATGACCAGGAATCCGGCTTCGGTTTCGCGAAGCCCCGGCGACATGGTCTTGAAATATTTATGCGGGAAAAGCCGGCGATCCATCCAGACAAAAATGCGGTCCTGCAGGAAGCCGATCAGGATGATGACGATGAGCATGGCGAACACCTTGGGTATCTCGCCCTGCCGCGCTTTGATATAGATCAGGGCTCCAATACCGCCGATATCGCCCTGGCGGTTCACCAGTTCGGCGATGATGATATAGGTCCAGGAAATGGCGGTGAGCACCCGGATATCGTCGATCAGCTTGGACATTACCGCGGGAAAGTACACCGTGCGGATGGTTTGCCAGTTGCTGGCGCCCAGGGTAAACACCGTGGTGGTATATACTTCCTCCACCTCGAAAATGCGCTGCACGACCACCGGTAGCAGATAGACGATGATACCGAAGGCCAGGAAAGCGACCTTCATCTCGTTTTCGATCCCGAACCAGATGATGAACAGACCCGTCAGGGCCGTGAGGGGAAGATAGCGCAGCGCATCGACCTGTTTGCTGAACAGCCCCTTGGCCAGAGGCATCAGGCCAATGATAAAGCCGATTGGGATGGAGATCAGCACCGCCCACAAATACCCCTGCACGTTGATCCAAAGGGATTGCAGCGTGTTGGGGATCAGTTTATCTTCATTGACCAGTTCCGGGAATGAATTCACCACCATGCCCGGGGTGGGCAAAATGGGGTATACCCTGCCGCCGGATCCACCGGCATCCTGCGATGGCGCCGCGGCCTGGCTATGTTCGACGAGCGAAATCTCAAAGGTATCCGCCGAGGCGCTGCCGTCTTCGCTGATGGCTTCCACGCCCAGGAAAACTTTGCTTCCGCGGATGGCCTTCAGCGCCACCGTATCGGCCACAGTGACCTGGCCCGAGCGGGGGTTCACGGCGAAGGGGGAGCCATCTACTGCGGTGAGGCGGTAGGAAACCGCATCGCCCGCATCGCCGTCTTTGGCATAAACGGTCAGACCGGTCCCTGCGCCGGGATAGGATTTTCGACCCGCTTCATTGGGGGCGGGATCGATATCTTCAATTTTTCCGATGGGAAATTCGTCGACGTCGCCGATCTGGATAAAGAAACTGGCGCTCGCCTTTCCACCCTTAGGGTTCGTCCCATTGGCTACGATCGAAAGAGAGGTAGATCGTTCGTAATCCAATCCTGCTGCGCGGGCTACCGAAATCCTGCCCGAAAGCGGATCGACGGCAAAAATGCCGGAGGCATCGTCGGACAGGCTAAAGGTGGCGCCGGCGCCTGAAGTGGCGGAATCCGGGAAAGCCAGGGTCAGCCCGGTATAGGCGCCGTCGCCCGATTTTTCCATCACCCGGTTTTCCGTCGGATCGGCATCGTGGAGACGAATCCCGCTCACGACCTCCACCGCATCCGGGTCTTCCGGCAAGTCCCGGTTTGCCTTGCTCCGGTCGACCGAAAAGGCCTCAGCGAGCAGCCACCAGAGGGCGAGAAATATAAATATCCCGGCAATGCCCAGCAGGAGGGCTTGGCGGCTGGTTAGGGGTCCTCGTAGTTGGAACATCGTTGTTGGTGACTAGTGATTAGTGACTGGTGACTGGTGGCTAGTGACTTGCATAGACCAGTCACTAGTCACCGGTCACTGGTCACTCTCTGACTATTTCAAAATCCGTCCTTCTATTCCTTGCCTTACCCTCATCGGTGCCATTATCCGCCACCGGTTTATCGGGGCCGTTGCCTACGACGATGAAGCGGCTGGCGGGCATTTTATGGACGCTGACCAGGTAGTTCTTCACAGACTCTGCGCGCTTTTTGGAAAGCGACACGTTGGAGCTGCGGCCGCCGACGTTGTCGGTATTTCCCTCGATGCGGATGCGGGCGTTGGAGAATGCCTTGGCGATCTCGACAAATTCCTTGTCGATGATGTATTTGGCATTTTCGTCGAGCTGGAATTCACCGGAACGGAAGGTGATGCTGACCTGTTTAACGGCCACCGCTTCCCTGGATTTTCCTTCGCTTTCGGGGAGCTGTTCAAACTCCTTGGCGGCTTCGGCCATGTGCTCGGCCCCGGTCAGGCTCGTACCCTTCACCAGGTCGGGATAGGCGATCAGTCGCCAGTTGGGCACGTCGCCGGTAATAAAATCCAGGTCGCTGTACACATTGGCCATGCGGGTATAGAGGCTGCTGCCGGTCACGCCCTGGTAGCTGGAGTTGAGGCCGAAAAAGTTCTGGTTGTCGCCATGGGTGCAGAGGCGCACGTTGTTGATGGCGTTGTAGGTATTCTCTTCGGTAAAGCCGGGGAAGTTCTCGGAGAGGATCTTTGCGGCTTTGCGCTTATTGGCGTCAGAGGCGTTGATCTCGGCTGCGCCTTTCATCCAGCCTTCGTAGAGTTGTTGCAGGCGTTCTTTATTCGCCTCCACAAAAGAGCGCTTGGCGATGAACACGTCGGCGATGATATTGGAAGCCGAACGCGTGCTTTCCAACACCCGGGAACCGGGCACGGAGCGGAGGCAATCTTCGTCGTCCGGGCTCCACACCACCGCGGCATCTACCCGCTGGGCCTTGAACACCCCGGCTGCGTCGATGGCGCTGGATTGTGCGATGATCTCCACATCGGCGATCGACAATCCGCCGGCTTCCAACAGCCAGAGCAGGAAGGAATGCGAGGGAGTCAATTCAGCCACCGCGATCTTCTTACCCTTAAGGTCGGCCACGGAGTTGATACCCCTGCGGGCCACGATGGCGTCGCCGCCTCGCGACCAGTCGGCCTGGAAGACGACCACGGGGTCGAAGTCCTTCAATCCGTTGACTTCCGTGGGAAATGCGTCGATGGTGGACCAGAGCAACTGGACTTCATCGCTTTTCCAGGCGGCGCGGGAGGCGTCGAAATCGTCGAGGATCTTGAAATCCACTTTAAAACCATAGTCCTTGTAGAAGCGGGAGTTGGTATTGGCAGCAAACCCTTCGTTGAAGTATTGCCCGCCGGCGTACCCGCCCCAGGTTACAACCCCGACGCTGATCCCGTCATCCTTGCCCATGGGCTTGGAGTCGGAGCCGGTGTCGGAATTTTCTCCGCCTTGTTTTTTGAGATTCATGCCAAATTCAGTGTTGTCGAGCACATATTTGCCGCCAAGCACGATCGCCCCCACGATGCCGATGGTGATGAGGAATTTGGAGAAAGTGGTGAGTCGTTTTGCCATTTTTATTGGTATTGGTATTGAGGTAATAAGTTAATAAGTTATTGACTTTAAATAACTTATTAACTTAAAAACTAATTAGCTACTCAAAGAAGCTATCATACTGATTCACATGCGTAGCCGTATCCCTAACCGGCCGTTTGATGGGCGCATTGAGGTCGAGCACGTCGGATTCGTCGTTGGCCTGGGAGAGCAGGGATTCTTTTTCGCTGCCGAGGATCTTGGAAATGCCTTCTTTTTCCCATTGCTCGAGCATACGGAGTCCTTCTTCCTCGAACACGCCGTTCTGGAGGTCGACCGAGTCCATGAAGTTGGCGGACAGATCCATGAAGCGCTCCATTTCGCCCACTTTCTCGCTCACATCGTCGGCGATGGCTTCCAGGGCCATGTCGAACATGGCGCGGGCGTCTTTATCGCCGGCGATCACATTCATGGCCGAGCGCATGGCGGAGTTGGAGGCGTGGATGGCGATGCGCTCCTGCTCCTTGACCATCACCTGGTCCTTGATATCTTCTTTCAGGATCTCTGAATTCTCGTGCATTTTGGTGAGCACCCGGTAGAGAACCTCCATTTTGCGGTAGAGGTCTTCCAGGCGCATATTCGACTCCTTGAGGCGGCCCGCTTTGCGGGACTTGAGGATCATGACGTCCTGCTTATTGATTTCTTTGGCCTTGTTGGCAAGTGCGGAGCTTATGCATCTGTCCGCGCAGCTTGTTGACCTGCAAGCCCATTTTTTTGAGGTTGTCTTCCAGGCTGTCTACGTACGATTTCAGGATGCCGATGGGGTCGATCTGGACGAAGAGGCCGGTCACGGCGCGCATCACGCTTTTGTACACATACCAGATCAGGTTCCGCATTTTGGGATCGACGACCATGTAGACGATTGCGGCCAGGGCCACAAGCATGATCGCGAGGTACAGGGTATTGGCCATCAGGGGGATCAGTATGGGCAGCAGGGTGACGGCGAGGAAGCCGCCTCCGAGGACAATTCCTGCGAGGAAAATGGCGCCGGTGACGCCTTCGGGGCGTTTCCAGAACGATTTGCCTTTGATTTCGGGGTTCTCCATGTAGTTTAAGATTTTAACGCAATTATTCGGCTTGAAGGTAACGCCCCTGCGCTGGTAAAAGGTCCGCTAATGCAGAAATTTTTTCATATTATCGATATCCAGTTGGATTTGGCTGACCAGGGCGTTGTAGGAGGCGATAAAGTCGTTTTTGGTGCTCTCCACTTTTTGGGAGGCCTTTTCGACCTCGTCCTGGAGTTGCGCCGCCTGGGTGCGGTGGGCTTCGATCTCTGCCATTAGCTTTTTGATGGTCGCTTCCTTTTCCTGGATGGTATTCTTCAGGGTCTGCTGGTGCTGGATTTTTTGACCGATCTTTTCCTCCTGTTGCTTGCCCAGGGCAGTCTCGAATTTATTGCTTTCCTGCTTGAGCACGTTGACGTAGTGGGCGGCAGACTGGAGCAACCGGGCCGGGTCAGCGCCCAAGGTCCTGGCCATGGCAAGGGCGGATTGGTAACGGGTGGCCTCGTCCATCGGCATCTTTTCGAGGGATTTGAGCGACTGCTTGAACTCAAGGTAGTCGAAGCCCTCCTGGTTATCGCGCTCCATGGCGGAAAACAATACCTCCGTAAATTTATCGCTCACTTTTCCGGGTTCCCCGGCGCTGCTTTCCTTTGCCAGCGGGACGCTGGAGGGTACCGCGACAGGCTGCGGGGTTTCTCCTTTCTTTTTGGAGCTTTCCTCGTCTTCGACGATAAAGAGCGATTTGAGGTTTTTTAACATCGTTATGGATTATTTTTACGGCGAAAATCGCCCAACAAAGTAAGAGAAAAAGCCGTAATTCTCCAACCAACCGCATAAGTCCATGCCGATGACCTTCGATGTGACCATACCCGTGCTGAATGAAGAAGCGACCCTGGAAAGACAGGTGGGCATCCTCCATGAATTCCTTCGCACCCACTTCCCCGACCCGGGGCAGTGGCGGATCGTGATCGCCGACAACGGCTCCACCGACCAAACCCTGCCAATAGCCAAAGGTTTGCAGGCCAGATACCCGGAGGTAGCGGTCGTAAATGTGCCCGAGAAAGGCGTGGGACTGGCATTGAAGACCTCCTGGGGTCAATCCGTCGCCGATATAGTAGGCTACATGGACCTCGATCTGGCCACAGACTTGCCCCACTTCCTGGAAACATACCGGGCCCTGGCCGAAGAGGGGTACGACCTGGTCTACGCCACCCGCCTCCACCCGAAAAGCCGGGTGATCGGCCGCAGCCTGAAGCGGGAGATCGCCTCCCGGGGCTTCAACCTGATCCTGAAAGGATACCTCGGCGTGGGCTTTTCGGACGGGATGTGCGGGTTCAAATTTCTGAAGCGCTCCGTTTATCCGCGGCTATACGAGCGCGGCGCCCGCAACAACGGCTGGTTCTTCTCCACCGAGCTGCTCGTCACCGCCGAATGGGAGGGCCTGCGCCTATACGAACTGCCCGTCAAATGGACCGACGACACCAGCTCCAGCCGGGTGGAGTTGTGGCCCCTCGTGAAAAGGTATTTGAAGGGGATGAGGGCGTTGAGGAAGAGGAGAGGCGTTTTCTAATTCTTATATACCCTTTCCACCCTTAACCGGTCTTTTATCAGGAATTCCAAAAAGTAAAATCCTTCGGGCAATCCGGTAAGGTCGATCTGCCCATTCTTTACGATATTATTACTTGGGAAATTGATCCCAAGTAAATTACTGATCCTGACTGTAAAATGGTTTTCCGGTATTCCCTCCATGTAAAGAAAACCATCTGTGGGATTGGGAAAGGCTCGGATGTCTTCTTCCTGACCAAGGGAATCTTCCACTCCAACCGCCTGGCAGGCAGCTTCTATCTGAGATACATTTTGGCAGCCGGGACCATTGCCAGATACTTTGGCTTCTTCACCCAGTGCAAGGAATTCGCAAACTGGCTTGATTTCACAAAAGGAAAGATTTGGGCAGTTTTTGATCGTAAGGTGAAGGATATTATTGGAATGTATATTCTCCAACCCTTCCAGGCTAGTCAAAGCAGAGTTATTTTGAATAGAAAGTGTTCCTGGCCCTGCTATTATTTCCAGGTTTTCCAGGCCGGAAAAATTTATCAGGAAATCACTGTCGAACACTCCCAGTCCATTCCCGACATAATACAGATTCTCCAGGCCGGAAAAACTTTCAAATGCAGGGTTGCCTGAGACCAAAAGTTCGTCGCCTATGGAGTATAGATTGTCCATGCCTTCAAAATTCAGAAATTCTGGACTGCCATAAACCCCCAGCGGTCCTCCGATAGAGCTTAGATTCTCCAGGCCGTTGAAATTCAAAAAATTTGGATTGTCATTAACCCCTAGCTGTCCTCCTACAGAAGTTAGATTATTAATATTGCCGAAACCCGCAAATGCATTGTTTCCTGAAATCCACCAGCCCCCTCCAATGGATTGGAGATTTTCTAAGCCCTCAAAACTTTCAAAACTCCAATTTGTCTGAAGGCGAAGATCCCCTGATATAGAACTGAGACTGTTAAGGCCATTAGCATTTGCCAAAGACCCATTTGCATGAATAAACAGGTCCCCCTCTATTGAATGAAGATTACCCAGGCCTGTAAAATCCTGTAGTTTTTCGTTGAAGCCGATATAGAATTCCCCACCAATTGAGTAAAGATTACCCAAGCCTGTAAAATTCTTTAACTTATCATTGTCCCCGATATAAAACCCACCGCCAACCGAGTAAAGATTCCCCAGACCTGTGAAATCTTCCAAACTCCAATTCTCCTCGATTTGAAGTTCACCGCCAATTATGTGAAGGCTGCCCAGGTCGCTAAAATTGGCAAGAAGGGGATTTCTTAATATCTGAAGATTTCCGGCAATGGTGGCTAGTTTGTTAAGATCGCCAAAATTTAGAAGACTTGAATTGTCATGTATCCAAAATTCCCCACCAATCGAGGTTAAGTTATTCAACCCGTTAAAGTCGGTGAGCAAGTCGTTTTCAAGCGCCCGAAAATCACCTCCAATGGAGGTCAATTTGCCTAAACCACTAAAGTCTGTTAGCTGATTTGGGCCGTATACCAGAAAATCTTGTCCTATTGTAGTGAGGTTATCCAATCCTGCAAAAGTAACCAAGGCCGGATTTTGAACCTCTACGCTCCCTCCTATGGAACTCAGGTTGTTCAGGCCAAAGCAACTTTCCAGATTAGCATTACTTTTGATATACAAATGTTCCCCAACAGATTGTAGACCATCAAGGCCGCTGAAATTTGTTAACATGTTGTTGTATTCGACCCAAACAACCCCGCCAACAGAGTTCAGGTTATTCAAACCCTCTAAACTGGCCAAATTATTATTTACCAGTATCCGGAGATCTCCTTCTATTGAATAAAGGCTCTCCAAAGCATCCATACCCATTAAAGAATGATTGCCGGAAATCTGGAGAAATCCTCCGGTAGACTCAAGATTTCCCAGACCGTCCAATGATGTTAACAGGGGATTATTAAAGATTTTTAGTGCCTCCACATGAACAAGCCCGTTTAAGGCATTCAAATTGGTAATATCATCTCCTGAAATTAAAAGAATCCCACCTATTTCCGTGCAACCCGGATAATTGATTGCAAAACTATCCATGTCAGCCTGGGTAGAGAAGGTTATTCCATTCGGAAAACAGGATTGTGCCGTTATGAGCCCTGAATTGAAGAGTGCGAGGATGGTAAGGAGTAGTATTTGTTTTTTCATAGCTTATATTTTATCAACCCCTACATTGACCTGGGTCCATTGTAGAAACACAATACATCGCTTCTGATCGAAGCGATGCATTGGTTCTTCCTTTTATATGGTCAGATCATAGGTTACAGCCATTCACCCGCGCCCCCTAAAAATCAGATTGGCCAGAAACAACACCACAATAGCGCCGGCCGCTCCAGTCAGAATGGCGCCGAGCCATCCATCGCCGAGGCTTACTCCCAGTTTTGCGAAAAGCCAGAACCCAACGAAGCTTCCGATGATTCCGACCACGATGTTCCCGATAAGGCCCAGACCGGATCCTTTGTAAATCGAACTGCCCAGCCAGCCTGCAATAGCGCCGATAATGAGTGTGCCGATGATTTCCATAGTATTTGGTTTTTTAAGTAAAAATGGAATATGAGGTTTTTTTTGCAAAAAATCAACGTTTTCAATCATGCGTCCCAAAAGTATGTTTTTCGTACTCTCTTATTTTCAAAGCAAGCCGATCGCTCAGGTATCCGTGCTTATTTTTTAATGCCTCGGCAATGAAGGCGGCTTCCTCCAGGTAGGCTCTGACCTTTTCCATTTTCCAGGTATCCGGCGGCTCCTGCAGGTTGGTGATCCGGTCTGCCAGTTTCACGATACCGACCTCCTTTTCCCTCTCATTGATCCTGCGCAAACTGTCCATCATCCGTTCCTTTTTGGAAGGGATAGCCGGGTCCTTCGTCAGGGCGAGCACTGCCTCTGCGATTTTGGGACCAAATGTATCGGCAATTTCATCAAAACTCGTTTCCGTGTCCTCCAGGGTGTCGTGAAGGATAGCCGTCTGCATGGCGAAATCCAGGTCGAAATCAGGAGTATGGCGATGGGCCAGCAAAATCTCCATGGAGACATTGGCGATATGGAGCAGGTAATTGGCGTTCGAGCCGGGAACGAGCTGCTCGCTGTGTTTTTCTCCGGCAAACTTCATGGCCTGCTGGTATAAATCTTGCGTCGTCATCATTTACCTCTCCCCGAACCTCCCCGTAAACACGCTCGCCCGGCTGTCGAAAGGATTGCCGGAGGAACGCCGGAAGGACACCACCTGCCCGGTATGCCACAGCGCATCGGCGATCGGGCCGTTGAGCATGTTCCAAAAGGGGAACTCGTTGCGCTGGTCTCCGTTCTGGAACACAAGCGGGTAATCCGCAAGCGTTCCGGGGCCTGTTTTCAGCAGGTCGCTGGCGGTTTTCAAGCTTTCGAGGGTTTGTTTTCTTTTGGCCTCAAAACTCAAAGCAGAAACCTCCTCCCCGCTCAGCGTGTTCGGCGCTTGCTGCACCGTGGTCATAATGAAATTGCATAACTCCAGGATATGACCGATCGTCTCTTCGGTGGAACGGGCCTCCGGACTGGGGCGAAATGCAAGGTCTTCGGGCCGGAGCCCTTCGGTAGCCCAATAAAAGCGAAAGCCCAGCCCGTCGATCATTCTGGCCACCACCAGCTCAGCGGAAAAGGAATCCGGGTAGGCGGGAATCTCGTAGTAAGGCAGGGTATCTTTTTCCATATCACCCGCGGAAGCTGTTTCAGCCTTGGAAATAAAAGAAATCGAAAGGAGAATAATGCCGAATAATAGCTTCATCATAAAGAAAGTTTTACCCTTCGTCCTTCACTTTAAAACCCTTCACCATCCAGCCTCCTGGCCATGATAAGGGCAACGGGGCTGATCATGGCGATGAAGGCGTAGATCAGCCACATTTCCTCCGTATTCAAGCCCGAAATCGGCGTATCGTCCGGACAATAATTCATCAGGAACCAGCCTGCGTAAAGGCTCGTGACCACCTTGGTCAAAAACCAGGGGAACTGTCCCAGGCCCATGTAGATGCCGGTCATGCCCTTCGGCGCGATTTCGGCCACCCACTGCAAAAACCTGGGCTGCCACATCGCCTCGCCAATCGTCATGACGATGAGGAAAGCAAACAGGGTACCTATATGCGGCCCCGAAACCAGAATAAACGGCGAGGCCGCCATGATCAGGGTGCCGTAGATCATCATTTTGTAAGTATCGTTTTTGGCCGTGTAGGCGGCCACGAGAGGCGTCAAAACGAATATGAGCAGCGGGTTGAAATTGACGAAGAACTCGAAATTCTCCTGAACGACGCCCGAAAAAGCGCGCTCGCAATACTGCGGCAAGGTGAGCCAGTTGTGCGCAAACAGGGTCTGAACGGGGATCAGGGCAAAGATGAAAAACATGAAGCGGGCATCCCGGATCGGAAAGTTCTTTAGGTAAAATAGGACCTGCTCCTTAAAGGGTTTTTTCTCCTCGGTCTCGCTCACCTCTTCGAAATTGCCGTTCTCTTTTTCGGCCTGGGCGATCGCTTTTTTCGTAAGCAATATCGCTACCGCCGCCATGCCCACCACGGTTAGCGCGGTGTACACCCAAAACACCCCGGTAATTCCAAAGCTTTTGCGGATCGGCGGGGAGATCAGCCCGGGCAGGAAGGCGCCCAGGTTCATCAGGGCGTAGAGCATGGCGTAACCCATGGCGGAGGTGTCCTTATTGGTAAAGCGCTTCACGGCTGCGTAGCTGGCCGGCTGGTAAATGCCATAGCCAAGAACGATCCAGAAGATACCGAACATCGCCACCAGGTGGGTATTCGACCACATGCCCTCGTTGCCGGTAAATGCGGGGCCCCCGCTTAAAAAGATCCTGCCGACGAGCATGAGGACCAGGGAGACGAGCAGCGATTTTCGAACGCCGACCAGATCGACCGCGGCGCCCAGGATCAGCATCGAGAGCGTGATGCCTGCCGTGAGAATCCCGACCATTTTGTCCGCCTGGATGTCGTTGAGGCCGACGTACTCGTTGAAGTACATAGCCAGCAAGCCCAGCATACCGAAATAGATCAGGCCTTCCAGGAAATAGGATATGTTGATCCCCAAAAGCGCCCGCGAGGTCTTGAACAGGCTCAGGAACGGGGCGGTAATTTCCTTGAAAACGGCTTTGAATTTGTTGGGATTCTCTTGGCTCATAGCAACAGGTATTGAGAAGCAATAGTACTAAAAAGTTTACGTATTCCTTATCCTCAACAAAAACCTTTCAATCTGCCTTCTGTGCCTCAGGATGTGGACGATGGCGTGCTCGAATATCTGCTCCGCGTCGTAGCGCTGCCCCCAGCTGACGAGGATCTTTTTTTGATCCTCCGTTTCCTCCAACTGCAAATTTGGATAATCTTCAAACAGCCTTTCGTTGTAGTGGAACATATCGTCCAGGGCCTCCTGGTATTCCCGGGCGGTGTTCAACTTTACCCGCTCCTTATAGTCCAGTGGCTCGCCCAAAGATTTTCTGACCGAGATCGCGTACCCGTATCCTGACCGGACGACGTGGGTTAGAATGGTTTGGATAGAGACGCAGTCGGGGTCCTGGGTTTCGCGATCCACGATTTGGGCCAGTTCCCGATCTGTTACCTCTTCAATAAGCTCCTTGAGTTCGCCTAACGCTTTTTCGTACTCGTCGAGCAGGGCGCCCACGGCGCCATTGGTTCGGTATTGTTTCATTCGATTTACTTTATATAAATTTAATCAAGTACCTGGCTCGCTAAGTACGGCATAAAAATCGGATCATAAAAACAAGGGACGGCCCTCCAAAACGCTGCAATCAGTATTTCACCGCCAACATCTTCCGCATCACACTCCCCCGTTCGGTCACCAACTCGGCAAACAACACACCGCCTATACCATTCAGCCGCAGCGTTTCTATTTGTTGGCCGGCTGTATAGTATTTTTTTTGGGAAAACAACAGGCGCCCCGCTGCATCGCTGATCCGCAATTCAGCTTCGCCCGCTTCCGGCAACACAAAATAAAGCGAAGTCACCTCCGTAAACGGATTCGGTTGGTTTGTCAGTAACACCGGCTGGTAGTTAGCGTGTACAACATCAGTCCATTCCAAATACCGCAATTCCACCTCCAACTCCGTATAAGCGCTGTTATATGCATACCCCGGCAAAGCCTCTTCATCTAATTGCAACACCTCGCTCAGCCGCGCCCCGCTTTCTATGGCTTTGAATCGCAAGCGGAATACGGGCGCCGCTTCGTTCAGCATCAACGCCGCCGCCTGCGACCACACCACCCGGATTTCGCCTTCGGCTAAATTATACGTCCCGAAATTGTCCATCGATACCGGTAATCCGTCGCTGGCGGGCACTATTTCCAGCAATTGCAACTGCGCCGGATCGAAATGCAGGGCGAACTGGAAGGAATTAAGATCGTTCAACTGGTCGGCCATGAACTCGGCTGTCAATTCCGAACCGGCTTCCAGCAACTGGTCTTGTACCAGGAATACCAATGATTCGCCTGCGCCCAGGTTGGCCGGGTTGGCCCAGGTAGTCACCACGTCTCCCAATTTGATTCCTTTAAAATCCTGACCGGTGACGTTGCCGTTCACCCCGCTCAGGTTGATTTGCTCGGGGAAGCCCCAGGGCACGTTCGGGTTGGGGAAGGTATAGGACGCCGGCACGAAACGCCACGAAGTGATCTGGTTCAGCGCAGATGGGTTGCCCAACAGCGCCTGGTTGATGAGCGTGGCGTCGGTGGTATTGATGGAATTGCTCTTGTTCACGTCGGCAGCGATACGTTTGAACGGGGCGGGCAGCAGGGTGTTGTTTGCCACGTGTTGTTGGATGGCGGTGACGTCGGCGGAGCTCAGGCCGTTGAGTTTGTTGGTATTTTTGACGGGTTTCAGGATGAAATTCCCCGTCGTGTTCGGAATGATGATCAGATAGTTGCCCGCCACATCCGTCATATCGCTCCCGGCGCCCGCACCGGTCAGGTTGACCACGGTGTTGTTCACCCCGCTCGTGTTGTTGTGCTCCCAAATAACGGCGCCGCTGAATTCAATCGAGCAGGGGGCGACGGTAATGGTGATATCAGCGCTCGTGCTGCATCCCTCCAGGTTGGTCATGGTCAGTTCGTACTCCGTGGTCTGTTCAGGGGATACGGTGATACAGTCCGAATTGCCCAGGTCGCCCAATGGATCAGACCAGCTGAAGGTAGAGCCGGGCAGGTAAAAGATATCCTTCATGCTGCTCGTAAAGGCGGACGCGGTCACATCCTGATAGGCGCCGTTGGAGAGGTTCAGCTCCCGGATGCCGTATTCAAATATCGATCCGCAATACAATTTATTATCGCCAACGTATTCCATCGCCATGGCGGTAACCGGGGTCGAAAAGAGAAAGGTACTGGCGCCTGAAACGGGGTTTATCGCATACAGTTGCGAACCACTGCCCGTCGCATAGATCAGCCTGTCGTTGTCGAAATCATAGGTCAGGCCTACATACCCATTGCTCGGCAAGCCCGGGGAAACGGGGAAGGCCATGGCCGTAACGCCGGATCCGGAGTAAATCAACTTGTTGATCACGCCGCCGTTAAAAGAGGCGAACAGGTTCCCCTGCGCCAAGTTGGATCATCTGGCTGGTGGCCAGATCAAAGCTGAAGAGCGTGCGCAAGCCTCCGGGACCATTTGCAATGAGCATTATTTCGTTCGTGACGGGGTTTCTGCCCATCCCGTAATTGTTGGTATTTGTGGCGCCGTTGTACGAGTTGTCGAGATCCAGCTCCTGATTTTCAAAATCGGGCGTATACTTCATCAAGACGTAGTAGGCATCAAGGGTGTACAAAGTGCCGTCCAGAGGCGGCACAGAGGCGCAAAGCTCCACCGATGCCCCTTCGCAAATGTCGGTCGGGCCGTCGGGCAGGATGGAAAGCGGAGGAAGCGGCGGGTAATTACCGATGGTAAAGCAGGCCGGCGCAAGCGGTCCGCAGTCGCCCGAGATCACCACGCAATACTGCCCCGCGCCGAGGTTGGAGATCGAAGGCGAAGTGGCGCCGTTGCTCCACACATACGTCGCTCCTTCGATCACCGGGGCTGAAATGGTTCCGTTGTTAGCTCCTGTACAAATTTTGTTCGTACCTGTCAGCGCAATCCCCGTTTGAAAGGAGATGGCGCCGTTGGAACCGCCACTGCCCTCGGTCACCCGAAATTCCACCTGGCTATCTTCATTGAGGTAACCCGACCAGGCGCCGGCATGGCTGTCGCAACAGCCGATATGTTCCCAAACCATCGACCCGTCCACCCAAAGCTGGGCCGCATCGTCGTGCGCGTCGATATTGATGCTGTAATAGTTGCAGGGGAAACCCTTCCCTTTTTGCACTGTACGAATGGTTGTCGATGTTCACGGAGCAACCCTGGTATCCGGGCGCTGAAGAGGGCGAATTATTGGCGTTCCACTGGTTTTGGGTATTGAAGTTCAGACCGGAAGCGGTATAATAACCCGAATAAGCCGTATTCCAGGAATTGCCACTGTTTTGCGCGCCGCCGGCATTCCAGGCGTACACGTTCCATACCTGATTGCCGAATACCGCGGGGTCGCCGGCCGGGCCGTTCACGAAGCCCGAGGCCTGTATAGAGCAGCCGTTGCCGTTGTCGATCGTTACTCCGTATGTGCCCGCGTTCGAAACCGCGATCGTCGGCGTGGCGGCGCCGGTGGACCACAAGTAGTTGCCCTGGACATTCCCCTGAACGGACAAGGTGGTGGAGGCGTTTCCGCACAACCCGCTCAGTCCTGCGATCTGGGGTGAAACGGTCTGGAAGGAAATGGCGCCATTGGACCCTCCGGTTCCTTCCGTCACCCTGAATTCCACTTCGCTGTCCTCATCGAGGAAGCCCGTCCAGGCGCCGGTATGGCTATCGCAGCAACCCGTATGCTCCCATACCATGGCGCCGTCGACCCAAAGCTGGGCCGCATCGTCGTGCGCGTCGATATTTATGCTGTAGTAGCCGCAGGTAAAACCCCTGCGTTTGGCGCTGTAGGAGTGGTTGTCCAGGCCGACCGCGCAGCCCTGGTAGCCGGGGGCGGAAGAGGGGGATGCGGCGGCGTTCCATTGGTTCTGGGTATTGAAATTCGTGCCCGTAGCCGTGTAGAAGCCCGAATAATCGACATTCCAGGAATTGCCCGTGGGAACCGAGCCACCGGCATTCCAGGCATACACATTCCATACGTTGTCGCCGAAAACCGTGGGATCGCCCGGAGGAGCGCCGATGGCAACTTCGATGGTATTGCTGTTCACAATGAGGGGGTAGGCGCAGGGTTGTGAGCTGGTCATCGTGCAGCTCACCACATCGCCGGCCTGCAAGGTGTAGGAAGTAAAGCTGGGGCTGTTGGAACCGGCGGGGACCCCGTCCACTTTCCACTGGTACACAGGCGTGGGGCCTCCGTTAACCGGGGTAGCCGTAAAAGTAGCGCCGGCTTCCGGACAGACGATCAACTCCGGACCGGCTATAGCGACGGAAGGCGTCGTGGTTTGCATGGTAAATTGATATTCCCAGGCGCCCATGTCGGTTTGGGCTTCAGGCAAACCGATGGAATTGAAAGGCCGCGGATTCCCGTCGAAATCTTCAGTCGGCGCGCCGGTATTGGTCCCCATATCTATGGCCGGGGAGCATTCCTGGAGGCGCAGGTCGCCTGTGGCGCCCAGGCCGATAGGCGGTTGTTGGACGAAGAGCGGGTTGAGGTTCAGGTTGCCGGCGCCGGGATAGACACCGCTGGCCTGCTGTACGATGGAATAGGTCACGGAAGGATTGCCTCCGTTGCCGCTTCCAAATTCCGTATTGTTTCCCCAAAAGATGCAGTTGACGTAAATCAAACCGGAAGACCCATTGTCGTTGCGAACGGCGCCCCCCGAGGTACTGGCCGTATTGCCCGAGAAGGAGCAATTAATCACAGAGGAAGGAGCGTAGGTGAAGGCGTTGTACAAGCCCCCGCCGAGGGTGGCGGAATTGCCGGAAAAGCTGCAGTTTTGGATGGTCGGGGTGGCGGAAATATTTATAATTCCACCGCCGCTGATTGCCGAATTTCCTTTGAAACTGCAGCTGCTGATATTGGGGACGGAACCAGTTTCGTTGATCATTCCGCCGCCGTTTGAATTTGCCGTATTCCCGGTAAAGCTGCAGTCGATCAGGGTAGGTGAGGAACTGTAGTTGTTCATCCCGCCGCCATTCTGGCCTGCGGTATTTTCAAAAAACACGCAGTCGCTAAGGTTTAGCGAGGAGTATTGGTTGTACATCCCACCGCCTCTGCTTGTGGCCGTGTTTTCGGTAAAATCGCAGGTGGTCAGGCTCAGGTTGGTCGATTGTTGATTGTACATCCCGCCCCCTTCATTTGCTGCATTGTTGGAGAAGTCGCAGCTTATCAGGGCCGGAGACCCGTTTGATATATACATCCCGCCGCCCTTGGAGCTTGCCGTATTGCCGGAGAACAGGCAATTATTCAAGGTAGGATTACTGGAAGAACCGCAGTACATCCCGCCGCCGTCTCCTGCTGAATTATTGGAAAAAGTACACCCGGTCGTCGACGGAGAGGAGTAATAATAATTATATACCCCGCCCCCGGAATAGTTTGCCGCATTGCCGTCGAAGTCGCAGGTATTGAGATTTGGAGAAGAATTATAATTGTAAATGCCCCCGCCGCTGTTGGCATAGTTGCCGGAGAAGCTGCAATTTGTAAAACCGGGCGAGGCGTTTTCGTTGGAAACTCCACCTCCTCCCCCGCTTGTCGAATTGGCGGTAAACATGCAATTGCTCAGCGCGGGTGAGGAGTTTTTGCAGTACATCCCGCCGCCGTTGCCTGCCGGCAGATAATAGAGGCCATTCGCATTCCCGCCGGTGATGGTAAACCCGTCGAGGATGGCGGTGTTGTTCAGGCCATTGCTATTGTTCATGAGAATATTGTAGGAATTGTCGCTGCGCGACGCATGGCCGGTTAGCTGGTTCGGCGGGATATTGGAGGCGTCATTTCCCAACAGGTCCCCGCTGAGGATGGTGACGTTGCTGGTCCAGTTGCGTTGGGCAAGGCTGGTTTCCGTGCCGTTGAAGCCGCCGTAAACCGCTATTCCGTTTTTCAGCACAAATGCAGCGTTGCGATCGGAGCCGCTTGTGGGCTTGTACACCCCTGAGGCCACCCAGATCTGGCTGAAGGTGGGACAGGTGTTCGTCAGGGCGCTTTGCAGGTCAGTGAAGGCGTCGGCCCAGGAGGAGCCGTCGTTGTCGCCGTTTGCGCCGGCATGGACGTAGAGAATCCCCACCGGGCAGCAGACGTAGTTTTCGTCGATCCCTCCGTCGCAGTCGTTGTCGATGCCGTCGCATAGCTCCGGAGCGCCGGGGTTGATATCGGGGTTACCGTCCTGGCAATCGCCGAGGCCGTCGAGTTCGGAGAGCATAAAGCCGTTTGTCGGGCGATCGCATTGCTGGACCAGCGTATTGCCGTAATCGTCGCCGTCGGCGTCGATATACCACACTGAATTGGCGCCGGGCGGCACGGGCGTCTGGCGCTCATAGGCGCCCATATCTGTATCGTTGTTGTATGGACGCGGGTTTCCGTCGAGATCGGTGTTTGGTGCGCCGCTGTTCGTGCCCTCGTCAATGGCCGGGGAGCATTCCTGGAGGCGCAGGTCGCCCGCTGTGCCCAGGCCCACGGGGGGCTGGTCGACGAAGATGGGGTCCAGGTTCAGGTTGTCCGTTCCGGCATGACCGCCCTGCACGATGGAATAGCTGACCTGTGGGTTGCAGTTGGGCCCGTTTGCTATAGCCGAGCTGTTTCCCCAAATAATGGAATTTAGGATTACCGGGCTGAAGTTGAAATAGTTTTCGATGGTACCTCCGGTAGTAGCCGTATTTCCGGAAAAGCTGCAGTTGGTGATGGTCATGGAGCCGGTATGGCTGCGAATGGCGCCTCCGCTAGTCGCCGCCGAATTGCCCAAAAAGATACAGTTGGTCAGAGAGGCGGAGGAGCCGCTTACGTCGAGGGCGCCGCCGTAGTTTGCCGAGTTGCCCGAAAAGGTGCAGGCGATCAGGGTAGGAAAAGAGGAGAAAATGTTCTCCATGGCGCCGCCCCATTCCGATGTATTACTGGTGAAGGTACAATTGGTCAGGGTTGGGTTGGAAGATTCTTCGTTGTGCATCCCGCCGCCCCAGTTGCTGGACGAGTTGCCGGTGAATGTGCAGTCGGTGACGGTGGGACTGGAGGAGTTGCTGTTTGCCATACCGCTGCCCGCGTAGGCCCCTGTATTTTGGGAGAATTCGCAACCGCTCACCATGGGAGAGGCATTGTTGTTATACATCC
This sequence comes from Saprospirales bacterium, assembly GCA_016703765.1. GTDB lineage: Bacteria > Bacteroidota > Bacteroidia > Chitinophagales > Saprospiraceae > JADJTT01. The sequence goes on from JADJBL010000036.1 coordinate 35,647, forward strand.
CGGCCCCGCGGACGTTCGCTATGTTTTCAGAAAAGATACAGTCCACCAGGTTAGGGGCGGAGCCGCTGTTATTGCCCATTCCGCCCCCGTAATAGGAGGAGAAGTTCTCCGTGAAAGTGCATCCGTCGAGGGTCGGCGAGGAGGAGGAATTGTTCATCCCTCCTCCGTTGCCGGCCACGGTGTTTCCCGAAAAAGAACAGTCGGTCAGGGTCGGGTTGGAACCGTAGTTGTTGTCCATACCTCCGCCGATATGGGCAGAATTGCCGGTAAAAGAGCAGTTGGTCAGGATCGGGCTGGAAGAATATTCATTGTACATCCCGCCGCCGCTGCCGGACGCCGAATTTCCCGAAAAGCCGCAATCGGTCAGGGTCGGGGAAGAGTTGTTGGTGTTGAACATTCCGGCGCCCACGGGGGCCGAATGGGAGGAAAAGGTGCAGCCGGTAAGGGTCGGCGAGGAACCGTTGTTGTGCATTCCCGCGCCGGTGTATGCGCCATTGGAGGTAAAGCTGCAGTTGGTCAGCGCCGGGTTGGAGGCGTTCTGGTTGAACATCCCCCCGCCGGACGCGGAGGCCGAATTGGAGGAAAAAATGCAATTGGCGAGGGTCGGCGAGGAGTTGTCGTTGTACATCCCGCCGCCGGTATCGTTCCAGTAGTATTCATTGGCATTGCCAAACGCGATGGTAAAGCCGTCGAGCGAAGCGGTGCTGTTCAGGCCCGCGTTCTTGACCACGTGGTAGGAGTTGTCGCTGTTGTTGCCCTGTGCGTCTAAGTCGCCGCTCAGGGTAGTGAGGTTGGTTTCCCAATCTCGCTGTTCGAGCAGGGTTTCCGTGCCCGTGAAGCCGCCGTAAACCGCCACGCCGTTTTTCAGCGCAAAGGAAATCCCCCGGTTGAAAGCAGAAGGTTTGTACGTGCCTGCGGCAACCCATACCTGGTCGTTTGCCGCGGAGGCGTTGATTATGGTTTGCAGGTTGGAAGAGGCATTCGCCCAGGAGCTGCCATTCCCGGAGCCGCTGGGTATTGGTTTTACATAGCGGATGGTTTGCGCATTGGCTGCAAATGCCGAAAAGGCGAAAAGGACAAGGAGAAAGAAAGTTTTCATGACGCAGATAATTTGGTGTATTTGATGGCAGCAAAAATGCCCTCAGAAGGGCTGGATGGACATCCAATAGCTGGTCAAAAATCACCGATTATGTTGCGTTGGAAAAATATCCGGGGTAGCGGCGTCGCGCTATCTGCTCATCACCACCTTGAAATTCAGCGTGACATTGTCGCCGGTTTTCATCGCCCCCAGCATAAAAGAGGGCGGCTTTACACCGTGGTCCGTCATTTTGATGACTTTGGTTCCGGTAAAAGTGAGCGATTTGTTATCGCCTACGCGGCAGGCGGCATCCAAACTAATTTCCCTGGTTACGCCCGAAATGGTCAGACTTCCTGTGGCTTTTACCTGATAGGCATTGCCTTGCTGGGGGGTGATCGTGGCTTTGCTCAGCTTGAATACGATGTTTTTATGCTGATCGGCCTTTAGCGTCTCCCAGGCATTCTCATTCAGTTTGTTATCCTTGTGTTTCAGGTTCTTTACCGGCAGGGTAAGGGTTAAGGATTCAATCGAGCTCAATTCATTTGATGCGTTGAGCAGGACCATGGCTTCGGCGCTGAAGCTGCTTGCGACCATTTCCCAGGCGTGCAGGGTGGAGGTGCCGTCTATCTTCATCTCGCCGCTGCTGAATTTGAAGGATTCCGCGGAAATCTTTACTTCCACTTTCTCTTTTACCACTTCGGGTTCCTTAACTACCGGAGTCGCCGTTTTAGGGGCTTCTTCTTTTTTTACTTCCTCTTTGACAGGGTCCGTTTTGGGCTTATCCGGGGTTTTGTCAGCCGGTTTGGTCGCTTTTTCGGGCTTTATGGCAGGCTTGTCAACCGGTGCTTCGGTCGGTTGCTCAGTCGGTTGTTCGGCAGTTGTGACCTCCTCCACAGGGGACGGCGTAATCATCTCTTCCTTTGGTTGTTCAGGAGTGGATGTGGTAGAAGATTCTGGGCTCAGCGCAGGCGGAGAATAACAGCGCGAAGAGAAATAGGGCTAATAGCGGTTTCATAGGGCGGGATATTATGGTAAAAGTGAATTTAAGGTCTTTTTATTGCTTTCTGGTCAGGGTGTATATTCCGCCCCCAAACAACAGCACGGCTAGGCCCAGGTAAATATATCCCTGCTGCTTTCCAGATTTGTTCGATACGTCGATTTCCAGGTCCAGTATTTCTACCGAAGCGTCATTCTTGCTGACTTTCTGAATGCCCATGTATCCCAGGGCGAGGCCTCCGATGATCAGGAGGATTCCAACGAGCTTAAGCATGTTCATAATTTCCAGGTTTTGATAGGTTGACAATTCTGGTAAGGTAGCCAAAATTATCCATAGATCAAACCCCGATCTTTACCGAGGTCATCGTCAGTGAGCCCCCTACCGCCTTATCGTTGAAAAGCGTCACCTCTTCATTTTCCTCCTTCAGGGCCAGCGCGTAGAGCAGGGGCAGGTAGTGCTCGGGGGTCGGAATGGCCAGGTCGAAGGCCGTGCCCTGCGAGCGGAAGCCGATGAGCGGGGCGTGGTCGCCGGAGCGGATGAATGCTTTCATTTTCTCGCTGGCTTCAATTGCCCAATCGTAGCCGTATTCGCTGTCGTTCAAGCGGTTCCAGGCAACCTTGGAGAGGTTGTGGACCATGTTTCCGCTTCCGATGATCAGCACGCCCTTTTTTCGGAGGAGCGAGCTCCCTGCCCAATTCGTAGTGAAACTGCGGTGTCTGGTAGTAGTCCAGGCTCATTTGAATGACCGGCACGTCGGCGTCGGGGTAGAGGTGCTTGACGACAGACCATGCGCCGTGGTCCAGGCCCCAGTGTTCATCCAGGCCCACCTCGGTATTTTTGACGATGCGCTGCGTCTCCCTGGCCAGCTCCGGACTCCCGGGCGCGGGATATTGCACGTCGAACAAGGCTTTGGGGAAACCCCCGAAATCGTGGATGGTCGGCGGTTTTTCCATGGCGGTCACCAGGGTTCCGCGCGTCTCCCAGTGCGCTGAAACGACCAGAATGGCGTTTGGCCGCGGGATCTCTTGCCCGGCCTTTCTAAACCCGTCTACAAATTCGTTTTCCTCGATGGCGTTCATCGGGTTGCCGTGACCGAGGAACAGCACGGGCATCCGTTCCGTGTTGCCGAAGGATTCGGCCATGCGGGGCAATGATCCGGGGTTCATACGATGTTTGGTTATTTTGATACAATTTCTAAAGTCCCATCATCCATCCTGCATAACCTTCCAGCCATTCTCCCAGGAAGTAAGGCAAATTCAATAAATGGAATTTTTTTCCTGCCGGCGTAACGGCTTCCTGTAAAAAAGCCTCGCCTGCATATAGGCGGATTGCAAACGGATGGTCGCATTGATCCATATACTGGTGCAGGAGCGCAGCCTTCCCGAAGCGCCTGATTTTACTTCCACCGGGATCAGCAGCCCTGCCATGGGAAAGATAAAATCTACTTCGGCATCCCCCTGACCTTTATCCCGTACCCAAAACCGGAGGTTATCGGTCGGAAAAGTCATGGCAGAAAGCATTTGCTGTCCCACGAAATGCTGGATGACACGGCCGCGGTATGCCTCATTCAAGTCCTTTATGCCAATAAGCTTTTCCTGGAACCCGCTGAAAAAATTCATGAGCCCCGTATCCAAAGACTGTAGATAGGGTGATTTCCTGTAGTTTGGCAAGCCTGGCACACGGGTTTCCGTGCCGGGATAAACCAGGTGAAGCAGCATGGCCTTTTCCAATGTACGCAAGGCTTCTCCGATCTCCCTCGACCCGTAACTCGAAAACCCAAAACCCTGAAATTTGATGCGGCTACCTGCCTCCAGAAAAGCATGTTGGATGCAATGCCGCAGGACCTGCACGCGCAACTCCCCTGCCGCATACTTCTGAACATCGTCCTGATAGGAAGGCATTAAGGTCACGTAAATAGGTTTCAGGCTCACCAGATCTTGGTCCAGGGCATATTGTTGCACGATCTCGGGCATGCCTCCTATGAGCGCATACTGGTGAAAAAGGTCTAACAAGCGTGAATGGGCATAGGAAGGTAGGGGAATTTCAGATAAAAGACCGAGGGCCGCCTCCTCCCCTATTGCTTTCAAAAATTCGGAGAAAGAAACCGGGCGAAGCGCAAGATATTCAACCCTGCCTACCGGAAAAGCGTTTTTCGATTCCAATATTGTTTCCAGCAGCGAACCGGCTGCGATGACGTACAGTTCGGGAAACTGCTCGTAAAAATACCTCAACTGCGCGACCGCTTTGGGTTCTGCCTGAATTTCATCGATAAAAATCAGTACCCGCTTTGTTCCTTTGGGGATGTTGAATCTGAAGAACAGGGCGGCTACGGCGTCTTCCAATCTATCAAAACGGGTAAAATAATCCCGGTCGGCGGCCAACTCCAGGTTGAGGGAGATGAAGTGATCGAAATGCTTACTGAAGAGCCGAACGGCAGTCGTCTTGCCCACCTGCCGGGCCCCTCTCAGGATGAGCGGCTTGCGCTTCTCGCGTTCAGCCCAGCGTTGCAACGAGGCTAATATACTCCTTTCAAAATCCATCTGATGAGGCTATTCTTGCACAGAATAAGGGCAAAGTTAGGCATTTTTCTGCACAGAATCAACCCATTTTTTGCCAAAACTTGTCACAGAATGGGGGCAATTGGTGTTTTGGGGGGTATCACGGCTGCGCCATCCCAAAACTCATAGGGGTCATTTTGCCGAGGATCTGCACGTATTCGAAGATCTCGAAATCGGGCTGATCGGTAAACAGGCCGTCGAGCACGCTGCTGTCCTGGCTGAGGTTGTACAAATGCCTCCCGCCTTCCGACAGCTCGGGTTCGTACATTTTGATCTCGCCGGAGGAGGCGTCCTTGTAGATGAGCATCTGGTGGCCGCTCATCGTATCCCGGTTGCGGTCGATATCCCCATGCGGAGGCTTGACGCCCTCCCGGAAGCGGTATCTGCGCACCGTGTGGCGTGTCACGCGGCCGGTATCTTCGTCTTCGCGGTTGTAGGTCACGCGGTTGGCGTCCTCGTATCCTTCCAGCGAATCGAAAATCGTATTGAAAGACACGCGCCAGGTATTGAGCAGGAATTGCTCGCCGTTCGCCAGGCCGGCGGCCTGGGTCATGATCTCGGTGGACGACCCGCACCAGACGTTCATGCGGGTCATGTTGGACGAAAAATCTATGATCGGGGTAACCTGGTCGTGGATCTCTCCCAGTGGGGTGCCCCGGTCGTCGCGGTAAAACATGGCGTGGATGGCCTCGATAACCCAGTACAGGTCCCCGAAGGTGGCATGCTGGCTTTCGATCTGGCTCTTCGTATAGTCGATCACATTCAGGGAGGTGCGTTTGCGGTCGGTCATTTCCCCGGCGAGCAGGCCTTGCAGTTTGATGCTGCTCAGGTAGGAATTGGTCGCCGGAATGCCGTTGAGGATATGGCTGACGAGGGCGACGGTCTGTACGCAGCGCATCGCGTCGCTGTCGGTGCCGGGAATGCGGTCGTATTGCCCCAGTTGGCGGGCGATGGCTTCCCCGTCCCAGCCTCCTCCCGAAAACGGCAGCGGCGTGGTCGCTTCCACGCTCGATTGCCGCACGCGTTCCTCGTCGGGCGACACCGACATACCGCTGGTATCCCGGTTGAAGCCGCTCAGGCGGTCCAGATTGCCCGGGCGGCCGCCGTGGATCGTAAGAGGCTCCATATTCACCACGCCGTCTTCCATTTGTATGGGGGCCTGTACCTTCAATTGCAAAGGCGGGGGCTGAAGTTGTGCGGCCCCATGCTCGGAGTCCGCCGCCGGCTGGGTTTGCGGGGCGGGTGATTGAGCGGACCTCCTTGGTTTTCTTTGGAGCATTGGGGTGGCGTTGGTCGGAAAATGGGGTTGCTGGTAAGCAAAAATAATGTTTTTTGTGGAAGTCTGAAAGCGGCAAAAGTCGAGGGGGCGACAGGAGGGTGGTTTTATGTCCGGTGAGGAAAAACAAAGAGCTTAGGCAATTACCTCTGGCGGTGGAAATTGGGCTTTCAAAATGTCCAGGGGTTTTTTAATCAATGGGATCAATTCTTCTGCCAGTCTCCAAAGCTGGGTACTGCCTGGCTCTGGGAAATAGCCGTTTTCAGAATAAGCAGCTTTGGAATTTTCGCTTGCTGTTTCGATTACAATTGGGTGAAAATCCGGATTAAAGCCCCCTTTGATCACATTTGGCAGATGGGGTTTCCAGTTATTGCACCTGTCCAAATGCTCAAGCGCAGGTAGAGCGCTTTTAGCGTGGAAATAGAGCCAAACCTCAAAACAGGGGTTACTTTGCGCAACCTCCCAGTGAGGGCGTTGACTACACTCTTGTCTGATATCGTGAATCTGGTTTCGCCAACGGTCCGTGTCGATTACAAACCACAAACGGTCTTTGTCTGCACGAGCATCCAGCTCTTCTTCTTTTTCTATTGCATTGGCAACCAGCCTGGATGGCGAACTATTTCCCTCCACGCTTTCGACTGGAACCACTTTTACCCTGGACGACATACCATCGAAAAAGCGGAAGTAATCCGGCTCTCTGTTTTGTCCTTCACATAAAATGATGAAGAAGAACGCATCCCGAAAGGATTCCCTCTTTTCATAGGTAAACTTAATGGGCTTCGGCATACTCCTCCCATTTTAGGTCTTTTAAATTACCCAGAAAAGGTATCGCCCCATATCGTCCATTCAGATAACCCTTGCGAATATCGATGGTGTGATGTTCTTTAAATTCACTTAAAGCATGGATTTCCGTAGCTCCATCTTTTTTCTTTTCCGCAAACCAAATTTCATCCGGCCGGAAAATATCCTGATCGAGCAGAATTGATTCGTGGGTTGTGAAAATCAGTTGCCCGCTGGTTGACTCATTATGGGAAAATTTTCGGGCCAGTTCTTTGATCAACAAAGGGTGAATACTGCGTTCAATCTCATCGATTAAATAAACTTTGGGAGAATGGATAACGGAATACAAGGCAGGTAAATAATCCAGCAACCTCCTAGGTGCCATCCGATTCTTCTGCCAAGGAAAAGCGGTTGATCCCCCCGTCCTCCTGGTGGAAAAAGAACATTCGCTTTGCGTAGGCCTTCTCATCTTTCCATACAAAAAGTATTTCTTCGTATGGGTTTCGAATGGCGCGAACTCTTTCCGGATCGGCCTTTAACTCCGCAGTAATCCTGGCG
>JADJBL010000037.1 GCA_016703765.1 Saprospirales bacterium
TACGATGCGTTTGGTCTTCGCCTCATCGAGGCCAAGGACGTGGCAAAGGTGCCAGGAAATGGCTTCCCCTTCGCGGTCTTCGTCCGTCGCGAGCCAGACCTCGTCAACCTTTTGCACCCATTCCCGGAGTTCCTTGACCACCTTCTGCTTGTCGGGCGATATGACGTATTTGGGGTCGAAGCCGTTGTCCACGTCCACGGCGCGCTCGCTTTTCGGCAGGTCGCGGATATGGCCGTAGCTCGACTTTACGGTAAAGTCCTTTCCCAGTATTTTTTCAATGGTCTTGGCCTTTGCGGGCGACTCGACGATGAGGAGGTTTTTCGGCATACAAAAAAATATTTACCCCGGGTGTTTTCCCGGAGAAGGCACAAATGTAAAAAATTGGTTAATCCGCCTTTACTTCAACGATTGGGACAATCCTTGCAGCGCTTACCCTTTTTAAATTTCTTGCAACATTTCTTCTTCTTCTTCCCGAAGGAGGCAGACGCCGCAGGCCTCAGACGGACGGGGACGGAGATGACGGGAAGAAGGAGCATAGGACCAAATATGGTGCAAATGTAAGAGAAGATATCAAACCAGTCAAATCACTTTTGTCCTCCTCCCTTACCCACTTTTCTGGTTTCTTCCGAGAGGATGGTGCCTTCTTTCCGCCGCTCCTCGATTTCTTTCTTGCGTTCGGCCTGGAAGCGCTCCAGCAGCGGCTTCACATCCAGGGGTTTCCGGTTGAGGTTGCGGTGGTAGGTGATGATGATAAAGCGGGCCATATCCTCCGGATGAGATATCCCCAACTCACGTAGGAAATGAGAGAGTCGGGAGCCTCCGTAGAATCCCCAATTATGTATTATCCAACGTCCGAGGCTGAAAAACAGGCGGTTGGCCGCTTCTTCCTCTTCCAGGGATTTGAATTTCAGCTTGGAGGGCTCGTCGATGAGCTTGTTGAGTTGGATAAAAGCGTCGGTCAGGTCTGCGGGGATATAGACCTCGAAAAGGTAGTCCTGGGTGATCCGCTTTTGGTAAGCCAGCTCGTATTCTTCCTTGTTCTCCGGGGGTTTTTGGGCAAATACCGAACCGGCAATACCCGCAAATGCAAATATCCACACGAGCAACCTCCTGAAATACCAATCCGCCATCATCGCAAAATTTTTATCTGAACCCATTCGGAACCAATTATTAACTAATTTTGGCAAAAATAATCCTTTAACGGCTATGGAAAGATTGTATTTCACCGGCATCCTGATTTTATTACTCTCCGGATGCCAATCTCCCGGCGACGAGCAGGGTGGAAAAGGGAAACCCACAGACCCCGTTTTCGAAAAGATCGATCCGAAAAAGTCTGGGATCAGCTTTGCCAACCGGATAACGGAAAACCACCAGATAAATATTATCACCAACTCCTATATGTACAACGGCGGCGGCGTGGCCGTGCTGGACGCCGACCGCGACGGGCTGCCCGACCTCTACTTCATCAGCAGCCAGGAGAGCAACCGCCTGTACCTAAACAAGGGCGATTTCCGCTTTGAGGACATCACCGAAAAAGCCGGGGTGGGCGCTGCGGAAGGCTACAAAACAGGGGTCACGGTCGTGGATATCAACGCCGACGGCTGGGACGATCTATACGTCTGCCGCACCGGACTGGATGCTGTCCCTCAACGCAAGAACCTGCTGTTTATCAACAACGGCGACCTCACTTTCACCGAAAAAGCGGCTGCCTATGGCCTCGATGACATTTCCGCCTCCAACCACGCCAACTTCTTCGACTACGATCTGGATGGCGATCTGGACATGTATATGCTCGGATACCCCATCGACTTCGCCAATGTCAATAAGGTCAGTGTCAGGGAAGTGGATGGAAAGCAGGTGCGCGTCAATCCGCCGACCGGCCCGCTGGAATCCGACCAGCTTTTCCGGAACGAAGGAAACGGCAAATTTACGAATGTGAGCGGCCCTGCAGGCATTTCAGATCGGGCCTTCGGCCTGAGCGTCACCGTGAGCGATTTCAATGACGACGGATACCCGGATATCTACGTCGCCCAGGACTATATCGAGCCGGACATTCTGTACATCAACAACCGGAACGGCGCCTTCAGCAACCGCATAGACGATTACCTGCGCCACCAGAGCAACCACACCATGGGAGTGGATATCGCCGATTACAACAACGACGCCCTGGTCGACATCGTAGCCCTGGACATGATCGCCGAGGACAACCGCAGGGAAAAACTCCTCATGTCCACCATGTCGGTCCAACGATACGAGACGCTCCTTCGCTTCGGCTACGGCCGCCAGCTGATGCGCAACACCCTCCAGCTCAACCGCGGCAAGGGCCAGTTCAGCGAGGTGGGACTCCTGGCAGGGGTGGCCCATACCGACTGGAGCTGGAGCCCGCTTTTCGCCGACTTCGACAACGACGGCTGGAAGGACCTCTACATCACCAATGGCTATTACCGGGATGTCACTAACATGGATTACCTGGCCTATACCGTCGATTCCATAAACAAGCTCGGGGGCATCACCAACCAGCGATTCCCCGATTTCAACGATTACCTCAAACTCATTCCCAGTGAGCGACTGCCCAACTATATGTACAAAAACCGCGGCGACCTGAGCTTTGAAAAGGTGACCCAGCCCTGGGGCGTTTATGAACCCTCCTTTTCCAACGGCTCCGCCTATGCGGATCTGGATGCCGACGGCGACCTGGATCTGGTGGTCAACAATATCGAGGACCCCGCCTTTTTGTTCCGCAACCTCAGCGCCGATAAGGGCAAGGGGCACTACCTCCAGGTCGCGCTGGAGGGAAAGGCGCCCAACCTGAAGGGGATTGGCGCCAGCGTGCGTATCGCGAAGGGCGAGACGACCCAATACCTGGAAATGACGCCCACGCGAGGTTTCCTTTCCTCGGTGGAGCACCTGCTCCATTTCGGTTTGAGCGATAACTCGGCTATCTCCAGCCTGGAAGTCCGCTGGCCCGACGGCTCCATGCAGGTGTTGAAAAATGTAAAACCCGACCAGCGCCTGAGCCTCAAGCAGGCGGACGCCACGGAAAAATATCAGCCTGGTCAAAGGCAGATGCCTCAGCCCCTGCTCCAGCCGGCCGAAGGCATGGGCCTGGATTTCGTGCACCGCGAAAACGCCTTCGAAGATTTTAACCGGGAGCGCTTGCTCCCCCACCGCTTTTCCAAACCCGGTCCCGGCCTGGCCGTGGCCGACGTCAACGCCGACGGACTGGAGGATTTTTTCATCGGAGGCGGAGGAGGACAGGGAGGCGCATTGTTTTTGCAACAAAAAAACAGCGGCTTCCGGCGCTCTCCCCAGCAAACCTGGGAAAAAGATAAGGACCACGACGATATGGGGGCTGTGTTTTTCGACGCCGACGGCGACGGCGACTCCGATCTGTTCGTCGCCAGCGGGGGCAGTGAATTCCCGGCCAACGACGAGCACTACCAAAGCCGCCTCTTCCTCAACGACGGCAAGGGAAATTTCAGCCTAACCACCGATGCTCTTCCCCGCTTCACTTCCAGCAGTTCCTGTGTGGCTGTCCACGACCTGGAGGGCGATGGGGACCTGGATCTGTTCATCGGCGGCAGGGTGCTGCCCGCCGCCTACCCGGCTACGCCGCAAAGCGCGGTGCTGGTCAACGACAAGGGTAAATTCTCGGATCAAACCACGCAAGTAGCACCCGAACTAAGGAGCGTAGGCATGGTCAGCGACTTCCGATGGGGCGACCTGGACGGCGACGGGACGGCGGAGCTGGTCGTCAGCGGGGAATGGATACCTGTGAGCGTTTTTAAAATCCAGGACGGAAAGCTCCAAAATGCAACCGAAGCCTTTGGTCTGAGCGGAACGAACGGCTGGTGGAATTGCCTGAGCCTGGCCGATGTGGACGGCGACGGCGATATGGATATCCTGGCAGGCAACCTGGGCCTCAACTCCCGGCTGCACGCCTCGCCCGAAGCGCCCATGAGGCTCTACGCCAAGGATTTCGACAACAATGGAAGTATCGACCCCATGGTCTCCTTCGTAAAGGAAGGGAAGGAATACCCCCTGGCCCGGCGCGAAAACATCATCGTTCAGCTGCCCAAGCTGAAGAAAAAATTCGTGTACTACGGGCCCTACTCCCAGGCCACCTTCGACCAGGTTTTTTCGGCGGAGGACTTGAAGAATGCGCAGGTCTTGCAAGTGAACGAGTTCCGCTCCTGCCTGTTCGTCAACGAAGGGGGCGGAAAATTCGCGGCGCGGCCCCTGCCGATCCAGGCCCAGGTATCTCCCGCCAACCGGTTTTTGGTCGAAGACCTCAACGGCGACGGCAAGCCGGATATCCTGATGGTGGGCAACAACTACGACGCCGATACGGAGTCCGGGCCCTACGACGCCGGCAACGGACTGGTGTTGCTGGGTTTGGGAAATGGGGCCTTTCAGCCCTGTCCGAACTGGAAAGCGGGCTTTGGGCCAACAAGAATGCAAAAGACCTCGCCAGGGTACGGCTCGCCGACGGTCGCACCCTCTTCCTGGTGGCGAACAACAACGATTCCATACAGGCGTTCCTGAAATAAGTAAACTTGTTCCCGATTCCGCTTGCACTTGTATGCTTAGTTTTTTACATTTGCCCAAAATTCGGAGGACCTGAAATTTTTTTTATCTTTTTTATGGGATGTTAGAATTTTTTATGGTTTCTATGGGGATTTGCCCCTTTGTTTGAAATTTTTATTTTTCTATTGAGCCCAATTTCGTTTATTAATTTTAAAACCCAACTAGTGCTATGTATTGGACGCTAGAACTGGCCTACCATCTCGAAGATGCCCCGTGGCCCGCTACCAAGGATGAATTGATTGATTACGCCATCCGGTCGGGAGCTCCGCTGGAAGTCATTGAAAACCTTCAACAGTTGGAGGATGAGGGGGAAATATATGAGAGCATCGAGGATATCTGGCCGGACTATCCGAAAAAGGACGATTTCCTGTTCAACGAAGATGAATACTGAGCCGGATCCATTCCGGATGAGGAGTTAAAAAAGGGAGGGCGCAACCGCACTCCCTTTTCGCTTATAAACAGCCCAATACTGCTTTGGAAAAGAAGATCATCGTCGCAATAGACGGCCATTCCTCCTGCGGGAAAAGCACCCTGGCCAGAGACCTGGCCCGCGGCCTCAGCTACGCCTACATCGACTCGGGCGCCATGTACCGGGCCGTGACACTGTATTTTCTGGAAAACGGGGTGGACTGGAACGACCCCTCGACTGTGGGCCAGGCGCTTCAGCGCATCCGGATCGAGTTCCAGGTTTCGGAGGCGCAAAACCAGACCCTGCTCAACGGCGTTATCGTGGAGGACGCCATCCGGAGCATGAGGGTTTCCGAATACGTGAGCCCGGTCTCCACCATTTCGGCCGTGCGGCGGGCCATGGTGGCCCAGCAGCAGGACCTGGGCCGGAAACGAGGGGTGGTTATGGACGGCAGGGATATCGGGACCGTCGTTTTTCCGGATGCGGAATTGAAAATTTTCCTCACCGCATCCACCGAAGAAAGGGTAAGAAGGCGATACAGCGAACTCAGTGCCAAGGGAATACATATTACAGAGGAGGAAGTCAGGGCCAACCTCCTGGACCGCGACCGGATCGACTCCACGCGGGAGGACAGCCCCCTGAAGCAGGCCTCCGACGCCCGGATACTGGACAACACCTTTCTCAGCCGCGAAGAACAGTATTCCATGGTCATGAAATGGGCCCTGGAGGCTATTCGATCATAATCCGCCTGCCATGTCACCGCTCTCAAAGGACGATCTTCCGCGCTACGCCAGGCACCTCTCCCTGCCGGGGATCGGTCCGGAGGGGCAGGAAAAGCTGCTCCGGGCACGGGTGTTGGTGGTGGGCGCGGGAGGATTGGGCTGTCCGGTCCTATTATACCTCGCCGCCGCCGGAGTAGGCCGGATCGGGATCGTAGATTCCGACCGGGTGGAAGCGGGAAATTTGCAGCGGCAGATCGCCTTTACCACCGAAGACATCGGTCAATTCAAAGCCCTGGCGCTCCAGAAAAGGCTGCAAGCCCTCAATCCGGGCATTCAGATCAGCGCCTGGCCCGAGCGGCTCAGCTCGGCCAATGCGGAGGAAATTTTTTCGGATTTCGACATCGTGGTGGACGGCACGGATAATTTTCCCACCCGATATCTGATCAATGACGCCTGTTTGTTGTTTAAGAAAACATGCGTCCATGCGTCGGTTTTCCGGTACGAGGGACAATTGTCGGTGTTCAACCGCTTGCGGGAGGACGGAAGCCGGGGCCCCAACTACCGGGACCTCTTCCCCGCCCCTCCCCCGGAAGAGCAGGCGCCCGACTGCGGCGAAGCCGGCGTGCTCGGCGCCCTGACTGGAATTTTGGGCGCCCTGCAGGCCAACGAGGTCATTAAACTGATCACGGGCCACGGCAAAACCCTCGACGGCAGCTTGCTGCTCCTGGATTCAGCCTCGATGCAGTTTCGAACCATACAATTGCCTGCCGGAAAGGACCACCATATCTCCCAACTCATCGACTACGAGGCATTTTGTAAAACCCCAAAATCACCCAACATGAGCCATATCCCGCAAATCAGCCCGAAAGAACTCAAAGCCCTCCTAGACCAGGGCGCCGACCTCCAACTCATCGACGTGCGCGAGCCCTACGAGCGCCAGATAGCTAACATTGGAGGGGAGCTGATCCCCATGGGCCAGGTCATGCATTCGGTCGACCGCATCGAGCGGAGCAAGCAGGTGGTCGTCTATTGCCGAAGCGGCCGAAGAAGCGGCGACATCATCCGCATCCTGCAGGAGCATTTCGGATTTACCAACCTGATCAATTTGAAGGGTGGAATCCTCGCCTGGTCGGAGGAGGTGGATTCGGGGGTAGCGAAGTATTAGGCCATTTTGCTCACATCTCTCCCAGTTTCACATAAAACTCCTCTCCCGTGTCCAGGTCGTACATAGAGATATTGTAGCGAACCGACATGGAGTCGGTGATGCCGTTTTCAAAAAGATAGTCCCGCCGGGTAAGCAGCAGGCGGTTGCTGCCGTCGCGGGCGGCGGAGATGGAAGAGTATTGAATGTTTGGACAAACCTCCTTGACCAGGTCAATTTGACTGGTGGTCGTATTGGCGCGATAAATACCGTTGTCGTTGATCCAAACGAGTTCTTCCTCATTAAGCCAGTCCAGCCCCCTGAAATTTTGAAACCCTTCTGTATAGGGATAGCTCCAGGTAATTTCTTCGTTTTGAAAAACGACAATATCTACCTGGCCAGGTAACAGACGTCTTGCAGCTATTTTTGATTCGTACGAGGATGAGTGGGTCAGTAAAACAGGTAAGGTGTCTAAAAGAGTGCCATCGCTATTTAGAATGAAAGAGTTATATTCAGTTCCATTCAAATTTGCTAGTATAGAATTTCCATTATCGACCCAAATGGGATGAGTAACTACATTGCTGTTTAACAAAAATGTCAGGCTATCGCCATTTGGCTTTATTTTATACAGGCCCCGCTCGCTTGGAAATGGGGTTCCAGCGTCTATCCACCTGACCAATAATATCCATCCTTTTTCCGACCACTTAGGGAGGCGAGGCCAAGACCGAGAAAAACCGATAGAGTCATGAATAGTCCAGATTTCCCCGGTACAAAAATTTGCTCCTTTTACGGCATAACTCCCATTGGTGGCATCGTAACAAAACAAGAACTGACCAAAAAAATTTGGGTCAAAAGAGGGGTATTGATAAAAATCGCTTTGGCCGGGATAAACAGGTAAAAACCCCCAAGGATCCGTTGGCAAGGGCTCAAAACAGGTATCCGTGATGGGTATCAATTCCAGTATTGAAGTACATGGAAGGGGTATCTTCCCGCAGGGAGGGATCTCGGATTTTTGACAACCATAAGCTATACAAAATGCAGCCAGAAGGACGTAAGCGCTAGTATTCTTGTGCATGGCAGAAGGGCTTTGGAGATAACGGAAGTAATTTGCAATTTTTATCCCGTTTTGCCAAAGAGTTGAAAAGTTGAAAAAGTTGAAAAGTTGAATAGTTTAAAGTTTTAAAGGACGCCTTTTTGGCTTTGCCAAAAAGAAATTCAACTTTTCAACTTTTCAACTTTTCAACTTTTCAACTCACCAACAGATTACAGCCCCGAATATCGCTGTTATCCAGCCTGCCAAGCACTTCAAAGCTGCCGTCGGCATAGGCCTTGCCCAGGTCGTCGGTGGCGAGGAAGGAGCAGGTGTCGAGGTTGGCCAGGTCGATGATATTGAGGGCGCCGGGGCGACCATGGGGCACGGTAGTTAAAGGGTCGGTGATCTCCCGGGCGGAGACCTTCATGAGCGGGGATGGATAAAACCTGCCATCGCCGCGGGAATAGGCTTGCGACAGGAGTTCCGTCATGCCGTATTCGGAGTGGATGGATGGGACTCCGAAGGCCTCTTTCAACATATCGTGAAGCTCTTCGCGGGTTAGTTCCCTCCGTCGGCCCTTCATGCCGCCCGTCTCCATGACGAGGAGTTCCGGGAAGTGGAAAGGCGCCTGTTCGGCCAGCTCCAGCAGGGCAAAGCTCACGCCCAGCAACACGGTCGGGATATTTTTCTCCTTGCATTCGTCCAGAACCCCGCGCAGTTTGTTCCATTCGTACAGAAAAAATCCGCTTTGCCGAAAGGGCGAGCGGCTGATAAAATGCTGGGCCATGTAAACCAGAGAGGAACCCTCGCGTTCCAGATAGGAAGGAAGCAGGGCCAGGAAGCAGCGGGATTCCACCGGACCGTAAAAGGCGGAGAAACAGCGCTCCGCATTGGACAGATACCAGGCGGGATCCCTCAACAGGTGTTGGCTGGTGGAGGAGGCGGTGGTGCCGCTGCTGGAAAATACAAGGGCGGGGCTCCAATCGCCGGTTTGGATATCGTGTGTTTTGAATAAGGAGATGGGGAGGTAAGGTATTTGGTCTATTGCCTCCACTTGCTTGATAACGAAAGACCTCCAGAGCAAGCGCATCGAAAGACCAGGCGGCGGAATCTGTCAGTTTCCGCGCCAATTCGTTTCGTTGGGATTGCCAATTCATTTTGAGGTTGTTATTCAACCGCTCTGCGGTTGTTTCTTTGTTTTCTGCCAACCCCGGATTTCATCCGGGGTTATGAATATTAAATCCCTTCGGGATTGATTGCATACTAGCACTCCGGGTTCTGGCGACCCATGGACACCAGTTATGAAAATTAAATCCCTTCGGGATTGATTGCATACGGAAACAAAACCCTGAAAGGGTTTAACATTAATAGCCCCCGATGCAATCGGGGGTAAAAGTAGTATGTTTAGACAACCGCTTAGCGGTTGAATTTTCAATGATTAAAAGTATCCCGTTCGCGCAAAGAAAAACCGTATTTTTCCGTTACCAAAGATATAACCTGCATAAAATGACCTCCACAAGATATTCCCGATTGATCGCCCCTGCCATAGGAACGGCTTTTTTCATCCTCCTGGTCTTTGGGGCCTGTACGCAGCCCCCCGAATACCCCATCGAGCCCGTCATCCAATACGAGCGGATGACCAAAAATGTG
The DNA here is from genome assembly GCA_016703765.1 of Saprospirales bacterium. GTDB lineage: Bacteria > Bacteroidota > Bacteroidia > Chitinophagales > Saprospiraceae > JADJTT01. The sequence continues at coordinate 9,543 of JADJBL010000037.1, forward strand.
CTGATGCAGGGCGATGGCACGGAGGACGAGACCTGGGTCACCATCTCCTTCACCGACGGCGACGGCGATATCGGCTTTTTTCAGGAGGGAAGCACCCAGGTGGAGACCGACCTCTTTATCCGGGACCTGCGCCTGGACGTGGTCACCGAAAAATTCACGATTCCCTTTATCCCCGAACTGGGCTCCAGCAACGGGATCTCCGGGGAGGTAAACTTCCGTTTGTACACCACTTGTTGTATCTTTCCGTCCTGGGTCTCCGGCCAGCCGGCGCCTTGCGATAATTCTCCCGAATACCTCGTCGATACGGTGAGGTATGAGATTTATATCAAGGATCGGGCGGGGCACGAGAGCAACCGGATACAAACCGAGGCCATTTACCTACTCTGCGAATAACCAACATCATGACGCCAATCCCCGAATCCGAACTCATCCTCAACCAGGATGGGAGCATCTACCACTTAAGCCTTCACCCCGAACAAGTAGCCGATACCATCATCACGGTGGGCGATCCCAAGCGCGTTTCCATGGTTTCCAACTACTTCGACCGCATAGACGCCAGCGTGCGGAAGCGCGAATTCATCACCCATACCGGCGAGATCCGGGGCAAGCGCATCACGGTGATCTCCACGGGCATCGGGCCCGATAACATCGACATCGCCCTCAACGAGCTCGACGCCCTGGTCAATATCGACCTCAAGGAGCGGACGCCCAAGCCCAACCCCGTTTCCCTGACCTTTATCCGCATGGGCACCTCCGGCTCCCTGCACCCCGATATTCCCGTGGACAGCCTGGTCGTCTCCGCCTTCGGGATCGGGCTGGACAACGTCATGGAGTTTTACCCCTGGGAACCCAATCCCCTCGAAAAACAGCTGGAGATCCAGGCCCAATCGCTGCTGGAGACCACCCATGTGCGCCCCTACGCCGTGCAAGCCTCTCCCATGCTGCTGGCCTCCCTGAAAAGGGATGAAACCGCCGGCATCACACTCACCTGCCCGGGTTTTTACGGCCCGCAGGGACGGACGCTGCGCCTGCAAAACCCCAACGCCGATAAAATGATGCGGCTCCTGCCTTCCTTCCGTTTCGAAGGCATTCCGCTGACCAATATCGAGATGGAGACCTCGGCCATTTACGGGCTTTCCCGCCTGTTGGGCCATCACGCCATCTCTTTCAACGCCATCCTGGCCAACCGGGTGCACCGCAATTTTAGCCCCAATCCGAAAAGGGCCGTTTCCAAGATGATCGAAACGGTGCTGGAAAGGCTGTTTTAAATTTTGCCCTTATGCAATTGATCCGGGAGATCGGCTTTTTGTTTCAAAAGGAACTGACGCTCGAAATGCGGCAGAAATACGCGCTGGGCGGCATTCTCCTGTACGTGCTGTCCACTGTTTATGTGGTTTACATCTCCTTCGTCCGGGTGGAGCCGGACCATTGGAACACCCTGTACTGGATCATTATTCTCTTCGCTTCGGTCAATGCGGTGGCCAGGAGTTTTTTGCAGGAGCACTCCGGAAGGCAGTTGTATTACTACACCCTGGCCAATCCGCTGGCGGTGTTGCTGGCCAAGATCCTGTATAACTTTTTGCTGCTGTTGTTCCTGAGCCTGCTCACGCTGGGGGCTTACAGCGTGGTGGCCGGCTACCCGATCCAACAGCCGGGCCCCTTTCTCTGGGCCCTGGTGCTGGGGAGTCTGGGTTTTTCGATCGCGCTGACCTTTGTGTCGGCCATCGCCTCCCGGGCGACCAATACCTCCACGCTCATGGCCATTTTGAGCCTGCCCCTGCTCATCCCCATCCTGGCGACCCTCATCCGGCTGGCCAAGGCGAGTTTTATTCCCAAGGCGGGGATGGAGGTGCCCATAAAAAGCGATCTGTACATTTTGGCGGGCATCGACCTATTGCTGTTGGGCGCGGCAATGATGCTGTTCTCCTTTTTGTGGAGAGACTGATGGAAACATGGTTTCAAAAAATGTAATATCTTCATGGGCAACCAAGTATAGCCATTATGAAGAAGTTAGCCCATCTTATTGTTTTGTCTTTTCTGGTTTTCGGCCCTGCCGCCAAAGCCCAAACCTGTAACCGGCAGCAGGATTCGCTCGCGCTTGTCGGGTTCTACAACGCGATGGGAGGCCCCGATTGGAACATCCAATGGAACTTCACCCAGCCGATGAACACCTGGTTCGGAGTCGTTTTGACCCCCGCCGGTTGTATAAAATCCTTGGATATTTTCGCCTCCCTTACCGGGATAATACCCAATTTACAACTGCCCTTTCTGGAAAAGCTAAGCCTCAACTCCGTAGGCTTAAGCAACTTGACGGGATCCATTCCGAATTTTAGCGGTCTGGCCAACCTGCAGGAATTTTCCCTGAGCGGCAACGATACCCTGACGGGGCCTATCCCCAATTTTTCCCATTTGCCCAAATTGAGCAAACTGGAACTGAGCCTGATCAACTTTCCCGGTTCCATACCGGATTTCAGCGAGTTGCCACAGTTGAAGACGCTCATTTTTAACAACAACGACCTTCAAGGGCCCCTCCCCGACTTTCAAAATATGCCTTCCCTCGAAGAACTGGATCTATCCAATAACCATTTTAGCGGCCCGCCTGTCGAATTTTCCAATTTGCCCGTCCTGAAAAAACTGATCCTGGCCAGGAATAAACTTAGCGGCGCCATTCCCGACTTCCAAACTCTTGAAAACCTGGAGGTGCTCAACCTGAGCGGCAACCCCGACCTGGAAGGAAGCATTCCCGACTTTCAACATCTTCCAAAACTCAAAGAGCTTTACCTGGGAGGTAGCCGGGACCTGATTTTTTTTATCGTCGTAAATATTATCGTCGTCACCCAATCGGAGCTGAATGGGACAATACCCGATTTCAGCAAACTGCCTCAACTCGAGAGGCTGTACATTGAATATGTCAAATGCACGGGGCCTATTCCCGATTTCTCCAACCTCCCGAATCTCAAAAACCTTAACATCACAGGCAGGCAACTGTCGGGATCTATTCCGGATTTTTCCAATTTGTCCCTACTCAACAAGTTGACGCTGGGAGGGTACGAGGAGGAAGTGTATATATTTTTCGCAAAGATTCCTATCCACCATCGCTCCAACATCTCCGGCGCCATTCCCGATTTTTCCAACTTGCCGCAGTTAGTCGAGCTGGATTTGAGGTACGGCCTGTTGAGCGGAGAGGTCCCGGATTTTTCAAATTTCCCGGTCGCGGAAAAAATATGGATGTCGCACAACTTATTGGGGCCGGATCTGACCGATTTTTCCAATCTTCCGGAGGCAGGACTCATCGACCTTTCAGTCAACGCTTTCAAGGGAACTATCCCCGGCTTTTCCCAGCTTCCCGAGCTAGGCAGCCTGCGCCTCGACAACAACAAGCTCGACTCCCTGGGCCTGCTGATGAACACCTCCGGAAAGGTAAGTCTTTCGGGCAACCGACTCACCTTCGACGACTTGCTGCCGAACCTGGACCGTATTTCATCCTATGCACCGCAGGACACCATGCGGGTATGCGTTACCGCCACCGCAGTCGGAGGGCTTGGACCGGTGCTCGACCTCGGTTTCGATGCCGGGTTGACCACCAATATTTACAATTGGTACCTGGACGAAACCCTGATGGCCACCACCTTTGAAAACGAGTGGAAACCCGACTTTGCGCCCGAAGATGCAGACACCTTTCGCGTCACAGTCACCAATACGGAGGCCCCCGACCTAACCCTGATCACCAAACAGTTTGCGATCGTGAGCCTCTGCGATACCATCGACGCGACGATCGACCCGGTATTCGGAGAAGCGGACCTGCTCCTTTTCCCCAATCCCGCGAGCGAATACCTGAATCTTCTGTGGAATGGTCCTTCGATGTCGGACGTCCACCTTCGCCTGGTCCACATGACGGGGGGCGTGGTTTGGGAAGAAAAAGCGGCCGGCCTCGAGGAAGGGATGAGCCGGCAAATCCCCCTCGGCCATGCCGCGCAGGGACCCTATATGTTTCAGGTCCATTCCAGCCGGGGGACGATTTCCAGGTTGGTGATGGTTTTTCGGGACTATTGATTACTGATTTATTTAATTTCCCATTACGCCGGAAAAAATATAGGAACTACATTTGAGGCAACTAATCGAACCGGAGCATGATCCTAAAACACGGATGGAAGGCACTCGGGGCTGCGATTCTGATCTACACTTTTGTCGCCGGCCTGCTCATTCCCCTGAAAACGGGTGTACAGTCTATAATCCCTCAATCGATCCAATCTGGCCGCAATGTCTCCTTCCGGGTACAGGGGTACAACACCCAATACCTCGCCGGGGCCCCGGAAATGAGGGCCTGGCTGAAGATGGACGACGACCACGTCCTGGCCGCGTTTCAGATTCTGGTACAAAACGACCGCGAGCTGAAGGTCGGTTTCCAGATACCCTTTTTCCTTCCCACGGATAAAAAAGTGCAGGATTTTACTTTGATCATCGACAATCCTGTCGACGGGGCGCATATTTTGCCCAGCGCGGTATTCGTCACCCAGGATTCCATCAACATGGCCCTTGCCAAGATGTACTGGCCGCCGGAAAAGATCGAAGGCCTGCATGAAAAGGCGGGGATCAGCTTTCCCTTCCGCAATATTCTGGCCGAAACGATCCGGAATACTTACTACCACGTTCCGCTTTGGTTTGCCATGATCCTGCTGTTCCTCGGGGCCGTTTTTTACAGCGGCAGGCACCTGTTCCGGCTCTCCTACCGGAATAAAATCACTACGGGAGAGGACCGGATGACCCTCGACGACGACCGAATGTCGCTTTCCCTCATCCGCACCGGGGTTTTGTTTGGTATCCTGGGCCTGCTGACGGGAATGGTCTGGGCGAAAAACACCTGGGGGGCCTACTGGAGCGGCGATATCAAGCAAAATATGACGGCGATTTGCCTGCTGATCTATATGGCATACTTTGTGCTCCGACAGGCATACGAGGACCCCGAGCAAAGAGCGAGGATTGCCTCGGTGTATGCCCTGTTTGCCTTCGCGGCGATGATTCCTTTGTTGTTCGTCATCCCGCGGCTTACCGACAGCCTGCACCCCGGCAACGGCGGCAATCCGGCCATGGGGGGGGAGGACCTGGACAACACGATGCGCATGGTATTTTACCCCGCCATTATTGGCTGGACCCTCCTCGGGCTTTGGATGTCGCAGATCAGTTTCCGGATCGAACGGCTGAAAGAGCGCTGGCTGGAAAGCGGGGGGTGATTTTCTGCACCCTAAAAAATTTGGACGAATTGAAAAATAGAGCGACTTTTGGCCGTCAACCGAAACTGATGAGCAAACGGTTTTTCCTCCTGGCATTCTTTACGACCGCCACATTTTTTCGTGGAATGGCCCAGGCAAGCCAAGGCGATGATTTCATGCGAAGCATGGGAAAAATGTACGTGGTGGTAGCCGCCATCGCGATTGTTTTCGTAGGGATCGTCGCCTTCCTGATCTATCTGGACAGAAAACTAACCAAATTGGAAAATCAAACCAAACATAATGACTGAACCCGCCGCACAAGTCAGCTTTTATCAAAGCGTGATTAACTACTTTGACAAAGCTGCGCCGCACACCGGCCTGCACAAAGGTCTGCTCGAGCAGATCAAGATTTGTAACGCCGTATACCGCATGCACTTCCCGGTAAAAATCGGAGGTGAATTCCAGGTAATAGAGGCCTACCGCGTACAACACAGCCACCACCGTCTTCCCACCAAGGGGGGGATCCGCTACAGTATGCACGTAAACCAGGATGAGGTTATGGCTCTGGCTACCCTGATGACTTTCAAATGCGCCATTGTGGACGTTCCTTTTGGCGGTGCGAAAGGCGGGGTAAAAATCAATCCCTGGGAATATTCGCCCAGCCAGTTGGAAAGGATCACCCGCCGTTATACGACGGAGCTGGTCAAGCGCAACTTTATCGGCCCCGCAATCGACGTACCTGCTCCCGATTACGGAACCGGCAGCCGCGAAATGGCCTGGATCTACGACACCTACCGCGCATTCAAGGAAGGCGATATCGATGCCGCCGGCTGTGTAACGGGCAAACCCGTCACCCAGCAGGGGATCTCCGGCCGTACGGAAGCTACCGGAAGGGGTGTTTATTACGGTATTCGGGAAGCATGCTCCTACAAGGACGACATGGCCAAACTGGGCTTGACAGTAGGGACCGCCGGTAAAACCATGATCATCCAGGGACTTGGCAACGTAGGCTCCTATACCGGCCAGATTTCCCAGGCAGAAGGCGATATGAAAATCGTAGGGGTTGCCGAAATGGAAGGTGGTCTGTACGACCCAAAGGGCATCGATATTTTTAAATTGCTCGAATTCCGCAAAGAAACAGGCTCCCTCATCGGGTACCCCGCAGCCATGACCTTTGAAAAAAAGGACCGGACCAAGGTTCTGGAAATGGAATGCGATATTCTGGTTCCGGCTGCGCTTGAAAGCCAGATCACCTGGGAAAATGCCGACAAGATCAAGGCCAAGATCGTAGGCGAGGCTGCCAATGGCCCCGTAACTTCCAAAGCGGAAGAGATCCTGCTGAAAAGAGGTATCCTGATTATCCCCGACCTGTTCCTCAACGCCGGAGGGGTGACGGTTTCCTATTTCGAGTGGCTGAAAAACCTTTCCCACATGCGCTTCGGCCGGATGGAGAAACGTTTTAACCAGAATACCTACGACAACATTATCACCCTCATCGAGACCACGACCAAGAATCGCATCGGCGACCGCGAGCGGAGTATCATCGCAAAAGGCGCCGACGAAATCGACCTGGTCCGCTCGGGACTCGAAGAGACGATGATCAACGCATATAACCAGATCCGGGAGGTGTACAAACGGAAGAAAAAGATCTCCGATCTGCGCACGGCCGCTTTCGTAAACGCCATCTCCAAGGTGGGAAGCGACTACCTCAACATGGGCGTATTCCCGTGATCCGGAGGAAAATTTTATACGGCAAAGGCGCCGGAGTTGCGAAGAAATCCTAAAAAAATTCTTCCCGACCCTGGCGCCTTTGCCATTTCAACCCAAATTATTTTTAGTTATTTTTTGCGTTTTGGAGAAATAAAAAAACAAACAAGGGTTTTTCGTCCAATGCTTTGCGTTTTATTTCCTTTCCACTATCTTGCACCCACAAAATATTGCAAAAAACCGCAAACACAATGGCAGAGAAACTGGACAAAATCGACCTAAAAATCCTTCGCATTCTTCAGGACAATAGCAAGATCACCAACCTGGACCTATCCAAAAAGATCGGCCTTTCGCCGGCGCCCACCCTGGAACGGGTAAAAAAACTGGAACAATCCAATATTATCGAGAGTTACCACGCACAGGTCAACCCGCAATCTATCGGCCTCAACGTCAAGACTTTCGTGCTCGTCTCCCTGGCCTGGCATAAGGAAAATGCACTGAACAATTTTCTGGAAAAAGTCAAATCTATCGAAGAGATCACCGAGTGTTTTATCATCACCGGAGAAGCGGACTTTTTGATGAAGATCATTTGCAAGGACCTTCCTTCCTACGAGCAATTGCTGTTCAAGACCTTGTCCCAGATCGAGGAGATCGAGCGCCTGAAAACGCTGATGACCTTGTCTACGGTTAAAGATTCTAAGGTGTTGCCTTTCAACTACGGATAAGTTAAGCCCTCCCTGCCCTCCTGCCTAACCAAATTTACCAAATAGAAACTAAATAAGTTTGTAAAGACTGACAGGGCGGGCTGCGCCCGCCCTGTCAGTCTTTACGAGTCTTTTGGCGGCCGCAGGCCGCCAAAAGACTCGTAAGCAATTTTGATTACAATGTGCTAACTCATTTTTAATGAGTTTTAAAACCTCCTTGCTCTGGAAGCTGTCGCTGCCGGAAACCGAATCGGTTTCCTACCTCTTCGGCACCATGCATATCCGCGACCAGAGGGCATTCGGCGGCCTGGAGCGGGTCTATGAATGCATCGGGGCCTGTGGGGCTTTTGCCCTCGAAATAGACCTGGACCAGGAAGAATCCCCCGGCGATCCGGCTTTGTTCAAGCTTCCGGGGAACGGCTTCCTGCGCGAGCACCTGTCGGCCAACGCCTATATGCGTTTGCGCCGGTCGCTTCTGAAGGCCTTCGGGGTCGATATCCGGTTTTTCCCGCACCTCAATCCCTTCACCCTGCTGGAGCTCATTTCCGGGAAGGTGCTCGCGGAGGATAACCCCCTTTTTCTGGATGCCCATTTGTGGAATTACGCCAGGGGGCAGGGCAAGACGACTTTCGGCATCGAAACCCTGCAGGAGCAAATGGCCCTTTTGTCTCGCATCCCCCTCGAAGTTCAACTCAAAATGCTCCGCGACATGGGGCGCAATACCGCTCATTTCCGGACGACCATGCACCGGATGGCCCGGGTTTACGAGAGAGGAGACCTGGTAACCCTCTACCGGCTATCCAGAAAAGTGCGGGCAATATGCGAAAACAGATGTTGTTCGACCGCAACCGGATCATGGCGGAGCGGATTGCGGCCCTGCTGCCCGGGGAAAGCGTTTTCTGCGCCGTCGGCGCCGCCCACTTATGGGGAGGCAAGGGCGTGTTGCGATTGTTAAAACATCGCGGCGTACACGTCGATCCGGTTCATTTTGGGGAAAAGAGCTAACTTTGTTTCCTTAACTCTTCCAATGGAAAACGAACCAATTGCTTACTCCGAGATCCGTATCCGGATCGGATTGAACGAGGAAAAATGGCCCGTCGATATCGAATGGGAGGCCGAAGGCCAGCCGGGAGGCAAACAGCCCCGGCCTTGCAAGGCCTTCCTTTTGTCGCTGTTCGACGGCAGCACCAAGGAAACCCTCCGGATGGACCTCTGGACCCAGGAGACACAGGTCATGGAAATGGACCGCATGATGTACCATACGATCAGGGGCCTGGCCGAAACGTACTTCAAAGCCACCAGCAACCGGGAAATGGCCGTGGCCATGCAGCAATTTGCCCAGTATTTCGGAGAAAAAACGGAAATCATTCCGCCTTTGCCTCAGCCTTAATAAGCCTTCGATGAAGCATTTTTTGTGGATAGGGATCGCCGGCTATTTTTTGCTGGGGTTTTCGGGCGGCGCGCCGGATTACCACAAGGCCCCCGCCTTGCAGGGCGATGGAGTGTTTTCGCTCCTCCGCCGCTACCGGCTCGACCAGCACTCCTGCAACCACGATGAGTTCTACCGGATCAACGGGATGACGAAAAAAAACGGATTGGTGGTCGGGAAATACTACTCCCTGCCGGTGTTGCTCTATACCTTCAACGGGAAGACCATCCGGTCCAGCATCGGGATCGACGACTGGAACCTGGCAAAGTCCATCGAATCCTATAACGACGCCATGTTCAAAGAGGGAAATCAGAAGGAGACTTTCCAGAGCAGCAAGGTCCTGTGGGTCCCCTACCACCTGCTCAAATGCCCTACCCCCGATATATCAGTCCCTGCCCAGGAAGAAGGTCCGCAGGGAGAGGAAATGGCCGATCTGGCCAATGAAAAAGGCGGTTCGAGGCGCTTTCCCATTTTCGGAAAAGCATACGAAAACGTGCCCCTGGAAAGCACCAAACTCAAGGGAAGGGTCTATTATATTTCCTCCGGCCACGGAGGACCCGATCCGGGCGCCATGGGCAAAAGATCGGGCCATACCCTTTGCGAGGACGAATACGCCTACGACGTTTCCCTGAGGCTGGCCCGCAACCTCGTCGCTCACGGAGCTACCGTCTACCTCATCATTCGCGACCCGAACGACGGCATCCGGTCGGGGCAATTCCTCGATTGCGACCGGGACGAGGTCACCTGGGGCGGAAAAGCCCTGCCCTGGGAGCAGGAGCCCCGGCTGGCCCAGCGCTCCGGGATCATCAACGACCTGTATAAAAAGCACCTGCGCCAGGGGATCAACGAACAATACGCGATCATGATCCATGTCGACTCCAGGAGCCACCGGCAACAGACCGACCTGTTCTTCTATTACCAGAACAAAAACGAGACCAGCAAACAACTAGCCCTCGACCTTCAGAAAAAAATGAAGCAGAAATACGAGCAACACCGCAGCTCGGGCCAATACTACGGCACGGTGACCCCCCGCGACCTCTACATGCTTCGCGAAACCAAGGTCCCCTCGGTCTATATAGAATTGGGCAATATCCGCAATGCCTTCGATCAGCAGCGGATCATCGTGGAGAGCAACCGGCAGGCGCTGGCCAATTGGTTGCTGGAAGGCATTCTGAAATAGTTGAAAAGTTGAAAAGTTGAAAAGTTGAAATCATCATTCTTTTTGGCGAAGCCAAAAAGGCTGCATTTAAACTATAAACTTTTCAACTTTTCAACTAAACCTATAGGGCTTTAAGCTCGGTGACCAGCTTGGTAAGCGAGTCCTTCGCATCGCCGAACAGCATGTGGGTTTTTGGGTGGAAGAATAGCGGGTTTTCGATACCGGCATATCCCGGGCGCATACTCCGCTTGAGCACGATCACGTGTTTGGCGTCCCATACTCTCAAAATGGGCATCCCGTAAATCAGGGAGCTGGGGTCGTCGAGCGCGGCGGGATTCACCACGTCGTTGGCGCCGACGATCACGGCGATGTCCGCATTGGCCAGGTAGGCGTTGGCTTCGTCGAGGTCGAGCAGTTTGGGGTAGGCCACATTTGCCTCCGCCAGCAATACGTTCATGTGGCCCGGCATCCGGCCGGCGACGGGGTGGATGGCATAGCGCACCTCCACGTCATTGGCTTCGAGGATATCTTCGATCTCCTTGCATACTTTCTGAGCCTGGGCCACGGCCAGACCGTAGCCCGGCACGAATACCACCGACTTGGAGTAGTTCAATTGAATGGCGGCTTCGTTGAGCGCCACTTCTTTAATGACCATTTCCCCCTGGGCGCCTTTCTTGCCCCCGGCAGCCGAGCCGCCAAATCCGCCGATCAACACGTTGAGCAGGGAGCGGTTCATCGCCTTGCACATCAACACCGTCAGGATCACACCCGAGGCGCCGACCAACAAACCGCCCACGACCATGATCTTGTTGTTGTAGATCAAACCGGCAGAAGCCGCGGACAAACCGGAAAAGGTATTCAATAGCGCGATGACCACGGGCATGTCGGCCCCTCCGATGGGGACTACGAAAGAAACGCCGTAGTATAGCGCGATACCCATAAACACCAATGCCATCCACATTTCACCCTCGGGGCCCAGATAAACGAGCCAGGCAGTGAATCCGAGCAGGACCAACAGCAGGGTAATATTCAGGATATGGTGGTATTTCGGGATGACGAGGAAGTTGTCCTTGATGAATTCTTCCAGTTTGGCATAGGCCACAAAGCTGCCCGTAAAGGCCACCCCGCCGATGATCAGGGCAAGGGCGCTCGAAACCAGGGCGCCGGTACCCCCATCAGGAATTTCCGCGAGGTAATAGTTATTAAACTCCACCATGGCCAGCAGCACGGCGCAGGCGCCGCCCAGGCCGTTGAATATAGCCACCATCTGGGGCATGGCTGTCATTTTCACCTTATAGGAGACGTAATATCCGATACCTCCACCGACGATCAAGCCGGCTACGATCCAGAGGTAATTATTCGGCACATCCATGGGGAAAAACAAAGCGCCGAGTATGGCCAAACCCATGCCGATAGCGCCGGCGTAGATATTGCCTTTGCGAGCTGTTTCGGGAGAACTCAGGAGGCTTAAGCCCCTTGCAAAAAGTACGGCGCCGATGAGGAACGCCAGATTGACTATTGCTAGTAACATATATCGGGTCTTGAATTGGTAATGTAATTAAATAACTGAAAATCAATTATTTAGTCTTCTTTTTAAACATCTGGAGCATCCGGTCCGTTACGAAAAAACCGCCGGTGGCGTTGATCATACCCAACACCACGCCCAGGAAGCCGAGCGATAGCGACAGATAATCATCGGGCTGGGCCATGCGGACCAACAGAATAGCCCCTACGATGACAATACCGGATACGGCATTGGAGCCCGACATCAGGGGGGTATGGAGAATAGTGGGCACTTTGGAAATGATCTCAAAGCCCAGAATGGAAGCGAATACCAGGAGGTAGATCCACAGGTAGTTCGCTGGGTTATTGAAAAATTCTATGGCAGTTTGCATTATAACAACGGGTTTATTAAAAAATCATATCAAAACGTCTGGCAGCCTTGTCTGCGGGTATTCCTTCCGCGGCCGCCGACGAGGCCGTTGTCGAGGAAATTCCAGGAAACGGTCAGGCCCAGGACGTAATACCAATCTCCTCTGGCCTGGTCGCCCCGGGGTGTTCCGGTTTCCACGATCAGGGGCTCCGTGCCCAGGAGTTCGCCTGTGCGGTTGCCCAAAGCCGCAGCCAGTGGGCCGTTGCCCGCCAGCAGTTGATCGTAGGCCACATAGGCGCCGCTCACATCGTCGAGATAATCGGAGAAGGACCGGCGCAGACCGAGTTCGAGGCCTACGTTGAGCAGATCGGTGACAGCGAATTTTACTCCCAGTCCAAAGGGTACAGAAAAGGCGACCCGGCTGTATTTCGCGCCGAATCCGGCCATGCTCTGGCCTTCCGTACCCAACGGCTGCAAAGATACCTTTTCTCCGGCGAATTCCGTTTGCGGATTGAAATAAGTTCCGGCAATTCCCGCAAAAATATAGGGCGAAAGCGGCTTGTTCAGGTTGTAGGGTTCAAAGCCCGGAATGTAGAATTCGGCCAGCAGGGATCCCTCCACCAGGATGGAGCGGAAACTGAGGTTGCGCGAGCGGATTTCCTCCGAAGGCGAATTGGCGTCCGTGCCGGAAATGGTGCCGAATTGCCCACCCAGGCGCAGGGCCAGGAAATCGTTAAAATGATAGGAGGCAAAGGCCCCAAAACTACCCTTGGTCTCCTTGAGGTACAGACCGACCGAGTTGTTCGACAGGTCGCCCCGGTAGTTGGACAAACCGATAATCCCGCCGGCTTCCAGAAACTGGGCCTTGCCTTGCGGGACCGCGAAAAAAGGAAGTAAAACAAGCAAGATCAGGCTCTTGCTCCAATGGGCTGAAATGGTTCTTCTCATATACCATGCAACTTTTAAGATCGTTTTTTGTCTAAGATTGGTGCTGTTTGAATCGGAAATGGCTAAATTTGCAACCCTTCACGGGCGACGTTCGAAAATTAGAACGTTTTTGTAAAATATTCCCTTATTTTTTCGAAATTTTCCTAATAATATTTTTCACCTTTTTTTAATAAAACCTTCTTGTATGAAATTCAAATTGCTGTTGTTAATAGCCGTGCTGTTTTCGGGTTATAGCCTGATGGCGCAAGGCGATGAAGCGAAAGAGAATTGGTTCAACCTCGACCCCTCGAGCGACGGCGTGCAGGGCGTCAGCACCGAACGCATGTATAAGGAACTGCTGGCCGGCAAAAAGGGCCAGACGGTGATCGTCGCAGTGATCGACTCCGGCGTGGACGCCGAGCACGAAGACCTTAAATCCATCATGTGGGTGAATGCCGGCGAAATCGCCGGAAACGGCAAAGATGACGACAACAACGGGTATGTCGACGACATCCACGGCTGGAACTTCATCGGAGGCGCCGACGGCCGCAACGTCAACCAGGACACTTACGAAGCCACTCGCCTGTATGTCAAGTATAAGAAGTATTTCGAAGGCAAAGACGCGGCTAAACTCCCCAAGAAGGAGAAAGCCATGTACGACGAATACCAGATCATAAAAACCGAAATCGAGGAGAAGCAGGCGGAACTGGAAGGCAACGTAACCCTCTACCAGGGTTTGCTCGACGGGGTACAAGCCCTCAAAACCGCCCTGGGCAAGGACGAAGTCACCAAGGAAGATCTGGAGAATTTCGAAACGGAAGACCCCGCCCTGATCCAGGCCCTGGGTGTGCTCAAAAATGTACTTGCCAACGGCGGAAACCTCTCCGAAGTGGAGGAGCAACTGCAAGGCGCGGTAGATTATTTCCAGGGCCAGTTTGAATACGGCAACAACCCGGATTTCGACCCCCGTTCGATCGTGGGCGACAACTATAACGACTCCAGCGAGCGCTATTACGGCAACAACGACGTCAAAGGTCCCGACGCAAGCCACGGCACCCACGTAGCGGGCATTATCGCCGCCGCAAGGGGCAACGACCTGGGCGTAAAAGGCGTGGCCGACAACGTGCGCATCATGTCCGTTCGCGCAGTGCCCGACGGCGACGAGCGCGACAAGGACGTAGCCAACGCCATCATGTACGCCGTCGACAACGGCGCCTCCGTCATCAACATGAGCTTCGGAAAAGGCTATTCCTGGGACAAAGGCGTCGTGGACAAAGCCGTGAAATACGCCCTGAAACACGACGTATTATTGGTGCATGCAGCCGGCAACGCGGGCCAGGACAACGATACCCAAAGCAACTTTCCCAACGACGAGTTTGCCAAGAAAGGCCTTTTCGGCCCTAAAGAAGCGGCCAACTGGATTGAAGTAGGCGCCCTTTCCTGGAAAGGCGGTGAAAACGCCGCAGCCAACTTCTCCAACTACGGCAAGAAAAAAGTGGATGTATTCGCCCCTGGGGTCGATATCCTCTCCACCACCCCCGACCAGGGCTACGAAAGCTTCAGCGGTACGAGCATGGCCTCGCCGGTGACTGCCGGCGTAGCCGCAGTGCTCCGCTCCTATTTCCCCGAGCTCAGCGCCGAGCAGGTGAAAGAGGTGATCATGGCCAGCACCGAAGCCACCGACGTGAAAGTGAAGAAGCCGTGTAGCAAGACCCTGGTTCCCTTCGAAGACCTCTGCGTCACGGGCGGCGTAGTCAACGCCTACAAAGCCGTTGAACTGGCTTCCAAAACCAAAGGCAAGAAGAAATCCGGAGGTAGCGCCGGCGCCGGCGGAAGTGGTAAGCCGGGAGATAAGGTCCGCGCTTAAGGAAGTTTAGGAGGTTTAGAGGGTTTAGAAAGTTTAGAAAAAACTAAACCTTCTAAACTTCCTAAACCTCCTAAACCTAATTAATCACCACTTCCTCCACTACCCTTTCCCCCAACTCCTCATTGATCATATCGCGGATCTTTTCCCTGGAAAAAGCCAGTTCCTGGCGCAGGGGTGCGGAGCTCACCGTCAAGTATAGTTTTTTGCGCACCAGGTTAATCGCCGTGGTGTACTGGTTTATCGTGGCGCCCATTTTGTCGCGCCAGATCAGCTCGATCCGGGCCTGGAATATCTTTGCCCGGATGGGGCTTTGTTCGAGCCACTCCTTTAATACGTCTCCCAGTTTTTGATCGTTTTGACGGCGCATGGTTTCAGTGAGTGATTGAGTGAGGGAGTGATTGAGTGATTTAGCCGGTCACTATACCTTTATTTATTTCGAAGAAACGGCATTGGGAGGTTTGCGATTGCACGACTCCCGCCAGTCGTTCCGGTTCGGTGTCGGAGATGATGACCTGCCCGAAGGGATGCGACACGATCCAGGCGATGAGGTGCTCCACTCTGCGGCGGTCGAGTTTGGCGAACAAGTCGTCGAGCAGGAGGATGGGCGGCTGGCCGGTCTCCTGGCGAAGGATTTCGTACTGCGCCAGTTTCATGGCCAGCACATAGGACTTCAACTGGCCCTGCGACGCGAATTGGCGGACGGGGTATCCCCCGATGAGAAACTCCAGGTCGTCGCGGTGGATGCCTGCGCCGGTTCGCTGCAAATGGCGGTCCTTGTCGCGGTAGGATTGAAGGAGTTCGGAGAATGAGCGTTCCTGCAATTGGGACTGAAAAGTGCAGCTCACCTCTTCCTGCCCTCCGGAAATGGCTTCGTAATGCTGCCGAAACAAAGGCACAAACTGCCCGGTGAAGGCCTCCCGACGTTGGAAGAGGAAAGCGGCGGGCTCCAGCATCTGCTCGTCGTAGGCCTCGAGCAGGTTTTCCTCGAAGGCGCGGGACGATTCGGCGGCCAGCTTGAGGAAGGCGTTTCGCTGACGGAGCAGATGGTTGTAACGGATCAAATGAAGCAGATACTGCTGGTCTATCTGGGAAAGGGTGTTGTCGATAAAACGGCGTCTTTCCTCGCTGCCTTCCATGGCCAACTGGGTGTCGTCGGGGGCAATCATCACCACGGGGTAGCGGCCCACGTGCTCGCTGATCCGTTCGTAGGGCGCTCCGTCGCGCTCCAGCGATTTTTTGCGGCCTTTCGGCAATTTGGCCACGACGGTTTCCTCTTTCCCATCCCGGACAAACATCCCCTCCAAACGGAAGAAATCGGCCCCGTGCTGGATCAGGAGCCGGTCGGGAACCGGAAAGCGGCTCTTGCACATACACAGGAAGTACACCGCGTCCAGGAGGTTGGTCTTGCCCATGCCGTTGGCGCCCACAATGCCGTTGATCCCCTCGGCGAAATGCACCGATTGGGAGGCATAATTCTTGAAATGGGTCAATACGAGTCTGGAAAGAAACAAGGCGTCGAGGTTTAGCGCACAGGCGAAATTATCAAGATTTAGCAGAAGAACCTTCCCATGATGGGTTTGTTATGTATTTTTGTGTAGAGGAGCCCGGGGCGTTCTAAATTATATTTTTGAGGAAAGCAAAGATGGTCGAAAACAAGAAAAAGTCCGGAGGCAAGGAAAAACTGGCGCCGGATTACAACAAAGAACAATATCTCCGCTGGTACGAGCTCATGCTCCGCATCCGCCGCTTCGAGGAGCGCGCCCTGGTGATGTACGGACAGCAGAAGATCCGCGGTTTTTGCCACGTGTATATCGGCCAGGAGGCCATCACGGCGGGAATGGAATCGGTTTTGCGTCCGGAGGACTGCATCGTGACCGCATACCGCCAGCACGGCACGGCCATCGGACGCGGGATCAAGCCCCGGGCCGCCATGGCCGAGCTTTTCGGCAAGGCCACCGGATGCAATAAGGGCAAGGGAGGGTCTATGCACTTCTTCTCCCGCGAGCACCGCTACTTCGGGGGCAACGGCATCGTCGGCGCCCAGATCCCGATCGGAACGGGGATCGCTTTCGCAGAAAAATACCGCGGCACGGACAACCTGTGCGTGACGATGTTCGGCGACGGCGCAGCCCGGCAAGGCGCCCTGCACGAATCGTTCAACATGGCCATGAACTGGAAGCTGCCCGTGCTGTTTATCTGCGAAAACAACCAGTACGCCATGGGCACCTCCGTGAAGCGCACCAGCAACGTGACCGACCTGTACAAGCTGGGCCATGCCTACGATATGCCCTCCGAGGCCGTCGACGGCATGCGGCCGGAATCGGTTTACGAGGCCATTTCCAAAGCCGCCGAACATATCCGCAGCGGCAAAGGCCCCTACTACCTGGAGATCAAGACCTATCGCTATAAAGGCCATTCCGTGTCCGACCCCGCCCATTACCGGACCAAGGAAGAAGTGGAATCCTATAAAGAAATGGACCCCGTCGAGCAATTGGAGGAAACCCTGCTGACCCGTTTCAAGGCCGACAAGGAAGTCGAAGCCATCAAAGCAGCCGTCAAGCTGGAGATCGACGAAGCCGTCGATTTTGCCGAAGCTTCCCCCTTCCCCGATCCCTCGGAGTTGTTTACGGATAACTATTTGCAGGAGGATTACCCATTCATAACCGACTAATTTGGTTTAGAAAGTTTAGGGGGTTTAGAAGGTTTAGCGATCTAAACCTTCTAAACCCCCTAAACTTTCTAAACTAAGTCCGCAGGGAATGAAAACTTTCCTTATTTTTGCGCCGTTTTGTAACTCCTTCAATCACATTTGCTACAATGGCTAAAAGAAAGAAACAGGCTTCCTCCACCGACACGCTGGTGGATTTGGTGCAGGCGAGAGATCAGGCGCAGGATTTTTTTGAGCGCAACCAGAAGTACATCCTCGGTGGATTGGCGCTGGTGGTGCTGGTGTTCGGAGGATGGTTTTTCTACAAAAACCTGGTGCTGAATCCCAAACAGAAAGAAGCGGTGGGACAGATGTGGAAAGCCGAAGAGCAATTCTTCCAGGATTCCTTTACCCTGGCTCTGAGCAATCCCGGCGGAGGCTATCAGGGATTCACCGACCTGGAAAAGAAATACAGCGGCGTTTCCACCGGCAATGCGGCCAACTACTATGCCGGGGTCAGCTACCTGCAGCTCGGGCAGTTTGAAGCCGCCGTTTCCTACCTCAAGGACGTCAAGCCAAAAGGAAATATCCTTCCCATCATGAAATACGGCGCCCTGGGCGATGCGTATTCCGAACTCGGGAAATTCGACGAAGCCCTTTCCAACTACAAAAAAGCCGCCAATACGAAGAAAAACGAGGCCCTCACGCCCGTCTATCTCCTTCGCTACGGCATGCTCAATGAAAAATTGGAAAAATACGCCGAAGCCCGCAAGGCCTATCAGCAGCTGGTGGATGAACACAGCGCTTCGCTCATGGCCAAGGATGCGGAGAAGTATTTGGTAAGAATTGAAGGGAAATAATGGCTTCCTCCCTCCACAACCTCTCCTCCTACGATCCCTCCTCTGTTCCCTCTGCCGAGTCGTTCAGTTTCGGGATCGTAGTGTCGGAATGGCATGCGGAGGTCACCCATGCGCTGTACGAGGGCTGTTTTCAAACCTTGTTGCAGCATGGAGCGAAAGAGGAAAACATCCATACCGCGCAAGTTCCCGGATCTTTTGAGCTTCCCCTGGGGGCCCAACTCCTGGCGAGCAGCAACAGGCTCGACGCCGTGATCTGCCTGGGATGCGTGATCAAGGGCGAAACCCCGCACAACGATTACATCAACCGGAGCGTAGCCTCCGCCCTCTCCCAGCTGAGTCTGGTGAGCAGCAAGCCCTTTATTTTCGGCCTGCTGACCCCCGATACGCTGGAGCAGGCGAAAGACCGCGCCGGCGGCCAATTCGGCAACAAGGGCGTCGAGGCGGCCGTCACCGCTATCCGGATGGCTGCGCTCAAGCACGAGCTCAATTCCCCGAAGAAGAAAATCGGATACTGATCATGAAAGTCTCCTCCATCGACACCGGCTTTTTCAAGCTCGACGGAGGCGCTATGTTCGGGATCGTGCCCAAACGCATCTGGCAGAGGCTCAATGCCCCGACGAAAACAACCTCTGCACCTGGGCCATGCGCTGCCTGCTCATCGAAACGGGCGATCGCAAGATCCTGGTCGACACAGGCCTGGGCGACAAGCAAGACGATAAATTTCGCTCTTTTTTCGAACCTCACGGCGAGGCTTCGCTGCTGGGATCCCTGGCGTCGAAAGGCCTTTCGGCGTCTGATATTACCGACGTATTTCTCACCCACCTGCATTTCGACCACGCGGGCGGCGCGGTGCGCAGGGAGGCCAACGGAAACCTGAGGCCTGCCTTTCCCAATGCCGTTTACTGGACCAACGAAGTGCACTACCGCTGGGCCCTCGATCCCAACGCCCGGGAACAGGCATCCTTTCTTCCGGAAAATTTCGTTTCGCTGAAAGAGGCCGGGGTGCTGCGCTACCTGGATGTGCAGCGCGACCCCTACGAATGGTTGCCCGGACTAAAAGTCCAGATCTCCAACGGACATACAGAGGCCATGATGTTGTTGCACATCGATGCACCGCAGCGGCATTTGGTGTATTGTGCCGACCTGATGCCGTCTTCGTTCCACATCGGCCTGCCCTACATTATGAGCTACGATATCCGCCCGATGGATACCCTGGCGGAAAAGACGGCTCTTCTCGAAGAAGCCGTGGCCAACAATTGGGCCCTCGTTTTCGAGCACGATCCCCGCACCGAATGTTGTGCCGTGCAGCGCACGGAAAACGGCCGCATCATCGCCGGCCTCAGCGGCAACCTCGAATTATTCTGATCTCATCCTCAATCTTCGCGTTCTACCACCGGCGCGGAAGGCGCATTGGCCTGCACCGATTCGATCCCTCCGGAAAGGCCGGATTTGGATTGGTACATTTCGCTCTTTCCGATCACCTGTCCGTTGGGGGATTTGAGGGTAAAATACACGCTGCCGTCCTTGGAGGTGTGCACCTCGAAATTGTCGGCGGAAGCCGCGTTTTTGCGAACGGATTCAATGCCGCTCAGGCAGCCCGATTTACTGGAATAGCCTTCGCTGGAAAGGATCTTTTGACCGTTTTTGGCGTGGAGGTTGAAGTAGAATTCTCCGCTTTTGGATTTGAAAACTTCAAATTTCATATTCGGGTAATTTTGTTTTTGAACTGAATTAAAGGCTCGTTTTGGCCATGTCCAATATCCGGAAAAACTCCGCTTTTTCCAAAGGCATGACCGACAATCTTCCGATCCGCACCAGCCCGATATTGGCCAGCTCCGGTACTTGTTTGATCTCTACAAGTGTCACAGGTTGCGCTAATCGCTTGTACGGCCCCAGATCCACCACCGACCAGTCCCCCTTTTCGGCTGTTTCATCCGGATAATACTCGCGCTGCACCTTGGCGATGCCCACCACTTCCAGCCCTTCCTGGCTATGGTAAAACAGAACCAGGTCGTCCTTCTTCATACCCCGAAGGTGGTTTCGCGCGGCATAATTTCTCACCCCCGACCACACCGTCGAGCCGTCGCGCTCCAGGTCGTCGTAGGAATAGGCGTAGGGTTCGGATTTTACGAGCCAATAGTTCATAGCGGTCTTTGAGGTTTACTGGTATGAAAATTAGTAAATTCAAGTTGCGGATAACGCAGCTTTGTACGGAGTCATCATTTTACAATTGTTATCCCCCCCTCTCTAAACACATCTATTTCCCTCGCACCGCACAACAGCACCTTTGCCTTCACGAACCAGACATAGACCGCCGGCTGTCTTAGAATTCCCCGGTAAACCCCGTCCCAGCCTGCCGTAGCATCGAAAGTGGCGAACATCTCATCACCCCAACGGTCGAAAATACGAAACTCGAAGGAAATCACCTCAAAGCTCTTCCCGGGGAATACGCGGAACACGTCGTTAATCCCGTCACCGTTCGGCGTAAAACAATTCGGGATATAAAAAAAATCACTCCTGGAGTAATCTTCTTCCCAGGTAACCTCAATAGGGATTTCGATCACTTGGCAACCATCGTCTACTTGCACTATGTAGGTGCCGGCATCCTTCACCTTCAGCCAGGGGTTGTGGGAGCCATCGGGCCAGGTCCAAACAAGGTCGTCGGGGTTGCCGGAGATCAGCATGGGTTGGAGCGTTGTTTCACCCAAATCACAGGATAGTACCCGGTCTTCAGCCACCACCTGCAAGGGAGGAGTTTGTGGCACCTGTGTGTTTTGGGGGGAAATGCAGCCGTTGGCATCCATCACCTCCAATGTATAATTTCCGCCCGGAAGGCCGGTGAACAGGGGATCGTTCTGGAAGGCCCCGCCATCGATGGAGTATTGAAAGGGCTGCTGCCCGCTCAGCATCCAAACGCTGATGCTCCCGTCCTCCGAATTCCAACAGGTCTTGGTGGCAGTCAGGTTGAAATTGACGGGAGGGAATGCCAAAACGTAAACCGAAACAATTGAATCGCAGCCATTTGCCCCAGTAAAAACAAAATCCTGCGAGTCTCCTGCCGGGATTTCCACGCCGTTGAACAGGACACTTTCACCTTCGCAAGCGCTCATTTCCAGGACGGTAAAAACAGGCTGCTCTAAAACCGTGCTGGTCACTACGATGGAGTCGCAGCCAAACTGGTTGCTCCAGACCACTTGCACTGTTCCGGTATCCTGCGGAAAGCAGGCCGTTGTCTGGATAAAAACAAAATCGGACAGCAACTGAGCAACGATCCACTCATCGGTTGCCGTGCAACCGTTGGCGTCAATGACGGTCACGGAGTAGACGCCTCCCTCCGCAATGGTAATTTCAGGCGTCATTTCGCCTGTGCTCCAAAGGTATTGGTCAAAATTGCCGGGGGCTGACAGGATAGTTGAATCCCCTTGGCAAATGCTTCCCGCACCGAGAATGGTAACCTGAGGCGGTTGCGGCAACACGAGGTTCCCCACCGCCATTCCCGTGCATCCTAGGGAGTCGCTAACGGTAACCGTGTAGGCGCCGTTGACCGAAAGGACAATGGCCGAAGCGGTGGAACCATTCGACCAAAGGTAGCTTGCATAGCCCTGTCCGGCATCGAGGGTAGCTGTGCCGTCGCAATTGGTGGTATCAATAACGATTACCGGGACAGGCGGCTGTACAGGGCCGTCCACCGTGGCGGAGACGGTCTCCGAGCAACCGCTGATGTCCGTTACGGTCACCGAGTAATTTCCGGAGGGGATGCCGCTGATATCTTCCGTCGTTGCCCCATTTGACCATAGGATGGTGTAGCTTCCTGTGGCAGAAACTGTTAAATCAAGCGCCCCATTGGGGCTGACACAACTCGTATTGGCCGACGGCAAGGCTGAAAGGGATATGACGGTATTCTCATTCAGCACTTCCACAGTG
This sequence comes from Saprospirales bacterium, assembly GCA_016703765.1. Classification (GTDB taxonomy): domain Bacteria; phylum Bacteroidota; class Bacteroidia; order Chitinophagales; family Saprospiraceae; genus JADJTT01. The sequence continues at coordinate 31,850 of JADJBL010000037.1, forward strand.
TCTGTCGAGATGCAGCCGTTGGCCCCGGTGCAGACGACGGAGTAAATCCCGGGGGCGATGTTTTGCAGGTCTTCCGTTGTTGCACCGTTCGACCAGAGGAAGGTATTCCCAATAGCAGGCACAACGCTCAGATCAATTGCGCCGTTGGTTTGGCCGCACATGGCTGGAATCGAGTTTCCGGAAATAACAGGTGATTCACTGAGGTCGGGTATGTCGTAAGTAGCTGAAAAGTCACAGGTAATACCCAGGGTGACGGTCACGGAGTAGCTGCCTGCTGCGAGGCCTTGCAGGTCTTGCGAGGTGGCGCCATTGGACCATAAAAAAGTAAAATTGCCAGGGATGCTCATGGTCAATCCAATGCTGCCGTTGGCTGCGGCGCAGGAATTGTTTGGCACGATCGAACCGGTAGCCGAAAAGTTGACTACACTGCCGGCGACAACTGTCGAAGCGATAGAGGAGCAACCGTTTGTGTCTGTTACCGTCACGGAATAACTTCCCGGGACGAGGTCCGTCAAGTCCTCTGTCGTATCCCCCGTCGACCATAGGTAATCATATATTCCTGAGGGAGAAATGCTTACATCAATACTTCCGTTATTTTCCCCACAGACACTCTGGGTAGCAACAAGCGAAAGGTCAGGAGCACCTGACTCATTGGGAACTTCAAAAGTAGCCGTCGAGGTGCAGGTGGCGCCCTCGGTGACGGTTACGGAGAAGCTGCCTGCTGCTATATTTTGAAGATCTTCAGAGGTGGCGCCATTCGACCAGGCAAAGAGGTAATTTCCAGTCGGGGATACATTCAGGTCAATCGCCCCGTTTGCCGAAGTGCAAGAGGTATTCGCCACCAGGTTGGCCGAAAGGATGAAAATGGTCGTGTCGTTAGGGATGTCTATAGCGGCGGTGGCTGTGCAAGCGTTCGTCCCGGTGACCGTGACCATATAGTTGCCGGCCACGACGTTTGACAGATCTTCATTGGTGTTTCCATTAGACCATAAATAATTATAAACACCCGAAGGAGAAACGCTTAGGTCGATCGCCCCATTTGATTGTCCGCAAGTGGCGGCCGTGGCCGTCTGTGAAACCGAGGGGAGTACCAACTGTTCCTCTACCGTGAACGACGCCTCGTCCGAGCAGGCGCCTGCCTCGGTGATGGTCACACTGTAGGTGCCGGCTGGAATGCCTGTGAGGTCCTCGGTCGTTGATCCGTTTGACCAGGAGAAGCTATAGGCCCCGGAAGGAAAAACACTGATATCAACTGCTCCATTGGGCTGGCCGCAATTGGTGACAGGGGTGGTAGTCCCGGTAATAGAGAAACTGGTATTATTATTCGGCACGTTGTAGACAGCTGTGGCGGTACAGCCGCTTATCGGTGAAGTGACGGTGACCGAGTAATTGCCGGGTAAAAGGCCGGTCAAATCCTCTGTATTTGCCCCATTTGACCAGGTGAACTGGTATGTTCCCCCCGGGGAGACGGTCAGGTCAATCCCGCCGTTCGGCAAGCCGCAGACGGAAGGCGTAACATTGGCGGAGAGGCCCGGCGGTTGGGTGTTGTTGTCAACCGTGAAAATGGCGGAATCAAAGCAACTGCCGCCCGCTGAAACGGTTACGGAATAAGTCCCCGCAGCGAGGTTGGTAATATCCTGTGTCGTGGCCCCGTTCGACCAGTTGAAGGTATAGGTGTTCGCCGGGGAAACGGTTATGGAGATACTGCCATTGCTGCCAATACAAAGCGTATTCGGACTGGCGGTACCGGAGATATCGGGTATGAAGCTGTTGTCCGGAACGGTTGCCGAAGCCTGGCCCGTGCAGCCCCCTGAACCGGTGACGGTGACACTGTAACTCCCGGCCGGGATATTGGACAGGTTTTGAGTTGTAGCCCCATTTGACCACAAGAAAGTGTAGGCGCCAGGGGCGTAACGGTCAGACTAACCGCGCCGTTGCTTTGTCCGCAAGTGGCGGCCGTGACGGTCTGTGAAACCGAGGGGAGTACCAACTGTTCCTCTACCGTGAACGACGCCTCGTCCGAGCAGGCGCCCGCCTCGGTGACGGTCACACTGTAGGTACCTGCTGGAATGCCTGTGAGGTCCTCGGTCGTTGATCCGTTTGACCAGGAGAAGCTATAGGCCCCGGAAGGAAAAACACTGATATCAACTGCTCCATTGGGCTGGCCGCAATTGGTGACAGGGGTGGTAGACCCGGTAATGGAGAAACTGTTATTGACGTTTGGCAGGTTGTAGACAGCTGTGGCGGTACAGCCGCTTATCGGCGAAGTGACGGTGACCGAGTAATTGCCGGGTAAAAGGCCGGTCAAATCCTCTGTATTTGCCCCATTTGACCAGTCGAACTGGTATGTTCCCCCCGGAGAGACGGTCAGACCAATCGCGCCGTTCGGCAAGCCGCAGACGGAAGGCGTAACATTGGCGGACAGATCCGGCGGCAGGGCGTTGTAGTCAACCGTGAAAATGGCGGAATCAAAGCAACTGCCGCCCGCTGAAACGGTTACGGAATAAGTCCCAGCAGCGAGGTTGGAAATATTCTGTGTCGTGGCCCCGTTCGACCAGTTGAAGGTATAGGTGTTCGCCGGGGAAACGGTTATGGAGATACTGCCATTGCTGCCAATACAAAGCGTATTCGGACTGGCGGTACCGGAGATATCGGGTATGAAGCTGTTGTCCGGAACGGTTGCCGAAGCCTGGCCTGTGCAACCCCCAGAACCGGTGACGGTTACACTGTAACTCCCGGCCGGGATATTGGACAGGTTTTGAGTTGTAGCCCCATTTGACCATAAGAAAGTATAGGCGCCAGGGGGCGTAACGGTCAGACTAACCGCGCCGTTGCTTTGTCCGCAGGTGGCGGCCGATGGTAAGGCGGTTGGAACGGGGAGGAGGGTATTGTTCGCAACGTTATAGGTGGCGCTCGATGTGCACCCGTTGGAAGTGGTTACTATGACGGTGTAGCTTCCGGAAAGCAGGCTGTTAATGTCCTCCGTACTTGCGCCATTCGACCAGTTGAAGGTATAAGATCCCGGTGGGGTGACCGTTAAATTTATAGAGCCGTTAGGGGCTATGCAGGACGTTACAGGGGTTGCAGCGCCATTCAGGGTGATATTGGCACTTCCCGAGGCTATGGTTAAGCTCTCCTCGGCAGTGCATCCACCGGCATTCGTAACGGTGACCGAGTAGGTTCCCGGGCTGTTTACACCTATAGCCGGAGTAGTTGCGCCGGTATTCCAGAGGAAACTTGAATAAGAAGATGAATTGGTAACGACAACCGAGCCGGTTTGTCCTGGACATAGCGTGGAAGGGCCTGACAAAATCGGCGGAGGAATACTGCCGGGGAGAATCTCAAGATCGTCCATTCCAAGGCAGCCTACCGAATTTTCCACATAAACAGTGTACAGACCAGGGTCTGAGACCTGAATGGTAGGTTGGTTGCTGCCGGTAGACCAGGTGTAGCTGCTAAATGGCCCGCCGGTGACGGAAAGGGTAGCCGTTTGACCCGGGCATAAGGTGATTGGACCCACAATTTGGGGCACGGGCACGGGGAATGGAAGAAATGTAATAGTTACAGAGTTGGATGCCACACAGGGAACATTGGGACTCGTCATGGTGGCTGAGTAAGTGCCGGACGTAGTTACATAGATAATTGGCGTGGCTTCGCCGGTAGACCAAAGGTAGGTCGTTCCGGGCAAGGACGCTGTAGTTGAAATGATCAATGCCACAGATTCACCCTGGCAGATGGGAAAGCTGGTGTAGTTAATATCAAAAGCCCAAACGTCAATTTTTATGTGCAAAATGGCGAGCGCAGTGCAACCGGCGGCATCCGTAACGTTCAAAATCAGCGTTTGATTGAAAGGGGCCGGAACGGAGAAGCTTTGCGTGTTCATTCCATTTGACCAACTGTAAGGTGAAAGGGGCCGTCCCTCCGTTGACAATCGCCGAAATCGTAATGACGTCGCCTACACATACCACGCCTGGGTTGGGCGCGTTGAGAGAAATCGACGCGGTCATAGTGCATGCGGTGGCATGGTATGACGCAAAAATGCTAAAAACAAAAATGAGGTAGGGCTGTATAAGGGGGAAAACGCTTTTCATGAAATTTTCTTTTGCCTGCGCGTAAAGTAAGGGAGAACAGCAGTCGGAATTTCACCCAACTAACCAAACAGGTACAAAAGCTTACTGAATGGGAATAGAACCTGAAATGCCTTACTGTTTCAATATCTTCAAAGATGCTGAAGACCTTTCCCCAACTACCTGCAGGCTATACAAACCGGGCGGAAGAGGGCCGAGGTCAATTTGAAAGGAGCGCCCGTTTTCCAAAATCCGGCGGAGCACTAGCTGCCCCCTTGCATCAAAAAGGCAAAAATACGATGCGTCGTTTTGCATTTCCACAAAAACAAGATTGGCCGAAGGGTTGGGAAAAACCGTTACGCCCTTACCCCAAATGGTTTCATCAGTGCCTGTCACCGTTACATCCACCGCCACCCGTTCCGACACGCACTCAAAGCCAGGTTTCAGAATTTTCCAGTCGTAGAAATAATAGTAGAAGTTTGCCCCGAAAGAGGATGTGGTAATTTGCCCCACCTCGCCAATGGGATAAGGATAGTCCAGCGGGCCCAGATTGCGCCAAAGGTTGCCCTGCGGGCAATGCAGGGAAAATTTCCCGACCGGAATTTCAAAGTTCAGATCGAGCACGTTAAAGCCCGTGTCCACTGGGAATTGCTTGAATGCCAAGAGGGTGTCTTCAGAAAAAAGCTGCACAAAACGGTTCCCCGGCGGCGCTCCGGGCGGGAGATAAACCTCGACGGAAAGCAGCGTAAACGGATGCCAGGTTTCAAATACTAAAAATCCTCCCTGCGCGGGCAGACCCCCCGTACCCGAGGTATCCGGTTTTCCGCCGGATTGGACTTCGGCAGGATATTGGTGGTGGCTTTCGACAAAAAAAGTAGCGGAGGCGGAGAGCGGAGGCGTTTGAAACGTCGAACCGCTGGCGAGCAAATTGCCTCCAACAGCCTGGTCGTACCACAGGCAGTTCTCCCCCGTGGCAGTGAGCAACACAGAATCCCCTTGCGCAATGGTCGTTTCTGAGACTATTGGCGGTGGCGAGGGCAATACCAAGACCTCGAATGCCTGCGACTCGAGTTGGCCCTGAGCACAAAGCGCATCTACCGAAACCGTATAGTTCCCGCTTTCGGCAACAGGGATGGTTTGAATATCCATTGCGCCGTTGGACCAGGAATAATGATCCCCGTGGGAGGCGGTCAAGAAGAGGGTGTCGCCTTCGCAAACCGTATTTCCTCCGGCAGAGAAAATAGTCGGGGAGGAATCGTTAATTAATTGAATCTCTATTGAATTTGACAAAGAGATGCAGCCTGCGCTGTCGGTGAGGATAGCAAAAAATCTGCCCTCGCTGCTTACTGGCAAGGCTTGCCCAAGCTGGTTGTTAGACCAGGAGTAACCTGCAAAACCGGAGGGGGCGAGCAACATGCTTGTGTCGCCGGGGCAAATTTGTAAACTGCCCTCAAGCGTTAGCTCGGCAGCAGGAAGGAGGCATGGCGCTTCGGGCACGAGGTAGGTCGTGTCGACAGCCACGTTTTTCCAGGTGGTAACCATGCCAGAGGGCCATTTTATCTTCAAAGAATCCACCAGATCGCTTTGCCCCAACCCAAAATGTACCGTGAGCGAACTCATCGGGCTGAAACTTTGTCCCGACCGCACTTCCCGAACCTGTACACCCCATGCGCCGTAAATTTCTACCCGGGCGCCGATGCCGTTACGGTTGCCGGTAATACCTAAGGGCGTTATTTTCAGCCAATGGTTGGCGTTGCCTTCATTTATCCAAAGCTGGTTGAGGTGATATACGTCGAGGAAGCCGTCGTTGTTGAGGTCGGCGATGGCGCCGGTCCTCACGGGCGCATCTTGCCCAGTGAAAGTGAGGTCGCCGTTGCCGAGGTAAAGTTCATGGATCAGTTCGGAGAAAATATCCATGAAGCCGTCGTTATTGAAGTCGCCTGAGGCATTTTCCCAGGCCCCGAGGTCCCCGGCATCGATGCCGGACGAGGCAACAACATCTGTGAACGTGCCGTCTCCGTTGTTGCGGAAAAGCCTGTTTTGGAAATCGTGGTTGACGATAAACGCGTCAAAATCGCCATCGTTGTCGAAATCCTCGAACACCGTGCTCCACGACTGGGCATTGTCGTCCAGCCCCGCAGTCGCCCCTGCTTCGCTGAAAGTGCCATCGCCGTTGTTTCGATAGAGCAGATTGGTCCGGTTGATATCGCCAGACGGTGCGTTGGCAAGGCACTTGGTGATATAGAGGTCAATATCGCCGTCGGTGTCATAGTCCGTCCAGATAGCGGAGTAGTTGCCAGGGCGGTCGGCGGTGTGTATGAGGTTCGTGTCAGGCGTCATGTTGCCCGCCCCGTCATTGCGAAAGGGGACAGACTGGTCCGCATCGTTGCAGACAAAACCGTCGAGCCAACCGTCGTTGTCCATGTCGGCGAGGGTGGAGCGCTGGCTGAAAATACTGGCCGGCATGACGGTTTCCATGTAAGAGCTGCCATTTTCATTGGCTTTTACAAAAGAAACGGTGGAACTATTGGCGAAAAGCAGGTCGTTGTACCCATTGTTATCCAAATCCCCGGCGCAAATACTCCAATCGGGAAGCGACTGCACAAACAGGGTAAAATGTTTCTGGAAAAAAGTGCCATCCGGCTGCTGGTAGTCAACATAAATGCCCTTGTTGCCCACCCTCACCACGTCGTCGAGCAGGTCGCCGTTCATATCCACTGCACAGTCTGTGAAGGTGGCAAAACCGGAAACCGGATTAAGCAATTCCCCCTGATACAAAAAGGTAACAGGCTGGGCATTGGTGGTTGCCCATAGGAAAAGCATGGCAATGGCCAGTTGTAGCTTTTGAAGCATTATCTTGATGTGGGTTTCAGTTGAGAATAAAGATGCCAGGTGACTATGCCAATACAAACCGCCACATTCAAAGAATGTTTGGTGCCGAACTGGGGTATTTCGATGCAGTCGTCGAGGAGGGGCAGGATCTCATCCGACAGGCCGCCGACCTCGTTTCCGAAGACCAGCGCCAGGGGCGTTTTGCTGTTCCAGGAATAGTCCTGGAGGGGGATGCTTAGGTCGGTTTGTTCGACGCCGAGGATGGTGTAACCCCGGCTTTTGAGCTGAGTAAGGGAGTCGGCGGTTTTGGAAAAATACTGCCAGTCGATGGATTCGGTGGCGCCGATCGCAGTTTTGAGGATCTCCCGGTGCGGGGGCTGGGCGGTGATTCCGCAGAGGTGAATGCCCGCGAGGGCGAAGGCGTCGGCGGTGCGGAAGGCGGAGCCGGTGTTGAGCGCCGAGCGGATATTGTCCAGGACGAGGACGATGGGGGTTTTGGGATGGGATTTGAATTCCTCGAGGAAGGCGGTTGAGTTCTTCTAGCTGGAGTTTTTCATTTCCCTAGGGGAAAGTGAAGAGTGTAGATGGTGAAGGGATCCCTCTTCACCCCTTCAAAGTGTAAAGGTATTGCTTGATCTTCCGGTAAAGCGTCCGCTCAGAAATCCCAAGATCCTGGGCGGCGTCTTTGCGGCGGCCTCCGTGTTTTTTGAGGGCTCGTTCGATGAGTTCCTTTTCCATTTCCTCCAGCGAGAGGTTGACTTCCAGTTCTTCGGCTTTGTGGAAATCGGACTCCTCCTTGTCCATGAGGATGGGCTTTTGCGAGGCGGGAATAGCCGCCTCCCGGAAGCTGGTCAACGGGGCATCGAATCCGGCGATCTCCGGCACGTTGAGGTCGTTGCGGCGGATGAGCTCGAAGACCAGGTTTTTAAGATCGTTCAGGTCGGCCTTCATGTCGAAGAGCAGCTTGTAGAGGATCTCCCGTTCCTGAAAATGTCCGCCTCCGTTTTGGTTGGCGGCTTCCGGGATCATAGGCAGATGCCGCTGGCTGATCTGTGGCAGGTAGCGAAGCAGGTCTTCGGCCGTGATCGTCCGTTTTTCGGAAAGCACAGAAATTTGTTCGGCCAGGTTTTCAGTTCCCGCACGTTGCCGGGCCAGTGGTAGTTCATCAGCAGGGTGAGCGCCGTGTCTTCCAACTGGATGGGGTCGGTGCGGTAGCGCTCGGAGAAATCGAGCGTGAATTTGCGGAATAAAAGGGGGATATCCTCTCGCCTTTCCTTCAGAGACGGCACCTTGATGGGCACCGTGCTGAGGCGGTAAAAGAGGTCTTCTCGAAATTTTCCCTTGCGAACCCGTTCCTCCAACTCCACGTTGGTGGCGGCGATGATGCGCACGTCGGTTTTCAGGACGCTCGAAGAGCCCACGCGCATAAATTCACCCGATTCCAGGATGCGAAGCAGGAAGGACTGCGTATCGAGCGGCATTTCGCTCACCTCGTCGAGGAAGATCGTGCCCCCGTTGACGGTTTCGAAATACCCCTTCCGGTCGGCGGTAGCGCCGGTGAACGAGCCTTTTTCGTGCCCGAACAATTCGGAGTTGATCGTCCCTGCCGGTATGGCGCCGCAGTTGACGGCGATGAAGTTTTCGTGTTTGCGGGCGCTCAGGGCATGGATAATCTTCGAAAAGACTTCCTTCCCCACCCCGCTTTCCCCGACGATGAGCACGGCCAGGTCTGTGGCAGATACGCGCACGGCGGTGCCCAGCGCGCGGTCCAGTAGTTCCGAGCGGCCGATGATCCCGAAACGGGCTTTTATGGTTTGAAGGTCGGTCATTTTTTAGTGACTGGTGAATAGTGACTGGTGACTGGTGATAAGTATTTTACTAGTCACCAGTCACTAGTCACAAAGCATTCCTCGCAGCGTGGCACTATTGGCATCCACCACTTTCACCGTGGCGTAATCCCCCGGCCTGAGCCCCTCTACCTTGGGGAACACAATCATTTTATTCTGCGAATTGCGGCCTTTGAACTCTTGGTCGGAGCGCTTCGAATCCCCTTCGATGAGCACCTGGAAGGTCTTGCCGATATCGGCTTTGTTGTGGTTGTAAGACACCTGGGCTTGCAGGCGGATGATCTCGTCGAGGCGGCGTTTTTTCACTTCCTCGAAATATCATCCGCGTATTTTTTCGCGGCTGGCGTGCCGGGCCGTTCGCTGTAGGTGAACATATACGACATGCTGTAATTGGCAAATTCGATCATGCTCAGCGTATCGCGGTGCTCCTCTTCGGTTTCGCTGCAAAAGCCCGTGATGATATCGCTCGACACCGCGCAATCCGGCAGGATGCGGCGGATGGCGCGGATGCGGTCCATGTACCATTCGCGGTCGTAGGTGCGGTTCATCAGTTCCAGGATGCGGCTGTTGCCCGACTGCACCGGCAGGTGGATGTATTTGCAGATGTTGTCGTATGTCGCTATCGTGTGCAGCACCTCGTCGGTGATGTCCTTGGGGTGCGAGGTGGAAAAGCGGATGCGCAGGTCGGGGTGCAGTTTGGCCACCATTTCGAGCAGCTGAGCGAAGTGGACCAGCGTGCCGGTTTCCGGATTTTCCCACTTGTACGAATCCACGTTCTGCCCCAGGAGGGTGACTTCGCGGAAGCCGCGTTCGAAGAGATCCTGCGCTTCGGCCAGGATGCTGAAGGCAGAGCGGCTGCGCTCGCGGCCGCGGGTGTAGGGTACCACGCAGAAGGAGCACATGTTGTCGCAGCCCCGCATGATGGAGATGAAGGCCGTCACGCCGTTGGAATCCAGGCGCAGCGGACTGATATCGGCATAGGTTTCTTCGCGGGAGAGGAATACGTTCACGCCTTTTTCGCCGTCCTCGGCGCCGGCCACCAGCTTGGGCAAGTCGCGGTAGGCATCGGGGCCCACGACGATATCCACGAGTTTTTCCTCTTCGAGAAATTTCGCTTTGAGGCGCTCGGCCATACAGCCCAGCACGCCGATCATCAGGTCGGGCCGCTGCCGTTTTTGCTTGTTGAATACCTGGAGGCGTTTGCGCACGGTATCTTCCGCCTTCTCCCGGATGGAACAGGTATTGATCATGATCAGGTCGGCCGATTCCATGTCCCTCGTCGGTTTGTACCCCACCTCCCCCAGTATCGACGCCACGATCTCGCTGTCGCTGAAGTTCATCTGGCAGCCATAGCTCTCGATATAGAAAGAGCGCTGTCCTTGGTCGCGGGCAGGGTCTTCCGTGGGGCTTGAGTGGAAAGGAGGTGGTCGAACATTCGGGCTTGTTTTCGTCGGTATTTGTCTGAACAATTTACAAATTTCAGGTTTCAGAATTACATCTACCTCATTCTGAGGAATTCTCTAATTCTGAATTCTGATTCAGCTAGATCATACAACTTTTCCACTTCGAAAAGGGTTGGCAAAGATAGGGGATTTTTTGGAAAAAGGTGACATTTTGGCAGGACTAAACCTCTTTCAACCACCCCAATATCGTATCCCTGATAAAATTCTCCCGATACGCCCAGCTCGCCACGTCCAGGTGGGAGCCATTTGGCAGGAGGATAAACCGGGCGCGGCCGGGGTGGACTCGCTCGAATTTTTCGTAAAAACTCCTGGCCGAAGCCGCTTCGACCATCGCATCGGATTCGCCGTGAATGATGAGGGTGGGTGGCGGGATTGGACCCGCGTGTAAAAAGTTGGCGGGATTAGCTTGTTGGAATAGTGCCCCGCTGCGCGGACCGGCAAAGGCCAATAGCGGTGGACTGTTCCACATCTGCTCCAGATCCAGGGGGGCGGCCAGGACGAAGAGACCGGCAATCTGGTTTTCGTCCAGCTCGGCTGCCTCTCTGTTTTCCGGGTCGAGGGCCAGCAGGGCAGCCAGGTTGCCACCCGAGGACATACCGCCGAGGACGATCTTTTCGCCCACTCCTCCCCTATCTCGAAGCCTTGCGGCCACGGTTCTCAACGCCGATTGAATGTCGGTCCGGATAACGGAGTAGTTATAAAAGGGAATCTTCCGGTGGGAAGGCAAAAACACCTCATATCCTTCCTGGGCCAGCACATAGGCGTATTTCCGAAATTGCTCCGGGCTGCCGAATTGCCAGCCGCCGCCGTGGTAGAAGAGGATGGATTTCCCGTGCAAAGGCTTCTCCGGGGCAATGTGGAGCATGTATTGCCGCGACCCGGCGCCGAAAGGTATCCGCTCTTCCCGAAACTGGGCATCCTCCGGCAAGCCAAGGTTTTGCCAGTGGGACATGAGCTGCCAGAATTCGTGAAAAGGGTATTCAATTGGTGACTTGTGATTGGTGACTGGTGATTGGTGATTAGTGATTTGATAGTCACTAGTCACTAGTCACCAGTCACTAAACAGGGTAAAGATAAAAAGGGGCGGTAAGTTTCCTTACGCGCCCCTTTGTTTGTTTTAAAAGAATGGGTTCTACAGGCCTGCCTTTACAAATCGGGCCATATAAACCTCATCGCCGGACCGGACTTTGAGCCAGTACATACCGGCGGGCAAGCTACAGATCGAAAGCTGGGCGCCGGTTTCAAATTGCTCCTGAATAGTGCGGCCGTTGACGTCGATGACGGCGGCGTAGCTGGTATGTTTGTTGCCGGCCAGGGTCCAGTTAAGGTTGTCGGAGGCCGGGTTGGGGAAAACGGTGATTCCTTCGGTTTGAATACCGGGCTCCGAAAGGCTCGAAATGAGGACCGATTCCTGCGGGTAGCGGAGACTGACGAGGCCTTCATTGAACTGGATAGCCCGTACCTTTTCGATCTCGATGGTCATTTCGTGCTTGCCCAGCACATCGTCGATGATGCCGATAAAGGCGAGGATCTCGCCGAAACCGGAAACCGGGTTGGAGTCGATGCGCGTGATGGCCACTTCGATCACTCCTTCCTCGACAAACTTCTTATCGACCGTGATCGCGTTGACGCCGGGGGCGCCGAGCCAGGAATTGGGCCATTCCAGGTTAACGCTGCTCGGGTCGATGAGATCGGGATTGAAAACCAGGGTGAAGGCAATGCCGTAGATATTGTTCACCTGTTGGTCTACCGTGCCGAGCAGGATCGGGATCTCGATCGGATCGCCGGCTTGCAGTTCCTGGTCGGGCAGGTCGGCAAACAGCGGGGGATCGTCTTCCGTACCGTGCTATAATCGACGGGCTCGGGCGTGCCGTGGGTTTCGTTGTAATTGAGTTCGATGGCCTCGATATCGCCGCCGTCGACGCTGCCGGTGCCGTCGCAGTCGGCATGCTTGAAGTTCACGCCGCTGGGGAAGGTCTCCACCCAATCCTGGGAGGGCCAGCCGTCCCAAAGGATGCTCGGGTTATTGCGGGTAGGGCCGATGGCGCCGAAAGCGATACCCAGGTTGAGCAGGTCGAGGTTGTTGGCGATGTTGTCGGAGTTGGCGTCGCCGGGCCAGACGTTGCCACCGTCGGGGCAATCGACCGCAGGGATTGAGATTGCGTCACCGCAATCGGGGTGCAGCAGGTCGGAAACCCCAAATTCATATTCCGTAGAGCCGTTGCCATCCAGCGGGCCGATAGTGATGGGCAGGTTTCCGTACTCGAAGTTGCCGTAGTTCACGCCGTTGCCGTGCACGTTGAAGCCTTCGCCGCCTACGTTTTCATACTGGAAGTTGAGGAACACATAAAATTGTCCATCCTCGCAGTCGGTCACATCGGCCACCAGGTCGAAGATGTGGCAGTCGCCGCCGCCGGGGCAGGGCGATTCAAACTCGGCGATCTGGCAGCAGTCGGGCTGGTCGTTGATGCAGATGTTGATATGCACCACGGCCTCTCCATTGTCTTCAAAATCTTCGAGGGTAATGGGCAGTTCGGCCAGAGGAAAGAGGCCCAGGTTTTGGCCGTCGTAAAATACCTCGAAGAAATCGTTGCCCGCATTTTCATACTGGAAGTTTATGAAAAGGGGATACTGGCCCTCGCCATTGCATTCGCCGGGTTCGACCACCAATTCAAAAATATCGCAATCGCCGCCTCCGCCGCAATCTATCGGGCCGATGACGGTGAAGTCGTGGCAATCCGGGTGCTGGTTATCCTGAACTACGAATTCATATATAGTCGTGCCGTCGCCCTCCAGCGGGCCGATGGTAATGGGCACATTGGCGTACTCGAAGTTGCCGTAGTTTACCCCGTTGCCGTGCACATTGAAGCCTTCGCCACCCACATTCTCATATTGGAGGTAGAGGATCGCGTAAAACTGCCCGTCGACACAATCGGTGGCATCCGCTCCCACCTCAAAGATTTGGCAGTCGCCGCCTCCGCCGCAATCTATCTGGCCGATGACCGTGAAGTCGTGGCAATCCGGGTGTTGGTTATCCTGAACTACGAATTCATAAACCGTCGTGCCGTCGCCTTCCAGCGGGCCGATGGTAATGGGCACATTGGCGTATTCGAAGTTGCCGTAGTTTACCCCGTTTCCGAGCACTTTGAAGCCCTCGCTTCCCACGTTTTCATATTGGAAATAGAGTGTCACGTAAAACTGCCCATCGACGCAGTCTGTCGCATCCGCTCCAAGATCGAAGATATGGCAGTCGCCGCCTGCAGGGCATGGGGAAACAAACTCCGCCACCTGGCAGCAGTCGGGATGATCGTTGATGCATACATTGATGTGGACGACCGGCTCGCCGTTGTCCTGGAAATTTTCGATCGTGACCGGCAGTTCGGAGATGGGGAAAAATCCGATATTCTGTCCGTCGTAAAACACTTCGAAAAAGTCGTTGCCGGGGTTCTCCACCTGGAAGTTGATGGTGATGTTGTACCCGTTGCCATCCGGGTTGCAGTCGCCCGTATCCACCACCAGATCAAAAATATCGCAGGGGCCTCCCGTTCCGCAATCCACCGGACCAATGACGGTGAAGTTCTGGCAATCCGGGTGCAGGTTATCCTGAACTACGAATTCATATATCGTCGTGCCGTCGCCATCCAGCGGGCCGATGGTAATGGGTACGTTGGCGTATTCGAAATTGCCGTAGTTCACGCCGTTGCCGTGCACGTTGAAGCCTTCGCTGCCTACATTTTCATATTGGAAGTAGAGGATCGCGTAAAACTGTCCATCGACGCAGTCTGTGGCATCCGCTCCCACCTCGAAGATATGGCAGGGGGCCGAGATGCATTCCACCGGACCGAATTCGGCGACAGCCGAGCAGTCGGGATTTGCCAGGTCGATGACATGAATTTCATAGGAAGAAGTCCCGTCGCCCGGGAAGGTGCCGATCGTCACGGGGAGATCGTCGTAGGAGAAGGCGCCATATCCCTGGCCGTTCACCACCACCTCAAAGCCGGCGCCGCTTCCGTTTTCGTGGAGAAAATCCACGAGGACGGAATAGCCGTTGTCCGGATTGCAATCCAGGGGCGTAGCCGAAAGTTCCGAGATCACGCAGTCTGCGTTGGCTTCTTCTATTTGATAGCAAAAATTATCCAATGCCAGTTGCTGGCCTCCCACGGTGAGGGTTTCCACCGGCCCCGTGAGGAAGACGCCGCCGACTGGCGGAATGAGGCCCGGATAGGGCACCACCTGGGCGGTTACGCCCGGCGCCACTGCGGTGGGCAGCTGGGTCAGGGAGGACAGGATGAACATATCGCCGCCATTGACGGAGAGGTTTTCCGTGCCGCCGGCATCCTGATACGCAAACCCCACGCCCAACATGGCGCCCTGGACGCCCGAGAAGTCGAACACCAGGTTCATGTTGTTGGGAAACAGGCCCAGTCCTCCGGCGATGGGCGGAGGAAAATTGAGCGGAACGTTCAGGACGGAGGTCATGCCAAAAGCTGTGTTGCCGTTGGAGAGGAAAAACTCGTCGACAGACACGGCCACATTCTGTTCGTTGAAGACGAGGTCGCCGGGCTCGTAGCCGTTGGCCGGGCTATAGACGGTTCCGGCCTGCAATTCGTCAAAATCGAGGCAAATGGTGGTCTGGGCCGGAAGAACGGCAGCGAAAAAGAAACCCGCGAGAAGGAGGAGGAAGACGCGAACCTTGTTCATGGTCTTTAGGATTTTTATTTGATAATCTGAAAATACGCCTGGGGCATCCCGATCAGCCCTTTTTCCAGCATCACAAAAATGGGGGACTTTGGGGGCAAAGGAAAATACAATTTTTGATAAAATTTGGATTTTTTCAAAAAGGATATCCTTGTTAATTATTGGTTTATAGTTTTTTAGGTGCTAAAAATTTTTGATTTTTGTTTTTTCACCCGGTGAGGGCAGGATCAGCAAATTTGCAGATAACTTGTTGAAAAATAGTTTTTTACGGCCAAATTGGGCGCTGAGTGAGTGACCGGGTGACTGAGTCACCCGGTCACTCACCCAGCGCCCAGAAACAGGTACAATCAATTGCCTATCAGCGCTTTGACAGTAAATTTTAATCCCCGGCTAGTGACCGGGTGACTGAGTCACCCGGTCACTAGCCGGTCACTAGCCGGTCTAGCCGGTCTATCTCGGTGTCCGGCACAATTTCAAATCCCAATACCAACTAATGCTCCGCCACAAACTCCTTCAGGTCCTCTCCCAGCTCTCCCGAAAGGAGATGACCCGTTTTCGGGAATTTGTATATTCCCCTTACCACAACAAGCACGAAGAAGTTCGCGCGCTGGTGGACAACTTGAGCGAAAATCATCCCCGGTTTTTGGAGGGGAGGACCTGCCAACGCAGAAACCTTTTCCAGAACCTCTTTCCCGGAGAGAAGCACAACCAGGGTAAGCTGGCCATCCTGTTTACCTACGCCTACCGGCTTTGGGAGGAATTCATTTCCCTGGAAGTCGCAAAAAACCAGCCCGGCGGACAATCCGTCTTCCTGCTGAGCCACCTCCGGGAGCGGGGCGCCAACAGCCCCCTGTTCGAGCAAAGCCTCCGCAAGGTAGAAAACGCACTCGAAGATAGCCCCTTTCGCGACAGCCGCTATCATTTATGGAGTTACCAAACGGCCCGGGAGGCCGATCTTTTTTACTCCCAACAAGGCAAATTCGGCAAGGACAACAGCCTCCAGATCAAACAGGATCACCTCGACCGGTACCTGCTTTCGGAAAAACTGAAAGACGGCTGCGAGATGACCATCCGCAAAAAAATCCTCCGGGTGGAATACCAGACTACGCTCCTGGAGCCGGTGTTGGAGGAAGTCCGCGGCAATTGGGCGATCTACGGGGAGGTGCCTTCCGTGGCGGTGTACTACCAGATCTACCTCCTTCTCAACGGCGCCCACGAGCGATACTTCGAGGTGGTTCGCAACCTGGAGGCCAACGAAGGATTTTTTCCGCTGGAAGAGCGGCAGCTGCTCTACCACTACCTCCAAAATTATTGCATCGAAAGGATCAACCAGGGCCGGTCGGAGTTTCTGGCGCACAGCTTCCAGTTATACCAGCTTCAATTGGAAAAATCCCTGCTCTTCCTCAACGGCTTCCTGCCGGAGGCGCATTACAAAAATCTGGTCACCATCGGACTGCGTTTGCAGGAAAACAAATGGGTGCAGGATTTTATCCACTCTTTCCGAAACCACCTTCACCCGGGCGTGGCGGAGAATGCCTTCAGTTTTAACCTCGCTTCCTACTACTACGCCACCGGGCAGCTCGACAAGGTGCAGGAATTGCTCCTGCGGGTGGAATACACCGACCTGCGATACAACCTGGGCGCCAAAGCCCTACTTTTGCGCACCTATTACGACCTGGAGGAGGACGAAGCGCTGCTCTCCCTCTTCGATTCGTTCGAACAATACCTCAAGCGCAGCCAATTGCTCGCCGACGAACGGGTGCAGTCCTTCCGCCGGCTGTTGCGTTTCACCCGCCGGGCTATGGTCCTTCGCGCCAGGCAGGATTTTGTTTCCAATGCCAAAACCCGCCAGGGAATCGAGGCCCTCTGGGACCAAGTGCAGCGGACCGATCCGATTATCAATAAAGAATGGCTGGTAGAGAAAGTTGAAAAGTTGAAAAGTTGAAAAGTTGAAAAGTTGAAAAGTTTATTTTTATGAGGAGTTGTGCTTTAGTATTGATATTGTTGGCTCCAATGTTATTGACGGCTCAGTTGGAGCTATTTCCGACTTATCACGCGATCGGGGTCAATTTGCAATTGCCGGTGGCGGATCCCGAGGAGGATGCGGTTGCGAGCCTGAAATATGGATCGGGACCCTCGGATCTGCAAGACGGGTTTCGCCTTTCGAGGGTGAACAACGAGCTCCAGCAACTGTCGGGCAGCGTTTTTTGGCGCCAAGCGGGAACGGCCTATTTCGTTCGGGTGGAGATTGAGGATCCGAGTACGCCGGCGCTGGACGGGTTGATTTTTGAAGAATTTACTACCACAATCCCCAACCCGGTTTACACCTCGCCCATCGCGGTCTATTACGTGCATCCCGAGGGAAGCGGCGCGGTATTTTCTCAGGCACAGCCCGGCAAACTTCAGGACGCCCTCAATCTGGTCGAAGCGGGGGAACAAGTGGTATTGCTCGGAGGAATCTACTACGTGGGCGACCTGAGTCTGGCCAATTCCGGCGCCGCGGACGCCCCCATACGGATCGAAGGCGCTCCGGGACAAGCGGCGGTGCTCGATGGGGCGCAGGCCAGTCCGCCGGTATGGAGCCCCGTTGGAGCTTCGACCCTGTATGCCACGACCTCCGCGGCCCTCAACCCCAATCTCGTGGTGGCCGACGGAGTGCGGCTCTACCCCCAGGGCACGCTGGAGGACCTCGTTCAGGACAAGATCACCGTTGGGTTCGGCCTTGGGCCCATTTCATTTCCAAATGTGTACGACGGCTTTTTCCGGAATCCAAGCAACAATCCCATCCTCAATTCCAACTGGCAATACCCGAAGTTGCTCTATGTGAAATTTCACGACGGGTCCGACCCCAACGACAAGGACATGATCGTCACGGCCCAGCGCAAAGCGCTGACGCTGGAGGATAAATCGCATATTCAACTGAAGAACCTCACATTCCGACACTATGGCCGGGCGCCCGCTCCGGTGGCGCTCGAAATTTTGAACAGCGAGCATATCCTCGTCGATTCCTGCCACTTTGCGATCAACGATGTGGGAATACTCCTGGGCGGGGCCAGCGACCGGATCACGATCCAGCACACCGAATTCAGCGACGCCATGCCGCCCTGGAACGCCTGGCGGATCAAGGCCACCTACGACGATTTTTTCCCGAACAGCTCGATCTTCCCTTTCTACGGCCGGATGCTGGAAAAAGGCGGCATCCTCTACCAGCACGGTTTTTCAGGCCGCGGAACGGTGATACGGAATTGCAATTTCCACGATTACGGGCAGGCGGGACATGTGACGCCGCCTTCGGTGAACCCGGATTTCGAACTGAGCTACGAGATCGATTTTTACGAAAATACGGTGTACAATTGCTTCGAAGACGGACTGGAAGCCGATGGCATTTCCCGCAATACGCGCATCTGGGACAACGTGTTCCACCACACCAATGCAGCGATCAGCACCGCTGCGGCCCGGGAGGGGCCGACCTATTTTCTCCGAAATATTTTCCACCACCTGGTGACCGACACCTTCCTGCTCAACCCCATCGACGGAAAAATGTCGATCGAAGGGCATCCCTTCAAATTTCAATACGGCGACGATACGGCCGAGATCGGGGATATCTACTTTTTTCACAACACCGTCTATTCCCCTTCCGACGGATTCGGCATGGATCACTTCGAACCGGCCCGCTGCGTTTACTTCGAGGCGCGCAACAACCTCTTCGAAACCAACACCGGCTACCCATTCTACGTGGCCACCAAACACGCGCCCACGGGATGGATCGACTACAACGGGTATTACAGCGCCTCGGGTGGGTATCTGGCCGTCATCGACACCAACTACACGGATGGTCTGGGAGCGGTATTTTGTTCTGACTTGTCGCAGATACAGGCATTTGGTTGGGAGGAAAACGGGATGGCCGAAAACCCCTTGTTCGAGGACCCCGACCAAGCCGATTTTTCATTGCAGGAAGGCAGTCCCGCCATCGACCGGGGCGAGTTGATCGCCGGAATCAACGACACCTGGTACCAGGGCGATGCGCCGGATCTGGGCGCTGTGGAGAGCGAGGGGCCAAACCAGGCCCTCGAATCGGGGCCCTCTGCGGAATGGTCGGTCTATCCAAATCCGGGCAGCGGGAGCATTTGGATCCAATTTCCCGAATCCCATTCGGGCACGGCGGAAATCTTCGATGTGAACGGAAGATTATTGGCCCGTCGGGAGGGAAATTTTTTGGAATTGAACCTTTCGCAGGGGGAAGGGGTTTATTGGGTCAGGTGGAAAGAGACCGGAGCGATCAAAAAGGTATTGCTTTTGCGGTAGGATTCCACCAAATAATAATTTCCGGTAAAGTCCCTAAAATCATTTATCTTTGCCGCATTGTTTCATTTAATCCGGTTTTTGTCCACCCTGGACTTCCAATGTCACTGATATTGCCCCATGAAGAGGCCACGCGCCTCACCGTGTACGACACCGGGAATTTAACCCATATATGCTATTTAACGATTTGCCTATCATTGAGCCGATCCTGAAAGCGCTCGATGCGGAAGGCTACATTCATCCGACTCCCATTCAGGAACAATCCATTCCCCATACCCTTCAAGGACGCGATCTGCTAGGATGTGCCCAAACCGGCACCGGGAAAACCGCTGCTTTTGCAGTGCCCATCCTCCAATTGCTTTCCAAAAACCCGGCCCCGGCAAACGGTGACCGGCGCCCCGTGCGCTGTCTCATCCTGACCCCTACCCGCGAACTGGCCATCCAGATCGGGGAGAGCTTTACCGCTTACGGCAAGTTTTTGCCGCTGCGCCATGCCGTCATTTTCGGAGGGGTATCCCAAAAATCGCAGACCGACGCCCTGCATCGCGGCGTCGATATCCTCGTCGCCACGCCGGGCCGTCTGCTCGACCTGATCAACCAGGGTTTTATCCGCCTGGGCAACCTGGAGATCTTCGTCCTCGACGAAGCCGACCGGATGCTGGACATGGGTTTTATCCACGATGTGAAAAAAGTCATCAAGCTGCTGCCCGTGAAACGGCAAACCATGTTCTTCTCGGCGACCATGCCCCCGGAGATCGCAGCCCTGTCTAACTCCATCCTGACCAACCCGCTGCGGGTGGAGGTGACCCCCGTTTCCTCCACGGCCGAGAAGGTCACCCAAGCGGTTTATTTCGTCGAGAAAAACGATAAAAAACGACTGCTCATCCACTTGCTGGAGGACAAAGGAATACGCTCGGCGCTGGTTTTTACCCGCACCAAGCACGGCGCCAACCGCCTGGCGGGCGATCTGGTGAAAGCCGGCATTCGCACCGAGGCCATCCACGGCAATAAATCGCAAAACGCGCGGCAGCTCGCTTTGAGCAACTTCAAGTTGGGCCGCATCCGGGTGCTCGTCGCTACGGATATCGCAGCCCGCGGGCTCGATATCGAGGAGCTTTCCCACGTGGTCAACTACGAACTGCCCAACGTGCCGGAAACTTACGTGCACCGGATCGGCCGCACCGGCCGCGCCGGACTCAGCGGTATCGCCATTTCGTTTTGCGAAGCGGAGGAACTACCCTACCTGAAAGACATCCAGAAGCTGATCCGTCAAACGGTGCCCGTGGTGGAAAACCATCCCTACGCCATCCCGCTGACTGCGCCTTCCGCGACGTCCATCACGAACAACCTGATGCCGCGCACCCCGAAGGTGACCCAGCTCCCCGGACTGAATGGAAGCCAGGGAAACAACAACGGCACGTCGCCGAATTCAAAGCGACGGTTCAGCCGCAACTTTAAGCGGTCTACCGGCAACCAGATCCGCACCGACAGAGCAGGGCGCTCGTAAAAAATAAGCCCGCAATGAGCAAGGCAGAGAAATCACCTATTGGTCCCATATTCCTGACGGCCTTTTTAGACCTGTTGGGAATCGGGATCATTATACCGATTATCCCTGCCTTGTTTTTTCAGGACGGCTCTGAGTTTTTTGCGCCGGGTGTGAGCCAGAGCTACCGCTCCATCCTCTACGGGCTCCTGGTGGCGACTTACCCGATCATGCAGTTTATCGGGGCCCCGATCCTGGGCGCCCTGTCCGACCGGCACGGCCGCAAGCCGCTGCTGATGATCTCGCTGACCGGCACCATGATCGGCTACCTGCTTTTCGCCCTCGCCATCTACTCCCACAACCTGCCGTTGCTGTTCTTCAGCCGCATGATCCCGGGGTTCATGGGGGGCAATTTGTCTATCATCTTCTCCTCTATCGCCGATGTGAGCGACCCCGAATCGAAGACCAGAAACTTCGGGTTGGTCGGCATGGCTTTCGGTATCGGTTTCATATTGGGCCCTACGATCGGCGGGATTTTGGGCGACAACACGGTGATCTCCTGGTTCAGCCACGTGACGCCCTTTCTGTTTACCGCCGCGCTGACCGGGGTCAATATCGCCCTGGTGCAATTTCGTTTCCGGGAGACCCTCAAGGAAAAAAGGGAGACGAAGATCAACGCCTTTTCCGGTTTCCGGAACGTGGCCAAATCCTTTCAGTTGCCGCAATTGCGGGCGCTGTTTGTAGTGGTTTTGTTCGTGGCGCTGGGCTTCAGCTTTTTCACCCAGTTTTTCTCCGTGTTGCTGATCCAGAAATTCGATTTCTCGACCAAGAATATAGGCATTTTGTATGGCTGGGTCGGCCTCTGGCTGGCCTTCACGCAGGGCGTGACGGTGCGGCTGCTGAGCCGAAAATTCGCCGCCTCGCAGATCCTGAAGGTCACGCCTCTCTTGCTGGCCGTAGCCATCGGCGTGTTGGTATTGCCCGATAAAAGTTATCTGTTCTTTTTCCTCAATCCGTTTGTCGCCACTTTCCAGGGCATTACCGCGCCCAACATGACCTCCCTGATCTCCGAGCAGGCCAATCCCGGCCAGCAGGGCGAGATCCTGGGCATCAACCAGTCGATGCAGTCGCTCGGCCAGGCCGTGCCGCCCCTCGTCGCCGGCTACCTCAACACGCTGGATGTGGGCTTGCCCATCATCACCGGAGCGGTGTTCGTATTTTTGGGGTGGGTGGTGTTTGTGGGGTTTTTTAGGGCGGTGAAGAGGGTTAAGGTCTAATAAAGTCGGGTATTTGTTGTATTTTGGTTATTATCCTACCGCGATTATGGCTGAAAAACTGTCAAGCGAACCCCTGTCATTTCCCCATCCCTATTGTGGGAATATAATTTGCAGACCTTCGACTACGAAAAGTCTGTAAAGGTGGTTGTCGAGCGCGTTATTGAGCGAGGCACGATAACTGATTGGCGGGAAATGTTCAGGTATTATGGAAAAGATGAAATATTGCGCATAGCGCGATACAGCAATTGTCGGCTAAGGACAAGAATTTTGCGGAGATTTTTCTGGGCTCGCCATTGGTATATGCTTCATAAAGAGGAGGATATAATATCTGCCAAGACGCTGGACCTTTTAAAGAGGCTTCAGCAAGGGGTAGATGGGAGATGAGAAGTTCTCCAACCGGTGGTTGGAGTTTTTAACCACCAAACGCGCCCCTTTTGTAATATCTAAAAGATAGAGATATGATTTTAGATGTCTTGGAGGCAGTAAATATAACCGCGAAAAACAAACTTTTGGAAGCTACAAAGGAAGGCGTGCTTGATGATAGGACATTACGCCTGTTCGCTTGCGCTTGTGTCCGCGAGACACCACTTCTTCCAGTGGTGAGGAGAGAAAATATAGGATCTGCTCGTCAACAATGTTTTCCATAATACTGTCGTAATTGCTGAACGCTTTGCCAATGGTCAGGATACAGACAAGGAATTGATTTCAGCATGGTGGGAAGCAGACCATGGATAAAAATGCCCCGAATCCGGAAGAACCCAATTAGTACTAGCAGCCGAGGCAGCAATGGAAACATCAAATAAGCAGCATGGAAAGCAGCATTATGGGCATCAGATGATTCCGCGCGGGCTGCAGCAGGACTAACAGACAAAACAGGGAGAAGAGACATGGTGGGGTCCGGGGCCGAGGAACTGAACAAAGCACGAAAAACCCAAGTGGAAATACTTATTAATTTAATAAGAACGAAAACCATGTCGCGATAAATTCACAAAGTTCGACAAGAAGCAAAACAATGTAGTATTATGGAAGCCGTAATGATATTAGTTGCAGGGTATTTATTCTGTTTTTGATTCTCCGTATCTGGTTCATTGTATTTTCCCTGGAAAGAAGTGGTAGAGACCAATACTATCATCGTGAACCCTGGGATGCGGACAACGATAGAAAATTTGGCAACAAATGATAAGCCATTCCACCTTCTTAGTTATTGAAATAACCAGTCCTCCATTGGGGCTGGGGAGCTTCCTTAAATTTCCCGTTTTGGGGTTTGAAGGAAATAAGGGGGTTATCTCGAAAACCATGCCAGGTTCTTCCCCTTGGGTTTTCTCGCTGCCCAAGCAAAACCATCCCCAGAAAAATTAGCATTGCCCTATCTCCCCTCTTTGCCAGCTCAAATTGCTTCATCGAAGCGGGTTCTTACCTTCTGCTTCTCTCCGTTACAAATTCAATTGAAGAAAATGCTCTTTTCTTTCTGGCTATCCGGCTTGGCCCGTACGGGGTTTTTGGAAAACGGGATCTTTGATACAGCGCCTGCCAGTATTCTGGAATAATAAAAACAAATTGTATATTTGGCAAAAGTAATAAAACAAATTGTCCAGCTATGAAAAAAGAACTGATCCTCGAACTCTTCCAAAAATTTGAGAACGCCTGCTATCTGATCGAAGACACGGAATGCTGGAGCGCCCGCGAACTCCAAACTATTCTGGGTTACGCCAAGTGGAACAATTTCCTGAACGCCATCGAAAAGGCCAAAACCGCTTGCCAAAGCGCGGGCGAAAAGATTGAGCATCATTTTGCCGACGTCAGGAAAATGATCGACCTCGCCAAAGGAGCGCAACGCCGTGTCGATGATTTTGCCCTCACCCGCTATGCCTGTTATCTCGTCGCCCAAAACGGCGACCCCACACAAAAGCCGGAAATCGCTTTTGCGCAGACATATTTTGCTGTTCAAACCCGGAAACAGGAGATCATCGAACAGCGCTTGCTCGATCTTGACCGCGTGACCGCCCGCGAAAAACTATCCAAAACGGAAAACAAACTCTCCGGTATCATTTACGAACGCGGCGTGGACGAAAAAGGTTTTGCCATCATTCGCTCCGAAGGCGACAAAGCCCTTTTCGGCGGGCGCAGCACACAGGATATGAAGCGTAAACTCGCCGTGCAGGAAAACCGCCCGCTTGCTGATTTCCTGCCTACCCTCACCATCAAAGCCAAAGATTTTGCCGCCGAACTCACCCGCCACAATGTAGTAGACAAAGACCTCTACGGCCAGCCGGCTATTCAGGAAGAACACGTGGACAACAACCTCGCCGTACGCAAAATACTCCGCGAACGAGGCGTACAACCCGAACATTTACCCCCCGCTGAAGACGTGAAAAAAGTGAAGCGCCGTCTTAAATCAGAAGAAAAGAAAGCCACGCAAAAACCAGATAAATTGGCCTTGCCAACTGAAGGAGACAAGGAGGATGAGGTTTGAAAAGGGTTGAGCAAAAACTACAATAGACGAAGTGCTAACCATACCTCAACAGAAAGGCTTTCCACCCCTCACGTCTTCTTCCTCCTCCACGACAACTTCGACTTGATCCGCGCCACGGTCTCCTTTTTCACAAAACCGAAATAGACCAGGGCGAACAGCACGAGCCACAGCATGCCCTTGATGAAGAAAAACAGGAAACCCGCCAGGCCGATACTTTTAAGCCACTCCATGGTCTTGTTTTTTTATGTCTGCTGAATGGGGAATGTGTCCGTTGGAAATCGCCTCGTCGAGCTCCTGGAAGATCGATATCGCAAAGTCGAAGCCCTTGTTGACCTCCTCCGCCCAATCGTCGCTGAAGGCCCGGATGGATAGCATGGCCTCCTGCATGTTGTCGAAATCGTACATATGGCCGGTCGAAGGCACCGACTTTTTCATGATCTGACCCCAAACATGATGGCAAGGTAGTGAAGATAAATATGCGGCAGGGTTCCGTCGTAATCCAGCTTGTTCAGATACGCTGCATACTGCCGGGTGGATGGCAGCAGGGCATGGTCCGAAGGCGGCAATTCGGCAAGGTCCTTGTCGATGGCGGAAACCCGGTTGAGGCTGGAATGCGGGGTTCCCTTCGCCTCGATCGTGCGGAACAGCTCCCGCTGTTGAACGAGGTAAAGGCCGTATTCCTCCTTGCTCAGTTGCCCGCGAAACATCTTCACGTTGAACGGCATCCGCTCTGCGATCTTGTGCTTTTCGGACGTAGCTTCTTTAAGTGGCAGCATGGTTCTGGTTATTTGCTGCGCAAATCTATTTAGATTTGTTCTAAACAAAAAAGGTTTGGAAGCAATATTCTCGTAAAATTATGACGGCGAAAGACCTTGGTTCCACCAGCGTCAA
>JADJBL010000038.1 GCA_016703765.1 Saprospirales bacterium
GTCCACGATCTTCATTTGCGCCATGATCTTGGGCTCGTTCGGAATGACGAAGGCGTCGGTGGAGACGAGCACGAGCGGGAGGCTGGCGTGGGAGGAGGGGAAGGGCGTCGCGGGGTGGTTGCCGAATTCGATGGACCACTCGAGCAGCTCCCCCGTATCGGCGAAGGCATATACGTCGTAGAGATGGAGGGTCCAGACGCCGTTGGGGTCCTGCCCGTTGTTGATCATCGACATAAATCCTTCGGGCTTGAAGAGGCCCGAAAAGGGTCCCCAGGAGTTGTAAATCGGGTTTTGCGCCCCGTAATTGAAGCAGGTATTGGTATAGTTATCGCTGTCGCCGCCGTTGCGGGAGGAGAGTTCGAACTCCGTGCCGTCGGGGGAGATGAGGGAAATGATCAGGTCGTCGTTCCAGGTATGGGTCAGGTCGATGCACACCGTTTCCAGTCCGAAACCGGCGTCGATGGTCGCAGGCAGTCCCGAAACAGTCAGAGGGAAATAGCTGTGGGTGCCATCGTCGGCGATGGGGCCTCCGCCTCCGGTAAAAATTTGGGAGAAGCCCGGGAAAGCAGGCAGGAGTAAGAGGAGGAGCAAGAGGTTTTTCATAGAAAATGATATTGGGGGTTCAAATTACGAATTTGATTATTTTAGCCCGGTATTTTTCAAAACTGACTTCATGAAAAAGATCTTCCTATTCCTGTCCCTGTTGTTCGTCCATGCAGCGCCCCTTTTCTCCCAGGAGATTAGCGCCGACAGTATCAATGCCCTCATTCGCAGAGAAGGTTTCGAGCGCAGCCGCGTGATGGACCTCGCCTGGGCTATCACCGACCGCAATGGTCCCCGGCTCACGGGTTCCGAAGGACTCGACGAGGCCACCGAATGGGCCCTGACCCAGCTGAAATACTGGAATCTGGACAATGTGCACACCGAGGAATGGGGTCCCTTCGGTCGGGGTTGGGAACTGAAGGAATTCACGCTGGAAGCCATCGGCGAATACTATTTCCCCGTGATCGGCTACCCCAAGGCCTGGTCGGGTCCGGTCGAAAAAGGACCTGTGACGGGGGAGGTGATCTATTTGAACGCCGGCACGGAAGAGGAGCTCCAGAAATACAAGGGAAAGCTGAAAGGCAAGTTCGTATTGCTCGATACGATCCGGGCGCCGCGGGAGTGGGACGAGCCCGTTTCCAAGCGTCTGGGACCGCAGGACCTGCTCGAACTGGCCAATGCCCCCATGCCCTCCAATTCTGGGGGTCGCCGCTGGCGGGGCTACGGGAATGACGGTTTCGGGCAAAAATTGTGGGATTTTATCTACGACCAACAGCCCATGGCCGTGCTCGACCGGGGCTACAAGGGCGATTACGGCACGGTGTTCGTCGGCGGCGCGAGGGCCCGTTCGGAGCAGAACGCACGCGACAAAGGCGTGGAGGTCATACCCCAGGTCACCTTGAGCATCGAGCACTACAACCGCATTTTCCGCCTCCTGGAAAAAAGAAGGTCCGTCAAGCTTCGCATGCGGCTCGACGCGGTTTATCACGAAAGCGACCTCATGGAGCGCAATATCATCGGCGAGATCCCCGGTTCCGACCTTCGGGAGGAGGTGGTGATGTTCGGCGCCCATTTCGACTCCTGGCACGCGGGCACGGGCGCGACCGACAACGGTTGCGGCTCCGCCGTGATGATGGAGGCGGCGCGCATCCTGCAGGAAGTGTTCCGTATCACCGGCACGCGGCCGCGGCGCACCCTGCGCATCGCCCTGTGGACCGGCGAAGAGCAGGGGCTGCTCGGCTCGCGGGCCTACTGCAATGAGCATTTTGCGGTGCGCGATTCTTCGGGAGAAATCATATCCTTTTTGCCCGAACAGGCCCAGGTTTCGGCCTATTTCAACCTCGACAACGGCACCGGGAAGATCCGGGGCGTGTACCAGCAAGGGAACCTGCAGGTAGGGCCCATTTTCCGGGAATGGCTCTCCCCCTGGGAAGATCTCGGCGCCACTACCCTCAGCTTGGGCAATACGGGAGGCACCGACCACCTGTCCTTCGACCGGGTGGGCATCCCCGGATTTCAGTTTATCCAGGACCCGGTGGAGTACGACACGAGAACCCACCACTCCAATATGGACAATTGGGACCATTTGTCGGCAGAGGATCTCAAGCAGGCGGCCACTATCATTGCCTCTTTTATCTGGCAAGCCGCCATGCGGGATGAGATGTTGCCGCGAAAGGAATCTCCCTTAACTCCAAGGTAAACTTGTCGGCCACAGTATAAATTTGCTTTTTCACGGGAATTCAAAAACCGGAAAAAAGTACATTTGGTATCGGCAACAAAAACGGATGGAGTTGAACCAGATGGAGAAGGAAAAACCTATTTTTTTCCCCGGCCTCAATGGCTTGAGGGCGATCGCAGCTTTGGGAGTTGTGCTTTCGCATATCACCGTGGAACTGGAGCAGTTCGGCCTGAATCCGCATATCATCGGCACGAAGCCCAGCGGCGGCCCCCGGGGGTTGGACCTGGCGGATTTCGGGGTGACGATGTTCTTCGCCCTCAGCGGTTTTCTGATCACCTTCCTCTTGCTGGCGGAAAACAAGCGCCATCCCATCAAAATCAAGGATTTTTACATGCGGCGCATCCTGCGCATCTGGCCCCTTTACTACATTTATTTCCTCATCGCCATGGCCCTGACCTGGTTTTGGCAGCAAGACGACCAGGGCGGCATGGTCTTTTTCTACATTTTCTTCGCGGCGAATATCCCAAAGATCCTGAGCATGCAAATCCCTTTGCTCTCGCACTATTGGTCGCTGGGGGTGGAGGAGCAGTTTTACGCCTTCTGGCCCTGGGCCGTGAAAAAGAATATTCCGCGTTTGTTCTTCTTCACGATGGCCTTTTTGGTCTTGTTCCTGCTCCTGAAGGTGTTCGTGCACGAAGTGTTTCCGGGGTCCTATTTAGAGATGGCGATGTACGTGCTCCGTTTCGACTGCATGATGATCGGAGCCCTGGGCGCCATTTTGTACTACCGGAAAAACGAGCTTTTGATCCGGGTAGTTTCTCACGTCGGCGTTCAGGCCGCTGCCTGGGTCGCCATTATCCTGGTGGCTTTCAACCGTTTCCACATCGTCTCCCTGCTCGACCACGAGATCATCGCGGGGGTGACGGTGGCATTGATCCTCGGGCAGATCACCGCCAAGCGCAAGATCTTCAACCTCGACAACGAGGCCTTTGATTTTCTTGGAAAAATCTCTTACGGGATCTACGTCATCCACCCCCTGGTGATGGCCATCGGCGCCAAGCTACTCGGGCCGGTTTCCTTCGGCCCCGACTTTATCAAATATATCGTGGCTTATGCCGGAGTAACTGGCGTAACCATCCTGTTGGCCCACCTGTCCTATGAGCACGTGGAAAAGCGTTTCCTGCGCCTGAAGGGGCGTTACTCCACGGTCAAGAGCGCGGGAACCAAACACTACCAGGAAGAAGCGGAGGAGGCGGAGGTTAGCGCTTTGCCCCGCTCATCGTAACCACATACTGAAGAATCAATTTCTCGGCTATGCTGTCAATTTCGGCTTTCCCGGCCATGATTGGCACGATCTTGCGCCATCCGGCCTCGTCTTTCGAGGTAAGGGGTTTCAGCGCATGGCATTTCCCGCATTGGCCTTCGTAGAGGGTCCTGCCTTCCTGGAGTTGGGCCAGGGTCAGGCCAGGGAATGCGGAAGCGGCGCGGTCTGCATCGCTTTGAGTGGGCGCAGGACGGTAGCGCTGCAGGCCCAAAAGAGGAGGATGCAATAGACGAAAAGGATCTTCTTCATGGAATGAAATTAATTTGATGTTGCGACACCAAATTTAGGGAATAAATTTGTTCCACAAAGTTTTAGGGCGGACGCCCAATGATATCAATGTGGTCCGGGCTGGATCACCCAGTCGGGAACGCCGGAAAAGTAAACCGATTTGGGGGCGGGCCTGGGGTCTATTTTTTTAGGCGCGGGTAAAGTATCTTTCGGGATGCGCAGGAGGCTATCGACCCTCCGCAGGCTGTCCATCAAGACTAACCGACGGGCTATGATCAGCGAGTCATAGGGGGTGGGAAGCCCGAAATTATCGGCGCCGCCGAAGCGGAGGGGTATGGTCCTGCCCGCTATGGCTCCGGTGGGCGATCCGCTTGGTCTGAGAGAAAGCGGGGCTGGAAGCAGCCAGGAAAAACAGCAATAATAAGGCTACATATTTCATCTCATCAGCGATTTTACAGTTTGGAAAAATTTCTGCTTCGATTCTTCGGGGTTTTTATGGTCGGGTTTATCAGCACTTTTTCCTTCCCCCACTCCATCCTGCCCGATCCGGGGAAGTACCTCAGCCCTTGGTTTGAGAAGCTGGCCGCCTGGACCGGCCGGCATGTATTCGGACTTGAAAGGGCCTTCGAGCCCCATTTAATTTCCGACTCCACCGGATTTTATCTCCACGCCTTCAATGCCATGATCTTGTCGCTGCTCCTGGCGGCCGTCTGGACCCGGCTAGACCGAAAAAGCACGAATGATAACCTCCTCCGCTACGGATTTATTGTGATCGCCCGCTACTACCTGGCGCTCCAGTTGCTGGTCTACGGCCTGAGCAAGGTCTTCAAATGGCAGTTCTATATGCCGGAGCCGAATACGCTGTTCACGCCGCTGGGCTACTTGCACCGGGATATCCTCTTCTGGAGCGCGATGGGGGTCTCGCGCAGTTACACGGTCTTTTCGGGCCTGGTGGAGGTTCTTCCGGCCCTTCTTCTGCTCTTTCGGCCCACCCGGCTTGCCGGCGGCCTGATTGCGGCGGGGGTGATGACCCATGTCCTGGCGCTCAACCTCAGTTTTGATATTTCGGTGAAATTGTATTCCGCCTTTCTCCTGTTGCTATGCTTGTTCATCCTGGCGCCCGACGCTCCCCGGTTGTGGGCCTTTTTCTTCACACAGCAATCCCCTCCCGCGCCATTCCGGTCGCCGGCATTTCGAAGAAAAAATTTATACCTGCTCGCCAAGACCATAGCGATTTGTCTAATCCTGACGGATGCCCTGTACCCCTACCTCTCTAGCGGCAATTTCAACGACGACCGGGCGCCGCGTCCGCCCTTGCACGGGGCTTACGAGGTCATGAGAGGGGATTCCTGGCAGAGCTGGCAGCGGGTATTCATTCACCGGAAAGGGTATTTCATCACCCAATCCGCGGAAGGCCGGATGCAGGATTATGGCTTGATCGTCGATACCCTGCGCCGGAAGCTGATTCTGGAGCAATGGGAGCCCGCCGCGATCACAGAAATCTCTTATTGGGAGGATAGCGCAGGTTTTCTTCTGCTCGAAGGCGATTTCTTTGGGGACAGCCTGCGGCTAGGCCTTCGAAAACTAGCATTGGATGAGCTCCCGCTCCTAAAGCCGGAGTTTAATTGGACGGTAGATTAGACAGCTTTTCATACCTTTGCGAAGTTTTTAAAACCATTTTACCCATGAAAAAAATTTGGAAAATGGCATGTATGGCATGCCTGGTTGCGATGGCTTTTTCCGGAATGCGCTGCGTTAACGAACCCGTGGTATCCAGCAAGGTCCCCCTCGGAAAAGTAGTGGATAGCCTGAACTGGGTATTCTTGTACCACAATCCCCCCGCCGGATCGATCGATTTGGACACATTGTCGGAGGAGCAAAAAATGATGGTCAGGGTTTATACCTCGGGCGAATATGCGAGGCGCTATTACGGTTTGGTATTTGGCATACCCCTCCCCCAGGGCTTGAATTCGGGAACGGATTTTTTCAACCCTTCCATAGCCGACGGACAGGTCAACCCCGCGACCGGCCTGACGCAATTTGCCATGCCCAGCGCGACGAAACCCCAGGAAAACGACATCCTCGTATTCGGCGATTCCAGGGACAATCCCGGCGGCAATGTGGCCATCGTGGCCAAGGTCGGCAACACCGAACTGGAGATCGTACAACAAAATCCGGGCCCCTTGTCAAATACCAGGGAGTCTTATCGTTATTACATTCGCAAGAATAAATGGTATGTCCAGCAGCCCCATGTGCTTGGGTGGCTCCGCAAACCCTGATTCCCGGTAATCACCTCCAAAAAACAGCCGATATGAGAACTTCCTGGTTGCCAACATTTCTGTTTTCTTCTTTACTTTTCCTGAGCGCTACTTGCTCGAAAGAACAGGCCATGACCGACGCCAACGGAACTGTCAAACTGTTCTTGTGCAGCCGCGGTTGCGAGCAGTATCTCATTGCCACGGAGAAGGGAGAACTTCTCTTTCCCGAAGATATTCCGGTAGAATTAAAAACCGACGGCACGGAGGTGGTGTTCTCCGGTACGGTACTGACCACCAAAAAACAGGTGAACAAGCCGGGGCCGACCGACGCTCCCGAGCCCGATTTCATGGCGCCCATCCTGAAACTCGACAAGATCGAAAAAAGATAACCGTTCCTAAAATGTAGA
Organism: Saprospirales bacterium; assembly: GCA_016703765.1. Classification (GTDB taxonomy): domain Bacteria; phylum Bacteroidota; class Bacteroidia; order Chitinophagales; family Saprospiraceae; genus JADJTT01. The sequence goes on from JADJBL010000038.1 coordinate 6,439, forward strand.
ACCATGCTTCAGATACGCTTATTCCCGCTTTTGATGCTCATGCTGGCGTTTGGAGCATGTAATAAAGAAGACGACGATTCCCCCGATCCGGATCCCAAACCATTTGAGGTTCCTGCCACCGAAGATATCGTCATGTACGAGGTTAACCTGAGGGCCTTCAGCCCGGAGGCCGATTTCCAGGGCATCACCGCCCGAATGGATACGCTCAAGGCATTGGGCGTCAATACCCTTTGGCTTATGCCCATTCATCCCGTCGGACAGATCAACTCCGTCGGGCAGCTCGGTTCGCCCTATTCGGTGCAGAACTACGTGGAGGTCAATCCCGAGTTCGGAACCCTCGACGATTTCAAGGCCCTGGTCGATGCGGCCCATAAACGCGGCATCGCGGTGGTCATCGACTGGGTGGCCAACCATACCTCCTGGGACAATCCCTGGATACAAAACACCTCCTGGTACACGCAGGATGGCAACGGGAACATCGTCCACCCGCCGGGCACCAACTGGATGGATGTGGCCGACCTCGATTTCAACAATGCCGACATGCGCCTGGCCATGATCGACGCCCTGAAATACTGGATAGAAGATGTCGGGATCGACGGCTACCGCTGCGATGCCGCCGACTTTGTGCCCTTCACCTTCTGGCAGCAAGCCATCGACAGCCTGGAAGCTATCCCCAATCGCGACCTGATTCTGCTGGCCGAAGGCAGCCGGGCGGACCACTTCACGGCGGGTTTTCAGATGAACTACGGCTGGGATTTTTATGGAAAGATAAAGGGCGTATTCGACGGCACTTTTTCCGCAACGAGCATTTTCGTGACGCATCACTCCGAAACCGTGAACCTCCCCGAGGGAGTTCGCAAGCTGCGCTTCACCACCAACCACGACGAAACGGCCTGGGACGAAACCCCCATCGTGCTGTTCGGAGGGAAACAGGGTGCGCTGGCCGCATCGGTGGTCACCATGTACCTTGGAGGAAGCGTGCCCTTGCTGTACAACGGCCAGGAGGTCGGACTGAACGTGAACCTGCCTTTTTTCAGCCATTACCCCATCAATTGGACGATCAATCCGGACATGGCGGCCGAGTATCAGCGGCTTCTCAAGTATTACCGGGCGACCCAGGCTTTGCGGACCGGCGATATGACTTCCTTTTCCCATTCGGATCTCGTCGTATTTCAGCGCCAGCTAGGCCAGGAAACCGTGCTGGTGGCGGTCAACGTGCGCGACGCAGAGAAGGAATGGGCCGTGCCTGCAGAGCTGCAAACCGGCGTCTGGAAAAACAGCCTCACGGGCCAGGCGATTACCCTGCCTGCATCGATGAATTTTCAGCCTTACGAATACCTTGTTTTAGAGAAAGAATAGAAATGTCCACACCCAAAACGGTTGCCTTTTATACCCTGGGCTGCAAGCTCAACTATTCGGAGACCTCCTCGATCGGGAGGTTGTTCGAGCAGTCGGGTTATGGGGAAATCGGCTTTGAGGATGGCGCCGACATCTACGTGATCAACACCTGTTCGGTGACCGATTTTGCCGACCGGAAATGCCGCAAGATCGTGCGGCAGGCTCTTCGGCACAATCCGAGCGCCTTCGTGGCAGTGGTGGGTTGTTATGCCCAGCTCAAGCCGGAGGAGATCGCCGGCATTCCGGGGGTGGACCTGGTGCTGGGGGCGGGAGAAAAATTCCGAATCCTGGATTACATCGACGGCCTGAGCAAGGCGCCCGGCAAGGGCATGGTCCGTGCCGGAGAAGTGCGGGAGGTCAGCGATTTCGTCGACGCCTTTTCCTTCGGCGACCGCACCCGTTCGTTTTTGAAGGTGCAGGACGGCTGCGATTACAAATGTACTTTTTGCACCATCCCCATGGCGCGGGGCCGCAGCCGCAGCGACACCGTGGAGAACGTGGTGGCCAATGCCCGCAAACTCGCGGAAATGGGCATCCGGGAGATCGTGCTCACGGGGGTCAATATCGGCGATTTCGGCAACGGCACAGAGGTGATCGAAGGAGTAAAACCCAAAAAAGAGGCGCTATTCATCGACCTGATCCAGGCATTGGAGGAGGTGGAGGAAATCCCTCGTTTCCGGATCTCCTCCATCGAGCCGAACCTTTGCACGGATGAGGTGATCGGATTTGTGGCGCAGTCGAAGCGCTTCATGCCTCATTTTCACATGCCGCTTCAATCGGGCAACAACAAACAGCTGGTGCAGATGCGGCGGCGCTACAAGCGGGAGCTCTATGCCGAGCGGGTGGCGAAGATCAAATCGCTGATGCCGCATGCCTGCATCGGGGTAGACGTCATCGTGGGGTTCCCCGGGGAGACGGAGGCCGATTTTATGGAGAGCTTTCACTTCATCCATGGGCTGGATATTTCCTACCTGCACGTGTTCACCTATTCCGAGCGCCCCAACACGCCGGCCGCGGAGATGGAAGGCGCCGTCCCCATGGAGGAGCGCCGCCGCCGCAACGAAATGCTGACGATCCTGTCGGAGAAAAAGCGCAGGGCGTTTTACGAAGCGCATCTGGGGCAGGCCCGCGAGGTGTTGTTCGAGCACCACAGCGAGCCCGGCAAGCTATCCGGGTTTACGGACAATTATATCAAAATTGAGCGCCCTTATGAGGTAGGACTTGTGAATCAAATTGAATCGGTATTGCTCTAAATGGCCAATACCAGCGGCTTTATCGAAAAATTAAAAATTCGCCATAGGCGCAAAGACGCTAAGAATACGCAAAGAAGTTTTGCGCCGCCTTAGCGTCTTTGCGCCTTCGCGGTTAATATTTCCAAAGTTCAACTTCCCAGTACAATTTCAGTTAATTATTTTCCTACTTTTAGCCTTCAAACAAACCCATACCCTGCATGTACCCCGATCTGTCCTATCTCTTCCACGACCTGTTCGGATCTCAGCCGGATAACTGGACTTCCATTTTCAAAACCTTCGGCCTGTTGCTGGTCATTTCGATCTTGTCGGCGGCTTTTATTCTCTACACGGAATTAAAGAGAAAGAAAGGGGAAGGCGTTTTCGAGGGCGAAAAAAGCGGTAACGGTGGAGGGCAGTCCTGCGACTTTGTCGGAACTGATCTCCAACGGCATCTTCGGGTTTATCGTCGGGTTTAAGCTCATTTATCTCCTCCAGCATTTCGACGAGTTTCAGGCGGATGCAGCCGGAGTGTTATTGTCGACCAAGGGCACGCTTTGGGCGGGCCTCGTTTTTGGGTTGTTATTCGTCGGTATCCGTTATTGGGAGAAGAACCGCAAAAAACTGCCCAAGCCGGTGGAGAAATCGGTCATGCTCTATCCGCACGACCGCATCGGCGATATCACAATCTGGGCGGCCCTATCGGGGATCGTCGGCGCCAAGGTATTTGCCATTATCGAAGATATTCCCAGTTTCCTGGCCGATCCGGTCGGCACCTTCTTTTCCGGTAGCGGATTGGCCATCTACGGCGGCTTGATCGGCGGTTTCCTGGGGGTTTACTATTATTTGCGCCAGCACAAGATTCCCTTTTGGCCGGTGGCCGACGCCGTGGCGCCCGCCCTCATGATCGCCTACGGTATCGGGCGGCTGGGTTGTCATTTTTCGGGCGACGGCGACTGGGGCATCGCTGCCGCGGCTCAGCCCGAATGGTGGTTCTTGCCGGACTGGCTCTGGTCGTACGATTATCCGAATAACGTAGCGCAGGACGGCGTCGAGATGGCCGGCTGCGAATACACCTATTGCCGCCGCCTCGAACCGGCGGTGTACCCCACCTCTGTTTACGAAACCATCATGGCCTTCCTCGTCGGGGGCTTTCTGTGGATGATCCGCAAGCGCCTTCCGGTGGCAGGGATGTTGTTTTTCATCTACCTCATTTTCAATGGAGTGGAGCGTTTCCTGATCGAAAAGATCCGGATAAACACCCGCTACGACCTGATGGGCATCAACCTGACCCAGGCCGAATTGATCGCGATAGGCATCTTCCTGACCGGAGTGATCGGGCTGTTCGTCCTTTGGCGGAAGAAAAAAAGTTAAATTCCTTGCGGGGGTCCCGGCTTTAGTTTCCCCTAGAGCGCAAATGCGTACCGGGCGTGAAACATCAGGGAGGTAAATGCCAGGCCGTTGGGGAAGTATCCCCCGACCCGGTTGTCGGCCTGCTTGTCATAGCCCCAGATCAGCAGGGAGGTGGAGGAGGTGAATTGCCTGGAAAAGGTGAGCCCCCAACCCAGTCGTCCGATCTTTCCGAAAGATTTTTCCCATTCCATTCCCGCCAGGAAGCCCGGGCTGGGTTCCTCGTCGAAGATGAGGAACATGAAGGACTGGTTTTCCGACACGTCGAAGACTTCCACCTTGGAGGGGGTCTCTCTCGTCGAGGGCCCATCGAGGATGAAATCGTCGGTCACGCCGCTCCAATCGACAAAAACCCCTGCTTTGAGGTGAAGGCGCCAGTTTCGCTCCGCGCTGTAAAACGGGATCAAATCCAGGACCAGCGGCACGCGAAACATCCGCACGGCAATCTCCGAGCGGCAATAGCTGCAATTGTCGTCGTTGAGGTTTTGAAAAAGGCCGAAATAGCTGATGCTTCTGGACGTAACTCCAAGGCCCGTTTCGACGGCCCATTGCTTTCCCAACGGCACGGTAAAGCCCAATTGAAGCGAGAAGGGGTCGCCGAGCTGCACCTTGCTTACCCCGTTTGCGGCGAGGATTTGCAGGGGGAATGGGTTGTTGTACCTCCGGCTGAGCTGCTGGAAATCGTACCCGTACCCCGCAGTAAGGGAAATCGCCCAGGGGTTTTCGCGTTCCTGGGCCTGAGAATCGGCCGGCCATACTCCCATAGCAAGCAGGCACAGGCAAAAGATCAAAGTCTTCATAAGCTGAAAATTTAGTGAATAAAAAATGTTTTCCTTTCATTCTGCGCCGACCGGGCGGAGAATGCCAGTTTTTATACCAGCTTGCGGGGGAGTGTAAATTTCGGAGACGGACTTGCGGAATAAAATTAAAAACTTTTCCCAAAACGGCGCATTCTATTACCATAACTTTGCGCTTTCAAAACCGGCAAGCCCCTAAATGAGTGAGCAGATCAAACACGAGTGCGGGATCGTTCTGATCCGCCTTTTGAAGCCCCTTTCTTTTTACCAGGAAAAATACGGCACGGCCCTCTACGGGATCAACCTCCTGCAGCTATTGATGCAGAAGCAGCGCAACCGCGGGCAGGACGGCGCCGGTATCGCCACGATCAAGATCGGGCTGCCCCCCGGGCAGATCTACGTCAACCGGAAGCGGAGCAACGCCTCCCAACCCCTCAAGGATATTTTTGAAAAGGTGTTTGAGCCCTTCCGAGACCTGAGCGAGGAACAGATGAACGATACGGAATGGCTCAAGGAGAACATCCCCTTCATGGGCGAACTGCTCCTGGGCCACCTGCGCTACGGCACCCATGGGGGCAACGACATCGAGAGTGTGCACCCCTTTCTTCGCGAAAACAACTGGGTCAACCGAAACCTCGTGCTGGCTGGAAATTTCAACCTGACCAATACGGACGAGCTCTTCGACGAACTGGTGGCGCTCGGCCAGTTTCCCCGGCGGAAAGCCGACACCGTGACCGTGCTGGAAAAGATCGGCCACTTCCTCGACGACGAAGTGCAGCGCCTTCATACCTGGTACAAGCCCGACGGCTATTCCAACATGGAGATCAACGACCTCATCTTCGATAACCTCGACGTACAACGCCTCCTGCGGCGCTCGACCAAAAAATTCGACGGCGGTTACGTCATGGGCGGGCTCATCGGCCACGGCGACGCCTTCGTCATGCGCGACCCCGCCGGCATCCGCCCCGCCTACTACTACCACGACGAGGAGATCGTGGTCTGCTGCAGCGAGCGCCCCCCCATCCAGACGGCGCTCGACGTAAATTTCAAGTTTATCAAGGAACTCCAGCCCGGCCACGCCCTCATCATCAAGAGGGGCGGCAAGGTTGCTGAACTACCTTTCCAGGAGCCGAAGCCCCGTGCCGCCTGCTCCTTCGAACGCATCTACTTCTCCCGCGGCAGCGACCGCGACATCTACCTGGAGCGCAAAAAACTGGGCGAGCAACTCACCGGAGCCGTGCTCAAAGCCGTCGACTATGACCTCGAACACACCGTCTTTTCCTTTGTGCCAAATACCGCCGAGACCGCCTTTTTCGGGCTGATCAAGGGCATGGAGAAGCACCTCAACGTGGTCAAGCAGGAAAAAATTCTGGAATTAGGCAAGGGCCTCAATCCGAAAAAGCTGGAAAAGATCCTCGCCATGACCGCCCGCGTGGAAAAGCTGGTACTCAAGGACGAAAAGCTGCGCACCTTCATCGCCGACGATGTTTCCCGCAGCGAGTTGGTTTCGCACGTGTACGACGTCACCTACGGCATCGTGCAGGACGAGGTCGATACCCTCGTGCTGCTCGACGACTCCATCGTGCGGGGCACCACCCTGCGCGACAGCCTCATCAAGATCGTGTCGCGGCTCCGGCCCAAAAAGATCATCTTCGTATCCTCGGCGCCGCAGATCCGCTACCCCGATTGCTACGGGATCGACATGTCGAAAATGAAGGATTTTGTGGCCTTCCAGGCCCTGATCCAACTGCTGCACAGTACGGGCCAGAGCCACCTCCTCACCGAGGCCTACAACCGCTGCAAGGAGCAGGAGCACCTCCCCGTCGAACAGATCTGTAACCAGGTCGCCTCCCTCTACGACCGTTTTTCGTACGACGAGGTCACCCAAAAGATCGCTAAAATCGTCACTCCCAAAGGGATCAAACCCAGCGTAGAGGTGATCTACCAGACCATCGAAGGCCTCCATTCCGCCTGCCCGGACCACCTGGGCGACTGGTATTTTTCGGGCAATTACCCCACTCCCGGCGGGAACCGGGTAGTGAACCGGGCCTTTATGAATTATATGGAGGATCGGGATGAGAGAGCCTATTAGTTTTTAATTTTTAGTTCTTAGTTTTTAGTTGTTGGAGGAATCCAACTAAAAACTAAAAATTAATAACTAAAAACTAGGAACTCAAACCTCTAAGCTTCTCCCCAGCCCTTTCCAACAATTCTTCCGTTTTCCAAAACAAAACCTCAGCACCTTTTCATCGCGCTTGTGGACGTAGAAAGATGACACCGGGATGGCGGCCACGCCGATCTCGCGGGTGAGCCATTGGCAGAATTCGAAGTCGGGAAGGTCGCTCACCGGGCTGTAGTCGGCCAGTTGGAAATAGGTGCCCTCGCAGGGGATGGGGCGCAGGCCGCTGCCTGCGATGGCCTGGAGGAAAAAATCCCGCTTTTGCTGGTAGAAGGCGGGGAGCCCGAGGTATTCTTCCGGACGTTGGAGGAATTCGGCCAGGGCGTGCTGGATGGGGGTGTTGGCAGAAAAGACGTTGAATTGGTGGACTTTTCGAAACTCCTTCATCAGGTAGGGCGGGGCGACGCAATAGCCCATTTTCCAGCCCGTATTGTGGAAGGTTTTTCCGAAGGAAAAGACGGCCAGGCTGCGGCTGTAGAGCTTGGGATACCAGAAGACGCTTTCGTGTTTGCGTCCGTCGAAGATGAGGTGTTCGTAGACCTCGTCGCTCAGCACCCAGAGGTCGTGCCGTTCGGCGAGTTGCTCCAGGGCATGCAGGTCGGCGGCGGTGAAAGTCTTGCCCGTGGGGTTATGCGGCGTGTTGACGATGATCATGCGGGTGCGGGGGGTAACGAGTTGTTCCAGCCGGGCCCAATCGACGCGGTAGTCGGGCGCCGCGAGTTCGTAGGAAACGGCCACGCCTCCCTGCACTTCGATAGCCGGGCCGTAGGAGTCGTACGCCGGTTCGACGAGTATGGCCTCGTCGCCGGGGCCGATGAGCGCGGCGATGGCCGTAAAGAGCGCCTGGGTGCCTCCGGAGGTGACGGTGATCTCCGTTTCGGGATCGACTTCCAGCCCGTAGAGCGAGTGGATCTTTTCGGCGATGACCTTCCGAAGCGCCGGCACGCCGGGCATGGGGGCGTATTGGTTCATGCCCTGGTTCATGTATTTCATCACCAGGTCGCGGAGCGCCTGCGGCGGATCGAAATTGGGGAATCCCTGCGACAGGTTGATCGCGCCGTGTTCATTGGCCAGGGCCGACATGACGGCGAAAATGGTGGTGCCGATGTGGGGGAGTTTGGATTTCATGGTTGGTGACTGGTGACTGGTGACTGGTGACTGGTGACTGGTGACTGGTGACTGGTGACTGGTGACTGGTGACTGGTGACTGGTGACTGGTGCGCTTTTACAAAAGTATTTCAAAACAGGTAAAAAATGATATGGCTTAAGGGAAAGGCAAAATTCATAAATTGCGCTGACTTTCCATCACCAGTCACTAATCACTAGTCACCAGTCACTATAATATGCAGCGCATCCTCTTCCTCGACCGCGACGGCACGATTGTATTGGAGCCATTGGATTACAGGGTCGACTCCCATGAAAAGATCGTTTTTTACCCGGGCGTTTTCCAGTGGCTGGGGCGCATTGTTCGGGAGCTGGACTATCAGCTCGTCATGATCACCAATCAGGACGGCCTGGGCACGGAGCGGCTGCCGGAGGAGCGGTTTTGGCCGCCTCATCAATTCATTATCCGGGCATTTGCAGGGGAGGGATTTTATTCAAGGAGGAACATATCGACCGCACCTTCGCTTATGAGAACGCACCGACCCGAAAGCCCGGCACGGGTTTGCTCACGCACTTCATGCAGGGCGGCTACGACCTGGCCCATTCCTTTGTCATCGGCGACCGCCTCACCGACATGGAGCTGGCCAAGAACCTCGGCGCGCGGGGCATCTGGCTGAAACAGGATGCGGCCCTCGGCGCCACAGAGATCAAGGGTCCCCGCCAGGAGCTCGACGCCGTGATCGCTTTGACGGACAACAACTGGGAGTCCGTCTATCGTTTTTTGAAAGCCTTGGAACCTTCTTCCTCCGGTGGCGGTTAGCAAAAATATTTCTGCAAGCATTGCGCGAAGTCGGAAAAGAGTCTAAATTTGCCCTCGCTTTAGCAGTAAGCAGGTGCGGTAGCTCAGTCGGTAGAGCAATGGACTGAAAATCCATGTGTCGGCGGTTCGATTCCGTCTCGCACCACGAAAGAGAGAAGCCCCTTGACCAGGAGATGGTTGAGGGGCTTTTTGCATTAAAATTGATGTCTCCTCGGCGTCTCCCGATAAGCTTAGGGTTACCCATAAATTCGGAGCAAGCCTGAGGTTTCCGACCCACCCCCCGGCCCTAGGGCAAACGCATCATAACTATTGAAAAATCAAGGTCCTTTGTCCCGGACCCACCGGCCGAAACCCCTGAAAGGGGTTGAATATTCATAGCCCCGGGTGGAACCCGGGGAAAAGAGGCATCCCATCCGAATAACCGCGTAGCGGTTGAATAAAGCGTTTAATGGATGCAGATATCCCTTCTTTTGTTCAACCGCTACGCGGTTGTATGCTTTGCGCTTGATTCCCCGGGTTTCACCCGGGGCTATGAATATTAAATCCCTACGGGATTTTGACAAGTTTTTCAAAAGCTCGCTTTGCTTGTTTTTACTATACTTTAGATGCGTTTTCCCTGGGGCGCTGAGGGCTTATAGCTCCCGCTCGCCGGCGCAGCGTCCCTGCCTGCCGGCCGGCAGGCTCTTCGAGAGACGCTGCTGGGACTATACTGACCTACTCATTTCTAGCATCCGGCTTTTCTAACACTGAAAGGGCTCTAATCAAGGCTTTATTGGCTGCTCTGCACTCTATTAATTCGTCTTTAAGTTTCTGTAATTCCTGAAGAAGATTGTGCACTTGGCCTTCATCCAATTCCTCGGGCACAATTGTCCCGTTCCAATCTGTCACCTGGGCCTTGAAAAAGAACTCTGGGTTTATACCCTTAGTGTTAAGGTGTATAAGTGCTTTGCGGATCCTCTTACTCCTGAACTCTTCCATGTTTTCCCAGGTTGAAATACGAGCTTGGTTTGGTGTCTTAAGGAACCCAGCATCATGCATGAAAATAGCAAACTCCTTTTGCGTCATCACTAATTTATCTTCTCGAACTTGCTTTAGCCTTTCTCCAAAATCTACTTTCTTAGTCATGATTGAATCCTTTTATTGAAAATAATGACAAATATACGAAAAACATTCTTTTTAAAAGATAAAAAGATAATTTATAAAAAATTTATCGCTCGTGAGGGTCTCCGACCCGAAATGCCCATCCTACAAGTCTCCTGACTTGTGTCCCGTCAAAAAACTATCAAAAGCATATGCAAGTCAGAGACTTGCAGACATTTTGTTTCGGGTCGGAGACCCTCACGAGCAAGTGATTTATACGTTTACATCCATAAAATCCGCGAAATCAAGTAATCCGATTAATCAGCGGTCAACCGGCATTTTACTTCTTCCTACCTTCTACAAGTTGTTGAATTATGCAAATTGAAAACTTAACTTTCAATTTGCATGGCTCGCCTCTTTTCATCCCAATCCCCCATCAAACCAAAAGTCGGGCTGTGTATTTTCAAATCTTTCCCTATTTTTCCACACCCTTTCGAAAACCTCGTCACCCGCATGAAAAACGAAAAATCAAACCTCGTCATCTACTCCACCGTCGCCGTGGCGGCGCTGGGCTATTTTGTCGATATCTACGACCTGCTGCTGTTCAGCATCATCCGCGTGGAGAGCCTCAAATCCATCGGCGTGACCGACCCGCTGGACATCCAAAACACGGGGCTTTCGCTGCTCAACTGGCAGATGGCGGGGATGCTAATCGGCGGCATCGCCTGGGGGGTGCTGGGCGACAAAAAAGGCCGGCTCTCCGTTTTGTTCGGCTCCATTATCCTGTACTCCCTGGCCAATCTCGCCAATGGCATGGTGCAGACCGTGGGCCAATACCAGGTGCTGCGCTTCATCGCGGGCATCGGCCTGGCAGGCGAGCTGGGCGCGGGCATTACGCTGGTGAGCGAGATCATGTCCAAGGAGAAACGGGGGTACGGCACCACCCTGGTCGCCACCATCGGCATCCTCGGGGCGATAATGGCATACTTCGTGAGCCAATATTGGGACTGGCGCACCGCCTACTTCGTGGGCGGCGGATTGGGGCTGGCCCTGCTCGTCCTCCGGATTTCGGTCTTCGAGTCGGGCATGTTCAAAAGCCTCCGGGAAAGCAGTGTTAAAAGGGGCAATTTCCTCCAGCTTTTCACCCGCCGCGACCTCTTTTCCCGATACATCAAATGCATCCTCGTGGGCTTGCCGACTTGGTTCGTGGTGGGCATCCTCGTGACGCTGGCGCCCGAATTCAGCAAAAATTTCGGCATGACGGACGCAGTGACCACCGGCGGCAAGGCCATCATGTGGTGTTACACCGGCCTCACGCTGGGCGACCTTTCGAGCGGCTTGCTGAGCCAATACCTGAAGAGCCGGAAAAAGGCGCTGCTGGCCTTTCACCTGTTCTCCCTGGGCACCATCCTGTTTTACCTCACTTCGGGCAATATCAGCCAGGATTTCTTCTACTTCAAGATCTTCCTCATCGGCTTCGGGGTGGGCTACTGGGCAGTGTTTGTCACGATTGCAGCCGAAAATTTCGGCACCAACATGCGGGCCACGGTGACCACCACGGTGCCCAACTTCGCGCGCGGGGCCCTGGTGCCCATCACGATGTTCTTCAAGTCGCTGGCGCCTTCCCTGGGCATCATTTCGAGCGCCTATATCGTAGGTGGGGTATGTATCGCCATAGCGCTCACCGTGCTGTATTTCCTTCCGGAAACATACGGCAGGGACCTCGACTTCCTCGAACAGGAGGGCTCGCATCTCTGAAGAATTATACAGTAGCAGTCATTCCGGCTTATATTTTGTATTCTTCGGGCTTGCAAGTTGTTTTTTTTGCCTATTTTCCGATAACTTTCGAAAAATTCGAGAAATAGCTGGCCTATGAAAAATTTGTTTACACCCATTATCTTTCTGTTAATCAGCGCATTCGCCCCGCTCGACTATTTGCAGGCCCAATGCTCCCCCGGCAACGCCCAGACCGACCTGAAGGTCAACAACGTCAAGGCGCGGCTTCGGAATACGGGCGATATCTGGTGGGATGGCACCACTGGTATGTACGTCGTACCTTATACCGAGACCAGCAATGTGTCGGCCCTGTTCACCGGCGCGCTCTGGCTGAGCGGCTATACTCCCGGCGGCGCCCTTCGCCTGGCGGCGCCCACTTACGGGGCTCAGTTCAGCCAGTTCGACTACTGGCCGGGACCGCTCTCTCCGAGCACCGGTGAGGTGACGACGGCAGAATGTAACAACTGGAACAAGTTTTTCCAGGTCAACCGCACGGAGATCAATGCCTTTCAAAATGACTTCGCAGACAACGGCGTGCTCGACGACCCGATCCCCCCGTCCATCCTTGGTTGGCCGGCAAAGGGAAACCCCTTTTTCGCGCAGGTCAACGGCTACGACCTTCCCTTCGGTGAGGAAATGGCCCCCTATTACGACCGAAACGAAAACGACAAATATGAGCCCCATCTGGGAGATGTGCCGCTGCTCAAGGGCGATGTGTCCATCTGGTGGGTGTACAATGATAACGGCAATTTCCACGCAGACTCCGGCGGCGAGCCCCTCAAAATGGAGATCCAGGCCAACGCCTTTTCCTACAACACGCAGGACGACCCGGATAGCGCCTATATCGACAACTCCACCTTCTACGAATTCAAACTCAAATACCGGGGCGACCAGCCCCTGGCCAACGCCTATTTCAGCCTCTGGGTCGATCCCGATCTGGGCTGCTATCAGGACGACTACATCGGCTGCCTGCCCGATCACAACATGGCCTTCGTGTACAACGGCGATACCTTCGACGAAACCTGCGTGGGCATCAACGGCTACGGGAGCGAAATCCCCGTGCTGGGCATGAAGGTCATCAAGCCCTTCTCCTACCTGGACAACGACAACGTGGAGCAGGTGCTTCCCTTCTCCTCCTTTACCTATTACCTCAACGCGGGAGGAGCTTTGGGAATACCTTATTCGGATCCCGACTTGCCAAACGAATACTACAACTACATGACCGGGAAATGGCGCGACGGCACCCCCTTCTCCAAAGGAGGCAACGGCTATAATCCCGGCGCGCCCGCCTATCCGTATGCCTTCGACAACTCGGACAACAACGGCCAGGCCTGGACGGAATGCACCATCACCGGCGACCCAGACGATCGCCGCTTCCTCATGAACTTCGGGCCGATCAACGTCTTCCCGGGCGAGGAATACGAGTTCGTCTACGCGGTCATGTTTTGGCCCAACCAACCCTACCCCTGTCCCGATCTGGAAAACTATGTCGAAGACGGCGACTCTCTCGTGGCTTTCTACAATTGGGTTTCGGAGGAAATCAATAACATCCCTCAACCCTCCGGTGTATCGCAAGCGCCGTTTGAACAATCGCTCATCAAGGTATTCCCCAATCCCATGGATCAGGGGAGCTGGTTTTACGTCAAAGGAGACCGGGCGCCCATCCGCGACCTGACGCTGACCAATATCGAGGGGCAGGTGGTGCGGCGCTATGAAAACGTGCAACAAACCTCCCTCCTCATGGAGCGAAACGGATTGCCCAGCGGCGCCTATTTCTATCAAGCCCTGCTCGAGGATGGAACTGTAAGTACCGGGAAGTTAATCCTCCAATAAAAAAGTTGAAAAGTTGAAAGGTTGAAAAGTTGAAAAGTTGAAAAGTTGAAAAGTTGAAAAGTTGAAAAGTTGAAAAGTTGATTAAACTTTAAACTATTCAACTTTTCAACTCACATAGAAATGGAATCTAAAGCTTATTACAACTCCCCCATCGGCATTCTGGAAGTCGTGGCGACGCTCCGGGGCATCCGCAGTTTGAAGAAAGTGGAGCGGAGGGGGAAGGACACGGACCCCATGCCCGACCTGCTGGAAAACTGCATTCAGCAGTTGAAGGAGTATTTTGAGGGAAAGAGGCAGGTCTTTAACGTCGCGTTGGACTGGGCGGACGAGCCGGAGTTCCATCAGGCGGTCTGGAAGGAAGTGCTGGCGGTTCCATACGGCCATACCACTTCGTACCTGGCCATCGCCGATAAGTTGCACAATCCGAAGGCCGTGCGGGCAGTCGGCCAGGCCAATGCCCACAACCCCATCGCCATCATCGTGCCCTGCCACCGCGTCATCGCCAAATCGGGCGAGTTGCAGGGGTATTTCTACGGTCTCGACATCAAGCGGCAGCTGCTGGAGTTGGAGAATCCGATGAGCTTTGCCAGGCAGGGGAGTTGTTTAAATAAAGTATGGAAAACACCCAAACATACGCCCGGCAACAAGACCAGGCAGATCCCCTGCGCCATTTCCGCGACCAGTTTCACATTCCGCAACACGAGGGAAAGGACGTGCGCTATTTCTGCGGCAATTCGCTCGGATTGCAGCCCAGGGGCGTGGAGCGGGCGCTGCTCGACGAATTGGAGCAGTGGCGCAGCCACGGAGTAGAGGGGCACTTTCGGGGAAAGATGCCCTGGATGCCTTACCACCAATTCCTTTCCGAACAAACTGCCCATATCGCCGGGGCGAAGCCCGAAGAGGTGGTCGTCATGAACACCCTCACGACGAACCTGCACCTCATGATGGTCAGCTTTTACCGGCCTCAGGGCTCGCGTTTCAAGATCATCATGGAGGCGGGCGCTTTCCCCTCCGACCAATATGCCGTAGAAAGCCAGGTGCGCTACCACGGCCTGGACCCCGCGACGGCCATCGTGGAGATCGCGCCCAGGGCGGGCGAGGACACGCTGCGCACGGAGGACATCGTTCGCCGGATCGAGGAGGAAGGACCTTCCACGGCCCTGGTGATGTTTGGCGGAGTAAATTATTACACCGGGCAGTTTTTCGACCTGCCGGCCATCGTGGAGGCGGGACACCGGGCCGGGGCGCTGGTCGGGTTCGACCTGGCGCATGCCGCGGGGAACCTGCCTTTGCAATTGCACGATTGGGGGGCCGATTTTGCCGTATGGTGCAGTTATAAGTATCTGAACTCCGGTCCCGGCGGGCCCGGCGGGGTGTTCGTGCACGAGCGCCACGGCGCCAATCCCGATCTGCCCCGCTTCGCGGGGTGGTGGGGCTACGATGAGGGCAGCCGTTTTCTCATGCAAAAAGGGTTCCGGCCCATGCAGGGAGCGGCCGGCTGGCAGTTGAGCAACGCGCAGATCTTTTCCTTCGCCGCCCACAAGGTCAGCCTCGACCTGTTTATGGAGGCCGGTATGAAAAACCTGCGCGAAAAGAGTTTGAAGCTGACCGCCTATCTGGAGTTCATCATCGCCGACCTCAACAGCCGGGGGCATCATTACAAGATTATCACCCCGAACGACCCGGCGCAGAGGGGATGCCAGTTGTCGCTCCAAACCGGTCCGGACGGCAAAAAACTCTTCGACCACCTGACGCAACACGGCTTCATCTGCGACTGGCGCGAACCGGATGTGATCCGCCTGGCGCCCGTGCCGATGTACAACCGGTTTGAGGAGGTGTGGGAATTGGGGCGATGCGTTATTAAAGAGATTAAAACGGCCTACGGAAAAATTAACATTGACCTTCCTCAGGCAGTTGAACGATTTGCAACTGACTCTGTCGAACACGAAAAATCGCTATCTTTATGGTAGGCATGGAAAACGGCATACTAACCCAGGAAGAAAAGGACCGTATTTTCAGGGAAGAATTCCTTCCCCAGATCGACGCATTGTACAACTTTGCGTTCCACCTGACCTACGACGACGAAGACTCCAACGACCTGGTGCAGGATACGTATCTCAAGGCATTCCGCTTCATCGATAGCTACAAGGAGGGGACGAACGCCAAGGCATGGCTGTTCAAGATCCTGAAAAACGCCTTCATCAACGAATACCGGAAAAAGAACAAGCAGCCCACTAAGGTGGACTACGAGGATATCGTCGCCTATCAGGACGAGGACGATTCCAACTTTTCCAGCTACATGGACTTGCGCGAGGAGATGTTCCAAAATATGATGGGCGACGAAGTGACCACGGCGATCAACTCGCTGCCTGTAGACTTCCGCACCGTGATCCTTTTGTGCGACATCGAGGGATTTACGTACGATGAAATTTCCAAGATCATCGATATTCCAATCGGCACCGTGCGCTCGCGATTGCACAGGGCCCGGAATATGCTCAAAGAAACGCTGAAAGAGTATGCCGAAAAACTCGGCTACCAGGATAACCGTTCCTAATTTTTAACCTCTGCCTGAAGGCCATTGCGGATTTGCATGGTCAAACTTCGATTATGATCCTTTTATCCCACATATTAAACCTCGTGGAGGGTACATCAACCGCCTCGCACCAGCTCGCTCCCCTTAGGTGGGGCAGCGTGGGTGGCGGTTGTTTTACCCCCTCCACAGGCGTACCGGATAAAAGGCCTTGCAACGTTGTGGTCCGGTGGGCAAAAAAGTGAATGAAACATGAGAATTTCGCAGAACCAACAGGATTTTTACCGCCTAATGAACCTTTACCTGGACAATGAGCTTTCAAACGAAGACGAAAACAAGCTACTCCAGGAGTTGCGATCCAATCCAAACTACATGGATTTTTTAAGTAAGGAAAGAACGTTCCGCGAATTCATAAAAAGCAGGGTTCAACGCAGAAAAGTCTCCCCCGCGTTGATCGACTCCATAAAAGAAAAGATCGGGATAGCTCCGGTCTGATAAGCGCTCCACCCTCCCCACACCATATTCACCACCCTCGAAAACGGTAAGCCTTGAACAAGCTGCGCTCTTATTTTGCCATGTTTTTTGTCCCGAGCCTGCTGTTGTGTGGAAGTCCCCTCCCCGCGCAGGCGCCCGAACTGTCGGAAGATTTCCAGACAAAACTCCGGTTTATGCGGGCAGAGATTCTCTTACCCCTGGACAGCGATTACCACATGCGAAGCCAACGACCCGACGAATTTCAGCCCTTCGACCTGGGCATGGAATCGCGAAAGGAAAAAATGGAGATCCTTTACGTGGCCTACCCTCAGCTCGACGACTACTGGGCCGCGAACTATCCGCATATCCTCGCCGCGCGCACGGCAGCGCATACCGCCAGCAACGCAGAAGACTCTTACATGACGCAGTTATCGCTGGGAAAAAAAGAGTTGAAGGCATTTAATGCCGACTGGGGCGTGGAATACGTGTATAGTCCGAAAAGCCAGGTCACGGCACACCGATACGGCAAGCTGCTCGTGCTCTATAAAGAGGGCCGGGGCGCCCTGCTGATCTTTTTCTTCTTCGACGATCCGGATAATGAGGCGATTGATTCGAGGTATGAGGGGGTGATTTTTAACGGATGAGGGGGGCTTGGGTCCACTTCGCCCTTTTCTTTCTTTCCGGGTCTTTTTTTTTGAAATCTCCAGGATGGAGAGCAGCGCATCAGTGGAAATGGGATCGCCTTCCAAGGCAAGGTTTCCAACCGACCCAAAGGAGTCGATCACACCTAGGTTTTTTAAAGACTTTACGATTTGCAGAAAGTCTTTGAGATTATCCGGCTTTATATTGATATAGTAAGTCATGGCGTTGGCTATTGAATAAAGGTACCAAATTATTGAAAGAAACCTCTTCCCTTTTCAATAGGTTCAGCACTGTATACCTTTCTCACCCCATCTCCGACACCACCTCTTTCACCTCCGGGATCATGCGCTTGAGCATGCCTTCGATGCCGGCCTTCAGTGTGACGGTGGAGGAGGGGCAGCCGCTGCAGGATCCCTGCATAATGACGAAGACGGTGCCCTTGTCGTAGGATTTGAATTCGATGTTGCCGCCGTCCATTTCCACGGCGGGTTTGACGTAGGTGTCGATGAGGTCTTTCACCCTTTTGACGATCTCGCCGTCTTCCTGCGAGTATTCATAGCTCACGCCGCGCTCCTCTTCGAGCTTGAACATAGCTTCGGCAAAACCTTCCAGCAGGATGGTCTTCTCCTCCTCGACGTATTTCTTGATGAAATCCTTGAGCTTCAGCATGATGTCCTCCCAGCCGTAGTTCATCTCCTTGCTGATGGTGACGAAGTTGTTGCTGATGTAGACGCCTTTGACGTAGGGGAAGCCAAACAGCTCGGTCGCCAGGGGCGACCATTCCTTCGCAAGGGTCTCGTCTCGGAAATCGGCCGTGCCGCGGTACAGCATCCGGTTGGTCACGAATTTGAGGGATTCCGGGTTGGGGGTCTGCTCCGTATATAGCAATACAGGACTTTTTGCCGTCGTAGGTTCCATTTTTTCCATCTTGCCTCGAGTTTTTTGATTCGATAACTCAAAAGTAACATCCAAAACCTTATTTAGATTAATTATAAGAAAAAAATACTTTTCAAATCCACAAATTCCAATAACTTTGCCCACGCCTAAAAATCGCTTGACCACCAAGGATTTAGCCGGATTGAAGCCATTTGTACCCACATCAAAACCAGCCATTTCTGAAGAATGACCAACCGGTATTTCGACCTCATCGACCAAACCTTCTACTTCCCTCAGGAAGGGTTTGACATCGAAGAAGGTAACCTCGTTTTCAACAGCGTGCCCCTGATGCATCTCATCAAAAAGTACGGGACGCCCCTCAAGCTCACTTACCTGCCCAGGATCGGCTCGCAGATCAAACGCGCCAAGAACCTCTTTACCCGCGCCATGCGCTCCCTGGGGTACAGCGGCGACTACCGCTATTGCTACTGCACCAAAACCTGCCACTTCAGCTTCGTGCTCAACGAGGTGCTCAAAAACGATGTAGAACTGGAGACCTCCTCCTCCTTCGACATCGATATCATCCGCAGCCTGTACCGGGATGGGAAGATCGACAAGAGCATCACCATCGTAAACAACGGCTTCAAGCCGCGGGAGTATGCGCAGAAGATTTCCGACCTCATCAACGACGGGTTCGAAAACGTCATCCCCGTGCTCGACAACATCGACGAGATCCAGTTTTTCGAAGAAATGGTCAAGGGCACCTGCAACCTCGGCATCCGCGTCGCCACAGAAGAAGAGCCCAATTTCGAGTTTTACACCTCCCGCCTGGGCATCCGCCATTCAGAGGTGCTCAATTTCTATAAAGCCCGGATCGCCAACAACCCGAAGTTCAAACTCAAGATGCTGCACTTCTTTGTCGACACCGGCATCAAGGACAGCCTGTACTATTGGGGAGAATTGAAGAAAGCCGTCAAGCTCTACGGCGAACTGCGCACCATTTGCCCCGACCTCAAAGCGCTCAATATCGGTGGCGGAATGCCCATCCGCAACTCGCTGGGGTTCGAATTCGATTACAAATACATGGTCAAAGAGATCGTGAACCTCATCCTGCAAGCCTGCGAGGAAGCCGAAGTGCCCGAGCCGGACATCTACACCGAGTTCGGCAAATACACGGTCGGAGAAAGCGGCGCTACCATCTTTTCGGTGGTGGGCCAAAAGCAGCAAAACGACGCCGAGCTCTGGTACATGATCGACAATTCCCTGATGAACACCCTCCCCGACTCCTGGGGCATCGGCGAGCGCTTCATCATGCTGCCCATCAACAAATGGTACAACGAGTACGGGAAGGTCAATATCGGAGGGCTGAGCTGCGATAACTCGGACTACTACAACTCCGAAATCCACGAGAGCCAGGTCTACCTGCCTATCTATCCCAGGGAGGACGAGGAGCCCCTGTTTATCGGGTTTTTCCACACCGGCGCCTATCAGGACGCCCTGAGCGGATACGGAGGGATCAAACACTGCCTGATCCCCGCCCCGCAGCACGTGGTACTCTATAAGGACGAACAGGGCAACCTCGTCGACACCCTTTACAAGCGCGCCCATGTGCCGGAAGATATGCTGAGCGTGCTGGGCTATACGACCAAAAACGGCCACAAGCTGGACAAGAAATAGGGCGATGGGAAAGACACTATGGCCAGGCCTCATCGGTGTTGCCTTGCTGGCGATCTTTCCCCTCTTCATCCGACTCGACACCCTGCCGCTTTTCATATTCGACGAAGGCCGACTGGCCAACAACGCCCTGGAAATGGCCGTCGACGGGAATTGGGTCGTAGCACACTATGACGGCAAGCCCGATCTCTGGAATACCAAGCCCCCCTTGATGATCTGGCTTCAGGCCCTTTTGATGAAAGCCCTTGGCCTCGACCTGCTGGCAGTTCGGCTCCCCGCGGCCCTGGCCGGTTTGGCGACGATCCTCGCGGTCTTTTTGTTCTCGTTTCGGCAGACCCGCTCCTTGTGGGCCTCGCTCTGCGCCGGCCTCGTGCTCCTTTGCACCCCCGGATTTGTGACGACCCATGCCACCCGAACGGGCGACTACGACGCCCTCCTCGCGCTGTGGTCCACGCTGTTTCTCTTTCAAATTTATAACTGGTTCAGGGAAGAGGCGCCTTCGGCGAAAAGGAAACACCTGTGGCTTGCCCTGCTTTTTTTTACCCTCGGGGTGCTGACCAAGGGGATCGTCATTTTCCTCTTCCTGCCCGGCGTATTGATCTTTTTGCTGGCGGGAAAGCGCCTGGGGGAATTGTTGCGGCAGCCCCATTTTTATTATGCGTCCTTATCGTCCATCGCGGTCATCGCGGCCTGGTATCTCGGCCGGGAATGGGCATCGCCCGGATACCTGGAAGCCGTCGTGCAGAACGAACTCGGCGGGCGCTTCCTCGAGGTCATCGAAGAGCATAGCGGTACCTGGTCTTATTATTTTGAAAATTTCTGGAAAAGGGAGTTCATCCCCTGGATCGGATTTATACCCCTGGCCGTGTGGCTCGTTTTTCGCGATCCGAATATCGGGCAGCGGCCGCTGTGGGCATTTATGCTATGCCAGGCCCTTTGTTTCCTGCTGATCCTTTCTTTTGCACAAACCAAGTTGAACTGGTATGCCCTCCCCGCCTTCCCGCTGCTGGCCATAGCGGTCGGAGGGGGAGTAGGTCTGCTCCTTGAGCGGGCCGGGGCGGAGTGGCCGAAGGGACTGTTGCTCTTCGGCATATTTCTGTGGCCCTATTCCCAACAGATCCGGGAATCTTATAAAATGGATACACTGCACAGTTGGGAGAAACGACAATACTCGGGGTTCATGAAAAAGGTAGAGGACAGGCCGGGATACATCGTGGTACAGACCGACTACAACGCCCATATCGCGTTTTACGTCAAGAAATACCGTGCGGAGGGCAAGGAAATCGGATTGAAATACCCAAATGAGCTGAGCATCGGGGACACCATTTTGCTTTGCGAGGAGCATGCGCGGAAGGCGGTGCTGGATCGTTGGAAGCTTGAGGAATTGTATGCCGTTAAAGGTTGCGGGCTTTTTAAGGTGATTGGAAGGGATTAAAGGGGATTGATAATCCCATCCAATCCCCTTAAATCCCCTGTTTGTCCCTTTTCCTTCGGGCCATTTCCCTGGAAAATCGCTTTGTTTCGAGCCAGGCTTTGCGCCGTTGGTACAAATCGCTGCCTGCCAGCACTATTACCCCCAATGCGAAGAGCCCGATCCTCGTCCACTCGACTTCCTTCACCCAGGACGGGAAAAAAATTGCGGATCGCCAGCAGTTCGAACGCCGTGAGGAGTGCGGCGCTCATGATGAGCAGCACGCTGACGGCCCGGGCATTGAGCACATTTTCGGGTTTTGCGCGGTACAAGGTGCGTCGAAGGCCAGCCTTGCCTGCGGAGTGGAAAGGGTCCATCCGCAGCACCTCCTTGAAGAGATGGGCCGCGGGTCCGTATTCCTCCAATTGGTAACAGGAGTCCGCTTTGCGGAAAATAGTGGCGAGGAAGAGGTCCCAACCTGCCTCGCCGGAAGGCTGGCGTTCCAGGCAGCAGGCGATCATTTCGTCGGCGACGGTCTTGTATTTCGTATAGGCCCCTGCCCGGTAGAGGTCTTCGGTGTAGGCTGCAAACAATTCAAAAACTCCTCCTCCGGCAATTGGCGAATGGCGGCCTCGTGCCCTTCGAAAAACCGGATCCTCGAATGCACGGACCTGGCTTCCAGGCTCCGGAAGTCCCTGTAGAGTTTGGAACGATATGCAGGACGAGACAGGCTCACCTTTTTTGGTTTAGGAAGTTTAGAGGGTTTAGAATGTTTAGAGGGTCAAAAAACTAAACCCTCTAAACCTCTTAAACTTTCTAAACTTTTATTAATCAATTTCATATAAAACCGGTTTACTCGGGCTCGCATCGATCTCCAGGCTCGCGATCTGGATCTGGAGGAGGTACAAGCCGTCCTTTATCTCATTTGGAACGTAGATCAGTTCGGTGATCGTACATTCATCCCGGCCGGCTTCCACGACGCCGGGGTATTTCCAGAAGGCCCGGTGGGCCAGCAGTTTCCCTCCGTCTTCCTCGCGGTCGACCGAAGGGAGGTCGATCAGGAGGTGTCGGATGCCCAGGTCCACCAGATACTCCACCGCTTCGTGGTGGAGGTAGGGCGGGTTGGTTCCGGAGTAATGCCTCCTGAGTTTATCCGGGTCGTTGGGCAAGGTGCGGATGACCAGCGCTTCCACCTCTCCCGGTTCGAGCCAGCCTTCCAGTTGTTCCTTGAAAATCACACGGTCTCCCTCCTCGGTACGCGTCGGAAATACGCTCCCCAATTTGGCAAGGAAATGGAATTTTTTCAAGGCCCGGTTGATAAAAAATTGCTCTTTTGCAATATGCCCTACGCACTCCGTGTGGGTGCCGTTTCCGTGCGGATTGATCCGGAGGTTCAGGAAATTGACCGGTCCGCCTTTGGCCGTACTACCGATAAACGATCCGGCTACTACCGGCTCTGCTTCCATGTAGGGGGCGTAAAAACAATTCACGGTTTCGCTGCCCTCTTTGAGTGGAATAGAAATATCGAGCGGTTTGTTCAGATCCGCCTGCAAATTTTTTTCCCGGTGTGAAACGTGAACGATCATGACCAAAAAATTGGTGAAAAAGGTAAAAGCCCCTACCTTGCCGGGGCAGGACCAAAATTAGCTTTTTTAAAAATTTCTTTCAAAAATGGTTATAACAGAAAACCAGGTCATTACCCTTACCTACGCCCTTCGCGAAAACGACCCACAGGGCGAGCTTCTGGAAGAGGTCGAATCCGATTCCCCCTTTACTTTTTTGTACGGGGTAGGAAATTTGCTCCCCTCCTTTGAGGCGAATCTGCGCGGACTGAAAGTAGGCGAACAATTTTCCTTTATCCTCAGTCCGGAGGAGGCCTACGGAGAGAGCAGCCCCAACAATATCGTGGAGATCCCCCGGGGCAATTTCCGCATGGAAGACGGCGGGGCCCCGGACTTCCTGGTGAAGGGCAATTTCATCAGCCTGATGGACAATTTCGGGCAGGAACATATCGGTCGCATCCACTTTTTCGACGACGACTTCGTGCATGTCGATCTCAACCACGCCATGGCGGGCAAAACCCTGCATTTTCAGGGTACGATCCTCCTGATCCGGGAGGCCAGCGCGGATGAGTTGAGCCATGGCCACCACCATGCGCAGAAAGGAGAGGCCGGCTCCGGGCATCACCACCATTAATTGTCTCCGGCTGTGTTGCTTGCCTTTTGGCTTGCCACATTCGTTCAACTGATCTTCTGGATCGCCTTGTTCGGCCGGCTGGCTTTTAAAAAGAAGCCGCCACCGGGGCGCAGCCCTTTGCCACCGCTGTCGGTCGTCATCTGTGCCCGAAACGAAGCAATCAAACTCGCAGCCCGGCTTCCGGCTGTGCTCGGCCAGGACTACCCCGATTTCGAGGTGATCGTGGTCGACCACGCCTCCACCGACGATACCCCCGATGTATTGCAGGGGCTTTCCGCTCGTTTTCCCTATTTGAAAATAATCGCCTGCCCCGACGAGCGGCCCGGGAAAAAGATCCCGCTCGCCTTGGGCATTGCACACGCCCGCCACGAATGGGTGGTGCTGACCGACGCCGACTGCCGCCCCGCGAGTCCGGACTGGCTGCGACACCTGGCTGCCCGGATAGAATCCTCCGTCGAAGTAGTCCTGGGTTATGGCCCTCTGGAAAGGCAGCCTGGTATACTGAACGCCTTTGCCCGTTTTGAAACAGCCATCACCGCTATCCAATACTTTTCCTATGCCCTGGCAGGTATTCCCTATATGGGCGTGGGCCGCAATCTGGCCTACCGCAAGGCCGCTCTCGGCCGCCTCGATCCCAGCGCCCACCGCGACCTGCTCTCCGGCGACGACGACCTGACCGTCAACGCCCTGGCACATGCAGGGAATACGAAAATCCTCCTCCATCCGGACAGCTTTTGCTGGTCGCCGGCGCCGGAGGGTTTTGGGGCCTTCTTTCGTCAAAAATCGAGGCACCTGAGCGCCAGTCCGAGGTATAAGCCCTTGCATAAAATGTTGTTGGGCGCCTGGGCGCTTAGTTTTTTGGGGCATTACGGCCTGGGTATCCTCGCAGTTTTGGGCGGAAGTTGGGCGCCCGTTTTGCTCGGCTACGGCTTGCGGCAAATCCTGATATTTTTCCTCTTCCTCCGGCTGAGCCGCCTGTTTGAAGTGCAGGACCTGCGCTGGAAACTGCCCCTTCTCGACCTCTCCCTGTTCGTCTACTATCTAGTCCTCGCTCCCACAATTTGGTGGGGTCCTCGAAAAAAATGGGGGTAAGCGGCCCTGCCCTGGCGGTTTGTCTTCCGGTCGGGAAGCTGCTTAATTAGCGCTTACGATGAAGAAGTGGACTTTTCCCGAAGAATTCCTGCATTTTGTCTGGCGGAGCAAGCGCTTCGAGATGACAAGCCTTTGTACGACCCTGGGTCAGCCCCTGCAAATCGTGCATTTCGGCCAATACAACTCCGACGCGGGGCCCGACTTCCGGGAAGCCCGCATCCGGGTGGACGATACGCTGTGGGTGGGAAATGTCGAAATCCACATACGCGCCTCGGACTGGACGGCCCACCGGCACCACCTCGATCCGGCCTACGACAATGTGATCCTGCACGTGGTCTGGGAGGAGGACCTGCCCCTGTTCCGATCCAACGGCGAGCGTTTGCCCACGCTGGAGTTGGAGGGAAGGGTGGCGCCTTCCATCTGGCAGGTGTATCAGGACCTGCGCTACCAAAGCGCCTGGCCCGCCTGCCGTTTTCATTTCCACGACGCTCCGGCCGTGGTGGTCCAAAGCTGGATCGAGCGGCTAATGGTGGAGCGCCTGGAGCAAAAGACCAAGATATTGGAGCCGCTGCTCGCCGAGCTTCAGAACGACTGGGAGAGCCTGCTCTACCGCCAGATCGCCCGAAGCATGGGCCTGGCCGTAAACGCTGACCCCATGGAGCATCTGGCGCGCTTGTCGCCGATCCAACTGCTTTGGAAATACCGGGATCAGCAGACCCTGGTGGAGGCCTTCCTATTCGGACAGGCGGGTATGCTGGAGCGGGGGTTTGAGGACGAGTACCCCAAAGAGTTAAAGGAGCATTATCGCTTCCTGTGCAAAAAGCACGGTTTGCAGCCCATGAACCCCTCCGCCTGGAAATTTTCGCGGCTTCGTCCGGCGGCGTTTCCCACCGTCCGAATCGCCCAATTGGCGGCCCTGGTCTGCCAGTCGCCCCGCTGGTTCGGCGAACTGATCCACACCGGCGAATGGAGTTCCATCCAGTATTTTTTTCATCAATTGGCGGTATCCTGGTACTGGCACTCCCACTATCAATTCGACAAACTCTCCGTGCCCCACCTCTGCCAGATCGGCGACGACACCATCGAGCTGGTGGTCATCAACGCCTTGAGTCCGGTATCTTTTTTATATGGGGCAAAAAATTCGGCCACCCGCTTCCAGACCCAGGCTCTCGCCTTCCTGGAAAACCTCCCGCCCGAGTCCAATCGCATCATCCGCGAATGGAAGGCCCTGGGGGTGCAACCTGCGTCCGCCGGCCAAAGTCAGGCGCTGCTGCACTGGCGGAAAAACTACTGCGATCCCAAAAAGTGTTTGGAGTGTGCGGTGGGGGGAGCGATATTGAAGTGAGGGAGTGAGTGAGTGAGTGGTTGGGTGAGGGAGTGAGTGGTTGGGTGATTGGGTAAGTGAGTGGGTAATAATAATCCCGCAGGGATTCAATATTCATAGCCCCGGATGCAATCCGGGGAAAGAGGAAATATCCACGCCAACCGCGGAGCGGTTGAATAAAAAAAGATGGGAGACATGGCAACATCCACGCAGATCCTCTATCAAATAGTTTTCAGCACTAAAAGCAGACATCGGGTCATGACACTG
>JADJBL010000039.1 GCA_016703765.1 Saprospirales bacterium
CTGAGGATTTTGGCGCCCTCTTGCAGGGCCACCATGTGCAGCGCAGTCGTCCCGTTGAGGGCCTCAGCGGGAGAAATGCCCAGCACCCGGGTGATCATCGACTTTCGGGAGATGCCTACCAGCAAAGGGCGTTCGAGGATTTGGAATGTGGAGAGTTTTTGAGCAGCTCGTAGTTGTGGGCCACCGTTTTGCCGAAGCCGAAGCCGGGGTCGAGGATCACATCGTGGATGCCGAGGTCGCGGAGCTTGCCCAATTCGGCGATCAGGAAGTCCATCACTTCGATCAGCACATCTTCGTAAACGGGGTCTTTTTGCATGGTATCGGGCATGCCCTTCATGTGCATGAGCACGTAGGGCACGCGCAGAGAAGCGACGGTTTCGTACATGGCGGGGTCGAGTCGCCCGGCGGAGATATCGTTGATCATCGCTGCGCCTGCCTGAACAGACTCCCTCGCCACCCTCGACCGCACGGTATCGACCGAGCAAGGCATCCGGAAAGCGCTTGAGGAGGGCTTCTACGGCCGGTACGACCCGGCGCAGTTCTTCTTCCTCCGAAATCATTTCCGCCCCCGGGCGGGACGACATCCCCCCCAAATCCAGGATACTCGCTCCCTCGGAGAGCATTTGCTCCGCCTTTTCCAGCAAGGCATCTGTCCCCGACATCCTGCTTCCGGCGAAAAACGAGTCCGGCGTCAGGTTGAGGATGCCCATCACCTGGGGGGTAGTGAGGTCTAACAGGTGGCCGCGGAGGTTTATAGTTGATTGGGGGCTTAGCATGGGGAGGCTTAGTTTTTAGTTTTTAGTTCTTAGTTTTTAATTTTTAGTTATTTGGGTGTCTTCAACTAAAAACTAAAAATTAAAAACTCATAACTAATCGTATGGATTTGCCGAAAAATTGGAATCCCCGACCTTTACGCCGTAAAAATCGAGGTAGAGGATGTCGAAAACCAGGTTGGGGAAGGCATAGGCGTTGGGGATCGGGCTGCTGAAGGGGTTGTTCGGGTCGGGGAACACATATTCCGAGGGAATGAAGCGCCAGGAGGTATTGTTCGGGAAGCCCGGCACGACCCCCAGGATCATCTTGGTGATGTCGACCATGTCCAAAGTGGTTACGATGTTGGTACGGTTGGCATCGGAGGCGATGACTTTGTAGGGGTTGTCGAGCAGGTCGATCAGCAGGATATGCTTTTTGATAGAGACCAGGTCGAGGGTCGTGACGCCGTTGACCAGGCCCGAGGTTTTGGAACAGCCGATCAGGAAATCCTCCCCGATGGGAAGCTCCTCGAAAATATACGTCCCCGTCGTGTCCGTCAGCGTCGTGAGGGTATCCGCGCCGATGCAGACGACCGTGACCCCGGCCACGCCTTTATTGTTGTAAGAGGTTTTTACCCTTCCCGAAATGGAAATGCCCGTCGGCGCCGGAGGCTGAAAGCCTTCGAGGCTCATGAGGCCGGTATTGTCCGGATCGAGCCAGTCGCGCAGGCGCTCGGCCGGCGTGGCGCCCGCATCCCAGGACAGGTGGAAGCGGCCTGAGAAAACGGTGACCTGCTCGCAGCCCTCAAAACCGCCGTGTAGCTGACCCACAATCTGCCCATTCCCGTTGAAGAGCGGGCCGCCGGAGGAACCGGGCTGGAAACTGCCCGTGTCGAGGATGGCCTTCAAATGGTGATTGGCCGGAGTGGTCACGCCGTTACTCCAGGTGATGGAGTTGGGGTGGACGACCAGCGGATCGTCGTCCATCGAGATCTTTTTGATATCGCCCTTCGGATGGTGGATCAATATCCCCATGCTCGGCGGAGTGGCGGTACGGTTCCAGCCGTTGAAATGCACATTGAAGGAAAGCGGCACGGGTATGGACAATTCGACCAGCAAAAAGTCGGACTCCTGCCTCCCGGCGCGCTGCTCGCAGCCGATGATGGACAAATAACCCGGCTCCTGGGCGGGGTTTTCGCAGGGCTCGCCTTCGTAGTGGAAATCGAAACGCCAAAAGTCGTAAAGGGGGGTAAAGCCGTCCTGGCAGTGGAAACCGCTCAGCACATAGGGCGTTCCGTCGTTGTTCGCATTGTTGACGAGGGAGCCGCTGCACCAGCCCATCCCTTCTTCCGAGCACCATCCGCACCCGGCACACGCCGCGCTTTTCGTCCTGCCAAATGGAGCCTATCGGGCAGTTGACGTTCACCTGGCAGGAGTCCGATTCGCCGAAACCAAAGCCGGCGCCCCTGTTCAGCATATCGAAAGACAGGGCGTAGTCGATGCGAAAGATGGATAAAGCGCCCTTGCCCCGTTGGAATTTAGGTTCGTAATATTCCAGAATGGCGGTTTCGCCTTCGACAAACCCGGTGACAAATCGGCGGCTGTCTTTATTGTGACGGGCGTCGTAGGCCCCTAATATTTCGCGTCCATCCGGATCGAACATGAAGAGTTTGCCGCCCGGCGGGAGATAAAAGTCGTCGTATAGAATAGCCAGTCCTTTCGCTCCCACACCTTTTACTTTCAGGAGCCAGAGGCGGTCGCCGTTGCCCAGTTCGAGCCATTGGCCGGCGTTTTCCAGGTTCAGCGATACTTTCACCGGGGCGGCGCCCAGGGGGTTATCGGGATGCTGTTCGTTGAGGAGTCTGTATTTTTCCAGATCCGGAGTCGGCAATTGGTATTCGCTGAGCTCTATTGGCCCTCGGGCCATCTGGAACTGGTCGTCCAAAAAAACGGGCTGTCCGCCGGAGGTGATTTGCGCAGAAAGCGGGAGGGAAAAAGCGGAAAGCAGGAAGAGAAACCCTGCGTGGACATAGTAACTTTTTCATGGGATCGGCATGGGTCAATCAATCCGGCAAAGGTACTCAAAAAAGGGGATAAAAAAAGGCCTCCCGAATGGAAGGCCTTTTAGATGGGTTGTAGTCCGTACGGGAATTGAACCCGTGTCTCCACTGTGAAAGAGTGATGTCCTAACCCCTAGACGAACGGACCGTTTTTTGATGTAGCCCCGCCGAAGGTCCTAACAACCTGAAACCCGGCGAGGTTCCTTCCAAAAGCGTTGCAAATTTATAAGGTTTTATGTTGAATGCAAATATTTTTAAAAAAATTGTGGCTCTTTTATCCCTGAGGTTTTTCGTAAATTCGCCGCCGGATTGACTAAAGTCATTTGAAGGCAAGGTTCTTATTGTTATTTTTACACCAAGATTTTATCTCACCAAATATACAGTTATTATGGCAAAACGCATTGCAATCAATGGCTTCGGACGCATCGGCCGTCTGACCTTTCGCTATCTCCTCGAGCACAAGGACGTCGAAGTGGTCGCCATTAACGATCTAACCGATAACCCGACGCTTGCCCACCTGCTCAAATACGACTCCGTCCAGGGAAAATTTAACGGAACCGTCAGCGCCGACGATTCTTTTCTCCACGTAAACGGCAAAGCCATCCACGCGCTGGCCGAGAAAGACCCCACCAAACTACCCTGGAAAGAACTCAACATCGACCTGGTGCTGGAGTGCACCGGCCGCTTCACCGATGAGGAAAAAGCCTCCATGCACCTGCAGGCCGGCGCCAAAAAAGTGGTCATTTCCGCCCCGGCCAAAGGAAATATCCCCACGATCGTACTCGGGGTAAATTCCGACAAAGTCACCGCAGCTTCCTCCATCTATTCCAACGCTTCCTGCACCACCAACTGCCTGGCCCCGATGGTCAAGGTGCTCGACGATAGTTTCGGCATCGAAAGCGGGTTCATGACCACCATCCACGCCTATACGGCCGACCAGAACATCCAGGACGCCCCCCATAAAGACCTGCGCCGCGCACGCGCCGCAGCGGTTTCCATCGTGCCGACTTCCACCGGCGCGGCCAAAGCCGTGGGCGAAGTGCTTCCGCACCTCAAGGGCAAACTCAACGGCAACGCCATGCGCGTGCCCGTTCCGGATGGTTCCGTGACCGACTTTACCGTCATCGTCCGCAAAACCTGCACGGTGGACGAGATCAACGCCGCCTTCAAAAAAGCGGCCGAAGGCCCCATGAAAGGAATCCTCGAATACTGCATCGACCCCATCGTCTCCGCCGATATCATCGGCAATACGCATTCCTGTATCTTCGACAGCGAACTGACCATGGTCATCGGCAATACGGTGAAAGTAGTCGGCTGGTACGACAACGAGGCGGGCTATAGCTCCCGCCTGTCCGACCTCGCTATCAAGATTCTGGATTAATTCTTTCTTCACCGCAAAGGCGCAAAGGACGCAAAGACTGCTTCGCGTTTTCTTTGCGCCTTTGCGCCTTAGCGGTTTACGATTATGAAAAACTTCGCTTTCAATAACAAGAAGGTGCTGGTTCGCGTCGACTTCAACGTACCCGTTGACAAGCAATTCCAGATCACCGACGACACCCGCATTCAGGCTGTTTTGCCCACCCTCAACCACATCCTCGACCAGGGCGGCGCACTCATCCTCCTCTCCCACTTCGGCCGGCCGGATGAAAAATTCAAACCCGACGGATCGGTCGATGTGGAGCGATTCACCCAGCGGCACCTGCTGAGCCACCTTTCCAAAGTGCTGAACCGTCCGGTGCAGTTCTGCGACGAACTAACCGGCGAAAAGCCCGCGAAAATGGCGGCTGCGCTTAAACCGGGCGAGGTCCTGCTGTTGGAAAACACCCGCTTCCACCCCGGAGAGAAAAAAGGAAACGAAGACCTGGCCCGCGAGTGGGCAGCCCTTGCCGATATCTACATCAACGACGCCTTCGGCGCAGCCCACCGCGCCCACGCATCCACGACCACCGTGGCCAAATTTTTCGGTCCCGAGGCCAAGGGTTTTGGCTACCTGATGGACGAGGAGGTGAAAAACGGCAAAAAGGTGCTCGAACACCCCGACCGGCCGCTGACCGCCATCATCGGCGGCGCCAAGGTCTCCGACAAGATCCTGCTCCTCGACCGCCTCATCGGCCTGGCCGACAACATCATCGTCGGCGGAGGAATGGCCTATACCTTTGTGAAAGCTCAGGGTGGCGCCATCGGCAAATCGCTGGTCGAAGACGATCGCCTGGATCTGGCAAAAGAGTTGCTGAAAAAAGCCAAAGACAAAGGGGTCAACTTCCTCCTCCCCGAAGACTCGGTCATCGCCGACCAGTTTGCCAATGAAGCCCAGCGCCAAACGACCGACAGCAAGTCCATCCCCGACGGATGGATGGGCCTGGATATCGGTCCCAAGGCCTGCGAGGCCTTCACCAAGGCGATCCTGTCCTCCAAAACCATACTCTGGAACGGCCCCATGGGGGTCTTTGAAATGCCCAACTTCGCAAACGGTACCAAAACCATTGCGGAGGCAGTTGCCAAAGCCACCTCAAACGGCGCTTTCTCCCTCGTAGGTGGCGGCGATTCGGTAGCGGCCCTCAACCAACTCGGCCTCGAAGACCAAATCAGCTTCGTCTCCACCGGCGGCGGCGCTATGCTCGAATTACTGGAAGGGAAGGAGTTGCCGGGCGTTACGGCAATTTTGAGTTGAAAAGTTGAAAAGTTGAAAAGTTGAAAAGTTGGGACCAAGGCGAAGTCGCGCCTTGGTCCCAATTTAAACTTTACTTTTCTTTTGACTATTGTTGCTTCATAATACCCCTGATACGCCCCCGAAGTGACGTGCTCCAGCCATTCGGAATGGTCGAAATACCAATCGACCGTTTGGCGGAGGCCTTCCTGCATACTCATCGAAGGCGACCAACCCAGTTGGGTCTGGATTTTTTGTGAATCGATCGCATAGCGGCGGTCATGGCCGGGACGGTCTTTCACGAAGGTGATCAGTTCGCGGGCGGTTCCGGGCGTGTGGCCCATGCGCTCATCCACCGTATCGCAGAGCAGGTGGACCAGGTCGATGTTCTTCCATTCGTTATTCCCGCCGATATTGTAGGTCTCTCCCGCTTCGCCGCGGTGGAAGACCGCGTCAATGGCACTGACATGGTCCAGGACCCAGAGCCAGTCGCGGGTGTATTTTCCGTCGCCGTAGATCGGCAGGGGCTTGTTCTGGCGGATATTGTGGATGATGAGCGGAATGAGTTTTTCGGGAAACTGGTAGGCACCGTAATTATTGGAGCAATTGGAAAGCACCACCGGCAACCCGTAGGTGTGGTGGTAGGCCCTCACCAGAAAATCCGAGCTGGCCTTGGAAGCGGAGTAGGGAGAACGGGGATCGTAGGGCGTCGTTTCCGTGAAAAACCCGGTTTCGCCCAGGCTTCCGTATACCTCGTCGGTAGATACGTGGTAAAACCGTTTTCCCCCGAAATCCTTCCAATGTCTGCGGCAGGCATTGAGTAACTCCACCGTGCCGATGATATTCGTGCGGATAAAAGCCATCGGATCGGCGATGGAACGATCCACGTGCGACTCTGCCGCCAGGTGGATGATACCGGAAAAGTCGTTTGCCTCAAACAATTGATCCAGGAAAGCCGGGTCGGAAATATCCCCCTTGACAAACGAATAATTCGATTTGCCCTCCACATCCCGCAGGTTCTCCAGGTTGCCCGCATAAGTCAGCAGGTCCAGGTTGACGACCCGATAATCCGGATATTGGTTTACAAAATGACGCACGACGTGCGATCCGATGAAGCCGGCGCCGCCGGTAATGAGGATAGTTTTCTTTTCCACCATTCAACTTTTCAACTTTTCAACTGCGGGATTCACCACCTTTTTAAAATATTCATACGTCTTCAGCAAGCCCTCCTCTCTCCCCACTTTCGGCTCCCAACCCAAAAGCTTCCTGGCCTTGGTAATATCCGGCTGGCGGATCTTGGGGTCGTCGGCGGGAAGGGACTTGTAGATGATATGGGCCTTGGGGTTTCCCACAAGTTTTATGATCTCCTCGGCAAATTCGAGGATCGTGATCTCCGCCGGGTTGCCGATGTTGACCGGGTTGGGATAATCGCTCAGCAGGAGCCGGTAAATGCCGTCGACCAGGTCGTCCACATAGCAAAAAGAGCGCGTCTGCGAGCCGTCGCCAAATACGGTGAGCCCTTCGCCTCGGATGGCCTGGGAGAAAAAGGCGGGCAACGCCCGGCCGTCTTCCATGCGCATCCTCGGACCGTAGGTATTAAAAATGCGAACGATCCGGGTTTCCACCTGATGAAAACTGTGGTAGGCCATCGTAATGGCTTCCATATAGCGCTTGGCTTCGTCGTACACGCCGCGAGGCCCCACCGGATTGACATTGCCCCAATACTCCTCCGTTTGCGGATGCACCAGCGGATCGCCGTACACCTCCGAAGTAGAAGCTACCAGTATCCGGGCATTTTTTGCCTTGGCGAGGCCGAGGAGATTGTGCGTACCCATTGCCCCGACTTTCAGGGTCTGAATGGGCATTTTCAGGTAGTCGATGGGACTGGCGGGGGATGCAAAATGCAGGATGTAGTGCAGGTCGCCCGGTACGTGGACGAATTTCGTGACGTCGTGGTGGTAGTATTCGAACTCCTTGAGGGGGAACAAATGGGCGATGTTGTCCAGGTTGCCGGTCAGGAGGTTATCCATACCGATGACCTGATATCCTTCGCGGATAAAGCGGTCGCACAGGTGCGAGCCCAAAAAGCCGGCCGCGCCGGTGATCAGAATTCTTTTCACAGAGAAAGGCCTTTGATGGTTTGTTCGATAATGTAATCCTGCACTTCTCCGCCCAGTTCGGAATGCATCGGAAGAGAAAGGACCTTATGGGCCAGAGATTCCGATACCGGAAAATCGCCCTCCTTGTATCCATAACCGCGGTAGGCCTTCTGAACGTGCAGCGGCACGGGGTAGTACACCCCGGTAGGTATGCCGGCGCCTTGAAGGTGATCCTTCAGGCGGTCGCGGCCCTCCTCCAGGGTCAGGGTGTACTGATGGTAAACATGGTTTGAATATGGGGCGACTTTCGGGACCGTCACGCCTCGAAGACCCGAAAAAGCCCGGTCGTAGCGTGCGGCAGCGGCCTGGCGGGCGGCGTTGTATTCGTCGAGATGCGGTAGTTTCACGTCCAGGATCACGGCTTGTAAGGTATCGAGCCTCGAATTGACGCCGATGGAATCGTAGTAGTAGCGCACCTTCATCCCGTGGTTGACGATCAGGGAGATCTCTTCCCCCAGCGCCTCGTCGTTGGTAAACAGGGCCCCGGCATCGCCGTAGGCGCCCAGGTTTTTGGATGGGAAAAAGGAGGTGCATCCGATATGCCCGATCGTACCGAATTTTTGGGTCCTGCCGTCGGCAAAACGGTAGTCGGCCCCAATGGCCTGGGCATTATCTTCGACGACGTAGAGATTGTGTTTTTGGGCGATCCGCATGATCGCCTCCATATTGGCGCCCTGCCCGAACAGATGCACGGGAATGATGCAACGCGACCTGGACGTAATGGCCTCCTCGATCTTGTTTTCATCGATCACAAAAGTGTCCGGATGGACATCGACGAAAACGGGCTTGAGCCCCAGCAGGGCAATCACCTCGGCCGTAGCAACGAAGGTGAAAGGTACTGTGATCACCTCGTCTCCGGGCTTCAGGCCCAGGGCCATGAGCGCGATCTGGAGCGCGTCGGTGCCGTTGGCGCAGGGGATCACCTTGCCCGCGCCGAGGTATTGGGCCAGGTTGCGGGCGAATTGACCCACCTGTGGGCCGTTGATGAATTGGGTAGAATCGATCACTTGCTGAATGGCCTGGTCCAATTGGGGCTTGATCTTTTGGTACTGAGCCTCCAGATCGACCATGGCGATGGGATGGGTGGGCGTGTTCGGGGTCATAATCTTGATTTGCTTCAAGCTGCAAATATAGTCAAGCTAAATTGGCATTCTGGCAGCAGGCGGTTATCTTTCGCCGTTTAAGTAACAAAAATTCAGGGAATGTCTTCCATTAGCAAGGTATTCGCGTTGATTGCCCTCGCCGGTATCTGGACGCAATCGGATTTACAGGCCCAGACCCAGACGTTTACCTCCAACGAGGGGGCCGTCCTGGCGCTGCCACTGACTTACGGTATCCAGTGGCCCGGTGGCGACCTGGCCGATCGATTCGGGAGCAATTTCAACACCAGCATCGGTTTGCAGCTATTCCTCAAATCCAACTGGATGATGGAAGTAGAAGGCCAGCTGCTCTTCGGCCAATCGGTCATACCCGACGTGCTGGCCCCGCTCCGCAGCCCCGAAGGCTACATCTTCGCCGACGACGGCGGGCCTGCCAATATTGCTCTGCGGGAGCGAGGCTTCTGGTTGGGGGCTTCCATCGGCAAGCTGTTTCCGCTTTTCCCCGGCAACAAACGCTCCGGCCTCCGTTTTAGCCTGGGCGCCGGCCTTCTGCAACATAAAATCCGCATCCAGGACGACCCGCAGGCCTACGTGCCCGCCCTCCGGCCGGAATATAAAAAAGGATACGACCGGCTGACCAACGGCCTGGGCCTCAAGGAATTTATCGGCTACCAACATTTCAGCCTCAACCGCCGCGTCAATTTCTACGCCGGGTTGGAATTCATGCAAGGTTTCACCCAAAGCCGCCGCGACTGGAACACCGACGAAATGGCCACCGATAACGCCTCCCGCCTCGACCTGCTCTTCGGCATCCGCCTGGGCTGGATCCTGCCGTTTTATTTGGGAGATGGGGGGGAAGCTGTGTATTATTGAAGTGCATAGTTTAGAGGGTTTAGCAGGTTTAGAAAGTTTAGTCTTTTCTAAACCTGCTAAACCCTCTAAACCCTCTAAACCCTCTAAACATTGCAAGCCATCTACCTCTTCTCCCTCCACGCCTACGGCCTATTGATAAAGCTGGGGGCCTTATTCCACCCCAAGGCGAAGGCATGGGTGGAAGGAAGGAAAAACTGGAGGCAAAAAGTGGGAGCATGGCAACGCGGGGAAGGCAAATTGCTCTGGATGCACTGCGCTTCCCTCGGCGAATTCGAGCAGGGACGGCCCGTTTTGGAGGCAATCCGCAGGGAGATGCCCGATATCCGGCTGGTGCTCACGTTTTTCTCTCCGTCCGGGTATGAGATGCGAAAAAACTACGCTACCGTAGATGGAGTGTTTTACCTGCCGCTGGATACCCCGGCCAATGCCCGCGATTTCCTCGGTTTGTTGCGCCCGGATATGGCCGTTTTTGTGAAATACGAATTCTGGCATTTTTTTTGGAAAGAACTTGGTAATAGGGGCATCCCTACCCTTTTGATATCCGCCATTTTTCGTCCCGGTCAGGCTTTTTTTCAGTTTTGGGGAGGATTTTTTCGAAAAATGTTATTCTTGCCCGAGCGTATCTTCGTGCAGGATGAAGCCTCCAAAGGCTTGCTGGACAGGATCGGAGTTACGGGAGCAGTGGTTGCGGGCGACACCCGTATCGACCGGGTGCTGGCGATGGCGGAAGAAAAAAAGGAATGGAAGCTGTTGGATGATTTTTGCCGCGACGGCAAAATCCTGGTAGCCGGAAGCGCCTGGCCGCCCGACGAACAGATACTGGTAAAATGGCTCCGGGACCCTTCCTCCGAAGGCTGGAAATGTATCCTGGCGCCGCATGAGATCGGAGAAGAAACGATCCGCTCGCTCATCCAGCGCCTGGGGGAGCCCGCGATCCGGTTTACCGGAGCGGGAAAGGAGCAAACGGCTGCCCGAATCCTGATCCTCGACACCATCGGCATGTTGGCATTCGTTTACCGATACGGCCATGTAGCCTATATAGGAGGTGGTTTTGGAAAAGGCATCCACAACATCCTCGAACCCATGGCGCAGGGCCTGCCCGTCCTGTTTGGACCCAGGCATGAAAAATTCAGGGAGGCTGCTCTCTTGCAGGAAGCCGGCGCTGCCTGGGCCTTCCGCAACGCAGAAGAGTTTATAAATCGAATGACCTTTTTGACAAACGAAGAAAACCGAAAAGACGCCTCCGAAAAAGGACTGGCGGTTTTGCGTCAGCAGCAAGGCGCTACTCGCTTGATCATCGAATATTTAGAAAAGTTGAAAAGTTGAAAAGTTGAATTTCTTTTTGGCAAAGCCAAAAAGGCGTGACTTAAACTTTAAACTTTTCAACTTTTCAACTCCTAAAGAGTCAGCAATGCTCAGAGCCTCAGAAATAATGGATCGCTTCAGCCGCCTGCAAGTGCTGGTGGTGGGCGATGTGATGATGGACCGGTATATTTCCGGAAAGGTGGAGCGTATATCGCCGGAAGCGCCGGTGCCGGTGGTTCATTTTCAATCGGAGGAAAACAGATTGGGGGGCGCCGGAAACGTGGCCCTCAACCTTATAAGCCTGGGCGCTCGTCCCATCCTTTGTTCGGCGATCGGGGACGACGCGGAGGGGCTCCAACTTGCGGACCTGCTTCCCCTCCACGGACTTTCCACGGAAGGGCTGGTGCGCATGCCATCGCGACCTACCACCCTGAAAACCAGGGTCATGGCTCAGCACCAGCACCTGGTTCGGATCGACCGGGAATACGACGGGGATCTTTCGGAAAGGGAAACCGCGCTTTTTTTGGACCGCATTTCCAGCTTGCTTCGCGAAAAAGAGATCGACCTGATCGTGTTTCAAGATTACAACAAAGGAGTATTGACGGAAGAAGTGATCGGCTCCCTGATCGGGGACGCAACCAAACGAAAAATTAGTACCGCAGTGGACCCGAAAAAGAAGAATTTCTGGGCTTACCGTGGGGTGACCCTTTTCAAACCCAACCTGAAGGAGGTGCGGGACAGCCTCCCCTTCCCTATCGAACCGGAATCCGATTCTCTTCAAAAGGCAGCCCATTTCATGAGAGAAAAGCTCGGCCATGAGATCACGCTGATCACCTTGTCGGACCGGGGTCTGTTTATCGAAGAGGAAGGATATCACCGGATGGAAGGAGCCCGGCCCCGAATTATCTCGGATGTCTGCGGCGCCGGAGATACGGTGATCAGCGTGGCGGCGCTCGGGATGGCGGGGGGACTGGGATTGGATGAGATCGCCCAATTGTCCAATATGGCGGGCGGTTTGGTCTGCGAAAAAGTGGGCGTGGTTCCTGTTGACAGGACGGAACTATTATTTGAATACGAAAGTTCTCAAAAGGATGCTTAAAAGCCGAAATGTAACGAATACGACTTTGGGTTATTCCGTCGCAAAAAGACATCTTTTTTTCACTAGTTTTACCTAAAATTTGATCATCAAACAAATTATTCTATGAAGAATCTTTATGCTGTTCTTTCGCTTGCTACGTTACTCTTTTTGTCCGTCAACCTTCGCGGGCAAACCGTAATATATACGGAAGAGTTTAACGGAAGCGCCAACGGCTGGGTAGCCTCGCCGGTTTCTCCGCTCGACTCCTCTTTCTGGGACTGGTCCGATAACAAATGGGCCTGGAGTGCAACCGGCGCCGCTAATACTGGCGCTTTTTTCAATACCGCCATCGCACCGACCATTCAATCTCCGACCGTGGCCAATGGGAGTATGATCTTCAACGCAGACTTTTATACCACGCAGGGAAGCACCACCAATGTGCCTTCCGGCCCGCCCTACGTGCCTTTTATCTGCCACCTGACCTCCCCCAACATCGACCTGTCTGCCGTGACCGCGCCTGTGTCGCTGCAGTTTAACCAATTCCTTCGTTTCCTCAACGTGTCCTCCGGCGCACCGGGCAACTTCCGGGCATCCGTTACCTGGAGCACAGACAACGGCACCACCTGGGCGGCTCCTGTGAATGTCGGAGATGGGCAAAACGTAAACCAGTACGGCGCCAACGACGCGGAAAAAACCGTTCCGATCCCGGGCGTACAAGGTTCTGCCAATTTCCTCCTCCGCTTTACCTGGAGTTCCGACTTCTATTTCTGGGTACTCGATGATATCAAGCTCCTCGAGCGTCCTCCCCACGATTTGCAGGTGAATGAAAACTTCTTTGCGGTAGCGCCTAACCTGATCTGGCCTTTGGCTATGGTGGAAACATTCGGCTTCCTGAGCGACATCACCAACCTCGGGAGCCAGCCGCAAACCAACGTCAACCTGAATATTACCATCGAAGACGAGGGCAGCAATGTCGTGTACACCGAAGACCTCGGGTACGGGACCGTTCCCATCGACTCCACCATTGAAAACGAACCTTTCCTTGGCGCGGGCTTCCTCCCCACTGAAATGGGCGTTTATACGGGAACCTATACGATCAGCGCAGACTCTGCCGACCTGGAGCCGGATAACAACTCCCTTACCTTCGAATTTTCCGTTGGGGATACGCTCTTTGCCAAAGAAATCGCTCCCACCTCTGCGGTTTTACCGGCTGGTGGTAACTGGGACGTAGACGAGCCTTGGTCCTGGGCTTATGGCAACTACTTCTACGTGCCGGAAGCCGGAAATTACTTCTTCAGTAATGTGTGGTTCTCTGTAGAGGGCAACGCCGCATTTGCAGGGGAAAACCTGACCATCCGGGTCTACGAATGGACCGATGACAATGAAGACGCACAGGCCGATCCAGGCGAACGCGAGCCGGTAGCAACCATGATCTATACCATCACCGGCGACGAGATGTTCGAAAATTTGATCTCTCTTCCCGTGAAAACCCTTTTGGGCGAGGATGTACCCCTTCAGGATGATACCCAGTACCTTGTCATGGTCGAGTTCGCCACGGATGAAACAGGCAGCACCTTGTCATTCGGACATAGCATCGCCGTCGACTACGATGCGATGACCTTCCGGTCTGACCTGGATGGGAAGCCCCGTTATAGCCGCATGTTGGGGATCAATGGGAACCTGGATGAAGAGCCATACGGCTCGGCAGGTTTCACCGGAGGAGGCGTGCCCTCTGTCCGGATCAGCCTCAAAATAGTCGACGAGGTCAAAGAACTGCTCAACCCGGCCGAGGTACTGAATATTTCTCCCAACCCAGCCAACGATTACGTGGCCTTTGACGTTACTCTAAAGGAAACGTCCTCCCTCGTACGCATCGAATTGCTCGACATGACCGGAAAATCTTTCGGCGTTCGGGAATTCCAGAACCTGAAAGAGGTGAGCACTTCCTTTAATACGGCTAATTTAGCAAATGGCTCCTATCTCGTTCGCATTGACACCGATTACGGCTATACAACCGAAATGTTTGTTGTACAAAAATAATTTTTTGGATTAGGTTTCGTCCACTCCTCCATGTGGGGGGTGGACGATTTTTTTAACTAAAACTTTCATTATCATGATTAAAGCTACTCTTCGTTTTGGAGTATTATTGAGCACACTCCTTGCTTTAACGGTCTCCCTCCAGGGCCAGACCCCTTTCTGGACCGAGGATTTTGCAGGCGGTATTCCGGCAGGCTGGACCAACGTCGACGCTTCCGGCCAGGGTGTGATCTTCGAATGGTGCAACGATCCGCAAACCAATGGCGGCGACTCCTGCCCCTCCTGGTTCAACGATGCCATTAACGTACAGGCTCCCTTTGCCGCCACTACTGCAGCCAATGGTTTTGTGAGCTGCGATTCCGATGAATACGGCCAACTTGCAAACGACCATATCGTCCGCTTTACCACCACGGCTATCGACTGCAGCGCTCTTTCCGAGGTATGGGTCGAGTTTCAATCCCACATTGGCGTGTTCACAGTAAGCGCCGTCACCGGTGCAGTACTGCGCGTAAGTACGGACAACACCGTCTGGACCACTTACACCCCCTACCCCGACCTCACGACTACGGTCCGCTGGTCCGGCAACCCGGAAGTGGTAGTCCTGGATATCTCCGCTACGGCCGCTGGTTCAGCTACGGTTTATCTCCAATGGGAATGGAGCGGCAACTGGGAATATCAGTGGAGCCTCGACGACATCGGCCTCTACGAGGAGAACCCGACCCCGCCCAACGACATGCAGGTAACCAACTGGTTTGCCGTAGCTCCCAACCTGTTCTGGCCCCTGAGTATGGTGGAGCCTTTCGGCTTCCTGGCCGATGTCGTGAACGTGGGTAGTGCCGATCAGACCAACGTGACGCTTAACCTCACACTGGAAGACGAAGGTGGAAACGTCGTCTTCACGGAAGATCTCAATTACGGCGCCATCGCCGTCGACACCTTTGCATATGATGTTCCTTTTTTAGGAACATACACGCCTACCGAAATGGGCGCCTACACCGGCACCTATACGCTCACCGCCGATGCCGTGGATTCCAACCCAGCCGACAACTCGGCGAGCTTTGAATTCCTGGTCAACGATACCTTGTTCGCCAAGGAAACCAGCGGTTTTGCCAACCGCCCTGCCGGTAGCAACTGGGATGTGGGAGAGGCATGGTCCTGGGCATACGGCAACTACTTCTACGTGCCGGAAGCCGGTGATAACATCTTCAAGTACGTGTTCTTCGCCCTGGAAGTTCCGGTTGCTCTTGCAGGCGAAAACGTGACCGTCTCCATTTACAAATGGGGAAGATGAGAACGCCGATGGCGAAGCCAACCCGACCGAGCGCGGCAACTCCATCGCCACGATGATCTATGCCCTGACAGGTGAAGAGTTGGTAGATGAGATCATTGCCCTACCGATTACCACCCTGGCCGGTAATCCGGTTGCTCTGGAAGACGAAACCGGCTATATCGTCATGGTGGAATTCCAAACCGATCAGGAAGGTACCACCATCGATATGGGCTTCTCCCAGGATATAAACTACGGTGGCATGATTTCCAGCTCCGAACAAGCCGGCGCCCCCCGCTACGGCTCCCTGCTGGGCGTTGCAGGCAACCTGTCTGAAGAACCCTACTCCACGGTAGGCTTCGGCTTTGACGTGGTTCCCGTGGTCCGCTTCAGCTTTGGCGAACCGAGCAGCGCGAATGACATCCTGCTGGATGGCGCCTTCTCCGTGTTCCCCAACCCGGTGAGCAACGAGATCAGCCTGGATATGAACTTCACAGAAGTTATGCAAGATGTAACCGTGCAAATGTTCGACCTGAACGGCAAACTGCTCGGCACCAAAATCCTCGATAACGTGAAGCAGCAAACGGCTACCTTCGATGTTCGCGGCCTTGCAAACGGCGCTTACTTCCTCAAGGTGACCACCGAAAAAGGCACTCGCAGCGAGCGCTTCCAGGTTCAGCGTTAAAAAGAACCGGTTTAATTTTAAAAGAAAAGCCCTCTGGAGTTCTTCCGGAGGGCTTTTCTTTTTTACACACATTCAACCGCTATGCGGTTGTCCAAACAACATACACCCTTTGACCCCCGATTTCATCGGGGGCTATGAATATTAAACCCTGCCTACCGGCAGGCAGGCCTTTCAGGGTTTTTTGCGTAGGAATCAATCCCGAAGGGATTAAATATTCATAGCCCAGGATGCAATCCTGGGTTATGAATATTTAGGCGAAGCAACCGCGAAGCGGTTGAATAAAAAACCTCGCGTTATCTTATCAACGTCACATCCCCTTCAAACAACTCGACCCTTCCGTCGATAAACTCGATTTCCGCAAACCAGGCAAATACCGCCGGGTTTACCGGCTGGCCCCTGTGGACCCCGTCCCAGCCGTAAGCCGGATTGTTCGGGAGGAAATGGTAGTATTCGCAAACCGATTCGCCCCAGCGGTTGAACACCAGGAAGGACCGGATCTCGAGGATGTTCTCGTCGCGGGCGAAAATGTGGAACACGTCGGTCTCCCCATCTCCGTTCGGGGAGAAAATGTTCGGCACGTAGATCTGGGGCCTTTCATCCACGAAAAACTGCACCGAAGCGGTCCCGAGGCATCCGTTTTCGTCCACCACCTCTACTTTATAGAGCAGGGTTTGAAGCGGCGTGGCGATGGGGTCGAGGCAGTCCGCACAGCTCAAACCGGAAGCCGGCGTCCAGGTGATCAGCCCGATCTGGTTGTCCGGCAGGTTGACCTGCACATCCAGCTGATAGGAATCACCTTGCAGCAATTCCACCGTGGCATCTACTTCCAAAACGATGGGAGCCGGCTCCACAATGGCCTGGATCTCCGGATCGGTTTCGCAGCCAAGGGCATCCTGGATCAGGATGGTGTAGACATCTGGCCCCAGGCCTGTAAACAAGGGACTCGACTGAAAGCTAAACCCGCCGTTGATCGAATACAAATAGGGAGGCGTGCCCCCGCTTACCCCGAGAACCTCTATTTGCCCCCGGTCTCCATGGCAGGGAGGCTGGTCGGCCACAAAAGCCGGATTGGCCGGAATATCCTGGATCACTACCACCTGATCGGCGTTGGAGCAGCCGTTTACCAGGTTGGTCACGCTCAGCAAATAGGTGCCTCCGGTCGTGACGCCCGGGTTGAGGGTATTGCCCCCCGATGCGATCTGTCCGTCTCCTGTCGTCCATAGGTATTGCAGGCTGGTCGTGGCAGCGGTGGCGCTCCCCTGCAGGAAGGTCATATCCTCAAAACAGGGAAGGGTAAAATCGACGCCCGCGTCCACCGTGGGCTGGACGATGTCCTGGCTCACCTGAACATTCATGCTGTTGATACAACCGTTGATATCGTTGGTGATCGTCAGGGTGTACGTGCCCGGCTCATCGACGGTCGCGTTGGGGGTCAGCCCCCCGACTACAATATTGCCGGTGGAGGTGGTCCAAATCAGGTCGAAATCGGCGCCGGTATCAGAAGCGGAACCATTCAAGGTCACCTGTTCCTGAGCGCAGGTCAGCAGCCCTGGATTGGCCACCACGACGACCGGCAACACGGTGTTTTCCTCCACGAGTATCGGGTCGGAGGAAGAGCAGCCGTTGTCCAAATCGACGATATTCAGCACGTAGGTTCCCGGTTCGTCGATCTGGGGCGTGAGGGTATTTCCGCCCGATATAATATTTCCGTCGGTGGAAGTCCAGTTGTAAGACAGGTTTGGACTGCTCCCGCTCGCAGTTCCGCTCAAGGTAAGGGTAGTCACCGTGCAGGTCAGATCGGCCGCCGTGCCCGCATCGCCCGTCGGGGCCACGATGTTTTGCAGCACCGTAGTGGTAGCCGGGGTGGAGCAACCGTTGAAGTTATTGAGCACATTGAGGTTGT
Source organism: Saprospirales bacterium (assembly GCA_016703765.1). GTDB lineage: Bacteria > Bacteroidota > Bacteroidia > Chitinophagales > Saprospiraceae > JADJTT01. The sequence continues at coordinate 17,867 of JADJBL010000039.1, forward strand.
AGGTTCCCGGCTCGTTGATGAGCGGGGCCAGGGTCGAGGCGCCGGAGAGGATATTTCCGTCGGGGCTCGTCCAGGAGTATGCGTAAATGGCGCCTGTGCTCGATCCGCTTCCACTCAGGGACAGGGTAGTAACCGCGCAGGTCAGGAGCCCCGGGGTGGAAGCCGCGGCCAGCGGAGGAGTGATATCCTGGTCGATGACCACGTTGTCCGCGGAAGAACATCCATTATCCAGATTATTGACGAGCAACTGGTAGGTCCCGGGGGTGTTCACGGTGGGTGAAAGCGTATTCGCGCCCGAAAGAATGCCCGGGCCGCTCCAGAGGTAAGTAAAATCCAGTCCCGTGGAGGAACCAACGCCGTTAAGAGCCAATTGCTGGACGGCGCAGGTGAGGAGGTTGGAAGCCCCTGCCTCCGCATTGGGCGCCTGGACGTCGATCGGCACCTCGACCATCACCGTGCTGAAACAATCGTTTGCCAGGTTGGTGACCGTCAGGATGTATTCACCCGGCTGATCTACTAAGGGCTCCAGGGTGCCACCCCCGGAAAGTATATTTCCGTCGGTGGTCGTCCAGTTGTATCCATACCCGGGTCCGGTATCGGAGCCCAGGCCACTGAGTTGGATGGAGGTGACCGCACAGGTAATGGGGTCTGCCGTAGCAGCCGTAGCAACCGGGAAGGAAACGCCTGTGGTAATGTCAACCTGATCGTTGGAGCTACAGCCATTAATCGTATTGAACACCTCCAGTTCGTAGGAGCCCGCCTGGTCGATCAGCGGGTTGAGCGTATTTCCACCGCCCGATATATTCCCGTCGATCGTGGTCCAGGTGTAGGTATATTCCGGCCCCTGGTCTGCCATACCGCTGAGCGCAATGCTCGTGATCGAGCAGGTAAGCTCAGACGTAGGTCCGGCATCGGCGAGGGGGGCGACGAAATCTTCCACCACGAGCACGGCGCTGTTGCTCACACAATGGTTGACGGTGTTCGTCACAGTCAGCTCGTAGGTTCCGGGGCCACCCACGCTGGGTTGGGTACTGTTGGCGCCGGCGAGGATATTCCCATCGGAAGTGGTCCAAAAATAGCTGAAATTCGCTCCCACAGACGATCCGCCTCCGCTCAGCAGGATCTGCGGCTGGTAGCAGTTCAGCAAGCCCTGGGGACCGGCATTGGCTAGGGGATAGACGACGTCCTGGTCAATCAACACGCTGGAATTATCCGCACAGCCGTTTTGAAGGTTGGTCACCGTCAGTAAATAGGCACCTCCCGAAACGATGGAAGGATTGGGCGTATCCGCCCCGCTTTCGATATCGCCGTCGGTAGTGGTCCAAAGGTATTCGAGGGGCGCTCCTCCCCCATTCCCGGCGCCGGAAAGCACCAGGACCGTATCCGCGCAATTTATGACCCCACCGGGGCCCGCATCGACATCCGGTAAGGCAAAATCGGAATCCACCTGCGTCTGAACGCTGGAAGTACAGCCGTTGAGATTATCGGTCACTTCGAGTATGTACAAGCCGGGCTGATCCACCGATGGGTTCAGCGTATTTTGGTTTCCGGTAAAATTGCCTCCGTTGGTAGACCAGTTCAGGGTAATATCCGGCAATCCGCTAGCCGATCCGCTGAGCAGGATCTCGGGTTGGTAGCAATTCAGTTGATCGGGCATGGCAATGGCCAAAACCGGCGCGGCCGTATCTGCGGCGATCTGCACCGTCTGGCTGGTCACGCAAGCGTTGACCGTATCGCTGATGGTCAGGATATAAGTGCCAGCCATATCGATCACAGGACTCAGGGTGCCCGTTCCGCCGACAAAATTGCCGTTGGGGGTCGACCAGGAGTACACGAGGTTCGGGCTCTGCGAGCTTCCCGTGCCGTCGAGCGTGACCATAGGAAAATAGCAGTTCAGCGCATTCGACGGCGCTACATCCGCCACCGGTACGTTGGCGTCCTGGGTCACCTCGACGGAGGCCGAGGACGTGCAACCGTTAATAGTATCTACGACTACCAGGGTGTAAATACCTGCTTCTCCCACCAGGGGGTTGAGCGTTTGGTCTCCACTGATGATGTTTCCATCCTGTGTAGTCCATTCGTAATCAAATCTACTCACCTGCCCGGAAAGCGATCCCTGCAGGGTGTATTCGGTCAGAAAACAGGTCAATTCCTCTCCCGGGCCCGCGTTCACTCCGGGCAGTACGACATCTTCGACCACCGTAATTTCCGTCGTGGACAAGCATCCGTTTATGGTGTCGAGCACGGTCAGGGTGTAATCTCCCGGGGCGTCCACATCGGGCGTGAGGGTATTCACGCCGCTGACGATATTTCCGTCGGGGGTCGTCCATTCGTAAACGATCTGCGAAGCGGAGGAGGAAGCCGTACCGTCCAGAGTGACCACCGGGTCGAGGCAGCCCATCAGGATGGGATCCGCCGCCACGGCCACCGGGATGGCGATATTCTGGGAAATGGCAACCGTATCCGAAGAAAGGCAGGTATTCAAGGTGTTGGACACGGTGAGGATGTAATTGCCGGGTTCATCGACCTCGGGCGTCGTGGTATTCCCTCCCGAAAGGATGTTGCCGTTGGGAGTGGTCCAGCTGTAAATGAGCCCGGGGCCGGAGTCCGAGGCGCTTCCATCCAGTTCCAGAGTTGTAACAGCACAAGTCAGGATGTCTCCAGGCCCCGCTTCGGAAACGGGGATCTGAATGTCCTGGCTCACCACGACCTGATCCAGACTTTGGCAGCCGGTAGCCGGGTTGGTCACCGCGATCTGATAAGAGCCCGGTGCGTCGACCAAGGGATTCAGGGTATTTTGTCCCGACACAAAGTTTCCGTCCAGGGTGGACCAGACATAGCTCAGGTTCGAGCCGTTGCCGATGGCCGCGTTCAGTTGAATTTGGTCGACGGTGCAGTTCAGGCCCTGCGGGGTAGCCAAATTGATCGTCGGAAGGTCTGCGTTTTCCGGAACCGTGATCTGGCCATCGGTGGAACAGTTGTTTGTGGTATTCAGGATCGTCAGTTCGTAGGTGCCTCCGCTGGATATGACCGGCGATGGGCCTCCTTGTCCGCTGACGATATTTCCATCTGTCGTGGTCCAGGTGTACGTGAAATTGGGTCCGGTCGAAGAGCCGTTTGTATTGAGCGTGAGCTGCGGCGTGGCGCAGGAGATGATACCCGGAGGCGCAATGGCCAGCGCCGGATTGACGACGTTTTCCTGCACCGTAACCCCTCCCCCGTTCAAACACCCGGTGGCATTGTTGACGATGGTAAGGATATAGGTGCCGCCTTCATTGACGACGATGGAAAGCGTGCCCTGGCCGCTGACGATGTTGCCCGTAGCAGTATTCCAACTGTAAGATAAATTCCCCTGGCTGGTAGAAGCCGTCGCATCGATGGTCACCTGCGGCGTAAAGCAGTTCACTTCCCCCGGAGGCTGGATGCTGATCGTGGGGAGGACGATATTCTGTGTTACGTTTACGAAGGAGGAGGACTGACATCCGTTGGCCTGGCTGGTCACCGTCAGTTGGTAGGTGCCCGGGAGGTTGACGATCGGGGTGGGCGTATTGCCTCCCGCTACGATATTTCCGTTAGTCGTGCTCCACTGAAAGGTGAAGAAGGGACCGGAGGAGGATTGCGTGCCGTTCAGCGCCACTTGCGGGATCACACAGGTGAGCACCTGCGGAGGACCGGCATTGGCGATGGGCACGTTTGAGTCCACAATCACCGAAGTATTCGAAGAGGATGTACAACCGTTGACGGTATTGGTCACGGTCAGGGTGTATAGACCGGGGGCATTGGCAATGGCAAACATGGTATTGGCCCCGCTGACGATATTCCCGTTTTGGGTGGTCCAGAGGTACGTAAAGTTGGGACCGGAGCTCGAAGCGGCGCCGATGAGTTGAACCTGGTTGACCACGCAGGTGAGTTCCGCAATCGGACCCGCGTTGGCAATCGGCGGGGTCAGGTTCGTTTGCACGACCACCGAAAAAGTAGCCGTACAATCGTTGTTCGTATTGGTCACCGTCAGGGTGTACAGCCCTCCGCCTCCGACAGTGGGGGTCAGGGTATTGCCACCGCTGACGATGATGCCTCCCTGAGTCGTCCAATTATACGTCATGTTGGGTCCCGTGCTCGAGCCGTTTCCGTTGAGCTGTACCTGCGGGACGGCGCAGGTGATTGGAGGAGGTTGCGCCGCGGTGGCGAATGGCGGCAGGAAGCTCGCCGTGACGTTCACCTGATCAGTTGCGATGCATCCGTTCCCCACATTGGTCACGGTCAGGGTGTAGAGGCCTGGTTGGTTGACGGTCGGAGTGAGGGTATTTGCACCGGAAATCACGCCCGGGCCGGTCCAGAGATAGGTGAAGCCCGGTCCTGCGCTGGAGCCTGCACCGTTAAGCTGCAGGGTGGGCGATCCGCAATCGAGCTGGAAAGTGGGTCCTGCCTCGGCCACCGGCGGAGTGATATTTTGAGATACGTTGACCATGGCTGTATTTACACAACCCGTCGTCGTATTGGTCACGGTCAGGGTGTAGGTGCCCGGCTGGTTGACTACCGGGGTCAGGGTGTTTCCGCCGCCGACAATACTTGGGCCCGACCACTGGTAGGTAAAATTGGGCCCCGTACTCGACCCGTTTCCGTTAATGGAAATGGCCGGGTTGGAACAAGTCAGCGGTGGCGCCGTGGCTGTGGCGATGGGCAATTGGGTCTGGTTGGGCACGTTGACCACCGTGTTGGCAGTACAGCCGTTGGTCGTATTGGTCACGGTCAGGGTATAGTTACCCGGTTGGTTCACGGTTGGGGTCAGGGTGTTTCCACCGCTTACAACGCCGGGGCCCGACCACTGGTAGGTAAAATTGGGCCCCGTGCTGGATCCGGTTCCGCTTATCGTCACCGATGGGTTATTGCAGGTAATTGGAGGGGCCGTGCCCATGGCCAGGGGCGGAGTGACGTCCTGCGGCACGCTCACCGTGGCGGTTTGGGTACAACCGTTGCTCGTGTTGGTCACCGTCAGGGTATAGGCGCCGGGTTGGTTGACCACCGGGTTGAGCGTATTCCCTCCGCTGACAATACCCGGGCCGGTCCACAAGTATGTAAAAGTTCCACCGGTCGAAGACCCGGCGCCGCTCAGGGTGAGGTTGGTCACCGAGCAGGTAAGGGTACCGGAGGCCGAAGCGGCGGCGGTGGGCGGGGTGAGGTTGGAGTTGACCGTCGCGGTTACCGTGGTGGTGCAACCGTTGGCATCTGTGATCGTGCCGGTGTAGGTTCCGGCAGGTAGGCCGCTGGGGTTGGCGCCCGAACCGGAGGGGCTCCACTGGTAAGTATATCCCGGCGTTCCCCCGCTTACGGCGGTGGTGATGTTTCCGGTCGGGTGGGTGCAATCGACTTGCTGCGTGCTGGTCACGGATGCATTGAGCAAGGGCGGATTGGTAAGGGTTGCGGAAGCTGTTTGGGTACATCCGTTGGCGTCGGTAACCGTAACCTGGTAGACCCCAGCAGCCAATCCGGTCGGGTCCTGGAGGGTGCTGCCGTTGCTCCAGATGTAGGTGTATGGGCTGGTACCGTTGGCTACGGTGAGGTTGATCGAGCCGGTGCTTCCTCCGTTGCACAAGGGGTTGGTTGGCTGGGTAGAAGCGGTGATCTGCGGCGGATTGCTCAGGCTAGCCGAAGCGGTCTGTTGGCAGCCGTTGGCATCGGTGATCGTAACGGAGAAAGATCCGGCAGGCAGTCCGGTAGGATCCTGGCCGGTGCTGCCGTTGCTCCAGACGTAGGTATAAGGCGGAGTACCTCCGGTTGGGGTCAAATTGATCGATCCGGTGCTGCCTCCGTTGCAAATCGGGTTGGTACCCACGGCCGTTGCGCTCAGCTGCGTCGGCTGGGTGAGGGTGACCGAAACGGTTTGCTGGCAGCCGTTGGCGTCGGTGACTGTCCCGTTAAAAGTACCGACCGGCAGGTTCATTGGGTTCTGGCTGTTGCTTCCGTTGCTCCAGTTGTAGGTATAGGGCGGGGTTCCGCCTCCGGGCGTCAGGGTGATGGAGCCCGTATTTCCTCCAAAACACAATGGATTGGTCCCGGTAGCGGAGGCAGTCAGTTGGGGTGGGTTCGTGAGTGTGACGGAGACGATCTGCTCGCAGTCGTTTGCATCGGTGACGGTAACGGTATAGGTGCCTGCCGGGACGCCGTTGAGGTCCTGGTTGGTACCGTTATTGCTCCATTGGTAGGAATAAGGCGTGGTTCCTCCCGACACGCTCAGGTCGATGGATCCCGTGTTTCCGCCGTTGCAAAGCGGGTTGGTCCCGGTGGCCGAAGCAGTCAATAGAGGCGGGTTGGTCAGGGTGGCGGTGGCGGTCTGGGTACAGCCGTTGGCATCCGTGACGGTCACGTTATAGGTGCCGGCGGGAAGGCCCGAGGGGTCCTGGATCATCGAGCCGTTGCTCCAGTTATAGGTATATGGTGAGGTTCCTCCCGTGACCGTGAGGTCGATGGCCCCATCGCTCGAGCTGTTGCAATCCGGCTGGTTCACCGTAGTCTGGGCATTGATGGTGATAAGCGGCACGTTGATGTTGCCCGAAACGGCGCCGGGGCAGTTGCCTGTCACGGTGGCAACCGAGGTGAGCACTACGGCGCCCGGGTTATTGACCACGAGCGTATATGGCTTGTTCGATGTGGTTATGGGTGTTTGAGGAACTCCTCCCACGGTATACCCGAAAGTCCAGGGCCCGGTACCGGTAAAAGTGACGGTCAGGTTGACGGGGCTATTATTCCCCTGGGCGCACAGGACGCCGTTTCCGCTTAGGGTGGCGCTTGGCGTGGGCACTATGTTTACGGTGAGACAGGATGTGGTGGGGTTGGCGTAACATAGGTTTTCCGTGTCCAGGCAAATGGTAGCCGGGCCTGGGGTATTGCCCCAGGTGATGTTGATGTTGTTGTTGGTCCCCGAAACCGATCCCGCACCGGCAGGCGATATGGCCCAGTTGTAAATCGTGGCGCCCGTAACGGGGGGAACAGAATAGGGCATGGTGCTTCCCTGGCAGGGGTTGAGGTTGCCGGTTACAGCGCCTGGGTTAGCAGGCGGCACGCCCACGGTGGAGCCGGAGAGCACGTCGATCGAATAGTCGCAGACGTTCCCTCCGCAGCCGTCGAGCACCATCCAGTAAACGGCGCCTATAATGTAGTTGTTGGCAGTCAGGATAAAGGGATCCTCGGTACATGCGCATTGCACATCCATCACGGGACCGCCGCAGCCGTAGTAGATCCCGCCCTGGAGGCCCTGGTTGCCGCCGGGAGAGCAATTGGAAGGCGTTACCTGAATGGTGATCGTGGTAGAGCCTGCAAAAAATGCAAACCACTCGTCGTTGTTGAGGGTCCAGGGAGGCCCGCAGCCGGGAAAATTTTGAGGGGCGTTTGAGTTGTTAATCGTCGCACAATATCCATCGAGGTTTTCGCAAAGTATGGGGGCAAGAGGGCAGGTGTTCCCCGGTTCGGGGAATCCCGGCGGGGGACATTGAGCGCGAAGGAATGGGGTAAAGAAAAGGATGGAAAGGGTTAGAAAAAAGTAGCTTTTTCTCATGATGTTCATTTACAAGGAGGGTAAACAATTCGGCAAAATCGGTTTTGGCCAAATTTTCATCCAAAGATACCTATTCGAGATAAAAAAAAGAAGGGGAAACGCTGCCTGCGCCCCCCCTTCCTTTTTTTCAGACCAGTTTTTTTAAAGATTGGATAGATTTTCCTCCAGGATCTTGATTTTGGTCTGCCCGTCTGCCATTTTTTGCCGCTCTTTCTCGACCACATCCGCCGGAGCCCCGCTGACGAAGCGCTCGTTGGCCAGTTTCTTTTCCACCGAGGCGACAAATCCGCGCAGGTATTCCAGTTCTTTTTGCAGTTTATCGCGCTCGGACTCCTTGTCGATGCTCATCGGGATCTCCAGGTGGTATTTTTCGGTACCCGAAAGAATACTCAGGGTGTTTTCCACCTCGCCCGTGCTGAATTCCAACACTTCCAGGTAGGCCATTTTGACCACCATTTCCTTCAACCCCCGGATGGCAAACATCTTCCTGGCGCCCGGATTGTCCTCGACATGCAGGCGAAGGGGGTCCCGGGCCTTGATCCCGTTGCTGCTGCGTATTTCCCTGATCCGGGTGATGAGGTCCTTTGCCTTTTCCACCTGGCCGATCAGGTCTGCGTCAAATGCTCCGGATTTTGGATAGGCGCTCACCACGCAATCATCGCCGTCCTTCCGTTCGCGAAGCTGGTGCCAGAGCTCTTCGGTCACAAAGGGCATGAAAGGGTGCAAAACCGTCATCATCCGCTCGAACAGGGAAAGGGTCTCTTCCATAGTTTCCGCGTCGATCATCCCTTCTTCCGGCTTGATCATTTCCAGGTACCAGGAGCAAAAATCGTCCCAGATGAAAGTGTACAGGGCGATGAGGGAATCCGACAGGCGGTAGGATTCAAAATTCCCCTCCAAAGTGGCTAGCAGCTGCTGGAATTTTTGTTCCAGCCACTCGATAGACAGATCGTGCATGGCCTTGTTTTCCGCCCCTCCGGCCCCTTCCCCGACCTGCCATCCCTTGACCAGGCGCACGGCATTCCACATTTTGTTGCAGAAATTGCGGCCCTGTTCGCACAACTTGCTCTCGTTGAGCACTTTTTTGGTCTCCTGGTCGAAAGGAGCATCAAATACGATGTCGTTGCCGGCAGAAGCGCTGGAGAGCATGCCAAAGCGAACCCCGTCGGCGCCGTAATTATCGATGAGGGCAAGCGCGTCGGGCGAATTGCCCAGCGACTTGCTCATTTTCCTGCGCTTATTATCGCGGACCATTCCCGTGAAATACACGTCCTGAAAGGGCTTGGCGCCTTTTTGGTCCACAAAATCCTTTCCCAGCAGGTCGGGGGCCCATTCATACCCCACCATGATCATCCTGGCCACCCAAAAGAACATGATATCCCAGCCCGTCACGAGCACATTGGTGGGATAATAGTATCGCAGTTCGTCCTGCCGCTCGAAGCCGTCGAATACGGAAATCGGCCACAACCAGGAGGAAAACCAGGTATCGACCACGTCTTCGTCCTGGCGCAGATCTTTCAAGGTAAGTTCCGCTTTACCCGTCTTCTCTCTGGCCTGCTGCAGCGCTTCTTCTGCCGTGGAGGCGACGAAAAAATCATCGCCGTAATACCATGCCGGGATGCGCTGGCCCCACCACAATTGCCTGGAAATACACCAGTCGCGGATGTTGTCTTCGTTCAGCCAGCTTTGGAACATATTGAAAAAATGCTCCGGAAAAAACCGCACCTCGCCGCTCTTGACCGCATGAAGGGCCACTTTGGCAAACTCCTTCATATCGACAAACCATTGCAGGGTGAGCCTCGGCTCCACGATGGAATTGGTGCGCTCCGAGCGGCCCACCTTATTGCGGTAGTCCTCTATTTTCACCAGGCTACCGCCGGCTTCCAGGTCGGCTACGGACTTTTTGCGGGCCCCATAGCGATCTTCTCCTATATATAATTGTGCCGCCTCGCTCATGGTCCCGTTGTCGTTCAGCACGTCGATCACCTCCAGGCTGTGGCGGATGCCGATATCGTAGTCGTTGGTGTCGTGGGCCGGTGTGATCTTGAGGGCGCCGGTCCCGAACTCCCGGTCCACGTATTCGTCAAATATGACGGGGACCAGCCTGTTGACCAGCGGGACGATCACTTTTTTGCCCCTCAAATGGGCGTAGCGCTCGTCTTCCGGATGCACCGCGATGGCGGTATCGCCCAGGATGGTCTCGGGCCTCACGGTGGCGATGGTCAGCCATTCGTCGGCCGTGCCTTCCACCTTATAGCGGACGTAATATAATTTGGAGTTTTCCTCCGAATAGATCACCTCTTCGTTCGACAACACGGTTTGCGCATCGCAATCCCAGTTGGTCATGCGTTTGCCCCGGTAGATCCGGCCTTTTTTGTACAGATCGATAAAGACCCTGATCACCGCCCGCGACATGCTTTCCTCCATGGTAAAGCGGGTGCGCTCCCAATCGCAGGAGGCGCCCAGCCTCTTGAGTTGGTCGAGGATGATACCCCCGTAGAGGTCCTTCCATTCGAAGGCGTATTTCAGGAACTCCTCCCGTCCGATCTCCGATTTTTTGATTCCCCGTTCGCGCAGCATGCCCACCACCTTGGCCTCCGTGGCAATGGACGCATGGTCGGTGCCGGGCACCCAGCAGGCGTTTTTCCCTTCCAGCCTCGCCTTGCGGATCATGATGTCCTGGATGGTGTTGTTGAGCATGTGCCCCATGTGGAGGACCCCCGTCACGTTTGGCGGAGGGATCACAATGCTGTAGGGTTCCCGCTCATCGGGTTCGGAATGGAAATAGTTCTTTTCCATCCAGTGCCGGTACCATTTCTGTTCGATGTCTTGCGGGCTGTAGCGGGTGGTCATATAAAGTGTGGAGTTTTTAGTTTTTAGTTTTTAGTTGCCTGCTTTCCCAACTAAAAATTAAAAACTAACAATTAAAAACTAACATCAATCTGGTTCCTCAGCAAATCCTCCATCGTCTCTCTTTCGCGGATGAGGTAATCTTTTCCCTGGTATAAAAACACCTCGGCGGGCCGGTACCGGGAGTTGTAATTGGAGGACATCGAAAAGCAATAGGCGCCCGCATTTTTCAGGCAGAGCAGATCGCCCTCGTGGATCTCCGCGATTTTCCGGTTGGAACCGAAAGTGTCGGTCTCGCAAATATAGCCCACCACGGTGTAAATGCGCGGTTTGCCCATGGGTTTCGACACGTTGACGATCTCGTGGTAGGCGTCGTAGAACATGGGGCGGATCAGGTGGTTCAAACCCGAGTCGATCCCGGCAAAAAGCGTGGAGGGAGTCGTTTTAATAACATTGACCTTTACCAAAAAGTGCCCGGCTTCGCTGACCAGGAATTTGCCCGGTTCGAAGATCAGGTCCAGGTCGGCGCCGTATTCGCGGCAAAACTCGTTGAAGCGGGTGGAAAGGAGATTCCCCAGGTCTTCGATGTCTGTGGCGATCCCTCCTTCTTTATAGGGCACCTTAAACCCGCTCCCGAAGTCGATATACCTCAGGTTGTCGAAATTCATGGCGGTGTTGAAAAGGATGTCGGCGGCGTATAGGAAAATATCGGCGTCCAGGATATCGGAACCCGTGTGCATGTGCAGTCCTTCCACTTCCAGTCCGGTAGCCTCTACGATCTTGAGCAGATGCGGCAACTGGTGAATGGAAATACCGAATTTGGAGTCAATATGCCCGACCGAGGTTTTGGTATGTCCGCCCGCCATGATATGCGGATTGATCCGCAGGCAGACCGGCACGGTGGGGTACAGGTGACCGAATTGTTCGAGGATCGACAGGTTGTCGATATTGATATGGACCCCAAGTTTTACAGCCTCTCCGATTTCCTCGATTCCCACGCAATTGGGGGTGTAGAGGATATCCTCGGGAGCCAAGCCCGCTTTAAGCCCGAGGCCGACCTCCTGGATGGAGACCGCGTCGAGGCCGGCGCCCAGTTTGTGCATAAAACGCAGCACCGAAATATTGGTGAGGGCCTTGCAAGCATAGTGAATGTGCAGCCGCGGCACGGAGAACGCATCCACCATGCGGCGGTACTTCTGTTCGATGGTCTCGCCCTCGTACACATATAGCGGAGAGCCGTATTTTTGACCAGGTCCAGGGGTCGATGGAGCCGGGAAGAGGTAGCGATCGTTTAAAAATTCCATTTTAAATCCGCGATAAATTTAAGGCGCAAAATTAAGGCTTTCCCACGCCAAATTTTATATCTTTTGCATCTAATTGCCGGTCCGTTCGGATAAACGGTCCTTCGCGAAAACAAACCAGGGTGACGGAAGAAGCTTTGATCCAAGGTTGCAGAAAACAAGACCGTCAGGCGCAAAAGCTGCTCTATGAGCGCTATGCCCCTGTGTTTTTCGCATTGTGCAAACGGTATGTCAAGACGAATGAGGATGCGGAAGATGTCATGGTGGAGGGTTTTTTCAAGATCATGACCCGGATCGACCAATACTCCAAAGGGGGTAATTTCGAAGGCTGGATGCGGCGGGTGATGATCAACGAATCCCTGATGTTTCTCCGAAAAGCAAATACCCAGCCTTACACCGAAGAAATTGTAAACCTGGAACAACCGGACAACTACTCCATCGTGGAAGAACTGGCGGCCAACGACATCCTGCGGCTCCTGGAAAAACTGCCCGACGGATACCGGACCATTTTTAACCTCTACGTACTGGAAGGATTGAAACACCGGGAAATAGCAGACCTTTTGGGAATCAGCATCAACACTTCGAAATCACAGCTGGTGCTGGCCAAAAGACGGATGCAGGAACTCATGGGCGTACCGAAAACGTGACGGATTGAATTAAGGGAACCAACAATGAAAGACGATCAAAAATTATTCGATTTGTTTCGGGACAATGAACATAAACTGCACGAATACCCTTCGGCAGATGCATGGCGCCGCCTGGAACAGCGTCTGGATGCCCATCGACAGAGACGGAGGATATTTCCTTTAAGGCCGTTTTCCATGGCCGCTTCCCTGGTTTTGCTCATCGGCCTGGCCGGGCTGTTCGCCTGGATTACTCAAGGCATCCAAAAAGAAGATCCCGCGGGCAGCGCCCATTTTGTCGTTCTCGAAGACCTGCCCCTCCCTTCGGGGCCCGATTTCTATAGTCAAAACCTGAACGCCGGCCGGCAATACGCCCAGGCCGCGCTCGAAGAAGGGAATAGCCAAAAACGCTTCCGCGTCAACCAGTCCCGGCAGGCGCCCGAACCTATAAAAAAACCTGCGCCCATGGCAGGTGAAACAGATGACCTTGTCGCTTTGGAAGAAGTCCGTGAAAGCAAGATCGCGGCGGACGAACAGCCTGCTGAAAGTTATCCGGCGCCCGTTATGAAAGAAAAAGCCATGGTGGAAGAGGCAGCTTCTTCGGCCAGATCCGCGCCCCCAATGCCCTTCGATTGGTTGATCGGGACCTGGCGCGGCAACGACCAGGGATCGGAGATCTACGAGGAATGGAGTTATTTAAACGAGGGGCAGCTCCGCGGGATCACCTATACGATGAAGGGAAATAAGAAAAAAGTAGTGGAAGAATCCGAGATCCGCAATGATAACGGCGTCTGGAATTACGTGGCGCCCGCACAGGGGTATCCGCCGAGCAACTCCTACTCCCTCCAGTCCCTCGATTCGGATCAGGCGATTTTCTCCAACGCCATTCCCGACCAGCCCCAACAGGTTATCCTCCAGCGCAATGGCGACCAGGAGTATTCCACCATTCTGCAATACGAAGCCAAAACCGACAGCCTGGTGCGGATCGAAAACCAGCAGGCGGTGAGGAAAATGCGGAGAGTGGGGAATTGAAATATTCAACCGCTTCGCGGTTGTTCAAATTTTTCACTCCTTGCCCCGGATTGCATCCGGGGCTATGTATATTTAATCCCTTCGGGATTGGGGTAATGGCAACAGGTTGCAGCGGTTGCGAGCAAGCGGATCAGCCCAGGTTATTTATCCCTTCGGGATTGGGGTAATGGCAACAGGTTGCAGCGGTTACGAGCAAGCAGATCAGCCCAGGTTATTTATCCCTTCGGGATTGGGGTAATGGCAACAGGTTGCAGCAGTTGCGAGCAAGGAGATCAGCCCAGGTTGTTTATCCCTTCGGGATTGGGAAAATGGCAACTCGTACTGAAGTCCCTAACCTACTGTGTGAGCAATCCATAACCCTGAAAGGGTTTAATATCCATAGCCCCCGATGCAATCGGGGGTAAAATGAAGGTGTTTTAACAACCGCGTAGCGGTTGAATTTCTTTGGATTAAGCAAACCCTCACGTAAATTTATTTAAACGGATGCCTGGCCTCCCACTCCTCCGCGGGTTGGAGGCGGCTTACGAGGGGGCCCACGATGGTATTGGTCAAGGGGGAGGTATGCCGGATATAGCATTTCAGTTGCTCGGAAACCGCCCCTACGGAGCTCTTGATCTCCATGGCCGTGCGGGCAAAGGAAATATGGCTGCTCCCCTTTTCGATGCCCATGCGGATCATATCGAACAACATGTTGAGGTACAATTGATAGGTCAGGTTGACGCCCTTTTCGAAGCCGATAAAATGCGCTTCGAGCTCCCGGCCGTTTTCGATGGTCGTGAAAAAACCCACCAGCTCCCCTTCCAGAAAATAACCCATCAGGTGAAAGGTATCGCCCAGTTGTGTTTTCAGAGAGCTGAAATAATTCGGGTGCAGGGTAGCTATATTGAATTCGACGGAGGACGCTATTTCGCTGTAAAGCCGGTGAATATCTGCGCTGTATGTGGCGATCTCCGCGGCCTGGAGCTCGCGTCTTTCCACCCCGTCCAGCAGGCGGAAAGCGCGCCGTGCGCGAACCCGGTATTTGGATTGGAGGCGGCCCAGGTAATCGTCGAAAGTCTTCCATTCGGGTTCGAGCGTCAGCACCATGTTGGGGAGAAAGCAGTGCTCCGAATAGCCCTCCTCCTTCCAATCGTCGCTGAGGGGTGATTCCACCGGTATGTCCTTGACCACGTAGGCTTGTATGCTCTGGCCCAATTGATCTTGCAGGCTTTTCCGGACAAGGGGAAGCGCCGCCCGGAGCAGGGAATGCGCTTCTTTCTCCCCGGTTATTTCCGGTAAAAAGTAGAAGCCGCGGGGGCCCGTCAACAAGAGGTTGCCGACGTGGAGCAGGCGAAAACGCAGCAGGCCCAGGGCCTTTTCGCGAAAAGAATGTTTCAGGCTATTGAGCAGCCCTTCGGGTTTATCGAATTGCAAACTTTCGTCGGCCCTGAAATCGATCAATTGAAGGTAGGCCAGGCCAGCGGGGCGCTCGTTTTTGAAAAAGACCAGATAATAAGGTGTCACTCCTTCCGGCGGACTGAGCTCCACGGCGCGGAGGTAATCCAGGGAAAGAAAGCGGTTGTCTGCCGGTTGAATGGCCTTCCAGTGGAAGGATGCCTGATCGATGGATGAAAAAATCTGGGCCGAAAACCCTTCGACCGCCAGATCGAAGCCAAGGGCGGGCGGGGGATTTTGATGCATCAGCGCCCTGCTTTGCCCGGGGAAGTAGGAGATCGCCTCCTGGCCTTTTCCCGGAAGGGCGAGCGGCAAGGCGATGCATTGGAGATGTTTTCTGAAGGTTTGACAGCCGGACATGGAGCACTTTGTGATTGTGACGATTTGGAAACAGCTGGTTTCCCTTATTTGTTGTTCTGTTTCGGGTTCTTTTTGGGAAGGGAGGCTTCGATAAATCTCATGGCAAAATTCCCGTCTTTCCAGTCCAGGATTTCCACCTGTCCGTTGTGGTCCTTTTGGCGAAGCCAAAGCTCCAGTCCTTCCTTCACGCCCGGGTATCCAATGAGCAGGTCCGGAAAATCGCGTACGCTCAGGCTGCCGAGAGCCGTATCGAGCGGGGTGGCCAGGACCAGCACCTTGCGCCTGCCATTTTCGGAGAGGACCACTGCGGCTACGGGCCGGACCTCCAACTTCCGGCCGCTTTCCAGCGGCTGACCCAGGATGAGCAGCTCTACGGGCGCAAAACCCCCGGTTGGTCGATGGGGAATGCGGGTGGAAGGCACAAATCCCCAATTGCAGGGAAAGGGCAGGTAATCCAGTTTGGATGAATCGGGCAAAAAGCGCTGTTCGACAGGATGATAACGGACCGCCACCGCAGAACCGGCCGGGGTTTCTACTACCGCCATAACGCCATGTTCCCCTTTGGCGGGAAGCTCATGGATGGCGGGGGTGGAACAAGCGGACAGGGTTAAAAGGAGGATTGCGATTTTATACATAGAGAAGATTTTAGGAGTCACCAACTAACTAACTGACCAAAATGCCGATTAATTTCCCGGCTATTTGGAATTTGCTTGCCGAGCGGTTAATTTTAGGCGATTTGCGCATTTTTAATCCCGTAAAAAACCCACTGTTATGTTTCGATCCCAATTATTTTCCTTTTTCGCAGTCCTGTCCTTGGGCGTGCTGATGACCGGTTGTGTGCCCATGAAGAAATACCAGGAGCTCGAATTGATCAAGAACCACTATAAAGACGAAGCCGATGGCCTGAAGACCGTCCGATCGGAGAACGAGCTGGTCAAGGAGCGGCTCACGTCCTGCGATGCCCAGTTGAAACAGAGCGTCCGGGCCAACGAAGAGCTCACGGTTCGCAATGAGAGCCTGGAGCGCAATTACGCCGATCTGGAAGGGCGTTTCAACGGCTTGCTGGAGCAGAACAAAGCCCTGATCTACTCCAGCAGCGATGAGAAGGAGGGCCTTCTGATGCAGCTGACCAGCCAGCAAAGCGAGATCGAAAGGCAGCGCCAGGAACTGGCCTCCATACGCCTCGCCCTGGACGAGCGCGAAGGCAATATGGATCAGCTCCGCAGCAACCTGGACGAACGCGAACGCCGCCTCGCCGAGCTGGAGGCGATGATCCAGGCCAAGGAGGCCCAAATGGTCCAACTCCGCGAAAGCCTCAACCGCACCTTGCTGGGTTTTTCGGCCGTCGACCTGACCATCACCGAGCAAAACGGCAAATTGTATGTCTCCCTGAGCCAAAACCTGCTGTTTAAATCGGGGAGCGACCAGATCGACTTCAAGGGGAAAAACGCCCTCAAATCGGTAGCCGAAGCCCTGAACTCCAACCCCGATATCGACATCATGGTGGAAGGACACACCGACAGCGACGGCACCCCCGCCGCCAACTGGGATCTGAGCACCCGCCGCGCCACCGCCGTGGTCAAGATCCTCGGCGAATTCGGCGTCAACCCCGGCCGCATGACCGCAGCCGGAAGAGCCCTTTACGCCCCCGTGGCGCCCAACGACGATGCCAACAACAAGGCCAGAAACCGCCGCACGGAGATTATTTTATCGCCGAAACTGGATCAGTTGTATCAGATTATAAAAAGCTAAAGAGGAGTTTATAGGGTTTATGAAGTTTATGAAGTTTATGAGCTAAAAAAAAAGGGCAGCCAGGAGCTGCCCTTTTTTTATGTGTACCGAAAAATAACCTTCATAAACTTAATAAGCCTCATAAACCTGCACCTCGTTTTTTGGCACGGTAATTGTAATATAATAGATATAAATAATATTTAATATAAGCCCTAAAAAACCCATTAAAAAGCAATTACGGATAGCATTTAATTATATATTTGTCAGTTAAGGAACTCTTTTTTTTGCGCTAGAAACACTAACATTATGAAACACGCATCTACAAACGTCCGCTTTCCCCTGCCCCGATGCAGGCCTCTTGGTCCCAAAACCATCCCTCTTTTGAGGCCTGCAAATCCATTACGGGTGTAATTCTCTAAAAATCAGTTAGTCGGGTCGAAAAGCCCGGTAAAAAGGCAAACGGCCACAAGCCGTACGGCCCATGCTATGCCCTGACCGCACTTTCTGATTTCTCCACCTAACAATTTGCTTACGAAACAGCGGGAGTTAACGCCTCCTAGCTGAAGGCCCATTCTCTGTCCCCGACCGACCATTTTTTCATTGGCTTTTGCCGCACACCGGCAAGCCTGGCCAAGCTATGCCCATTTCCAAGCTATTCCATTTTCCACTTCCATAAAAAATTGAAACACTATGAAACAGTCCACCCACTCCAACGCAGCAACCGCAACCCAAAGCAAAGGCAAAGAAAAATTCATCCTCCTCCTCATCGGCCTCGTCGGCGCGGCAGGATTGGTATTCGTACTCAATGCAAATTCGGGGAAATCCGCTTTTTCGCAGAATGTCTCCGGGCCGGAGAAGGTGTGGAGTTAGTGGCGAATTGATATAGTGACTGGTGACTGGTGAGTGGTGATTCCTAGTCACTCAGTCACTCAGTCACCATCAAACTAGCTCCACAGCCTCCCCCTCCGGTTCCTCACATACTGCCTGATATTCAGCCAAAAGGCGAGGAAGAGGTATATGATCACAGGCGAGCCCAGGGTAGCGAAGGAGAGATAGATAAAATAAAGCCTTACCCTGCTGGAAGCTACGCCGATCTTGCTACCCAGGTAACTACACACGCCGAAGGCGGAGCGTTCGAGAAGGTCTTTTATTTGAGCCATAGTTGTATTTTTTGTGACTAGTCACTAGTCACTGTCCAAACACATATTGCACCAGGTTGGCGCCCATTTGCAGGGCTTTTTGCCGCACTTCTTCCGGGTCGCGGTGCACTTCGGGGTCTTCCCATCCGTCGCCCAGGTCGCATTCGTGGGTGTAGAAAACGACGAGGCGTCCTTCCCAGAACAGGCCGTAACCCCGGGGCGGCTTTCCGTCGTGCTCGTGGATCTTGGGCAGCCCGTTCGAAAACTTGAATTTCTGGTGGTAGATCTCGTGCTCGAAAGGCAGTTCCACCATCTCCAGTTCCGGAAAGACCTTTTTCATGGCAGGTCTCACGTAGCGGTCCATCCCGTAGTTGTCGTCGATATGCAAAAAGCCGCCGGCCATCAGGTACAGGCGCAGGTTGAGGGCCTCTGCGTCCGAAAACACCACGTTGCCGTGGCCGGTCATGTGCAGGAAAGGGTAGTTAAACAACTCCGCGCTGCCCACGTCCACGGTCGCATAATCGGGATCCATGTTGGTTTTGAGGTTGGCGTTGCAGAACTTCGTCAAATTGACCAGTGAAGTGGGATTGGCGTACCAGTCTCCTCCGCCCCGGTATTTGAGCAGGGCCAGTTTGAGGGCGGGAGCGGGGGTCCAGCTCGTGGTGAAAAGGAGGGCCAGGGATAGAAGGAGGAATCGAAGCATTAATTTTTGCAAGTTTAGGAGGTTTAGAGGGTTTAGGAGGTTTAGAGGGTTTAGGAGGTTTAGAGGGTTTAGACTAAACTTTCTAAACCTCCTAAACATTCTAAACTTTTCCAGAATTCACAAAATGCACCGCCGCCAGGGCCACGATCCCTGCTGTTTCCGTGCGCAGGCGGGTGGGGCCGAGGTCGGCGGGTAAAAAACCAAGGGACAGGGCCAGTTCGAGCTCTTCGGGTGTGAAGTCCCCTTCCGGGCCGATCAGCACTAATACGTCTTTATCGGGTTCGCAATTTTGGGAGAGAGGCGATTTAACTCCTTCCAGGCAATGCGGAATAAAACGCTGGGGGTATGCGGCGCGGGTTACGAGGTCTTTGAAGTCCATAGGTTCGGACACCATTGGCAGGTAGGCCTGCTCGGATTGCTTCATGGCCGAAACGGCAATTTTCTCCAGCCGCTCCACCCGCACGTGGATGCGTTCGAGCGCTTGGTCAGCAAGGGCGTCAACTGATCGACCCCCATTTCGGTGGCTTTCTCGAGCATCCATTCCCAGCGCGCCATATTTTTGGTCGGCGCCACGGCCAGGTGAACCCGGTAGCTGCGCTTCCCGTATTCCAGCCTGGTTTCCCGGATCTCCACCTTGCAATCCCGCTTTCCGATCTCCGCCAGGATGCCTTTGAAATACCCTCCCTGTCCATCCACGAGGGCCAACTCCTCGCCTGTCCGCATGCGCAGCACCTGCGAGCAGTGGCGGGCTTCGTCGCCCTCCAGCACGGCCTGGTTTCCGGTGATATGGGTGGTGTAGAACAGGGGCATGGGGCAAAGATAAGGGGATTTAGTGATTAGTGACTAGTGACTGGTGACTAGTGGCTGTTTGTTTATGAATCAGAAAATATTAAAAACCAGTCACCAGTCACTAGTCACCAGTCACCAATAAATCTGTACTTTTGCCCCCACCAGAACTTTTAGTGTTCGGGACTGTTGAGAAAGCGCATAAAACGACTAAAAAACACCGAATGGAATATGTGGTAATGATCGGGCAGCTGATCCTTAGTTTGTCCATACTGATCATCCTCCATGAAATGGGGCATTTCATTCCCGCCAAGGCTTTTGCCACCCGCGTGGAAAAATTCTACCTCTTTTTCGATCCCTGGTTTTCCCTGTTCAAGAAACAGGTGGGCGAAACGGAATACGGCATCGGGTGGTTGCCTCTGGGCGGCTATGTGAAGATCTCCGGAATGGTGGATGAGAGCTTCGATACCGAAGCGCTGAAACAACCTCCGAAGCCCTGGGAGTTTCGCTCCAAGCCGGCCTGGCAGCGCCTGATCATCATGCTGGGCGGGGTGACGGTCAATTTCATCCTCGGCTTCCTGATCTTCTCCATGGTGCTCTTCACCTGGGGCGAGGAATACCTGCCTGCTGCGAACGCCAAATACGGTATCAACGTCGACTCCATCGGCATACAGATGGGGCTGCAAAACGGCGACCGGATCCTGAAGGTGGGCGACCAACCCTTCGACAAATTTTCCGACCGCACAGTGGTTCGCGCCATCGTCATCGACAATATCCAGACCCTGACCATCGACCGCAACGGCGAGCAGATGACCCTGCAGATCGACCCCTCGATGATCAAGCAGTTGTCGAGCTATAAGAACAAGAACAAGCGCCTCTTTACCGAGCGCGTGCCCTTCGTGGTGGGCGAGATCCTGAAAAAATCGCCCGCCGAAGAATCAGAGCTGGCGGAAGGCGACAGCGTCGTGGCCATCAACGGCGACTCGCTGGTCTTTTTCGATCAGTTCCAGTCCCGCCTGAAGGCCAGTCCCAAGCAAGCCGTCGAGCTCACCGTGATCCGCGAGGGGGCGCCCAAGACCATCGCCCTGACCACGACGGAAGAGGGGACCATCGGCGTGAGGCCTTTCGGCTCCGCTTACTTTTTCGAGACGCAGCGGCAGGAGTTCGGGTTCTTCGAATCCTTTCCCGCCGGCACGGCCAAGGGCCTGAGTTTCTTATCCGACCAAATCAAGGCCTTCGGCCATATTATATCCGGTAAAATCGCCGCCAGCGAGAGCCTGGGCGGTTTTGCCTCGATCGGCTCCATGTTCGGCACCGAGTGGAACTGGGAGCGTTTCTGGACCATGACGGCCATCCTCTCCCTCATCCTGGCCTTCATGAACCTGCTGCCCATCCCCGCTCTCGACGGCGGCCACGTGCTGTTCCTCATCGGAGAGGTGATCACCGGCCGCAAGCCCAGCGACAAATTCATGGAGTACGCCACCATGGTCGGCTTCGTGCTGATCGTCGCGCTGATGCTGTATGCCAATGGGTTGGATATTATGAGGGGATATTGAGTTATTAATTTTAGTTCTTAGTTT
>JADJBL010000040.1 GCA_016703765.1 Saprospirales bacterium
GAGAATACCTCCATGAACCCCGAGCAGATCGAGGTTCCGATGTTGCTCGTAGCTGGCTGGTTCGACCACAATACGCTCTGGGACCTGGTACTGATCGATACCCTGGCCAGTTCTTCCCCGGCATCGGTCAAGGACCAACACAAAATCCTCGTCGGCCCCTGGATACACGGAGGATTGGGCGCCACCGATCAAGGCGATCTCTCCTTTCCGGAAGCCCAACACGCGAACGACGAACTGGCCCTGGAATTCTTCGATTATAATATCCGGGGCATCGACAACGGCTGGGAGGAACGGCAGCGGTACACGTATTTCCAAATGGGCGAGGGGGAATGGAAGCAATCCGAAGTGTGGCCGCCGGCCGGAATTAATTGGCTGCCCTGGTTCCTCCACGACAGCGGAGAAATACTGCCCAACGTCCCCTCCCCGGGGGCAGGTCCCTATCTGGAGTTCTCCTACGACCCGGAAGACCCTTCTCCCACCATCGGGGGGAAAACCCTCCATTCCGACCTGCTGCAAGGACCTTACGACCAATCCGAAGAGGTGGAATCGAGGAGCGACGCACTGGTTTATACGACGCCGGTGTTGACCGAGGATCTGTACATCCAGGGGAAGATCAGGGCCAAGCTCTTCGTTTCATCCGACCGGCCCGACACCGATTTTGCGCTCCGGCTCACCGAAGTTTACCCAGACGGCAGCTCTATTCTACTTGGCGAAGCCATCCAGCGAATGCGTTTCCGGGAGGGCTACACCGCGAATGACGAGGTATTTATGACGCCGGGGGAAGTGTACCCGATCGACCTGGAGTTCGAGGATCTGGCGATCACTTTTCAGGAAGGCAACCAGCTGCGGCTGATCGTGTCATCCTCCAACTACCCCCGCTACAACCGCAATATGAATACCGGGGGAGAGATGCACCCCGGCGGCAATTACGACACCCTGGTCAATCCCCTGATTGCGAGCAACCGGGTGTATTCGAGTTCTCAGTATCCATCCATGCTGGATTTGCCCATTGGTCAGCAGACCAGCGCGGACAATGAGCGGACTGCAAAAGCCCCTTTTCTGCTATATCCCAATCCGGTGGGACCGGAATTGACCATCGAAGGGCCCGAATTTTGCCAGGTCGAGCTATTCGACTTGCATGGCAGGTTGGTCCGCTCGTATGAGCTACGGACGGAGAAGGAGACTTTTGATTTGAGCGGATTGGCGGAAGGGGTGTATGTGGTGAGGGTAGGGGATTGTCTGAATCAGAATTCGCAGAATTTCAGAATTTTCAGAATTAAATCTCCGCGTTAATCCTGTGAATTTTCTAATTCAGCCAATAAAACTACACCACCGGATTCCCTGTCCCCTCCTCCTCAAAAAACAGGTTGACCTGGGCGATGAAATCCAGTTCCCGGAGGGCCTGCACGAACTCATTGTCCTTATTGAGCCTTCGGAAGGAGAGGTGGTAAAACGCTTCCAGGCTGTCTTTGCCGGCTAGTTGTCGCAGGTTCATTAGCTGAATGTGGCGGCAGTATTTTTTCAATACCTGTTGCAGGACAATTTCGTTTTCCGGGGTGGCGGAATAAGTCACCTGCAAGAGGTGTTTCTGTCGCGGAGGCGTGCCAAAGCCCACCGAATCCAGCAAGATGATGACCAGGCTGATGAACAGGGTGCCGATGATGGCCACCGAATTGAGCCCGACGCCCGCGGCCATGCCGATCGATAGGGAGAAGAAGATGAAGACTATATCGAGCACATCGCGCACGGCTGTGCGGAAACGGATGATCGACATGGCGCCCACCAGTCCGAAGGCCCGGGCGAGGTTGTTGCCGATGACCAGGATGACGACCGTAGTGATCAGACTCAGGAGCACCAGGGAGGTGCCGAGCGAAGGAGAGTGGCTGGGCCCCCGGTAGGTGAGGCGGTACACCAGGGCGATGAGTATCCCGCATCCCAGCGACACAAACAGGTTTGCTGCGAAGTCGAAAATGGAGGGCCGGAAAATATCTATTAACTCTAATCCTTCAAGCATACCTGTTTATTGTTGCCAACGCCTGACCCTGGCCAGGCCGAGGGCTTCCACGCAAAGCGCATATTTTGAGGCCGGACCCTTCGTCAGGCCCAGGCTGGTGATCATCGACTTGACCCAAAAAGGGAGGTAGCGATTGAATTTTATTTCCATAATAAAATGCGTCCGGTCTATCGGCAAGGCCTGTTCTTCGTTGTACAGATCCTCCAGGGTCGGATAGGCAATGCCGCGAAGGTTTTTGTCGAAGGTGATGCGCAGGTCGTTCTCCGGGTCTTTAAATATGAACTGAAAGGGTTCCCGTTCGTAAACCACCGTCACTACCGGCTGCATCCTTCGGGCGTAAAGCTGGTACAGAAAGAGCCGGGCATTTTCCCGCGCCAGCGGTATTTTTTGGGTCGGAGTGATCAGCTCATCCACCTGATCGCCATGCAATACTTTCTTCGCCTTATCGTAGGTCATAGGCGCCCGGTTTTTGTATAGCGGCTCGTCGACCTTGGTCTTGATCTCGAAAAAAACGGTGCCCACATCTCCATCTCCATTGTACCCCCTCAATCTGACCTTGTTGCGCCTTTTCACCCCGGTGATTTTCGCAAAATAACACTCCAAATCCGGCGTATCGAAATAAATGCTCCGCACCGTGTACTCCCCTCCATGCTCTTGGGCGTTCCGGTCCAGCTCCATGAACGGGCCGATCATCGCCCGCAACTGATCGAGTTTGGTGTAGGGAACGAAGTACTTATATTCGAATCGCATCACCATTGCACCGATCTTTTCAAAAATTCAAGAATCCGCACATTTCCGCAATCTATGGTGCATTGGATGGGCATGCCCAGGGGCAGCCCCTTTTCGCGGGTGATGGCCTTGACGACGATGACCTGTTCGGTGTTGAGCAACTGCACTTGCTGGCCCACTTCCTGCACCGTCGAGGTAAAGACCCTGCGGTTGTCGGGCAAGGTCAATTTAATTTCCTGGCCGGTATGAATAAAACGGCTGTCGCGCACCCGCACGGGGATGAACAGCACCGAGGCGGCAGTGTCTTCCAGAAATATCCGGTCCCCTTCGATGGAAAGCTCCGTGCGGATCAGCCCGTCGAAAGGCGCATTCAGGGTATAGCGGGTGGCCTTGTCCTCCAGAAAGGCGATCTGCTCTTTAAGGGATTTAATGGTGGAGGAAGCCAGCGACACGATTTCCTTTTTTTCTCCCGTCACCGCCACATTGAGGGCGTTTTCGGCCACTTTAAGCTGCAGGACGGCCGCCTCGTGGAGGTTCTCCGCCAATTCGAGCTCTGCGAGCGGCACTACTCCGTCCCCGAACAGTTGTTTGGCCCGATCGTATGCCTTCTTTTGGAGCTTGAGGTTTTCCTTCGCCAGGTTTCGCTCTTCTTCGAGCTGTCGGATCAATTCTTGCTTTTGCCCCGTGGCCACCACCCCGAGGTTGGCTTCCTCGACTGCCAGTTGGGTTTTCAGGGCGACGAGCTGCTCGCCCAGAGTATTGGAGGAGATGGATACGGCAGGATCTCCCTTGCGGAGGTAAGTCGCGCTGCTGTCGCTTTTATTGAAATGCATCCGCACCAGGTCTCCCCGGTCGAATTGGTAACCTTCCGCCTCCAGGATCTGTCCCTGCTGGTGGTCGTGCAGGGTCACCGTCAGCGAGCCGTCCGTCCCTTTTGCGAGGATCCACTGGCGCAGCGGCACGATCCTTGCCACGCTGTCCAATTTAAATGGCACATCGACCGGCGCAAAAGCCGAGGCGACGACCAAAACCAGAAGGATAAATCCGGAATATCTCTTCAGATGGATACTGTTCAAAAGGGACTTGTTTACTTTAAACTATTTAACAAAGGACAAATGTGCCGTACTATAAAATCAGTTTATAAAGATGAGATAAGCGGGCGCAGCCCGCTTATCTCATCTTTATACAGGGGGATATATGCCGCCGCAGGCGGCATATCCCCCTGTAAAGACGATTTGGTGCCCAAAGTTAATAAATGGTTGCACTAGGGTTAATTAAATGTAAATTTTCACATTTCCCTGCGGCGTTTTATCAGCTCCAGCACCCCGTTGATGAAGGTCAGCGGGTGGATCGGGTTGCCGGGAACGTAGAGATCCACGGGGTATTTCTCCAAAAAACGGCGGTCCAGGGCCGGACTGCCCTCGAAAATGCCACCGCTGATGGCGTCTGTCCCAGCGAGGATAAGGATCTTGGGGTCGGGAACGGCGTCGTAGCAGATTTGCAAAGGCTCCGCCATATTTTCGGTGATGGGGCCGGTAATGACGATGCCATCGGCGTGACGGGGTGAAGCCACGAATTCGATGCCGAAGCGGCCCATGTCGAAATTCACGTTCCCACACGCGTTCAGTTCCATCTCGCAGCTGTTATCGCCCCCCGCAGATACCTGGCGCAGCTTGAGCGAGCCGCTGAAGTATTGGGAGATCTCCTTCCGGATGAGGTCGGGGTTCAGCGCCAGGGGCGCATCGGCGCCCTCGCCAACTACAAGGCCTTGCCGTTCGTTGGTGGCCATCTTATAATCGCTGGTAAAGCGGATTTTCTCCGGATACGCGAAGGCGCATTCCCCGCAGAAGAGGCATTTGCCTAAGTCGATCTGCAAGGGCCGGGCGCTGATCGCCCCGGTCGGGCAAATCGCCGCCAAAGCCTCCTCATCCACCGGCTCGCCGCTGATCACAGGCCTGCCGCGAAATATGCCGGGGAGGGTGGCGGTGGCAACATCGGGGATGTATTGTTTTCCCTGGTGGAAGAGGATTTTTAATGTGTCCAACATAATTGCTCAATTGACTAAAAAAATTCCTAAATGCAAAAAATTCAACCGCTACGCGGTTGTTTAAACACTATACTTTTTCCCCCCGATTGCATCGGGGGCTATGAATATTTAACCCTTTCAGGGTTGTTATAGCTTTACCCTTTCAGGATTGTTCCCAACAATAGGATAAATCCCGAAGGGATTAAATATTCATAACCCGGATGGAATCCGGGGTTGGTAGAATAATCTTCAAAGCAACCGCGAAGCGGTGAATAATCCCAGAGGGCTGTTTTACAGGTCATGTTGTTACTTTTTTCCCTTCTTACAAATCAAACCCGCAATAAGACAGATCAAAACTCTTATTGCTCACCGGAAAATCCGAAATCTCGTTGTTTCGCACGGCCAGGGCCAGAGCCAGCCAATTGTGGAAGGAGGGGTCTACCACCTTGTAATGCGCCAGTTCGCCCCGCTCGTCGGTGATGGCGCAGTGGCAGATCTGGCCCCGCCAGCCCTCGGTCAGCGAAAGGGCGAAGGAGCTTGACGCGGGTTTGCCCAAGGGCTCCCGGTCCTTTTCCTCAGGCGGAATTTTCCCGCACATTTTCCTCATATACCCGATCGACTGAATCACTTCCTCCCTGCGGATCTGTGCCCGGGAATAAACATCGCCATGGTGCTTCACAACGGGCTCATGGGCCATGCCCTCATACAGCCCGTAAGGATGCGAAGCCCTGATATCGCGACTTATTCCGCTCATTCTCGCGGCCAGGCCCACGGTCCCGATCTCCACCCCTGCTCGCGGGCGAGGACCCCTGTTTTTTCGAAGCGGGCCAGCACGGTGGGCATGGAGAAAGTCTTCCGGCACATTTCCTCAAAATCGGGCTCGAACTCGTCGAGCATCCGAATGAGTTGGGCCGCCAGGGCATTCCCGAAGGGAAAATGGCTGCCTCCCGCCCGGATCAGGCTTTTGGCAAAACGGTTGCCGCACCAGACCTGGAAATAATTGATCAGCGGCGTGCGCAGCCTGCCGAATACCGAACTGCCCAATTGAAATGCCACATCGGTGCACAGGGCGCTCAAATCGCCGGTGTGGACGGCGATGCGCTCGAGTTCCTGGGCCAGGGTCCGTGCAAATTGGAGGTCTTCCGAAGGACGATACCCGCAGAGGGTTTCCCATAAATTGACAAAAGCAGTGGTATGCCCCGCCACCGTATCGCCGGCGATGCCCTCGGCCAGGACGATCCGTTGCAGCAGTCCGGTTTTTTCGAGAAAAAGGCGCTCCAGGCCCCGGTGCTGGTACCCCAACTGGATTTCCAGGTGCAGGATCTGCTCCCCGTTGCAGATAAAGCGAAAATGCCCCGGCTCGATGACCCCCGCGTGGATGGGACCCACGCCGACTTCATGCAGTTCCTCGCTTTCGATCCGGAAAAAAGGATAATTGGCGATGGTCTGCTCCGTCCCTGCGCGGTCGAAAGGATATCGGACCGGTTTGAGCCAGGGATGATCGGCGTACCGGAGGCCGAAGTTTTCGGCAATTTCCCGCTCAAATAACTGAAAAGCGAGGCGTTTCGCCGAAAAAGAGGGAAGCGTCTGCGCCGGGTCCACAAGCGCCGAAGAGACCAGAATCGACCCTTCGGCGTCATCGGCGATGCAGCAAATCAGCCTTAGTTTCCCTTTGTCCGGAAAGCCGTAGTAATTGACGCAGTGGCAGTTTTCGTCCGCGAGCAGCGCAACGTTCTGTTCGAGGAATCGCTCGTAGTCCAGCGCCGGGATCGAGGCCAGCGGGATGGACGTGTTGTTTTTTATGCTGAGGGTATCCATATCAGTGGGGCAGGTTTTTGACGGCATCCTGGATCAATTCCACCATTTGCAGTGGGGGATTAAAACCGAGATAGATAACCAGTCCAAGTAAAATAAATTGAGAAACCGACTCCCCGGCAGACACTTTTCCCGCCCTGGTTTCATCGAAATTAACAGGAGGCAGGAAGAGCAGCCGGAATATGCTTTTCCCCAGGGCCCAGATGATCATCGTCAGCAGGAGCAGCACGACGATGAACAGAAACAGGTGATGCCCTTCGAACAGGGATCGAAAGATCATGAACTCGCTGATGAAAAGGCCGGAAGGGGGCATGGCCGTGGCGCAGATGAACGCCAGCAACAGCGCCAGGGCGCCCGCCAGGTTGTATTTGAAGTAATTGCCCGTGTCGGAAATATGCTTGCTTTTGTAAATGCGATACACCTGCCCGATCTGGAAAAACATGCTCGCCTTGGTGAACGCGTGGAGTATCAGGTGCAGGATGGCGGCGTAATACCCTATGCCTCCGGCCGCCACGCCTAACATCACCAGACCCATGTGCTCGATGCTGGAATAGGCGAGCATCCGCTTGATGTTTTGCACCTTGAGCATGTAAACCGTGGCGACGAATACCGACAGGACGGCGGCGATGAAGATCACCTGGTTTGCCCATGCGTGTAGCGAGGTTTTGGCGATGACTTCGTAAAAACGAAAAATGCCCACGAAACCCATGTTCATCAGTACGCTGGAGAAAAGCGCCCCTGCGGGCGAGGGCGCCTTGTCCTTGGCGTCGATACCGGCGGTGTACATCGGCACGAGGCCCAGTTTGGCCGTGAAGCCCGTGAAAATAAAGATAAAGGCCAGCCGCAGCCAGAACGGTTCGAGTGATGCAGCTTGCTCTATCATCGCGGGGTAGGAGAGGTCGGCATGGCCCGCCTGCTGCAGGGCGATGCTCAGGAACAGAATACCGATAAACACAAAGGTGATGCTGATCGAACAGACGAAGATATATTTCCAGGTGCCCTCCAGCGCGTCCGCGTCGCGGTGGTGGTAGACCAGGCCCGAGGCGGCAAGGGTGGTGAGTTCCACAAATACCCAGGTCACGGCGATATGGTTGGACAGGTAGGCCCCGCTCACGGCGGCCAGCAGGATGACGATCGACATGAAATAAATGCCGCGCTCGCGGTGATGTTCCTCCGGTTTGTTGAAGTAAATATAGCTGTGGTAAAAGGCGGGAATTGTGATAATACTCAAGGTGGTCAGCATCAGCAGGGCCAGGGCGTCCGATTTGAAATAACCGTAGGTTTCGGATTCGTCGCGGTGGATAAATTCGTAAATCGTCAAGACCCATTGCAGTAAAGCAAAGGCCCCCACCAGCAAGTAATTGACCCGCTTGTTCCGATTGATGAACAGGAGGGCGCTGATGAGTAAACTTCCGAGCAAATAAATTGCGATCATCCTTCTTAATTCAATCTTTTAAATTCTGTAATTGATCGACGTCCACGCCCTGGAGTACATCGCCGATCCGGTTGACGAAAATACCGAGCAGCAGCACGCTCACGAACAGGTCGAGCAGGATGCCGGTGTTGACCAACATGGGCATTTCGTTCCCCACGGCAAGCGACAAGATGAAGACCCCGTTTTCGATCACGAGAAACCCGATAACGTGGGTGATGAGTTTTTTTCTCGACATGATAAAATACAGGCCCGTGAAGAGGGAGGAGAGCGCCACCACGAAATAGACCTTGTTGAGCCGTGGGTCGTCGATCGTGTTGGAAATGAGGAAGGTGGCGATGATGATGGAAGTCACGATGACCAGCGAGAGAAAATAGGGCAAATAAGGCTCGGCCTCCCTCGAAATGCGGTTTCTGGCGATGACGTACCTCAGGAATATCGGCACCGCGATCGTCTTGAAAATAATGGTTTCAAACAAAATGAAAACCAGGTTCAGGGTTGAGATCTCGTTCAATTCGATAAAACTGACCCCAAACAGGATAATGCCCTGAAACGCCAGGATATTGATATAGGTCATCATGCGGTTGGCGATGCTCAGGTAGATGAGCGTCGCGGCGAATGTGATAAGTAGAACGGTTGTCATGTCTGGTATCTTAAATAAATTTCCCCATCAGCAACAGGACCCCAAAAAAGATCAGCAGCGACAGCGAAGTGAGGGTGTAGATAAATTCGGCATTGTGGTTCATTCGAAATCTGGCCGAGAACGACTCCAGCAAGCCCGCCAGCATGGCAAAGACGACCTGAACGGCAAAAAACACCAGCACCGCCCAGGCCAGGGGCAGCGCTCCGACAAAGAAATTGGCGATCAGCGCCCCGTACATGGCGAATTTCAGGTTGGTGGCGTACAAGATCAGGCCGAGGTCGAAGCCGCTGTTGTCGAGGATCATCACCTCGTGCACCATCGTCAGCTCCAGGTGGGTCTTGGGATCGTCGACCGGCATGCGGCTGTTCTCGATCATGGCGATCATGATCAGCAAAAACGTAGCCAGCACCCCGAGGGCATAGGATATCTGAGAACCGAAATGCAGGGAGATGAAAATATCGTGGAAGGAGGATTGACCTGTCAACATGGCAAAGGAACCCATCATGATGAAAAAGGCCGGCTCCACGAGCATGGAAAAAAGGGCCTCGCGGCTGGCGCCCATCCCTTCGAAACTGCTCCCCGTATCGAGCGCCGAAATGATGCTGAAAAACTTTCCGAGCGCCAGCACGTAGGCGAAAAACACGAAATCCCCCTGGAAGGAAATCAGGCCCGGCGCCTTCCCGAAGGGAACCACCAGGATGGCCATCAGCACGGAAGCGAAGTAGACGCTTGGGGCGATCTGGAAAATAAAGCTGGTCGTCCGGCTGAACACAGAGCCCTTTTTCCAAAGCCTGATCACATCTTTCATGGGCTGAAAAATGCCGGGCCCCTTGCGCCCCGAAACGAGGCTTTTCGCGCGGATGATGATCCCCGTGAAAAAAAGGCTCGCCAACAAGATCAATACAAGGCTTAGCATGGCGCTACAACTGATTTAAAAAATCCAGTAAAAAACTCAGGCCCTCCGCGAGCATCGGAACCAGAATCACCAAGGCGATAAAGACCACGCCGTAGAAAATGTAAAACTGCGGATTGCCATTTTGCAGGAACTGGAATTTGCCGATAAAATCCTTCAATATCTTCAAGGGCTTGTCGATCAGCCACAGCTCCGTTTTGTCGTAGGGGTGGGTTTCATGCCCTCCTCCTTCCGGGAAAATGCCCTCCACCGGCTTTTTCTTTTTATGAATGGAAAACAGGGGCTCAAACAGTTTTCGGTACGTCCGCACAAAAGAACTGGCGGTGTATTGCATCCGCGAGGCATCGCCCACATAGCCGCAACCCCAGGTAGGGCCCACCATTACAGGCTGTCTCCTTCCCGCCCTTTGCCGGACAAAGAAAACCGCTCCAACCAGGGCAATCAGCCCCGCGGCACAAAGACCGATGTCTGTCATCAGCCCCGCTATATTTGCGGGAATGCCCGCGGCCTGCTGCACGCCGGGCATTTTGGCCTCAAAGGCCGCCAAGGGGGCAGACAACAGCTCCAAATAGAAACCCGGAAACAATCCAATAGACATCATGGCGACCACCACGGCGTACATCGGGATCAGCTTGCCCAGGCCCACCTCGGAAACGTGTGCGAACTCTCGGCGGGGAGAGCCCAGGAAGACCGCCCCGAAAGCCTTGGTGAAACAAAATATCGCCAGTCCGCCGATGAGCACCAGCCCAAACAGGGAGGCCACAAAGCCAAAAAGCATCACGGGACTGTCGTTTCCCAAACCCAGGTACAATCCCGAATAGATCAGGAACTCGGATACAAACCCGTTGAAGGGTGGCAAGCCGCAAATGGCAAGGGAAGCCACCAGGAACAGCCCGGCAGTATGGGGCATTTTTTTGATCAGTCCGCCAAAATGCTCGATGTTCAGACTTTGTGTGGCTTGATACACATTGCCGGCGCTGAAAAACAACAGCGACTTGAACAGGGAGTGGTTAAGCACATGGAGCATGGCCCCCGCAAAACCCAGGGTGCTCAGCGCCGCGTTGTCCAAGCCCAGCCCAATGGTCCCCAGCCCGATGCCGATCCCGATGATGCCGATATTTTCAATGCTATGGTAGGCCAGCAATTTTTTCAGGTTGTGTTGCAAAATGGCGAGCATCACCCCATACAAACCGGAGATCACCCCCATGAAAAGAAGGAGAAAACCCAGGACCAGGTAGTCGGTTTCCACCAGCAGGATCATCCTCAAAATGCCGTAGATGCCGATTTTGATCAGCACCCCCGACATGAGGCCCGACACATGGGAAGGCGCTGCCGGATGCGCATAGGGAAGCCAGGTGTGGAAAGGTACAAAGCCGGCCTTGAGGCCAAACCCCGCAAAAAACACGAGGAACAGGGCCAGGCTGTTTAAATGGGAAAAAGAGGCGGAAAAATCGCGGATCGCCTGAAAATCATAAGACCCCATCCGGTAGGCCACCCAAATGAAGCCGGCCATAAGCGCCACGATCGAGACGTGCGATTGGATGAGGTAGTTGATCCCCGCCCGGATGGTGTCGGATTTGAGATGCTCGAAAATGACGAGCAAAAAAGCCGAAAGGGCCATGATCTCCCACGCAAAGAGAAAAACGAGGGAGTTTTGGACGGCGCACAATAGACTCAGCATGGACTGCACCAGCAGGAAAGCCATGCAATGCAGGCTGAGGTTCGCCTTTTGATCGCGGTAGGCTTTCATATACTGCAAGCCGTAAAAACCGCCGGTCAGGATCGTGAAATTGATCAGCAGGATGAACCAGCCGGAAAGGGCGTCGATCCGGATGGGGATGGGGCCCGTTACCTGCGTTCCCGCCAGGATCAGGCCGGTTTCATGTCCGCTCAGGGCAAGGACGGCGAAATAGCCTCCGATCATTGCCAGGGCGCATGATGCCCCGATCGCGATTCCACCCTTCGCTTCTACCCTCAGAAAGGGCAGCAACAACAGGGCTGCTCCCAAAATCCCGAGGTATGCATAGAAGAGTCCCATCAGATCAGGTTAAACACGGTGGCCAGAAAAACCAACAGGATGAACACCACCCCGTAAAGCACGTAGTATTGTACCCTTCCGTTCTGGATGAACTGGAAGAAATTCATTCCCGACAGCAGGTGTTTCGTCCCTTTGTCAATGGCGGTATTTTCGAAAAAGTCGGCGTAGTGGGAGGAATGAGCCCGCTCTTTCGGGAACACTTCCCCCGGCTGGATTTCAGTGTAATTCTTTTTTTCCGAAATTATAAACCCGAACAGCTTGCCCAGCGCCTTGGAAAAGGACTTCCCCGTGTACTGCATCCCGGGCTTGGGGGCGACGTATCCGCAACCCCAGGTGCTTGAAAACGTTTGTTCGGCCTTGGCCATGGATCTTTTTCGAATGAAAAACACAGCGGCGATCAGGGCCAGAAAAACCAGGGAATAAAGGCCGATGGCCGACATCGAGGTATCCAGACCGGCCAGTGCAATCGCATCGGCCTCCCCGACATGCAGAAAAGAGTTGGAAACCCGCTTCACCAAGCTCAGAAAAAACCCCGGAAACAAGCCGATGGACAACATCGCCCCGACGATCGCAAACTGCGGCAGCCGCATTATAAAAGGCGCCTCGGAAAGGCCCTTCGGCAGAGGCGTCCGGGGACTGCCCAGGAAGATGATACCGAAATTTTTGGTAAAGGTCAGCAGGGACAAGCCGCCGATAATGGCCAAGGCCCCGAGCGAGAGCATCATGAGGGTAGACAGGTAAAAGCTGGACGTTTTCAGTCCCGCGATAAAACCAGTGTAGAGCAAAAACTCCGACACAAAGCCGTTGAACGGGGGCAGTCCCCCGATGGCCAGGGCCCCGGCGAGGAAGAAAAAGGCGGTTTGGGGCATGTGGCGGATCAGCCCGCCGAGCTTTTCCATATTCCGGGTATGGGTCTGCTGATAAACCGAACCGGCGGCGAAAAACAGCAGCGATTTGTACAGCGAGTGGTTGAGAGTATGGAGCAGGGCCGCGCTCAGCCCGATCAGGGCCAGGGCCATGTGGTCCGTGCCTTTGCCCAGTAGGAATAGCCCGATGCCCGCCCCGATCATGCCGACATTTTCGATGGTGCAATAGGCCAGCATCTTTTTGAAGTCGCGATGCACGGCGGCATTCAGGATGCCGTAAACCCCCGTCGCGATCGACAAAGCCAGCAGGCTGGCGCCGATCAGGATCAGGTCGTTTTCCAGCATCAGGGCAACCCGCAGCATACCATAGATCCCCATTTTGACGATCACCCCCGACATGACCCCCGAGACGTGCGAGGGGGCGGCCGGATGCGCATGGGGAAGCCAGGAGTGTAGGGGGATGAAACCCGCCTTGATCCCGAAGCCGACGAAAAATAGCAAAAACAACCACGCATTCCGGTTTTCTTCGAAAAAATGGCCGATCGCGTCGAATCCGAAAGAGCCCCCTTCGAGGTAGGACCAGATAAAAGCCGCGCTCAGAAAAACCACCCCGATATGCATCTGCACCAGGTAGTTGAGCCCGGCCTGGAGGGTTTCCGGTTTGCGGTACTCGAAAAGGATCAACAGGAGGGAGGAGATCGTCATGATCTCCCAGGCCACCAGAAAAGCCAGCCCGTGCTGAAGTATGCAAACCCAAATCATGGAGGCGTGGAATAACACGAACATCGCCCAGTGCAGGGCCAGGCTGGGCCGCTGTTCCGCATACGCCTTCATATACCCGATCCCGTACAGGGCGCCGTTGACGCAGGTGAAATTGACGATCAGGATAAACCAGGCGGACAGCGCATCGAGTTGAACGGGTATGGGGCCGAAAAACGGGGAGCCTTCCAGGACGAAATGCAAGGGATTGCCACCCAATACCTGAAAGGCGGGAATGGAGCTCAGGACCGCATTTACCAAAACAAAGAAAAAACCAATAGAAGCTCTTGCCCGTGCAGGCAAAAAAGGGATTGCAATTAATCCGGCACCTGTTAATATTAGGGATGCAACAATCAGGTGAATAAATTCCATATCCAGATGCAAGCCAGGGCTTGCATTGCAAATATGGTAAAAAATGGGGAAGCATCGGCGAATACTGCAACCTTTTCACCTATTTTCACACCACCCCTTTGTGTAAGTTGAAGAGTTGAAAAGTTGAAAAGTTTATTGAGGCCTTGAAGCACATATGAAGCCCTTATACCTCCTGACCATCCTTCTTATCAGCCTAAAGCTCAGCGCTCAGCCCTTGCCCTGCGGACCGAACCCGGATATGACCTCCTTTTGCGCGGAAGCCTGCGTGATCTGCGATATCAACGGATATACCGGTATCAACGACGACCCGGAGCAGGGGGAAGCCCCTCCCGGTTTTTGCACTACGACCGTGCACCACATGCAATGGATCGCCTTCATCGCCGGGAGCGTCGATCTGACCATCACGGTGACGCCCTCCAACTGCCAGCAGGGCATCGGGCTCGAGGTGGGGATCTACGAAACCCTGGATTGCGAAAACTACAACCTGGTCACCAACTGCGATGGCGATATCGAGCCCGGACAGATAGGGGTGTTCACCAACGCGGTGCCGCTGACCATCGGCCAATACTACTATTTCGCCATGGACGGCAACCACGGGGATGTCTGCAATTACACCATCAACGTGACCGAGGGCAGTACCCTCGTGCCGCCCCTCCCCGAAGCCGAGCCGGTAGCAGGCGATGCGACGCCTTGCTTCGGCGAAACCGAAACCTACTCGATCCCCGAGATTACCGGCGCCAATTTCTACGAATGGACGGTTGACGGCCTCCCGGCAGGCGACGGCGCCTCGGTCGACATCACCTGGGACGCCTTCGGCATACACCAACTCTGCGTCACGGCCTTTAACGTGTGCGACACGGTGGCCCCCTCCTGCACGCCCGTGTTCGTCTTCCCCCCGATCGGCACACAATTATTCCCCGAGATCTGCGAAGGCGACTGTTTCGAAGTGGCCGATACCCTGGTCTGCGACGCCGGCAATTACACCTTCATCCTCTCGGCGGCCAATGGGTGCGACAGCGTAATCCAAGTCCAGGTTTCGGTCCTCCCGGAGGTGAGCTCCAGCTACAGCGCCCTGATCTGCGATTCGGACAGCCTGCTCGTGGGCGACACCTGGTATTTCCCGCCCGGGCAATACGCCGAAATGCAGACCTCCTACAACGGCTGCGACAGCATCATCAACCTGACGCTCAATGCCATCATTTGTGAAATTACCGGGAATACGCAGGTGCAGCATATCCTATGCCACGGCGACCTCAGTGGACAAATCACTTTTTCGGTCGTAGACGGCACGCCGCCCTTTACCTATACCTGGCAACAACTCGACGGCAGCCCTTCGGGCAGCGGCAGCCTTTCCGATATCAACACCCCGGAGACCATTTCAAACCTGCCTCCCGGCGGCTATCTGATCGGCATCCAGGACCCATTTGGCAACGACGTGATCCTGACCGCCAACATCTTCGAACCGCCCGCGCTGAGCCTGGAATTTGAAACCACGGATTTCAATGGATACGGAGTGTCCTGCGCCGGGGGCCAAAACGGCGCTGCGACCGCCATCCCGGCAGGTGGAACGCCCGGCTATACCTTCGAATGGAGCAACGGAAGTGTCCAATCCGGCATCAACAGCCAGCCTGCGGGCGTGTACGGGCTGACGATCACCGATGCCGTGGGCTGCACCTTGATGGAAGAGATCGCCCTGACCGAGCCTCCAGCGCTCGACCTCGAGGCTCTGTTCGTCGACCCCGGATGCGATGGGTTTGACAGCGGCAGCGCCTCGGTGCTTTCGGCGAGCGGAGGGGTCCTGCCCTATGAGTTTGCTATTTCGGGTGGAAATGGTTTTGGCACGAATACGAGCTTCACCGGCCTGTTCGGCGGCAGCTACACCCTCGCGGTGAGGGATGCCAACGGCTGCGAGGGCGATACATCGGGCATTCTGGCTGAGCCGCTCATCCCCATCCTCGACGCGGGTCCCGACCTGAGCCTGCTCCTCGGGGAAGTCGGGAAATTGCAGGCATTCGCAAACCTTCCCCTTCAAACGATAGTCTGGACCCCTCCAACGGGATTATCCTGTGGCAACTGTCTCGACCCCACAGCCGGGCCATACGTGACGACCACCTACCAATTGGCCGTGACCTCCGCCGCCGGCTGCCTCGCCATCGACAGCCTGACGGTGACCGTCCTGCCGGTGCGCGACCTCTACGTGCCCAATATCTTTTCGCCCAATTACGACGGCATCAACGACGCCCTAACCGTATACGCAGGCAAAGCCGTGCGCCGGATCAAGAGCTTTCAGGTCTTCAGCCGCTGGGGCGAGCTGGTGTACAGAGCCGTCAATCTCGCTCCAAACGATCCCGGCCTGGGCTGGGACGGCGCCTTCGAGGGCAAAAAGATGGACCAGGGGGTCTACGCCTGGATGGCCGAAGTCGAGTTTCTGGACGGGGTGGAAGTGCTGGTGAAGGGGGATGTGGTGCTGGTGAGATGAGGATTCTGCTGTTTGGAATTAAAATGACGTGAGTTCGGAGAAAGAGACCAGCCCAAAATACCATTAGCAGTCAAAGACAAGGAGTCAGACTATCCAATTAACCTGTAACTCGCTCGTGAGGGTCCCAGCCTACCGGCAGGCAGGTCCGACCCGAAATGGGTCTTTTGCAAGTCTCCAGACTTGCAGAAGGGGTTTGACAAAAACAAAAACGGGCCATCCTCCGTATTTTTACAAGTCAGGAGACTTGTAAACAAAGCGTTTCGGGTCGGAGACCCTCACGAGCCATCAATTGTTTCTGGTCTTTTGGGGCTCGCTATCTCCGAACTCACGTTAAAATGAAACTCCGATATAACAAAAATTGGAACTAACTGTTTACTTTTACATAACGCGACAACTTTTTCATCCTTGGTCAGAACTGCCTTTCATATCATCCTCCTTTTTGCCGTGCTGTTCAGCTCGACGGGGATTACCGTGAGCAGGCATTATTGCATGAACGAATTGAAGGGTGTCAGCTACTTTGGCGAAAGCAGGGGTTGCCATGCATCCGATCATAAGGGCTGTGTGCTCGGAGGCCATTGCGGCAAGAGCGGCGCCAGGGAAAGGGGCAATTGCTGCAACGATAAAGCCGAATATTACAAGCTGGAACAAGAGAAGCAGGTTACGTTTGCGGGGCTGGAATGGGTCAAAATTCCCGACTTCTTTTCTGCCTATGCACCTTCTTTATATACGGCGCTTCCCTTCGGTTTTCAGCCCTCTCCCACCTACTTAATATTCAAGCCTCCCATTGTCTGCGAAGACTTCCAGTCTTTGTTGCAGACCTTCCGTCTTTGATCAACGTCCTTTGTATAGCCACTCGGTGCATTGTCGCCGCAGTGGTTGTAGTCGTTTGATTCGCGCCTAAACCGGTGCGGTTTCATCCAACAAAAAGATGGTAGATCATGCTAAACGGGATCATTCGCTTTTTCCTCGAAAACAAATTTGTCACCCTGCTTTTGCTGGCTATGTTTATCGGCTGGGGCATTGCCACGGCTCCCTTTCGGGTGGAAAACCTTTCTGCCCTCCGACCCTGTGCCGGTGGATGCCATTCCCGACCTGGGCGAAAACCAGCAAATCGTCTTCGTCGATTGGATGGGGCGCTCTCCTCAGGATGTGGAAGACCAGATCACCTATCCCTTAACGACTTTCCTGCTCGGTATTTCGGGAGTAAAATCCATCCGGAGCACTTCGATGTTCGGTTTTGCCAGCATCTACGTCATCTTCGATGAAGATACTGAGTTCTACTGGTCGCGTTCCCGGATACTTGAAAACTGAACTCTCTGCCTTCCGGCCTGCTTCCGCCCGGGGTGCAACCCGCACTCGGGCCCGATGCCACTGCCCTGGGGCAGGTTTATTGGTACACCATCGAGGGCCGCGACCAGGAGGGAAACACCACTGGCGGCTGGGACTTGCACGAAATACGGACTGTGCAGGATTTCTATGTGAAATATGCCTTGAATGCGGTCGAGGGCGTTTCGGAGGTTGCCTCCGTCGGCGGACAGATCAAGGAATACCAGGTGGATATTAACCCCAATGCCATGAAGGCATACGACATCATGCTGATGGACGTGATGGCGGCGGTGCGGAAATCAAACAGGGATGCTGGCGCCCAGACTATCGAAATCAACAAAGCGGAATATCTGGTGCGCGGCCTGGGCTACATAAAAAAAGTGGAGGACCTCGAACTGGCGGTAGTCGCAGTAAATAATAACGTGCCCATCCGTGTCAAAGATATTGCCGTGGTTTCATTGGGTCCGGCCCCCCGAAGGGGAATACTCGATAAGGACGGCGCGGAGGTATCAGGTGGAGTGGTGATAGCCCGCTATGGATCCAACCCGCTGGCAGTGATCAATGGCGTCAAAGAAAAGATCAAAGAGATCGCTCCCGGTCTGCCCAAAAAAACGCTCGCGGACGGACGGTGGAGCCAACTCACCATCGTGCCATTTTACGACCGCACCCAGCTCATCCACGAAACGCTCGGCACCCTGGAACGGGCCCTGTCGCACGAAATACTCATCAGTATCATAGTGGTCATCGTGC
Source organism: Saprospirales bacterium (assembly GCA_016703765.1). Classification (GTDB taxonomy): domain Bacteria; phylum Bacteroidota; class Bacteroidia; order Chitinophagales; family Saprospiraceae; genus JADJTT01. Next base: position 18,163 of record JADJBL010000040.1, read on the forward strand.
TTATGCTCAACCTAAGGGCATCCCTGCTTATTTCCAGCATGTTGCCGATAGCGGTGCTGATGACCTTCATCGCCATGCGCTATGCCGGGGTGGATGCCAATATCGTGGCGCTTTCCGGTATAGCTATTGCCATTGGAGTAATGGTAGATGTCGGGATCGTTTTTGTAGAAAACATCGTCCGGCACCTCGAGTTGCCGGAAAACCACGGATTGCGAGGGAGGTCCCTGCTGGAAGTTATTTACGAGGCGGTCGTGGAGGTGTCATCCGCTATCACAACGGCATTGGCGACGACCGTGGTGAGCTTCCTGCCTGTGTTTGCGATGGAGGCGGCAGAGGGCAAGCTGTTTAAGCCGCTTGCGTTTACCAAGACCTTTGCATTAGGCGCTTCGTTCGTGCTCGGCATTGTCGTGTTGCCGGCCTTGGCGCACTTGGTTTTGTCGCTGAACTTTGATAAGAAAAGGGTGAAAGGGGTCTGGAACATTGCGCTGATTGCAGCAGGCATACTCTTTGCCATTTTTTATAAAACAATGCTGCCATTGGCCCTGGTCCCTATCGGGGTCAACAACCTCCTGGAGCATGCTTGGACAGATCGCTGGAAATGGGTTCCGAATTACATCAACACCGGCATCATTCTGCTGGTCGCGACCTTTTTCCTTGCGGAAGAATGGGTTCCGCTGGGACACCACAACTCCCTGTTTGTCAACTATCTTTTCGTTCTGGGGCTGCTGGGCTTCATCCTCGGAATGCTGTTTTCCATCGTACATTTTTACGAGCCGATATTGAAATGGTGCCTCATCAACAAGGGCAAGTTCATGCTCATTCCCCTGTTTACCATCCTTTTCGGGGTAGTCATCTGGTTGGGATGGAACAATGTTTTCGGGTTCGCGGCCAAGGGTTTTGACAAAGTGGGCTGGAATGTTCGCACTACCGGGCTTTGGAGCGGCATGGTGCACAAGTTTCCCGGCATGGGCAAGGAATTCATGCCTTCGCTCGACGAAGGGAGCTTCCTGCTGATGCCCACCTCCATGCCTCATTCCGGCGTGGAAGAGAACCAGCGGGTAGTGGCGCAGCTCGATATGCTGCTGGCCAACATCCCCGAGGTGGAACTGGCGGTCGGCAAAGCAGGACGTGCTGAAACGGCCCTTGACCCAGCCCCGGTTTCGATGTTTGAAAACCTCATCAATTACAAACCCGAATTTTTAATCAATGAAAAAGGAAAACGGGAAACTTTTAAAACGGATAAAAAGGATCGCTTCATCCTTCTTTCGGGCGATACGCTTTCTAACGAAGAAGCGCTGCTGCAAAGAGTAAAACCAAGCGACCTCATCCCCAACCCCGACGGGCAATACTACCGAAACTGGCGATCTCGCATCAAAGGCCCCGGCGACATCTGGGACGAAATAGTGAAGGTAACCAAGGTTCCCGGCGTCACATCCTCCCCGAAACTACAGCCCATCGAAACCCGCCTCATCATGCTCCAGACCGGCATGCGGGCGCCCATGGGCATCAAAGTGTATGGGCCGGATCTGAAGACTATCGAGGATTTCGGCCTAAAACTCGAAGCCATTCTGAAAGAAGTGCCTTCTGTAAAAGCCGAAGCTGCCTTCGCCGACCGCATTGTAGGCACGCCCTACTTGCACCTGAATATCGACCGGCTCGCTGCCGCACGGTATGGATTGAATATCGAAGACGTGCAGGAATTCATCGAAACCGCCATCGGCGGCATGGAAGGTGACCACGACGGTGGAGGGAAGGGAGCGTTTCCCGTTCGGGTGCGCTATCCCCGCGAAATGCGCGACAACCCGGAAAGCATCAAAAAATGCTCGTGCCCACCCCGTTGGAGCGCCAGGTTCCGCTCGGCGAGCTGGTCAAGATCGAGTACCTGCAGGGACCGCAGATGATCAAAAGCGAGGATACCTTCCTCACCGGTTATGTGCTTTTGACAAGAAAGAAGGCTACGCCGAAGTGGATGTGGTAGAGGAAGCGCAGCGTTTCATCCAGCAGCGCATTGACAACGGCGAACTGGCCGTGCCTGCGGGGGTGAGCTTCAAATTTTCCGGCAGCTACGAAAACCAGTTGCGGGCGATGAAACGCCTGGCTATCGTTATTCCCATCAGCCTGATCACTATTTTCCTGCTGCTGTTTTTTCAATTCAAAACAGTCATTGCCTCGTCCATACACTTTTCAGGAGTATTCGTGGCTTTTCGGGCGGTTTCATCATGCTCTGGCTGTACGGGCAGGACTGGTTCCTGAATTTTTCCGTCGCCGAGGTGAGCATGCGGGACCTGTTCCAACTGCACCCCATCAACCTCAGCGTGGCGGTCTGGGTGGGCTTCATCGCCCTGTTCGGCATCGCCACCGACGACGGGGTGATTATGGGAACTACATCCACCAGGTATTGAGGAGCGAAACCGTCCACCGTGCAGGAGGTGCGGGATGCCGTGGTGATCGCGGGGAAAAAGCGGGTGCGCCCGGCCATGATGACGGCCGCGGTGGCTATCATCGCGCTGCTGCCAGTGCTCACTTCGACAGGCAAGGGCGCCGATATCATGGTGCCGATGGCCATCCCCACGTTCGGAGGCATGACCATTCAGTTGATGACCATGTTCGTGGTGCCGGTGTTGCAGGCGTATTGGAGAGAATCGGTAGTTAGAGCAGGGATGAGGGTGCAGGGTGCAGAGCAGTCAAATTTATAAAATTCAGATTATGCGAATATTCTTTGTGTTTCTTTTGATAGCGGCAATAAAGAGTCTTTCGGCGCAAACGCTGGACGATTACCTGAAAATAGCCGTAGAGAACAACCCCGGCATCCGGGCGAAGCAGGCCGAATTTCAGGCGGCGTTGAAAAGGCTGCCGCAGGTCAAGGCGCTCCCGATCCGGAAGTCGGCGTTTCTTTTTTTCCGAGTCCGATGATGCTTCCCATGGGAAACCAACTGGGTAGCATCAGCGTCATGCAAACCTTCCCCTGGTTTGGCACGCTGGGCGCTATGGAGGAAGAGGCAGCCCGAATGGCAGAGGTGAAATATCAGGAAATATTTGCCGTCCAAAACGAGCTGGTTTTTAAAGTAAAAAATGCCTGGTACCCGCTCTTTGAACTGGAAGAACAGATCCGAATCCAGCGCGAAAACCTGCGAGTATTGGAGATAGATAAAGAGCTTGCGACCTTCAAATTCCAGCACGGGCAAGCCCCCATGGTAGACGCCATCCGGGCGGATATCATGATCGACGAGGTCAAGACGGAAATAATACTGCTCGAACAGAAACGCAAGCCCCTGGAACTTGCCTTCAACCGCTTGCTCGACCGGCACGACACCCTGTCTGTTCAGATTGCGGGCTCTCTGCCGGAGCCGGTAAGCGGGGCACTCCTGCTTCGGGATAGTCTCCTTGCCGACAATCCCTCCCTGGCGGTCTTCGACAAACAAATACAAGCCGCCGCGGCGGAGGAAAAGGCTGCTGGGTTCATGCGAAAACCGATGATCGGCGTGGGGATCCAGTACATGCCTTTGGTGAAAAGAGGGAGCTCCGACCTGCACCTGGAGCCCAATACCGGGGAAGATATGTGGATGCCGATGGTTACGGTCTCCATCCCCATCTGGCGAAAAAAATACGACGCCGCCGTCGAGGAGCGCCGGCTCATGCAATTGATGTATGCCGACATGAAAAAGGACATGCAGAACGAGCTCGCGGCCATGTATGAAATGACCTGGTACGAACTGGAATCCATGGCGCTCATGTATGAGCTGCTCGACAGGCAAATGCAGAAAACCCAGCAGGCCATCGACCTGCTGATGGCGGCTTACGGCAATGCCGGCCAGGATTTTGAGGAGATCCTGCGCCTTCAGCAAGATTTGTTCCGCTACCGGATGGAAAAAGTTTCGGCCCAGACCGCATACCAGCTGGCGCTGGTGAAGTTGGATTTTTTGACAGGGAAAACGAATTAAAAGGCTCTAAAACATGAATAAGATAAAATTCAATCGCGCCACCCTCCTTACCGCCTTCGGCATGCTGGCGCTGGGCTTGCTCATCGGGTGGTTTGCCAGACCCAATAATGCCGCCGGCGAGTCGCACGATGGGCACAACGAAGAATCTGCGGAGGCTTCGAAAGATACGGAATGGACTTGCTCCATGCACCCCCAGATCAGGCGACAGGAGCCCGGCCAATGTCCCATTTGCGGCATGGACCTGATACCACTGGACGAGGACCTGTCGGCAGACGACCCGATGGAGATCAGCATGTCGCCCAGGGCGATGCAGCTCGCCAACATTCAAACTGCTGTGGTCGGCTTTGGTATGGCCAGCAGGGAAGTGCGCCTGAACGGCAAGGTGCAGGCCGACGAGCGGCGCGTTTTTTCACAGGTCACCCACCTGGAAGGCAGGGTGGAGGAACTGGCAGTCAATTTCACCGGCGAACCGGTTCGGAAGGGGCAAAAACTGGCGAGCATCTATTCGCCCGAACTCGTCACCGCACAGGAAGAGCTTTTTTATGCCGTGAAGATCCAGGACATGCAACCCGGCCTGTTCGCCGCAGCGAAGGAGAAGCTGAAAAACTGGAAGCTCAGCGACCAGCAAATAGAACAAATCATCGCCGCAGGCAAGCCACAGGAGCGCTTCCCCATCCAGGCGGACGTCAGCGGCGTCGTCATGGAAAAAATGGTCAGCCTCGGCGACTACCTGATGCGGGGGATGCCGCTTTACAAAATTGTAGACCTGTCGAGGGTGTGGGTTTTGTTTGACGTGTATGAAAGCGACATCTCCTCGGCCAGGGTAGGAAGTACCGTCTCGTTCAGTGTCCAGTCCATGCCCGGAGGAAGTTTTACCGGCAAGATCAGCTTCGTCGATCCGGTCATCGACCCGATGACCCGGGTTGCGAAAGCCCGGGTAGAAGTGCCCAACCCGGGCGGGAAGCTCAAGCCGGAGATGTTTACCAGCGGCGTCATCAAAGCGGCTGCGGTAGGTAAAAAAGAAAGCCTGATCGTGCCGAAGTCGGCCGTCCTGTGGACAGGCGAGCGATCGGTGGTGTATGTGAAAAAAACGTCCGATCGGGGCATCAGCTTCCTAATGCAGGAAGTCCGGCTCGGACCCTCCGCGGGAGACGGGTATGTGATCGAAGAGGGATTGGACCCGGGCACGGAGATAGCCGTAAACGGCGTCTTTTCGATCGACGCGGCGGCACAGTTGGCGGGCAAACCCAGCATGATAAACCTCAAGGCGGCGCCTGCGAGGGGGCATCGCACGGAGAAGTCCTCCGGCGCCCGCGCAACTCAAGCCAAAAATCAGGCGAAAAAGCTAAAGCGGCAATCGGGAAGTTGTTCGACCTGTACTTTCCCTTAAAGGATGCCCTTGTCAAAGGGGACCTCGCTAACGCATTAAAGCAGGCAGGCAGTTTAAAAAGCGGTTTGGAAAAACCAGATAGGGGAGCCTGTTCACCGGCGAAAGGCGCACGACCATTGGATGAGCCACAGCGGCGCCGGGCTGGAGACTCTGAACAAAATGGCCGCTAGCAAGGGACGTGGAGGCAACAGGAGCCCTTTTCAAACCCCTTTCGGCGCAGATGGTGGCGCTTGCAAAAGCGTTCGGCCCTTTCGACGAAACCATCTTCGTGCAGCACTGCCCGATGGCCGACAATAACAACGGCGCCGATTGGCTGAGCCTCGACAAGCAGATCCGCAACCCTATTTCGGCGATAAAATGCTGACCTGCGGATCGGTAACGGAAACCATTAAATGATCAAGAATGGACCACTCACATCAACATCCCTCCCCCTTCCAACGGGTTCAGGGCCTTCGCAAGCCCATGATCATGCCTCCATGATCGCCGATTTCCTCCGTCGCTTTTGGGTTTGCCTGGCGCTCACCGTGCCGGTGGTTTTCATCTCACCCATGTTCCAGCATGCCGTTGGATATAGTTTTGATTTTCCGGGCAGGAACTGGGTCTCCTTCCTTCTCGCAACGATCATTTTTATATACGGGGGCAAGCCTTTTCTTGCCGGGCTTTGGGATGAATTGCGCCGCCGATCCCCGGGCATGATGACCTTGATCGGCGTGGCCATTTCAGTGGCATATTTTTACAGCACGGCGGTCGTGTTCGGGTTGGTGGAGGGCATGGATTTCTACTGGGAACTCGCCACGCTCATCGTCATCATGTTGCTGGGACACTGGCTGGAAATGAGATCCGTTGCCGGGGCCTCGAAAGCGCTGGAGATGATCGTGAAAATGCTGCCCGCCGAGGCACACATGTATCACGGCGAGATGCTCCACGACATGAGGGTGGACGAATTGAAGATCGGCGATCGGGTGCTGGTGAAACCCGGCGAAAAGATCCCGGTAGACGGCACGGTAACGGAAGGCGAAAGCTATGTGGACGAGAGCATGCTCACAGGCGAAAGCGTGCCCGTGCAAAAGTCGTCCGGCTCGAAGATCATTGCAGGAAGCATCAATAGCGAGGGCAGTCTGAAGGCCATAGTCGACAAAACCGGCAAGGAAAGCTACCTGAATAAAGTCATCGCGCTGGTGGAAGAAGCCCAGAATGCCAAATCGCAGACCCAACTCCTCGCCAACCGGGCGGCGCGCTGGCTCACCTTCCTTTCCATCGGCGTGGGTGCGGGCACCCTGGCCGTCTGGCTGGCAAAAGGCCAAAGCCTGGCTTTTGCCCTCGAACGCATGGTGACGGTCATGGTCACCGCCTGCCCGCATGCCCTGGGCGTAGCGATACCGCTTGTGGTGGCTATTTCGACCGCCATGAGCGCAAAGCGGGGTTTGCTCATCCGAAACCGGACGGCTTTCGAGAACGCCCGCAAGATCACGGCCATGGTTTTCGACAAAACCGGCACCCTCACCGAAGGGAAGTTCGGCGTATCGAGGGTAGAACCGCTCGACGACGTATTGTCAGCAGACGAGCTGCTGGCACTCACCGCCGCGCTCGAACAGCACAGCGAACACCCCATCGCCAAAGGCATCGTGCGGGCGGCGAATGATAAAAAACTCGGGCTTCTCCAGGTTTCCAATTTTACCTCCATAACGGGGAAGGGTATTCAGGGAGAAGTTTCCGGAAAAACGATCAGCGTCGTCAGCCCCGGGTTTTTGAAAGAAAAAAACCTGACCTTGCCGCCGGATTCCGAAGGGAATGAGGCCGAAACCGTGGTTTTTATTTTGGAAAATGAAAAACTGAAAGGCTTTATCGCCCTCGCCGACCGTGTCCGACCGGATGCTAAAGCCGCCGTCGAGGATTTGAAAAAGCAGGGCATCAAAGTTTTCCTGGCCACAGGCGACAACGAGCGAGTGGGCAAGGCCGTGGCAGAGGCATTGGGCCTGGACGGCTATTTTGCAGGCGTGCTGCCGCACCAAAAAGTGGAGATCATCAAAAACCTGCAAGCCAAAGGCGAGTTCGTCGCCATGACGGGCGACGGGGTGAACGATGCCCCTGCGCTGGCACAAGCGGACGTGGGCATCGCCGTCGGCAGCGGAACGGACATTGCGGCCGAAACCGCCGACATCATCCTGACCGATAGCCGCCCTTCCGATGTGACTCAGCTCGTGAATTTCGGCAAAGCTACCTACCGAAAAATGGTACAAAACCTGATTTGGGCCACGGGTTACAACGTCTTTGCCATTCCGTTGGCTGCCGGGGTGCTGTACCCGGCTTTCACCTTAAGCCCGGCGCTAGGGGCGGTATTGATGAGCTTGAGCACGGTGATCGTGGCGATCAACGCCCAGTCTTTGAAAAAGCATTTGAGAAAATAGTATTTTTAATTCGTTAACTGTCAAAACCTGTTATCATGAACTTCAGAATTTTACTCCTCCTCTCCACCCTCTTCATCCAGGGCCTCTCCGCCCAAACGGACATCATCCTCCACATGCATCAGAAGCTGGGTGAGCAGCCTTTCGCCCTCGATCAAACGGCGACCGCCCCGGGAGAATATGCTTTCCAGGTCACCCGTATGCAGTATTACGTTTCGGAGATCAAGCTCATCCACGACGGGGGGCAGGTGACGCCCGTGACCGACCTCTATCTGCTCGTCAGCGCGGAAAAGGACGACCAGTTCGACCTGGGCAGCTTTGCCCTGGAAAATATCGAAGGCATCGAATTTTCCATCGGGGTGGACGAGGCGCACAACCACCTCGACCCGGCGCTGTATTCCACTCACCATCCGCTCGCGCTGCATAACCCCTCCATGCATTGGGGTTGGGCGGCGGGCTACCGGTTTATCGCCCTGGAAGGCAAATCGAGCAACAACGGCGGCACGACCTTCCCCGATGATTTCCAGATCCACACCATTGGAGATGTGAATTACGAGACGGTGACGCTGGCCGTTCAAGGTATTTTGAATCAGGGCCAGCTCCATATCCATATCGACGCCAACTATACCCAGACGCTCAAGGGCATCAATGTGCAGGGCGGACTGTACTCCCACTCCGGAAACCGGCGCCTCGGCCCTCCTCGCTTTTAATATGAAAACCCACGTATTCCTGCCCTCGACGGAGATTACCGGCACGGTAGAACCGGGTGTCGAAGGGGCGTTCACCGTCTCTCCCAACCCGGTTGACGAGTTGGTACGCCTCCACTACAGTTTCCCCGGCCTGGAGGACTTGACGTTCGAAGTTGCTGATATCAGCGGCAGGACGATCTACCGGCAGGAATTGTCGGGTCCGTCAAATACTTTACAATTTGAAGCAAACTGGCAGCCCGGCCTGTACATCGCCACTGTTTTCAGCGGCGGCCGGCGGCTGGCGGTGGAGAAGATTTTTGTGAAATAAAACGGGATGAGATACCTCTACTTCTTGCTCGTCGCTGCGTCCTTTCTCTCCTGTGAAAAAGAGCCCGGGGAAATTCCGGCCGAGCCCTTGCTCGTCGTGCCGCTGGGTTTCCCCGAGCCCTCTTTTCCGGAGGGAAACGAATTGACGCCCGAGCGCTGGACGCTGGGGAAGAGACTGTTTTTCGACCCCGTCCTGTCGAGCGACGGCACGGTTTCCTGTGCTTCCTGCCACCTGCCTGCGCAGGCCTTCAGCGATACGAAGGCCTTCAGCCCCGGCGTGGAGGGCAGGCCGGGGCTGCGCAACGCCCCCACGCTGGCCAACGTGGCGTATCATCCCTACTACACCCGGGAGGGCGGCGTGCCAACCCTCGAAATGCAGGTCCTCGTGCCCATCCAGGAGCACAACGAGTTCGACTTCAACATCCTACTGGTCGCCGATAGGCTGAACCAGGACAGCACTTATGTCCGGGCCAGTTGGGAGGCCTATGGCCGCGCGCCCGACGCCTTTGTCATCACCCGCTCGATCGCCTGTTTCGAGCGGACCTTGCTCAGCGGAAATGCTCCATACGACCGCTACGCATCGGGCATTTCACACGCCCTGAGCGATGCCGGGCGCCGGGGCATGGACCTGTTTTTCAGCGAAAAACTCGCCTGTTCCGAATGCCACGGCGGGTTCAATTTCACCAATTACGCCTTCGAAAACAACGGCCTGTACGAGACCTACGCCGACCCCGGGCGATTTCGACTCACCGGTCTGGAGACCGACCGCGCGCGCTTCAAGACGCCCACGCTTCGCAACGTGGCCCTCACGGCGCCCTACATGCACGACGGCTCCCTGGCGACGCTGGACGCGGTGATCGAACATTACGATTCGGGCGGGAAAGCCCATCCGCAGTGCAGCCCGCTGATAAAGCCCCTGGGATTGAGCCCGCAGGAAAAGGCGGATTTGTTGCGGTTTCTCGAGGCCCTCACGGACCGGGAATTTATCCAAAATCCAAAATTTAAAGAGTGAACCTTTTTATGAAAAAAGTGATCTGCGCCCTTTCCCTATCCGGCCTGTTTTTCATAGCCTGCACCCCCGACGACGAAGCGGAAAATCCCGCCGTCTACGATCCTACGCCTTATATCCTGGAGTTCGGCGATTTTCCGGACCCCGGCATTCCGGCGGACAATATCCTCACCAACGAAGGGGTCAAACTCGGCCGGATGCTTTTTTACGAAAAAATGCTGTCGAAAGACGGCTCCCAGTCCTGCGCCGACTGCCATCAGCAAAAAGACGCCTTTTCCGACCTGCGCCAATTCAGCATCGGGGTCGAATTGCTCCCCGGCAAACGGCAGGCCATGGGGCTGTTCAACCTGGCCTGGCACAAAAACGGCATGTTTTGGGACGGGCGCTCCCCCGGCGCCCGCGAGCAGGCGCTCAAGCCCATACAAGATCCCCTGGAAATGAACGAAACGCTTGTAAACGCCATCGCCAAACTGAAGGCCGAAAAGCGCTACACCGATCAGTTCATCCGGGCCTTCGGCGATGACAAAATCACCCCGGAGCGCATGGGACTTGCGATGGAGCAATTCGAATTTACGATGGTCTCCAATAACTCGAAGTACGACCAATGGCAGCGGGGCGAAGCTGTCTTGAGCGACAGCGAAGAGCGCGGACGGCAGCTATTTTTCCGGGAATACGATCCCTTTTCGGGCGAAAAAGGCGGGGAATGTTTTCATTGCCACGGCGGCTTCAATTTTACCAACAACGAATACATGAACAACGGCCTGGACGCAGAGCCCGGTTTCTCGGACCTGGGCCGTTTCATGGTGACCAACGACCCGGCGGACCGCGCCCGTTTCAAAGTGCCTTCCCTCAGAAATATTGAATTCACTCCGCCCTACATGCACGACGGGCGTTTTGAAACGCTGGAAGAGGTGATCGAGCACTACGACTCCGGGGTTAAGAACTCTTCGACGGTCGATCCACTTTTACAATACAACCTCAATCCCGGCTTGCAGCTTTCGTCGCAGGACAAAGCAGACCTGGTCGCTTTTCTGCGCACGCTCAGCCCGTTTTTGACGGATGAGATGTTCTGGCAGATGACTGGTATGCTGACAATAAATCTGTCGTCGAGTTGCAGTCCACTCTGACTTGCCCGCACTGCGGCCATCGGAAGGAGGAAACCATGCCCACGGATGGTTGCCAGTTTTTTTACGAATGCGAAAATTGCAAGAGGGTGCTTCGTCCAAAGCCAGGCGTGCAATTGTTCCCCCCATTAATCCCCTATAATCCCAATTAAAGACTTGGCTAAAAAACGGAACAAGAGGCAACAAAGGAAATAGTTTCCGTTACCTTTGCGATATGAAATGGTTTTGTCACCTGTTATCCATTTACCTCATGACGCTTGCCTGCCTGCCCTGCTAGCGACGGCGGCCATGCGCACGACGACCACGAAGGTGGATCAATCTCCCTGATGGAAGACAGATCACAGGATCCAGGCACGACGATTGCAACGACTTTTGCACCCCTTTTGCCATTGCACCTGCTGCGGTTTGACCGTATTGAACTCAAAGCTAGCCGCTGCTTCAACCAAAACCCTGTATGCGCCGGATGACCAAACGAATGATTTTTCTACCAGGCGCCTTTTCCTCTAGCTCATCCTCCGGCGCTTTTCCGACCTCCAATAAATAAGTTGGGTTAATATTTCCCTCCGTCCTTTGAAGGCGGGGTTTCCGGCATTTGGCAAAGCCAGAAGCCGGGTATCTCTATTTTTTTCATCAACCCAACCCCTTTCATGCTCAACGCAATCATCCATTTTTCGATAAAAAACAAAATCGTCATCGCCCTGATGACCCTGGCGCTCGTCATTTGGGGCCTATGGAGCGCTACGAAACTTCCCATCGACGCCGTGCCCGACATTACCAACAACCAGGTGCAGATCATCACCATTTGCCCGACCCTGGCCGGGCAGGAAGTCGAACAGTTTGTCACCTACCCCATCGAGAAGGCGCTGGCGAATCTGCCCGATGTGGAAGAACTTCGCTCCATCTCGCGCTTCGGCCTGTCGGTCGTCACCGTTGTGTTCGACGATAAAGTGAATATCTGGTTTGCCCGCCAGCTGGTCGGCGAAAAGGTCAGGGAGGCGGAAGAGCAAATCCCCTCCAGGCATAGGAAACCCCGAATTGGCGCCCGTTTCCACCGGGCTGGGCGAGATATATCAATACGTCATCCACCCGAAAAAAGGCAGCGAGGATAAGTACGATGCCATGGACCTGCGCACCATGCAGGACTGGATCGTGGCCCGACAGCTCTACGGCACGCCCGGCGTGGCGGAGGTCAATAGTTTCGGCGGCATCCTCAAACAATACGAAGTATCCGTCAACCCCGACCGGCTCCGGGCGATGAATGTAACCATCCCCGAAATCTTCCGGGCGCTGGAAAATAACAACGAGAACACCGGCGGCGCCTACATCGATAAAAAGCCCAATGCCTGGTTTATTCGGGGCATCGGCCTGGTCACCTCGCTGGAAGACGTTCGCAAAATCGTGGTAAAACCAGCGCCAACGGTATTCCCATCCTCGTCGGCGACGTGGCGGAGGCGCGCTTCGGCAGCGCCATGCGCTACGGGGCCTTGACCTACAACGGCGAAAAGGAAGCCGTAGGCGGCGTCGTGATGATGCTCAAAGGCGCGAACAGCGCCCAGGTCGTCGAGCTGGTGAAGGCGAAGATGGCTACGATTCAGAAATCCTTGCCCGAAGACATAGTCGTCGAGCCTTTCCTCGACCGCACAGACCTTGTGAAGCGCGCTATCAAAACCGTGGAGACCAACCTCGTGGAGGGGCGCTCATCGTCATCTTCGTGTTGGTGCTGTTTCTTGGAAACCTGCGGGCCGGCCTGATCGTGGCCTCTGCGATTCCTTTGTCCATGCTTTTTGCGCTCGGCATGATGCGCGTTTTCGGCGTCAGCGCCAACCTCATGTCGCTCGGAGCAATCGACTTCGGTCTCATCGTGGACGGGGCGGTCATCATCGTCGAGGCGACCATGCACGCCATCGGGCTGCACAAAAAATCGGACGAGGCGCACCGGCTTTCGCAAGCCGAAATGGATCACGTCGTCGAAGGCAGCGCCAAAAAAATGATGAACTCGGCGGCATTCGGGCAGATCATCATCCTGATCGTTTACCTGCCCATTCTTTCGCTGCGGGGAATCGAAGGCAAGATGTTCGGGCCCATGGCGCAAACGGTAGGCTTTGCCATCCTCGGGGCCTTGCTGCTTTCGCTCACCTACATCCCAATGATGTCGGCGCTTTTTTTACCCAAAAAGATCAGCCATAAGCCGAACCTCTCGGACCGGATGATGCATTTTTTTCAGCGCATCTACTCGCCCATTCTGGCGGGCGCCATCCGCGCCAAATATACGGTGGTCGCAGCGGCGGTATTGCTTTTCGGCATCAGTATCTGGATGTTCGGGAAGCTGGGCGGCGAATTCATCCCACAATTGCAGGAGGGCGACTACGCCTTCCACTGTATACTGCCCATGGGGTCTTCGCTTTCGCAAAGTATTGAAACCTCCATGCAGGCTACGCGCATCATCACCTCCTTTCCGGAGGTGAAAATGGTCGTGGGCAAAACCGGCAGCGCCGAAGTGCCCACCGACCCTATGCCCCCCGAAGCCACCGACCTGATGATCATTTTGAAACCCATCAAGGATTGGACGACCACCCATGATTACGACGAACTGGCGGCCATGATGATGGAAAAGCTGGAAGCCATTCCCGGCATTTTCTTCGAAGCCAACCAGCCCATCCAAATGCGCTTCAACGAATTGATGACCGGTATCCGGCAGGATGTGGCCGTGAAGATCTTCGGCGAAAACATCGATACCCTCGCTGTCCTCGCTCCCAGGGTGGCGCAGGTAGTGCAAACCGTGAGCGGCACGACTGCGCCTCAGGTGGAGCGCACGATCGGCTTGCCCCAGATCACCATCGAGTACGACCGAAACCGCCTGGCGAATTACGGCGTGAGCGTCGAAGACGTGAACCACACGGTCAGTACTGCATTTGCAGGGGAAAAGGCGGGGGTGGTGTTTGAAAACGAACGCAGATTCGATCTGGTCCTGCGTCTCGACAGCACGCACCGCGCCTCCTTTGAGGACGTGAGCGAGCTGCTGGTGGCTACACCGTCCGGGAATCAAATCCCCCTGAGCCAGGTGGCCACTGTTGCCTTCAAGCAGGGCCCCGCCCAAATCAGCCGGGACGACGGCAAACGGCGCATCGTCGTCGGATTCAATGTGCAAGAGCGGGATGTAAAGACGGTCGTGGAGGAAATCCGGCAGAAATTGGATACGCAGATAAAACTGCCCGCGGGTTATTACTACACCTTCGGCGGCACTTTTGAAAATCTGGAAAAAGCCAACGCCCGGCTGCGCATGGCTGTGCCGCTGGCACTGGCCTAGATTTTCATGCTGCTTTACTTCGCTTTCAACTCCTTCAAACAGGCGGCGCTGATCTACACCGCCATCCCGATGAGCGCCATCGGCGGCGTGTTCGCGCTGCTGATGCGCGGCATGCCCTTCAGCATCAGCGCCGGGGTGGGCTTCATCGCCCTGTTCGGCGTGGCGGTTTTGAACGGCATCGTGCTCATCGCCACCTTCAACCAATTGAAAAAAGAGGGCATGGACGATGTGCATGACCAGGTGCTGGAGGGCACGAAGATCCGCTTTCGTCCCGTGCTGATGACGGCGATGGTGGCCTCCCTCGGTTTTCTGCCGATGGCTATTTCCACCGGAGCAGGCGCCGAAGTGCAAAAGCCTTTGGCCACGGTAGTGATCGGCGGCTTGATCACCGCCACCTTCCTGACCCTGGTGGTACTGCCCCTGCTATACATCATATTCACCAAAGGCGTCAGGCGCCGGAAAAAACGGGGCGGAGAAGGCCCGATGGCTGCGGCCGGATTAGCGGTTTTGCTAGTGTTTTTTAGTCAACATGCGTCGGCGCAACCCACCCGGATCCCTCTTTCAACCGCCATTGAAAATGCATTCCAAAACAACCTCTCGCTAAAGGGATATGCCCTGGACATCGAAAATCCAGGTCGCTGAGCGGCGCCTGGTTCGATCTCCCCAAAACGGGAATTTTCATCGAAAACGAGGACTTCTCTCGGAGGACGGAAATGGAATCCTGAAAATCGGTTTGTCTCAGAGCATGGAAGCCCCTGCCGTATACAAGGGCAAAACGGGCGGCGATTGCTTGAACAGCAACTCAATTGAGCGGAAAGAGGCCTCACCCTGGCAGAAGCGGAGCTGCGGCGGGACGTGAGCGCAGCCTACCACCGGCTCTGGTATGTGGAGGAAGAAACGACAACTCTTTCGAACCCTAGACAGCTTATACACCGACCTGGCCGATGCGGCCGCCCTGCGGGTGCGGACGGGCGAGGGCGCCGGCCTGGAAAAGATCGCAGCATCCGCCCGTCTGCAGGAGGTGAAAATGCAACTCCGGCAGCTTGAAAACGATGTGGCCTCCGTGGAGCAGCAAGCTTTGATGCGCTCGCTCAAACTCCACAGGATGCCCTATTTGCCGGAGCAAAGGCCTTTGGAAAAAATAAGCGTCGAGCCAATAGCCACTTTCGCGGCAGATCACCCCTTGCTGCTGCGGCAGCAACAACAGATGAGCGTGGCGGAGGCGGGCATCAGCGAGACGCAAAGAGAGGCTGCCGGAATTTTCGGGCAGGGTGTTCAGTCAGCGGCTCTACGGCCTCAGTCCGCCGATAACGGGCTTTTCGTTCACCGTAGGCGTACCTATCGCGGGAAAAAGCTTTAAGAAAAGACTGGAAGCAGCGCAGGTGGAAAACTCCCACCAACAACTCCTGCTGCAGGTGGAAACCCAAAATCTGCAAACTGCTGCCGGTCAGGCCTTTCAGGCATTGAAAAGAGCGGAAGAAGCCCTTGGTTTTTACGAAAATACCGGCCTTACAGCAAGCAAGCGAAATCCTCGCAGCGGCTGACGCGGTCCTACCGCGCGGGCGATATCAGCTTTGCTGAACTCTCGCAGTTCGTGACCCAGGCCGTCGGCATCCGGCAGAATTACCTGGACGCCCTGAACGAGTATAACCAGGCAGCTATTCAATACAATTATTTTATCAATCAATAGGCATCGCCTTTTACCAACCTAAATTTTAAAATGAAAAATCCATTCATTCTAATAGTATTCTTGGCAGTCCTCGCAATGGGCGTCGGTTGCATCAAGGTCACGCAGAAGGCGACGGTCACGACCATGGAGATGCCCCAAGCGAAGAAGCGCATGACGAACACGAGGAAGACGACAGTACTGTGGGCTTGAGCGCCGAGCAAATGAAAAGCATCGGCCTGGAGCTTGGCGGCATGGAGCATAAAGGCTTGGCAAGCAGCCTCAAAGCGAACGGATTTCTCAAAGTGCCAAACCAAAATAAGGCCACCGTCACATCGCTGTTTGCCGGCGTCGTCAAAAGCCTCGATGTGATGCCCGGCAGCACGGTCGGCAAAGGGCAAACCATCGCCACCATCACCAACCCGCAACTAATCCCAATGCAGGAAGAGTACCTGAGCCTCGGGCCGAAAATCGAACTGGCTGAAGCCGAGGAAAAGCGCCAACAGGAACTTACGAGCGGCAACGCCGGGGCGCTGAAAAACCTGCAAGCCGCCACTGCCGAACTGAAAGGCCTGCGCATCCGCCGCTCCTCGCTGGAGCAGCAACTGCGGCTCATGGGCATCGGCACGACCAATCTCAGCGAAGGGAGTTTAGTCACCCAACTGGTCATAAAAACCTCCCATCGGCGGTTCGGTAGGGCAAGGTGATGGTCAACCTGGGAAGCAGCGTGGACGCCTCGACGCCCATCGCGGAAGTTGTGGACAACTCGCAATTGCACCTCGACCTTTTCGTGTATGAAAAAGACCTGCCGCATATCCGCAAGGGGCAAACCATCCATTTCATCCTGACCAACCAGCCCGGCAGGAGCTACGCGGCCGAAGTTTGTTCCATCGGTACAACCTTCGAGAACGAGACGAAGGCCATCGCCGTGCACGCCATTGTGAAGGGCGACAAGCAGGGTTTGATCGAAGGTATGAGCGTCACCGCCCAGGTAATCACGGCGAATAACACCGTGCCCGCCCTGCCCAGCGAAGCCATCGTCAACCAGGACGGCACGGACTTCGTGTTCATTCAATCGGGCAAAAAGATGGAAGAAGAATCAGGACATGAGGTTTTTGAAAAGATCCCTATCAAGAAGGGTCCAAGCGAGTTGGGCTACACTGCCATAACCCTGCTGGGGGAGGCGCCCTCAGATGCGAAATTCGTGACGAAAGGGGCGTTTTTCCTGATGTCGAAAATGACAAATGCAGGGGAGGCGCATGGGCATTAAGATTTTTTGGAAATAGCTTTCTGAAGTTTATAAACCTATTTCCCGAGGTTTCTTTTCGCCGATTTACAAAATAAAAACGATCAACACAGAATCAACCCACACCCATACCTACGATGCCGACGGCCATATGACTTGCTGTTCGCTCGAAGAAAAGGTGTACACCAAGGCAGGCGCCGCCAATTTCCGCTTGTTTCTGCCCGCTATGGCGAGCTTCGTCCTGTTAATTACAGCCCTTGCTTTCGACAGCGGCTGGTTGCCCAAGCCCGCTTTTTTCGAGGGCTGGCTGCGTCTCGCCTGGTACGTCGCAGCTTACCTGCCCGTGGGTTTCCCGGTGCTGAAGGAAGGCGTGGCAGCCATGGGCAAGGGAGAGTTTTTTACCGAATTTATGTTGATGGGCATCGCCACCCTCGGCGCCTTTGCGATCGGCGAATATCCGGAAGGGGTTGCGGTGATGTTGTTTTACGCCGTCGGCGAAATCTTTCAAACCCTCGCCGTAAGACGGGCCAAAGGCAACATCAAAGCCCTGCTCGACCAGCGGCCCGACGAGGTGACGATTTTAGAAAATAACTCTTTCCGGATCGTCAAAGCGGAAAATGCGGCCCCCGGTAGTATTGTCCAGCTCAAACCCGGAGAGAAACTGGCGCTCGACGGTAAGCTGCTTTCCGATGCTGCTTCGTTCAACACGGCAGCCCTCACGGGCGAGAGCAAACCCGACAGCAAGGTCAAAGGCGAGGCGGTATTGGCGGGCATGATAAACCTGAATACCGTGGCACAGGTGCTAGTGACGACCGCCTACAAAGACAGCAAGCTCTCGAAGATCCTCGAACTGGTGCAAAACGCAACCGCCCAAAAAGCGCCGACGGAGTTGTTCATCCGAAAGTTTGCCAAGGTCTATACGCCCGTCGTGGTGCTGCTGGCGGCGCTGATTTGCATCGTCCCGTATTTCATCGCCGAGCCTTACGTGTTTCGGGAATGGCTCTACCGGGCGCTGATTTTCCTCGTTATTTCTTGCCCCTGTGCGCTGGTCATTTCCATCCCGCTGGGCTATTTCGGCGGCATCGGGGCGGCAAGCCGCAACGGTATCTTATTCAAAGGTTCCAACTTTCTGGACATCATGGCCGGGGTAAAAAACGTGGTCATGGACAAAACCGGTACCCTGACGGAGGGGGTGTTCAAGGTGCAGGATGTCGCTTTCAGCCTGGTTTCGACCCGAAAGAAGTGCTGCATTGGGTCAACGCCCCGAAAGCAACAGCACCACCCCGTCGCATCCGCTATTAGCGAGTACGCAGGACCGGTGGACGGCGCCATTGTTTTGACCGCGTAGAAGAAATCGCCGGGCACGGTATGAAGGCCAACCGCAACGGAAAAGAACTGCTCGTGGGCAATTTCAAACTATTGGACAAATTCGGCGCTGCCTATCCCGCCGAATTGGCCGATATCCCGTTGACTGTCATCGCTATTGCAGAAAACAAGCAGTTTGTGGGCTACCTGACCATCGCCGACACGATCAAGGAGGACGCCGCTGAGGCCGTGCAAAAACTGCACTCGCTTGGCGTCAAAATCACCATGTTGAGCGGCGACAAGACGGCGGTAGTGCAATACGTGGCAAACAAGCTTGGCATTGCTGATTTTTTCGGCGACCTGTTGCCGGAAGACAAGGTGCGAAAGGTGCAGGAAATCAAAGCCCGAAATGAAAGCGTCGCCTTCGCAGGCGATGGGGTGAACGACGCTCCGGTCGTGGCCTTGAGCGATGCGGGCATCGCCATGGGCGGCCTGGGCAGCGACGCTACCATCGAAACAGCCGATATCGTGATTCAGGACGACCGACCCCTCAAAAATCCCGCTGGCAATCCAAATCGGGAAGGCGACCAAGCGCATCGTCTGGCAAAATATCGCACTCGCGTTTGCCGTAAAAGCTATTGTGTTGGTTTTGGGTGCAGGCGGCCTGGCGACAATGTGGAGGCAGTTTTTGCAGACGGGCGTGGCCTTGCTGGCCATTTTGAACGCCGTGCGGTGCAGAAAACCAATTTTTAACTCCTAAAACTCCGCCCCTCGGATGTTAAATAAAATGGTCCTGAAAAAAAGCTTTCCTATCTTTGACAGCTTATGAGAAAAGGGTTCGCCATTGTATTTGTTCTGGTATTGATTTTGCGAGGCTTCGATGCCGTCGTGGAAGGATTGGCCATGCTCCCTTCCCTGATGGATCATTTTCATGCACACCACCATCATTCCCAGGATAGCCACGAGGAGGAACTGTCTTTTTTAGACTTCCTTATGGAACATTACGGCAACCGGAGCCACCACGACGACGACGAAGGCGATCACGCGAACCTTCCGTTTTCTCATGCGGGGAAAAGCTGCGCCGATTTCGAAATTGCGCCGCTTAAAAGTATTCCCATACATGGCGCCTACCGGGATGACAGCGCTAATTCCAAAGCAGCGCTGGCTTTGAACACCTTTTATTCCCGATTGTACAGACGGGATATTTTCCGTCCTCCGCTTGTCTGAAGCGCGCTCCTTTTTCGGGCTCTATCCCGAATTCCAATCCTTTTAGAAAATTTTATTACTAAGCTACAGGCGCCACTTGTCCTGCGCTTCGCGCTTTCTATCGCATGAAGCGCGATTGGTCGGGTTTGTTTTACCCCAGGCGTCTTTAATCAACAGGAGATGAAACCTTTCGTTGTCCCTATCCTGGCATCGCTGCTCCTCGGCGTAAGCCATTTTAATTGTCAAAACCCAGGCCAGGCAGCTCATGTGCATGAGGAGGAAGTCCAAGAGCTCGAGGCATTGGCCTATACCCTCTACACCGAAAAAACCGAACTTTTTGTCGAGTTCAAGCCATTGGTGGCAGGACAGGAAGGCCGTTTTGCGGCCCATTTTACCGCGCTGGGCGAATTCTTTATAGCCATCGGCGAAGGTAGTGTAACCTTGAGCCTGAGCAATGCAGAAAATGATCAGCGCGTTACCGCCGATTCACCCGAAGTGCCGGGTATTTTCAGATTGCGCCTGACTCCGGAAAAAACCGGGCTTATTTTCGCCTGGTTTTCGATATAAAACACCCGAATATTCCGATCAGATCGTCATCGACAGTATAGCAGTTTTCCCGGATATGAAAGCGGCGCTAGCGGCCCAGAGCTCCGGGCAAGGCACATCCAATGAGATCTCTTACCTCAAGGAGCAGGCCTGGAAAATCGACTTCGCCAACCAACCCGTTCGCCGCAAAGAATTTGCCGGGTGGTAAAAACTTCGGGGGTATTTCTTCCCAGCCCCGGCGGCGAGGAAACGGTGGTTGCTAAAACCTCGGGCCTTGTATCCTTGGCCGGGTCGGGCTTGTTTGCAGGCTCGCTTGTCAAGCAGGGCCAGGTGTTGTTCACGGTTTCGAGTCAAAAACTTACCGATCGCAACACCCCTTTGCAAATCCGCGAAGCGACCAACGAGCTTGCCCGGGCCAGGGCCGATTTTGAACGGAACCAAAAACTCTTCGACGAGCGCCTGCTGGTGGAGAAGGACTATTTACAGTCCAAAAACGCGCTGGAAAACGCCGAAGCGCGCCTGGCAAGCCTGAGCGGCAATTACGAACCGGCGGGCAACTGATACGCGCGGAAGGCAGGGCTATCTCAAATCGCTGCTGGTGGCGGATGGTCAGTATGTCGAGACCGGGACGCCGTTGGCCGTATTGTCCGAAAACAAAAGGCTATCGCTCCGGGTGGATTTGTCGCCGACGGTATATCAAAAGGCGGGAGCTATTGCCTCGGCCAACTTCAAATTTGCCGACGGCAAACTTTATTCCTTGCAGGAACTGAACGGGCGCCTCGTCTCCATCGGCAAATCGGCCGAGCAAACGATGTTTATCCCCGTGTTTTTTGAGGTGGATAACCGGCAAGGAATTTTTCCCGGGGCATACGTTGAAGCTTTTCTGCAAACCAATGCCCAGACAAGGGCGCTGGTGATCCCTTTATCGGCCATTTTGGAGGAACAAGGCAACTATTACTGCTATATCCAAACAGCCGGAGAATCTTGAAAACGCGAGATCCGGCCTGGCGGTAACGATGGAAAAGAGGTGGAAGTCCTTTCCGGGGTTCGGGAAGGAGAACGAGTCGTGACCAAGGGGGCATACAATATCAAATTGGCCACAGCTTCCGGTACGCTTCCCGCGCATGGCCACGAGCACTGAGGTTTGATAGATGCCTATTCAAAAGCCTGAATTTTATTAATGCTCAATTCCTGAATAACATGCTTAATCAAATCATAAAATACGCGCTTCAAAACAGGTTGGTGGTCATGGTTTTTGCACTGATCCTTCTCGTGTGGGGCAGTTATACGGCGATCAACATGGAGGTTGATGTGTTTCCCGATCTCACTGCCCCGACGGTGGTGGTGATGACCGAGTCGCACGGCATGGCCCCCGAGGAAGTGGAGAAATTGGTTACTTTCCCCATAGAATCGGCCCTCAACGGAGCAAACCGACGTGCGCCGGGTGCGATCCTCCTCTTCGGCAGGTATCAGTATCGTGTGGGTAGAGTTCGACTGGGGTACCGATATTTTCAGGGCCCGCCAGCTTACCGGCGAAAAACTGGATGCGGTCAAGGCGCGATTGCCCGATGGCGTGGGCGCTCCCACCTTGGCCCCGCAGGCCTCCATCATGGGGGAGATCCTCCTTATCGCCGTGACTTCCGACAGCAGCGACCAGCTGGATACCCGCACCCTGGCGGACTGGAATATTCGCCCGCGCCCTTCTCCACCGCGGTGTGGCCAACGGTGTCCGGGAGGCGCGACAAGCAATACCAGATCCTGGCCGACCCCGCGCTGATGAAACATTTTGGAGTGACCCTCGATGAATTGCTGAACGCCTGCCAGGGAAGCAATCAAAACAACTCGGGTGGTTTCCTCAGCGACTTCGGCAACGAGTATATCGTAAGGGGAATAACCCAAACCAATGACCCGGCTGAGTTGGGCAATGTAGTGGTCAAATCGCGGGGAGGCTTACCGGTCAAGATCAGCGATGTGGCGGAAGTGCAGATCGGCGCTGCCCCCAGGATCGGCGACGGCGCCATGAATGCCCGCCCGGCGGTGATCCTGACGGTTTCCAAACAGCCAAACACCAATACGCTTGAATTAACAAAACGCCTGGATGATGCCTTAGCTGGTATCCGACTCAACCTGCCGGGGCATATCCGGATACATACCGATATTTTCAGGCAAAGCGATTTCATCGAGGCCTCCGTGCGCAACGTGACCCGCTCCCTTTTTGAAGGGTCATTTTTGTACAAAGGATATTGTTCCTGTTTCTGATGAATTACCGCACCACTATTATTTCGTTGCTGGCCATCCCCTTGTCGCTGCTGGTGGCCATCCTGACGCCTGGCGATGGGGATTACGATCAACACCATGAGCCTCGGCGGTATGGCCATCGCGATAGGCGCTCTGGTGGACGACGCGATCATCGACGTGGATAATGTGTTCAGGCGTTTGAAGGAAAATGCCTTGAAGCCAAATGATGAAAAACTCCCCTCGCTTCAGGTGGTTTTTGACGCATCGAAAGAAATCCGGGCTTCAATCCTGAACGCTACGCTCATCATTATCGCGGCATTTCTGCCTCTGTTCTTTTTGTCGGGCATGGATGCCGATGCTCGCTCCGCTGG
>JADJBL010000041.1 GCA_016703765.1 Saprospirales bacterium
TTAAATGTGGCGTAAATGGCGACAACTACGGAGAGTATCCGAGTGTTTTAAAGCTTCTCCATTATGATAATGTAAAATTTGTTCCCTTTTGCCCCGAAGAGTTTGTGTTTGGAACACCAAGAGAAATGTGTGATATATACGGTGGTCACGGACTTGACGTATTGGAAGGACGGGCAAAAGTACTTACATCCTCAGGTATAGACTGGACCGAAGGAATGATAAGGGCTTCGGAAAAAATGCTCGAAACAGCCCGGAAGAACAATATAGAATTGGCGATTATGATGGACATTAGCGCTGCTTGTGGAAACCATGTCATTTACGATGGAAACAGATATGCCGAAAACAAGAAATACCAGATTGGAATGGGCGTTTGTGGCGCTCAACTTCATAGAGCTGGATTTAAGATAATAAGTTGGAGAGAGTACGAGTCATTAGAAATTTTATACTCCCGACTTGACCCGGCTTATCAGATAGATAAAACAGCAAAGGACTTTGACCAACACGAATGGTATGTGGAATATTTTAAGAAAGATAATGAGAATAGGCCGCAGATAACAAGCGGCCTAGACAATCAATGAGCAATAAAAACAGGATAAAGTGTTAAAAATATTTCGTGAGGCCCAATTTAAGCCCTAACATGTTATTCCTGATTTCTTTTTTCTGAATAACATAAGAAGCCTCTGCCTGGTATTGCTCCCCTGTGCCAATATCTGTTCTAATCAGTATCTGGTCTGTTCTGAAGTCATAATCACCTGAGGAAGATCTGAACTCCACATCTATAGAGGTAATTAAAAATAAATTATTCGCTAATTGAGTTTTCAAATAAAGAAAAAACTCCCTCGATGTAAAATTCTTTGTTCTATTTGTAAGGGAGTAGCTATAACTCAAACTTCCGTTTAGATCAGATTCAAAGTCTATCGATTGGGTTACAACTTCCTTTTTCATCGCAAAGTTATACTGAAATTCACCCTGAAACCCTATTGAATTTGCATTGAAAATCTTCCACTCGGCGCCCATTCGAAGAGGTATACCCAGATGTTGTTGCGAAAAACTTATCGATTGGAGGTTATATCCATACTCCAGCTCCCTTACATTCTGGAAGTACCTATTGCTTGTATATTCCAAACCCGTACCAACGAAAAAATTCAATCGCTTCCCGGGAAAGAAAATATAGTTTGCATCCAGGCCAATCGGGATTAAATTCGAATGGTTTTCAAATTCTATCCAATCGGATTTTGAATCAAAGTTGGATGGCGAAATCCCAATACCTGAAATCAATCTGACTTCCATGTTTTGTCCCGCCACAGAACAAACTCCAACAAGAAAATAGCTAAGGATTACTAAAATGCGTCTCATTTCTAAAGGTTTTTTATGTGATTTAATTTTTACAACCATGACATGACCGAAGGGACATCCGTGCCCGGTCGATCGGTAATTCTCTGCCACAAATATCAGCCCCTCCCATTCTGAAAGAAAGAACAAATTTGTAGTTTTGTAGAAAGTTGTTCAGCTATTTATCTTGTAAATCAATCACTTAAGCTCATTTTGTTATATGAAAGACGGGAAGTTATTCCAATTGCTACGCACGCTCCCCATAGCTGAACGGCAACAGTTCCGGGATTTTCTCCACTCGCCTTTTCACAACAAAAGGGAAGATTGCCAGCGGCTCTGGGCGGCCCTCGAAGGAGTGAAGGAGGGCCAATTGCCTGAAAAAGAAAGGCTTTTCCAGAAGTCATACCCCAAAAGCCCTTATAACGACCAGCGCTTCCGCCTGTTGCAAAGCGCTGTGTTGGGACTGCTGGAGTCCTTTCTCGTCCTCCGGGAGTTCGTGCAAAACGAGCTGCAGCAGGAACTCCTGCTCATCAGGGAATACCGGAAAAGGGGGTTGGCAAAGCACCTGAGTGGCGCCAGGCGCCGGGCGGAGAAACTGTTGGAAGGCCTGAAAACGGCAGATGCGCTAAGAGTGAGGCATGAAATAGCGTTGGAGGCCTTCCAACTGGAAGCCCAGGAGAACCGGATCGCCAACCTGAGCTATCAACCCTTGCTCGACCAATGGGACGAATATTACCTGGCCATGAAGCTCCGGCAGGCCTGTTCGGCCAAAACCTACGAATCGGTCGCCAGTACCTCTTATGACTACGGCTTGCTCGAAGCACTTTTCGAGCGGGTGGATTGGGAACGGTATTTGGCCATTCCCGCTATTTCTCTTTACTACCACGGCTACATGATGCTGGTACGGCCGGAGGAAGAAGCGCATTTTGTCTCCCTTAAACAATCCCTCCTCCAGCACGGCGAATCTTTCCCCCTGACAGAGCGCAGGGATCTCTTTATCCTCGCCGCCAATTACTGCACCCGAAAGTACAACGAAGGCCGAAAGGACTACGCCCGGGAGTTGAACGAGATCTTCAAGGTGGGGCTTACTGCCGGCGCTTTCCTGATGCAGTTCTCGCGCTTCACGTTTCGAAACATCGTGATCACTGCCCTGGTGGTGGGCGATTTTGAATGGGCGGAGCGATTTATGGAAGATTACCAGGCCTATCTGCCGCACCGCCACCGGGAGAGCACGGTCAGCTCCAGCAGGGCACTGTTGGAGTATCAACGAAAAAACTACGGACAGGCCCTGAAACTGCTGCAAAAGTCAGAATACGGCGACCGGGTGCTCAACCTGTCGGCCAAGGCCCTCCTGATCAAAATCTACTACGAGACCGGCGAATACGACCTGCTCGACGCTCATCTGGCCGCCATGCGCAGCTTCATTCGCCGGCAAAAGAACATGAGCTACCACGAGATCAACTACCGGCAATTGGTGGACTTTGCCCAGCGATTGCTCGAGTTGAACCCCTACGATCCGGACGCTAAAGCAAGACTCCGGGAAGAAGTAGAAACGACAAAGACGGTGGCTGAAAAAGAGTGGTTGTTGTGGATGTTGAAAGAGGTGGCCTGAAATCAGACCACCTCTTCGCGTTAAAAACTATTTTGAAATCAGACCAGGTCAAAGCGGTCGAGGTTCATCACCTTGTTCCATGCCGACACAAAGTCTTTTATGAACTTCCCTTTTGCGTCCTCACATGCGTACACTTCCGCGAGGGCGCGGAGCTCCGAGTTCGAACCGAAGATGAGATCGACGCGGGTGCCGGTCCACTTGAGTTCGCCTGTAGAGCGATCGCGGCCTTCAAACAGATCCTGGGAGTCGGAAGTCGCGTTCCACGTTGTGCTCATGTCGAGGAGGTTCACGAAAAAATCGTTGCTGAGGGCCTCTGGCCGCTTGGTGAACACCCCGTGCCTGGACTGATCGAAGTTCGCGTTCAGCACGCGCATGCCGCCAAGGAGGACCGTCATCTCAGGCGCCGTGAGCGTCAGCAGCTGAGCCTTGTCCAGCAACAATTCCTCTGCCGAAACGCCGTATTGGGTATTCTTGTAGTTGCGGAAACCGTCTGCTTTCGGCTCGAGCACAGCGAATGATTCCACATCGGTTTGCTCTTGCGAGGCATCGGTGCGTCCCGGCGTGAAGGGAACCTTCACATCATGACCGGCTTGCTGAGCTGCTTTTTCAATGCCTGCACATCCGCCCAAAACGATCAAATCTGCCAGCGAAACTTTTTTGCCTCCGGCCTGTGCGCTATTGAAAGCTGTTTGAATGCCTTCCAAGGTCTGCAATACTTTCGCCAGCTGCGCCGGATTATTGACTTTCCAATTTTTTTGGGGGGCAAGGCGGATACGTGCACCGTTTGCGCCGCCGCGTTTGTCGGAACCGCGGAAGGTGGATGCAGAGGCCCAGGCTGTGGAGACCAATTGAGACACGGTCAGCCCGGAAGCAAGGATCTTGCTCTTTAGCGCAGCGATGTCCTGCTCATCGATCAGTTTATGCGCAACAGCCGGGACGGGATCCTGCCAGATCAGTTCTTCCGTAGGTACCTCCGAGCCGAGATAGCGCGCACGCGGCCCCATATCGCGGTGCGTCAGCTTGAACCATGCTTTGGCGAATGCGTCGGCGAACTCTTCGGGGTTCTCGTAAAAGTGCCTGGAAATTTTTTCGTAAATCGGGTCAAACCTCAGGGAGAGGTCCGTGGTAAGCATAAACGGGGCGTGCCTCTTTGAGGGGACGTGTGCATCCGGCACTGTACCTGCGCCGGCGCCGTCTTTCGGTTTCCACTGATGCGCGCCGGCCGGGCTCTTGGTGAGCTCCCATTCGAAGCCAAACAGGTTTTCGAAGAAGTTGTGGTTCCACCTCGTCGGCGTCGTAGTCCATGCTCCTTCGAGGCCGCTGGTAATGGTGTCCTCCGCATTGCCTTTGCCGAAAGTATTTTTCCAGCCAAGGCTTTGCTCTTCTATGCCTGCGCCTGCAGGTTCCCGGCCAACATATTTGCCTGGATCGGCAGCGCCATGGGTTTTACCCAGGGTGTGACCGCCGGCAATCAGCGCGACCGTTTCATAGTCATTCATCGCCATGCGGCCGAAGGTCTCCCGAATGTCGTGGGCTGCGGCGAGCGGATCGGGATTTCCATTCGGGCCCTCCGGATTCACGTAGATCAGACCCATCTGAACGGCGGCAAGGGGATTCTCGAGGTCCTCCCGTCCGCCGGTGTAGCGCTTGTCTCCAAGCCACTCGCTTTCAGAACCCCAATAGATGTCCTCCTCAGGTTGCCAGACATCTTCCCGCCCTCCGGCGAAGCCGAAGGTCTTGAAACCCATCGACTCCAGGGCACAGTTGCCGGTGAGGATCATCAGGTCTGCCCAGGAAATTTTCCGGCCGTATTTCTGTTTGATCGGCCAGAGCAGCAGGCGAGCCTTGTCGAGGTTCGCATTGTCGGGCCAGCTGTTGAGCGGCGCAAAGCGCTGGGTGCCGGAGCCTGCGCCACCGCGGCCGTCGGAGATGCGGTATGTACCTGCGCTGTGCCAGGCCATCCGGATAAAGAAGGGCCCATAGTGCCCGTAGTCGGCAGGCCACCAGTCCTGCGAGGTGGTCATCAGCTCGATGATATCTTTCTTCAGGGCGCCCAGGTCGAGGCTCTTGAACTCCTCGGCGTAGTTGAACGCCTCCTCCATCGGATTGGACAGGGAGGAGTTTTGGCGGAGGATGTTCAACTTCAACTGGTTGGGCCACCAGTCGCGGTTTGACATGCCGCCACCTGCGCTCTTCGTCAGAACGCCACCGGTAAAGGGGCATTTGCCCTCGCCGTTCTTACTATTATTGTTATCCATGATATGATTATTTGTTCCTTAACATAAGGGTAAAATTGGCAAAATGTTTAGATTGGCAGGGCATTTTTACCAACATAATAATCTTCCATGGTCTGGTGCGTTAGACTACCATTAAACCGAAAAAAATGAAACATAAAGCCAAATCCATACGACCTTTCATCGGAGCTAAGGACTATGAACTTTCGAGGAGTTTTTATCGCGACCTGGGTTTTCAGGAAAGTGTTTTGACCCCCAAAATGTCTTATTTCCACACAGAGGGATTAGGATTTTATTTACAGGATGCGTATGTCCAGGATTGGATCGACAACTCCATGGTTTTCATGGAAGTGGATGATGTCGGCCTCTACTGGGCAGCCCTTATAGCCCTTGACCTGACAAGCAGGTATAAAGGCGTAAAGCTTACCCCAATCCGGCAATTCGATTGGGGCAGGGAATGCTTTATGCACGACCCCTCAGGGATCCTCTGGCACTTTGGAGAATTTTTTAATTAAAAAAATTGCGGCCGCGCACTTTTAAAATTATTTTGTCATGTTACTTAACAATAATAAAACTTAAAGATATGGACCAGGCAACGCTAACCATGATTGAAAACCTGCATAAAAACACAGGTAAAACTTTGGAGCAATGGATTGACATTGTTAAAAAAGAAAGTTTTGCAAAGCACGGAGATATCATCAACTTTTTAAAAGAACAACACAATCTGACATACGGCTTTGCCAA
This sequence comes from Saprospirales bacterium, assembly GCA_016703765.1. GTDB lineage: Bacteria > Bacteroidota > Bacteroidia > Chitinophagales > Saprospiraceae > JADJTT01. Next base: position 5,923 of record JADJBL010000041.1, read on the forward strand.
TCTCATTGCGCATAAATCCAAAGGTTCGGACGCGGGCTCTGTCGAAAACCAGGACGATTTAATCCACAAGCAATACCAGGGCAAAGAACACTTCAAGCCGCTTTACGACAAGCTGATGGCTGAAATTCAAGGCTTTGGCAAGGATATAGAACTGGCGCCCAAAAATGCCTACGTGAGTTTAAAGCGCAAAAAGCAGTTCGCAACCTTGCAGCCTGCTACCAAGACGCGCTTTGAAATCGGCATAAACCTGAAAGGGCAAGCCCCAAAAGGCAAGTTGGAAGCCATCAACTCCGCCAACGCCATGTGTTCTCATAAAATCAACCTGGCCGATATCAGCGACATCGACAAAGAAGTCATCGACTGGATAAAGGCGGCTTATGAAAATGCAGGGTGATTTGACGGTTTTCTCAACAGCCCCCTACTCCTACTCCCGACACGGCATAGAGCATCCGGCCCGAAACTGCCAGGCGGAATGTCCCCATTTCGTTGGAAGGGAGGACGGGTTCCCAGCTTTTGCCCTGATCGGAAGAGCGGAAAACACCGGTGTCGAAGCTGCAAAAGAGGTTGTCGCCAGCCTGTACGATGTCGTAGATATCCCGGGCTCACGGGGAGAGGGTTGCTCCATGCGTTCCCATGTTTTGCCGCCGTCGGCGGAAATGCACAGCCTGTTCGTAATACCATTGGGGTTTATTTTCGTGGAGTCTGCCGTGCCGACGAAGGTGGAGTCTGCCGTGCCGAAGGTGGAGTTTTCCGGGCGGAGGATAGCGACGAAACGATCCTTGAGCAGCCCTGTTTTCCTGGCAAGCATGTTTTCGTTCAGCACGCGATCCCAATGTTCGCCGCCGTCGGTCGAGCGCAGTACGCCTGTGCGACCGCCGGCTATCAGCACCTCCCCCGATGCGACGATGTTCAGGATCATACCTCCGTCGGCAAAGACCTGTTTCCAGGAATTCCCGCCGTCGGAGGATTTGAAAATGCCCGTGTCTGCGCATACGAAAATCGTTCCGTCCGGACTTTCCACCACGCCGCGCACGCCATTGTCTGCCAAGGATAAACTCATATTTTTCCAAATACCGGTCCCCTGAATGTTTTGAAAGAGGCCGACTCCGTAACTGGAGGCGTACAGCCCGGCCCGGCCGGGAAAAACGTCTGTGATCATTCCATGCAGCAAAAACTCTTGTTCCCATTTCGGGGTTGCGAAGCTGCCGCTGTGGTACAATCCTTTTTCCGTACCCAAAAAGATTTCCCCGCCGCCGGCGAAAACTCCCTGGATATCCAGGCCCTGGGGAAGTCCCGCACTGATGTCCTGCCAGGTCTGTCCGCCATCTGCGGATTGAAAAACGATGTTGGATGCAGTCAAGGGCCGGGCCTCTTCCTCCTGGACCTGCATATAGGAAATAAGCGATAGGGTGAAGAACAAAAAAGCGAGGATAGGGATGATTCGCATGGCTTGGTTTGGTTGGTGAAACAATACGGCAAAGGTATGGCCGAGACCATACCAAGCGGCTTTTCGGATGTAAAACGATGTATCGGATTTGTAAAAGATTGAGCCGTATTCAATATCTTAGCGCAGCCCCCAAAAATTAAACCACCATGAGAACATTAAAACTCCAGGTACAAATGACCGTCGACGGGTTCATTGCAGGACCCAATAGCGAAATGGATTGGATGGTGTGGAATTGGGACGACAGGTTAAAACAATACGTCACCGACCTGACCGAACCCGTCGACTGTATTGTCCTGGGGAGAAAACTCGCCGAAGGGTTCATTCCCCATTGGGCGAGCGTAGCCGCAAATCCGGATCACCCGGAATTTACGGCCGGCAGGAAATTTACAGACACGCGCAAAGTGGTTTTCACCAAAACGCTCGACAAGCCGGAATGGGACAATACCGTCCTCGCAAAAGGGCCTCTGGCCGACGAAATCAATAAACTAAAACTCCAGGATGGTAAAGACATCATCGCCTACGGCGGCGCCACCTTTGTGTCCGCGCTGATCAAACAGGGCCTGATCGACGAGTTGCATTTGTTTATCAACCCGGCGGCGATCGGCCAGGGTATGACCATTTTCAAAGAACTCGACGGCAAACAAAATTTCACCCTGGTAAAAGCCACCCCTTTCGACTGCGGGATTGTCGTTCTTCAATACCAGCCAGGAAGGGTTTAAAATAAAAACAGCAACATGGACTTGACAAAACAAATAGCAAAACACTTCAGGGAGGTCCATTTTGGAGGCAACTGGACCTCCTCCAATCTCAAGGATAATTTGGCGGATGTAAGCTGGGAACAAGCTACGACGCAGGTTTATTCCCTCAATACCATTGCAGCCCTCGTTTTTCATTTGAATTACTACGTAAGCGGCGTCCTGAAGGTGTTGCAGGGCGGGCCGCTCGAGATCAAGGATAAGTTCAGTTTTGACCTTCCGCCCATCCTGTCCCGGGAAGATTGGGAAAAATTGCTGGATAAGACATGGGCTGACGCGGAGCACTTTGCCAGCCTGGTTGAGCAGTTGCCGGAGAGCAAGCTATGGGAAGACTTCACGGATTCAAAATACGGGAATTACTACCGCAATTTTCACGGGATTATCGAGCATCTTCATTACCATTTGGGGCAAATTGTCCTGGTTAAAAAAATACTTTCACAGACAGTTAAAAATTGACGACCGACCATGCTTTATTCCAATGTACAGACCGCGTTATTACTTGCTATTTTTTCGCTTTCTATCGGTTTGACAAATTGCGGACAGGTAGCTGAGGACAGTGGCTATTTGCTGGCTTTCCACGACGACGCCAAAGACGAATACGGTTATAAAAACCAAAACGGCGACATAGTCATCCCCTCCGGGAAATATTCTTTTTGTTTCAGCGACACCTTCCGGACATTTGCGATTGTCGCCGAACCAACTGCGGGGTTTGTAGCCATCGACAGGCAAGAGAACATTTTGTACAAGATCTTCCCATACGACAATGGCCCCGACTATCCATCGGACGGGCTTTTTAGAATACTGGAAAACGATAAGATTGGGTACGCCGATTCGGCGACCGGCTCCATAGTCATAAAACCGCAGTTTGATTGTGCCTGGCCTTTTGAAAACGGCGTCGCAAAAGTCAGCGTGGATTGCAAAACCCTGGGAGACGGCGAGCATTCCATCTGGGAGAGCGACAATTGGTATTACATCGACAAGACAGGAAGCAAGGTCGACCAACAATAAAAAAAATCCCAATCCCGACTATCTGTTTAGAAGACTTCGTCTTCCAAAGAACTGGTCGAGATTGGGAAATTTAAGCCGGTTTTCGACGGGTACTATCTGTTGGACCGGTCAAAACCAGGCAATCTGGTTATTACTCTAGCGAGCTAAATTAATACCTTCTGTTGCCTCCGCCGCCGCCGAAGCCGCCGCCACGGTTTCCACCGCCGCCGCCGAAACCGCCGCCGCGATTACCGCCGCCGCCGCGCTTTTCACGATCTTCTGCCTGCTTCACCACGATGGTGCGTCCGTCGAGTTCGGTGCCGTCGAGGCTTTTGATGGCATTGCGCGCTTCGTCGTCGTTGGGCATTTCGACGAAACCGAAGCCTTTGGAACGGCCGGTAGACTGGTCCGAGATAATTTTACAGGAATCAACCTGGCCAAACTCTTCGAATGCCTGTTGAAGATCGCCTTCCTGCGTGTCGTAGTTTAACTTAGCTACAAAAATATTCATGACAACAACTAATTAAGATGATAAAATGACTAAAAAATTGATGAATACATCAAAGGTATAAAATTTTATTGGTTTTAAAAATTTTGACCATAAACTTGCGCAACCGAACAATTGCATATATATTTGCAACCGATTAGTAGCATAAATATTGATACGATGAGAAGAGATGTTTTCCAAGCAATTGCAGACCCGACGAGGCGGGCGATATTGAGCCTCCTGGCCTTGCATGCCATGACCCCCAACGCCCTTGCAGAACATTTTTCCAGCAGCAGACAGGCGGTATCCAAACACATTAAGATCCTTGCCGAGTGCCAGCTTGTAAACCAACAAGAAGCCGGCAGGGAGATTTACTATCACTTTAACCCACAGAAAATGAAGGAAATAGCCGACTGGCTGCAGCCTTTCCAGCAAATGTGGGATGACAAACTGAACAACCTCGATTCCTTACTGCATAACTTAAAAACCAAGCCATGACCAAGACCATTTTTTCAAAAGACCCGGCTAATAAGAGAATGCTCATCCAAAGAGCGTTTTCCGCACCCCTCGAACAGGTATGGAAAGCCTGGACCGATAGCGCCCTGCTCGATCAATGGTGGGCGCCCAAACCCTGGAAAGCCGTTACCAAAAGCATGGAGTTCAAGGAAGGAGGGGTGTGGCTTTACTACATGCAAGGGCCGGAGGGAGAACAATCCTGGGCAAAAGCAACCTATAAGAACATCATTCCCCTGAAGAGCTTTGAGGCGGTCGACGCGTTTTGCGATGAGCAGGGTGTTGACAGCGCCGAATTCCCGAGCATGCAATGGAAAACTGCCTTCAAAACATCGGAGAAGGGTACATTCGTAGAAATTGAAATCACCTTTTCGAGCCCCGAAGACATGGAAAAAATCATAGAACTGGGCTTCCAGGAAGGATTTGCAGCCGCTCACGACAACCTCGACGAGTTGCTGGCAAATTAGGATACCCCTCTCATGCTATCGACAACTTTGACAAGCAGCATGTTGTTTTGAAAAGGACGTATCAGAACCTAACCTTATTAAAAACAACAAGCATGAGAATCCTCTACTTTTTTCTGGCGATTTCCCTGGCAGGGTGTAATGTCGACGTGCCGCAAAGCGAAACGATTACCTCTCCGGATACCCTGGCTGTCCAGGCTAAGCCTGGAAAAATATACTCCAACGAGCGGTTCAAAGAAGTGACCGTGGAAAAAATCGGGGAGCATGAATTCAGGATACAGGGCAAGGGGCAAATTTTTGAAGCAAGCTTTAGCTGGGTTGTGGAGGATGGCCACCAGGAGCTCCAACAGGGCTTCGAAATGACCGATGCCGGCGCTCCGGAATGGGGAAATTTTGACTTCACGGTCGACGTAGAGAAAAAACGCGCGAATTCGACGCTGCTTCTCATCTTGTTCGAATCAAGCGCAGAAGATGGAAGCCGTCAATATGAATTGCCGCTTTTTCTTTATTAAGTTCTTTAACACACGTTGTTTTAAAAGCGCGCGTCCGAACAGCTTATTGCCATGAAAATTCTGCTCACAGGGGTAACAGGGTATATTGCGCAACGCTTGTTGCCCGTTTTATTGCAGCATGGACACCATGTGGTCTGCTGCGTAAGGGACAAGAACCGGTTTAATACCCATAACTACCCTGCGGAAAATCTCCGCGTAATCGAGGCCGATTTCCTGGATAAGGGAAGTTTGCAAAATCTTCCCGACGACATTGACGCGGCCTTCTACCTGATCCATTCGATGTCCACCAAAACCGGCGATTTTGAAGATTTGGAGCAGGAGTGCGCCATGAATTTCAAAGAGAGAATTCAAAAAACCAGGGCCAAACAGGTCATTTACCTAAGTGGGATCATAAATGAAGCTGAATTGTCAAAGCATCTATCATCCCGCAAAAACGTGGAAGATATTTTGGCCGGATCCACTTTTGCGCTTACTACCTTGAGGGCCGGAATCATTGTAGGGTCGGGCAGCGCTTCCTTTGAGATCATTCGCGATTTGGTGGAAAAGCTACCTGTTATGATTACCCCGCGTTGGCTGAAAACCAAATGCCAGCCTATAGCGATACGCAATGTCGTCGAATTTTTAAGCGGCGTAATCGGCAAAACCGAAACGTATAATAAGAGCTACGATATTGGCGGACCAGACATCTTAAGCTATAAAGAGATGTTGCTGCGTTTTGCCATGATCAGGGGGCTGAAGAGGCGGATATATGTAGTGCCCGTTATGACCCCCAAAATCTCCTCGTATTGGTTGTATTTCGTCACGGCAACGTCGTTTGCCCTGGCTAAGAATCTTGTAACCAGCATGAAGATCGAAGTGATATGCAAGCCCAACAACCTGGCATCCCTTCTCGGCATTTCCTTAATCGACTACGACACCTCCATCAGACTTGCTTTCGACAAGATTGAGCAAAACCAGGTACTGTCCAGCTGGAAAGATGCTCAAACCAGCGACCTTCTGAAAAAAGGTATTTCCCAATACATCGAGGTTCCGGTTAACGGATGTTTTAAGGATATTCGAAAGGCCCCCTTGAAAAGCGCAGAAAGCGCCCTTAGAAAGATTTGGGCCATCGGAGGCAAAACAGGCTGGTATTACGGCAACTGGCTTTGGGAGATCAGAGGGTTTTTAGACCAACTGGTGGGCGGCGTAGGCATGAGAAGGGGGAGGAAAAGCGAAAGCGAAATTTCAGCAGGCGAGGCCTTGGATTTTTGGAGGGTGCTATTGGCCAACAAAGGAGAAAAACGATTATTGCTGTATGCCGAAATGAAGTTGCCGGGGGAGGCATGGCTGGAGTTTAAGATTGATGAAAATAATATATTGACCCAAACTGCTACCTTCAGGCCGCTTGGTATACTTGGCCGGCTTTACTGGTATTCCGTTCTCCCCTTTCACGGCCTTATTTTTAACGGAATGATCAAAAATATAGCAAAAGCCGGGGTCTAAAGCTGGTATCATCTGCAAACAAGCCCTCCCCCGCCCGAGGCTTTTGCGCTCCATAGTTTTTCGTTATCTTTATACCGTTCCCCGAAAAACCAAAGCCCCATGGATCCATTCCTGGAAGCAGCCATTGAAGAAGCGAGAATAGGATTGGCCGAGGGCGGAATCCCAATCGGATCGGTCCTGGTATACGAGGGCCGCATTCTCGGCAGAGGGCACAATCGAAGAATCCAGAATGGAAGCGCAGTGCTCCACGCCGAAATGGATGCCCTGGAGCAGGCGGGCAGGCAAACCGCCGCCGTTTACCGCAAATGTTCCCTGTACACCACCTTGTCGCCCTGTTCCATGTGCAGCGGGGCCATACTTCTATACGGTATCCCGAAAGTAACGATCGGAGAAAACGAGAGCTTCCTGGGGGAGGAGGAATTATTGAAGTCCAGAGGGGTGGAAATAGTGCTTGCGGATAATGAAATCTGCAAGGCATTGATGCGGGATTTTATCCGGGAACACCCGGAGTTGTGGCAGGAGGATATTGGGGAGTAATACAGGGATTGGAGGGGATTGGAGGGGATTATTAAATCAGACATTATGGATAGAGCAATGGCGCCCGAAGAGGTTCAAAACTTTATTAACGGGAGTTTTAAGGCCTCCGGATCGGACAAGTTAGACGTGATCAGCCCGCTCGACGGGCAGGTGATTTCAGCGGTTCCCCTTTCCGGGTATGCCGATCTGGACGAAGCGGTTCAGGCGGCAAAAAAGACTTTCCCCACCTGGTCCGCCCAGACCTTGAAAGAGCGGGTCCAATTCATTTTCAGGTACCGCAATTTGCTGCTTCGCGACAGGGAGGAACTCTCTGCGCTCATTCAATTGGAGAATGGGAAGACCCTCGATGAAGCCCGGGCCGAGGTCGATAAAAGCATCGAATTGTGCGAATTCGCCTGCTCCATGCCCCAGATCGCGAGCCACGAAGTGCAGGAGGTGAGCAAAGGCGTGGAGTGCAGGATCGAACGCAAACCGCTCGGCGTGGTAGCCTCTATTACGCCTTTCAATTTTCCGCTCATGGTCCCAAACTGGACCATTCCCAACGCCCTGGTATTGGGCAATTGTATGATCTTAAAACCCTCCGAGATCGTGCCGCTCAGCGCCCTACGCCTGGCTGCGCTCTTGCAGGAGGCCGGGCTTCCCGCCGGCGTTTTCAGCGTGGTAAACGGGGGCCGCGAGATGGTGGAAGCCATCTGCGACCACCCCGATATTCAGGCCGTGTCGTTTGTGGGCTCTACGAAGGTGGCCAAGATCGTCTACCGCCGGGCCACCTCAAATCTGAAGCGCTGCCTGGCGCTGGGCGGCGCCAAAAACCACCTGATCGTCATGCCCGACGCTAACCTGGAAATGACGGCCTCCAATGTGGTGGCCTCCATGTCGGGCTGCGCAGGTCAGCGCTGCATGGCCGCTGCGGTGATGATCGGCGTCGACCGGGTACAGCCGATCATCGACCGGATGTGCGAGGAAGCCAGGAAGATCATTCCCGGCAAACATTTGGGCGCCGTGATCAGCAAGGAAGCCAAAGCGCGCATCGAAAAGTACATCGACGAAGCCGAAAAAGCCGGCGCCAAAGTGCTGGTGGATGGTAGACATGCCACCGTCCCCGATAAAGAAGGCGGCTTCTACGTAGGTCCCACGATCGTGGACTACGTGACGCCGGATATGCCCATCGCCCGCGAGGAAGTCTTCGGACCGGTGATCGCCATCATCCGCGCCAAAGACCTCGACGAGGCCATCGCAATCGAAAATGCCTCCCCTTACGGAAATGCCGCCGCGGTTTTTACCGAAAACGGCGGGTTTGCCAAGGAGGTCATGGAGCGCGCCAGTGCAGGCATGATCGGCGTCAATATAGGCGTTCCGGTGCCACGCGAGCCCTTCCCTTTCGGCGGATGGAACGATTCAAAATTCGGCGTCTGCGACATCACTGGAAAAAGCTCGGTAGAGTTCTGGACCCAGAACAAAAAGACTTCCGTAAAATGGAACCCGGAAGCCAGGACGAATTGGATGAGTTAGTATCATTGAGTGATTGAGTGAGGGAGTGATTGAGTGATTCAAAAATACATTAAGCTATGAAACAGGAAGAGTTTAACGAGCAATTTCGGGGGCGAACGAAAAAGTTTGCGGTGGATGTGATAAGATATTGCAGTTTACTACCTCAGACACAGGCAACCCGGGTTATTATTTACCAATTGATAAAATCATCAACATCCGTAGCTGCAAATTATAGGGCGGCTTGTCGAGCTCGGTCAAAGGCCGAGTTCTATTCTAAAATGAGTATTGTGGTAGAGGAAGCAGACGAAACTCAACTCTGGCTCGAAATGATTCATGATTCCCGAATTGATTCTTCCACTGAATTGGAGCGCCTTCAAAAGGAAATTCTCGAAATAGTCAAAGTCTGCTCAAAAGCCCGAAATACCGCTTCCGTATAATCACTCACTTACCCAATCGCTCAATCACTCAATGAATCACTCAATCACCCAATCACTCAATCACTCAATGGACTACACCCTATTTTCCTGGTCGAAGCAATCGGGGTTGAACCCTATTCTTATCGACCACGCGAAGGGAGTGTATCTTTACGACTGCGATGGCAAGCGCTACCTCGATTTTTCGTCTCAATTGATGAATGTCAATATCGGCCATGGCGATCAGCGCATTACCGAGGCCGTGAGGCGGCAGATGGAGCAGGTGAGCTACGTGTACCCGGGCATGGTGACCGATGTGCGCGGCGCACTGGGCAAAAAACTGGCCGAAATCAGCCCCGGCGACCTGACAAAAACCTTTTTCACCCTGGGCGGATCGGAGTCCATCGAAAATGCTATCAAACTGGCCAGGCTGTACACCGGACGGCACAAGATCATCACCCAATACCGCTCCTATCACGGCGGCACCTACGGCGCCATCTCCGTGAGCGGCGACCCGCGCCGCTTTCCCATGGATGCGCAGCAAATACCGAACATCATCCGGGTGGAGAACCCCTATTTCTATCGCTGCCCCTGGAACTCCTCCACTCCGGAAGAATGCGGGGAAATGGCCCTTCGGAACCTGGAGCAGGTCATCCTCTACGAGAACCCCGACAACATCGCAGCCATTTTATTCGAGGGCGAATCCGGTTCTTCCGGGTGCATCAAGTACCCGCCTTTTTATCTCAAAAAAGTAAAAGAACTCGCGCAACAACACGGCATTTTGCTCATCATCGACGAGGTCATGAGCGGTTTTGGCCGCACCGGCAAATGGTTTGCCATCGAGCACCACGAGGTGGCGCCCGACATCATGTGCATGGCCAAAGGATTCACCTCCGGGTATATTCCCCTGGGGGCGGTGATCGTGTCCGAACCCATCTCGCGGCATTTCGACGACAAGGTCATGGCTATCGGGCTCACTTACTCGGCCCATGCGGTGGCCTGCGCAGCGGCTTTGGAAAATATCCGGATCATAGAAGAGGAGGGCATGGTGGACAATGCCGCCCGCATGGGGCGCTACCTGGAGTCGAAAGCGGAAGGTATGAAAGACAAGCACCCCTCCATCGGCGATTTCCGGACCACAGGCCTCCTGGGTTGTTTCGAACTGGTGAAAAACCGCCAGACGAAAGAACCCATCACGCCCTGGAACGCGAAGCCCCAGGATATGGAAGTCACCAATAAAATGGCGGCTTCGATCCGGGCCAACGGGATGTTTACGTTTGTGCGCTGGAACTGGATATTCACCGCGCCGCCGCTTTGTATCACCGAAGAGCAAATTGACGAAGGATTGGACATAATCAGCAAAGCCATTTCTATTGCCGATGAATACTGCCGATGAAAAAATCGTCTCCCTGAGGGAAGACCATTCCGACTCTCCCCTATTCAGCCCCGACCTGGCCCCTGTTCCGGAATCGCAACGCAGCTGGAACACCTGGCACCTGGCGGCCCTCTGGATCGGAATGGCCGTATGCATCCCGACCTATTTGCTGGCCTCCTACATGATCCGCTCGGGACTGAGCTGGTTGGAAACCATCCTCATCATCGGGGTGGCCAACCTCGTGATCACCATCCCCATGGCTTTGAACGGCCATGCCGGGGTGAAATACGGCATCCCCTTCCCGGTTTTGGGAAGGGCCGCCTTCGGGATCAGGGGCATCCACGCGATGGCATTGCTGCGGGGATTGGTGGCCTGCGGCTGGTTCGGCATTCAAACCTGGATCGGCGGCCTGGCCTTGTACGCCATTTTTAATGCGGTCACCGGAGCAGAAGCGGCTGCGGGTTTGTCTATCGGCAAGTTCATCGGATTTGCGGTGTTTTGGGTTATCAACCTGTATTTCGTATGGAAAGGAACCGAAAGCATCAAATGGCTGGAGCAGTTTTCCGCCCCTATCCTATTGGCCGGCGGGCTACTGCTTATTTATTGGGGAACAGTTCAAACCGGCAGCTTCGGCCAGGTCCTGGACCAAAGCAATAAACTCGCCACCCCTACCGCAAGCCTGGTCTATGAAGGGCAGGAAACCTGGATGCAACTCAACCCGCTGACGAGGAAAAACGAATCGGCCTTCAAAGCAGAGGAAGTCCAGGTTTTGCTTGCAGGAGAAACGGCAACCGACGACGCGAAATGGCTCCCTATTCAACCCAACATAAAAATTTCGGATACGCGGGTCTCCACCGCATCGGTTGCATTCCGGGCGGAAGTGGAGGGGAAGCAGGTGCAGTCTTCCACGATCCAGGTCAAACCACAGGCTGCAGAACAAAAGGGATTCTTTGCCAAAATTTGGAAATACCTTTTGTGGCTCACTGCCATGGTCGGTTTTTGGGCCACCATGTCCCTGAGCATTTCGGACATCACCCGCTATGCCAAAAGCCAGCGCTCGCAGATAGCAGGCCAATTCCTGGGCCTGCCCGCGACCATGATGCTCTTTTCCTTTGTCGGGGTATTCGTCACCTGCGCCGCCATGATCAACTTCGACGATATTTTGATCGGCGAAGATGCGCCCTGGGATCCGGTGAGCCTGATGGCCAAATTCGACCACCCGCTGGTGGTCGTTTTCGCCCAATTTTTCATGCTGATCGCCACCCTGACCACCAATATCGCCGCCAATGTGATCGCCCCGGCCAACGCTTTTTCCAACCTCTGGCCCAAAAAGATCAGTTTCAAAACCGGCGGTCTGATTACTGGCATCATCGGCATCGCCATCTTCCCCTGGCTCTTGCTCGACCAGATCAGTTCCCTGTTGCTGTTTGTGAGTGGTCTGCTCGGGCCCGTCCTGGGTATTATGCTCTGCGATTACTACGTGATCCGGAGAACCCAACTCGATCTGGATGCGCTGTACGACGAGAAGGGAATTTTCGCCTACGGCGGGAGCGGATTCAACCGGGCGGCTTTGCTGGCTTTTGCGGTGGGCGTCGGCCTGGCATTGGTGGGTTACTGGGTTCCTCAGCTCCAATTTTTATACACCGGGTCCTGGTTCACCGGTTTTATCGTATCTTTTGTCCTGTACTATTTACTCATGCGGCGAGGAAGGGCGCACTTTAAAACATAGTCCCGTATGTCAATTCTTATTAAAAACGGCCATGTCGCCACCGCATCGGAGGATTACCTGGCCGACGTGTACATCGAAGGCGAGCAGATAGTCGCTATCGGCAAAAACCTTGCGTATGCTGCCGATAAGGTCATCGACGCAAGCGGCAAGATCGTCATTCCGGGAGGCATCGACCCGCATGTACACCTCGATATGCCGTTTATGGGCACCTTCTCCAGCGACGATTACGAAACCGGCACCCGGGCCGCCCTGTTCGGCGGCACCACCATGGTGATCGATTTTATCCTGCAAAAGCAGGGCGATTCGCTGTATAACGCGCTGCGGACCTGGCAGCAGAAATCGGCCGGCAAGGCCATCGGAGATTACAGCTACCACATGGCGGTGACCGATTTCAACGAGCGCACCGCTGCCGAAGTGGTGCAGATGATCGAAAAGGAAGGCATCACCTCCTTCAAAACATTCATGGCGTACAAAGGCGCCCTGATGATCGACGACGGGCAGATGGTGCAGCTGATGCAGGTGGTCCGCAAAAACGGCGGCATGGTGACAGTCCACGCCACCAACGGCGATATGATCGATACGCTCATTGCGCAGAACCGGGCCCTGGGAAACCGGGCGCCGCTTTATCATTACCTCTCGCAACCCGAAATTACGGAAGCCGAAGCCTCCGCCCGGTTTACCGATATGTTGTACTACACCGGATGCACCGGATATATCGTGCACCTGACCTGCGAAGGGGCGCTGAATGCCGTGCGCCAAGCCACCCAAAGGAATCAAAAGGTCCACGTGGAAACCTGCATCCAGTACCTCTTGCTCGATGCCTCGCTTTATGAGCAGGATTTCGACGGCGCCAAATGGGTGATGAGCCCGCCCCTTCGGGAGAAGAAAGATCAGGAAGCCCTGTGGGCCGGCATCAATCAAGGCCTGGTCAACGTGGTGGCCACCGACCACTGCCCCTTTACCTGGGAGCAAAAACAAATGGGGAAAAGCGATTTTGCCCGGATTCCGAACGGGCATCCCGGCATCGAGCACCGGGTGGAGTTGCTCTTTTCGGAAGGTGTAAAAAAAGGACGGATCAGCCTGCCCAAATTTGTGGAGCTCAGCTCCACCAACGCCGCCAAATTGTTCGGCATGTACCCCCGAAAAGGCACGCTGGCCGTAGGCGCCGATGCCGATGTGGCGATCCTCAACCCGGAGACCGTCCATGTCCTGTCCGCAAAGACGCACCACATGCGCACGGATTACTCCGCCTACGAAGGCAGGCAAGTGAACGGCAAGGTTGAAACGGTAGTCCTGCGGGGCTCGATAGCCATAGAAAATGGTCAATGCCTCATTCAGCCCGGCTTCGGCAAGTTTATTTATAGACAAAAAGTAAGTTAATCACTCCATCACTCACTCACTCAATCGCTCAATGAATGTCTCGAATCATCAAATCAGGCCTGATCCAAATGAGCCTTCCGATGTCGGAGGGCGAGGGTTCCATCCAGGAGATCTGCACTTCCATGGTGGAGAAACACCTCCCCTACATCGAGGAAGCCGGTAAAAAAGGCGTGCAGATCCTCTGCTTGCAGGAGATCTTCAACACGCCCTATTTCTGCCCGAGCCAGGACTCCAAATGGTACGCGACGGCCGAGGCGGTGCCGGGTCCGATTACGGAGCTGATGCAGGAATACGCCAAAAAGTACCAGATGGTGATCATCGTGCCGATTTATGAAAAGGAGCAGGCGGGGGTGCTGTACAACACCGCCGCCGTGATCGACGCGGATGGGACTTACCTGGGCAAGTACCGAAAAAACCATATTCCCCATACCTCCGGGTTTTGGGAGAAGTATTTTTTTAAACCCGGCAATCTGGGCTATCCGGTGTTCGAAACCCGCTACGCCCGGATCGGCGTGTACATCTGCTACGACCGGCATTTTCCGGAAGGCGCCCGCGCTTTGGGATTGAACGGGGCGGAAATCGTGTACAACCCCTCGGCCACGGTGGCTGGATTGTCGCAATACCTGTGGAACCTGGAGCAACCGGCGCATGCCGCCGCCAATGGCTACTTCATGGGCTGTATCAACCGCGTCGGTTCCGAAAAGCCCTGGAACATCGGGCAGTTTTACGGGAGCTCCTATTTCGTGGATCCCCGGGGGCAGATCTTTGCCCGTGCGTCGGAAGACAAGGACGAACTGCTCGTTGCAGAATTCGATTTGGACATGATCGATGAGGTGCGATCTACCTGGCAGTTTTTCCGGGATCGCCGGCCGGAATCTTATGGAAAACTAACCGAGCTTTAATATGCCGGAATACCAACGACCCCGGTCCGAGCAGGAATTCGAGCAGAATTTCAAGCCCAAAAAGCCCCTGATGAACTCCACCGAGGCGTTTTTGGAGAGTTCGCGTTGTTTGTTCTGCTACGACGCCCCCTGCATGCACGCGTGCCCGACGCATATCGACATCCCCCTGTTCATCAAACAGATTCATACCGGAAATCCAAACGGGGCGGCCAAAACCATTTACGACATGAACTGGATGGGCAATGCCTGCGGCAAGGTTTGTCCGACGCAGGTCTTGTGCGAAGGCGCCTGTGTGTACAACCACGCCAAGGTGAAGCCGATCGAGATCGGGCGGCTGCAAAACTATGCGACGAATCAGTCCATCGCCTCCGGGAAACCGCTTTACCAAAAGGGCGCTTCCAACGGAAAAAGGTCGCCGTGATCGGCGCCGGACCCGCCGGCATTTCCTGTGCCTGCGAACTTTCCACTTTGGGATATGCGGTCGACGTGTATGAAGCCAAAGAGCGGCCATCGGGTTTAGCGGTTCACGGCACGGCGCCTTACAAGATCACGAATGAAGAAGTCCTGGCCGAGATCGATTATTTAAAAAACCAGTTTGGGTTTTCCATCGCATACAATACTCCGATCGCTACGGAGCAACAGATCCGCGATCTGGAAGCGCGATACGACGCCATCTTCCTGGGTGTGGGCATCGGACCGACCGCTTCGCTGCATTTGAAGGGCGAGGATTTGGACAATGTCATCGGCGCTGTGGAGTTTGTGGAATCGCTTCGCATGAACAAGCACCGTCACCTCGTGCCCAGGACCGTGGTGGTGCTGGGCGGCGGAAATACCGCCATGGATGCCGCTTCCGAATCGGCCCGCATGGGCGCCGAGCAGGTGTACCTGGCGTATCGCCGCTCGAAAGAGGAGATGGGCGCCTATCCATTTGAATACGACCTGGCCATCGGCGCGGGGGTGAAAAGTTTGTTCAACGCCGCTCCGAAGGAAATCCTGGGCACGGACAAGGCCACGGGGGTTCGGTTTGTGAAAACCACCCTCGAAAACGGGAAGTTGGTAGAGGCGCCCGGATCGGAGTTCGTGCTGGAATGCGATCTGGTGATCCGGGCGACGGGACAGGCGAAAATGGCTTCGCTGTTGCAACTAATCGAGGGCTTGGCATTGGATGCATTCAAAAGGATCGTGGTAAACCAGACCACGTATCAAACCGGCAACCCGAAATATTTCGCCGGCGGCGACGCGGTCAACGGCGGGGCGGAGGTGGTCAACGGCGCTTTCGAAGGGAAGCAGGCCGCGTCCGGGATCCATCAATATCTCACTCAAAATTCAGGCACTCCATGATAGACCTGTCCATCAATTTCGCGGGGATCAAAGCGCCCAATCCTTTTTGGCTGGCCTCTGCGCCGCCCACCAATTCGGGATATCAGATCATGAAGGCTTTCGAGGCAGGCTGGGGCGGGGCAGTATGGAAAACGCTGGGGGTGCCGGTCATCAACGTATCGAGCCGCTACGGCGCGCTCAACTACCGCGATACGCGTATGTCCGGCTTCACCAATATCGAACTGATCTCCGACCGGACCCTGAGCGCCAATTTGCGGGAGATCGAAGAAGTCAAAAAGTATTTCCCCAATCACGCGCTGGTCGTCTCGCTGATGGTGGAAACCCGGAAGGAATGGAACCAGATCATTCGGGACGTGGAGAACGCAGGGGCCGACGGCATCGAGTTGAATTTCGGCTGCCCGCACGGCATGTGCGAGCGGGGCATGGGTTCGGCGGTGGGGCAGGAACCCGCCGTGTTGAAAACCATCGTGGAGTGGGTGATGGATGCCGCCCGCATTCCGGTCATCACCAAGCTCACGCCCAACATCTCCAATATCGAGGACCCTGGGCTTGCAGCAGTTCAGGGCGGCACCAACGCCATTTCCCTGATCAACACCTTCAAAAGCATCATCGGCATCGACCTGGACAGCTTTGCCCCCTACCCGTCGGTGGACGGGAAAGGCACCAACGGAGGCTATTGCGGTCCGGCGGTGAAACCCATCGCCCTGAATATGGTGCGTCAATTGGCGCAGCATCCCGACATTGCCGGCACGCCCATCAGCGGCATTGGCGGCATCGAAACCTGGCGCGACGTGGTGGAATACATCCTGCTGGGCGCCACTTCCGTGCAGGTGTGCACGGCGGTCATGCACTACGGCTTCGGCATTGTACGCGAGATGGACAGCGGGCTGCGCCGCTTTATGGAGGAGCGGGGTTTTGAGACCATTTACGACTTCGCGGGAAAGGCCCTGCCCAACGTCGTGGAGTGGAAAGACCTGAACCTGAAACACAAGGTCGTGGCTAGCATCAATCCCGGCAAATGCATCGGCTGCCAGCTCTGTTACATCGCCTGCGAGGATGGGGCGCATCAGGCCATCGCGCTTTCCGGAGATCCTAATAACCGGGTTCCGGAGATCATCGATGAAAATTGCGTGGGCTGCAATCTGTGCTCGCTGGTATGTCCGGTGGAGGCTTGCATCACCATGGAAAAACGGGACCCGGGGACCGAACAAATCACCTGGGCCGAGCTCAGCGAGGCGGACCAAATTCCGGCCTCCTTCGACGATCCCCGCGCCGGTGGAAATGACCATTTTGTGCCGGAGCCGGCAAAAGCGCTGCGGAAACGCTAGCCTATTTTGATCCGCCACATGTGGGAATGATGTAACTTATCCCGTAAGTTATGTAACACTTCTCTCCTGGAATCATCCCACCTTTATGTTCCAGCAATAGTGCCGGGTCAAATTCATTTGTATGGCCGAAATTTCCTTCAGCCATTAATAAACCAGAAATAATCATGAACAATCTATTCAGAGGCCTTATATCGGGATACGGAGCAATGAAGTTAGGCGGTGGCTGTTTTGGCACCATTATCGTTTTTGTCGTTATCTGGCTTATTCTCGGGCAATGCTAATATCCCTGCTTTAAAAGACGCTGTTCAACAGCCCCTTTCCAATTATTTTTCGGCCGAAGGTCATAGGGTTCGATCAGTTGGTTAAATTTGTGCAGTTGCGAAGTAAGCAACGGTCCATTAGTAAACCCATTGTTATCCTATGATTACCACAAAGGCTGCCAGTATCGACGAGTACATCGCCGGCTTCCCGGAGGAGGTCCAAAAGATTTTGGAACAAGTCCGCGCAACGATCAAGGAGGCGGCGCCGGAGGCCGAAGAAACCATCAAGTATGCCATACCGACCTTCACTTTTGGGGGCAATCTGGTGCACTTTGCCGCCTTCAAAAATCACATCGGCTTTTATCCCGCGCCGACGGGGATGGAAGCATTTAAAGGGGATTTTTCCAGTTATAAAACCGGGAAGGGTTCGGTGCAGTTTCCACTCGACAAACCCATGCCCTTGGACCTGATTTCCAAAATTGTCCATTTCAGGGTCGAGCAGAATTTGGGCAAAGCGCAGAAAAGCAAAAAAGTCAGCTAGCATGAAGCGACCTTTCCAGCCGGCCAAACTCCTTTTGTACTTGTTGAGCCTCCTGGCCTTCCTTTTCGTCGGGATGTCTGTTGCGGGCATCACAGGCGCAGGAAAGGGGCAAGGGCTTGCAGGCGGCGCAATCGTCCTCCAATACGGCCTGATCTTTGGCGTTATTGGAGTCGTGGTCGCCGTTATCTTTGCATCCCGCGCCTCACAAAAAGCCGTAGTGACGGCCAATAAGATTCTCGCACTTTTGCTGGTCGCTATGCTTGTATTTGTTGCCTGGCGGATATCTGTAACGAGTTAGGCGCTTTAAAACCCAGACGTAGAATAAATGGCCGAACATAAAAAAAGGCAACAGCAAGCCAAGGTCTTAAGGGTTTTCAGAAAAATACACCGGACGACGGGGGCTCTATTATTTGCGTTCTTTTTCGTCGTTGCGGCAACCGGTTTGCTATTGGGGTGGAAGAAGCACAGCGGGGACCTTCTGTTGGCCAAATCCAGAAAGGGATCGTCCACAGAACTGAAGGACTGGCTTCCCATCGACAGCCTGCACAAAACGGCCTGCGGGATATTCCGGGATTCGATTTCGGCGGAGGGCTCGCTCGATCTGGACCGGATCGACATCCGGAAGGACAAAGGCATGGTGAAATTTGTCTTCGTCTCCGGTTTTTGGGGTATTCAGCTCGATGGCGCCACCGGCAAACTCCTCAATATTGAAAGAAGGCGTTCGGATTTTATCGAGAAGGTACACGACGGCTCCATCCTCGACCATTACTTTCAGACCGGCAATGGGCAGATCAAGCTATTCTACACTACCGTAATGGGCCTGGCTCTTTTGACATTTACGGTTACCGGCTTCTGGTTATGGTACGGGCCGAAAATGATGAGAAAAAGCTGAAACAAATTTCCATGTCGACAGAAATACTAAACAAGGAATTCGAGGTTGTCAGGGGGCAATTGAAATCTTACGTCCTGAGGATCACGGCAAGCGTTTCGGATACGGAGGACATCGTGCAGGACACCTATTTGAAAGCTTCGGAAAAGCTGGGGAGTTTCAGGGGAGAGTCTTCCATGAAAACCTGGTTATTTGCCATAGCCTCCAACCTCGCAAAAGACAACCGGCGCGCCAAAAGGCGCTGGGCGGAAAACGTGACGGATATGGGCAAGGAGGCGGCTCTGTCCGATCCGCAATTCTTTCGCGAAGCCATGCAGATCCGCATAACCTCGCCACAGGGGCAGTTTGAGATCAAGGAACATATTGCATTTTGCTTCACCTGCATCTCCAAGTCCTTGCCCCTGGAACAACAAATCAGCCTGTTGCTCAAAGAAGTCTACGAATTCAAAGTTCCCGAAATAGCGCAAATCATCGACACGAGCGAAGCCATGGTCAAGTATTACCTGCATACCGGCCGGACCAAAATGACGGGGATATTTGAAGGCAGATGCGCCCTGATCAACAAGACCGGGGTTTGCCACCAGTGCACCGAACTAAACGGGATCTTCAACCCGAAACAGAAAGCCCAGGAGGAACTGGTGAAGATCGACATGGCAAGGGAGGCCGAAAAAGCAGATAAAGAGCGCCTGTTTGACCTCAGGATGCAGGTTGTGCGGGGGATCGACCCCTTTGAATCCGGCGCCGCAGAATTGCAACTACATCATTTGGAGCACAATAGAAAGGTCATGGAAAGTTTCCTGGAAAAAAAGGCCGAATAGCCTATCGTTTTGTACCGGCAGACCGTCGAAGTTGTAAAAACCAAAATGAATTATTTCTTCACCATTTTATCGATTATGGCATCAACAACCTTCGGAATGGCTCAAGACGGCAAAGCCACGACCATTAAAAAGACTTTTAGCCGCGAAACTTCTGTGGGCATTGAAATCCAGGCAGACCCCTATATCGTGTGGGCGCTCCTGACCAATGCTTCCGACTACCCGAGATGGAATACCACCGTTATTTCCATCGAGGGAAACATTGAAAAAGATGGAAAGATCAAGCTAAAATCAACGCTCGACCCGAAAAGGACATACAAACTGAAAGTTAAGGAGTTTGAGCCTGGAAAGAGGCTTGTTTGGGGCGACGGACAAGGAAACAGGAGTTACTCCTTAAACAGTACAGGAACCGGGAAGCTCGCCTTCACCATGAACGAGAAGATCGGGGGATTGATGTTCCCCATGTACTCGAAGTACATTCCGCCCTTTGACCAATCCTTCGAGCAGTTTGCAGCCGATTTGAAGAAGGAGGCTGAAACCATTCAAAACACAAAAAAGTAGCGAAATATGGAAAAAGGAACCAAAGAAAACCCCTGGAAGCTCAAAACGCCTCCCCAGACATCCGATTATGAAATGTACCAGGATGTCAAGGACGGGAAGGAAGTCATTGTTTGCGTAGTCGGGAAGACGACCCTGCTTTACGACTACCAATGCCTGAAAGACCTCCAGACCATGCTTAAAAACCATGGCGACTGGATGGAACTGGGCAGCGCCGACGAGCAAAAACCCGCAAAGGAAGGAACCGTGGAAGCCTGGGGTCGCTCGACCGACAACCCGGTCGGAGGCTGGTACGGTTTGAAAAAAGGCCTTCGCGGCCGTTTCGGAATGTATATCCCGCCTTTAATGGAAGAACTGGGCCTCGCGGAAGTGACCCACGACGCGAAAGGCAACAAAATGAGGGCGAAGTAAAGAGCGGAACTGCGGTCTTTGGCCGGCAGTTCCGTTAAATTTTGTATTTTTCGGTAAATTCGAGCAATGGCTTACCGAAAAATCGAGATTGTAACGGCCCCAAGAGAGCCCCATTTCGTGGGCGATGGATTCAGGGTGCATAATTTTATCCCAAGCGGGTTCCGGCTGGATATGGAGCGGATGAACCCCTTTATCATGCTGGACTACGGCTCCAAATTTCATTTCCCTCCTTCCGAGCAGCCCAGGGGCGTGGGGGTGCACCCACACCGCGGTTTCGAAACCGTGACCATAGCCTACAAGGGCAAGGTGGCGCACCACGACAGCGCGGGCAACAGCGGGATCATCGGCGAGGGCGATGTGCAGTGGATGACGGCCGCTTCCGGCATTTTGCACAAGGAATACCACGAGGAGAATTTCAGCAAAACAGGCGGCGAATTTCAGATGGTGCAGCTTTGGGTGAACCTGCCTGCAAAGGACAAAATGTCCCCGCCAAAGTACCAGGGCCTTACCCATGATGCCATTAATAAATACTCCCTCGCCGGAAACGCGGGGGTCATAGAGGTCATCGCCGGCCAATACAAAGATGTGAAGGGCGCGGCCTCCACTTTTTCTCCCGTCCACCTGCTAAACGCCAAGCTGAACAAGGGCGCCAAAGCGGATTTTTCTTTTCCAATGAACTTCAACACCGGGCTGCTCGTAGTGGAGGGCAGTGTTGTGGTAAACGGCGAGGAAGCCGTAAAAACCGACCATTTCGCGTTGTTTGAAAACGAGGGGGAGGAGTTTACGGTCGAGGCATTGGAGAATGCCGTCGTGCTTATCCTGAGCGGAGAGCCCATCCGGGAACCTATTGCGGCGCACGGGCCTTTTGTCATGAATACCAGGCAGGAAATCATCCAGGCTTTCGAGGACTTCCATTCGGGAAAATTCGGGACTCTGGAAGATTAAGCGCCTCCATCATAAATCAATCAAAAAAATGAAAACAAAGAACATCAAGCAATCCCTCACCATAAAGGCGCCAGCGGCAAAGGTGTACGAGGCGTTCATGAGCGAGAAAGAGCACCAGGAGTTCACCGGTCTGCCTGCGGTAATCGACCCTACGGTAGGCGGAAAATTTGTCACCTGCGGGACCCTCAACTTCGGATACACCCTGCATCTGGAGCCCGGGAAGCGGATTATCCAGGCCTGGTCGCACGGAAATTTTCCCGATAACCAATACTCCGTCATCGACATCGAGTTGACGGAAACGAAAAAGGGATCGACCAAGCTGCTGTTTCGCCAATTGGGCGCTCCCGATAAATGCGTCAAATGGCTCGCTCCCGGCTGGGAGGAGACCTACTGGAAACCCTTGAGGAAATACCTCGAAAAGGGGGTTGTCAGAAAACTCAAGGAGAAGAAAAAATAAGCTTGATATGAGCAAAATGATCGTGACCAACCGCATTTCCATCCAGGCGCCTGCGGCCAGGGTTTGGGATGCACTGACCAACCCTTTCCTGACGAAAATATACATGTACGGCTGTGAAACAGTTTCCGACTGGAAGGTTGGGAGTCCGCTGCAGTGGAGGGGAAGTTATGAAGGGAAGGAGATGGTCTTTGTCAGCGGCGTCATTGTGGACATTCAGCCGAATGTGCGGTTGGTCTATACCGTTTTCGATCCAAACTCCGGCATGGAGGACATCCCCCAAAACCACCTGAATGTGACTTACACGCTGGCGGAGCGCGACGGGGAGACCGAACTGGTCGTAACCCAGGACGGCTTCGAAACGGCAGCCGAGGGGGAGAAAAGGTATCAGGAGGTGTACAATAACGGCGAAGGCTGGAACCCGATCCTGGTCGAAATCAAGAAGTTGGTCGAATCGGAGGCATAAGGCCGATTCCTGAAAAATTTATACCTTGGCCGCGTGAAAGGTTCGAGAATAATTACCATCCTTTTCCTGCTTTGCTGCTATATCCTGAGTCCGGGAAGCAACGAGGGTCCTGCATTGTACAATGCCGCTCGGGATGGCAATACCCCAAAGCCCGAGGCCGGTTTTTCGATAGAGACTCCTCATCTCTATACCTCCCCTTTCAAGACGGAGAACGTCTTCGATTCTCCGGGCAGCCAGGTTTCCGTAGTCCCGAAGAGCAAGTGGAATTGCTTTTGGAGCTATTTTCAGGTCCGGGAGGCCTTTTGGGTCAGGGCTATACATCTATATCTCTGGCGCTCAAAAACCATTTTTATCGGCCTTGAAACCACCGATATCATCTTTCCTTTCCACCATTTCCTTTAGACTGGGGTAAAACACGGACCACAGATTAATCAGATTTAATGATTTCGCTGATTTTTTAGGGTGAATTCCCTTGAAATCTGTGTAATCATCAAATCAGCGTAATCTGTGGTCCAGCGACATTTTACCTTTTTTCAGCCCACTTTAAAATGAATAAAAATGGACATTTTCTCAATTATAATAGTTGTAGTCTTATTCGGTTCGTTTATCGTGCCTCTTGTCTGGGTAAGCATGGCTAAAAAAGCAAAAGAAAAAAAGCGGCTTCTGGCCCTATCTCAATTTGCGGAAAGCCACAAAGGGAAAATCTCCGAATACGATCTCTGGAAAGATCGTGCAATCGGGGTTGACAAGGACCAGCACTTGTTGTTTTTCATCCGGGATCACTCCGGGAAAGAGCAGAAAACAGCCCTCCGCCTGACAGACATTTCGAAATGCAAAACCGCAAGCAAAACCAAACCGGGTCAGCATACCGGGTATGACCATCTCGACCTGGTTTTAGTCCAGCGCGAAAACGGCGAACAGGAAACCAAACTCAATTTTTACAATTCGGAAACCGACAGCCTCACCCTGACCGGGGAGCTTCAGCTCATCGAAAAATGGGGGAAGATCGCAAACGAGGAACTGGCGCGGACCAACCATAAATAATCCGTATCCGGACTAACCTTTTGGCCCCCTGCATGGATGAATCCAGCGCAGGGGGTCAATTTTTCCAATAGCTGGACTCCTAGCTTGATTTCGTCTTTTTTGCAAGCTCTTTTGTGAAATTTTCCCTTGAATTTGACCGGGGAAAAGGGGCATCCGGTACCGGCACTTCGAGAAAACGGCACAGCGGCTCCCAACCGTCTTTCACTTCAAAAACGAGTAGTTTATCGGGCGGAACACTTTGCTGGACCTTCAAATTCCATTCGTGGTAAATCCTTTTGCATGCTTCCCCGTCATCGGTTTTGCCCTGGAAGAAAGAATCGTGCACGATCTCTCTGGCGTACTTTAAAGCCCTCAGCATAGCTTTGTATTTCGCGGAAAAAATGGCCAATATTCTCATAATACCTGTTATGATAGCCGGTATCTTTCTGAAAATGGTATGCGAAGCGCTTTCATACCATTTATCGGCGTCTCTGACGGTCAGGATCACTTTGGCATCGGGGTATTCATCCAAAAATTCCCGGTAGTAAATAGCTGCGGGAAAATCCACGGAAGCCTGGTAGCCGTGGAATAGTTTCGACAAATTTGTGCTTCCGCCCTCCCTGAGCTCTTCCCAATGGATGAGTTGGGCGGGGTTTTTCATCAGTTCGTACATGTGATAGCACTTGTCGTAGCCGAGATGTTCGAGCGCCAGCTTGAGCGTTTCTGTTCCGGTTCGTCCAAGTCCGGCGCCAATAACTTTCAGTCCCATAATTTTTGGTTTTATTTTCAACAAAGATACCCTCGATCCGGCCGGGCAGGTATCCGTATGGTCGCAAAGAGTAGCAATTTTGTCGCGTGCTTTCAGGCCTCCAGCCTGTACCCCACTCCATGTACGGTGGCGATGCGGACCGAGGGGTCGCTCCGGAGTATTTTTCGAAGGCGCGAAACAAACATATCGAGGCTTCGACCGACCAATATCCCCTCGTCGGCCCAAACCGACTGAAGGATAAACTCCCGTTCGAGCAGCAGATTGGGGCGGCTGCAAAACAGGTGCAGGAGCTTGGTTTCGCGGTACGTCAGGTCGTACTTCACCCCGCCCGATATGAGTTGCTGGTTTGCCACATCGAGGCTGGAGTTGCCGAATTCCAGTAGTTCGGGCTCGACCCCCAGTCTTTTTTTCTTCCCTTTCCATCCGGCCATGACCAGTCCGGTGAGCAGGCAGGCGCCTGCCAGCATGCCCCAAAGGGGATTTTGCTCCCTGGGCGGAGGGGGCAGTTCAAATGCAATCCGAAGGCGGTAGCAATCTCCCGATTGGTCGCGGCCTCCGCAGGGCACGTCCCGGGACGTCAAATAGTCTTGGATGTTATAGCCGAGTTGCAAGGTCGAATCGGCGCAATTCAACACCGCTACATCGTAATTATAGCCGATCCCCTGCACATCTAAAGACGCCTGGGTATGGGGGCAGGCTGTCGTATGAAAAGGGCCGTTCGAGCCGGACTATCCAGGTGGAGGGCCCGTCTGTTCGACGGGAGGGATGCGGGAGGTCGAATCGCCCGAGGCCCGGAGCAGGTGGTGAGCGGCTCGCCGAAGGGCCAGGTTTACCCTTTCCGGGAAACGGCTTTCATCCGGCCCTTGGCGGGGCTTTCCCGACAGGGTAAACTGAAGAAACAGGGCGCCCGACAACAGGAGCAGCAAGAGGGGGGCCGATTTTCTAAAGGAAAGCTTGTTCATCCGCACAAAAATAGCTCATTTCTTCTGACCGCGCTGAGCTTTGGTTACTCGACCAGGATGGCGTTATGGGGAAGCGCATATTCGTTACCGACGGTGAGAATCACGATGGCGTCGCCCTTCCGGCATTTTGCCAGCACTTTTTGCACCTCGATCCCGGTAAACCGCTTGTCGGAAAAGCTGCAAATGGTGCCCGTATTCCCGTCGCGGATCGCCAGTTTGAACTCCAGTTTTTCGGTACTGCTCCACTCATTATTATCGTATGTGGCGGTGCAGACGGTCAACAGGCCGCTCGCTTCAGCCGGCAGTCTGCAAGTACCCGTGGGCGAGTAGTCATCGACGATCATGGCATCGTTCAAAAAAGCGGCGGAGCAGTTGGTGTAAAGCTCCTGGCCGAAGCCGACAGGGAGCATAAGGAGCAGCGCGGCGGCGAGTAAAAGGATTGTCCTGATCATGGGGAGAGGTTTAATGAGTGAATGGGACAAAGGTATGGCCGGCTGCTAAACCCGGTGCAAAAGGGGGGTAAAAGGATGTAAAGGAGATGTAAAAGTTTGGGGTTTAGGTTGGGAGTTGCCTATGTTGGCGCATTACAATTTATTTTTTCAATATTGTTCGAGTCAAAAAACCCCCTTTCGTACTTAAAGTGAGTAAATACACCCCGGCAGGATAGCCTGTTAAATCAATCGTAAAGGTTCCATTATTTTCGAACTGTCTTTTCGCGAGTAATCTTCCGTTTTGGTCGTTAAATAGTATTGCGAACTGGCCAGGTTGGGGAAGGGTTATTTCAATGTTTACTTTATCTGTTGCCGGATTTGGATTGATGTCAACATTTGCTTCAATTTTTTTATTTGAAATAATACCGGTTATTGGGCTTCCCGAGTATTTATACATATTGAAAGGTTTATTTGACGCTCTTTGCCAATCGCCGCCATATCCAACTGAAGGATTGGAAAATGTCAATCCGGCAACGAATTCATCTGTGACGCCAAGTTGTATCCAGGTTTGCCCCCAATCATGGCTAACCTGGGTTGTATATGGTCCAAAATTATTTTCACGGGTTGTTGCGATGATTGCAAGAGAATTTGGAACCAATTCGGCTGATGTGGTCATTTGCCCATTAATCTCGCCACTTTGCTGCCAGGTCTCCCCGCCGTCAGTTGTACGATAGATTGGTGTGTTTGTTTGCCCTTCGCCAACCCAGGGATTACCTTCCAGTGCTATTCCATTAAGCGAATCGGCAAAAGAGATTCCGTACAGCCCTTCAAAATTAAATGCTTCCCATGTCTGGCCCGCATCCTTCGACCGAAACAAGCGGCTTCCCAGTACGGTAGGGAAATTTGCACCGTTCATCGTCTCAAACCAAATGGTTTGACCGATCGCGTCGTAAGAACCGTGGCCACTCCAGCCGTATTCGGATGAGGAGATAGGCGCTGGTATCTCACTTTCCGGTATTCGTACCCAATTTTGTCCTCCATCAACGGTGCGCCAAATTTCAAAGAACGGGTTCGCACTGCCCTGGTAATTTGTTGGGTCGCCCATGGCAATCCCTATTTGTGAATCCCAAAAAAACACTAAATTAACATACCCAATTCCCGTCGGAAATCCATTTTGTAATTGCTGCTCCCATGTTGCTCCCCGTCTGTTGTTTGTAGATATAATTTTCAAACGAAGCCCCACCGTTTATAAGACTAATCCAGGCAATAGAATCTGAAACGGGACTAATATTACTGGCAAATAAATTAGTACCGGATGGGGTTGTGACACCATTCCATGTTTCGCCACCGTCATTTGACCGGGTTATCACCAAAATGACGGAGTTTTGAGATTGAGTAAATGTGGTATTCTGAACTGTGTATTTATTGCAGATAGACCATACCACCTGATTGTCAAAAGGAGACATTTGCAAGTCATATAACCCTTGTTTTTCCGGTAAAACAGGCGACTGGCTTGTCCACTGGGAAAATCCAAAATTACAGGTCAGGCAAAACAGGAAAGTATTAAGTGCTTTTTTCATAATTTTTTTTTTGTAACCAAGGATGGGCAGGCTGCGCCCGCCCATCCTTGGTCTATGAATTTATTCAGTTTACACGGTACTGAATTAAATCCTCCTACCCCTTCACCACCCTCCTCGTCAAATACCCCCCTTTCGAGCTCACCATGACCGTATACACCCCGGCCGCAAGTCCGCTCATATCGAATTGGGCACTGCCGGTGGAGGTGCTGTCCAGGGTTTGGCGGGCCACAAGGCGGCCCTGGGCGTCGTGGAGCAGAACGACAAACTCGGAGGGTTCTTTCGTATCAATTTGTACGTGAAGTTGGTCGGCGACCGGGTTGGGGAGGACCGTCACCTCGGCGTCGAGGGAGAGGCCGGAGAAAAGGCCGGACAAGGGATCGCCCGTGTATTTGTACATCCTGCTCAGGTGGTCGGCGGGCTGCCATTCGCCGCCGTAGCCAAGGGTCGGGCTGGCGAATGCCACGTTGCCCGCGCACTCGCTCGCGCCGATCTCCAACCAGGTCTGGCCGAGGTCCGGGCTAATCATAGTGGGGAAAGGGCCGGTGATGTTGTCCACGCTTTGCACCGAAAAAAGATAATGGGATTCGGGTATGATGGCCAGTTCGATCACGTTTGCGCCAGTGATGGCAGGAAGCGCGATCCAGGTAGCGCCTCCGTCGGAGGTATAGCTGGGTATGCTCGTTAAATGATCCAATGCGGCGCCGTACAATTCATCGGCAAATGAAAGGTAGAGAACAGCCGAAGAGTTTACGGCCGTCCAGGTGGCGCCCCGATCGGGGGAATGAAATATCCGGTATCCCGAATAATCGCTGAAATTAAGGGTACCGAACCAAACGTGATCGCCCACCACGTCGTAAATGTTTGCGTTACCATATTCATCCGGGAGGGGAGCGGGGATATTGGCGGAGTCCACCCTGGTCCAGTTTTCTCCCCCGTCGTCGGTCTTGTAGATCTCGAAAAAGGGTGTGGGGTGGGTGTCTGATTCAGCGGGGTCGCCCATGGCAATGCCGTTTTGCTCGTCCCAGAAATGGACAAAATTGATATAGGAGGTAGCCGCGACGAATCCCTCCTCAAACTGGCGTTCCCAGGTCTGGCCGCCGTCTGTGGTGCGCATGATATAGTTCACATAATCGAAATCCAGCCCGGAAGCCCAGGCCATATCGGCGCTGACGGGGCAAATATTGCTCGCATAAGGCTCGGGGCCCATGGGGATGGTCCCGCCCGTCCAGGTTTCGCCTCCGTCGCTCGTTTTGGTGTAAATGAGGCTGTCCATCGCTACCCAGTAGTAGCCATCGGGCATGACGTCGTATTTCATGGAGACACCCCAGGCGACCTGGTCATTGCCGTCGGCGATGCGGAGGTCGAAAGTGCCCACCGTGTCGGGGAGCGCCGGTGTGTAGACTTGCCACTGGGCCGAGAGCTCCAGGGCAAAAAGGGAAAAAACGATAAGGCAGGTGTAAATGAGTTTCGCTCTCATGTTGAATTTGGTTTTATAGGTTAAAAAAGATTGTACCGTACAAAAATGGGCAATAATAAATGGAGGCACAATAACACGTTTGTGTTAGTCGGGCAAGGCTTATTCCCTCATTTCCCCAAATACCTCAGTACCGCCTCCGTCCGGTTTTGCACCTGCATCTTCTCGTAGATATGGTGGATATGCTGCTTCACCGTGTTGAGGCTGATGCCGCGCTGAGCGGCGATTTCTTTGTATAAAAATCCCTTAGAGAGTTTTTCCAATACCTCAATTTCTCTTTCCGACAAGAGGGACGAGCCTTCGGGCGTAGCCGGCTTTTCGCGAAAAGAAAGCAATACCCGGCGGGCGATTTCGCTGCTCATCGGGGCGCCGCCCTGCAAGGCGTCGTCGATGGCGGCGAGTATTTTTTCGGGCGTTTCCCGCTTGAGCAGGTAGCCGTCGGCGCCGGCTTTGAGGGCCGAAAACACCTTGTCGTCGTGCTCCATGACGGTGAACATCAGCACCTTTGCCCCCGGATCGCGGGCCTTCAGGCGCACGAGACATTCCACGCCATCCATGCCGGGCAGCCCAATGTCGAGGATATAGAGCGCGGATTCCGGAAGTTTTTTGACCGCCAGTAGTTCTTCCGCATGTTCGTAGGCCGTCACTCCCGCAAAACAGCCGCTCAACAACAGGAGATCGCACAGGCTCTCCCGCACGTCCAGTTGATCCTCCACTATGACAATATGCATCTCCGTTTTTTCCATGTTTAATTACAAACTTCCCGGATTAAAGAGCGCCTCGCAATAGTACTTTTGTGTTACCAGCCCGGGCGATCAGGGAACGGGAATCCCCGTTTTCAGGATCACCTTCAGGCCTTTGCCGTTTTCCAGGATGGCCGTGCCGCCCAGTGATTCCATCCGGCGGCGGATATTTTGCAGGCCGTTGCCATTTGTTCCATTATGATCGTGTTTCAAGGGCAGGCCCTTGCCATTGTCCTCCGCGGCGATCACCAGATGGCCGTTCAGGGATAATTGCATGTGAAATTCGGTAGCGCCTGCGTGCTTGACCGCATTGTGCATACATTCCTTGAGCGCCAACAGGAGGGTGCGGCGCTGCTCCCCGCTGAGCATCAGGGGCGGCAGGGTTTCGGGCATGTGGAAAACGAAGCGGATGCCGTGGGTGTCGAGGTAGTCGCCCGCATAGCGTCGGAAATAGTTTGCAAAGTTTTCCAGGGAGTCGTTTCGGCTGTTCATCACCCAGATGATGTCGGCCATTTTTTCCATTACTTCCGCCGCGGAGCGGGCAATTTTGTCGATGCGGCCCGCCTTCGTCTGATCGGTCTCCTTTTCTTTGGCCAGCAGGCTGAGGAAGCGGATGGTGGACAGTCCCGCGCCCAGATCGTCGTGCATTTCCGAGGCGATGCGGTCGCGCTCGTTGCGCAGGGAGATCTCTTTTTCGTAATGAAGCCGTTGGTTTTCGAGCAGGATGCGCTGCTGTTGCATCCGAACCCTGAATAACAAATATACTGCGCCGATCAGGGAAGCGAGCAACGCAAGGCGAAAGAGCGCGGTTTCCCACCAGGGCGTCGCCACATGTATCGGCCATTCGAGCGGAGTTTCACTCCATTTTCCGAGGCTGTCGGCCACCTTGAGCCGGAATACATAGTTTCCCCCTTTCAAATCTGTATATCCGGCAACCTGGTTGCCGGGTTCGGGGTGCACCCAATCCTTATCCACTCCTTCCAATTGATAGGCAAACCTGTATTTCTGCGGGTTGAAGAAGCCCAGCGCCGAAAAGCCGATGCTGAAAAAATTTTCTTTATATCCCAGGCGGATATCCGGAGGAGAAAGCGAGCTGCCCGCCAGAGGCGTCTCCTTATCGAATACCTTAAACCAGGCGATGTAGGGTTTGGGCTGTTCGGTCGTTTGCCGAAGACTGTCGGGGTGGACGATGCCGATGCCGTATGGACGGGGAAATGCCAGTTCTCCCCCTGGCAACAAGGTAAAATCACTGGCCCCAATGCTTTCAAATATAGTGAATTCCAGTTTTTCCGGGTCGAGACGGATGAGGTCTGTTTTGGATAAAAACCATAAACGGCCGCTCTTGTCTGCATGCAGCGAGGAGGCCATATCGGCCAGAGGAAAGTCATTTGCATGGTAAAACCTTTGTTTCAGTCCTTCCTCCGGGCAGTCGGGGTCCAACCAGCCGATCTCATTGAAGCCCAAGCACCACATTCTGCCGGTCCGGTCCTGGCAAAAGGCACGGTATTGCGAAAAATGCCGCTCTGGATGCAGAGAGATGGGAACATGAATGAACCTATTTTCATCCGGCAGAAAAAGACTGAATCCGCCGTCGCAGGTGAACCAGGGCCGCCCTTTATCGTCGACGGTAGAAATGGTCAGGATGTTGAAATGATTGCGAACCGGTTCGCCGATATCTGTCCGGTAATAGGATTGAACTTTATCGGCGTCGGGTTTGAGCCAGAAAAAATACCCCCGGTTGCCGGAGATAAACACGTCGCCTTTAGGGCCGGGAAGGGAAAAAAGGAAACTGGGGTTTTCGGCCGTGCCGAGCAGAAGAGGTCTGAACCGACTATGACCCGGGGGCAGGATGTAAAACCGCTCCATGTCGTTGACCAGGATGCCTTTTTCTGTTTTTTCCAGCACATGACCGCGAACGGGGGTATTTGATCCGGTCGGGAAAGTCAACATATTCCACTGTTGCCGCCGCCGGTCATACGCAGGCATGCCGGGGATGCCGGCTGTCCGTACAAAAATGGTTTGGGCTACCGTATCCTCCCTTATCCGGAATGTGACGGCGCCTTTATAGGGTGCTTCATCGGGATAAAGAAGCTGGGGTATCTGGTTTTTGGAATGGTGGAACAATTTCAAACCATTTGCCACCATATCCCAATAATTACCCGTGCGGTCGATGAAATCCACCCCGCTCGATTGCAGGATACGCCTGAAGTTGCCGGTTTGGGTATTCAACAGAAATAATTCGCTTTCTCCGCTAACCCAAAGCTCATTTGGGGAATGGTATAAAATGGACTCCACTTTATTCTCTCTTGATTTACCCACCACTGCTTCGGGGTGCAAGAGGTATTGTTTGAATTGCTCCGAAACAGGATCGAAAACAAGGAGCCTCCGTTATAGGTACCGATATAAATCTTACCATCGGTCCAGGGGAATAGGGCCCCATGGCATTGGCGCTTTTCCGCATATCTTTTGAGGGATGGGAAAATAATAGCGGTGGATTGTGCAATCATTTTTATTGAATTTGATCAAGCCCGCTTTGGTCCCCGCCCAAAGAATGGAGTCCTGCAAGGCATCCTGCGCGATGCAGGAGACGAAATTGGCGTGCGCCCAGCCCGCGCTTTCGGAGTCTTCCTTCTCCGACATATCGACGGTGAATCGTTCGGCGCTTTGCCCCCGTCTTTCAAATGGCCCAGTCCCGAAACTGCGAAATGCGCCCAGAGCTCTCCTTGCCGGTCCTGGTAGATGAGCCGGCATTGCGGAAATTTGAAATCGCCTTTCGGAAAAAACCATTCCGCGGCTATTTTTTCGGATTTACCGCTGTGCAAGTGGTATTTGAAAACGCCGTTCCCGCTACCGATCCAAAGAAAATCATTCGTTCTATCCAGAACCAGCGAAAAGACCATCCGGCTGTGTACGGCCGTAGAATCATCCGGCCAAAAGCGGATTTCGCGGGCCTGGCTGCCGTCGAAGCGATACAAGCCATTGTGCGTGCCAATCCAGAAAAATCCTTCCCGGTCTTCCACCATACAACTCGTTGCATGATTTAATCCGGCGTTTCTGTCAAACACATCCTTATAGGCTAATTTGCTTTGCGCAGGCAAAGCCAGGGCAGATAGGAGGAAGAGAATGCCGCACGCGAAGTACTTCATAAATTGCTTCCTTAAAACGCTCAACGTACCTTGTACCGCCCATTCAAAATTAAATGGGCTGATTTATAAAAGCGCCATTGATATAGTATAAATATATCTATTTTTTTAAATGAAAGAGAATAGGTTATTATGAACTACCAGGAATACTTCCTTCCATTTCAGCCCCTGGGCCAGGAGGCCATAGACCTCTTGTTATCGCGGTGCGTGGAGCGGAAATATAAAAAAGGGGAGATCATCACCCCGGAGGGGAGCATCCAGCGGGAGTTGCTGTTTGTGGAGGAGGGGGTGCAAATGTCGTATTTCAACAACGACGGGAAGATGCACGTCATCGGGTTCACCTACGCGCCTTCCATCAGCGGCATACCCGATTCTTTTTTGTTCCAGCGGCCGTCCAAATACACCTTGCAGGCCCTTACGGGGAGCCGGTTTCAGGCGATCTCCTTCGAGCGGCTGCAACAGCTCTTCGACGAGGCCCCGGTCATAGAACGCCTGTTTCGCAAGATCGGGGAGGCGATCCTCGCGGGGCTCATCGACCGGCACCTGGAGCTTCAGGCCTATACGATCGAACAGCGATTTCGGCTTTTTGCGCAGCGGAGCCCGCATCTTTTCAGCTCGTGCCTCACAAGTACATCGCCAATTATTTGCGGATTGATCCGACGAATTTTAGCAAGTTGTATAATTCGGTGAGGATATAAATATACCTATAAAGCTGGTGACCGGGTGACTGAGTCACCCGGTCACTCAGCTTGATATCGTAAATATTTTGTTAAGCTATATACAATGGGTATTCTACCATGTTTAGCTAACTCTATTTACTCACCGGGTGACTTAGTCACCCGGTCACTCGGCTTGGTATAGTAAATATATTGTTAAGCTATACGCCATGCGTATTTTACTAGGTTTAACCACCCCTGTATACTCACCGGGTGACTCAGTCACCCGGTCACTCATCGAGATAATTCGGTGAGGATTTAGGAACCTTGGTCTGCACCAACATTCCCCCTACCCAAAGCCCCGAGTTTTGCGGAAGAATTTTTTTCACCACAAAACTCAACAGACCATGACCGCAATCTCTTTTCCCTGGCTCGATCAAAAAGAATACCCATTCCGTGCCCATTTCTTCGAAGCGCAGGGCCAAAAAATGCATTACATCGACGAAGGACAGGGCGAGACGCTCCTCTTCGTGCACGGCACCCCTTCCTGGTCCTTCGATTTTCGACACCAGATCGAAACGCTATCCACCCAATACCGCTGCGTAGCCGTCGACCACATCGGATTCGGGCTGTCGGACAAGCCGGCGCACTTCGACTACAGCGTGCAGAACCACGCCCGCATCCTGGAGGCCTTTATCGGACACCTCGGCCTGAAAGACATCACCCTGGTCGTCCACGATTTTGGAGGACCCATCGGCTTCGATTACGCCCTGAAACACCCGGCGAATATCAAGCGCCTCATCGTGCTCAATTCCTGGTTGTGGAGCGCGGAAGGAGAGCCCGAATTCCGCAAGATGAAACCCATCCTGAAAAGTCCGCTGCTGCCCTTCCTGTACAGAAGGCTCAACTTTTCGCCCCGGTATTTGCTGCCCCAATCGTTTTTCGATAAAAGTGTCCTTTCCAAAAATACCCGGAGGCAATACACGGGGCCTTTCCCAGGGCCTTCCGAACGAAGCGGCCCGCTGGCCTTTGCCAAATCCCTCCTGATGGACCAGGATTGGTTCGAGTCCCTGTGGAAGCAGATCCACCTGTTGGCCGACAAGCCCATCCTGTTCATCTGGGGCATGAACGACGCTTTTGTCTCTCCGAAGTACCTGGAAAAATTTGCGGTCCCCTTTTCCCGAAAAACCTTGGCCAGGCTGGAGCAATGCGGGCATTTCCCGCAGGAGGAAAAAAAGGAGGAGGTGCTGGAACAAATGCGGCGATTTCTCTCCCAATAAGCCGGAATTGCTATTTTTAGGGAGTTTTTCTGCAAACCAAAGCCAATGGAAACAACTCCCATGCACGAGGAATTCGCCAGGCATTTTGACCCGGAGCGGGTAGAGGCGCGAACTTTCTCCTACACCACGAAGGTCTCGAATACCAGCCTTTGGGAGCTGGAGGTCCGGCAGGACGGCCTGTTTTACAAAGATATTTCCCCCTGTTACAGCCAGATGAAAAACCAGGTCTATCCTCAATCGTTCAGCGATTACTGGTTTTACGGGCCGCTCATGCCCCTGCCCGATCCGGAAACCCGAAAGTGGCTCGTCGACGCCATCCGCCGGGCTTTTCGCGGTGGAGGAGAAGCCTTGGCGGGGTCTCATTTTCCCTTGTTCGATTACCCCAAATATGCCAATCCGCCGGGCTGGATTGATGGAGACTACCTCGTCAGCGATTTTGTGTATATGCGGGATTACGGGTTGGATTACGGGGCGCAAAACTTCCACGACGGCCTCGTATATATTGCTTTCATTTCCTTCGAGTATTGCCTGACCAAACCCGAATTTGCGGCCAAAGCGCTCGGGCAGGAAGTTTGGGAGGATGTAAAAGACCGGATTTACGAGGAATGTCTTCCCCAGGATTTAAAAAATTAGCTATGTCCAGATTTTTAGGCAAGCCCCCCATCAACCCCGTCGTGTTTTACACCGGGAAAATCGCAGGATATATCGCCTGGATCGGTATGCTCGTGCATCTGTCGGGAACGGACCTGAGCCATTTCAAAAGTCCGGCCGTTTTCGCCTGGATCGGTTACGGCCTGTTTGCCGCAGGGTTAGCCCTGGTGGGAGTGAGTCTTTTTAACCTCGGAAACTCCATCAGTTTTGGCGTCCCGGAAGAGAAAACGACCCTGAAATTGAAGGGGCTGTACCAATACAGCCGAAACCCCATGTACGTGGGGTTTTCTCTGTTTACCCTGGCCTCGATGCTGATCACTTCGAATTTCTATATTTTCGCGCTCGGCATTTATAGCCTGGTCGTCTACCACCTGATCGTGCTGGCCGAGGAGGCCTTTCTTAAAAACCGCTTCGGAAAGGATTACGAGGAATATTGCCTGAGAGTCAGAAGATATATTTAGAATTTAACCCATGAACAAAGGGAATATCTCCAATTTACTGCGCCAGGCGGGCCTGATCTTCCTGGTCGACCGCCTGCGGTATTACGTCCAGCGGTTTAAAAACCGGAAGATCAATCGGGATTTTAAACGGCGGCGCCCGGACGTGGTTTTGCCGCCGGATTACCTGATCTACGAGTCTTTTCAAATCAATTACCAAAAATATTTTGAGGACGGCGCCGACACCGCCAAATGGCTCGCGGGACATGTTGCGAAACATATCGAACTCAGGATAAAAAGATCCTCGACTGGGGCTGCGGCCCGGGCCGGGTGATCCGCCACCTGCCGGAGGTGATCGGCAACGGTTGCTCCTTTTACGGCACCGACTACAATGAACGCTCCATCGACTGGTGCTCGAAAAACCTGCCCGGGATTCATTTCCACAAAAACTCGCTTCAGGCCCAACTCCCCTATCCCGACGGCTTTTTCGACCTCATCTACGGCATCTCCATCTTTACGCATTTATCGGAGCCACTGCACCACGACTGGTACGCCGAATTGCACCGCATCCTTTCGCCGGGGGGCATCCTGTTCCTCACCACGCAGGGCGACAATTTCAAGGACAAGCTGACGGAGGCCGAACTGGCCAAATACCATAAAGGAGAGTTGATCACCCGCGGTAAGGTAAAGGAGGGGCACCGCACCTATTCGGCCTTTCATCCGAAGGAATTCATGCTCCGGCTTTTCCAAAACAGCCAAGTCCTCGAGCATATCGTGGCCAAGCCCGAAAAGGGGAAGTATCCTCCGCAGGATATCTGGATACTACGGAAGCATTAACGCTTTTCATACACCCCAAACATCAAATCACTCTCCGCCCTTTGCAAAAAGCGATCCTCCGTTTCGAAGAGCTCGTTCAAAATCCGGGACTTTTCGGTATCGGGGTCGACGAAGTGGTGGGCGATGTCCTTTAGGAGGTACATCAGGATATTTCCGCCCAGAGGTTTTTCCTCCAATACGGTAAAATGCTTTCTCAATGTGGGCAGGATGCGCTCCGACTCGACACATTCGGAGGGGTCGGCCAGAATCATCCGCAGGAGGCCGGGGCCGTACACGCGGTTTTTGTAAAACGAGGTCCGGAAGCGCCGCCGGTAGGTCCGGTTGATCGCCGCCAAGGCCCGGTTGATCTCGCCGATCTGCTCTTTGGGGAATTGCAGGCGGTTGGGGCCCACGTATTCGTGAATGACGATCTTGCCCCCTTTTTTCAGGGTCCGCGCGACCTTTTCGCCCAGCAGCGTATCCATATTCCGGAAATGGTGCAGGGAAGCGTGAAACAGCACCACATCGAAGGTCTCCGGCGGAAAATCGTACTGGTCCACATCCCGGACGAGGAACTTCATGTTATCCAGGCGCTCTTCCCGGGCTTGCTGTTCGGCTTCGCGAAGCAGGTTGGCGGCGATGTCCATACATACCACCTCTTCGAATTGGGGAAAGCGGGCGAATTTCAGCTCGTGGCTGCAGGCCCCCGAACCCAGCGATAGCATCCGGAAACTACCCCCGGCCAGCAGGTATTTTTTTGCGAAATATTCTTCATATCCAACTGCGGCGTCGCCCGTAATGCGCTCGTTCCAGCGCTCCTTGACCCGGGGGATGATCCACCATTGGGAGGCTTGCAGGCCGGCATCGTCGAAGGCGCTCCGGGTGCGGCTCTTTTCGTTGAAAGTGAATTTGGAAAGCAGGAAGCCCAGCCCCCGCTGCCGGAGCTTGGAGACGGCTTCAATAATATCGTCGGGTGTGATAATCCTCATCTGATTAAACCAAAGTGCCTGCCAATAAGGCAAAATATTTGGGAATTTTCCGAGCCTTAAGCCCCAACCTCAAAAGTAGT
>JADJBL010000042.1 GCA_016703765.1 Saprospirales bacterium
TTCGGGATGACAATCCCATGCCTTGCCAGCATCAGGGCATCCATAGCCTTGATTTGGCTATCATTCAAACCTTCGATTATTATTCCTTCCAGGCTTTGACCATCATTTGCCATTGCGATGGCTTCCTCAATTCCCACCTTCATTTTCTTTGTTTTTGGTGAATTTATTCTCAAGATAGGCTTTAATCTCCTTACGATCGGCTTGCCTAGCTGAATTCCAGGCT
Organism: Saprospirales bacterium; assembly: GCA_016703765.1. GTDB lineage: Bacteria > Bacteroidota > Bacteroidia > Chitinophagales > Saprospiraceae > JADJTT01. The sequence goes on from JADJBL010000042.1 coordinate 224, forward strand.
CTCTTCCAGAATATGGTCGGCGGCTATTTCCACGCAGCCGCCTTCATGGAGGGAGACGCTGTCAGGGGGGATAGTTTAAAGGTAGGGTTGTAGTAAAAAGGTTCTACAGTATATAAAATGCATCAGCCCATAGACAAGGTTTTAAACAAATGTCTCGGGCAATATATCATTGTCTATACGGCTAGGCGTTGCTTCAGGGGGTCTTGTCGAGGGTTTATCCAGGTATTCAACCGAGACGCAATGTAATGCCTAATTCTTTCCGGAACTGGGACAAGAAATCCGGCTTTTTCAATGTATATTTGAGATATTCTCTTTATAAAATACTGACATGCAGATATTTAACATAGACGTGAATTGACCGTTTTTCCACTTTTAACTAAAACCTGCCCCGCATTATGCCAAAAACAAAGGCGTTGGAGTTATTGGAGAAGATCCCTTTCAAACTGGATGAGCGGCTGCTTTTGCTCGTGAGCGAAGCATTCGGGCTCAACAAGGCCGAGAAAGAAGCATTGATAACCTATTGGAAGCTGGGAAGGCAGCGTCTGCCCTGGAAACCCACCAGCCGAATCAACCGCAAGTTGCCGGAAATACTCGACCAACTGATATTGCTGAACCAGCCCAGGGGTTTTAACTTTTGGGAGTCTTTTCAACTCTTAAAATGCTACAAGGAATATGGAGCGGAGAAGAACTTCGACAGCGGGCTCAAGGAGCTGTTTAAGTCAGTGCAACATCCCGGCAATTACGACCACGATCATCGCTTGTACCTGTTCATGCTGAAGGAAACAGAGATATCCCTTCAAAGAGGGGTCCGGAAAAAGCTGGAAGATGTCGCCATCCTCGAGTCGCACCTCGACACCTTTTACCTCGAAAACAAGATCAGATTGCTTTGCGAAAAACGCAACAGGTCCAATGTCTTTAATACCCCGTTCGAAGTAACGCCATTCGAGAGGAGTATTCGGCAGACCGAGTGTAAACTGGACTCCATCGGGGCCCAAATGTACTACGCGATATATCAAATGATCGCGAACATGGATGATAAGGCATACTATTTCCAGACCCGGGATATGTATAACAAATATGCGAAAAGATTCACTTCGGCATACTGCCTGTCCATCCGGTCGTACTTAATGAACCAGTGCATTCACTATTTTAATCAGGGCGACCTGGAATTCGCAGAGGAGTACCTGAATCATATCGATAGCCTCCTCAAAAACAAAGCCCTTTTTGTAAAGGAAGTTCTGACCCCCGCCTCCTACAAAAACATTACGACGGCAGGGCTTGCTGTGGGCAGGGAGGATTGGTTGGAAAAATTTATTAATAGCTACACCAGGTATCTTCCCGAAGCTACCCGAAGAGTAGCTTTTAATTATAACATTGCACAAATCCGATTTTCGAAAGGAGATTTACATGCGGCCCAGATATTGCTTCGTGGAGTTTCAGACATTGATACATTTTATCATATTGGGGTAGACAGATTAATGATAAAATTTTCTACCAACAAGGCAAATTTGAATTGATGAAAGCCAGATTTGTGGCCGTAAAAAATACTTCCAGCGAAACCAATCGATAAACGAACAAAACAAAACAAAGACCCTAACTTCATCAAATATCTCCAGCGATTGATGAAGGGCGAAAAAATCGATGTATCAGGCCCGGATTCCGGCCTATCGGTAACAGACCTGCTTTGGTTTAAAAAAATTGGGGGATTATTGCTCGCGAAATCTGTCCAAAAATAAGACTTTTCGCGAGCAATAAAAACATTCAACCTCAACCCCTAAATCCTCAAATTATACCCCCATCTGTCCATAGAAAGGCAACATAGGAACGGTTTTGAAGTCTTTCGCCATGCCCAGCCCCCGGAAAGCTTTCCCGGTAGGTTGCGGAATGCTTGAAATGCGAGACGATTATTCGAACATGGCCCTACTTCCCACCCCTCCATTCCCACGGCGCCACCGGATTTTTATCGGCCCAAAGCCCCTGGCGTGCGAGGCGGGCTTCTGTTTCCATCTCTGCCCAGCGGCGGTCCTTGTTATACCGTTTGAAATGCCAGGCCATACCGAGGCGCAACATCTCTTCATTGACGCAGCGCCCATCTTCCAGCCACGCGACGGCGAGAACGCGGCCATAGCGATCCTTGCCGCGTTCTTCCAGGCGAACGACCTTTCCAAATATCATATCTCCGAGTGCTTCGCCGGCCCGCTTGCCGAAGGCCTGGCCCCGCTCCGGGCAGTCGATGCCCTCCAGCCGCACGCGGATTTTCTCCCGCCCCTTCATCGCCGTAAACGTATCTCCATCGGCAATGCCGATGACTTTTATCTCGTCGGGCGCGACGGCAGGCCCGCAGGCGGCCAGGAGGAGGAGAAGGAATAAAAAGGGAATTCGCATTTTTACCAGCTGTTTTTCCGGTGTATGGCTAAAGATAAGGCGCCTGTATTATTTTTACCGATAGAAATAGTGTCCATAGGATAATTATGTGTTAAACGGCTATACACTTGTGTGTGATTGGTGTTTTGAGGAAATCGAATCAATTAAGATAAATATGACAACTGGAACCGGACCTGTATTGGCGCCCCTGAATATAGAAACCATCAGGATAAAATGGTTGAATTAATCCGCCGGAACGGAGGGGAGATCAAAACCTCCACAGCCATTGTGACCGTTAATCCGGAGAAAAGTATGTGACAGATGACAGGGGCAACAAGGCCGGATACGATAAACTGGTCTGGACGGCTGACAAGGTACTCAAGGCGAGGACATAAGCCGGAAGGTGCAAATTTTTTGCGCCCATCGATATTGTAACTTCGATCACATACTCCAACCCCCATCCTCCCTTATCTTTGTGAAAAATTTACGCTATGTCAACCGTCAAAATGACCGCAGAAACGTTCAAAAACCAGGTTTTCGATTATACCACCGAGAAGGAATGGAATTTCAAGGGCGAGGTTCCGGCCATCATCGACTTCTATGCAGACTGGTGCGGGCCCTGTAAAATGGTAGCCCCCATCATGGAGGAGCTGTCGGAAGAATACAAGGACAAACTCGTCGTCTATAAAGTGGATACGGAGGTGGAAATGGAGCTGTCCTCTATTTTCGGCATCCGGAGCATCCCATCCCTTCTGTTCATCCCCAAGGAAGGACGCCCCATGATGCAGGCCGGCGCGCTTTCCAAGGCCGCTTTGAAGTCGATTATTGAGAAGGAGTTGGTGAAGAATTAGGCGCTGGTTGCCTTATTGCAAAAAAGAGGCCTTGCGGCATCCGCCGCAAGGCCTCTTTCACCTTCACTTCACCTCCTAAAAACCTCCCCCGCAGCTTGTCCACAAGCGGTCACTTGGTAGTAGTATACGCCTGAGGGAAAATCCTGCAAAGAGGCTTCGATCTGCCATGCCTTGCCGGTTTCCATGCCATAGGTTTGGTGCAACAGAAGCTTTCCTTCTTCATTGAACAGCACCAGGGTAGCCTCCTGGCAATTGGGAACAATCCGGTCCAGGTCACCTGGCCGGAAGTGGGATTGGGAAAGCAATGCAGCCAGTCCCCATCTTTGAACTCCGCTGTGGAAGAGGGATTACCTTCCTGCGTCACCGTTATAGTCACCTCCAGCCCATTTCCTGAAAGGATAACATTACCGGTGCGTGGATCGAGGTTTAGGTTCTCCGCACAACTCACCTGGAAGGCCCCATCGCCTGTTCCGTTTCCGCTGGAGATGTTTATCCAATTGGCGCTGGCGCTGGCTTCCCAAGCCACGTTACCGTTAACTATCACCGCCTGCTCGGGCTGGCCTGATTGGTCGAAATCCAGTTGCAATAGAGATGCTTCCAGGAAAGGCACTGCGCCTGCCTGATCGACGGTTATTTCCACTTCCAGCCCATTTCCCGAAAGGATGATGGTCGCAGTGCGCGGAGCGAGGTCCAGGTTTTCGGCGCAGGTCACGGAGAAAGCCCCCGCACCCGATCCAGCCCCATTGACGATGGTGACCCAAGCTGCCGCGCAGGTGGCTTCCCAGGGTACGTTGGCCTCGATCGTTATTTCTTGAGAAGGCAACCCGGTAGGGTCGAAGCCGAGTTGCAATAGAGATGCTTCAAGGTAGGGTATCGCGCCTTCCTGTTCGACCGTAATTTCCACTTCCAGCCCATTTCCAGAAAGGTTGATAGTAGCCGAACGCGGCGCGATTTCGGTGTTTTCCGAACACGTGACCGAGAAGGAACCGGACCCCGTCCCGGCGCCGTTGCCAATGCTTAGCCAGGTTGCTGCCGTTGTAGCGTTCCAGGCTATATTGGCAGCAGACACGTCTACTCCGGCAAAACCGCCCGCTGCCTGAAAATTGAGTTGGGTGGGGTTCGCGGAAATCTCCGGAATGGGAAGGATCTCAATCGAATAATCCTCCACTTCTCTTTCGCCGAACGCCTGGTTGCAGGGGAAGGGGAAAGCAAATGTGGCCATGCTGATCCTCATCCGGGTAGTACCGATGGGGATGCCCGCAGGTATATTGATATTTGCGGTAAAAGGCGCCGAGTTGGATCCGCTCAGTTGCAGGACCATCTCATTGAATTCCGTGAAATCGCCATCCTGATTGAAATCGATCCAGACGCGCCAGTAGACGGTTTTGGGGTCTTCATTGGTACCCGCGGTAAGCTTGATGGGGTACGACGATCCCAATTCCACCTGAGCCTTCAGTGCGGTGAAATTGCTATAGCCATAGTCGTTGCCAGAGGTGTGTTTGAAACCGCCAAACTCGACCTTCTGTATCCAGTCATCCCAGGAAGACCCGTAGGAGTAGCAATAGGGGTCGCCGCATCCTTCGGTAGTGATCAGCAGGGAGGGGGAGAAACCGGTGGTCTGGGTCCCACATCTGGCTTGCACCTGGATTTCATAATCTGTACAGGGCGTCAAATTGTCCCAATAGATTTCAGGGTCTGTGTACCAGCCGCCGTTTACCCATGTCGTGGCCCCGACTTTCCGCTGCCGGGTCTGGTATTCCGTCACGCTGGGAGTTCCGGCCATTGAACCTGGATATGGGAATACCCTAATGCGGTCAATTCCGGAGTGGAAGGCGCCTGGCAGGGTATCCCGCAGGTCATCTCGATGGGGAGGGTGTTGTCGTATCCTCCTTCCTCGACGGGGAGCCAGCTGGCTGTACCCTCTTCCCGGTAGAAAATGCCGATCTGGTAGTCGCCGGGCGGAAATCCGGGGTTCGACAGGGTGAAATAGAGGGAAGGGAAAAAAAGCCGGCATTAAGGGTCGCCGGTCCCAACGTATCAATCCAGGCGAAAAAGTCACCTTCGGTATCCAAAAAGGCCGCCCCGAAATATGCGGTAATCCCTGCTTGTCCGAAATTGGCGATACCTGCTTGGACGTTTTGGGGCACTCCGCAGCTCATGATGGAAGGACTTGGCTCGATAGCGGTTTGGAGCATTAGATAGGCCGTGTCGCCAAGCGATGACCCATCGCAGGTGAATTCACTCATGTAGGTCAGGGAGGTAATAGTTCATCCTCCGGGTTTGCTGTGGGGAGAACAAAGTCTCCACGCATCCGGAGTAGCTCATGATGTTTTCGACATCGGGCTGGTAGGCGTCGCCCAACGGGTCAGTCAGGGTTCCGACGTATTGGCAGTTATCGTCGGTGTAATACAACAGGTTAGGGTCTGCAGGGGTATCGCAAAGAAAATCGCCCGCGGACAAGCAGTTGGAGCCGTTGACGTATTCTTTCCCGTCGCCGAGCAAATCCTCATGGGTATGGTACAAACCCAGGAAGTGGCCCATCTCGTGGGCGAGCGTGAAGGTGTCGAAGAAATCATGACGAATCGCGATGTACTGGGATTGATTCCAGGGAAAAGATGCCCAGCCCGCAAAAATTGAGGGGGGTGGGGAACTAAAAGAATCGACAACAAAAATGTTGACCACGTCCGGCTCGTTGTTTTGAGCCATCTCCGAGAGGGCAGGACCATACCCTTGGGAGACGGGATCGTTGGCCACGACGTAAAAATCGGAGTTATCGATGAAGTTGGGACCGCCGCAAAGAGAAAACTGCAAATTGGTCTGCGCAAAAAAGGCATTGAGCGTATCGATGCCCGGTATCACCAGATCCGGCGACATGCCGCCGCTTCCGTCATCTTCCCTGATGATATGCACTTTTACGGGGATGACCTTGGGCGGCAGGTTGCCTTCCGGCATATCCGCCTTGAGTAGTTCAACCAGTGCGTCGTGATCTTTTTGGGGAGTTGGGTCGCTATCGAGCCGCAAAATGAGATGTTTTGAGAGAAAAGAGAGTGGGTAGCAGCCCAGGACAGGAGCAAGAGCAGAATGGTTTTTTCATGAGGTTAGTATCGTGGGTGACTTGAAATCAGCTGAAAAATAAATTCATTTCTGCTGAACTTCCAAAACCAGAGGATGGAAAATCCTGCCCGTTTCCGGCAAATTTATTGCAAATAAAGAGGCCTTGCAGCATCCGCCGCAAGGCCTCTTTCTCACCCCTTCACTCTTCACTAATTCATACCCGGTGGAGTTTAGTCGTTCCAGAATTGGAACTATCCAGGGCCAATGGGTCGTCATTACGCCAACTCACTTCGAATGTAAAATTCGGTCAGTGTGATAGAGATCAACCACCAGCTTGTTCACTATGGCTTTCAGGTTGCCAGTATTTTGGATTAACCAATCTTTAACCGCTTTATCCTTAATCGACAGCTCTATAGTGATAATTTCCTCTTTATTATCCTCGGTAATACCTTTTGACGATAGGAGGTCCTTCAAACTCGTGTAATTTCCCTTCCCATTCTACTTCGTCAAAATCAGCGTCGTAAGCAATATCCTTCTCTTTGTACAGGATATTTTCTTTCGATACCAGAAACCCATTCTCAACCAACAGCAATGCGTCGCGAAAATTCAACCGTTTCTCCTCCAAATCAGACAATACAATATCATCAACTGATACGCCCTGTTTAATCAGGGCAATCACCTCCTCAGTTTTCATGGTCTTTTTCATCTGCAGCTCCTTTTAAAGAATAGCTAATATACTCCTTCATCTCATTCTTTCGCGCCTGCCGGGCAGAAATAATACGAATCGTAGTGTTCCTTATCGTAAACACCACTGAGACAATGAATAGTTTCAAGGTTTTCCCAATGGCTACCCATCTTTCTTCTCCGTTAACCGTTTTCGCCTTGTCTATTATCGCATTACTGTCACCAAATACCTCTTTGGCTTGATCAAAGTCAATTCCATGCTTTTCCTTATTTGATGCTGACTTGTTCGAATCCCAGCTAAATTTCATGTCGTTTCTTTTACCTGTTAAAAGTACAAAAACAAAAATATTCAAACAAATTATTTCAAATAAAGAGGCCTTGCAGCACCCGCCGCAAGGCCCTCTTTTACTCTTCACTCTTCACAAAAAAGTACCCGGAGCGGGACTTGAACCCGCACAGCCTACTGGCCACAGGATTTTCTTACGCACTTCGGCTTTCGCCGCCCCCAATTTTATATCGGAGTTCGTGGTCTGGACTATCCCTTCGCCATGCCCCGCCGAAGCAGGGGGTTAGGCGCCTCCCGTCTAGTCTCTACACCTACCTTCGCTGCGCTTCGGCAGGCAAGCCTGCCTTCGCAAAGCGAAGGATTGGCTCGGGATTGCCATCTCCGGTTTTAGCCAGAGGAAGGTTTCCCCGAATTTGAGAGGTTCTGCATCTCGGGTTTCCCCGGGAGCACTCAATGATCTAAGTCCTGCGTGTCTACCATTCCACCATCCGGGCGGAAAGATCAATTACCCTGCAAAAATATAAAAATGGAGGAAGTTTCCTCCGCTTTTGAAACAAGGCATTCATTCATAGGGTTCCCAACAAAAAAAGGGGCTGCCCAACCGGACAGCCCCTTTCTCTTTCGAGCGGAAAACGGGACTCGAACCCGCGACCCCAACCTTGGCAAGGTTGTGCTCTACCAACTGAGCTACTTCCGCATTTCTTTAAAAGCGATTGCAAAGATAATACTGTGCGGGGGAGTTTTGCAAGAAAGAAAGGGATTTTTTTTAAATCTCATACACACACTCATACTCCAGCCCAAACGTCTCCCCCAAACTGGCCATGATCAGCCCGGCGCCGAGCCTGGTGCAGGTTTCCAGGACCAAATGCAGGGCCGCTTCCGAATTGCGGGCGTCCAGGTGGCTGAAAGGCTCGTCGAGCAGGAGATAGCGGAAAGGCCGGCTCAGGGCCCTGAGGATGGCGATGCGCTGCCGCTGGCCGTAGGACAACTTCTGAACGGGCTTCTCCCATTCCTCGTCCATCTGGAGCTCGTGGGCCCAGTGCCGGAGGGTGACGTCGTCCACCCCCGGGTTGAGATCTGCGTGGAGGCGGATGTTCTCCAGGCCGCTGAGCTGGGGAAACAGCCGCAGGTCCTGAAACACGATGGCGAGGTCTTGTTGGCGCTTGTCCGCCCAATCGTCCGGGGAAAAAGTCGATATGTCGCGGCCGTCGATGGAAATGCTGCCGGTGTAATCGCGGCGCAGGCCGTAGATGCAGTGCAATAGGGTGGATTTGCCGCGGCCAGATGGCGCCGATACCAGATACCTCCTCCCGTGCGCGAAATCGCACTCAGTGGCAAATATGTCCGAGTCGGGGTTCAAACCGAGGGAAACCAGGGGGAGGGGCTGCAGGTCGTTGAGTAGGATCATGGAGGCTAAACTACATAAAAAAAACCCCGGCAACTGGTTGCCGGGGTTCTTTTCTAGAACAAAAATCCTTAGTTGTCGCCCGTCTTGGGTTTGGCTTTTTCCATCGGATTCACCTTTACCGGCTCAGGTTCCGGCATCGGACATGCGGGGTTGATCTGGCTCCTTACAATCGCCCAACCCGTGTCGAGCTTTCTGGCAACTACCGTGTAGGTGCCAAGCATTTTGTCGCTCTTGCGGGTGGCCTTTTCTACAGAGTCGACCGTGAATCCACCGGATACCACTGCGAGGTCGGTTGCCAGCTCGGTGATTTCGGAAACATTCAGTTCCATTTTCACCTCGGCGGTTTTAAACCATTCGGTATAGCCGATTCCGATGTTCTTCGAACCTTCCAGCACGGTTCCGTCGGGCTGGATCTCGATGGCGCTGGTGGCAAATTTGCCTTCCAGGCCGCGCGCATTGGCCTTGTTGTAGTCGCCCTCCCAAGCCTCGATAAACTCGAGCAGGGAAGCCTGGTTCGAATTGGGGCAGGCGCCTTTGTTGAAGCTGGTCAGTCCGGCGCGCTGGGCGTCGCATTCGTTGTTGTAGGTCTTACCGTCGCAGCCGCAAACGGGCTCGTACACTCGCGGGCAGGTCTGGGTAGGGCTCACCTTGCGCTCGTCGATGCACTTTTGCGCCTGAACGGTAGTCATACTGCCCATCAGTAAAAGGGCCGTCGTTGCAATGAAAACTTTGAAATTGGACTTCATAATAGTTGAAGTTTTGGAGGTTAGAAAAAAAGTTAAAATTCATGTCGAAAGTAGCATAATGCTTCAAATTTTAAAGATTTTTTCCTTTCCGCCCGGCGCTCCCGGGCCCAATTTCAGTGTAGTGATCGTCGCGCTACTGTACGGCCGGCTCGGGCGTATTAGCTTCGTATTTTTTAGCCGCCCCTTCGAACATGGCTTTCAGGGCGTTCATCTTCTCCTGATTCATGTGTATGAGTACCTTCACCTGCTCCCTCGACGCCTTGATCTCCAGGTCCTTGACGGAATAATCTCCAGGTCCTTTGTTGAATGCCCGGAGGGCGTTGGCGTCGAAATAGGCGTAAAACAAGTGGCCTTCGCTGCTCTTCAATTGCTCTCCTTTTAAGCGCTGGGCATTGGGAAATCCGCCATTTTCCAAATTGTACAACCAGTTTTCATCTCCGCAGAGGAACAGATACCCATCCTTGACCAGCAATCGCGGCGCTCCGTCGTCCATCGTGATGTGGAAAAACCCGTCGCTCCGGCCCATCGATACTTCTTTGACTTTGTACTGGTTGGCCCGCTCTTTCTCCAGAGAGCCTCTTTCGACCCCCAGGTCCAGGAAAAGCTGGAGTTTCTTTTCGTCGAGAATATTGGTGGCGAAAACGCCCACTCTTTTATCGCTTTCCTCTTGTCCAACGGCCGCCACGATGACATCGCCGCCGAATGTTTCCCGGAAATCTTTGGTCGTCAGCCCGAATTCCTTGAGGCTGAATTCCAGGAAGCCCTTGGATTGCGACCTCGCGCTCAGCACCTCGTCGATGCCCTTGATGTTGATCGCCGCGGCGAGGAATACGTCCAGATTTTCTGCGGGCACGTATTTCGCAAAACCCGACCCGACTTTGTCGTTAAACAGCCTGTTCAGGTCCTTGGTCAGTTTGGTCTGCAGGAACAAATCTGCGGTTCCTTCGATCCTGCCTTCCAGAAAATCCAGGTAGCCGTGGATGTAGTTGTCTTTCAAAGCCTCCGCATCCACTTCGGCCATCGACATCCCCATCTGGAGATCGGGCGATTCGGAAAAGGGATTGGAGTTCAGCCACAGGCTCAGGTCGTGGCTATCCGCCAATGCTTTTTGCAGGTCCTTATTTGCTACGACCGATTCGGAGGGCTTGGTTTCAAATATGAGGCCCGCCTGATCGACCAGGTTGATTGGGTCGTCCGAAAAGCCAAATAATGCAACGTCGTCGGTCCAGGCAAGAATATTATCCTCCTCGCTCAATATGTACCTGAATTTCCCTTTGGAGACCACCTCGCCCTCGGTTTTGGCCAGCGTTTCCAGCTTTTTGGAATCAGCCAGGCTCAAGAGAAACCCGTTGAAGGTTTCGCGGGTATTTTCGGGGTTGACGTGGAAAAAGAGATAACCCATTTTCTCCAGGTCTATGCCCGATTCGGCGGGGTCCTCCAATGCCTTTGCAAGAGAGGGATTTTTCTCCCTCGCATCCTCGACCGACTGCTTGTACATCTCGGTTTTGCGGAGGGCTTCGAAATCGGCTTTTTTCATCAGGGACGGAATGTCGACCCGCAATACGCCTGCCGAGTTCATCGGCACCAGGCTCAACGCATCATCAGAAGTGACGGCGTCTTTTTTGCAGGCCATAATGGAAAGAAGGAGAAGCAAAGTGCTCAGGAAATACCGGGTGCTCATCTGGGTGTTTTTTTGAAAATGTTCACTAAAAGTCTTACCAAAAGATCCGAAAACAAATTCCAATGGATTAACCTGGATTCAAACTCGACGGAATTCAGGGAAAATGGCATTTAGCTGCCTTTCTCCTCCTTCCGTTTCAGGTAATAATACGTCTCCAGCTGAGACCGAATGACGATATCGCCCTCCTCCTTCCGGTAGGGATTGGTCTGCTGGGCGTCGATGATCCGGGCCTTGACGTTGTCGTTCAACTGGATATTGACCAGATCTTTTATCCTGGCGGCCAGCTCCGGATCGAACACCGGAAAAGCTGTTTCAATGCGGTAGCTCAGATTGCGCACCATCCAATCGGCCGAGGAGAGGTACACCTTTTCATCGCCGTCGTTGTGAAAAATAAAGACCCTGGAGTGCTCCAGGTAGCGGTCCACGATGCTGGTGGCCGTGATGTTATCGCTGAATCCTGGCTTTTGGGGCACCAGACAGCAAATCCCCCGAACGATCAGATGGATCTTCACGCCGGCGTTGCTGGCCTCGTAGAGCTTTTGGATCATCACCGTGTCCTGGATACTGTTCAACTTAAGGGTAATCTGGGCTTTTTTTCCGGCCTGGGCGTGCTTGATCTCCTGGCTGATCAGCTCGATGAGCTTGCCCCGCAGGTTGAATTGGCCGACCAAGAGGTGTTCGAATTTCTGGGCGGGCACTTGCACGGTTTCGAGAAAAGAAAAAAGCCGCGCTACCTCGCCGGTCATTCGCCGATCGGCTGTAAAAAGTCCGAAGTCGGAGTAGATCTTGGCCGTCTCCTCGTGGAAATTTCCCGTGCTCAGATAGGCGTAGAGCATCGGCCCCCGGCTTCCTCCCTGCGCACCAGCCCCAGTTTCGCATGGACTTTCACCCCGGGGAAGCTGTAGCGAACCCTCACCCCGGCGCGCTCCATCTCCTCTCCCCATTCCAGGTTGGCCTCTTCGTCGAACCGCGCTTTCACTTCTATAAAAACAAAAACCTGCTTCCCCGCCCTGACCGCCTCCTTGAGCGCCGTCATGATCCGGGATTTCCGCGCCACCCGGTATTGCGTGATCTTGATATGGGTGACGTTCGGATCGCTGGCCGCATGCTCGAAAAACCGGATCACCGACTCGTAAGAATGATATGGCGGATGAATGAGGTAATCCTTGACCTGAATGGCGTTGTAAAGATCCCAGGCCTCTTCCAAAGCCCTGAATTTCAGGGGAGGCAAGGGGGGATATTTGAGTTGCTGGAGGCCGAAATCGGGGAAGCGGAAAAGTCGAAATTGTTGTGGTAGCGGCCCTCGACGAGCAGGTCGTATTTCTCCAGACCGAAGGATTCCTTGATGAATACCATCAGCTCGGCGGGCATTTCCCGGTCGTAGACAAAACGCGAGGCCGGCCCGACATGCCGCCTGGTGAGGCTGGTCTTGATTTTCTGGATGAGGTCGCCCGAAAACTCGTCGTCGATGTACAGTTCGGCATCCCGCGTCAGCTTGATCGAGTAGGTGTCGACGATGTTGTAGCCCGGAAACATCCAGGAGATACTATGCCGGACAATGTCGTCGAGGATGATCAGGTCGCGGCGCCCGGGCGCGGCGGAAGGCAGTTCGATGAAGCGGGGAAGGTGGTCGGAAGGGATCTTGACGATCGCATAGTGATCGCCTCCGTTGGGATCCTCCTTGTCCCTCATCAGAATGCTCATGTAGAGCTGGGCGTTGTTGAGGAAGGGGCGGATCTTGTTTTTGACCAGCAGCACGGGCTGCACGAAAGGGAGCATGTGGTCGTGAAAATAATTCTCGACGAATTCCTTCTGTTCCTTGTTGAGGTCCAGGCGCCGGAGCAGGTAAATTTTGTGTTGGCGGAGCTCGGGTACGATCTGGTTCTCGAAAATATGACTGAATTCCTCCTGATGCCGATCTACGATTTTGAGGATGTCTTTCAGGATCTGTTTCGGGTCGTAGTCGAACTCCTTTTTGGTCTTCCGGCCCACCCGCACCAGGTTGCGCATCCACGCCACGCGGACGCGGAAAAACTCATTGAGGTTGGAGGAGTAAATGGCGAGGAATTTCAGGCGCTCGAACAAGGGCACGGAAGGGTCTTTCGCTTCCTGCAAAACCCGGTAATTGAATGAAAGCCAGCTGATATCGCGATTGACAAGAGGAGTTTCGGTTTCCGTGCTCGGTGCGGCCATGGGGTTTCCTGATTTATTCGAAAAGGCCCAATTGTTTGCCCGGTATCTCGGGAGCGCTCAGCAACTGCGGCCCGCGAACATGGGCTGCGATCCTGGCCTGGACCTTTTCCAACAAATATACGGATAGTTCGGGGGCGAGGAGGTTGTCGGGCTCGTGGGCGAAAAAAATAATTTCCCGGATGCCCTGCTCGACCCAGGTTTTCAGCCTCTCCACCCATTCGTCGATGCGCGTAAAATCGCTGGGGTGAAGGCCGTTTCCGACAAAACGTACCATGGTTAGGGGAGCGCTCAAGCGCATGTGCGCCACATCCCGTCGCCCCGCCACGTCGGTGATCACGGCGGCTTTGCCGTGGCCCTCCAACAAGGGAAACAGAATGGATTCGCCCTCTGGCTTAAACCATCCGGGGTGCCTGACTTCGACGGCCAGGGGCAAATTCGGGGGAAAACGCTCGAGAAATTCATCCAGCAGCCTCCAACGCTCCGGACCGAAATGCTCGGGCAATTGCATGAAACAACACCCGATCTTTTCCTTCAGTCCCCCGATCGCCTCGGCAAATTCGAATACCTGCCCTGAGCCGGCGCCCAGATCCTGGCTATGGCTGATGGTCTGCGGAATCTTCGGACAAAACCGGAAATCGGCCGCCGACTCGGCATACCAGCGCTCCACCGTCCCAAAATCCGGTATCCGGTAATGGGTGGTATTGAATTCGATGGTATTGAACTGACGGGAATAATGATGCAGGTAATCCTTGGTCTTGGCGCCAATTGGGTAGACCTTGCCCACCCATTCCTTCATGCTCCAGCCGGTGCATCCGATGTAGAAATTACAAAGTCCGCTACCGCCTAATATCCGCTCATTTTCCGGCGGTTCGGCCCGCAAGCGGAAATCGACGGAGGAGATATCGGGGAGTTTGCCAAATTCCACTTTTGATAGTTGAAGAGTTTATAGTTGAAAAGTTAAAGCTAAACTTTTCAACTATAAACTCTTCAACTTTTCAACTTACCCCCTGACGTAGAGAAAATTCCCCTCCGAATCGAAGACGAGCATCAGGCGCTGTCCGTCGATAAACAGGCCGACGACGAAATTGCCGTTCCGGCACTCGTAGGAGGCGAGGGCTTCCAGTCCGTTGTAGTTCAGGCGAAGGTATTCGGTGAGCGCTTCGGGAAGCTGGTCCACGCGGATCCTCCACATGGCGCCGCCGCAGGGACGGACGCAGAACACTTCCTCTACAAAACGCCCCGCTTCGGTGAATACGAGCAGCAGCGGGGGATCCATAGCCACGATGATCGTGCCGTCGGCCAGTATCTTGGCGCGGTTGGCGGAGTCGTCCGGGTAGTTGTCGTTGATATAGCGTTTTACCGCAGAGGGCAATCGGCGCAGATTCACCGGCCGGCCGGGTTCTCCGCAGGGACCGCCAAAGCGCCGGAATTCCCTTTCCCGCCATCCTCTTTCCTCTTCCATCAAGGGACGCCCGTTCAGGTTGAAGAAGAAATGGTCTTCGTCGCCGCTTACGACCTCATATCCATAAGAGGGACTGTGGTAGGCCTCGGCGATAAAGGTCTGGAAATGGTCTTCCCGGAAATTCTCGACGATCGCCTCCGGCAGGGAAGCGGGCTCGATTAAGGCTTTATTCGGCGATTCGGCTATGGCCTGAACCAACAACTGGTCTTCCTCGGAAGCCTGCTTCTGGCAGGCGCTGAGGCCAAAAATTGCGATAGAGAGAAGGACAAGGTACTTATTCATAATTGTGGTTTTTTATGTGAAAGAATGAATGAAGCTAAATGTATCCGGACCGCAGATTAATCGGATTTCATGATTTCACAGATTCTGATGTTACTCTTCAAAAAAATCAGCGGAATCATGAAATCCATTAATCTGTGGTCCGTCCTCATAACCTCCGCGTATACCCCAACTGAATCGCGGGCGCGGCGATATAAAATCCTCTTGAAACCGGACTGAGATTGTGCCGATACTCCCCCCGGAGGAAGAGCGAATGTTTCTCCGAAAAGCGGTGGGAAATGCCCAGCCCGGCATAGGCGTCGAAATAAAATCGGGCCGTTTCCCTCGTCCCAGGCCTCAGGTCCATCCTGACAGCCTGTATTCGTGCGCGGAGCGATTCCACGCGGTCGATTTCCAGGCGGTCCGATATATTGGCATGGGCCACAGCGCCGAGGCGAAGGCTAATGTCGAGGGGACCGGCCTTCCAGCTTTTTTCCAATCCCGCGGGTAGGCTGAGGTAGTTCAGGGTGGTCGTAGTCCGGACCCGGAAGGACATCGTTTCGCCCACCTGGATATCCGATCCGTCGTTTTGGCGGGTATTGGCCAAGAGCATGTCCAGGTTAGCGGTCCCGAAGCCGCTGGAGAGGGCTTGCTGGTAGTTTCTGACCAGTCGGCCCCTTTCGTCGGTATAGGATTGGTCTTCTCGATAGGTGAGGGCAACGGGCGCGACCGAGGTCCACTGCTGCACGCTCCATTCCAGTCCGGTCGTGAAACGGATGCCGTCCGCTTTTCCGTAACCTGCTTCCAGACCTATACTCCAACTTTGTTTGGGGCTTATGGAAGCACCTGATTTTAGTACCTGTGGAAAGCGAAGGGCGCCGGAGGCGCCGATGCTCCAGTAGGGTTTTAGAGGCTGTTTTATTGAAATGATCGGGCTTAAGTTGGCGGGTTGAATGGTCGGGACTATCTTGCTGTGTAAGGGCAGGAGAGCTGTTGAACTTAAATAATCCAATTTGTCTATGAATGTGATAGACAGCTCCTTAACAAGGGTAGTTTCTTGTAAAACTTTCGAAGGTAAAACCTGGTCCGCACGGACCGCTATCGCCGGTTTATTTGACCCGGGTGCGGATGGATAAACCTGAGCCGTCGTAGTTGTTTCAGCCGGGATGAAAGGAACGAATTCCCCTGGAACAGCGCTATCGCGGACGACTGGATGGCAAGACCGCGTCAGCGCCAGGAGTAGGAGGAAAGGAGCGATATACCGCCATCGTAGTGCTTGGAGGAATGGCCTGTTCTCCGCTAATTCCGAAGCGACGTTTACCCAAACCTTTTCGGAAGGGGTATCCCAATCGGAAGCGGGACTGTCGGCGAGGTCCGCAAACAGGGTCCTCAGCGTGTGGTCTTCCTTTAAATGAGGCGATCTTGGTTCCATATCTTTATATTTTTCCACCTTCCGCCAGTTCCGGGTAGTACACCCGGGCGAGCTTGCGGAGGGCGGCCCTTGCTTTAAAAAGTTGCGATTTGGAGGTGCTTTCGCTGATGCGGAGCAGTTCGGCGATTTCCTGGTGCGAAAACCCCTCTATGACGAAAAGATTAAAAACCACTCGGTAACCCGCCGGCAATTGCTGGATCATCCCTGTAACGGTCTGGGCGTCGAGGCCCAAAAAGGGATCTGCGGCATGGTCGGGGTACAGATAAGGGGAGGGATCGAGCGGCAGGACAGCCAGTTTTCGCTCCTTTTTCCGGACTTGCTGGAGGATGGAATTGAGCATCACCCTGTACAGCCAAGCCCCCAATGGTCCTTGTGCCCGGAAATGAGGGAGATCCGAAAAGATGCGGATAAAGCCCTCCTGCAGGAAATCCTCCGACTCCATTTTGTCTTTCGAATAGCGCAGGCACATGCGGAACAAGGGAGTCTTGTACTCGTCGTACAAGGCCTTTTGGGCTCTTGGATCCCCCTTTAAACACCCATGTAACAGCTCATTTTCCAATAGACGGCAGATTTGCGGGTTTTCTGATTGGTGCACAAAGCCCATGAAAAGTTGCCTGAGGGCAGGCGCTTTGAATAATATCGCTATTTTTGCCTCACTCGGCCGTAGGCCGCAGACCACTATCAAAATTAGCATAAATGGAAAACAAACGCACGCGGATCGTCGCCGGCAACTGGAAGATGAATACGACCTACGAAGAGGGAAAGGATCTGGCCCAAGCGGTCATGGACCGCCTTCAACCCTCTCAGGTCAAGGTCGTCCTGGCGGCGCCCTATACCCATCTGAGGATCATCCACAACATGATCCACGGAGTGAACAACCTCTTCCTCGGCGCCCAAAACTGCCACGAGTCGGACTCCGGCGCATTTACCGGAGAGATCTCGGCGGCAATGCTTCAATCTACGGGCGTTCAATACGTGATCCTGGGGCATTCGGAAAGGCTGGAGTATTTTCACGAATCGGACGAGCTCGTTGCCGCAAAGATCGACCAGGTCTTGCGCCATGGTATGATCCCGATCTTCTGCTGCGGGGAAAAACTGGAGGTCCGGGAGAAAGAAGAGCACCTGCAACTCGTCGCCTCCCAGGTGACCAATGGGCTCTCTCACCTCAGCCAGGAAGATTTCTCTAAAATAGTGGTGGCCTATGAACCGGTCTGGGCCATCGGCACCGGCAAGAACGCCAGCCCGAAACAGGCACAGGACATGCACGCCCACATTCGCAAAACCCTTGCCGGCCATTTCGGCAATGACCTGGCTCAGAAAACCTCGATCCTCTACGGCGGAAGCGTCAAATCCTCGAATGCAGGTGAACTGTTCTCCCAACCCGACGTCGACGGCGGCCTGGTGGGAGGAGCTTCGCTCAATGCAGAGGAGTTTGTGAAGATAGTGACTGGTGACTAGTGACTAGTGACTGGTGAATCATAGCTCCTACGCCGTCCACCGTCCGCCGTTCGCCGTCTCCCGTCCGCCGTGTTTTATCACCTTTTTGATAATAATTCCCCTTTCAAAGCCTAAACCTTAAAAAAGTATCTTATTTTTGATAACATTGACTTCAAATCCCATTTTTTTTCACTCTTCACTGCAGACACCCTTCACTGCTCACTCTTCACTCACAGGATGTCCAACATCGTCACGCAGCGATTCATCAAATGCCTGGAGAAGATCCGGGAAGATAACCGGGTTCGATCGAGCCGGCAGTTTGCCTTGTCGTTGGATTATCTCCCGCAAAGCCTGAGCGAGATCCTCCAGGGCCGGCGGGATGTGACGATCGACCTGGTGCGCAAAGCGGTGGAGGTGTATCGCTTCAGCCCCATGTACCTGTTCTCCGGCGAGGGGCCATGTTTGTGACCGAAGAGGACCATACGGGTTTCCGGCTCCTGACCATCGTGACGGACTCCATGGAAGAGGAGCGGATCATCCACGTGCCCGAACCCGCGCAGGCGGGCTACGCGGGGGAGAAGACCGAGGCGGGGTTTATCCGCCAGCTGCCCACCTTTTCGCTTCCCGACTTCAGATACAAGGCCGATACCCATCGCTCCTTCGACGTGGCAGGGGACAGCATGGAACCCACCCTCTTCGAGGGCGACAAGGTGGTGTGCAGCTTTCTGGAGCCCAACCTCTGGGAGTCTGCAATCAAAAATAACTACGTCTATGTGGTGGTGACCAGGGGCGACGTGCTGGTCAAGCGCCTGGTGAACAATATCCGGACCGACCGCTGTATCGAACTGCATTCCGACAACGATTTTTACAAGGCATTCCCGCTTCCGGTGGGGGATGTCAGGGAGTTGTGGTATGCCCGGGTCAAGATCAGCCCCTTCCTTCCCTCGCCGCAGAAATTGCTGGAAATGACCTATTCGGAGCTCAAGGAATTGCGGCAGACCGTTCAGGAGCAATTCCATTTGATCTCTTCCCTCACCGATTCCATGCATCAATTGCTCAGCGCATCCCAACAATCCAATAACCCAAAGAGTTATGTCCCCTAAAGTTCATAAAGTCAAAGGCATGGTAACCTATGTCAATGCCGGCCCCGGTTTCTGGGCCATCGTCGATGATTCCGGAGGAAAATGGCGGCCTAAACGCATGTCAAAGAATCTAAAACAGGAAGGTCTCCGCGGAGCGTTCGAGCTTCGGGAGCTCGAGGAGGATGTTTCCATCTTCATGTGGGGTAGTCCCGTGAAGATTTTGAGCTTCGTATCGGAAGAATAGGTTTAAAAATACTTATCAAAATCTGAGGTTGGCCTTATTAAACGGAATTCAACCGCTATGCGGTTGTTTATCCATCGAACTTTTACCCCCGATTCCATCGGGGGCTATGAATAGTAAACCCTTTCAGGGTTTCTTTGGCTTTACGTTGGGCCTTCTTGCTTTAAGCATGGCACTAATCTCGGCGAGATAAAATATTCATAGCCCCGGATTTCCATCGGGGGGTATGAATAGTAAACTCTTTCAGGGTTTCTTTAGCTTTTACCTTGGGCCTTCTTGCTTTAAGCATGGCACTAATCCCGGAGGGATAAAATATTCATAGCCCCGGATGAAATCCGGGGCACGCAAAATGAAGGCGAAACAACCGCAAAGCGGTTGAATAATAAGCCTAAAAGCCCACTTCATTGGATTGACCCCAAACCGAGGGCGCGCTATCTCTTTCTGAACCATTCGCTTGGCGAAGGGTCCGGCACGTTCAGCTGTTTTGCGTGGTCGTAGTATAGCAGAGCAGCGATAAAGGCGGCGATCTCTCCCTCTTCCGCGCGTTGTGCGGCCAGCGCTTCCGGGGTAAAATAGCGGTTCACGAATCCCGTATCGAAATTTCCGGAGCGAAAGGCCGGATGCTCCATCACGAACTTGCCGAACGGCAGGGTAGTGGCAATCCCCTCAATTTTATACTCCTCGATCGCTTTGTGCAAGCGGCTGATGGCCACGTCGCGGGTAGGTCCGTATGCGATCAGTTTGGCGATCAGTGGATCGTAGTAAATGGGTATTTCCATGCCCGCCTCGTATCCGTCGTCCAGGCGGATGCCGGGGCCTTCGGGTTTTTCATAGGTCGAAATGCGCCCAATGCTGGGGAGAAACTGGTGGAAAGGATCTTCCGCATACACCCTCAGCTCGACGGCGTGGCCCTGGAGACGCAGCTCGTCTTGTCCGAATGCTAACGCCTCCCCCCGGGCGATCCGGATTTGCTGCTCCACCAGGTCCAGTCCCGTGATGAGCTCGGTGACCGGGTGCTCGACCTGAAGGCGGGTATTCATTTCGAGAAAATAGAAATTTAGGTTTTCGTCGACCAGAAACTCGACCGTGCCCGCGCCAAGGTAATTGCAGGAGCGGGCGACCAACACGGCGGCCTCGCCCATGGCTTTGCGGATTGCGGGTGTGAGGATGGCGGAAGGAGCTTCCTCCACGACCTTCTGGTGCCGCCGCTGGATGCTACATTCTCTTTCAAAAAGCGAGAGGGTATTGCCGTGCGAATCGGCCAACACCTGGATCTCGATATGCCGGGGCTTGGTCACGTATTTTTCGATGAAAACGGACCCGTCGCCAAAGGCGGACTTAGCCTCGCTGATGGCCCGCTCCATCTGGGAGGCGAGCTCCGCCTCGTTCTCCACGATCCGCATCCCCTTTCCGCCTCCACCTGCCGAGGCCTTGATCAGGATGGGAAAGCCGATTTGATGGGCCAATTCGACCGCCCGGACCGGGTCGTCGATCGCCTGATCCAGGCCGGGTACCAGGGGGATATTGTATTTTTTCACCGCTTCCTTCGCCGCCAGCTTGCTGCCCATCAGTTTGATGGAGTCGGGGTTGGGGCCAATGAAGGTCAGTCCTGCCTTTTGGACCGCCTTGGCGAAGGTGGCATTTTCGGAAAGAAAACCGTATCCCGGGTGGATGGCGTCGGCGCCCGTTTTTTTGGCCGCTTCGAGGATGCGGTCTTTGTTGAGATACGATTGAATGGAGGGCGCCGGCCCAATGCAGATCGCTTCATCCGCCTGCCGGACGTGCAGCGCCTGCCGGTCGGCTTCGGAGTACACGGCAACGGTGGCGATGCCCATTTTCCGGGCTGTTCGGATAACCCGCAGGGCGATTTCCCCGCGGTTGGCGATGAGGATCTTTTTCATAAGTTTATGCTTGGCGGCATAAACTTAAGCATTTTGGCAGGATTTTAAAGGGCCGGGAGATCTTCCTTGAGGAGGCTAAACCGTACTTCATCGAGGACCTTCCCATCCTTGAAGGCGGCTTTCCGCAAGACGCCTTCCCGGAAATATCCTGCCTTATCGAGCACCCGCTGCGAAGCGGTATTGGTGTGATACACCCCGGCGTAAATCCTCCAAACATTATAGCGCTGGAAGACTTCCCGGGAGAAGCGGCGGACGATATCGGTCATCAGGCCTTTTCCCCAGTAGGGTTCGCCAATCCAGTAACCCAGTTCGGCGGAGTAGCGGTACACGTCGTTTTGATCCTGGGTGATAATCCCGATGGCGCCGGCGGCTTTGCCCTCGATCACAATGGCGAAATTAGTAGCGGGTTGCTGGGCGTTCACCATGGAGATGAACTCCTTTGCGTCGTCTTCGGAATAGGGATGGGGAAAACGATCGCGCACGCCCTCCCAAATCTTCCGGTTGTTGGCAAACCCGGCCAGAGAGGGGGCGTCTTCTTCCGTAAAATCGCGGAGGGTGTAGCGGTCCGTTTGAATGACAATCATTGGGCTATGAGTTTATCCAAGGGGTTGTAATTGGGGATTTATTATCCCATAAACCCGCCGGGTCTGCAAAAAATTCGTGCCATACCGTATTTTTCAGCTCGCGACCTTCGAAATGTTCCACCCATCGGACGCCCTGGATGGCGTTGGTAAACCAGATCTCCTCCGCTTGGGCCAAATCTGCAGAGCTGATTGGGGAGACTTTTACTTGAAGACCCGCCTGTTGAAGGACGACCGAGCGCATCACCCCGGCCAAAGCTCCTTCCGAAACCGGCGGTGTGTGCACGATACCATTCAGAATCGCGAACATATTGGAGTTACATCCATCGGCTACCCGTCCAGCGGGGTTCATCAGAATGCCTTCCTCCCAGTTGCGCTCCTTTCTGGCTTTGGAAGCGAGAATGTAGGGCAGGCTGTTGGCCGTTTTATAGGGACTCAGATTGGAGGGGAAACAGCGAAACCGGCGAGGATACCCGATTGGGGAATTTTAGATTCCGGCTCTTGCATCGGGGCGGCTTCTATCAAAAAATCGACTGCATTGCTTTCCGGGGCATAAAGCCCTCCGCCCTGCCGGTAAACGCTCAACCTCAGCCTGGCGTGGTCCACTTCGAGGAGGATTTTTCGGATTTCTCCTTCAAAAAAATCGACTCCAAACGAGGGGGGAATATCCATGCCCAGGGCACGCATTCCCGCCAGCAACCTTTCCAGGTGCAGGGGAAGGAACGGCATCTCCCCTAACCGATAGCGGATGGTTTCGAACAGTCCGTCGCCATACCGCAGGCCGCGGTGGCCGGCGGGGAACAGGGGGGTGGAGGCGGGTAGGGGGGCGCCGTTGAAGTTTAGGAGGTTCATGGTTTTTTTTGAATAATAACCAGAAACGTGAGTCATCCCGATTCTCAAAATTATGCCTGCAGTTCGGCGTTTCCGACCCACCCCCAGCCCCTCCCTCATTCAGGGAGGGGAGCTATCTATTCTGAAAATCAATTCATTAACACTTTTTTGGCAAGGGCTTAAATGCATGAAATAGTATGGCCTTAAGCTCAAAAAGCTCCCCTCCTTTTTAAGGGAGGGGCTGGGGGTGGGTCGGGATGACTTATGTTTGCGGTTAAAAATTTTCTAATCCCATTTAATCCGCCCTCACAAACGGCGCCCTGGCCATCCAGGTCCCGTCTGAGGACTTCACCAGGAGGACGTACCACCCGGGAAGGAGGGAATGCGCAGGTACCTGATACACAAACTCGCCGCCCGGATGCTCGACCCGGAATTGAAGCTGTGTTTGACCCAATCCGTTCAGCACGGCGAGTTCGACGACCCCGCTGTCCAGATCGCCCATTTCTACCGTCAATTCGTTGAAAACGGGGTTGGGATACAAATTCAAAGCGCCCTGGGCGGCAAATTCCTCGCTCGAGCCGCTGATGCAATCTGCCTGAGGATCGTAGGTGGATTGGGAGTTGTACTCGTTCGTACAGCCCGTCACTAAGTCCGTCACCTCCAGGGAAAAGTCGGAAGAGCCCTCCCCGGTGATGCAATAGGTCAGGTCCGTTGCACCCGGGATGGCTGTGCCGGCCTGGTACCATTGAAGGGAATAGGACAGGGGAAGATTGGCGGGGTTGGTGACGAACAACAAGTTTTCATCATTGGAAAAAACCGGCAAGGCAGGCAGGGTGTAGAAGCTCAGGCTCACGACTTCGGAGCTGGCCGTGCAACCATCGCCGCTGGTATATACCGCCCAGTAATCACCTGGAGTTTGCGCTTGGAGCACGGAGCTGATGGCTCCGGCTATGGGCAGGGAGTCGACGTACCATTGAAGGCCGCCGGTGTAATTTGTCACTTCGAGAAGGGCAGAATCGCCTTCGCACCATTCCTCGCTTTCAAAGCTGAGCAAAGGCGCATCCGGGATGGGGTAGACGTAGACCGAGTCGAGGGTGTTCAGTGTGGTGATCGGGTGGATGATATTTACAGTGACTTCGAGTTGGCCGTCGATTAGCAGGCCCGTCGTGGTTTGGTTAAAATTGACGGAGCCGCATTGCTCGGTGCCGATCAGCTCGTCGTCGAATACCTCGATGCCGTAGTTGCCGTTGCCGAGCGGGATGTTGAGGAAAAAAGTTTTCGGCACATCGGTATTCGTCGCTACGGGCGAGGTGTAGATCGTAGCCCCCCCGGGATTTGTGATGATAATAAACAGGTCCGGCTTGTCGGCGGGAGGGATGTTGAAATCGTTGCAGTCGGTGTCCACGATGGTCACCGAGGTGAGGAAATACCCGGAAGTGTCGACGGTAGCGGTGTATTCGACCGGATAGACGCCGGGCAGGTTGTAAGTTTGCGTTCCCGGGTTTTCCAGGGTGGAGGTGTTTCCGTTGCCGAAATCCCACTCGTAGCTGAAACCGGGGTTCCCATTGCTGGGAATATTATTGGTAAAGCTCACCGTGGCGCTTCCGCAGCCGACGTTGTTGAGCATGGAAAACCCGAAGTTTCCCGAGCTGGCGGGCGCGATGTACAAGGCGAGGTAAAAGCTGGAAGATTGCACGATGCCGAAGACATTGGCCGTCACGGTCACCTCTACGAAGAAGCTGTCGGACAGGGTAGGGATTCCGCAAAATTTGACGCAGCCGTCGGTATCGCCGTTGTCGACGTCGAAGGTCAGTTTGTTGGCTTCCCAGCTGAGGCCGGGAGGCAGGTTGCTCACGGAAATGATATTGATCTCGAGGATCGGCAGGCCGGGCGGAATCGTGGGGTCGAGTATGGAAACAGGCGTGGTGCTCATCGGCATCCGGAAACTGATATCTTCGTCGTAGGGCACTCCTACCTCTCCATCCGGCGCTGCGCCGAGGTAAACGGTGTCAAGAGCGATACCGGAAGGAAGGGTAATAACACAGCCGGGGCACTGGGCATGCAAGCTTGAAATGGCGCCCAGAAACAATAAAAGGGGTAAAATAATTCGGCCAGGAGTCATATGGATATTGAAATTAGTGACGTGTGATGTTAAAATCGGTAGGCGTATCCCAAAAACGGGTAGGGAATGGCGTTGAAGTCGACCCGAACGGCGCCGATGCCGAATTCCAGCCGGTGGTTTCCCGTAATCCAGTTGGCGCCCCCGGTGAAGAGGAAAAGCCCGGGTTGGTTGATCGAGATCAGCACTTCCCCAGGATCCGCCAGTTTCGGTCCACCTGGTAAGACCCGCCGACATTGCCGATAAAGACGCCCTCTTCAAGCGAACCGCCAAAACCGAATCCGTATCCGCCGCCCGCCGTCAGGTTCCGCTCCGGCCTTCCGACGGTTAAAGCGCCAGTGGCAGAAGCGGCTGTCGTTGCTCCCGCCTGTATGGCAAACCCAAGGTAAGCGTTTGCATTGAGACTCAGGTGGACCATTTCCCCAAAAGAAGTCCCCGCCCGCAGCTTGAATTGAAATAGGTTGGCGGCTAACAGGGGAATGGCGCCGGCGCCTACGTTGAGGTTGTCCGTCAGGCCGTAGTCAAAACTGGAGTAGATAAAACCGACATTCCGGTATTCCTTCACGCCCTTTTTCAACAGAAAGCCTGTCGGGAGCAAAAATCCGCGCTCGTGGCCGTGAAAGGGCTGACTTTTCTTCAGGAATTCTTTCCTCTCCCCGTCGTAACTGTACTTTTGTCCGACCCTGGCGGGTCCACCACGCTGATCTCCTGGAGGTCGGTGAGTTGGAAGGTCAGTTCGATGGTCTTGTTGAACAAAAACCGGACTTCGGTATTCTGGATCTGTGTGACCCTTCCCAGAAAGACGTCACCTCTTTTGGTGGTCACCTGGTGGATCTGGCTCGTATCTCCGATGATCAGGTCGCCTTTAATGACCTGGCTGTACACCGAAGGGAGGAAACAAAGAACGAGCGCAAGTATGGCTGTCGCCCGAAACAGGGTGCTTTTCATAAGGCTGAGATTAGGAGATTTTATCGTACTTTTTCCACGCGAAAAATAATCCAAAAAATGAACGAAAAGGAAAAAACTACGGCCGAGCCGGACCACAGCTACCATCCAGTCTTGTCCAACAAGGCTGTTCGCCTGTTCGTCCTGCTGGGCGGGTTTTTCATCGCCAATGCCCTGATCGCCGAGGTGATCGGCGTCAAGATCTTCGCCCTGGAGGATACCCTGGGCCTGAAGCCCTTCAATTTCAACCTCTTCGGCCGGGAAGGCTCCCTGAGCTTCACCGCCGGGGTGCTGTTATGGCCGGTCGTATTTATCATGACCGACGTGATCAACGAGTATTTCGGGCTCAAAGGCGTTCGCTTCCTATCCTTCATGGCCGTGGGATTGATCTCCTTTGCCTTTCTGATGGTCTTTGCCGCCATTCAACTCCAACCCGCTGCCTGGTGGGTCGGGATCAACGCAGACAAAGGGGTGCCCGATATGCAATTGGCCTATTCCACCGTGCTGGGCCAGAGCAACTGGATCATCGTCGGCTCCCTGGTGGCCTTCCTGATCGGCCAATTGACCGACGTGCTGATCTTTCAGCGCATCAAGCGCTTCACCGGCGGCAAATTCGTCTGGCTCCGCGCCACCGGCTCCACCTTGATCTCCCAGTTCATCGACAGTTTCGTGGTGCTCTATATCGCCTTCGTGATCGGCCCCCAAAAATGGAGCATGGACCTCTTCCTGGCAGTTGGAACTGTAAATTATCTCTATAAATTTGCAGTCGCAATCGCCCTGACCCCGGTTATTTACCTGGCGCACTATTTGATCGATAGATACCTGGGTAAGGAGCTGGCGCAGGAAATGAAGCTAAAAGCAACCGGACAGTGACTGGTGACTGGTGACTTGTGACTAGTGACTGGTGACTAGTGACTAGTCTAAATCACCAGTCACCAATCACCAATCACCAATCACTCAATCACCAATGGCACAAACCACCTCGCATATCCTCATGGTCCGCCCCTCTGCTTTCGGGTACAACGAACAGACGGCGGAGAGCAACGCCTTTCAGACCAACGACCAGCGCCTGTCTCGGGAGGAGGTCCGCAAAAAAGCCATTGCCGAGTTCGACGGCTTTGTCGCCGCGCTGAAAGAGAAGGGAGTCGATGTCATCGTCATGCAGGACCCGGAGCAACCGGAAAAGCCGGACGCCGTGTTCCCCAACAACTGGGTGACCTTCCACGAGGACGGCACGGTGATCCTCTACCCGATGTATGCGCCCCTTCGGCGGCTGGAGCGAAACGAGGCCTTTATCGAATCTCTCGAAAAGCGCTTTTTCGTCAAGCGCCGCCTGCACCTGGATTACCTGGAGGCCAAGGATATCTTCCTGGAGGGCACCGGCAGCCTCATCCTCGACCGGGAGCATCGCCTGGCTTACGCGTGTCAGAGCCCCCGCACCAACCCGATTCTGCTCGACGAGTTTTGCAGGGAAATGGATTACGACCCGGTGCTGTTCACCGCGGTAGACGGCCAGGGCCGCGAGATTTACCACACCAACGTCATGATGGCCCTGGGAGAGACTTTTGTAGTGATCTGCCTGGATACCGTGAAGGACCCCGACGAACATGGCTTGCTTCTGCATCGTTTTGCCGAAACGAACAAGGAGATCGTGGAGATCACCCTGGAGCAGATGTTGCAGTTTGCGGGAAATATGCTGCAAGTGAGCACCAAAGCCGGAACGCCCCTGCTGGTGATGAGCGAGCAGGCCTACCGCTCCCTTCGTCCCGACCAGATCGAGCAGTTGAAAAAGCATACAGACCTGCTCGCCGTCCCCATCGATACCATCGAGACGTATGGAGGGGGCAGTGCCAGGTGCATGATGGCGGAGGTGTTTTTGGGGGAGAGGGGGTAGGGAAAACGCATCTAAAGTCTAGTAAAAACAAGCAAAGCGAGCTTTTGAAAAACTTGTCAAAATCCCGTAGGGATTTAATATTCATAGCCCCGGGTGAAACCCGGAAAAGAGGCATCCCATCCGAATAACCGCGTAGCGGTTGAATAAAACGTTTAATGGATACAGATATCCCTTCTTTTGTTCAACCGCTACGCGGTTGTATGCTCTGCGCTTGATTCCCCGGGTTTCACCCGGGGCTATGAATATTCAACCCCCTTCAGGGGTTTCGGCCGGTGGGTCCAGGACAAAAGACCTTGATTTTTCAATAGTTATGATGCCTTTGCCCTAGGGGAGGTCCCGCCAATCAGGATGGGGAATCGGGCGGTAAAGGCACGAGCTCCCCCTCTATTATCGCGCATCCCAATTTGAACAGATATTGATCCACGCTATGATCGTTTACCGGCGCGATATCGAAAAGACCCCTTGCGATAGCTTCCGCGGGCGGCTCCAGGGTAGACCGGGTAGCAGCTTCTATGCATTGCTGTGCCTCTTTCATTTCATTCATAATGGCCTCTTGTGCCGCTTCATCCAGCCCTTCGAAGTCCATCTCCGTTTCTTCCTCCTCAAAAATACCTCGCGATTTGGGGATCAGGCTGATGGCATGCTCTTTGTCAAACAGGCGCGGGCTGCCTCCGAGGTGATTGAATCCCAGGATACGGGGCGGTATTTGGGCGACGATGTCCTGGTTGTTAATGTGCAGGAAGGTTTTTTCTTCCAGGAGTTCGTTATAGGCATCCATAAAATCCCGGTTGCCGACCCGTGGGGAACCGTACACATAAACCCCCGCCACCGGGTAGTCAGCCAGGGCAAAACGGTGGGCAGCCAGTTCGGCTAGTGCCGCGCCCAGGCTATGGCCGCAAACAAATAATTTTTTCGAGGGCCCCAGGGAATCCACCCCGGCCAGCAGCTGGCTCCAGACGCTGTCCAGCGCTCCCTGAAAGCCTCGATGCACCCGTCCGCGCCCGCCGAAAGCCGGCGTTTTGAGGAAGCGGGCATCCACCAGCGCATCGACCCCGCTGCTCGTTCCGCGAAAGCAGACGATCAAATGACTGTCGTTGCCCGTGACAAAAGCCTGGGTATCGGTCTTTTTATCTTCTACCCAATGAAAGAGCTCATAGCCCCATTGTCCCAGTTGCTTCTTCACGTATGCGGGCCCGAAATAGGCCAGATGCGAAAAGTCCGCGAGGGTCATGGCATTGGGGAGCGTATGGTCTTCGGCGCTTTCATCAAAGCCGAATACGTGGGACGGGATGATATCGTCGCGGCCGTAGCGCGCCTTGTTGATCGCTTGGCCCAGTCTGCGAAGCGTACCGGCAGCGCTCAAACCAGGCGCCCATTCAGGGAAGGGATGCTTTTTCTCATCCACCTCTATAAAAAGGCCTCCATTTGCTTCCTTGAAAACACTCACGCCGATCGGTCCGGCATAACGGGATGCCGCATCCAACACGTCGAATGGGTCAGCATCCCCCGAATCCGGGATTTGGCCGTCCGTGTTGACGATATAGTGCAAATAGGCCCGGTCGATAAGCGAATCGAGGTCCTGGTTTTCGGTAGCTGCTTCTGCGAGCCTTTTTCGAAAAATGAGCAGGGTTTCCGCCAGTTTTTGTTCAGGCCAAGCACTTGTTGCAAAAATTTGTCCCGTTCGGGTTGAAAGGCAAAACTCAGGCGATATGGAAAAATCGTTTTGGAGTAGCGGCAATCCGTTTTGAAGCTTGTCCCAGGATAGTTGAATAGCTTTTTCTGTAGGAGCTGGCATCGGTGTGGTGGAACTGGTTCAGGAAAGGATTAAAAGTAGGAAAATTTTAGGGAGATGTCTAATGGAGCGGAGATTTATGCCTATGAAATATAGCCTCAGTAGCTACCGAAAAACCACCACCGGTTTCGCCCCCCAAAGCGCTCCATCTGCCAGGTATTGAACAGAATATACCCCCGTCGGCCAATCTGCCACAGAAACGGTATGAGTTGATGCCCCATGCGGAAATCCTTCATCGAGATAAATCTTTCCCAAGCTGTCCGTAATGCGGAACCGGTGATTGCTGCCAGCCGGATCGGCAAGATCTATCCGGACGTGAGAAGCAGCAGGATTGGGGTATACCCGAAATCGGGCGCTTGACTCGGTAGGTTCTTTATTGCCAAGGAGGTAGTCGCAGTCATTTCCTACACAATACTGTGATAAAAATCGATGTGAATTGTGCTCCCAATCTGCGTAGAATAGCCAGAGGTCCAAAACCCAATTCTTTCTGCATATTCAACCAGGCCGAATCCCGTCTCAGATTGACAATAGATGGTCCTTAAAGTGTAACCAAAAAGCTCTCTTGAATTTATACTATCAATATAGATTTTCTCTGTTTCACCGTAAAACAAGCAAGCCCGGATAGCGTATCCCCTGGTTCGATATCAAAATTGTAGAGTAAGAATTCTTCCTGTAATGGACAACCACCAAGATCCGAATAATCCAATATGGAAGGAGGAAACCGGACCATGTAAACTTTTCTTAGGATGGTATCGTCCCTAATAGCACCAAACAAGCCTTCTTCTTCGATGATGTAGGGGTAAGGAGTAATATAAGGTGAGTCATCCCAGAAAAAATTGCGCTGGTAAACTTTCTTATAAACCTTATCGTTGATTACCGTATCACCTTTTATAAAATATTCCCACTCTGGACCAGGAATGATCTCTCCCGGATCGTACATCAACCAATGCGCATCCTCAATCGCCATTGGAGAATAGTCTTGCGGGGAGTAATTGGGCCCATGCGACAAGGAGAAGACAGAGAGGCAGATTTTTTTCATGAACGAAGTTTTTATAGGGATTGATGAGATCTTTGCTTTTCATAGGTACACAAATTTAAGAGAGTTTTGTGTCCGGAAAAATTAGACCATCTTATTAGAGTAAAAACCATGTTTGGCCAAGTACCCGCGCCCATCTTTTTCATAGAATAAATAAATTTGGTATGAATAATTTTTTTTTCATTCTAACTGCCGCTGGGACCTTGATGCTTCCAATATTATCTTGTAAGAAGTATCCATTGGAACCAAAAGAAGGACAAAAGATAGAGGCTTTGCTAAATGGAGAATACTGGGAAGCCAGAACAATAATTTTATCCTCAAAAGAGTACAAGGATAATTCAGTTCTTGGGATTGAGGCTTTCTCAGAGGAAAGTTTTTTGAGAGAACGATTGGAGATTGTTGGATTCTCGGTGTCTGAGGAACACGAAAATAAGAGCTACAACTTGATTGAAATTGATTCTTTTGTTGAATACAATGGGATAGAATGGAGCCGAACTTTAACATTCGGGGCAGATGGTGACGTACTCACTGGGAGGTACTATCCAATTGATTGCCAATATATCGAAAATGTTCTTTCAATTTCTTCAATTCAAGGGAGGATCGTTGAGGGATATTTAGAAGGTTGTTTTGTGAAATCAGGCGGAAATGATACCATTACAATTGAAGATGGGAAATTTAAAGCTAAAATTGACTGGCGATAACAATGCCAAGGGCCCTTCTGTGTTCCTTTAGATTTTGTCGCAGAACCCTGCCCGTTCTTCAGCCCACCTTCCTATACTTCAACCTAATCGAATTCCCAATCACCACCACATCCGAAAAACGCCATAAACAGGGGCCCCACATGGGGTTGAGGAAGCCGAAAGCGGCGATGGGAATGGCCACCACGTTGTGAGGCGAATGCCCAGAAGAGGGTTTCCTTTGATGGTTTGCAGAGTGGCCTTGCTTGATACGGCATCCGCCGGCGCTGCAGATTGCCGTTCAACAGGATGATCTGCGCGGATTGGATGGCGGCCTGTGAGGCATTGCTCAGAGAGACGCCCGAGGTTGCCTTTGCTAGCGCGGGCGCGTCGTTGATGCCGTCGCCCACCATGGCGGTGGGAAGTTGGGCCGATAGTTTTTCCACGACCTCCAGTTTTTGATCGGGCAATTGCTCGGCGTAGTATTGTTCCACGCCCAGTTCTTCGGCCACCTGCCGGGTCTTGGAGAGCCGGTCCCCGCTGAGGAGGACGATATTCATGCCCTTGTCTTTCAGGTATTGGATCGTCGATCCGGCATCCGCTTTCAGGTGGTCGCGCAGGTCGATGGTGGCGAGGAGCTCTTCGTCCCGGGTCAGGTAAAGGCTGTGCACGCCGTTGGCATGGGGCTCGGAGGATGCGTTGCGAGCCGAGACGCCAGATTGTCCTTCTTGTCCTTGGCTTCCATTCCCAAGCCCTTGGTTTCTACGATCGAAACGAATGCCGGTTTGTCATTTCCATTTTGAGGAAAATGGGCCAGCAACGACTCGGCTATCGGGTGCGAGCAATGCAGCTCCAGCGCCGCGATGGCCTGCTGGATCTCTTTCCGGTCGTTGCCCCTGTAATCGACGGAATCGACCTCGAATTGGCCGGTGGTAAGGGTGCCGGTCTTGTCAAAAATGAACTGTTTGATGGAGGCGAAGGTCTCCACCGTTTGGCCGCCCTTGACGAGTATTCCCTTGCGGGCCAACCTCCCCACGCCCACCATCACCGCGGTGGGAGTCGCAGAGCCCCATGGCGCAGGACGGGAGATGACCAGCACGGCGATGCTGTTCATCAGGGCTTTTGGAAGGCGATATCGAATGCAAAGTAACTGAGCAGAAAAGTCAGCATCGCGATCCCCACCACGACGGGCACAAAGATAGCGCTCACCCGGTCGGCCAGCCGCTGGATAGAGGGTTTTTCCCGCTGGGCGGTCTTGACCAGTTCGATCATCCTGCTCAGCACGGTTTGGCGACCTACGGCCGTAGCTCGAACTTTCAGGGCGCCCTGCACCACCAGGGAGGCGCCGATCACGGTTTCTCCCCGGCTCTTGCCCCTGGGCTCGCTTTCGCCGGTGAGCATCGACTCGTCGAGCAGCGCTTCGCCTTCCTCAACGGTTCCGTCGGCCGGTATCTGGTCGCCCCTCGTTGACCTGGAGCAGGTCGCCCGCTTCGATCTCCCGGATGGAAATGGTCACGACGGTTCCTGAGGGCATGATCTTTCGGGCCGTGGAGGCCTGGAGTTTTGTCAGATCCTCGATGGCCGAAGTCGTCTGTTTGACCGATCGTTTTTCGAGCAAATTTCCCGCGAATACGAGGGTGATGATGGTGGCCGAGGTTTCGAAGAAAATATAATCGGGCTCCTGCAAATGGCCCCGACCAAACTGCACCACAAAAGCAGCCGTACTTCCCAGGAAAGATCAGGACATCCATATTGGGCACGCCGCCCCGCAGGCCCCAGGCGCTCAGGCCGAAATGCCAAGACGCCGAGCAGAGGAGGACCAGGGGAGACAAACCAGGTTGCACCCAAGGGTTGTGCAGGATGTGCGGCCCTTGAAAGCCAGGCCCATAAAGATATGTTGCGGCAACAAGGGGCGGTGAACAGGGCGCTGACCCAGCGATTTTCGTTCCAGGGGTCCAGAAGGGAGGCTTTTCTTCCTCCTCTGCCACGTGGTAGCCCGGATTTGGCGATACCTTTTCCAATTCCTCCGGGTCGGTCGTGGCGTTTCTGCTCTGACTTTGGAAACGCACTTCCCAGTGGCGTAAATTGGCGTACACGTCCTGAAAGCCCTTCCGCTCCAGGAACCGGGTGATGCTGGTCGCGCAGTTGACTCAATCCATTCCCTCGACGTTCCACTCAACCGGTGAATTTGGTCGCTGGTGTTATATTAACCCGGGTTGCGCTTGGCCCACCGATGCGTTAAAATTGTGCCTCGAGGTACTAAACAATCAATCGCTCGAAATCACGAAAACAGCACGGGTACACTCCTTATTTCTCCTTGCGGGCATGCCCGGTTCGCCGCGCCGGCCTGCTAAAATAACTGCTTCGAACCGGACAGATCGACGACCGAACTTGGAGATACCTCCTCCACCGCCCGGACCTACACCCCTGGCCCATTCAACTGAATCCGCCCAATTTGCGGACGCCTACCATCGACACAAAAATGACTTTCAAAAACGGCAAATTCGACTTTGCCATCGGAGAAGAATCGACCTAAGGCTCGGTGTTCAAACGCCCGACGCCACCGCAGAAAATATGCGCCCAACTCCGCCGAAAATGGCCTTATCCACGTCATCGTCGACAACAATCCCCTGCGACGCCAAGTATACCTCAGCTTCGATTACCAGATCCCCGGAGGGCGACCACTACGTGCCGACGTACCTCAGCTGGTCTACCACAAAGCATCAAAACCGGCGAGGCCTACCAAGGCCGTGCAAAGTAAAAAGTAGCGGGAAACTCCTTCCAGACGGAAGAAGCCGTCCAGGGCCCGATGCTGTTTTACAGCCGCCCCAAAAGCACCTACGTCGGCAAGGAGAACACCGACAAAGTCATGCTCGATTTCTACCTGGTGCACGCCCCCTGGAAATGATTATAAAGTAAAGGCGGAGATCAACGCGGAACAAACGCTGATCCTGGATCAATAGCGGCCTTACTACATCGAAGGCCTGCCCGCGGGCGGTAACAAAATCAAACTGACGTTAATCGACGAGGAGGAAACCCCGTAGATGTGCCGAATAGTCCGGTAGAGAGGTGTTCTGCTCTTTCCGGAGGATCCGTTGGAAAATTAATTGGTGTCTAATGATTAGTGACTGGTGACTAGTGACTGGCTTTTTGATCGGAGAGTTATTCAAAAAATCCATGCTTTTTAGTCGGAGGGCGGCACGTTACTCGAAAAATGTGACACTACCAAACGCCCCCGAGGGCGACACGTTTATTCCCAGACTTGCCGCCCCTCCGGGGCGCGAACCAACTACCTCTCCCATGACAAATTTTATGGAGACGTGTCGCCTAGCAGAACTTCGATCCTTCGAAATCGCATTCACCGGTCACAGGCACTGATCACCAGTCACAGTCACCGAGCCAGTCACCAGTCACACTTATTCCAGCTTGCTATAGCTGCTTCCCCTACCGGGAGTAGGTCAGGAACCCGATCGCCGTCCAGATGATGAGTCGCTGCAAGGTATTCGCCCAGGTGGCGCCAGCATCTGGGCGGCGCAAATCAACACGCCGAGGCCGGGATCACGGGACCCAGGGAGTCACAGAGGGCCTGGGAAGGTCGGACTGAGTCCGGCGCAGGACGATGATGCTCACGCAAACGATCGCAAGGCGAGCAGGGTCCCGATGGACACGAGCTCTCGAGGATGTTGGTGGGCGAGGATACCGCCAGGATCATTGCGTTGGAACCAGTCAGGATATTGCTGAAATGGGGGGTCTTGAAGCGCGGGTGTATCCGGGCCAATGCAGAGGGAGCAAGCCTGAAATAACGCATCGCCACTGGCAAAGAAGTACGGGGCTGATACGAGCAACATCACCGGGATCCCGTCGGCTCAACCCCGCGATAGCGGCGATCTTGATGATCGGCCGGAGCCAGAACATGCTTTCGCCCATAGCGTTGACACCCACGGGATGGGATCGGCCACGTTCGGTTGGGTATAGCTCCATCGAATTAATGAGGACAATGGCTGGGGATATAGCCGACGGTGGAAATGCTAAAGGGAACCCGGGATGCATAACGCTATCTCTCTGGAGAGTTTAGCCTCCTGCGCAGCGGTCGACACCGCGTCGAACACGGTATAGGCGAAGAAGATCACCCCCTACCGCCCGGAGAATGCCGCTCCATCAAACTCGCCCCATTTTCCGGTATTCTCCCGTATAAAAGGCGATGGTTGGACTTGGCTACGAACATGAATCAAACAACCGATAAATAATATGATCACCGCCCACTTTCACGATCACCATAATATTGTTGATACTCGCAGATTCGCAGATGCCGGAAACCAGCAAAGGTCAGAAGACCCACGATAAACGCCTGGCGAGGATATTGAGCGGTGGCGGTCACCTGCGGCAGGGCAGGGATATCCACTCCCGTGGCGGCGAGGGTTATTCGTCCGGGGCCTCCGGTGATCGGCTTCCAGCCAATTCCGGGCGCTTCCACCAAGAATGGTGCGCTGGCGGCCGTGAGGTAAAACCAGTATGTAACAACGTTCCAAAGTCGTTTAAAACTCACCATATAGCCCGACCATCCGACCGAAACGGTGGAGGCGGCAAAAGGCTATTCAGGATCAGGTCCCAGCCGATGATCCAGGCCAGGAATTCGCCGAGGGTAGCATAAGGTAAATTGTAGGCGCTATAAACGGTAAAGGGGATCATCGAGGCAAACTCCGCGTAGCACAGCCCGGCGAACGCGCAGGCCAGGAGCGGAAATAACAAAGAAAATGACATTGGCTTCCGGACCGGCATACATAGCCGCTGCCTGACCGGTTAACACGAAAATTCCCGCGCCGATGATGGCGCCGATGCCAAATGTGGTGAGGTTCGTGGCACTGGAGTGCTCTTTTCCAATCCATGCTCGCCGGATGCCTCTGTCTGAAGATCGTCAATGGATTTTGTGCCGGAATAATGGGTTTGCCATGGCGTTATTTTAGTTTTAGTACTGCGTAAGCTAAAGTAAATGTAGGTTCGCTTTGGTCATAAATATAGAAAGTAAAATTCGCTTCTCAAGGCAGGTGGTAGAATTTCCAGTTTTCGAAACTTTTTATCTTTGTGCCGCTTATTCAACAGGGATTATCCCTGCTTATGATAGTAGTTATAGCTCAGTTGGTTAGGCGCAAGATTGTGGATCTTCGGGTCGCGGGTTTCAAGACCGTCTTCCACCCAAAAACAAAAGGGCTGTCGAAAGAC
>JADJBL010000043.1 GCA_016703765.1 Saprospirales bacterium
GTCTTTGAATACAATACCCTGGTGTCTATAAGTTGCCGATCCCTCCATTTGATAGGAAAACTGCCTGTCATTTGTAGATGTTTCTCCCTTCCTTATGATCGTCTCCGTTGCGTTCCTTGTGGCGTTGGCGACTTTCGTCACCACAATAACCGTCATGTCGTCGCTGCCCCAAAAATGGGTAGCCGTGCTTAGAAAGTCGTCTGTGCCATCGAATTGAATGCAGGGCTTACTTCCCGGCCCGCCCGTCGCCTTGTAAACCGGCCTATCTGTGTCTGTCGTCTGCGTGGCGTGGCGTCCGTTGCCGGATTGGTCGTTCCACGTTCCAACCCCCTCGTCTGTCGCAATAACTCCACCCAGGCTATCTGTCACCCCCGCGCCCGCATCGAACCAGGTAGAACAGGCTATCCTCCCCAAAGGCGAGGTGATCGAGGCCAAACTATCCGACGTAAAAAACTGCTGCACCTGCGAGCGCAAAGGCAGGCAGGCGAGCAGGGCAAGAATTATGAAATTAGCTCTTTTCATTTGCAGTAATATTTCGCCGATACCGGGTTTCGGTAGCAGGTGTACATTGTCCCGGTAGTGAGCGCGTCGGTTCCCAATGCCGTGCCGTTCATGTCGAGAAAGTCGGCAGGCCATGTGATGTTATCGGTCCCTGAAATTCCCAGGAAGTGGAAGGAGTACACCCCGGTTTCGCCCTCAAACGTGGGGTAGGTGGCGTCTATGTCTGTGGCGCTCCAAGGGTTGTTTACGGTTAAAGTCGTCGAGGTGCAGGTTTCCATCCTGATTTCGACAACGGCTTGGTTGTAGTTTTTCAGGTTCACAGTAAGTGCCGCGCGGTAATGGAGTCGCGAAGAAAGGCGGGGCGGGCGTTCGTAGCTGCGTACCCGATCCCGATATAGAAAGGTATCGGCTTACTCCTAATGTTTGTAGGAACACAGACAGGTTAAGTTGCTGCGCCGCTTCGCCGTCATCCTCAAGGGATAGGTAGATGACTGAGCCGGAGCGGGAAAAGGTGTCTATTGTCTGGTTGTCGGTGCGGTGCCGCCGCCTAAGCTATCCCTGTATCCAATACATTGTACTTGTGTCATTCTGCAATGACAGTATAGCGTAAGGAAATGGATTGTCTGGCAATTTATAACTCCAAGTCCCATCTAAACTATCGGGTGATTCGAGTAAAATAAAATCATTCTGGTCTGTATCCTCTTGATTTCTGAAAATGACAACTTTGATTTGGGGCGGGAAGTTATCCCTATTCGCCAGGTGCATAGTGTCAGACCCTATGTAAATTGAATTACCGATATTATCGCGCTTATTGTGATAGCGCCGGTGTGCCGGTCGCGTAGCGAGTATAGAAAGATTGATCTATAGATGCAATGGTTATGTCGTTTTGCGCGCTAACCCCCACGTCGTCTGTATCAATCTCAATACTCGCGGCTATCGCATATAATCCAATCACTCCAGCCCCGTTAATTTGAAGGGTGTTAGTGTCTGCATTGATCGTTACATTACCAAGCGGCAACAACTTGTAAATACTCGAATCAATAGCCGCCCCACTACTCGCCGCCGTGATCCTGCCGTCCGCGTCCACAGTTATACCCGCATTGGTGTAACTTCCTGGCGTTACGGCTGTGCTTGCAAGTTCGATGGGGCCGACAACGGCGGTGTCTATGTTCATGACCGCGCCGGAACTACTCACGTCAATATCTCCGTAATCCCCATCGGTTAGACCGCCCAATATCTCCGCCTCAAATGGCGTGGCGCTTCCACCCTCGTAAATCCGTAACGTGTCTCCCTAATAGGAAACGCGTCAATCTGAGCCGAAGCAATGCCCGGAATAATCGCAAAATTCCCGTCTGAAATATAAAGGGTATCGTTCGAGATCGTCACGGCCTGAAATTGCGCCGGGTCGTATAGTTTCCGGGCTGATCCGGCATTGTCCACAAACCAGACTTCGCCCTCGTTGTCGGTAACGAAAAAGTCCCGATACGTGGCACTCGTTCCGGTGGTGTCCTCTATGTCGATACCAAGCCAGGAAAGGGTAATGTCCGGCGTGGAGTAGTTTTTGATCGTCTGGAAATTGATCCGGCGGTTGGCGTTGGCCTTGCGGGAAATGACCTGGACCAGGGCCGTGTCGATGGTGGTGGCCAGGGTAAAATTTTGGGGATCGACGACGGTAACGGTATCATAAGGCACCTGGGCCCGAACGCCCAGGGCCATGACTCCAAAAAACCATAAAAGGAATATCTTTTTCATTTGTTCTTTTTTAAGTGGTCCAGCCCCAAACCTCGCCGGTGGTTTCATCGCCCCATCCTTCGCCCGTGTCGTCGTCGCCTATGACTTCCGGCGGGTCGATCGGAACCGGGGGCACTGAAATGTCATCATCAGCCAGGGCAAAACTCCAACGCACGGTTTCGGTCACGCCTTCCCATTGCAGGATCAGGTCGAAATACTCTTTGCTCCCGCGCCCGCCTTCCAGGGGCATAACGGCATCGGTAAAAAGCGGCTTAATGCCCCGGCTGGTCCGAACATTCGCCCGCCAACAGTCAGGAAATAGAAGCGGAATAGCTTCCAATGGCATTGAAAGTGCCGGATCAGGGCGAACATATTGCCGCCGGTATTGTAGATTCGGAGCGTTAAAGTGTATAATCGCCGCTCGACGCTTTGCCGGTTGCGGGGCAGCGTGGAAACTGATTTTTGGGGTACGTCCACGCCACCCTCACCGACCAGGCGCTTCGCTTTGGCCATTAAGATTTCGCTGTTGTCGATTCCGTCGTTGACATACACGGGCGCGCCCGTGGTCCACGTGAACGGGTCTGGCGCGGTCAGGGGAACCATAACGACCTCGCAAACCTGACTATCCCGCTGCGGGTACGTGGTGCAGTCTTGTTCGTTTTGGATCGGGGGGAAACAAAATTCGCAAGCGTCGCACTCCTCCCACTCCTCCAATTCCGCGCCTGCCGGATCAGATAGCGCCGCACTTGCCCGGTCTGCGTCCCCGTCGGCCTCGTATCGGATAGCGATTTCGGCGTACTCCTTGCCGCCCCGGGTCGGGTCCAGGGGAAAGTCGCAATCCACAAAAGAGGGAAGGAGGCCACCAACGGGCCCAATGAGTTTACCGCCAACAGTCAGGAAGTAAAACCGGAACATTTTCCAACCGCCCTGAAAGCGCTTGCAAAATTCGTATTGGTTCCCCTCCAGGTTCTTGACGCGAAACACCAGGGTATAAGCCCGGCGGCTGACCAGTTGACGGTTGCGGGGGAGTAGAACCAGGCTGCTTTCGGCTGCCAATACTTCGCCCTCACCGACCAGCCGCCGGGCATAGTCCAGGCTCGAAACCGTGTTGTTGATCGTGTCGGCAATGTAAACCGGATTTGCCCCGGTCCAGTCGAAAGGATCCGGGGCTTGGATGGGGACGATCACCAAGTCGCTTATCTGGCTGTCGATCCGGGAATAGGAGGTGCATTCCTGTTCGTTGTCGAAAGCAGGAACCGTAAACTCGCACGGCCCACAGTCCAGAAAGTTATTCAGATACACCCCCATGCCCTATTTTTTTTACGCAAACGGCGAAGTCCAGCGCGGGGGATCACCGTCGGCCTCCCACGTAATCACGATGCGCCCAAACTGCTTATCGCCCCGGCCCCCGGAAAGCGGCATAACAGCTTTTACTGAGGTCGGAGAAATGCCGCCCTCCGGTCCGAAACCGTACCCGGCAAGGTTGGCGTAGTAGAAGGTGA
This sequence comes from Saprospirales bacterium, assembly GCA_016703765.1. GTDB lineage: Bacteria > Bacteroidota > Bacteroidia > Chitinophagales > Saprospiraceae > JADJTT01. The sequence continues at coordinate 3,735 of JADJBL010000043.1, forward strand.
AGCCCGTCCATCCGCATTGAAGCTGCCGCAAAAACTCATAGGTGTCGTCGTCCATCTGCTTGACGGTATAGCTGACCGTATAGGTCCGCTTGACGACCTTGCTTTTGTTTTTGGGGTACTCCATCGTCTCCTCCTCTGGTTCCGGTACTTCGCCCTCGCCCACGATGCGTTTTGAGGCGCTGTTATCCGTCACGGTGTTGTCGATGCCGCCCGGGTTGGCGTTGACCGTCGGAGCCGACGGCGTGGCCCAATCCAAGGGATCAGAAGCGCCGGAAGGCACGATCACAAGGTCGCTGACCTGGCTATCGAGCTGCGAATACGACGTACAATCCTGCTCCTCGGGGATCGCCCCTAAGTCCAGGTCGGTATCGCAATCAGCGGGGCACGTAAGAAAGTTTTGCAGTGCCATGTTTTATTTTTATTTGTTTGGGTTAAACCAATAATGCTTTCGATTCGTGCTTTTTCGCGCTCTTGCATTCCAGACAGTCCATCGCCTCGATGGGTAGGTTGTTCGCTATCCAGTCCACGGCGTTCATGTACTCCTTTTGCAGGTAGTCCCGCCGGGCGTATAGCTCCTCCTTTGGTTTGAGCGTGAAACGGTTGATCTGCTGCGAGTCAATCACCCCGGAAACCAGGAACGCGCCGCCCTTGTGCTGTACGGCCCGGCCAACGAGTTGCTTTGTGCTATACCCTCCAATGCTATCCAGGCGGCAAAGCCAGTCCACTTCGCTGCAAAGCGTGTAGCCCTCCAGGACAATACCGTTGGCGCTGGCAAGCATTCCCCCGGCCTGGGTCAGGTTATCCGTAGCGAGCCCGTACACCTCCATGTGTCGCCTCCACCCGGGTTTAGCGCCGCAGCACGTGAAGGTGTTGCTCATCGCCTTAGAACCAGCCGGGGGCGTGTAATAGATCAGGTAGCGAAGCTCCTGCGGGGCGGTCATGCGCCAAAAATCAAACTCAATAGGCGTGGCCAGGGCGTGGCGCGTGTATTTGTTCGCCGTGGTGGCAATGTTCACGGTTTCGGTAGTGAACAGTGGCGTATCTACCTCATCCTCGTTGCTGGCAATCGTGACCGTGACCGTATCCGATACGTTAAGGCCCAAATAAATAGCCTCCAGGTAGAATTTAGCGCCGTGGATCGGCCTGGGAAGGATTTGAACACCTGCATAGGTATTGGGAATCGTCACCAGTCCCCCGGAATTGAGCTTGCCGACAGTGCCCCGGAATTGTACGGCGTTGCGGTGCCGCTTCATGATCGCCGCGCCCAGATCAGCCCGGAACGCATTAAGCGCCTTTGTGCGGGCCTTTTCGAGCATATCGAACACGGTGCCGCTGCCACAATTGCCCGTGCCGTTGATTTCCTCAACGATCGGAAACCCAAATTCCGGGTCCGTCAGGTAGAATCCGGTTTCCGATGCGTTGAGGTCATCCCAGTCCACGGGCTTATCGCCTTCGTAGCAGTTGCAATCTATGTCCGTTAAGCCCACGATGTTTGCGAGGCAATCAGGCATGGTTTAGCTCGTTTTTTTCCAGGTTCCTTTCAGCGTGTACCTACTGGACTGCGTACCGACTCCGGTAATAATCCCCCGTTGCCGGACCCCTTGACATACGAGGGCGCTGTATTGGTGCCGCCGTATAATCGCAAGGTTCCAGCGCCAACCAGGGTATCGCGTTCCACCTCATACCATGCCGTGGTGTTGCCGGAGATGTAGTTGTTCTCCTGCAATACGGCGATGATATTGGTAGTTCCGGATAGCTGCGTTGCGGTCAGGGTGTAATTGTAGTTCCACAGATCATAGAATGTCCATGTGTATTGGTAGATCGCAGCGGGAGCGGGCGGACTGGTGACGTTGGCGGCAATGCCAACGAACACCACCAGGCCCAAAATTATAGCGAGGTACTTCATGGTCAATATTTTTTCAAGGTTACGTCCACATCGACCGAAAGCGTATCGGACGATCCCGCGATGATGTCGAACACCACGCGCTGCCGTCGCCATGCACGAATCCCTCATCCAGGGCAGAGCGGGCCGCGTCGGACCCATAAAGCCGGATCGTTTGCGCCGTGGCTCCGGTATGCGTGGCGATACTATCCCGTTCGACCTCGTACCATTGGCTGCCCGTATCCTCATTACTTTCCTGCAAGATCAGGACGTAGGAGGCTGTATCATCCTCCATTGCGATGTCAGCGGTCCAATTGTACATCCATTTCGAGTGCAACAGCGTGGGGACGGTGAAGGTGTCGTTATTGGTGGCGTACAGGCGCGAGTCGGTAAAATCGTACTTGTAGATCGGGGAAGCGGATACGGAGTTTTGTTCCGCCCCGTACAGGCTTTCGTTGTTGGTGGCGTTGGAGGTGTGTTTGATCCCCCAAATGGTCGTCACGGCGACGGCCAGAACAGCCAGGAGCCCAAAAAGAAGTTTCTTATTCATTGCTTGAGTCGTTGAATTGTTGAGAAAATGGGGTTTATACCGCGTCAACCGCCTTGAATTTCAGGATGCCGGTTTCGCCGTCGATGCCCGCAGGTGCCACGGCAATACCGCCCAGGAACTTCACTTCGAAGCGGTGCAGGTCATTGTGGCGCGTGTTCGCGTCGCGGCCCTGGCAAACCTTTTGGTACACCACCTCGTAGCGCAGCGGGGCCATCGTGCCGTCGGGCTGCATGATCTGGAGGAAGGGGTCTTCGATGAAAAATTCCCACAGCGCCCCAATGTCGCTATCGCGCTGCATGGGTTCGGTGCTGGCTGAATAAATCCGGTTCCAAATCGTGTAGGCCCAGGGGTCAATCGCGAAGGTGTTGCGCCCGCCCAGGGTTGCGTCCAGGTCGCGCACGTCAAAGAACATATTGTGCGCGTTGTACGTGGCGAGCTGGTTGCGCTCGTTGTCGTTGAGGTTGCGGAATCCGGCGTTATAGACCTGCTGGTACCAGTTGAACCGGCCAGACAACAGGTAGTAATCGCCATAGAAATTGTTGTTCAGTACAACAGAATCCACCAGCGCCAGGGCGTCGGGGTCTTTCGCGTCTGCCGTGGGCAGTTCGATGGTGATCGTGTCGGCATTCACCGCCCAGGCTCCATTTCCGTTGTCGATGCTGGCTACCTCGGTGTCGAGGTTTACCTGCGCGTTCGAGTTGAAAAAGTTCACGGCGCGAATGTTCAGGGCGCGGCGAATGTTCGACATCGCCTTTTGCAGTTGCCAGTTGGCGAGCTGCGCGAACTGGATCGTATTTCCGCAGAGGTTGTCGTCCACGTCCCGGATGTCGATAATCCGCACGTTGTCGGTGTAAGTCACGCTGTCGGATTCAGCCTCGACGCCCGTTGCCAGGTCGCAGACCTGTTCCAATCCGCCTTCTCCTTGGGTTGCCACGCCGTTGTAGTTGAGCGTTTCGTTCCCCGACTTGATCCAATGTACATCGAAGCCGATGCACTCAGACCCGACCATGACGGCCTGGGGGAGGATTTTCATCTGGTCGAGCATGGTTTTCACCGCGTCGACCTGGTGGTTTAACTCGTATTTGGCCGGTCCTTCGATTGCGATCGTGTCGATCAGCACTTGAAGCCGGTTCTTTGCGCTATCCGTAAATACGCCAGCTGCCATTGTTTTAGAATTTTGTTTGGGTTAGAAAAAATGTAAATGCGTTAAGCCCTGACGGGTTACGCCAGGGCTATAAAAAAGTCCTATAAATTCAGGGAATCCCTATGCGGGTCGCTGGGCTATCCAAGCCTCGTGAAGTTCGCGGTTCAGGGCCATCCGCCTTGCGGGGTCGCGCTCCTGGTTTCTTTGCTTCGAGTTCATCGTAATGCGCTTGGTCGCGGATCACGATTTTAGGCTTGGTATCGCCGGCTTGCCGGGCCTGCGGGTTGGGTGAAGGACATTTTGTCGGGATCAATTTGTTGAAAGCCGAAGGGGTTTACCTCTTTGACGTAATCCGCGAATGACACCGGGTTGAATGTCGCATCCTTGCGAGGTTGCCGGTCTGTCATCTACAATACGATATCCCCTTATCGTCTTCCTGGAGGTGGTTGTATTCGAGCAGGCGGAAGATGGCATCAATGCGCTTTTGCCGCGTGTCCTCATCCTCTCCGGCAACCCATTGGCGTCATCGAGAACAAATAGGGCTTCGCGCTGCACAGCCTGAGAGGCTCTTTTGCTGGCGGCGGTGAGTTGCTCTGTGAGGTGCTCCGATCTTTTGTCTTCGGGCCCCTCTTTCAGGGCTTTTACCTTCGCGTTGAGCCACCTCCTGCGCTATCTGGTTCGGTTCCAGTTCCTCCGCTGTCAGTTGTTTTGATCCCTTTGCCGGCCTCGCTCTTTTGCAGAGTCGCGGCCCACGCTTCGATCAAATCTGTGCCTTGCATTTCGGTGTCGGGGGTAAAGCCTTTTGACTTCACGTAATCCTCGACCGTCTGCATTGCCTTGCGCAAGCCTTTACCGTGGTTTTCGTCCTTGATGGCTGTAAACTTCCGGTTGAATAGGCTGGCGATGGCTTCCACGGCAGATTCTTTCTGCGTGATTTCTTCACCGTTCGCGTCGAAAAGTTCACTTTTCAACTCCACAGCCTTCTTTCCGGTGAGGCGGGCTAGATCCTCCAGGGGAATACTTACGATTTCACTCATACCTTTCGGCCAATTTTAAACCCCGACTGTCGGGGCCAACGTTTATTTTTCGGTTTCGGCTTGCGCCGGCGCTTTCTTGCCGTCCTTCATTTCCACCTTCTCCACGCCTTTGGGCGCGGTGATGGCAGTAAATGAGTACTTGCCCCGCGTGTGTGCGCTGGCTTCGTAGGCGGCTTTCTGCGAGTCGGAAAGAAGGTACTCCCTTCCTGTGGTCTTATTCTTCGCTTTCCAGTTCATCGCTTATTCGGGTTTAATTTCTTTCGGGGGGCGGCCGAACGGCCCTTTTTTGGCGGGGGCGGCTTCTGCGGCCTTCTCAACACCCTTGGGAACCTTTGCGATCTTGTATACCTCCCAGCCCAATAGTTGGTATTCCTTGATCTGGTTGCGGGGGAACAGCCTCACCATGCGGTCGCCGTCACGGTCAAATTTCGGTTCAATGTCGGGGAATGCGCCCCGGCTTTTGCCGATCTTTTGTTGCTTTACGGGGACGGAAATAAACGGCAGCATTTTCCCGGTTGGGTTGCCGCTTGGGTCGAGCTGGAGTTGCTTCGACTCTACAAACCGTTGGATATATTCTTCCGGCTTCATTTTGTGCTTATTTGTTTGGTACGCTTTCGCGTATTTCAATGCAAAGTAAAACTATTTTTCACAACGTGCAAATTTTCAAGCCGATAGTTACCTCAGCGACTCGATCCAGGCTTTTTCCTGCTTCATGCGGTCGATGTGCTGCCGCGCCCGGATCAGGTACGGCAGGGCCTCTTTATACGCGTCCTGCTCCTGCCTTTCGTACAACAGAATCGCCTCGCTCGATTCCGGGCCATCGCCAAACCGGGACACGAACGAGGCTTTGGCGTTGCGGCTTATTTGCGCCTGTTCCGCTTTTTCTGTTTCTATCCAAGCCTCGTTTGCTGCGATGGAATCAGCCAGCACCCCGGACAAGGAATCGGCATGAATGCGCCGGGCCTCGTTGGCCTGCTCTAAAGGTTGAAACTTTGTCAGATAGCAGACAAAAAAACCGGCTGCACCGCCGATGAGTAATGCGCCGGAAAACACCAAAACCAATTTCAATATCCTCATTTGGGCGTGATTATTTCGACAATCTTCTTCCTGCCTACTGTCGTCTCCCGCTTGATCGGGCTATCCAGTGGCGTGTCAATGGGGCGGGTTTTCCAGTACTCAATCATTTTCTCTGCCGCCGCGTCTGCTGCCTGTCTGTGAGCCGTTGCCATAATCAACAACTCCTGCTTTTTGGTCAACGTTTGAATTTTCCTTTCCGTTGCGTGGATATTCGTAATGATCTGCCCGATGGGACGCTGCCGGGCCTGCTCAGCCAGGGCGTGGAGATTCATTTCGTCGTATCGGCCCGCGTTGAGGTTTTGCAGGAATGTATCGTGCTTTTTCGATGGAGCGGACCCTATGAGCCATTCCCCACCCTCTGCTTCGTAGTACTTCGAGCCGTCCACCAACAGGGGCACCCCCCCGCGTTCGTGGCTTTCCCCTTCCAACTTCGCGCCTTTTCGGAGTTTGGGTACTTGCGAGAACCGCGCCGCATTGGCTTTGGCCTGGGCAAGGATGGAGAATATCAGAGCGATACCGGCAGCGGCAATAACAGGGCCCGCAATCGGGATGCCGGAATTGGCGGAAATGATCTTTGAAGCAGATAGGGCAAGTTCGCTTGCCTGGATGATCGAGTTAATGACCAATTGCTGGTTTGCGGCCTTGCGCTGAATAGCCAGGGCCTTTGCTTGCGCCGCTTCCAGTACTGCCCGTTCCGCATCCAAAGCGGCTTTGGCGTCGTCCAGGTTCGAGGCAAGCCCTTGCCGCCTCAAATCCCGTTCTAATTCCACGTCTTGCTCTAGGCTGGAAATGCGTTCGCGGCTGGCTTCGATCAGCTTGTTTTGCTGCTCCAACTGCGCGTCCACCGCCGCCTCCTGCATCTGCATGATGGAATTGAACACGGTTCCGAACGATTGCAGGATAAACGCGGCCTGCTCCTCGTTGAGGCCAAGCGAACTGAGCAACTTCTTTTTGGTCCGGTCGAATATCGAAAGCAGCGCATCCTCCTGCGATTTTGCCAGGGCTTGGAGTTGTTGCCCGGCCATGCGCTCCGAAAACTCCTGTATGTTCTTTCCGGCCTCTTTGAGGCCCTTGTCGGTCATTTCCTTTAGGCCGCGCTTCAATTCTTCGTCTATGGCGTTGAAAATAACTTTGAAGTCGTCCAGGAAGGTAGCGGGCAGTTCCGTTCCCGCTGCTTTTGCCGCTGCCATTAGTTCGGTGATAAACTTTTCCACCTCGGCTATGGCAAATTCGCGCTCCAAAACCAGTTTTTCGGGGTCGTACAGGCGAGATAATAGCGCCTTGTCGGTTTGATCGCCTAATTTCTCTACCAGTTTTGCGTATGCCTCTCAGGCTTCTTTTGAGTCGCTTTTGTTCAGCCTCGCGGCGCTTGCGCTCCTCCTCCAAACGTTTGTTGGTAATGTCCCGGCGTTGTTGCTCGGTTTCCCGTCCCAATGCCGCCAATGCAGCCTCAGCGGCCCTAACGCGCTCCAATGCCGCTACGCGATCCTCATTGAGTACGCCGTCCCGCTCTTTGGTTTCGGCTACCTGTTGGGCTACCTGAGCTATACCCAATTCCCGGCGCAAAACCTGGCCTTGGAGTTGTTCGTACTCCCGGATCGCTTGCAACCGTCTGCCGTCGCTTTTTTCCGTATCGGCTGCGATGGATTGGAGTAGTTCGATCTGCTTTTGCAGGTCTGCGTTTTGGACCCTTGCGCCCAACTCCATCTTATCCAGGGCCCGGATGACGTTTTGCAGGTCCGCTATCTCGTTTTTGGTGGCCAAGTACCTCATTTGTCCACTTATTTTGCGCTTCGGCCCACGTCGCCACGGCCCCGGTGTAATTCAGGCTCAGCATTTGGCCGATACCCTTTGCGAACAAGGCAGCGGTTTCAATGGCCGGGATCATTGCCGCCTTCCATCCAACTATTTCGTCCTTGATGTTTTGAATCTTGCGCATAGTGCCGTCTACGTTTTGCCCGAACTTGACGAACACGGCAATGGCCCCGACCACGGCAGCGATAAGCCCGGCGATACCGGCGGCCTTGAGAACGCCCAGGGCTTTATTTAGGCCCCCGGCAGATGATGCGGTGCTATCCATCTCTGAGCGTTTGGCGCGAAGTTTCGCCACCACATCGCCAAGGTTCACACCCAAGATGTTGACGCGGCGGGCCATGTTCTCCACGGCGTCCCCCGCTTTACTGCTTGACCTGGCCGTGTCGTCGGCGGCCTTTGAGGTTTGTTCCATTCTGCGGCCTCAACTTGCCCGTGGTACCCAATACATCCTTTAGAATTTCGTCGTACTGGTCGGCCGCTTTCCCGGCTTTATTGAATGCCTGGGTTTGCGCGTCGCCAATGCCTTGCACCTGACCCTCTATGTTTTTGGTCGTCTTTTCCAGTTCGGCCAGGGCGCGGCGAATCTCGCTGTCGTCAAATTCCGGTTTAAAAACTACATCTGCCATTGCTTTACTGTTTCAAGTCTTTCAAATTCGCCTTTTGCGCTTCCAATCGGTCCCGCTGCTTTTTCTGGACACGGGCAAGGATTTCGTAGAACTGTATTTCTCCCTTTCGTAGCAGGCTTTCCTCGGTATATGGGCCCTGCTCAATCAGGTACTCGATTGTCAGGGCTATTTGTTCGGCGATTTCGGCGCGGGTATCTATTACCCTGCCGTCTGCGTCGATGCGACGGTATCCGACGAAAACACCGCTTTCGCGCTTTCCATTCGGGCCGAGAGTTCGAGAAATACCGAGATGTACCCCTCTACCATACTCAGCCCCAAGGCCAAAAAATCATTCTCCGAAAGGCCCGCTCGGTTCCAGTCGTCAATCTTCGACTGTTGTTGTTCGTCGTCGTACTGGGATAAGTTTTCGTCATCCCATACCACAAAAAAGGTACAATACTGAAAAGCATACCCGTACCGCTCCTCGATCCCTCGACCACGCCCCGGCGCATATCATTCAAGACTAAGCCCAATTCCCGGAAGCGTGGCGATTTCGTCACCAGGGAATCCACGCACTCCTCAGCGCGCTTGAGGTTGTTGTAGATCGTGGCGAACGTGGCGTTCATGCCCAATACAGCGCCCATCTGCATCATCTTTGTGTGCCGGTAGATACCTACCCCTTCCTGTGGCGTTCGGATCGTGTAGCGGCGTCCGTTGGCCTCGAAAGACCGGACGAACGAGCCATCCGCGTTTTTGATTGATTTTAACTCCATATCCATTTATTGAGCGCCACGGCGGTAAGCATCGCCACCACCACAAACGCGAAATGATCGAAAAAGACCCACCCGTATGGGTACAGAATCAAGTATCCCCATAAACTCACCTGCCCGGCGTGGCAAATAGCGCATTCATACAGGGGTTTTGATAGGGTGTATCGCCACCCTGCAAATATTCCCCTTCCGGGGCCCGGACAATCCAACGGTACAGGCGCGGGATGAATGCCAGTACCTCGCCCGGCCGGGTCAGCACCCCCGCGAATAGCGCCGCCCAAGCGCCAATTACCGCCGCATTAATCGCCGTCAATAGATACATCTTCACAGACTTCATCCTCCACCGCCGGAGGGGTTACGCAATCAGTTGAAACCAGGAACTTCACCCGAATATCCAGGGCGAAATAATCGAACGGGTACACCAAGGAAGTGCGAAAACCTGGAATAGGTGTACCGGGAAAATATGGATTGGTTTTTCTCCACTTCGCCCACGATCTCGATATATAATTTCGCGCCGGTATAGTCGCTATCAACTACTTCCATTACGCCCCGATCCTCCAACAGCGCCTTGATGATCGAAACCACAAACAGCCCGGATTTCCCCGCGTCGGTGTACCCCATTTTGGACAGGTTGACCCATCCCACGATCCGGAGATCGGCCAAGTAATTCATCCAAACGTACTTCTTTTCGAAGCTGCCGAACCGTACCGGGCCCTGTTGTTCGATGTACAGGCAGCAATTGTAGTTCTTATTCGGGACCAACTCCCAATACTTGCCCTGTCGAACGCAGTCCACCACGTCGGCATCGGAGGAGATGGGAAAGACAAATTCGGCCTGTCCTTCTGCTCCGTACTTCGTCGCTGGGATGGTCAGCCCTGCCACGCGGTCATCATAGTCCTATTTGTCGCAGATGCTTTTGCACCCGCCGGTTATTCGCTTCTTGAGCCACTCCGATTTCGTCCTTGCTTGGCAGGAGAATGTTTCCCCGCTTCGCAAATTGGCCGTTTAGCTTGTCTTGGTTCTCGCTGTCACGGGGCCGGACGCTGAATCCCACTACTGCCTCTGTTTTCTTGTCGGCTATCGGGAATATAGAGGCCCAAAGCCGCCCCTGTCGGGTAAAATCCACATACCGAATCTGATAACCCATTTTCACCCGCCCGGATTTAGCATAGGACGGCGTATAAGGCGGGAACATAGCCCCGGTGTAGTCCGTCCCGCTGGTCTGTATCCGGTTCTTGACTTGCGCCATAAGGTCGAACGTGATCCGCAGCGTTTCGGCTTCGCGGTTCGCGTCCAGCTCCCGGATGGCATGCCTCAGCTTCGCCTTATATTCGTCGGGGGTCATGCTTCGGGTGTTATCAGGGTGTATGGGGGATCGCAGGATACATCAAAAAACTGGTGTTTGCGGTACGACAGCCGCCCCACGCTGTAATATCCTTCCTCCTGCTCCCCGGGAGACAAATTCCGCTTCCTCCCATGTCGTTGCTGCCTTGTAATTCGTCGTATGCTATCGTTTTCTCGCTCATAAACGGGAGGTAAGCGAATACGGGCAGCCAGAAGTCAGGGACGCGGGGAAACTCGAATACCGTCCTGGTTTTGACGTTGGATGAAAGTATTTGAGTCAAGCCATTGCCGTCTATGGCGGTTTCATTCTCCACCACGTCGTCCGGGTAATCCATGTACGCATCCAGATAGGCCCATTGTTCGTATCCCGTCGAATAGATCACGTCTGCCGTGTCGATCTCGTTTTGAAATGTGATTTTGGCCCGGTTTGGCGACGGGTGCCAGTTATCGACGTTATACGGGGTCAGCAAGTACGTGCTGCAAGCGTCCGCAACCTCAAAAAACAGGGTGAAGTAGCTGGTTAGGTGACTTCCCCCGGCGGTCCTGACCACGCGCCGGAAACGATAGGTTTCGGTAGGGCCTACCCCGACATTGGGCACGGCGTAGGAGTTGGAGCCCACTTCGTTCCATGTAATGCCGTCGGTATGGAGTTGCTGGATGGATTGGTAGGTAATCGCCGTTCCTAGGGTGTCGAATGCGCCCAGGCTGACCTCGTTATCAGAACAGCCGGCAGCAAGCCCCGCGTTTTCGTACCCGGACAGGCTTTCCAGTTTCATCATCTCCGAAAAGTATTGGTTGCGGCCCGTGTCGAAAACCATAAAATAGAGCCCGCAGCCGACTTCCTGGCCGATCGGGGCTGTACCGAACCAGGTGTACCACTTCGTCGTCCCTGCGTCGTCGCTCACGCGGTCCATGCTGTCAATGTCCAATTCCCACGTCTCCGAGCCGTCGGCCTGCACCAGGTGCCACGTCTGCAAGATTTCGCCGCCGTTGATTTTGAGCTGGAAGGGTAGGAACGTTTCGGCATCGGCAATCACTCCAAAATCCGTATGGCCCCAACGGAAGCGCCATTGATCGCGGATGTTGTCGTATATGGGTAGGATATTTCCGGGGTTGACTGTCATTGATGCGGGTGTGTGCATCCAAAGCTTTCATTGGCACTTTTTGGGTGCCTTCGCTGTATTCAACCACTCATTTCTTCACCTCGCCCCATCCAAATTCCGTTCTGCGTGCTCACCGTTCAGGCCAGGGTCGATCACCCTTAGAAAGGTTGAAGGAAAAAACTTCATTGATGCGAAATTTGAGGACTTTTTCGCGCTGATTCCAATCTCCTGTTCTTTGGACCAGGTGAACGCGCTTTCGAATGTCCCTGTTCTTGAGGGTACGCCGTTCATGTTCCCGGTAAGTTGCGGCCTGCCGTGTCGGTAGTAGTTGTCATGCAGGTTGGTCCACCCCAAATGCCCGTTGACAAATCCGTCGTCGGTGTTGATATAGTACCCGCCCGATCCGTTGTCATAAACGGCTGCCATTGCGAAGCCCAACAGGGAAACATCTTCCTCGTTGTCGCTCATAAAGGCTATGTCCGTACTGACTTCATCAACACGATAAAATTGCTCGCTGTTCTTCTCCTTGTCGGAGCAGGCGTTATCGTAAATAATGGGATCGCCCTCAAAATGAGCCGTGACCTTATCCATCCAGGAAAAGCGCTCAAAATGGGGTTTAGCCGCGTTGTTGTATTGGTAGCTGGTCTTGTTCTCGATCTGGTCGTCATAAGGCGGCAGGGTCAGGTCCAAGCCTTCGGAGCCCTCGAAGTAGGAAAGATGCTCGATGCGAATTATAGAGCCCTCGACCTTCCATTCCGCGTTAAACATGGTTCGGAGCCACGCAATCAGCTTTTCAAAGGTGGTGATTCCTTTTTGGGCGTTGTAGTTGGCGTTGGGCCGTACCACGTCACTTTTTTGCCAGACCGCTATCTGGTCGAAGCCGTCCGCCGCTGCGTTGTACGGATCAGTAGAAGGCAAAGCCCCGGCGTTGACTCGGAAAAAGTCGCTTTGGATGGTGTAGTCATCCGGGCATGGGTTAAAATACTCCAGCACGTCGGTCAGGCTCCGGGCGTTGTCGATCGTAATGTCCCCGGTCAGTTCGTAGGTCTGGAGGATGAAATAGCTGATTTCGTCGGGGTCGTCACGCTCTCGCTTACAAACTGAGTCGCCACGGGCCGGACCCAACTATCCCCGCCTATGCTTATCCACCCGTTCCCGGCAGGCATAGAGGGCGAGGAATCAACGCGCTCCCTTACCCAGGTAGTTCTGATGTCGCCGTCATAAAGGCCCGGCGTGGATTCTTCCAGGAGGTCCAGGCGGTTTTCTAATACCGTCCAGGCGTTCGCATCCAGCCAGCAATCATTATTCGTTGGGGGATCGGTCAGGGTTACGCCGGTGATGGCATCGAAGCCGCAAACCAACGTCTCGACCGTTCCAACCAATCCCGTGACGGTGTACGACGTGCCGATAGATAGCAGATTCTTTTCCTCCTTCCAGTTCTCAAATATACAGGTATAGGTGTCCTCGATTCGGGGAGTCATGCGGACAATGCAGCCGCGTGGGTTCCATTGCGCGGAATCGCAAGTCAAAAAGCCCTCGTAGAAGGTTTGCCAGGTGCCCCCGCATTTCGTTTCAACAAGCAGGGTTATCTTTTCGCAGCGGTCCGCGCCGGTCTCGATCGCGTACAACCATTCAAAATCGGCTTTCTTGAAAACGAGTTCGGCGGGTAGTTCGCGCCTCCACACAAAGCGGCTTTCCCGGCGGCCCCGGATCAGCATATCGTCATTTACGGGCGTGACTACCCGTGTCCCGGC
>JADJBL010000044.1 GCA_016703765.1 Saprospirales bacterium
TCCATCGGCAATGCCGATGACTTTTATCTCGTCGGGCGCGACGGCAGGCCCGCAGGCGGCCAGGAGGAGGAGAAGGAATAAAAAGGGAATTCGCATTTTTACCAGCTGTTTTTCCGGTGTATGGCTAAAGATAAGGCGCCTGTATTATTTTTACCGATAGAAATAGTGTCCATAGGACCATTATGTTTTAAACGGCTATACACTTGTGTGCGATTGGTGTTTTGAGGAAATCGAATCAATTTAGAAAAATATGACAACTGGAACCGGACCGGTATTGGCGCCCCTGAATATGGAAACCATCAGGGAATTGTGGTCGCAAACCTATAATACTCAAGGCAAACCCGACTGGTCGCACATATTCCCTTATTACCACAAGGACCTTGTCTTCCAGGACACCATCCAGCGAATTGATGGAATTGAGGAGTTTATTGAGATGTGCAACCGTCTGACTGCGCGTACGAAAGAGCTGAAAATGGAGATCGTTTCCATTGCCCAAAATGGGGATGTGATCATCTTCGAATGGATAATGACCATCATGTTCGGGAAATGGCCCAACACGCCGATTTATGGCTCCACAAAACTGAGGATAAGTGAAGATGGCTTGATAATCGAGCAACGCGATTATTACGACCTGTGGGGTGACATCTTCAACAATATCCCGCGTTTTGGAAAATTGTACCGGCGTTTCGTGAGAAAAAGATTTGGGTGATGAGGGGAAAGAAATTTACTTTACCAGATGAACTTGATTTCATCAGGGCAGGGCGGCTTCCACAGAAATATTCTCAGGAGTCAATGGATGGGAAAATCTGTGTCATCACCGGGACAACCTCCGGTGTGGGATACCAGGCTGCGATCCGGCTGGCAAAGGCTGGTGCAAGGATTGTGATGATCGTTAGAAACAGAGATATGGCGGAACGGCTCTGCAATGAACTCGGACCATTTCTGACCATGAGCCCGATTATCATATTGCCGATTTCTCACACCTGGAACAGGTTCGCCGGGCGGCTGAGACCATTCTGGCAAAGCATCCCCGGATTGATGTGCTTATCAATAATGCCGGGGTTCATATGACTACCCGGAAACTTACGGAGGAAGGTCATGAGATGGTATTCTGCGTAAATCACCTGGCTTCTTTTTTGATTACCAGCCTGTTCCTCAAACGAATGGTTGAAAGTGCGCCGTCCCGTGTCATACAGGTCAATTCTGAGGGCCACCGGTTCAACGGATTGAAGGTTGAAGATCTCACCTGGGCGAACCGGCCTTACCGGGGATTGGCAGCGTACGGCGCTTCCAAGACTGCCCAGCTGATGACCGTCTGGGAATTCAATGATCTGCTGAGCGGTAAGGGGGTTACTATAAATGCAATGCACCCGGGTGCAGTAAAATCTAATATCGGACAAAACAACGGAAAGCTCTACAATCTTTTTCCCGCTTTTTGTTCAACCCTTTCTCAAAGACCCCGGGATATCAGGCGAAGCAATTTATTACCTGGCCTCCTCTACCGATATGGAAGGGGTGTCCGGCAGGTTTTTTAACCTCACCAACGAGGAGAATCCTGCCCCGCATGCCAGAAACAGGGAAATGGGCAGGCGGATATTTCAGATCAGCAAGGAATTAACAGGTCTTCATCAGGGGGATTTTTATGAAGTATAATACGGTAATAGTTGGTGGCGGTATCGCAGGCTTGACTGCTGCTGCCTATATTTCCCGGGCGGGCCGGTCAGTCGTGGTTTTCGAAAAACAACCGAAAGCCGGAGGCTTGGTTCAGACCTTTAGCCGCAATCATGTTTTTTTTGATTCAGGATTGCGCTCCATTGAGAATTCAGGCATCGTTCACCCAATGCTTCGTCAGCTCGGGATTGAAATCGATTTTGTTAAAAGCCCGGTAACCATTGGTATCGGCGACCGCGTAATCAGAATTGAGGATCGCGATAGCATCATCCAATATGAGGAACTCCTGAATTCCTTATTTCCGGACAGTAAAAGACATCAACCGGATCATGCTGGAGATCCGAAAGATCATGGATTACATGGATGTCCTTTATGGCATCGATAATCCCTTATTCCTTGATCTGAAGAAAGACAAAAAATATCTGCTGAAAGTCATCCTGCCGTGGATGTTTAAATTCATGAATACCGTCCGCAAAATAAACAGGCTGAAGGAGCCTGTTGATGATCACTTAAGGAAACTGACAGAGAACCGGCAGCTTATTGATGCAATAGCCCAGCATTTCTTTCAGAAAACACCCACTTCCTTTGCCCTCGGCTATTTCAGCCTGTATCTGGATTATTATTATCCCAAAGGCGGCACGGCAGTACTTATTGATAAAATGGTTGAATTCATCCGCAGGAACGGGGGGGAGATCAAAACCTCCACAGCCATTGTGACCGTTAATCCGGAGGAAAAGTATGTGACAGATGACAAGGGCAACAAGGCCGGATACGATAAACTGGTCTGGGCGGCTGACATGAAGCAGTTGTTCAGGAGTATTCCCGGGATATCCTTTCTGACAAGCGGATCATTCGAACAGTTTCCGAAAAACTTACCCTGCTGAAAGATTTAAAGGGCGGAGATTCTGTATTTACGGTTTACCTGACAATTAATGAAAGCAAGGAGTACTTCTCCCGTATCTGCAGCGGGCATTTCTTTTACACTCCTGTTAAAACCGGTCTGTCCGGATTGTCACGTGAGCATATAGATCCATTTCTGAACACGACACCCCCGGAACCTGGGAACCTTACCCTGAAAAACAGGGTTAAGGATTACCTGACCGATTACTGCGACTTAAACACTTTTGAGATATCAATACCCGTGCTTCGGGATGAAACGCTTGCCCCGGAAGGGCAGACTGGTTTGATTGTGAGCTTTTTATTTGATTACCAGCTGGCAAAAAAGATCGATGAGCACGGTTGGTCGGAGGAGATGAAAGAGTTTCTGGAAATGAAATTCATACAGATCCTGGATCAAACCATCTTCCCGGGTATCAAAGACAAGATATCCGACCGTTTCTCCTCCTCCCCGCTGACAATCGAACGGTTCACCGGCAATTCTGATGGCGGGATCACCGGCTGGGCCTTTACGAACAAGGTGATGCCGGCGGTCAGTAATATACTGAAGGTTGCCTCGTCTGTTAATACCCCATTACCTTCCATTTTCCAGGCAGGACAGTGGGTGTACAGTCCTTCAGGTTTGCCGATCTCCATTCTGACGGGAAAGCTGGCGGCTGACAAGGTGCTCAAGGCGAGGACATAAGCCGGAAGGTGCAAAATTTTTTGCGCCATCGATATTGTAACTTCGATCACATACTCCAACCCCCGCCTCCTTTATCTTTGTGAAAAATTTACGCTATGTCAACCGTCAAAATGACCGCAGAAACTTTCAAAAACCAGGTTTTCGATTATACCACCGAGAAGGAATGGAATTTCAAGGGGCGAGGTTCCGGCCATCATCGACTTCTACGCAGACTGGTGCGGACCCTGTAAATGGTAGCCCCATCATGGAGGAGCTGTCGGAAGAATACAAGGACAAACTCGTCGTCTATAAAGTGGATACGGAGGTGGAAATGGAGCTGTCCTCTATTTTTGGCATCCGGAGCATCCCCTCCCTTCTGTTCATCCCCAGGGAAGGACGTCCTATGATGCAGGCCGGCGCACTTTCCAAGGCCGCTTTGAAGTCGATTATTGAGAAGGAGTTGGTGAAAAATTAGGGTATAGTTCTTTCCTTTGCGAGCAAATTCTTCGCCCGAAATGTCTCCGTTTGGCTATGGCAGTTAGGGCAAAGCAGCATTAAATTGGAAAGATGGTGATTTGATCTTATACCGTCGATATGATGCAACTCCAATGAAAGGGGATTCCCAAGCCAGGTTTCCAATCCGCAATTCTCACATCTGCGCTCTTTTATCCTTTCGTCAATCAGCCGGTTTTTGAGTTTATGCGATTGAAAATGAGGCTATAAACCTTTTTCGATGATATCTTCAATTGGTATTTTAGGCATATTCTTTCTAATCCCAATGCCAGCCTGATTAGGGCGGTAACATCCCACCTTCAGTGCGTAACGCTTAAATGTGTTAAAATGAAGCCCCAGATGAACTGCCGCTTCTGCCATTGTCACTGAAGATTGGCAAATCGCGATAAATTCATTCTCGCTAATTTGCCGGATTTCTTTTGGTTTGCTTGTTTTCATACCTGCCCAAATTACAAAAAACAAAAAGATTCAAACAAATTATTGCAAACAAAAGAGGCCTTGCGGCACCCGCCGCAAGGC
>JADJBL010000045.1 GCA_016703765.1 Saprospirales bacterium
TAAACAAACAAAATCCATTACACATGACCATTCACCACCTGCCTCTTTTCCTCGCCCTCACTGTGATCGCCCTGCTTGCCACTTCCTGCGGCAAAGACAAGGACCTGGCCACGGAGATCAAAATAAAAGCCTGAATGATTATTTTTTAAGAATAATGTTCCTGTATTCACAATAGATGGTTTAAATTTTTGAAAATGCCATATAAAAGATTTTATATTGAGAAAAGATTTCCTCGTTGGAACTGCAACCAATACGAAGGATTCGATTATTGCGGTCATGAGTTTTATGAAAATTTTGAAGGAAGGAACTCAGACACTAATAAATGCCCGGATGTCAATCCCTTGGAGAAAGCTGTTTTTGATACCCGGCAAGGGCCATTTGATATCTATAGATACACTTACAAGGGGGAATTGAGGGATGATTTAAGCTTCGTTTACTTCCACTCGGATTTTAGCGGGTTCGTCGACTTTAAAAATTCTGAATTTTGGCTGGTGCCGCGTGATTTTACCTCTGCCTATGTGAACAAACAGGATTATCATTCCCTCATCGAAAACGACAATATTAGGATCGACTCCTCAGAGGATTATGAAGAAAAGGCCACATACTATTCCATTGAGAAAAAATTGATGATTTGGGAAAAACGGATATGCTGCCCGGAAGCGATGAAGTACGACATGTTCCCAATCATCCGGGGGCCCTTTGCATGGGGCGTGTATGTATCTGATAGGTTACAACAACGGTTGGAGAAGGAGAAGATGAAGGGGGTAAACTACTCGCGTAACATATTTTACGAGTTTGGTTGTGCCGGATGACTTACCCCTGCCAACCAGGATACCCTGCTCGGGAGACATTTCATTGAGCCTTGCAGTTACACCCAACACCCTTACCCACTGAATACAGAAATGGAAGATCAATCAGAGTTGTTAAAAAATAACACAATTTTGCCGTGCGAACAACAATAAAATGGGTCTTGTGTTCTATTTTTCTTTGTTTATTAGGGTCATGCAAACAGAGTCGACCCATGAATGAATTTGAGGAAATAATTAATGCCGTTTTGAATTTTGAATTTAAGTTGACTGTGCCGTGTGAATTTAATTTTAATGCCAAAGATTCAAAGGATTCAATTCCTGAGGGATTGAATGCCCCTGAAATACCTCCATTTGATACTTTGCCATGTTATCCAAAAGTGCAAGGTGGAGAGGAAAGGGTCATCCAGTTTTCAAAAAGAATTGTATTAGGATTGAGTTCGATTTGGAACTTGCAACTGAGCTTGGTTTCGTTCAAAAGGTTAGTTGGGAGAGGGCGCAGATATTTCTTGGTGGGGAAGGAATTTCTTTTTTTGATGAAGTTCTTTTTTCAAATTTAGATTTAGTGAAGTCAGGGATAAATGTTGTCGAAAAAAACGCTAATTGTGATCAACCATTCTCTGTATTGTATCAATTTTCGAAAATTTATCTGAATGAGATGTCTGATAAAGCTATTTTGTTCTTAAAAACAAACAATTCTGGAGAAAATTCTATGTTTTATTTAAAGAAAATAGGTCAGAAATGGTACATGTTGGCCAAAGAGATCATGTAATTCAAAATAAAGAAAGGCTTTGTTGCATGAATAGGTAGGATAGGAGAAAAGCGGGTCTAGGTTTGTACGTTGGAAGTTCCAACAAACAAAGGTACAATCCCGGACCCATGGCAAAGGTACAAACAAAGGCAGAAAGAAGAATAAATTCGGAAATTTATGGGACGAATATCCACACAAATAATTTTCATATCAATGGTTGTATTCTTTGGATGCAGACAAGATTCTATTCTTGTATTGCCAGAAGAGTATTGCATAATTCGAAAATACAATAAAATTTATCAAATTAATATAACAATCACTTCTAGTAGTAATGATTCCTTGATATTGGCAGACTATTTTTCTAACAAGGGGGATAGTAATAAATTTTGTTTAAAAAACTGGAACAAAGATTTTCAATCTGGATGGTCGCAGGATAGAGGCGAACTTATTTATGGAAATTGCAAATATATCGTAGAAACTTCTTTTCAAGATGATCGTGACCACCAACCATTGTTATTTAGCACGGATTCAATGGGAAATATTCTAACCGATAGCCATAAATAATTGTCGAACAAAGGCTTGAGGATAATGCCACCCAAATGCCAACGAAGGGCGTTACATTCATAAAGCCAAACATTCAATTGTGGAAATTAATATTAATGGACATGAACATTCGTAGTATAATATTAAAATCCGTATTTGCCCTTGTTTTTCTATATGGATTATATCTTATATGGGCGGTTTTTGCATTTGGAGGAGGGTGCAAGAAAATGGTTCCAGAAACACATATATTGCCATACGGGTATAAGGGAGATGTTTATATTTTCTTTAATCAAAACGAAGGTAAACCTGTGGAATATGAGGGAAAGACTCGCATTTACCGAATACCTAAATCAGGAATATTGAGAACCAAATTTAAACCAAATAGCGGTTGGATAGATTCGAAAGAACATTTGAATTTATATTATGAAAGAAATGATTCGATGCTTCTTCTCAATAAATACATTTCAGGGAGAGATAGCATCATAAATATTGATTCAAATTTAATCATCGTCTTTGAATATGGGATTGGATCTGGGGGGGAGGCGTTGAGGCAGGGAGACATCAATTTGACCACCTACATAGTAGATAGTTTGAAGAACTTTGATAAAAGAGATTACCTTTTAACAAAGGAAAGATTTGAAAATTGGGATAAATGAAAATACGTTGCATAACACTGGATAAAAGGGAAGGGAGGCTAAACGCCCGGCCTGCGTTTATGGCAAACGTTAATCATAAACTGTTCGGTTTGATAGCCTTTTCATTCTGCGTTTTTTAGCTCCTGATCTATAGAAAACATGGGGTTGCCCGAACGGATACCATTAATGGATTATGTAAATATATTAACAGGATACAAAATAAGAGCATACCAATGGACAAATTAATATTAATTACGATACTAACATTTGTATCATCGCTCTCAATGCAAGCTCAGATTTTGAGTGATGAAGAGGCAATTTATAAAAGACTTAAAGGTGAAAACATTGATGGGAAATATACATGGAGACCAACGGATGAGGAATTAAAAGAATTGGCTAAAAAATTTATCCTTGAAAGGAGAAGTGAAATAACAGAAAAGGGGATTCAATCGCTTTCATTTATTTTGACTGGAGATGAGTATGATGACCAAAATGATTCCTTTTTTTTAAATACCTTGATTGATATTATAGACGTACAGACTTTAATTAAAGATTGTGCATTTGTTGGAAGACATTTTAAGAAAAGCTTATATTCTAATGAATCGATAGAAAAGCTGAGTAGCCTTGCAAATCCTGAAGAAATTTTAAAATGGCAATCATGGGTACCTTATTATCTTAGCTTTTTAGAAATCGATAGTATAGATTTAACAATAATATTTATCAAGGAAAACATTGATGCCGTAAATCATCTGCACTTTGCTTTGTACAACGAACCATTTAGATTCGATACGATTGATTTGAATGTATGTCTTGCAAGACTTGGAAAGCTAAATGACACGTTGGTGATTAGCCAATTGGAAGAGAAATTACACTTCACATACAAGAAAGACTATCGATCATATATTGAAAATTTAACACAAATAAGAAGTCAATACGCTTTTCAAAAAATAGGTAATGTTATGTTATCAGATTTAGAAGAAATAAAATCAGACAAAGAAAGAAAAACTATTAAACAAATGGCTTTAGCAGCCTTTTTAGTCTACGTTGAAAACTTCCCTGATAGATCAACTAAAATTCAAGAAACTATTTACATATGGGGCTTTGTCGAATTTTCAAGTATTCAAGGCAAAGATTACTCTACAGATGAATACATGGAGATGGCGAAGATTGGTATATCAAAATAAAGGTAATTTAATACTTGATTCCGATAAATATTGAGTATGCATCATGATCTAAACTTCAATTTCAAATCTCCAACAACATCCCCGTCGGATCTTCCAGCAATTCCTTCACCCGCACGAGGAAGGTGACCGAGGTGCTGCCGTCGATGATGCGGTGGTCGTAGGAGAGGGCCAGGTACATCATGGGGCGGATCTCCACCTGGCCGTTGACGGCCACGGGGCGCTCCTTGATGGCGTGCATGCCCAGGATGGCCGATTGCGGTTCGTTGATGATGGGCGTGCTCATCAGGGAGCCGAAGATGCCGCCGTTGGTGATGGTGAAGGTGCCGCCCGACATGTCCTCCAGGCTGAGGGTCCCCTCGCGGGCTTTGCCGGAGAGCTCTTTTACGGCGAACTCGAATTCGGCGATGGAAAGCGACTCTACGTTGCGCACCGGGGGCACGACCAGCCCATTGGGCGTGGAGATGGCGATGGAAATATCGACGTAGTTGTGGTAGACGATTTCGTCGCCGTCGATCATGGCGTTGACGTCGGGCATCTCCAGCAGGGCCCTGGTGCAGGCCTTGGCGAAGAGCGACATGAAGCCGATCTTGATGCCGTATTTTTTCTCGAAACGCTCGTTGTACTTCGTCCGGAGCGCCATGATGGCGCTCATGTCCACCTCGTTGAAGGTGGTGAGCATGGCCGTCTCATTTTTGGCCGACACGAGGCGCCGGGCGATGGTGCGGCGCATGCGAGACATCTTTTGCGGGCTGAGTTGCGGCTAAAGGCTGCTGACGCAGGGGCTTCGGGTTTAGGGGCAGCGGGAGCGCTTTTTTTGGCTTCCACTGCTTTCTGGGCGTCTTCTTTCGTGATGCGGCCGTCGCGGCCGGACCCTTCCACGGAAGAAGGCTGGATATCGCTTTCCTTGAGGATCTTCGAAGCGGCAGGGGATGGGTGCCCGCTGGCGTAGGAGGCGCCGGACGCTGCAGGAGCTTCCTCCTTCTTGGGCGCTTCGGTTTTGGTTTCGGTTTTTGCTTCGGTCTTGGCTTCCGTTTTGGCGGCGCTGGTATCGATCTTTGCTACCAGCGCGCCGATCTTAAGATCAGAGCCTGTGGCGGCCACATGGATCAACTTTCCGGAAGCTTCCGCCGGAAACTCCAGGGTAGCCTTGTCCGATTCGAATTCGCAAATGGGTTGGTCGAGGGTCACGTATTCCCCGTCGGCCACCAGCCATTGGGATAAGGTCACTTCGCTTATGGATTCCCCGATGACGGGGACTTTCATTTCAACAATGCTCATATTATCAGATTTTAACCGCAAAGGCGCAAAGAGCGCGAAGAATACCGCGAAGATACATTGCGTCGCCTTAGCGTCTTAGCGTCTTTGCGGTTTGTTTTATCTCATTCCCAATAAAGCTGATTTTCCAGTCCGAAAAGCCTGGGGCACATCGCTGTTGTTTGCTACCAACAACAATTTTTCGCCGTTGATGGTCCGCAGCAGGGCCATATCTTTTGCGTTTTTCGGCGCAAAAAAGCCCGAACGGACGATCGGCTGCGGTTCGAAATTTCCCTTGCCGTCGCCCAGCATCAGCAGCCCGTTACCGGCATCGTAGCGGGGCGTCTCCACTTCCGCTTCGTACATGTTCCCGACGAGGAGCAGGTCGAGCTGTCCGTCGCCGTTGAAGTCTTCGGCAATAATCCGCTTGATCGGCGAGATCTGCGCCAGGTTGGGCAGGTACTTCTCCGAAAATTTGCCGTTGCCCTCATTGATCAACATCATGGAACCGAAAGTGGTTACCTCCAGGTGCAGGGCTTCCTCGAGGTTTTTTTCACCGAGAATGTCCTCCAGATCGGCGCTGGCAAAATCCTTGTAAGTCGGGAATTTCTGCTTGATAAAGGGCATCTGTTCGGAAGAACACTGGCGGCCGCGGGCAGGCACGAGCTTTCCGTTGTACTCCTTGCTCAGCACGATATCGCAGGTGTTGTTCTTGTCGAAATCGCCGGCGAAGACATTGAAGGGTTTCTCCCTGGAGGCATAGAACTTGGCGTTTTTGCCCAGGTTGCCGAGGACGAAGTCTGTGTCGCCGTCCCCATCGAGATCCGCTGCGGCGATGCTGTACCACCAGCCTTTGAGGTTCTCCAGGCCGTATTCGGATGTCGCGTCCCTGAATTTGCCTTTGTCGTGGAGGTACACGCTGACGGGCATCCACTCTCCCACGAGCACCAGATCGGCGGATTTATCGCCGTTGAGGTCTGTAAAAACCGCGTCCTTGACCATGCCCGGGGTCATCAGATCGGGGGCGTATTCCTGGGTGACGTCGGTGAATTTTTTGTTGTCGTTGCGAAGCAAATAGCTCCGCGAGGGGAAGGGATATTTGCCCGGCACGGCTCCTCCGCCGACGAAGAGGTCGAGGTCGCCGTCTCCGTCAAAATCGCTTGCTTTGACGATAGAACCTGCGCTTTGCATGGTGGGCAGGGCGTTCACCTTGGCGAAGCGGCCCTTGCCGTCCAGATTGATGTAGAGGCGGTCCTGCAATAGTTCGGGCTTGGCTTCCATCTCCCCGCCACCTCCGCTGACGACGTACAGGTCGGGGTCGCCGTCTCCCTCGGCATCGAAAAACAGGGCGCCCATATCTTCTGCGGCCGCATCCATGGCCCAGGGCTGGTGTTCGTTGACCAAAAAAGTCCCGTCGGCTTGCTGGACATACAGCACGCCGCTCTGGCCGGCCGCTCCGCCAATGTAAAAATCGTCGAGCCCGTCGCCGTTAATGTCCCCCGCGGCCAGCCCGGGGCCGAGGGTCGATTGGCGATGGGGCAGGAGGACCTCCTTTGCAAAGTCGTCGAAGGCATTTTCCACATGCCGGAAGTTGACCTTTAGAGTGGTCATATCCACCTCGCGGAAAGGGGGCGAAACTTTTTCAGCCGTTTCGGCCACGGCGGCCGTTCCTTGCGATTGATCCAGGGTCAGGCGTTGGTTGGTGGCCACGTCTTTCCACTCCTGCACATCGCCGTCGAGCCATTCCACGCGGATCTTATCCACTTTGGCAACCGATTCCATGCCGAAATGCAGGTAGTGGTCCATGCTGCCCTCATAGCCCCTCACGGGGTGAAATTCCTGGTATTGGCGCTTATGGTCGCCATAGTACAGAGTCACCCGGGCGTTAAAAGCGGAGGCGCCGGTTTTTTTTGGTTTCAATTGAAGGGTGAGGAAATTGCCCTTTTTCTGTTCGACCGCGAGGTTTTTGTACACAAAGGCTTCCTGGTCGATGTTGTTGAGGATCAATTCCAGGTCGCCGTCGTTGTCGAGGTCCGCGTAAGCGCAGCCGTTGGAGTAGTTGGGTTGGGCAAGACCCCAGGGCTGGGATACATCGGAGAAGGTCAGGTCGCCGTTGTTTTTGAACATGAAATTGGGGTCGATGACCTCCGGCATTTTCTTGTAAACCTCTTCGCGCATATTCAGGGGAACCGTGCCCCCGTTGGCATCGCGAATAGCGGCCATCTCGCGGCGAAAATCGTTGTCGCGGGAATACCGCCTGAAACCGTTGCTGATGTAGTAGTCTTTATATCCGTCGAGGTCGAAATCGGCCAGCACGGCGGCCCAGCTCCAATCGGAGCGAAGAAGTCCCGACAAAGCGGCGATGTTGCTGAAACTGCCGTTGCCGTTGTTCAGTTGGAGGGAATTGAACATGTATTGGTACTGATACCCCATCGTTTCGACAAAAAACCAGAAGCCCTGGATGTCCATAGAGGCCATGAGGGTTTTGTCCTTGAAATGGTCTTTGGCGGCCATGTCCACCACGGCTATTTCCGGCAGGCAGTCGTTGTTGATGTCGGCGATATCGCAGCCCATGGCAAAGAAGGACACCTGGCGGGTCTTCTCCTTGATGCGGTCGGTGAAGGTGCCGTCCCCGTTGTTGATAAACATAAAATCAGGCACGGAATAGTCGTTGGCCACGTAGATGTCGGTCCAGCCGTCCTGGTCGATGTCGTTTACCACTAGCCCGAGTCCGTATCCGTAGCGCAGCACGCCTGCCTGTTCGGTCACCTTGGTGAATTTCCCCCCGTCGTTGCGGTAAAGGTGCCCGCTGGCGGCGTCCATGTTCTCTTTTTTCTTGAGGTCTTCGAAGACCGTTTGGAAGATGACCCCCGCGTATTTGGATTCGTTGAGCACATAGCAATCGAGGTCTCCGTCCTTGTCGTAGTCGAAAAAGGCGGCCTGTGTGGTGTAATTGCCGTCTGCGAGGCCGTATTCTTCTGCTTTTTCGGAGAAAGTACCGTCGCCGTTATTGATAAAAAGCAGGTTTTTGCGGTCTTTGGCGTCCTTGTAGGGGCCGGCCTGTCCGACGTAGATGTCCAGAAAGCCATCGGCGTTGACATCGGCCATCGTAGCGCCGGTCGACCATTTTTTGCCCTGATTCACCCCGGCCTTCTCGGTAATATCTTCAAACTGGAGGTTTCCTTTGTTGCGGTATAGACGGTTCGGCTCTTCATTTGCGGCGAAGAACAGGTCGGACAGCCCGTCGTTGTCGATATCTCCTACCGCGACGCCGGCGCCGTTGTAAAAATACTGGTAGGAAAGGACGTTCCAATCGGTGGTCGGATCGTCGTGAAGCGCGTTCACGAAGTCGATCCCCGTTTCGGCCGGGCTTAAGAGCGTAAATAATGGTTTGCCGCCCGTTCCGGGGAGAGAGGCCTCTTTTTCGGAACAAGCGCCGAATAACAAAACGACCACAAGCAGGATGGGGGAGATATTGCTCATCTCAGTTGAATTTGGAGAATTGTCTAAATGGGTGAACACGGACACAAAGGTAATCTGTCCGGAATGTTTTGCAAAGAAGGGATTGAATAGCGCCTTATTTCTTTGGTTGGTATGAAAACCGGTGGATCAGGGGAAGGCCTTCTTTTCCTTCGTTGGAGATGTACATCGTTCCGTCTCCATCGAAGCAGAGCCCTTCGGGTTGAGGGTGCACCTTTTTGCTCAACTTCTGGATATAGAGGATTTCGCCGCTTTGCCGGTCGAGGACCAGGAGGAGTTTGCCTACGGAAGACAAAAGATAGAGCTGTCCGTTGATCGGGTGGATGGCCAGGGCGGAGGGCGAAAAAGACAGTTCGGGCTGCGAAGGGTCGAAAACCTCCTGGAGCTTTTCCCAGCGATCGAGGGTTGGGTTGGCGCGAATAAAGGCCACGATGGAATCCCAATGGATGGTATAGACCGGAATGGTGTCGTAGGTCAGGGTTTTCAGGTCGAAAGAAAGCACGGCGCGGGACTTGGGGACTCCACCGTAATTGCCCTTACAACTGAGGAGGAGCCGGTTTTTGGCCGGTTCGTGGGCCAGGCCTTCTACATCGCAGGCCTTGCTCAGGGGCGATTCGTATTTCACCACGACCTGCTCCGGGGTGGCCGGTTTCTGTATGCGGTAGATGTTTCCGTTGCTTTTTACGGCATAGATCTCGCCGTTCACCACTTCCACATCCTCATAGTCGCCGTCTTTCCAGAACGTCACTTCCTTCACCACGGCCCCGTTGGTTTTGTCGATCGTAAAAAAGCGGCCCGTTTCGTCTTCCACGGCGACCAACATCTTTTCATCGAAGCCCAGGGTAATGCCGGAGATCTCTTTAAGTGCCATGGGCAGTTCGAAGGTCTGGGTGGCCGAATCGAGCTGATACGGAAAATCGGTCAATATGGGAGTAGGAAGGCATCCCTGTAAAAGCAGGGTGAGGAAAAGGCTTATGGACATGGGAATGCGGTTTAGGAGCGCCATTCTTCCAGCTGCGCAATGCGTTGTTTGTAAATGAATTTGGGCGTTTGGTCAAACAGATCCCGGTAAAGGGAAATGGCCTGATAATGGTCCTTTGGGTTGGGTTCGATCTCGAAGGCCAGAAAATGCAGCGCCGCTTTTTCGGCATTGCCGGGGTTTTTGGACAAGGCCTTTTCGATGTCCCGAAGCGTTTCTTCGCGGTTTCCCGCTTTTTGGTTGATCCGCAGACCCAGCAATTGCACATCGAATAGCAGGTCCGGATTTCCCAGGTCAGTGGCTAACGCCAACACTTCTTCGTATATTTTCCTGCTCTCCTCCAAATTTCCGGTGGTAAGCAGGACCGTTGACTTTTCGGAGAGGCTGTTTCCCAGCACGAGCTTGTTGTTGATCTCGCGGGTCACTTCGATAGCCCGGTCGTAATATTCGAGCGAGCGCCCATGGTTGCCCATGAAAAAATGTACGTCGCCCAGGGTATTTACCGCCTTTGCGAGGCCTTTTTTATAACCGAGGTCCGTGCTTACGGTACAGGCTTTTTCCAGGTGCAGGATAGCCTCGTCGAAACGCCCCATCACGCTGAACAACTCTCCGAGCAGGCAATGGGCAATGGCGATCCCCTGCGGGTCGCCGAGTTCTTCCGCCAGTTCGAGGTCCTCCTGAAAATGCTCCATGGCGCCCTGGAAATCGCCTTTGCGCTCTTTGACGCTGCCCAGGCAGCCCACGGCGATAGCGTTGAGGAGCTTGTTGCCCAACTCCTGGGCCAGGACCAGCCCCTTTTCATGGCATTGCTGGGAGTTCTCGATGTCGCCCTTTTCGAAGTTGAGTATCCCCATGTTGATATGGAGGGTGGCCATGCCTTGTTTGTCCTGGTTTTGCCGGGCCAGTTCGAGCTGGGTTTGCAGCCAGCGCAGCCCTTCGTCGTAGGCGCCCTGGTTCATGTAGGCCAGGGCGAGGTTGGCTACGATCTGGGTGAAGGAGGCGCTGTATTCCAGTTCACGGCTCAGGTTGATGCTTTGGGTGAAAGAGGACTTGGCCGATTCGTAGTTTCCCTGCCGGAAAAACAAGTTGCCCAGATCTCCGTACACTTTTGCGATGCCAAAGGAATCGTTTACCGTTTCGAAGAAGGAGGCCGATAGTTCCAGGTAGAGCCTCGCCTCCTTGTATTCTCCCCGGAGGAGGAGCAGGTGCCCCAGGTTGTTGTGGGCTCTGCCGAGCAGGTTCTTCTCGCCCAGTTCCTTGGCCAGGAAAAGCGCTCTGTTGTATGCCGCACCGGCTTCGTCCCAGACTCCGGTGAGTTCGAGCACCTTTCCTTTGGAGAGAAGGGTTTGTATTTCGAGGGTTTTGTCTTCGACTTCCTTTTCCAGGAATTCGAGCAGTTTGTCGTAGCAGATGAGCGCCTGCCGGTTTTGATAGTACTGCCTGGCGTGTTCGGCCGCTTTTTGCAGGTACTCCATGGTCTTGTCGAGCACATCGGATTGCTCGTAGTGAAAGGCGAGGTCGAAATAGTGGTCCTCCAGTTGGTCGGCGTATATTTTTTCGATGGCTTCGGCGATGAGCAGGTGCAGCTCCCGGAGGCGGGTGCGCATCTGCATGTCGTACACGGCTTCGCGGAGGAGGGAGTGCTTGAAGATATAGCGCAGCTCGTTCATCGCCCGCCAAATCTGGCTTTTTTCTGCGAGTTTGATCTGTTCCTGCAGGACTTTGGAGGTATTGCCGTTCATCAGGGAAAAGGCCTCCTGCACCCTCATCACCTCATTGAGCACGGGCACTTCAAATTCCCGGCCGATCACGGCTGCCGCCTTGACGGTCTCGCGCACCAGGGAGGAGAGCCGGTCGATACGGGCCGTGAGGATGGCCTGCACGGAATTGGACAGGCGGATGCTGTTGTCGCGGATATGCCACAAGCCGTCTTCATGGTCCAGCAGGTTGCTTTCCGTGAAATATTCGAGCAATTGCTCCAGGTAAAAGGGATTGCCGTTGGTGGTTCGCTGAAGGAGTTCGAAAAACTCCGGGCTGATCTGTCCTTTCAGGTAGGATTCGGCGTAGGTGCGAAGGGTCTCGGGTTGGAGGATGTTGAGGTCGATCTCCAGGAAGGGTATATTGCGGCCTTCGAGTCTTTCGCCTGTCAGGATTTGGGGCTTGGAGCCGTCGTCGGCATAGCGGGCCGGAAGGAGCACGAGGGCCGGGAAGTTGGCGACGCGGGGAAGGAACTGCTCCATAAAATCCCTGGAGCTTTCGTCGAGCCAATGGGCGTCCTCCAGTTCGATGACCGTGGGCTGTACCAGGGATTCGGCGATGAAGAGGGTGGAAATGGCCGCGATGGTGTTCTGGTATCGGCCCGGGGCGTCGAGGCTCTGCCAGATGGAGTCTTCGGTTTTCAACCCTACGAGCGCAGCCAGGATGGGCTTGGTGCGCAGGAGCTCCCGCAGGACAGCGGGCGCCTCGGAGTGTTTGCTTTGCTGCAGGTGCTCGACCAGGTCGCCAAACCACTGTTCGAAATGTTTGAGGTTGGTGGCGGGTTCGAACTCGGGAGCCTGATCGAAGTAATTTTTCAGGCAGTATATAAAGGCGTTGAAGGGTTTCCGGAGGATCTGGTCGGCCAGGGAGGTGAGCCAACTGATGGGGTAGGCCTCGGTGAGCTTTTTGCGCAGTTCGAAGACCAGCCGGCTTTTGCCGATTCCGGCTTCGCCGTAAATAAAGGCGATGCCTGCACGCTGCTGCTGGAAAACCTCCATCGAAAAGCGGAGCAGATCGCCGAATTCCTTGTCGCGACCCACCATGGCCCCTGCAAATGCGGGCTCCTGTTCGAGGTTGCGGCCCAGGAAAATATAGGTGGGCACGGGGCCGGGCACTCCTTTGTAGGAAATATCGCCCTTGTGTTTGAAAGAAAACAGGCGGTTTTTGCGCACCTCTTCGTCCACCAGCACCTCCCCCCAATCCGCATGGGTCATCAGGCGGGCTGCGAGGTTGACGCGGTTTCCGACCGCCGCATACTGGCAACGCTCGTCGCCGCCGACCAGGCCGGTATAGGCGATACCTGAGGTGAGGGCAATGCGGTACAGCAG
Organism: Saprospirales bacterium; assembly: GCA_016703765.1. GTDB lineage: Bacteria > Bacteroidota > Bacteroidia > Chitinophagales > Saprospiraceae > JADJTT01. The sequence continues at coordinate 12,719 of JADJBL010000045.1, forward strand.
CCTCGTTTCGTTTTGCAGCTCGGCCAGCTCCTCGCGGAGGGTGGTCACGAATTCAAGGGCCCGCCCAACGTTGTTTTCGAAGGAAACCGGGGCGCCGAAAAACCCAACCAGTACGCCCCCTTTGTCGCCGAAGTCCACCTCCTTGAAGTAGCCGGAAAAATTGTGGATCAACTCCAGGAAGATGGAGGTAAACCGATCGAGGGTGTCGTGGTCTTCTACGCCCGAAAAGGAACAAAATACCGACACCACGCTGCGAAACTCCCCCCGTTCATTGAATTCGATAACCTGCCGCGGCATAAACAGGGCCAGAATATCCTCCGGAAGCTGGGTTTCTATGATGTGGGGCGAAAGCGCCTGGGGCTTGGCGAAGGGAAGTGGGCAGGAAAGAAGGTGATAGCCCTTCGACCCATGTGACGTGGTGTGCACGATATCCGGTAGCTCCAATTTGAGCTCATCGTCCAGGACGATCTCCCCGATGCTGGCGTGCATCTGGCTTTCGGCGCATTGGTCGATGCCGGGTCCCCGGAAATAAAAGGACTGGCGGTTGCCGCCGACGAAGCCCCATTCCACTTTTCCGAAGGAAAGGCCCACCTTCATGCCGATGCGGAATTCCTCCATATTGAAATCGGGGGAAGAGACCAGACAGCAGATCTCGTCGGCCGTGAGGAGGAAGTCGGCCGTATTGGAAGGGTTATCCTGCTTTGGGAAAATGGCGGTAAACGCGTCGCCCGCGAAATAGGGGATGAACCCACCCCGTTGGTAGACGAGGCTCACGGGCGGCCTGAAGATCGAGTTGAGGATGCGCGACAGCTTTTCGGCCCCGGCGTTGCCCTGCCGCATGAGCGTCTCGGTCATCGAGGTGAAACCCGACAGATCGACGAACATGGTGTAGGCATCGAAACTGCCCTGCCGGACCCCCTTAAGGTATTGGTCCTGTATGAAAGGTGGTAAAAAATTCTTCACTGCCTGGCCTGGTCATCAAATGATTCAACCGGAAAAATACAAATTTATGGCGAGGATAAGACAGGGAATGAGAAAGCGGTAGGAATTATCGGGAATAGTGCAACTGGCGCGGTGGCGCCTTGTCCTTCCGCGAACGCAAAATCCAGAGCACCTATGAAAAAACATCTTCTCGTTCCCGTCCTTCTCGCCGGGTTTTCTTCCGCTGTTTCGGGATTTGGCGATCCCCCCGCAAAAAAACAATTGGAAGCTTTCCGGATCGAGACCGGGATCAAGGTCGATGGAGCCCTGGATGAGGCCGAATGGCGAGAGGCCGTTTTGGCCGAACAATTCACCCAGACAGTGCCCAGCCCAGGAGCGCCCAGCAAACACCGCTCCGAGGTCCGTATCCTCTATAACGACGTGGCCCTTTTCGTCGGGGCCATACTCTACGACGAGCAGCCCGACAGCATCATGCAGGAGCTGACCGATCGCGACCAACTCGGCAATACCGACTATTTCGGCATCATCATCGACGCGTATAAGGACGGCATCAACGGTCTTGGCTTTCTGACGACGCCCGCAGGCGTGCAATTCGACCTGAAATACTCTGCCCTTGGCGGAGGCGGAGGCCCCAGTATCGTCCAGGGGGGCGACACCAACTGGGATGCGGTTTGGGACGTCAAAACCCGCCGAACGCCGGAGGGTTGGAGTTTGGAAATGGTCATCCCCTATTCGGCGATCCGTTTTCCCGCCCAGGCCGAACAGAGCTGGCATGTGAACTTCGTCCGGCAGGTCAGGCGCCATAGAGAGGAATCGTTCTGGAACCCCGTCGACCCGGAGCAGCAAGGCCTCGTGAACCAATCGGGCGAGCTGAACGGAATCCGCGACATCAAATCGCCGCTTCGGCTTTCGGCCACGCCTTTCGTGGCCGTGTACGCCGAAAATCTCCACGACCGCAACGGAAGCCCCGTCAACAGCTGGGGCCGCTCCTTTAACGGAGGCATGGACATCCGCTACGGCATCAACGACGCTTTTACGCTGGATATGACCCTGATCCCCGACTTCGGAGAGGCGATCTCCGACAACCAGGTGCTCAACCTGTCGCCTTTCGAGGTTTTTTTCAACGAAAACCGGCAGTTCTTTACCGAGGGGGTCGAGTTGTTCAACAAGGGTGGATGGTTCTACTCCCGCCGCGTCGGGGGCCGGCCCCTGTATTATTGGGATGTCGAAAATCAACTCCGGGAAAACGAAGAGATCATCTCCAACCCTACCAGCACCCAATTGCTCAATGCCACCAAGATATCGGGACGCACCAAAAAAGGGACCGGCCTGGGGCTTTTCAACGCCAGTTCGGGCGCCACCCATGCGGAGCTGGAGAATATGGAAACAGGGGAGACCCGCACGATTGAAACCAACCCTTTCAGCAATTACAACGTGCTGGTGTTCGACCAAAACCTGAAAAACAATTCCTACGTCACCCTGCTCAACACGAATGTCTGGCGTTCGGGCTCCGCTTACGACGCCAACCTCACCGGCACGGTCTTCGAACTGCGCACGAAAGACAACAATTACGGCCTGACCGGCCAGGGCGCGCTGAGCCAGCAATATCATCCGGATCGCACCGACCTGGGACATACCTACTACCTGGGCCTCAGGAAGCTGAGCGGGCAGTGGCGCTGGGGCATGAACTATGGCGTGGAAAGCGATACCTACGACCCCAACGACCTGGGCTTTTTGTACAACAACAATGGGGTGAGCTATTCCGCTTTCGGGAGTTTTAACCAATACAAACCCTTCGGCGCATTCAACAACGGGGGCGCGGAGATTTGGGTCGGCCACAATCGATTGTACAAACCCGACCGGTTCATCGATTTCGGGATCAATGCCAACGCCTGGCTGACGACCAAAAAATTCTTTGCCTTCGGCGTATGGACCTATTTCGAGCCTTTGCCTTACCACGATTATTTTGAACCGAGGGTCGATGGACGTTTCCTGAAAATTTCGGACAACTACAATTTCGGCGGCTGGTTGTCGACCGACTACCGGAAGAAACTGGCCTTTGATCTGGAGACCAACTATCGAATTTACAACGAGGCGAATCGCCGGCGTTTCAATATCTGGACTGCCGCGCGCTACCGCCTGAGCGACAAATGGAACATACGGCTCAGCAACTCCAACAACATTTGGCCCGACGACCTGGGCTTTACCACTTTTGACGAAAACGACCAGCCCATCCTGGGTCGCCGCGATCTGCTCACGATCGAGAATTCGCTGCAAACCAACTTTTCCTTCAGCAACCGCATGGTACTGTCCTTCCGTCTACGCCATTATTGGTCGAGGGTGCAGTACAAGCAGCTCTTCGACCTGAACGAAGACGGCACGCTGGCCCCCAGCGATTTCGACGAATTCCGCGACAACAGCTTCAACGCCTTCAACATCGACTGCATCTACCGCTGGCGCTTCGCCCCCGGCTCGGACCTGTTCATCATTTGGAAAAACTCCATCTTCGGCTTCGACGATTTGGTCGAAACGGTGCGCTACGACTACCGGGGCAGCGTGGATCAACTTTTCGAGCTACCCCAGCGCAACAGCTTGTCGCTGAAGCTGATCTACTACCTGGATTATCAGTTGATTACTTCGAAGATTTAGGCGGGGTGGTCAGGCCTACTTGATTATTATAACCTGAGCCTTACCTTATTCAAAGAAATTCAACCGCTCCGCGGTTGTTCACCCATCGCACTTTTACCCCCGATTGCATCGGGGGCTATAAATATTAAACCCTTTCAGGGTTTCTTTTCTGCCAATAAGGTTATCAATCCCGAAGGGATTAAATGTTCATAGCCCCCGATATAATCGGGGGGGGCGGTGAAATTCAGATAGAGCAACCGCAAAGCGGTTGAATAATAAACTCAATGCCCGACTTCATTGAATTGGACCCAAACTTATGTCCCCTGCTTTTCGATTTTGACCTCCAAAAACAACTCCTTCAACTGCCCCCCATCGATCTCCGAGGGCGCGTCGATCATCATGTCGCGGCCCTGGTTGTTTTTCGGGAATGCGATAAAATCGCGGATGGTGCTCTGGCCCGACATCACCGCGCAGAGGCGGTCGAAACCGAAGGCGATGCCACCGTGGGGCGGCGCGCCGTATTCAAAGGCGCCCAGGAGGAAGCCGAACTGATTTTCGGCCTGCTCCGGCGTAAAGCCCAGCAACTTGAAGTTTTTCTCCTGCAATTCCCGGTTGTGAATACGAATGGAGCCCCCGCCAATCTCCACGCCGTTGATGACCAGGTCGTAGGCGTCGGCGCGGAGGTTTTTCAGCGTTTGGAAATCACCGTCCATCATGCGCGGGATATCGTCTTTCTTGGGGGAGGTAAAGGGGTGGTGCATGGCGAAAAAGCGCTGTGAGTCTTCGTCCCATTCGAGCAGGGGAAGTCGAGAACCCAATGGGGTTTGAAATCCATGGGTTTCATCAGGCCCATCCTCTGCCCCATTTCCAGGCGCAGTTGGCCGAGCTGTTTGCGGGTCTTCTCCTCCTCTCCAGCCATCACGAGAATCAGGTCGCCGGGTTTGGCGTTCATTTTTTCGGCCCAGGCCTTGAGGTCTTCTTCGGAGAAAAACTTATCGACGGAGGACTTGAGCGTACCGTCTTCGTTGTAGCGCACATAGACCAGCCCCTTGGCGCCGATCTGCGGGCGCTTGATCCAATCGGTGAGGTCGTCGAGCTGCTTGCGGGTATAATTGGCCTGGCCTTCGGCGCAGATGCCGACCACCAGTTCGGCGCTGTCGAATACAGGGAAGTTTTTGCCCCTGGCCAGTTCGTTCAGTTCGCAAAATTCCATGCCGAAGCGCAGGTCCGGCTTGTCCGAGCCGAAGCGGCGCAGGGCCTCGTCGTACGACATGCGCGGAAAATCCGGCAGGTCGATGCCCAGGGTGGCCTTGAACAGGTATTTGGTCAGCCCTTCGAAAGTATTGAGGATGTCTTCGCGGGTAACAAACGACATTTCGCAGTCGATCTGGGTAAATTCCGGCTGACGATCGGCACGCAAATCCTCGTCGCGGAAACATTTCACGATCTGGAAATAGCGGTCGAAACCGGCCACCATCAATATTTGCTTGAAGGTTTGCGGCGACTGCGGCAGGGCGTAAAACTGGCCCGGGTTCATCCGGCTGGGCACCACGAAGTCGCGGGCGCCTTCCGGGGTACTCTTGATGAGAAAAGGCGTTTCCACTTCCACGAAACCTTCCCCGGCGAGGTATTTGCGGGTTTCCAGGGCCAGGTTGCTGCGGAAAATGATATTGCGCTGCACGGGACTGCGGCGCAGGTCGAGATAGCGGTATTTCATGCGGATATCGTCGCCCCCGTCGGTTTCGTCCTCGATCGTAAAGGGCGGAATTTTAGAGGGGTTGAGCACCTGGAGGCTGCGAACCTCCACCTCGATATCTCCGGTAGGTCGATTGGCATTTTTGCTGCTGCGTTCGCGCACCGGGCCGGAAACGGAGATCACGAATTCGCGCCCCAGCTTGCGGGCCTGCTGGTAGAGCTCGTTATCAGTTTCGGCGCTGAAGACCAATTGGGTGATGCCGTAGCGGTCGCGCAGGTCGATGAAGGCCATGGCGCCCAGGTCGCGGTTGGTCTGCACCCATCCGCTGAGGGTGACTTCCTGTCCGGTATGTTCGAGGCGTAATTCGCCACAGGTATGCGTGCGGTACATAAGGAGTTGGTTTATTTAAATGGAGGTCAAAATTACCGGGATTAACTGAGAAAGGCAAAGCCGGGGCAAAATATGTCTATATTTGGCCTGACCGAGCATCTTTCAATGGGCCTGTACGAATCCATTCTACAACCTCGCAAGCAATTCGCCGTGCTGATCGACCCCGACAGGGCAGAGGACCCGCAGTTGGACCGCTTGCTTGGTTTGGCGGCCGAGGCGGGAGTAGATTACTTTCTTGTAGGAGGCAGTTTACTGGTAAAAGACCGCCTGGAGGCCTGTCTTACCCGGATAAAGGCAAACAGTAACATTCCCACGATTCTCTTTCCCGGGAGCCCCCTTCAGATCCATCCCCTGGCCGACGCCATCCTTTTTCTCTCGCTGATCTCCGGCCGAAACCCCGAGTTGTTGATCGGGCAGCACGTCATCGCCGCGCCTTATTTGCGGCAATCCGGACTGGAAGTCCTCCCCACCGGCTACCTGCTCGTCGACGGCGGCCGACCCACGACGGTGTCCTACATGAGCCAGACGGCGCCCATTCCAGCAGATAAAAACGACATCGCCGCAACAACCGCCCTCGCCGGGGAACTTTTAGGCCTCAAACTGATGTATTTGGATGCGGGGAGCGGCGCCATGAATCCGGTGTCCTCCTCCATGATCCGCGCGGTGAGAGAAACTATTTCCCTGCCCCTCCTCGTCGGCGGCGGCATCCGGACGCCGGAGCAAGCGGCTGCGGCAGTCGCAGCAGGAGCGGATTTGGTGGTGGTGGGGAATGTGTTGGAAAAGGAGGCGGGGGTGCTCTTGGAGTTGGTGGGGGCGGTGAAAGGGTAAGAGTTTTTAGTTCTTAATTTGTAGTTTTTAGTTGACTCTAACTGAAAACTAAAAATTAAGAACTAATGACTAAAAACTAATACAAAATGTCTTTAGAAACGTACGGCAGAGTCGTCAGATCCACAGGTAGCTGGTACGAGGTAGAAACCACGGACGGAGCGATACTCGCATGCCGGATCGGGGGGAAATTCCGCCTGGAAGACAAACGGATCACCAACCCGGTGGCGGTGGGCGACGAGGTGCGGGTGCAATTGGAGGCCGATGACACGCAGGGCTTGATCAAGGAAATCCTGCCGCGTAGAAATTACATCATCAGGCAATCGCCGAAGGGACGGGTGGAAATGCACCTCATGGCCTCCAATATCGACCAGGGGGTGGTCATAGCTACTATCGTGCAGCCCAATCTGAAACAAGGCTTCATCGACCGTTTTCTGCTGATGCTCGAGCCCTACGAGGTGCCGGGCATCGTGGTGTTCAACAAATCGGACCTCTACGTAGAGGGAGATCGAAACATATACGAATTCCTCCGCGAGATCTATACGAGCATTGGCTACCAGGTCATCCTCACTTCCGCCATCAACGGGGAGGGGCTGGAGGAGTTAAAAGAAGCCCTGAAAGACAAAACCAGCCTGGTCGGCGGGCAATCGGGGGTTGGAAAATCCTCGCTGGTGAACAGCATCCAGCCCAAACTGGAGTTGCGCACCCAGGATCTGTCCGACTATTCCGGCAAAGGGCAGCACACGACCACCTTCGCCGAGATGCACCGACTCGATTTCGGCGGCGCCATCATCGACACCCCCGGCATCAAATTGCTTTCCTTCAACCACCTGGAGCCCCAGATCGTGGCCCACAATTTCCGCGAATTTTTCGCCCTTTCGGAATACTGCCGCTTCGGCGGCAATTGCCTGCACCGCAACGAGCCGGGTTGCGCCGTGAAAAAAGCGTTGGATGCAGGGCAGGTCAGTCCCCTGCGCTACGAGAACTACCTCGCCATTTTGCAGGAAGTGGAGGATCAGAATTATTGGGAGAGGAATAGAGAGTTTTGAGTTCTTAGTTTTTAATTTTTAGTTGAAAGCCAACTAAAAATTAAAAATTAAAAACTAAAAATTTATTTCTCCATCTGATCGATCAACCTCCCCGCTACCCGCACAAAATCCATTTCCGTGATGATGCCGATGAGCTCGCCGTTCTTGACGACGGGGAGGCAGCCGAGTTTGTTGGAGCGCATGGTGTGCATGGCCTCCACAATAGTGGCATTGGGCGAAATGGAGATCGGGGTCTGGATCATGATGTCCTTCACCAGCGATTTGTCCTTGCCCTGGGGACTGTTTTTCTGGGTAAAATACCGCAGCAGCAGCCGGGAAGTGATGAGGCCGACGAGGTTACCCTTGGTATCCTCCACGGGCATGTAGCGGATTTTGCGCCAGTCCATCATTTCCGCGACGAGCTCGATGATATCGTCTTTCTGCACGGTGAACAGGTCGGTCTCCATGAATTCTTCCACGCGGATCTTGGAGGGGCGGTAGTGGTTGAGGTCGTCCATAGTGGCCAGTTCCCAGGTATGAATAGGTTTTTCCAATTTTTGATTCTTCATCGTGGCGTTGGTGATACCGGCCACGGCTTCCTCCCGCGAGACGAGGTTTTTCAGGGAGGTAAAGGCGCGCAACTGCCAGCGGGCGCCGTTGGTGTGGAGCTTGGCACGCGCCTCAATGATGCCGAGGTAGCGGTCGATATCCTTTTTGTCGATCCCCTTTTTCTCCAGGCCTGCTCTGGCGATGGGCAGGAGTTCCTTCGCCACCAGCTCGGTAGCCGTGACCTTGCGGTCCTTGAACCAGGTAAAATTGCTGTCGATCCCGAACTTGGAGGCCTTGGTAAAGTTGTCCGTCACATCGTCGAAGGAAAGAAATTCGCGGATGTCATCCACGGCGTCGGCCATGCCGACCATGGCGCCCAGCCAGAAGGCCGCATTCGCCACCTCGTCTATAACGGTGGGGCCGGCCGGCAGCACCCGGTTTTCGATGCGCAGGTGCGGCTTCCCGTTGGGGCTGATGCCGTAGCAGGGCCTGTTCCAGCGGTACACGGTGGAGTTGTGAACTTGTAAGGCGCGAAGGCTGGGCACTTCCCCGTTTGCGATGGATTCGAGGGAATTTTCCTCCACATCGGCTGCGAGTAGGACCCTGAACCGGGCGATATCCTCTTTGTAGATCTCCATGATGGAGCCGTCGAGCCAGCCGTTGCCGAAGCTCACGCGCGGGCTTTGGTCGCGCATGTGCTCCTTGGAGGTGCGCGTATCGATGGCTTGCTGGAACAAGGCGATCCTCGATTCGTGCCAGAGCCGTTTGCCGTACACGATGGGCGAGTTGGCGCCCATGGCCAGCACCGGCGCCGCCAGGGCCTGGGAGATATTGTACATTTTTACAAAATCTTTCGGCGCTACCTGCAGGTGCACCTGAAAGCTCGTATTGCTCGCCTCCAGCAGGGGCGATTGGTGGCGCAAATGGAGCTCGTCGATGCCGTTGAGGTGCAGTTCGTAGGAGCTGCCTTTGAGCTGGCGGTTGAGGGCCTCCATCAGCGCAAAATAGCGTTTGACGGGGGTCAGGTTGTGCATTTCCAGGTCCGATTTCTGGAGGGTCGGAAGGATGCCGATCAGGATGATGCTCGCGTCGAGCGGGTCGAGGCGCTCCGACATGATGCGGAGGCGTTCGAGGGTCTCGTTTTCGAGCTCGCGGAGGCAGCTGCCTTTAAATTCGAGAGGGCTGAGGTTGATCTCCAGGTTGAAGCGGGCGAGCTCGGTGCCGGCCCATTCGAGGTCCTGCATCCGTTCGAGGGCTTCTACCGCGATAGGCGCCGGTTTATGGGTCTTGTTGAACACGAGGCACATTTCCTGTTCGGCCCCGATGCGGGTGATGTCGCTTTCGAACCAGTCGTTGTCGAGCATGTATTCGAGCGCCTTGACATCGTTGAGGAGGTAGCGCACGAAGCGCTCCATTTGTTGCTGGTCGTCGACGAGAGATACTTTCTGTTCGCCCATGGTTGGTGAAGGGTGAAAAGTGAAGGGGGAAAGATAGGCAAATTTACAGCGTAGGGCATAATTTTGCACCCATGCTTCGTTGTCAAATAAAAGAAAACAAAATGACCCGGTATATTCTGGTTTTAATGGCGGCTTTGACCCTGAGCTGCGAAAAGGACGAAGACGATATTCTCTTTATCATCCCCTTTCCAAACCTGGATTTTATCATTCAGGCGGGGCTGAACCCCCTGGATACCTGGTATTTCAACATCGACAACGTGCCGACGAACGCCGTGGCGCTCCTTTCGGGGAATGGCATCGACACGGCGTCCATCAAATCGCTCGTGCCCCATATAGGCCGGCTTACCTCCGTCTTCGGCGACGCCGACTACCAGTTTGTGTATGAAATAGCTATCTACCTCTGCGAAGCGGGCAACCAAAGCCCCAAGTGCGGCAAGGAGATCTTCTACCGCTTCCCCCTCCCCAACAATCCCGGCGCTTTTGTCGATCTCATCCCCAACCCGGTAGAGGTAAAAGACCTGATCCTGCGCGACAAGGTGAACGTGCAGGTCATGTTGCGCTTCGTCACGCCGCCCCCGCAGTTTGTGGATAGCAGGGTGGAATTGGAGTTTGCAGTGAAATAGAGTTTTTGAGTTTTAAGGGTATGAGTTTTTTGTGGTTCGCTATTAAAAACTCAACCCTTAAAAACTCAAAAACTCTAAACAAATCGCTCCACATACGGCCCCACCAGCGCCTTGAGCGTGGTCAGCGCCAATGCCCGGGCCTCGGCGGCTTTGAGGCCTTTATCCATGTAGAAATCTTCCAGGAGCACGAACGATTGCAGGTAGAGCAGTTGGTAGGCATACGCGATTTCGGTGAGCATGAGGTCGCGGCTCGACCAGCCCTTCAGGCCCGACATCATCCGGGTATGCCAGACGTCGGCTAGTTTCTGGTCGGCAGAAACGGGCGCCTCGGGCTGAATGATGGAGCGCATGGACTGGGCCTTGCCTTCGGCCAGCAACTGGGCGGAAGGCTGCTGCGATCCGCTCAGGTCGCGGGCGATGCTCAGGAGGGTGCGGATCTCCGGCCACTCCATGAATCCTCCGCAATCGGGGATGGAGTAATTAGCCGCAGGCAGGGCGGGATCGGGCGTAAAGGCGTTGACGACATCCTGCGGATGCCGCTGCACCAGCCAGCAAGGAGTTTGGATGGCGGGGTTCGACATGGCCTGCACGTATGCCAGGTGGTTGATCAGTTGGGTAAGGTTGTTGTAAGCGTAGGCGGAGGTGTAGTCAAACCGGGTTTTCGGAGGCCGCACCGCCTTGGCGAAAGCTTCCATGATCGCCGCGTTCATCAGGTCGTTGACCTTGAGGCTGGGGCCTTCCACGGCGAGATAGTAATAGGCCATATAAGCCTTGGCCACAGGAAGGCGCTTTTCCTCGAGGATCGGCAGCGCGGCCCCGGGGTTGTCGGCCAGGATGTCGATGGCAAACTGGAGGCTGCCCGGCTGGGCGCCGGCGGATTTTACCTGATACTGCTCGGCCAGCACACTGTATTTCTTGACCTGAAGGTTGTTTTTCAAGGAGGCTTCGTAAGCGCCCGCCGTGCCCTTCCCATACAATCCATCCACGCCCGATTTGTAAAAGCCGCCGTCGGCGAGCAATTTTTGCAGCTCGATGACGGAAGCGCGTTTCAAATTAGGTCGGACAGAGGGCTTGGGCGCCAGGGAGGAAGTAGCGGCTGGAAGGGCCCTGTAAACCGGCTGGTTATAGGAAGCCGGAACCTCTCTTGCCTGGGGGATCTCGACGGGCTGGCTGGGCTTGTTATAGGAAGTGGGCGTCTGCGCTGGGACGACAGGCGCGGGAGGGGCCTCCAGCGCCGCTACCGGGGCGTTGTTGATTGCCTCCGGGAAGAAGGCATTGATGTCGTGCAGGAATGCGGAATTCACATTTTTGACAAAAGCATCGGGAAAGCCATTTTTCCGGATCAGCGCCAATTGTGCGTTGGCGATGTCCATGGTCTGATACACCCCCGAGGTGATCTTGATTGTTTTGTCGTGCAGGATCACGTTAAGGGGACCGATCGTTTTGTAGGCGTTCCAATTAAGGGGTTTGCCCAGCAACTCCGTGTCCAGTTGGATGATGGGGACCGTCCTGCCCTTGTTGGGGTCGAGTTCGAGTACGGAGGCATCCTGGTAGCCGCGGCCCTTTAGCAATTGGGCTGTCTCGTCTGCTTCCGATTTTTTAGTATAGCCTCCCAAATAGACGCGGAACATATTGTTGCCCATGGAAAGGGCGTAGGGAAAACCGAGGGTCTGGATCGACTCAAAATCGGCGGCGGTGGTTTCGACAAAGGTTCCTATGTAAACGGTATAGACGGGCTGTTCATTGGTTTGCGCAAAGGCGGAAAGGGAAGCCCACGCTGCAAAGAACAGCGCCAGGGTCAAAGACTTAAATCTCATAGTTGGTCATTTAAGGGTGGATGGAAAAATTTGTAAGGTTTTCATTTTTCCCGGCACAAGCTAAACGAGCAAACGGGTTGAATTTGTTGCCCGAAAGGCACAAAATACGAAGCTTCTGCGGCTTGCTTAATCAAAAATGCCCTCCATGTGTTATATTCCTATTCTCATTAAAAGCGTTCATAGCACAACACTGGATAAAGCGCTGTTATGGTAAAATTATTTATGGTCGAGTTCGGGCTGCCCGCCGTATTTACGGAGGACTTTGTCCGGTTGATCCCCCGCCAGCGGGACTTTGTGAACCGGCTTTTGGCCGAGGGAAAGATCAAATCCTATTCCCTGGCGATGGATCGCTCCCGCGTATGGGTGGTGTTTGCCGCCACCTCCGAGTATGAAGTGATGGAGTCGATCGGCCAGTTTCCCCTCGTCGAATACATGACGCCGAATATCATGGAGCTCGCATTTCACAATGCTCAGGACATGGTCCTGCAGTTCTCCATGAACTAATTCAGATAAAATGAAAGGCGGTTTAACACCAAAGAAACGTATTGCATTGGACATGGACGAAGTCATGGCCGATGTCGTACCCGCCTTCCTCGACCTCTACGAATCGCAGCTCGGACAGCGCCCGGAAAAGAAAGACTATTGGGGTAAAAAGATCTACAAACTGCCCGGCGCCATGCAGGTCCGGGAATCCCTTTTCGATAGAGGATTTTTCGCCGACCTGCCCCTGATGGAGGGCTGCCTGGACGGCGTGGAATGGCTGCACGAGCACTACGACCTGTTTATCGTTTCGGCGGCTATGGAGTTTCGCAACTCCCTGGAGGACAAATTCGACTGGCTACAGCGGCATTTCCCCTTCCTCAGCTGGAAGAACTTCGTTTTTTGCGGAGACAAAAGCATCATCCAGGCCGATTACATGATCGACGACCACCCCTTCAACCTCGCGGCCTTCAAGGGCAAAGGGCTGCTGTTTACCGCTTCCCACAACATCGACGAGCACCGCTTCGAAAGGGTGAACAACTGGGCCGAGGTGCGCGCATTTTTCGAGCGCGAAATGGAACGCGAACGCCAATCCGCGGCAATTTGAGTACCTTCGCTCCATGAATGGGACCTTCCTCAAGCTCAAAAAGCTCTTCCTGCTCAAGCTGAAATTTGCCATGACTTCTTCGGTGGCAACGATAATCGATTATTCCCTCTACCTTCTTCTGGTTTATACGGTATTGACGCCGGTGCCCTCCAACATCATCTCCTCTTCCTGCGGCATGGTGGTCAATTTTTTTCTCCAAAAACGCTTTGTCTTCGACCTGCAAAGGAAGGTGTACACCGCCTTTTTTCTGGCCATCGCCGTTTCCATCGGGGGCATTGCCCTGGGCACCACGATTATCTGGGGCCTGAACCACTGGCCGTTTTTTCAGGTACACCAGTACGTCACCAAGCTCTGCGCGACCGGCCTGGTGTTTTTCTATAATTTCTACCTCAAGCGCTTCGTGTTCGAAAAGCGCTTCCTGTCTTTCGATTAATCCCTCCGTCAATGCGAGCCCTCACCCAGCTAGACCCCTACGCCCCCTGGTTGATCCGGGCCTTTTTCCTGGGCTACCTCCTGCTGGGCCTTTGGATCGCGCCCGATTACGGCGTCTCCTGGGACGAACCCATCCAGCGCGGCCATGGGATGGTTTCCACAGATTATATCAACCGGTTTTTTGGAATAGAGGCGGAGCGCTATGCCCCGGAATTCGAGCTCGAAACCTATGAGCACCGGCATTACGGGGTGCTCTTCACGGTGGCTTGCTTCAAACTAGAACGGCTGCTCGGACTGGATTCCTTCCGCGAGTACCATCTGCTGCGGCACTACGCCGTTTTTATTGTCTTCTGGCTGGGGAGCATCGGGTTTTACCTGTTGCTCCAACACCGGTTTCGCAACTGGAAATGGGCCCTGGTCGGCATGCTGTTCCTGTTGCTCTGCCCGCGAATCTTTGCCCATTCCTTTTTCAACGTAAAAGACGGAGTGCTCGTCGGCGCTATCATGTGGGCCCTGTACACCATGGTTCGATTTGTGGAAACGCCCCGCTGGACATGGGCCCTGGCCCACGGCTTCGTCTCGGCGATTGCCATCGACATCCGGATCGTGGCTATTATCGTTCCGGCTTTGACGGTGGCATGGATAGCTGTAGGTTTTTTTTCGGGGAAAACGAGCTTTTGGAAAGCCTTTACGGCCCTGGGAATATACGGGGTTGCGACCCTTGTTTTCACCATCGCGGGCTGGCCCTATCTTTGGGAAGATCCGCTCGGCAGGCTCCTCGAAGCGTATCAGGTGATGGGCAATTACCAATGGGGAGGGGAGGTCAGGTTATGGGGAGAGTTTCTGTACCCGAAGGGATCGCTGCCCTGGTATTACCTGCCCTCCTGGATGTTGATCACCATTCCGGTTGGGATCATGCTCTTTTTTCTCGCCGGTCTCTGGCGTTTGGGATACCGATTGGTCAAGCGATCTCCCAGGCTTCGAACCGACGCCATTGTCTTGAGCCTTTTGGCCATACCCGTCGGTATGGTCATTTTGAAGGGATCGGTGTTGTACGACGATTGGCGGCAGATGTATTTCATTTACCCATCGTTTGCTTTTCTGGCCCTGACAGGGGCTGAGGGCCTGCATCGGCGGCTCCGGGCTAAATGGGCGGTCCCGTTCCTGCTCGCCCTGACTATCGGAATGGGTATCGTACAGATGGTTCGCTATCATCCTTTTCAGCACGTCTATTTCAATGTGCTGGCCGGCGCCCACCGCGAGCTCCGATTCGATCAGGATTACTGGGGACTGGCCTATAAACAGGCTTTCGAAAAGTTATTGGAAATGGATAACAGCCAGGTGATCCCTTTTTATACCCAAAACTACCCGGGCACGGCCAATCACGCTTTTCTCCCAAGGGAAAAAGAGGCGAGGTTCAGGCAGGTTTGGGAGGAAAAAGGCGCAAAATACTACCTGAGCAACTTCCGCGAGCGAAGGGAATTGAACCTCTTCCGGAGAAAAGCATTTCCTTTCATAGAGCCCGTGTTTTTTATCTACGCCGGAAAAACGCCCATCATCGGGGTTTATCGCGTCGAGGATTATTGGGACCGGGTAGAGGGGAAGCAAGGGGATTGGAGGCTGAAGGAATAATTTAATTTGGGATTAATCTTTACGAACCGCAAAGGCGCAAGGGCGCTAAGAAAAAACGAAGGAACCGTGCACAAAATCCAGCGTAATCATCGGTTAAATATATAAAATGACTTATAGACAAAACCGGAGTGATATTATGAGGAAGATCACCCGCTTGAATTTTGCCATCGCCGCCTTTTTCACTTTCGCACTCTCCATTCAGGCGCAGGAGCCCCTTGCTTTATCCCAGGCTATTGAACTGGGGCTTCGGAACAATTTTCAAATCAAGGTGGCGGAAAATGAATGGTCCATTGCCAGGAGCAACAACACCTGGGGCCAGGCCGGCCGCTACCCGATGCTCAATTTCAGCCTGAACTCCACCAACGGATATACCGACCGGGTGGATCCCACCATCGTCTTTCAGCCGGAGATCACCTTCTTCAGCGGATTGGTCACCGCCAACGTCGATGCGGGCTGGGTGCTATTCGACGGCTACCGGGTGCGGACGACCAAGGAGCAGTTGGAGAAAATGGAGGAGCTCGGGAGCCGTAATGCAGCCCTCGTGGTGGAAAACTCCATCCGGGACATTATCCTCTCCTATTACCAGGTGCAAATAGAAGCGGAGCAATTGCGGGTCGTAAAGGAAGTCCTTCAGCTTTCGTCCGACCGCCTGGCTTATCAGGACCTGCGCCGGGAATATGGCCAGGCCAGCACCTTCGATCTGTTGCAGACCCGCGACGCCTACCTGAGCGATTCGACCAACTACCTGTTTCAGGAAAACAGCTACCTGACCGCCATGCGCAACCTCAATCTGGCCATGGGCGAAGACGACCTCAGCCGCGTCTACCAACTCGTCGACCCCCTGGCTTTTGAGGCCCCGTTTTTCGACCTCGATACCCTCCAGACCAGGATGCTGGCTGAAAACAATACCCTTCAATTCCTTCGGCTCCAGCAGGAAATGGCCGGAATCAACCGGCAGTTGGCGGAGAGCGACCGATACCCCAGGATCAGCATGAACGGAGGCCTATCGTATTCGATCAATCCCCGCGACAACGGCAACGCCATCAACCGTTTTACGAATGAAAAGATCGGGTTTACGGTCGGGCGGACTTTCACGGGTTATGTGAATTTTGCCGCCACCTACAACATCTTCGACGGGGGAGTTCGCCGCAGGGCGGTCGAAAATGCCCAGGTCCGCGAGCTAAACGCCGCGTATTCCTTGCAGGACCAGGAGCGGCTACTGCGGGCGGGCCTGGAAAACGTGCATGCCACCTATGAAAACCAACGCGATATCCTCGCGGTGACGGAAAGCCTGTTGGAAAACGCGAGCCAAAACCTGATCATCGCGGAAGAGCGCTTTACCGGCGGCCTGATCAATTCGTTTGACTACCGGACGATCCAACTGAGCTACATCAGCGCTTCGCAGGCCAGGTTGAACGCGTATTTCAACCTGAAAAACACCGAGACCGAGCTCATCCGCCTGATCGGAGGACTACTCCGCTAGCCGGGAAGATCGCTTTTTTTGCCGCCGGAAATAAAGTGTTTGAGCATGATCACCTCGCGCTGGGTCAGAAAACGAAACTGGCCGCGAGGCAGGTCTTTTTTGGTGAGACCGGCGTAGTAGGTCCGGTCGAGCTTTTCCACGGTATAACCCAGGTGTTCGAAAATGCGGCGCACGATGCGGTTTTTGCCGATATGGATCTCTACGCCCACCTCGTCTTTCCCCTTCTCGCGGATATAGTCGATCCCATCGATTTTGGCCAGGCCGTCTTCGAGGTTCAGGCCTTCGCGGATCTTTTCCAGATCTTTCAGGGTCAAGGGGCGGTCGAGCACGACGTGGTAGAACTTCTGGACCTTATGGCTCGGGTGCGAGAGTTTTTTGGCCAGTTCGCCGTCGTTCGTGAGGAGGAGGAGGCCGGTGGTATCGCGGTCCAGCCGCCCGACGGGGTAGATCCGTTCTTGCACTTTCGGTTTGATCAGATCGAGGACCGTCTTGCGGTCGCGTTCGTCTTTTACGGTGGTGATGAGGCCTTTGGGCTTGTTCATCAGGATATAGACCTGCCGCTCCTCGGGCTGGATGAGCTCGCCTTTATAGGTGATCTGGTCGCCTTTCTTGACCTGATAAAAGGGCTCGATGACGACTTGGCCATTCACGGCCACCTGGCCTTGCTTGACCAGATCGGCTGCCTGGCGGCGCGAGCAGATCCCGCAATGCGCCACGTATTTGTTCAGGCGCATCCCCTCGACCGATTCCGGCTTAGGCGCATCCCGCTTGGGTTTTACAGGAGGTTTTGGTTTCCGGTTGGAGAATTTTGAGGGTTTGCGTTTTGGTGGTTCTTTTTTCATGCCGTTTATGAGCCGTTGCTCTTTTGGCGCAAAGGTATGGATTTTTGGGGATCGAGGGGCTCAGTAGGAGGACGGGGGGAGGGAGCATCTGAATTACTTCTACAGGGGTATTATAGTCATTATATTTATACAAATAGGTTAGACGAGTAGTTTTTCAGGTAATCGTAGGATGCCCGAACATACTCTGGTTTAAATAATTCTTTCTTACGCATATTCCATCCTGCAATAGCGTCCATCATTTCATCAAGCGTATATTTGGGATGCTGTGCCAAATAAAATCAACTGTTGCTAAAATTTCTAATGAAAGTTCGGAGGTATAACCTGACAAAAATTAATCAGACTTTTACCCGTTGAGCATCGTCAAAACTCAGTTGCTTGTTCACATAATCATTTACTTCATCCTCTTCGTAGTTCAGTTGCAAGGACTCAAATGGTTTGGCATGGCCTTGCTCCATACCTTTTAGATATACCCCATTCAGATGATACAACACTTTTTCAACACCAATGGCATAAGGTCCATAGTGGTGTGCCTTGAAATCAAGGTTTAGTTTTTGCCCTTTTCGGTGTAAGAAATAGGCAAGTTTATTAGAGCGAATAAACTGCTGTATTCGCTCCATGCTTTCAAACGCAAATAACGCATACAGCAATGAGGCACGGGCAGGTGTTAAAAGCTACTTCTTTCTTGCTTTCCTGCTTTTGCAAAATGGCTTTAATAATGGCTGCATTCGGTTCATAAATCATAATTTCAGTTTCCAAACCGCTCAATGCCTGTTCTATCATGAGTTTCACTTTGTTCCAGTCCAACCCACCGTTGCCACTGCCCAATGGGGGAATGGCTACACTTTTTTTTTTCCTTTTGCAATAATTCACGCAGGGCAACCAATCTTTTTCAATGCATTCATACTTTGATGGATAACGCCAATGCACTTTTGTGGGAAAATTTATTATCAGCTTTTTACCCAACTGTAAGTTTTCGTCCCACACAGTCAATAGTTTTCCCGGCTCCAATTCTTTTCGTTTGCAGGCTTCAGCATTACGCTTTTGTTGTTGGGAAATGCCTCTTTAAACTGTAATGCATTCCTTTGCCCATCACACCTACAGTGTTTACGGTCATTCAAAAGCTTCTGCCCCTGAATGCATCATATCGCCTTCAAATAATTTTATCATTAAAAAAAAAATTTCGGCTGAATATTTACAGCCAAGTTAATATTATTTTCGTTTAGTAGCTTATTCACAAAGTTAGCCGCATCTTGATTATACACATTCAACGATTCTATTTTGTCCAAAGGCACTGCTTTATATCAAAAATTCTGCCTGATACCTGCGTGGGCGGTCATAGTCGCCATCGCTTTTTGAAAAAGCGCTTTGCTGGATACAATCCCAATCTATTTGTTCCAAATCTGCTAAATTGTTGTAATGGCTACTTGCCATATCGTTACCTTGCCCATCAGTAAAAAACCATTGTGGTAGTTTCGCCAGTTCTTCAATTAGGCAACGAATAACCAAAATTTCGCTTTTGCTTCTTCTTTGAACCACTGGATGTCGATAGCCTGTAATAATGTTGAAAAGCATAAGAGATTTAGGCGTAAAGTAAAAAGACACATAATCACCAATCATCCCATAATCATCAAGTTTTACAGGCGTGGTGCTCCGTACATCAATAATTTCAGGGTTGCCAATTTCTACATAGCCTTTACTTGCATTTGGATGGTGCTTATTGACAATACCGTTCTGCAACAGTAATGGCAGGTTGCTGATGTGAGTAATACGATAACAATATTTCCTACCCTTATTAATCATACTGATCTACCTGTCTTGATGCTATGTTGCTTGTATATCGTTGTTCATCTGAAAAAATTCGTTATGTGTAAGTTTATTGTCTATTTGTTAATGTTTGCACTGAATATTATAGCACGATCGCTAACATTTACATCCCCAAAACCCTCATAAAACTTTTACTTATTTCGGAAATAACGCCTCTTTAAAACGGAATATCCTCATCCTCATTCATCCTCGATGGCTTGGTGATGATATTGGACTGGGCGGGGTCGGCGGTGAAGGAGTCGAGCGGCAGGAAGTTGAAGTCGGGGTCTTCGATATCTACAAACTTGGCGTATTGGTCCACGAAGCGGAGCTTGATGGTGTCGGTGGCGCCGTGGCGGTGCTTGGCGATGATGATCTCGGAGATACCTTTGAGAGACTGGCCCTCCTCGTCTTCCATGATCTGATAATATTCTGGTCTATATATAAATCCCACAATATCAGCATCTTGCTCGATCGAGCCCGATTCTCTCAAATCCGACAACTGCGGCCTCTTATTCCCCCCTCTCACTTCCACGGCGCGGCTGAGCTGGGACAGTGCGATGACGGGCACATTGAGCTCTTTGGCCATGCTCTTGAGGGAGCGGGAGATGGCGCTGACCTCCTGTTCGCGGTTGCCGCGCTGGTTGTCGGTGCCGCCGCTCATGAGCTGGAGGTAGTCGATCACGACCAACTGAATGTCGTGCTGCATCTTGAGACGCCGGCATTTGGCGCGCAATTCGAAGATATTGATGCCGGGCGTGTCGTCGATGAAAATAGGGGCCTCACTCAGGTGCTCAATGGCAGTGTGGAGTTGCTGCCATTCGTAGTCCGCGAGCTTGCCATTGCGAAGCTTGGAGCCAGAGATCTCGCCTTCCAGCGAAAGAAGGCGGTGCACCAACTGGATATTCGACATTTCAAGGGAGAAGATCGCGACGCCTTTTTTGAAGTCCATCGCCGCGTTGCGGGCCATGGTGAGCACGAAAGAGGTTTTACCCATACCGGGACGAGCCGCCAAAATGACCAGGTCGGAGGGCTGCCATCCGGAGGTGATGCGGTCGAGGTGGGTGAAACCGGAGGGGATACCCGTGAGGCCGTCGGTCTTGTCTTTGAGTTCTTCCAGTTGTTTGAGCGCCTTGGTCGTCAAGGTGCCCAGATTTTCGACCCCACGGCTCAGATTTTGCTCGGTGATGGAAAAGAGGTTTTTCTCCGCCTCGTCGAGCAGGTTGAACACATCGGTGGTGTCTTCGTAAGAATCCTGGATGATCTGCGTCGAGACCCGGATCAATTCCCGCTGGATATGCTTTTGGGCGATGATCCGCGCATGGTATTCGATGTTGGCAGCGGAGGTCACCTTATTGGTCAATTCCACGAGGTAGTAGGCCCCGCCTATGGCTTCCAGGTCGCCCGATTTGCGGAGCTCCTCCGTGACCGTCAGCAGGTCGACGGGGTGGGAGCGCTGAAACAGGCGCATCATGGCTGAATAGACGAGCTTATGGGGCTCCATGTAAAAGCTTTCCGGCCGGACGATGTCCAGGATATTGGGAAGGGCGTTCTTGTCGAGCATCAAGGCGCCCAGGACGGCTTCCTCCAAAGGCAGGGCCTGCGGCTGTACCTTCCCGAACACGAGGTTGGAGAGGTCGCCGCTTTCTCGCCGGGTTCCCGGCCGGCGCATGATGCCTTTTTTTTGTAAGGATTGATCGTCTGGCATAATAATTTATTGCTGCCTACCGGCAACTACAAAGCTAAAGTTTTGACCCGTTAAAAACTTTGTAAAGAAAGTTTCTTTTTTAACCCTAAGGCTTGACCAGCTTCCCATGCTGCACCTCGTCGTTCAGGCGGAGGGCGTACACGTATATGCCGGAGGCCAGGCCGCCGGTGTACAGGTTCTGAAAGGACGGGCCGCCGGATAACCAGCTCCTTTCCAACACCAGGCGTCCGGCGGCATCGTATAGCTCGAAGCTGACCTGGCCCGGAGGACCGACCAGCGAGAGCAGGAGCTGATCGTTGAAAGGATTGGGATTGAGGCGGAGAATGATCTCTTCGCCGGCGCCCGGATCGACGCCTAAGAGGCTCATGGCGGCCTGTACGGCTGCCAGGACGTCTATCCGGCCGTAGCCGTAAGTATTATTCGGATGCTCGGTGCCCGGTACGACGCCGCAAAGCTGGTCTGTGTATTTGGGCACGGCAGTTTGTTCAAGAATGGTTTCGATGATCTCCACTTCGCCGGCCAGTTGAGGGTTGGCGGAAATGATCAGGGCGACGGCGCCTGCCACGTGGGGACCGGCCATGCTGGTGCCGTTCCAGGTCGCGTATTCGCCGTTGCGGATGCAGGAGCGCACCTGCCGTCCGGGGGCGCTGACGTTGGGCTTGAGACGCTGGCTGTTGTCGACGATCACAGGGCCGCGGCTGCTGAAACCGGTGATGGTATCGTTTATAGCCGTGGCGCCTACGGTGAAGCTGTTTTCAAAAATGGCGGCAGGCGTGCTTACCGAACCGCAACCGCTGGCGCCCGAATTGCCGGCCGAAACGACGACGACGGTGCCGGCTGCTTTGAGGTTATCGACGGCTATTTCCATCAGGCCGAAATTGCTCGGGTTACAGCCTTCCCCCGGAGGACAACTCCAGGAGTTTGCGATCACATGGGGCCCTTTGGCCGGATCGGGGTTTTGCCCGTTGAGGTCGGTGGGCGCGACAAACCATTCGAAGCATTCGATGTAGGTGGCTGGAGTTCCCAAGCCGCGCTCCATATTGCGGCATCCCATCCATTTTGCATCGGGCGCCACGCCGATGATATTATCGTCGACGAGGCCGGTCATGGTGCCCATGGTGTGGGTGCCGTGGTTGTTGTCGTCGCAGGGCACGATGGAGTTAAGCCCGCAGGGGTTGTTGGTCGGAAGGATGATCGAATCGTTATTGGCCGGATTGATCTCGTGAATGGCGTCGTGCCAGTTGTAGTTGTGGTCGGCCGTGACGCCGTTCCAGCCGCGGTATTTTTCTTTGATGGCCGGATGAGTCCAGTCGTAGCCGGTATCCTGGCCGCCGACGATCACGCCCTGCCCGGTATAGCCGAGGTCCCAGACGTCGTCGGAGTTGATCCGTTCGATGCCCCATTCGATACCGGTGGGACCCCTGACGATGCTCTCGTCAAGAACAGGTTGTTCCGGATCGATCACGACCTCCGAATTATCATACACATAAGCCACTTCGGGCTGTTGGGCGATCCATTTTACGAGTTCCAGATCGCCGGAGGCGTATATGGCGTTGAGGAGGAAAAAAGAGCGATAGTCGGCGCCTTTTTGGCTGAGCGCTGCCAGCAGGGGGCCCTGGGTTTCCTGGGCCTTAGCCTGGAGTTTTTCGAAGACGAAGGCCGCTTTGGCCTCCTTGCCCTTGATCAGATAGGCGCCGGAGAGATCGGCCTGGTCTTCCAGCACCGCGATAAACCCGGCAAGAGGCTGGTCGCGCAGGCGGTCGAGCAGCCAGGGATCTGTTTTTTCGGTCCAGTTTTGGGCATTGGAGAAAAAGGGAAAAATGACCAACGCCAGAAGAGAAAACCATGTATTCTTTGCCATGATCGCGTAAACTCTATTTTATAATCCTGTTAAAAGTCTGTTCCCAGCGCAAAGTACAAGCGGGGTTTCTGCACCTCTCTCGTTTCGATGCCCCAGCCGTAGTCGACGCGGAAAAAATAGCCGAACAGCAAGGTACGGAAACCCATCCCATAACCCACTACAATCGGATCGCGGAAATATTTAACCTTGACCCAGATAGGCGTGCCGGGAGGCAGCGGATCGGGAATGATCTTGGTATTGAGCGGGTTTTCGTCGGTGAAAGGGGTGGGGCCCTGCCATGCCGTGCCGATGTCGAGGAACCCTACGATTTGAAAATTGCGCAGAAAATTGGAGCGCAGATTCCTGGACAGGTATCGGAACGGCGCCATGCGCAGTTCCGCATTGGTCAGCAGGTAAGAGTTCCCGTTGCGGATGTTCATCTGAAATCCCCTGAGGTTGGGCGCCACGGCCTGATAGGCAAAATTGCCCGTCGTGGGCGTCGGGATATTGCTGTCGAAGCGCGGGAAAAGCCAGCTGTCCACTCCGCCGACGTAGTATAGTATTTTCTCCGACCCGAAAGAAGTGGCGCCCGCCAGGCGCACCGCGAAGACCGAGTGTTTGAGCAGGCGTTGGTAGTAGCGGGCATCCAGGCCGACCACTCCCATGAAACCCTTGGCAAAACTGGCGCTGAACTGATCGCCCAATTCGAGGTCGAACCGCTTTACGACTTCCGCAAAAAACTTGTAGCGCAGTCCATCCTTCATGTTGATGGACACATCGTAGGTGTTGTCGAAGACATATTCCAGGCGAAGTCCCAGGCGGTTTTCGCGGTAGGAAGGGGTCTGGAGGGAAATCGTATCCGTAGCCAGCTGGGTCGTGTTGTCCATTCGATAGGTAGCCGTGGCCCGGAGGCTGGTGAAAATATCGAAGGGATAGCGCCATTGGGTCAGGGTCAGGAACGTAGTGTTTTCCCAGCGGGGCTGTATGGGCGTGGTCACCCGGGTATCGCCGGGAAAGCGGAGCGCCCTGCGGTATACGGCGTATTGCCGGTCGATGCGTTTTTTCTTGTTTTCAAAAACGAGGAAGTATTCCGCCCCATTAAACGTAGTAGGGATGCGGATCCCGCCCTCCAGTTCGTAATCCTCGAAGAGGTCTTTGAAATTGGCCTTCAGGAGTATGCCGGGCGGAAGGAAGCCGAAGTCGACCGGGGTGCCCGCAAAACTGTTCAGTCCGTCGAACAAGGGGGCATTGTCGATCTGGGTGGTCAGGAAGTCCGTCCGGAATTTCAGGCGGTAGGGAATGATTCTGGAGGGATTGAACTCCAGGACCGTGCCTCCGGTCTTTTTCTTGACCGGCGCAGCACTCTCTTGTTTTCGCTGAAGGGGCGTCGCTTCCGCCGGCTCTTCCGTGATCAGCACGGAGGGGAGTTCGTCTTCGTCGAATTCGCTTTGAAACAGGTAGTTGTCGATATCGATTGAGGCGCTGTCCTTTTTCTCTTCTATCTGTGGCGGGGGCGCCTGTATCTGAACCGGCTCTTTTTCTTCGAGGATGGGCGAAGGGGTCGGCGGCAGGATCGAGGGCTGATTTTTTTGCCGATCTACAGCTGCGCGCTGCTTTTCCCGGAAAATGGAGGCCTGGAGTTGAATGGAGTCCTTCCCCTGATCGCCGAGCGTTTCGACGATGAGTTTATTCTTCTGATCCCGGGTTTGCGTAAACAGCAATTTCCCGGCCTTCGGGGCCGCATGTTGGGCCAGGATGTTGTGGTTGAGGTTGGTGACGGGGTAGGTTATGGCCCTTTCTTTCCAGATAGGCTCCAGCCAGGACGAGTCGATTTGGGTCAAGGCCGTGCTGTCGAGCTGGGTGGTAAGGGCCGAATCGGGGTGAAAGGTCAGATAAGTGCCGTTGGTAAAGCGGACGAACCGGTCGTAGTGATGGATATAATCTTCGAGGTAACCCTGATAGCGGTTGACGACCCCGTTTTCATCGCCCAGGTAGCTGAACCAGGTGGTATCGACCCCGAATGGCTGCCTTTCGTCGGCATCGGGGGTACGGGTGAGGCGGATGAGCTCGTTGCCGCGGCTGTCGAGCGCAAAGTAGAAAAGGTCGAATGTGGTGATGGGGAGGATGGTATCCATTCGCTCGGTGACGAAGATAGAATCCTGCCGGTTGGAGGAGAAAATAATGCCTCTGCGGTTTCCGAGGTTGACGGCCCGGGCGTCGAGGTCGTCCCAGAAATCCTGGGTGATGCGCTGCGTCTGCCTGGTTTTTGTGAAATAGATAAAAATATCGGAAAAGCCCCGCACGGCGGCGGAGAGCACCAGGTCGGTGGAGTTGAGGTAGTCGATGCTGTAGGTCCGCTGGTACTGGGTCGAGAGGTCCTCGACCAATTTCTCTCCGGTGGCGCGCTGGTATAGCATGAGCTTGGGTACGTCGCGCTGTTCGTAGACGACGGCCAGTTCGAGGTTGTTGGGGTTCCAGGCGAGGAGGGGGTAGCCGTAATCCGGGTCCTGAAAGGGATTTCGGGAGCCGGATTTGAGGATCAGTTTCTTCTCCTCTTTTTCCAGATCGTACACAAAGACTTTGGTCTGACCGATCTCATTGGTCACGTATGCGATGCGTTGGCCGTCGGGACTGATCTTCGCCTGGGTATAGGGCAGGTTGCGCTTGTTTTTGATGGGAAGGGGCTCCGTGACAGAGGCGTTGGCCAGCGACAGTTCGCCCTTATACCGCTGGCTGAAGTATGATTTCCAGGTCTCGGTCGTCTTGGAGAAAGTGCTGCCCAGCACGTACAGAAAGCCGCTTTCCACGCTGCGGTTGATGCGGGTCAGGTAGATGAGATTGGCCACGGTCGATTTGCCGAACTGCTGGCTGATAAAATACCAGAGGGAGTGCCCGGCGAGCTGTGGGTTCTTTTCCGCGAAAGAATCAAAATCTTCGATGGCGCCGCTGTTGAACAGATCGCGCAATTGGCCGTCGAGGTCGGTGTTCCACTCTTCGCCTACAAAGCCGATGAGGCCGTCCTTAAACCAGAGGGGCAGGTTGAGCAGCACGGCGTTTTGCACCACCTCCTGGAGATTGGAGCCGAAGAGCATGCTGTTGAGATACACAGAGGCGATGCCTTCGCGAATCTGCCGCCGAAGGTCGTTGTGGTCGCCGTTGAAATAGACGAACATCTTGTTGCCCACGATCTTGGTCTGTCCGCCGGCGTTGAGGACGATCTCCTCGCTCCCGATATTGCTCTGCTTGACGTCGGTCAGGTCGGTATAGGCGATGATCTCGATCTTGTCGTTCATCCGGTGTTCGAGGATGCGCTCGATGGAGGCGAAGTCGTATTCCGCGATCTGCACGACGGCCTGGCCGATGTAGCGCGATTCGCCGTACCAGTAGGTGATGAAATTCTGGCTTTCGTACTGCGACCACTCCTCGTAATCCTGGTGGTACTGGATGCGGTTTTTCCCGAACTCCACAGAGGAGACCTGGGCTTGGGCGAGGCCGGGCAAAAGAAGGCCTGAAAAACAGAACGCGCGGAAAACTTTTCGCATATTCGGCAGATTGTAAAAAAGACTAACAAAACAACGCGGAAAGCGTTGTTCAAGTTACGCAGGATATCATCGTACCTTGAAATATTTATATAGTTTTTGATGGAAAAACCAAAGATCACTGTCGCCACCCTTACATTTAACCCTTTTCAGGAAAACACCTATATCGTGCACGACGACACCGGCGAGTGCATCATCGTGGACCCGGGGTGTTGGGATAAGCGCGAAAAGGAGGAGCTGCAAGCCTACATCGCGGACCGCCAATTGCAGCCCGTGCGCTTGCTGAACACCCATTGCCATATCGACCATATCTTCGGCAACCGCTTCGTGGCGGAGACCTGGAATTTGCCTCTGGAAATACACAAAGGCGAACTGCCCGTGCTGGAGTCGGCCCCTGCCACGGCGGCCTATTTCGCCGTTCCCCACTACGACCCATCTCCGGCGCCCGGTCGTTTTATCGAGGAAAACGAGGAGATCAGGTTCGGAAACACCGTGTTAAAAGCCCTGTTCACACCCGGTCACTCCCCCGCCAGTATTTCTTTTTTCTGCGAAAAAGAGCGCTTCGTACTCTCGGGCGACGTACTTTTCTGGCAGTCTATCGGCCGCACCGATCTCCCGGGCGGCGATCACGATACGCTCATGGCCAGTATCCACGAGGTGTTGGTTCCTTTGGGCGACGATGTGGTGGTGTACGCAGGACACGGGCCGAGTACCTCGGTGGGGTATGAGAGGGAGTATAATAGGTTTTTGAGGTGATTAGGTTATTGGGTTCTTGTTATATTTGAGGATGCTTCAAACTTGTTTGACATCTGATTTGATCGAAGCCGGCTGCGACGAGGCGGGCAGAGGCTGTTTGGCCGGACCGGTGGTGGCGGCGGCTGTAATCCTGCCGAAAGATTTTGAGCATGAGATGCTCAACGATTCCAAACAATTGAGCGAAAATCAGCGGGATGTATTGCGGCCCATCATTGAGGAGCAGGCCTTGGCATGGGCTGTGGCATTTATTGGCCCTGAGGAGATCGATAGGCGAAATATTCTGCAAGCGTCTTTTCTCGCCATGCATGAAGCCGTTCTGAAATTGAAAACCCGGCCCGAACTGTTGTTGATTGACGGTAACCGTTTTGTGAAATACCCCGGCATTCCGCACCAATGTTTCGTAAAGGGAGACGGTCGCTTTCTCTCGATTGCCGCCGCTTCGGTGCTCGCAAAGACCCACCGCGATGCCTATATAGAGGACCTTGCCCGGCAATTCCCGCATTATCATTGGGAGGCAAATAAAGGCTATCCGACCCTCGCACACCGCAAAGCGATTTTTCAACACGGACCCACGCCCCACCATCGAAAAACCTTCCGCCTTCTACCCGAACAAGGTAGCCTCTTCCCCTAATCACTCAATCACTCAATCACATCTTCACCACCAGTAGTTCCACCCTCCTATTCAACTGCCTCCCTTCCTCCGAATCGTTGCCGGCAACGGGCTGGCTTTCGCCGTATCCTTTGTAGAGGGTGCGGGAGCGGGAGATACCGTTTTCGTTGAGATAAGCGACGACACTTTTGGCGCGTTTGCGGGAGAGGTACATATTATACTGATCTTCGCCGATATGGTCGGTATGGCCGTTGATCTGAATGACCATTTTGGGGTTGTCCTTCATCACCCCTATAACCTTGTCGAGCTCGATATAGGAGCGGGGGTGGAGCTCCCATTTGTCGAAATCGAAGAGGAGATTTGGCAACTGGAAGGACTTGCCCGGCTCCAGGGCCTGGCGGCGAATGTCGGTTTCCTTGATGGGAACTGGGACGAAGGGCGGCACTTTTCTCACCACCACGTCGTCGATATAATAATAGGCGTATTTGACGGATTCGTCCCGAATGCGGCGGATACTGGTTTCCTCGTCGGGGAAGAAATTGCCGATAATCAGCACCTCGGCTTCCGAGCCGGCGGAAAAGGAGCCGGACAGTCTTTTCCAATAACCTGGGGCAACCTCGACGATGTCTTTAGTTTTGAAGTGCGGCTGTAGCTTCAGGAGTTTGTCCTCGGTTTCCTCATGTTTTTCCATGGCGAAGTGAAACCCGATATTATCGATGGCGGTACTGCCGGGCAATTGGGCCACCCAGCACTCCACGACATAAGCCTGTCCGACGACCAGGGGCTCCAGCAACTGGGCCTGGAGGTATTCCCGGCAGTGGGGTTTGCCATCCTGGCAGCCGAAGACGGTGATCCCCGCCATAGCGTTTCCGCCGTGCGGTTTTTGCTCGCCGAAGCCCTTGTCCGCCCAATTGGAGGGCACCCGCACTTTGGGGCCGTATGCATCCGGCGAGGCGCCCGTGGGCGAGGACCAATACTTCACCAGGCGGGTGAAATCCTCGCCTTTAAAATACCAGCCTACCGGCGAATCACCAAAGGTTTCGAAGCCCGGATTGGGCACGATGTTGCGCGGTTCTTCGCTTTGGCCGAAAAGCGATGCGCAGGCCAGAATGAGAAGCAGGGTAGATCCAATTCTATGCATAGGGCGGAGGATTCTCGGGGTGGAGATAAAGTTACGAAAATGAATCATTTGCCCTAACTTGTATTTTAATTGATAATATGTGAAATGACAATTGCTGGAGCACTTTTAATCGGTTTCCTTCTTATAGGCTTGTTGGTGGCAGGTATCCTGCTATTCAGGCCCGTAAAGCAAAAGGTACCTGATGAACCCTTTCCGAAAAAATGGAGTGCGCTGTTGGAGGAGCACGTAAACTTCTATCGCCGCCTGGATCCGGCTGAAAAAGAACGCTTCGAAAGATGGGTTCAATCCTTCCTCCTTAATTGTGAGATCACCGGAATAGGCGTGGAGGTCGACGATCTGGACCGTTTGTTGGTTGCATCCAGTGCTGCCATTCCAATCTTTGGCTTTCCCAACTGGACGCGTTATCCCAATCTTCGGGAGGTATTGCTCTATCCCGACACCTTTTCCGATGACACCTTCGCCACGGAAGGAGAAGATCGCGACGTTCTGGGCATGGTCGGATGGGGCTATATGAACGGGAAAATGATCCTCTCCAAACCCGCGCTGCGCCTTGGATTCGAACAGACCGGACGCAGCAATGTCGGCATCCATGAGTTCGTTCACCTCCTCGACAAATCCGATGGCTCGACAGACGGGCTGCCCGAGTATCTGCTCGAGCGGCAATACGCCATTCCATGGCTCGACTTGATCCGTAAGGAAATGGAGGCAATCCGCGAAGGGGAGTCCGAAGTTGGGGATTATGGAAGTACCAGTCCCAGCGAATTTTTAGCCGTCGCGGCAGAATTTTTCTTTCAACGGCCCCATCATTTGGAGAAGGAGCATCCTGAATTGTTTGAGATGCTGGAAAGGATATTTAAGCAGGATTTGTCCTGAAAAGGAAGAATTAAGTAATTCAAATTTCTAATACTCAATCATGACCGACCTCGACCTCCAAAAACTCAAATACCCCATCGGCCGCTACGCCAAGCCGGATCCGATCACCCCGGAAATCCTAGAAGAGCGCATCGCCATCATCGAGGCATTTCCGAAAAAAATGGCAGCCGAAGTTGCAGCCCTGAGCGACGAACAGCTCGACACCCCCTATCGTCCCGGCGGCTGGACGATCCGGCAGGTGGTGCACCATTGCGCCGACAGCCACATGAATGCCTTTGTCAGGTTGAAACTGACCCTCACCGAGGACAAACCCACCGTCAAACCTTATCTGGAAGCCCGCTGGGCGGAACTGCCCGACAGCAGCCTGCCCGTGGAACTGAGCCTCAAACTCCTCGAAGGCCTACATGCCCGTTGGGCCTGGCTTCTTCGCTCGCTCAGCGAGGAAGAGCTGGCAATGCGCTTCGTCCACCCCGAACAGGGCCGCGAGACCCGGCTCGACGGGCTCATTACCCTCTATGGCTGGCATTGCGAGCACCATTTGGCGCATATCACCGGCATAAAGCGGGAGAAGAACTGGTAGGGTTGGAGGAGGGACCTTGCGTTCAATCCAGGCGGCTCAACATCCATTCCTTTTCCGTTAATATTTCCTCTTGTTCGATTTGGCTCCGGAGGGTCTTGACCGCTTTCCGGTCGGAGAGATTGACCTTGAGAAGTTTTTCGGCAAAACGGGTTACGTTCAGGTAGTTGGTGCGGTGGTATCCGATGACGCGTTTGCGGTGGATGTAATTGCGCATGGCATCGAGGTGTGATTGCAACAGATCGTATTCTCCAAGTTCGTAGAAGGTCTTCAACAGGAGGGTCTTTGCGGCCAGGTTGAGCAAGGGGTCGCGATAGTTGGCTTTTGCAGCAGCTCCAGTACGGCGCCGTAGCGACGGCGACTATACTCGAGGCGGGCGAGGTTGAAGCTGAAGGAGCTTTCGCGGTACTTTCGCTCCAGGGAGTTCCGGTACTCGTGGATGAAGTGGTTGACCCAATCCAGTTCCCCGCTTTGCAGGCCTGCTGCGGAGACGTTGTGGTAAGTGAAGCGGGAAAGGACGCCGTTTTCTAAGAGGTAGCCATACGACAGCCCCGGTTTGTAGAGGTCGAGCACCTCGCGAAAAAAACGCTTTTCCCCGCTGTTGAGCCGCCGGATACAATAATTGATGGCGAGTAGGTACAATCCCCGCATCTCTTCGCCGGAAAACCGCCCCGCCGATTCCAGCAGCAGGGTCTTGAATTGTTGAAAATGTCCCTCCTCTTCCGCATGCCAGAGCATGCGGAAGGCGTGCAGGTAAATGGCGATGGCGGGCAGCTCGCGCCAGTTCCCCTTTTCGGCCAATGCTACGATCTCCGCCTCTATGCCTGGCTGCGCGCCGGAGGTATAGACGCCATGCTGCGCTGCCGACAGGCAGATGAGACGGAGGCGGGAGGAGAGGTACCAGGCGTCGAGTGATTGCGCCAGGTCTTGAACCGGTATGGGCTCTGCCGGGTTTTCGGCAGTGACCGCTTGCGCGCGTTCCCATTGCAGGCTGTACTGGAGTTGGTGGAAACGGGCGTCGCGCATTGGCTGCCGCTCCATTTCCTGCTCCAGTTTCCGGCGCGAGCGCTCGAAAGGGGCGATTAACCCACGCCGCCGATATCCCGCAGCCAGCAGCGCCTGTTCGCCCAGGCTGTCGTTTTCCCATTCTACCATCGCGACGTATTTTTCCAGCAGCTTGTGCAAATAGCTCATCCGCAAGCGCAACTGCTGGTCGTCGTAGGGCTCGCCGGGAAAGAGGCGTCGCCAGGCCTCTTCCCTGGAGGGCGCAGGTTCTTTCAGCAGGAAGTCAAAAAGCAGCACGAGGTCTTCACGGGTATTGAAAAACGGCGAATGGAGGAATTTGCGCGCCTCCCGCCGCTCCAGAGGCGAAAATGACAGGATGAGTTCGGATAGATAGGTATTGTTCATTTCATAAAAACGTCAAAAAACTACTCTACAAAGTACATTTTTTGATTTTGTTTCTCCAAGGCATTCCCCTGATTTTTGGATCGTGAAAGAAGCGCTTTTCACCCAACCGAAATAAAATTATTGGCTGAAT
Organism: Saprospirales bacterium; assembly: GCA_016703765.1. GTDB lineage: Bacteria > Bacteroidota > Bacteroidia > Chitinophagales > Saprospiraceae > JADJTT01. The sequence continues at coordinate 44,537 of JADJBL010000045.1, forward strand.
CATAATTCCTATGAAAATGAAATACACAAAACCAAATTCCCATCTCATGAGTATATCCTCATTCCTGCGGTTGCTGGCCGCCGCCGTGGTGGTGCTTGCCCTGCAGTTTCCCGCGGCAGCCCAACCTGTTTGCGACCCCGACATCACGCCGCCCCTCGCGGTGTGCGACGGGTATGTGACGGTCGATGTGTCCTCCGGCCCTGCAACCGTCGCGGCATTCCAGGTCGACGAAGGCTCCTTCGACAATTGCACGGACGCGGTAGACCTCGACTTCCGCCTCGAAGCCGCCCCTCCTTCTGCCACCCCGCCTGCCTCCACCACCCTTGTCTACACCCCGGCCGACCTGGGCGAGCATACGGCCGTGCTTTGGGTAGGCGACGAGAGCGGCAACTGGAGCCAATGCTATACCACGGTCATCGTGCAGGACTGTGGCGGTAATCCGCCGCTTTCCCTTGCCTGCAACGCCTTTCTCGAGGTGACGGTGCCTTCCTCGGGCTCGGCCCAGCTTTACCCGGAAGACATTCTGGAAGGAGGCCCCTACTGCCTTCCCCCCGGCGGCGAATTCCTGCTGATCCTCGATCCGCCCGGGTCCGGCTCCCCCTTCCTGACGTTTTACCCCTGGCAGGTTGGCTCTTACATCGTCCAGGTGCAAGTGTTTCAAAATGGCGTACCTGGCAATGCCTGCTGGGGCGAACTGCAGGTAATCGGCGAAGATTGCAGCAATGACCTGACCCCGCCCACCGCCGCCGCTCCACCCGATACGGTGATTTCCGTAGACGATTACTATGCCTTGGGCCTGACCAACACTCCAACGCCCGAAGAACTGGAACCCTTTTTTGGCGCTGCTACCGGTTACGACAATTGCGGGGTGCAGGTTATCATACAGAGTACGAATCTGGAGATGGTGGAATGCGGCGGACAAACCTTTCCCAAACGCATCATCCGCACCTTCACCGCGGTCGATTCGGCGGGCAATGCCTCTTTCCCGGCCTTCCAGTTCATCTCCCTTTTTCCCGAATTTTCCATCCAAATACCCGCCGACTATCATCCGGGCGACCCGGAGGAGGAGGATTTTTTAGTGGATAATGGATCCTTCTCCCTGCTGAGCGTCGAATGGCAGGATGTAACCTGGGATTTTGACTGCGACGGCGAGGTTGACAAGATCGACCGCACTTGGGGCGTGGTCAACTGGTGCAATTACGAAATTGGCTCGGAAACCCTCCTTCCCTCGCTCGACCTCGACAACGACGGGCAGACGGGCGACGCCTATGAGGTCCTCGTGTTGGCCGATTCCGCCTACCTCCAAATCAACGGGGTAATAACAGGCGGCCTGGCTGGGCGAAACGAGCACTATACCTACAAACAGACGCTTTGGTACAATTACAACGACACCATCCAGTTCACCCTGGCGGGCGTGGTGTACCAGGATGTGCTGGCCGATTGTCAGCAATGGAATGAGCCCGAACTGCAGGGCTGGCCCGTGCGCGCTGTAGGGTTGGTTTCAGGGGAGATTTACGAGACCACCACAGACGCCAGCGGGCATTACACCTTCGTCATCTGCCTCTCCGATACTCTGGTGGATGTGAGCCTCGACGTGCCCTTCAACTACGGCCAGGGCTGCCCCACGACCTACGAAGTGTCGTTTACCCCCGGCCTCACCCAGTTGAAACTCCAGAACATCGCCGTGCAGCTCGAGGAGGAATGTCCGCTGCTGGGCGTCGACCTGTCGGCGCCCTTCCTGCGGCGTTGTTTTGAAAACTACTACGCCGTCAGCTACGTCAACTACAGCGACGAGGTGGTGGAAGACGCCCATGTGGAAGTAGTCCTCGACCCGGCAATGACCTTTACCTCCGCCAGCCTGCCGGAGACGGACCTGGGTAATAACGTCTATTCGTTTGAAGTGGGCGATTTGCAACCTGGGCATTTCGGCAGCTTTAACATCCATTTCGACCTGAGCTGCGACGCCGAGCTGGGCGCAACCCACTGCACCGAGGCGCATGTTTTCCCAGATACCCTCTGCCCGCAGCCCAGCAACTGGTCGGGCGCTAACATCGAGGTGGAGGGCTATTGCTCCAACGACTCCATCCACCTGATCATCCGAAACACCGGGGCGGGCGATATGGCCGATCCCCTGGAGTTCATCATCGTGGAAGATGTGATCATGTACCTTCAGGACGATTTCGAGTTACCCGCGGCAGGTGAGGAGATCGTCCTGCACATGCCCGCCAACGGCGCCACCTGGCGGCTGGAGGCCGAGCAGGAGCCGGGACATCCGTACGAAGGCAGCGTGGCCGTGGCGGTGGAAGGCTGCGGCGGTTTTAACGAACCCGGGTTGGTCAACCTCTTCCCCCTTGAAAACCCCAACCCCTTTATCGCCGTCGACTGCGAGGAGAACGTCGGGTCTTTCGACCCCAACGACAAGGCGGCCTATCCCACAGGCTACGGCCAGCCGCACTACATCGATCGGGGCGAGGAGATCGAGTACAAAATCCGCTTCCAGAATACGGGCACCGATACGGCTTTCACCGTCGTATTGCTCGACACGCTCTCTGCTTTTCTCGATGCCGCGATGGTGCGTCCCGGCGCCGCAAGCCACCCCTACTCGTTCGAGCTGGTCGACGGCAACGTGCTGCGCTTCACCTTCGCCGATATCATGCTGCCCGACAGCAATGTGAACGAGCCGGCCTCGCACGGGTTCGTGCAGTTCAACGCACTGCAGCAGCCCGCCCTCGACCTGGGCACGGTGATCGAAAACAGCGCCGCCATCTACTTCGACTTCAATGAGGCGGTGATCACGAACACTGTCTACCACACCATCGGCGAAAACTTTATCCAGGTGATCGACCAGGTGGTGGAAGCGGGAGCTCCGGGTCCGGTGAAAGTTTACCCCAACCCCGCCTCCAGCGCCGTAACCTTCGAGTGGCCGGGTGAAGCGCCGGAGGGCCTCCGTTTTGTGCTCCACGACCCCTTCGGGCGCGTGGTGAAAGATGAACCGGCGGGTGGTTCGACGCACAGGTTCGAGCGACATGGGTTGGCGCATGGGGTTTATTACTATGTGTTTGAGGAAGGAGGCCGGAGGTGGTACGCCGGGAAACTCATTCTTAAATAGCGCGAAAAGGGATAAATTCGCTTCCAAATATCACCCATTTGGAAGCGAACCCCAATCCCTCCCTCCACCGAACCCTCGGCCTGCGCGATCTCCTTTTCCTCAACATCACGGCCGTGGTGGGTCTGGGCAGCTTGGCAAATGCAGCCCAGTTCGGCTTGTCCAGCCTGACGCTATGGGCCTTTGCCCTGCTGGTGTTCATGATCCCCTTCGGGTTTACGGTGGTGGAACTGCACCGCAGGCTTCCCGGCGAAGGCGGCCTGTACCTCTGGGCCAAAGAGGCCTTCGGCGAGACGCATGGTTTTGTGGTGGGCTGGAGCTATTGGCTCTGCAATATCGTCTGGTTCCCGACCTCGATGCTGACCGTTTCGGCAGTTTTTCTCTATGTGGGCGGCGGCGATTGGCTGGGACTGGCGGAAAACCCCTGGTACAACGGCGCCTTTTCCCTCGGCCTGCTCTGGCTCATCGTCGGGCTCAACATCGTCGGGCTGGAGCGGGCAAAATGGATCCAAAATATCGGAGGCGTGGCCCTTTGGGTCACGATCCTGCTGCTGCTGGGGCTGGGAGTTTTTTACCTGTTACAATACGGCAGCGCCCGGGAGATCAGCCTCGAAAAATTCATTCCCGATCTGAGCGATTACGAGGTGCTGCCCTTTTTCGCTACCATCACCTTCGCCTTTGCCGGCCTGGAATTGGCGCCCATCCTCGCGGGAGAGGCCCGGGATCCAAAGCGCGATATCCCAAGGGCCTTGTTTCTGGCGGGTTTCATCATCACCTTCCTCTATTTCTCCGGGACGGCCATCCTCTTGTTGACCATCCCCGAAAACGAGGTGAGCATTATGCACGGGGTCGCGCAGGCCTTTTCCGCTATTGGCTCCAAGCTGGGAACGCCGGCCGTCGGAGCTATCGGCGCCGGTTTCATGACCCTCGCCCTGGTGGGCAGTTTCGGCGCCTGGATGACGGGCACGGCGAGGATTCCCTTCGTCATCGGCATCGACCGCTACCTGCCTGAAGCCCTGGGCAAGGTACATCCGAGATGGGGCTCGCCCTATGTTTCGCTTCTCCTGCAAGGGGGCGTGGTGACTGTCCTGTTCCTGGCCTCCATCCTCGGTTCGACCGTCAAGGAGGCTTACCTCATTTTGCTGGATATGTCCATCATCCTGTATTTCATACCCTTCCTCTACATGTTCGCCTCGCTGGTCGTGCACCGCTACCGAAATGCCCAGAAAGGTGGGAAGTGGAGCGTTTGGCTGGTAGCGGTTCCCGGATTTGCGGTTACGCTATGTTCTGTCCTACTCTCGGTCCTCCCGTCGAAGGATGTGGAAAATAAAGAGCTGTTTGTGGCGAAGGTGCTGGGAGGGGCGGTGTTGTTGATCGCGGTGGGCTTGGGGGTTTATTTTTTAAAAAGGGGCCGGACCACAGATTGACGCGGATTAGATGATTTCACAGATTTTTATTCATTGCAGTAATCAGCGAAATCATAAAATCCGCGTCAATCTGTGGTCAAAAACAAGGAGAGAGAACCCAACCCTTGAGCTCTTTCTACTTGTCTTAGTAGTGTACCCTTCCACAAAATCATTCCCGCTATGAAAAATGCGATATTCTTTCTCCTCCTGAGCTCCTTTGCCCTGCTAGCCTACCAATGTGAAAAAAAGGACCTACCCGGCCCCGGCCCCGGCGCTGAATTCTCCTGCGAGGACAGTCCGGCCACTTGCGAGCTGACCGCCGCCAACGGCGATTTTGCCATTGCCCTGTTCAAGCAACTCCATTCCGAAGAAGTAGACAAAAATATTTTCATCTCCCCCTTCAGCATTTCTACCGCATTGACCATGACGACCAACGGCGCTAATGGGCAGACGCTGGACGACATGCGCAACACCCTGAAAATTCAGGACTTCGAAATGGCCCAGGTCAACGAGTCGTACAAACAACTGCTCGACATCCTGCCCGATCTCGATCCCCAAACCAAGCTGAAACTCGCCAATTCCATCTGGCATCAGATCGACTACCCCGTGCTGGAAGAATTCCTTCAACTCAATGCCTCGTATTTCAGCAGCGAGGTGATCCCGATCGAGTTTAAGGACTCGGGGGTGGTCGAACAGGTGAACAAATGGGTGGACGAAAACACCGACGGCCTGATCAAGGACGCCATCAGCGAATTGCCCCCGAACGTAGTCATGCTCCTCATCAACACGATCTATTTCAAAGGGGCCTGGCAGACCGAATTCGATCCGAAAGACACCAAAGAGGCCGACTTTTTTACATATGGAGATGGCCCTGTCAAGGTGGATATGATGCACCTCGAGGAAAACGATTTCCCTTATTTCAGCAACGAGTTCTTTCAGGCCATCGACCTGCCCTACGGCGATTCGATCTTTTCCATGACGGTCCTGCTCCCGAATGAAGGGCATACCGTATCGGATATCATCGCCGAAATGAGCCCCGAAACCTGGGATCAATGGCTCAACAGCTTTCAAACCCAGGGCGTAGAACTATTCCTGCCCAAGTTCAAGATGAAATACGACAAGAAGCTCAAGCGCACCCTGTCCGACATGGGGATGGAGCTCCCGTTTACAGATTTTGCTGATTTCTCCAAGATGATCAACGGGGGAGGGGTCAAGATCGACGAGGTCATCCACAAAGCCTTTGTCGAAGTCAATGAAGAAGGAACGGAGGCCGCGGCCGTCACCGTCGTGGTGATCGTCGAAACCTCCATGCCGATCATACCGGTCGTCGAGGTAAACCGGCCTTTCCTCTACATCATCCGCGACAACAAGACGAACAGCATCCTGTTTATGGGGAAAATGATAAACCCCAAGGCGTAGGGATTAAAAGTCAAATTTTATCCCCTGCGCCAGCGGTAGCTTGCTGCCGTAATTGATCGTATTGGTCTGGCGGCGCATATAGACCTTCCAGGCATCGGAACCCGATTCCCGGCCGCCGCCGGTTTCTTTCTCGCCGCCAAAAGCGCCGCCGACCTCGGCCCCCGAGGTGCCGATATTGACGTTGGCTATACCGCAGTCGGAGCCGGCGTACGAAAGGAATTGCTCCATTTCGCGCATATTGTTGGTGAAGATCGAGGAGGAGAGGCCTTGCGGAACGTTGTTCTGCATGTCGATCGCTTCTTCGATTGTGCTGTATTTCATCACGTAGAGGATCGGGGCGAAGGTTTCCTCCTGCACGATGTGAAATTCATTCCTCGCTTCGATGATGCAGGGCCTCACATAGCACCCGGTTTCGTATCCAGGGCCGCTCAATACGCCGCCGTCGACGATCATTTTGGCGCCTTCTTTTTTTGCACGCTCGATCGCGTGGAGGTAGTCTTCCACGGCTTTTTTGTCGATCAGGGGTCCCACGTGGTTTTTCTCGTCGAGGGGGTTGCCGATCTTGAGCTGTGCGTATGCATTTTTCAAAATGCCGAGGGTCTTGTCGTAGATGCTCTCGTGGATGATCAGGCGGCGCGTGCTGGTGCAGCGCTGGCCGGCGGTGCCCACCGCTCCGAAGACCGAGCCCATGAGCACCATGTTCAGGTCGGAGTGCTGCGAGACGATGATCGCGTTGTTGCCGCCGAGCTCCAGGATGCTGCGTCCGAAACGCTGCGACGTGGCGCTGGCCACAATGCGGCCGATTCGCGTGGAGCCGGTGAAGGAGATCAACGGAATGCGCTTGTCGTTGTTGAGCAGGTCGCCCACGGGGTTGCCTATCAGGATGCAGGACACGCCCTCGGGGACGTTATTTTTCTTCAACACGGAGGCCATGATGTTTTGGCAGGCCACGGCGCAGAGGGGTACTTTGGAAGAGGGTTTCCACACGCAAACATCGCCGCAGACCCAGGCGATGGCGGCATTCCAGCTCCAAACTGCCACCGGGAAGTTGAAGGCCGAGATCACGCCGACGATGCCGAGGGGGTGCCACTGCTCGTACATGCGGTGGTTGGGCCTTTCAGAAGGCATGGTCAAGCCGTAGAGCTGGCGCGAAAGGCCTACTGCGAAGTCGCAGATGTCGATCATTTCCTGCACTTCGCCCCAGCCTTCCTGGAGGCTCTTGCCCATTTCGTAGGAAACCAGGCGGCCCAGCGGGTCTTTGTATTTGCGGAGCTCTTCCGCGAATTGGCGCACGATCTCCCCGCGGTGCGGGGCCGGCATGCTGCGCCAAACCTTGAAGGCGGCTTCGGCCGTGGAAATGGTTTGGTGGTATTCTTCGGGGCTGGTCACGCTCACGCTTCCGATCAGGGTCCCGTCCACCGGGGAGTAGGAGTCGATATAAGTTCCGCTGTCGAAGGATTCCAGGCCCGTAGAAGTGCCCGGGTTTTTGGCTTTGAGGCCCAATTGGGCCAGGAAATCTTTATTCATAGTCTGGTGATTTAATCAAAAATAGAAGGGCTGCAAAGGTAAGGAGTGTAGGGCAGAATTATGGAACAGTTTAAATGTTTAGAGGGTTTAGGATGTTTAGTTTTTTGAAAAATCTAAACTTCCTAAACCCTCTAAACCTCCTAAACCATAAATAGAATTAACCCTTTACTGAAGGTGTTTCTTCAGGAAAGCCAGCGCCAGAGCATTCGCCTCGCCGGCTTGTTTTTGATCGTATTTCGGGTTGCTGGGGTTGGCGAAAGCGTGAGCGGCGTCGTACCACTGCACCTGGAGATTTTTTCCGGTGGCTTTGGCCAGCGCCTCGAATTTCTTGATGACCGGCTCATTGATCCAGTCGTCCTGTTTAGCGAAGATCCCGAGGACATCTGCCTTCAGGGGGGCCAATTGCTCGGCCTTTTCTACCGGCATGCCGTAGTACATGACACAGCCTGCTGCCTGGTCGCCCGCCAGGATGGAGCTGCGCAGGGACCAGCCGCCGCCGAAGCACCAGCCGATGGTGGCGATTTTCGCATCCTTGCCGGCGAATTGCAAGGCCCCTTTGATAATGGCCTGGGCCCGCTCTTCCGGAACGCCTCCCATGATCTTGCCTGCTTCTTCCGGGTCGGAGGTGGATTTGCCGTCGTAGATGTCGAGGGCCAGGACGTGGACGTTGCCCAGTTCGCCGAAGAGCCGTTCGGCTTCTTTTTTGATGTGGTCGTTTAGTCCCCACCACTCGTGGACGACGAAGAGGTAGTTTTTCGAATCGGCGGCTGCTTTCAGGCTGTATGCCGAGCCGGTAGCCCCGTCGGGGGTTGGATACTGGACCATTTCGCCTTTCCCCTGGAAGGAGATTGTTTCGGGGCTGGAATGTGCCTTTTGAAAGGCGGTGTCTTCGGCAAATTTTTCCATACCGGTTTTGTTGGAGGGAGATTGGCAGGCGGCCAAAACGGCTACCGCAAGGAGCGAGTAAATCAAATGGGTGAACTTCATTGGTTGGTGGTTTAATTTTCGAACTAATCCTTTTCCTTCTTCTTCTCTTCCTCCTTCTTCTCGTCCCTCTCCTCTTTTTCCTTCATCTTCTTCGCCAGGGCTTTCTCCTCCATGGCCTCGAATGCTTTGATGATCTCCTTCACCAGGCGGTGGCGCACCACGTCTTCGGGGGTGAGGTAGACCGTCGAGATCCCTTCGAGGTTGTCGAGGAGGTCGATGCATTTGCGGAGGCCCGACTGCTGGGTAAAGGGAAGATCCACCTGGGAAAGGTCGCCCGTGATGATGGCCTTGGCGGAGGGGCCGAGGCGGGTCAGGAACATTTTCAGCTGAAGGGTGGTGGCGTTTTGCGCCTCGTCGAGGATGATAAACGCATTGTCGAGCGTGCGCCCGCGCATGAAAGCCAGCGGAGCGATCTCGATGATGCGGTTTTCCATGAAAAACTTGAGCTTGTCGACCGGAAACATGTCGTCGAGTGCGTCGTAGAGGGGGCGCAGGTAGGGGTCGATCTTTTCCTTGAGGTCGCCCGGAAGGAAGCCGAGGCTTTCGCCGGCCTCCACCGCAGGGCGGGTGAGGATGATCTTTTTGACGAGCTGGTTCTTCAGGGCGCGCACGGCGATAGCCACGGCGGTATAGGTTTTACCCGTACCGGCAGGGCCCACGGCAAACACGATGTCGTTTTTTTCCGTGGCATGGACCATGAGTTTCTGGTTGGGCGTCTTGGCCCGAATCTCCTTGCCGTTGCGCCCATGCACGATGAGGTCGGCCGAACCGTTGTTCAAGCGGGTTTCGAACGGGTTCTCGCCGTCGAGCAAATCGCGGACGGTATCCACGCTCAACTCCTGGTTTTCCTTGAGCAAGCGGACCATGAGCTCGAATTTAGCCTTGGCCTTTTGCGTGAATTTTTTATCTCCGGAAAGCTTGAGATTGTGTCCCCGCGCGGTGATGGATATCTCGGGGAAGGCTTCTTTTAGGAGTTTTAGCTTGACGTTGTTCTCCCCATACAGGGCAACCGGATCTACTCCTTCAATGGTTAAAATGATTTCACTCAAAATACGGGTTCCTTCTTAATGTTTGGTAATAAAGCGGATTCAACGGGAAAACCTATTTTTGTACTGGAAAGTTTCCGGACCTTAGGCCTGACCGTTCTTTTTTCGAAACAAATATAGCGAAGATTTTATCCACTACCATGACCCTTGTGACCCTAACTACCGACCTCGGCGAACAGGACTACTATGCAGGCGCCCTGAAAGGCGCTATTCTCCAACAGTGCCCGGGCGCTCAATTGGTCGATATCACCCATGCGATCCCCAGCCACGATATGGTCCGGGGAGCCTTTATCCTGAAGAATGCTTACCCCCATTTTCCCGAAGGGTCCATCCACCTGGTCAACGTGCATAACTTCTATGCCGCCGAACGCCGCCTGTTGGCTATTCTTCACCAGGGGCACTATTTCCTGGGACCCGACAACGGCATCTTTTCCCTCGTATTCGACCAGCAACCGAAACAGGCCCGAATCTTGCCGGACGACGGAACAGGACTGCTTTCTCACCAGGAAGTGCTGGCACGCGCCATCGCCCATCTGGCTGGGGGAACGCCGTTGGAAGAACTGGGCGAACCCCTGAATAGCATTTCCGAACGAATCCATCTCCGGCCGGTGGTCAGTGCGTCCCAGATCCGCGGCACGGTGGTCCATGTAGACAAATTTGAAAATGTGATCGTCAACATCACCCGGGAGTTGTTCGAGCAGGTTCGAAAGGGTCGAAATTTTGCGCTCTATTTCAAGCGCCACGAGCCGATCACCGAGTTGAGCGCCCAATACTGCGAGGTGCCGATGGGGGAGGTGCTCTGCCTGTTCAATTCAGCCGGCTACCTGGAGATCGCCATCCACATGGGCAAAGCCGCCGGATTGCTGGGGCTGGCAGTAGATGATGCGGTGAGGATCGACTTTATTTAATGGTTTAGAAGGTTTAAAAAGTTTAGAAGGTTTAGTTTTTAACTGCCTAAACCTCCTAAACTTTTCTAAACTCCCTAAACCATTGAAAATGTTAAAGCGCATCGTCAAACTTACCTTTCATCCTCAGCTAGTGACCGAATTCCTGGCCCTCTTCGAGGATACCAAGGACCGGATACGGCATTTCCCGGGCTGCCTTCATTTGGAATTGCTGCAGGAGGCGGGTCGCCCCGCTGTTTTCTTTACCTTTAGTATCTGGCAGGACGAGGCGGCGTTAAACGCCTATCGCGATTCGGAATTGTTTCAGGACACCTGGGCGAGGACCAAGGCCCTCTTTCGCGACAAGCCGGAGGCCTGGAGTTTAGATACCGTTTCCGAAGCAGCTGATTAACCAATATGAACGAAACCATTTCCCTGCCCCATTACTCCATATTTTTCATCCCTCAGTTGGAGGCAATCCGCGAATGGCTGGCCGCTCGCGCGTATTCCAGGGTAGCGATATTGGTGGATGAAAACACGGTGAAACATTGCTGGCCGCAGCTCTCCACTCTTTTGGACGATCCCCTCCTGATCGAAATACCCTCCGGCGAATCGCACAAAAACCTGGAAACCTGCCATCATATCTGGCAGCAGATGCTGGAGGGCGGACTCGACCGTAAATCAGCGCTCCTGAACCTCGGCGGGGGCGTGATCGGAGATATGGGCGGGTTTTGCGCCGCTACCTTCATGCGGGGCATCGATTTCGTCCAAATCCCCACGACCCTCCTGGCCCAGGTCGATGCCTCGGTGGGGGGCAAGCTCGGGATAGATTTTCAGCATTACAAAAATATGGTGGGCCTGTTTGTCGATCCGCAGGCGGTTTTCATATTCCTCCCATTCCTCGAAACCCTTCCCGCCCGGGAATTGCGCAGCGGCTACGCAGAGGTGATCAAGCATGCGCTCATTGGCGATGCCGGGTTGTGGGAGCAATTGCTGGCACACACCGACCCCGCCACCGTGGATTGGGAAACCGTTTTGCCTCGCGCATTGATGGTAAAAAAGCGAATCGTCGAGGCCGACCCTCTGGAAACCGGACTTCGCCAGGTACTCAACTTCGGACATACGGTAGGGCATGCCATCGAAACATGGGCTTTATCCCATGGCCTGGATTTGCTACACGGGGAAGCCGTCGCCCAGGGTATGATCGCCGAGACCCGGCTTTCGCATCAATACGCCGGCTTGTCCAAAACAGATATGGACCGGATCATTTCATTTTTGGAAATAGCGTTTCCCCACGTTTCCCCGGCGCCGGAAGCCGAATTGAATGCCATCATGCAGAAGGATAAGAAAAATCTGAAGGGACAGATCAGGATGGCGCTGCTGGAAGGAGTAGGGAAGTATGGTGTGGACAACCAGACCCCGGACATCGCCCTATTTCTTCCCTGAACAAACTTCCGGCTGCTCCCCCATTTGGTATTCTTTCATTAATTCTTCCAGCCTTTCTTCATAAGGGCCGGGCGATGTTTCTACCTGGGCTAGCTCCAGCAGCAAATCATAGCGGCAATCCCATACCTTGACTCGCAAATTCTGAATCTGGCATTCCAGCTCCTCTGAAAATTCGAACTCAATAGTTTCGTGAAGCGTTTCAATTTTCTCCAGAGTCCGGTATCCATCCTCACAGTCGCCGGTAAGCCCTTTAATGGTCCAGTCCTTGACCAACTGAATGTTGTCGCAATAATGATCCGTCGATTGGAAACTCTCCACAAGAGAGCCGCCCTGGGCGACGAACTTACTCCACAACCTTTCAATTTTCAATCCATTGGACCGGTATTGTTTGGTTAAGGCTGACAGTTCATTGATTTTGGTCATCGTTATTTCCTCCAAATCCGGTTCCTCCGAATTGTAAAGGGAGTCGATTTTATGAAGCATCTCCTCTCCCATTTCGCAGACAAAAACAAAACCATCCATAATATAAGCCCGGATCAAGGGCTCTACACTACAGTACTGATAGCCATATTTGCCAAGGTGCCTCACCTTGTTGTCCGGAATAAAGCTTGCCCAGGCCTCATTCAAGGCAGAAAGGCCGCCGTCGTTTTGTTCAACCGCCGCTTGGAGTTCCTCCACTTTTTCCTCCAGCTCCCCCTCGGGAGCGACGCCGCTATCGGCTTCCAATTCCGCAATTTTTTCAAGCGTTTCCGGGCCTGAATCGCACAGATCCAATACGCCATTTAATACAAGTTCCTTCATATTTGGAATGGGGTAACAGGGAAAAAGGGGCAATTCGATGTCAAAGCCGGGCGAAACGCCTGTTTTGATATAAGTCTTCCAGGCAATATCCAGTTTTGATATGCCCTTAAACATCGATTTCATCTTAGCCGCCTCTGATGCCAATCCTTCGACATCCTCCGTGCGCAAGGTGGTTCTTTCAATTAATTTGAGGGTGCGATTTTCAAAAATATCCTTTGATCCGGAAATATCCCCCTGGCAAAAACGAGTATAAGCGGTCATGTAGGAATACTTCGCCAGCGTTCTTTTTCACAGACCGATTTAGCTGCCGGGACTGCTTCCAATTCTTCCGCCGTGACTTCTTTTGTTTGCAAAAACCGTTTCCAGATCGCATCCATGCTATGATAGGATTCGATCTTTGTTTGCAGCTCTTCCATTTTACCAACAAATCCCGGAACCGACTCAAGCACTTCGGTATCTATCTTCTGGGTTTCTGCCATCAAACTTTCAGCGTCGAGCTGATTGCTTTGGCAAAAACAAGTATTGGCATTCATTAATAAATATTTGGCGTAATCCGGCTGGTTGTAAACCTTGTCGGGCTTGACCAATTCGCTCATGTTGGAAATTTTGTCGTTTTCCAAAAATTCCTTCCAGGTTTCGTCAAAGTTGACGGTCTGGGCAAAAGCGTTGCTGGTAATGAAAAAGAAGGGAGCTAAGAGGCAATAGGAAAAACAGCTTGTTCTCATCATGGTTGGAACTTTAAAGTGGGGTTGATTTCGGCGGAGATCAGGGGGTGGGCTGCTCCTCTGTTTCCTCTTCTGACAGCAGGTTGCGGTCCATCAGGTACTGAAACCACTTCAGCACTTTTTTGATATCGCTGATCTTGACGCGGTCTTCGTCGTGTTCGGGGAAAACGGCTTTGAAATAGGCGCGGGAAGCCTCGGGCGAGGCATTGGCATCGATCAGCGGGTGCTGTTCCAACGCAGCTTTGATCTTGTCGAAAACCTTGCCCAGTTCGATGGAGTCCTCCTCCGTCGTGGTGAATATGGCGATCGACTCCAATGGGGAAAACTGGTGGCTCCGCGACGGCGCAAATTTCCGCTTGCCCGAATCCAGGTCCTCGATGATCAATCCATTGCTGCGGTTGCCCGCGATGCGAAACAGCCCCGGAAGGCCGGAGACGGATACGATGTCTTTTAGGTTCATTCCTTTGAAAAGTTTAGATAGTTTAGCGGGTTTAGGAGGTTTAGAAGGGCAGAATACTAAACCTTCTAAACTCTCTAAACGTCCTAAACCAGATTTAATATTCCACAATCTTCTTCAGCCCTTCCTTAAAACGCCCGGCGGGCAAAAACTGCTTCTCCAGTTCGGCGGAAAAGGGAACCGGACTGTCTAAGCCGGCGATGCGCATCACGGGGGCGTCGAGGTGTTCGAAAAGGTGTTCGGAAATATAGGCCGAGAGCTCCGCGCCGATCCCGCCGAGGAGGGTGTCTTCGTGGAGGATGATGACGCGGTTGGTCTTCCCGACCGTAGCGGCAATGGCCTCGTAATCGAGCGGGAGGAGGGTCCGGAGGTCGAGGATTTCGGCGTCGATGCCGAGCTCTTCGACGGCCTGAAGGGCCCAATGAACGCCCATTCCGTAAGTCAGCACGGATACGGCCCGGCCTTCGCGCGCGATGCGGGCTTTGCCGATCTCCACGGTGTAATAATCGTCGAACACTTCCTCGTGGTTGCTCCTGTAAAGAGCTTTGTGTTCGAAGAACATGACCGGGTTGGGGTCCTCGAAGGCTGCGATGAGGAGCCCTTTGGCGTCCTGGGGATTGGAGGGGTACAGTATTTTCAGGCCCGGGGTGTGAAAAAACCAGGCCTCGTTGCTTTGCGAATGAAAGGGTCCTGCACCCACGCCCGCGCCCGTAGGCATGCGGATGACCACGTCGGCGTTTTGTCCCCAGCGGTAGTGTATTTTGGCCAGGTTGTTGACGATCTGGTTGAATCCGCAGGTGACGAAGTCGGCAAACTGCATTTCGACCATGGATTTAAAGCCCTTCATGCTCAAGCCCAATCCGATGCCGATGATAGCGCTCTCGCACAGAGGGGTGTTTCGCACCCGCTCGCGGCCGAACTCCTCCACAAAACCCTGGGTGATCTTGAACACCCCACCGTATTCGGCGATGTCCTGCCCCATGAGGATGAGGTTGTCGTGTTTTCGCATGGCGAGCCGCATGCCGTCGGAGATGGCGTCGATCATGCGTTTTTCGCTCCGGGTCTGGCTTTTCGGAGCGAGGGCTTTTTGTTCATGCGGAGCGTAAATATCCGCCAATTCGGTCTCGATATTCGCTTCCACAGCCGGCTCTTTCATGGCGATCTGCCAGCAGCGGTCGATCTCCTGTTTGATGTCCAGGCGTATGCGCTTCATTTCCTCTTCGGAAAGGACGCCCGTTTCTAACAGATAATTTTCGTAAGTGACAACAGGGTCCTTGGTGGCCCATTGTTCGATCAGTTCTTTGGGCACGTATTTGACGCCGGAGGCCTCCTCGTGTCCCCGCATCCGGAAGGTCATGCATTCGATGAGCACGGGCTCCGGATGTTTGCGCATGGCCTCGGCCGTTTCGCGGATGGTGCGGTACACCTCCAGGATATTGTTGCCGTCGATGACGATCGATTTCATGCCGTAACCCGCCGCCCGGTCGGCGATCTGGGCGCAGCGGAACTGTTCGTTGCTGGGCGTGGAAAGGCCGTAGCCGTTGTTTTCGATGAGAAAAATGACGGGCAATTGCCACACGGCGGCAGTATTGAGCGCTTCGTGAAACTCGCCCTCGCTGGTTCCCCCGTCGCCGGAAAAGGCCAGCGACACGCGGCCTTCTTTTTTCAATTTGTGGGCGAGCGCCACTCCGGCGGCCAGCGACAGCTGCGGTCCCAGATGGGAAATCATGCCGACGATATGGTAGTCCATAGCCCCGAAGTGAAAGGAGCGCTCCCGGCCCTTGGAAAAACCGAGGGCTTTGCCCTGCCACTGGCAAAAAAGCCTTTCCAGCGGCGCCTCTCGCACGGTGAACACCCCGAGGTTGCGGTGCAGGGTAAAGATGACCTCATCCGGAAGCAATGCAGCGGCCGCGCCTACGGAAGGGGCTTCCTGGCCGATGCCGGAAAACCATTTGCTCACCTGGCCCTGGCGGAGCAGGAGGAGCATTTTTTCTTCTACGAGACGGGGTTTGACCAATTGGCGGTAAAGACTCAGGAGGGTTTCGTCCGGAAATTTGCCGCGATCGAAGTTTATAGGAGTAGTTGCGTTGACAACCATACAAAAACAATTCGGTTAGGGAACGCTAAAAAAGCTTTTTCCGGTGCAAATGTAAGAGAAATCCGGCGACGGCTTGCTATCTTTACCTTGTTTTGAGACAATCCTCTCCATTATGACAAACCCAAAAAAAGAAGAAGCCCGGGCCTTGCAGCAAAAACGGATGCCGGTGTACCAGAAACTCATCAGAGGAATGTGGTATACCGTAGTGGGCGGCTTTGGCTTTATTCTGCTCCTGTTTATTATCCTGTCCTTCTCCAACCTGCCCGATACCAAGGAACTGGAAAACCCAAAAAGCACGCTTGCCTCCGAAGTGTACGGCATTAACGGCGATGTGCTGGGGCGGTTCTATATCGAAAACCGGGTGCCCGTGGAGTACGAAGAGCTCTCTCCCCATTTGGTCAACGCCCTGATCGCCACGGAAGATCAGCGCTTTTACAAACATGCGGGCATCGATATGGAGGCCCTGGGCCGCGTTTTGGTAAAAACCGCCCTGCTCGGACAAAAGAACACCGGAGGGGGAAGTACGATCACCCAACAGTTGGCCAAACTCCTATTTACCGGCAAACCGGCCACCAATATCTCCAAGCGGGTAATCCAGAAGCTGAAGGAATGGATCATCGCCGTCCGCCTCGAACGCCGATACACCAAGGAGGAGATCATCGCGATGTACCTCAACAAGTTCGACTTCCTCAACAACGGCGACGGGATCAAGGCAGCGGCGGAGGTCTATTTTTCCGAAACCCAGGACTCGCTGAACCTCGAACAGGCCGCTATGTTGATCGGCATGCTGAAAAACCCCGCCTTGTTCAACCCGCTCACCCGGCCCGATTCGGTACAGCACCGGCGCAACGTCGTGCTCAAACAGATGGAACGCAACGGAATTCTGAGCAAGGAAACTTTCGATTCTCTGAAAGTGCTCCCCCTAGGCATTCTCTATCAACGCTCCACCCATAACGACGGCTTGGCCCCCTATTTCCGGGGAGAGATGAGCAAGGACGTTAACAGGATCCTGGAAAAAGAAGAAATCCACAAACCCGATGGAACCAACTATAACCTCTACCGCGACGGCCTGAGGATCTATACCACCATCGACCCCGTCATCCAGGCCCACATGGAGGAGGCTATGGCGGAGCACATGGCCAGCCTGCAGACCAAATTCGACCGGCATTGGAAGAATATGGACCCCTGGACCTTCAAGGACAAAGACGTCACCAAGATCGAAGTAAAAGCCCGGGAGCGCAAACTGTCCCAAATGATCCGCGAGTCGAGCCGCTATATCGCCCTCCGGGCAAAGTACATCGGCCAGGAGGTGGAGACATTGGAAAGCGACATCGAAGGCTTGGCCCTTCACGATTACGATATAGACCGGATATTGCAGGAGGAAAAAACGGAGGGGACCTTTAAGCAGCTCGTCCAGGACGGCCTATTGACCAAGAAAAAGGAATCGCTTTACCGCTCTGTGATGCGCAGTCCTTACTGGGGCGATTTGAAACAGCAATGGGAACTCCTACAGGATGCTGTAAAATCCACCTTCCAAAACCCGGTAAAAATGCGGGTATTCACCTACGAGACCCCCAATTTTGAGAAGGATACCATGATGTCCCCGCTGGATTCGCTCAAATACCACCACCATTTTCTCCAGATCGGCTCCATGGCCATCGAGCCCACCACCGGCTATGTAAAAGGCTGGGTGGGAGGCATCAATTACCGGTACTTCAAATACGACCACATCCGCACCCGCAGACAGGTTGGTTCTACCTTCAAGCCTTTTATCTACGCAACCGCAATTAAGCAACAGGGGATTTCGCCCTGCTTCCGCGTGCCCGACCAGCCGCAAACCATTTTCCCCGGGGAGGGCAACTTCGGCCTGCTCGAAAGCTGGACCCCCAGCAACGCCGAGGGTAAATACACCGGAAACCTCTTTACCCTCAAGGACGGCCTGCGCTATTCCAAGAACACCGTTTCGGTCTTCCTAATGAAACAATTGATGGACACCGAGCCGGTGCGCGACCTGATCAACCAGATGGGCATCTCCAAAGATGCCAAATATCCAAACGGCCGCTATGTGGTCCCAAAGCAACCCTCTATCTGCCTGGGCGCTACCGACCTGTCGGTCACCGAAATGACCGGCGCCTATTCGACCTTTGCCAATAACGGCGTATACCACAAACCCCAATACATCCTGCGCATCGAAGACCGCAACGGCCGCATCCTCTACCAGGAAGACCCAGATGAGCGCATCGCCCTCGACCCTCAGTCCAACTACGTCATGGTGGAAATGCTCAAATACGCGGGCGGACTGGGAGGCCTGAAAGCGAAGTCGGAGGCAAGACCGGAACCACTAACGACTATGTCGACGGCTGGTTTATGGGCATCACGCCTTCACTGGTGGTCGGCACCTGGGTGGGCGGCGAAGACCGCTGGATCCGCTTCCGCTCCATCGACCTGGGGCAGGGCTCGGTGATGGCCAAACCCTTCTTCAAGGCCCTGATCACCCGGCTGGAAAACGACCCCCTGGCAGAATTCGACTTAAAAGCCCGTTTCCCGTTCCCTAAAGGCGACCTGACCATCGAACTGGATTGCTCGAAATACCGGCAAAGCGCCGCAGGCCAGGAAGGCGACGACCAATTTGACGAATTTTCCGAAGATATGTTCGGAGACGAAGAGTACATCATCGAGGATTCAACCCAAATTTTCAACTGATGAAGCCTTATCAGATCACCCTGATCAATGCCATCGTGTTGCTGGCCATAGGCCTTTGGGGGTACCTGCATCCGGGAGCCCAGCGCTCCTTTGCCCTCATCCCGGTGGCTTTCGGTCTGTTGTTTCTGACCACCACCCCCTTGTTCCGAAGCGGCAACCTCCTCGTCGCTTACATGGTGAGCACCTTGACACTGCTGCTGGTCACGGCTCTCGCCATTTCACTCGTAGAAGCACTCCAATACAGGGAGTTCGGCAATATTTTCCGCCTGAGTCTGATGAGCATCAGCAGCGCTATTGCGGTCGGAATTTATTTCAAGGCCTATTTGCTGCAACAGCGGGCCCGCTCAAGATTTTAGCTTGTCCAAAGCATCTCTTGCCTTCTGGTAATCGGGCGCCAGGTTGAGGGCCTGCTCGTAGTCCCTCCTCGCGTCCTCCGGATTCCCCTTCATCTCCTGGCAAAGCCCCCGGTAATAGTATGCCTGGTAAAAAGTGGGGTCGACCTGGATATTCAGGTTGAATTCCTGCATGGCGCGGTCGAGCGAATCCATGTCCATGTATAGCAGACCGGCGTTGTAGTATGCGTCGGGATATTGAGGCTGGGCAAGGATGATTTTTTTGTACAAGGCCAGGGCGCCCTCCAGGTCTTGGAGCGTGTTGGAAAGGTAATAGGCTTTTTCGTGCAGGGCCGTCACATTGGTCGAATCCACCCGCAGGGCATTGTCGAAAAACCGGATCGCGCCGGGCTCCTTTTTTAGGGCCCATAACTTACCCAGTTCTATCCAGGCCTCGATCAGCTCGGGGTCGATCTCCACGGCCGACTGGAAGCCTCCTATGGCCTCGTCGATCTTTCCCATATCCTCCAAAATGAGGCCTCCCATGTAGAACATTTCCGCGTTTTGAGGATCGACGGCACGAATTTTTTCGAGGGTCAGCAAGGCCTGTTCCGGCTGTTTGAGGATCAACTGAAATTCGGAGAGTTTGAGCAGGGTGGGGATGCGCGTGGGGTAAAGCGCGGCAGCCTGCTCCATCGTCTTCAGGGCCTTGAAAGACTGGTAGTAATCCAGGTACACATCGGCCAGCAAGTGCAAGTAGTTGATATTGACGGAGTCGTACGTCAGGGCCTTTTGAAGGTCTTGAATAGCCTCGTCGTAGCCCTCCAGTTCGTAATAAACCCCTGCCCGCTGAAAATACAATTCGGGCTTGTCCGGCGTTTCTTCAATGAGGAGATTCAACTGGCTGAGGCTGGGGTCCAGGGCTCCGGCAGGGTTGTTCTCGCTCCCGGTTCCCTTATCCTGCTTACATCCGGCGCCCATTGCGATTACGCAGCCCAGCAGAAGTATAAAAGACGACGTTTTCATAGCGGTTTAATTTTGATTGAAATGAATGCAAAGATAGGATTTGCAGCACTTTTTTGCTTTCTCTTTGCGCCGGGACAAGCGCAGACCTGGGATACCTACCACATTGCCGGCGGACCCGGCGAAGAAAGCTTTACCTGCCTGGAAGCCGGCCCGGAGGATGATGTATTCGTGACCGGAACCTATTACGAGCCCTTCGAGTGGGATGGGTTTTCCCTACCCGAATACGGAAGCGGCGATCTTTTCCTGGCAAGGCTCGATGGGGCCGGCATGCCTGTATGGGTCCTTCCGGGCGGAGGCCTCGATACCGAGGAGTCCACAGCCCTCGCGGCGCGGACGGATGGCCGGGTTTTCTGGGGAGGTGCGTTCTGGGATCAAATCACCATTGGCCCCTGGACCGGCTTCCAGGCAGGTAAGGCACTTTTTCTACTCGAAGTTTCCGGAGAGGGGATACCCGAAACGGGGAAAGTATTCTCCGGTCCCGGCGCCAAAGCCCTTCGCGATTTAATCCTGGACCAGGACAATAACCTGTACGCCATCGGCTTTTTCGGGGGCGCCCTGACGATAGAGGACACGACCCTCCAGGCCCATGGCGAGCTCGACGGATTTGCGGCCAAATGGAACGCCGCCGGGGAGTTTCAGTGGGCAACCCGTTTTGGCGAAGCCGGAGACGTGCGGGGAGAATGCCTGGCTGTGCGGCACAATGCCCAACTCTTTCTGGGCGGACGTTTCAACGGCTCGATTTCGATGGCCGGCACGGATATCCAGTCCAACACCTGGGACGAGGACGGTTTCGTCGCCGCCCTGTCGGCAGAAACAGGCCAGGCGCTTTGGCTCCGGAAGGCAGGCGCCCAATACGATAGCGCAGTCAACGCCCTGGGGGTAAACGAGACCCAGGAGTTGTTTGCCACGGGCACTTTTGTAGGGGTTTTGCAGGTGGCCGAGGGCTGGACCATCGCGACTCAGGGATTTAACACCAATTTTTTCCTGATCCGATACGACGCCCTGGACGGTACGCCCGAATGGGCTCAATCCCTCGGCAACGGCACGGACGAGCAGGGTCTGTCGATGGAGATCCGAAACGAAGGGCCTGTCGTTGCGGGGCTTTTTCGCAATAGCCTTACTCTCGGCTCCCAGACGATCACGGGGGCAGGGGATGGTTTCAACGGATTTGCCGCGGCATTTCGGCCGGAAGGGAGTCTGCGCTGGCTGCTCGGTTTTCCGGGCGATGGTTTTGTGATCCCGGAGGCAATGGCCGTGATGGATGACGGGGCGGTCTGGTTTGCCGGAGGGTTCAGCGGCACGGCCTTTTTCAACGGCGAACCGATTCTCTCCGACGGCTTTTTTGACGCCTGGGTGGGGAAACTTTCCAGCGGGGTCACTGCAACCCGCGAGCAAGCACTTTGGTCCTTGCCCGGCCGGGTTTTTCCGAACCCCGTTTCGGACCTGCTCTTTTTGGATGGCTTTCCGGATGAGGCTCTTTTCCGCCTGCTGCGTCCGGATGGCATTGCATGCTCAGAAGCTGAAAATACCAAGCGGATCGACATGAAGGGATTGCCGGACGGCTTATACTATCTTCAAGTCTGGGCGCCCGAAAAAAAATCGTTTTACACTATTCCGATACTTAAAATTGAGCCATGAAAAAACCTTTGACTTTGCTATTCCTTTCCACAGCCTTGGTAGGCGCTTCCCTTCAGGCCCAGACCCCATCGCCATACCCTTGCCTCGATTCGGAGGTCCGGCGCCACTTTGATTTCTGGCTGGGAGAATGGGAGGTCTTCGCCGGAGACCAGAAAGCAGGAGAGAGTTCTATTACCCTGGCGGAAGGGGGATGCGCGATTCACGAGAGCTATACCACGACCAAAGGATATTCCGGACAAAGCATAAACTATTACGATCCGATCGCAAAAAATGGCGGCAGAATTGGGTCGGGAGCTCCGGCGACGTGGGCATTTACGAGGAAACGGATAGCAGGACGAAGGGATCCATGCAGTTTATCGCAAGGCAGATGGATGCCAGGGGGGCGATCCAGTTAAACAGGATGACCTTCACCTATGATCCCAATGCGGATACGGTGCGCCAGTTTATCGAAAGCTCTGGCGACGAGGGCCAAACCTGGACGCCTTCGTTCGATGGCTTGTACAAGCGGAAGAAGTAACTTATACCGCCACGCTGTAATCCCGGAGCGCGTCGTTCAGAGAGGTTTTTGTATCGGTGCTTTCCTTGCGCTGTCCGATAATGAGGGCGCAGGACACCTGGTAATCCCCTGCCGGGAATTTTTTGGTATACGAACCCGGAATCACCACCGACCGGGCCGGGATGCGCCCTTTGTACACGACCGGTTCCGGGCCCGTCACGTCGATGACCCGGGTGGACTGGGTCAGCACCACATTGGCGCCTAGCACGGCTTCGCGTTCGACTCGCACGCCCTCTACCACGATGCATCTGGAGCCGATGAAGCAGTTGTCTTCGATGATGGTCGGGGTGGCCTGCACCGGCTCCAATACCCCGCCAATGCCCACGCCCCCGCTCAGGTGGACGTTGCGGCCGATCTGGGCGCAGGAGCCCACCGTGGCCCAGGTGTCCACCATGGTGCCGCTGCCCACCCAGGCGCCGATGTTGACATAGCTGGGCATGAGGATGACGCCTCTTTCCAGGTAGGCGCCGTGTCGCGCCACGGCGTGCGGGACGACGCGCACGCCCAGTTCGGCATAGTTCCTTTTGAGAGGAATTTTATCGTGAAATTCGAACGGGGGTATCTCGATCACCTCCATCTGCTGGATCGGGAAGTAGAGGATCACCGCCTTTTTGATCCATTCGTGGGTGATCCATTCGCCGTCGGGCCCTTGTTCTGCCACGCGCAGTTGACCGGTATCAAGCAGGTCTACAACTCTCCTGATGGCATCCTGAACGGGGATCTTCTGGAGCTTGGAGCGATCGGTCCAGGCGTTTTCGATGATGGGGATTAAATCGTTCATTTTATGGTTTTAAGAGGCTTAAAGGTAGGGGATTTACACAGGCGTCAAAGAGGTCGACGCCGTCAAAATTTCTTATATTTACCATAATGAACGATAAACCCAACTACATCGACCTGGGCTCTGCCGATCTAATCACTCCGGAGCTTCGAATACTCGTAGAGAAGCAGCTTTCGGAGGACCTGGCCTATTACGGCCTCGACACCCAGGATTTCAGATTCGACTGGTCGGAATCCTGCCAGGAAAGCCACCAGACCTTTTGCCTGGGGGGGACGGTCGAAAGTCTTTCCGGCATCGGCGTGTTCGATATATACGACTACCCCATGGCGAGCGGCTGGATGGATTTCCTGGACGATCCCGACAAGGGCTTTTTTCTCGCCTATTGGGAGTATGTGACCGTTTATGCCCTGGACGGCAGCATCGTCCTCGAAAAAAAAGAACCGGGCATCCCACCACACATTTGGGCCAAGCTATCGCCCGATTTTCAGGTCTTATGGAAGGAATTCAGGCTTAAGAATACCCCGAAACTGCCTTGAATACAGGCGCTTTGGCCCGTCTAAGCCTCCTGCATGATGGTGATTATCAGAGTGGAAGGCTCTGGTGAAGTAAAATCTGCTATATTTGCGGAATATTTGGCAACCGAACCCGATCTGCCAACCCTCGGACATCCCGGTCGCCTTACAAAAGCTAAATCAATCAGGGTATGGATACAGCTTCCATGACAAGAAACAACTCGGAGTTTAAGGAAGTACTATTTGAGCGGTTGAACAACTACTTTAAAAACAACCGCATTTCGAAAAAGGCAAACTGGGAGATGACGCTCAAGGTCACGCTTGCCATAGTTTGGTGGGCCGCCAGCTACGCGCTCCTTTATGCCTATGAATGGACTTATGTTCAGTTTTTGCTCATCTACATCTTCCACGGACTGGGGCAGATATTCATGTTCCTCAATATCGCCCACGACGCCAACCACAATGCCGTTTCCAATAAGCGCTTCGTCAACAAGTCCCTCAGCTATGTACTGGACGCCTGTGGCATCAGCTCCTACATGTGGCGGCTCATGCACAACGTGGGGCACCACTCGGTCATGAATGTCCATGGGGAAGACGAAGGGATCGTCGCACACGGCATCTTCCGCTTCTCCCCGTATGCGCCCTGGAAAAAAATGCACCGTTTCCAGCATGTCTACGTCTTTTTCCTCTACGGGATCGCCTCGCTGGATTTCGTCTTCTACAAAGACCTGGAGTACCTGTTCATGAAGAACAACAAGCATATTCATGACGTCAAGATCCCGCTAAGCGAGTACATCACCATTATCGGCAGCAAGGTTTTTTACCTTATATATATGATCGCGTTGCCGGTCGTCCTTCTCGGGTTCACCGTCGGACAAATGATCCTCGCCTTCCTGATCACCCATTTTATCATGGGACTGGCGGCATCCTGGATCATTCAAACGGCTCACTTGCTCGAAATCAATAAGTTCCCCAAGACAAAAAACGACTTCGATTTTGTCGACCATATCTTTGCCACCACGACGGATTATTCCACGCGCAGCAGGGTCGCCAATATTATTTGCGGAGGATTGAATCACCATGTGGCCCATCATATTTACCCACATGTTGCACATACCCATTATCCCAAACTGACCAAGATCATTAAAGAAACATCGGAGGAATTTGGGATCGACTACCGGGAAAACAGGTCTATGTACAAGGCCATGGTTCACCATTTGCGATTGCTTAAGCAATTGGGCAACCCAACTTCCTGAATGTAATGCAAGCCATTTTTTTCTACCAATGCGACCCTTGCAGGGGACGTTATTTGGCAGTTATTTTTTCAGTATTTGCTGGTATTAAAACTAACTTTATCAATTCCTATGAATTCAATTTTTGAAAGACTGGACCATTGGGCCGATAAGACTCCCGACAAGCTGCTTTACTCCTTCCTGGATATAAACGGCAATCAAATAGATAAATATACCTACAGCGAGTTTATCTACCGCACCAACGCCATCGCGAGCAGCCTCCACAACGAATACCATTTCAAGAAAAACGACCGGATACTCCTGGCCTACCCTCCGGGCCTGGAAATGATCTGCGCTTTCTTTGCCTGCGCCAGGCTCGGTCTGATCCCCGTGCCGGTTTACCCTCCGACCTCGCATGGCTTCGAGTCTTCCCTGAACAAGATGACTTATATCGCCAAAGATTGCCAGGCCGCAGCCATTTTGACCAGCAGGGACTATTACTGGTCCATTAAACTGAACCTGTCCAGAACCAGCATCTCTGAGTTTTCCCTTGTGGAAAGCTATATCTCCAAGCTGAACTGGATCAATACCGAAGACTTCAGGGACCTCAACAAAAACGGCTTCCCCGTAGGGCATTCCGAGATCCTGTTTCTTCAGTACACCTCCGGGTCCACCAGCGAACCCAAGGGGGTCATGGTGTCCCACCAGAATATCATCCACAATTGCGATCTGGCCGCCGACCACGTGCCCAACGCGGTTACCTGGCTCCCCCAATACCACGATATGGGGCTGATCGGATATTACCTTTACATTGCACTGAAAGGAGGTAACACCTACGGGTTCTCGTCCATCGATTTTATTCAGCGCCCCGGCCTTTGGCTGGAAACTATGTCCAAGTACAAAGCCACGGCCTCTTCCGCGCCGAACTTCGCCTTCGATTACTGCCTGCGTCCCGGGAAGATTTCGGAGAAAACCCTGGAAACCCTGGAGCTGAGCTCCCTGCAATATCTCATGACCGCCGCAGAACCGGTCATCCCCTCGACCTATATGCGTTTTCTCAAATTTTTCGAGCCCTATGGGTTGAACCCTTCCTCCTTCTTCGCTGCATTCGGCCTTGCCGAGAACACCCTTGCGGTGACCAACTACGGGAAGACTTACGTCACGGTAGACCAGACCAGCTTTAAGCAGAACAAGCTCAAGATTCTCCCTCCCAATATTTCCGACAAGACCCAGCGCACCGAAATCATGAGCTGCGGGACGACCCTGGGCGATATCACGGTCAAGATCGTGGACCCGGAAACCCGCTACGGCCTGAAAGACGAGCAGATCGGGGAGGTCTGGATCGCCGGAAAGAGCAAATGCCTCGGGTACTGGAACAAACCGGAATTGTCGAAGGAAATGTTCCAGGCCAGCATCGTGGGCGAAAATTCGAATGCCAATAACTACCTCCGCACCGGAGACATCGGCTTTATGCACCAGGATGAGCTCTACATCTGCGGCAGGGCAAAGGATATGATCATCGTCCGGGGACTCAACTACTACCCCCAGGACATCGAAAAAATCGTGGAAGAGACGGCCTCCCATCACGTTCGCCACGGGTTTGTGGCGGCTTTCGATGTGTTTGATGAGGAAGAAAAACTGGTGGTCGTGGTCGGGGTGAAAAACCCGAAATCGGTTCCCGATCCGGTGAAAATCGTCGATGAGATCCGCAGAGGGCTGAATGTGCAGACCCACGCTATCGCCTTTGTGCCGGCAAGGGATATCCCGAAAACGAGCTCGGGGAAGATCATGCGGCATAAGGCCAAGGAATTATATGTAGACGGCAAATTCAATATCCTGCAACAGTTTTCCGGCACCGCAGAAGCCGAACTCTTCGCGGAGGATGCCCAGGAGAACTCCCCTTTCGAAGAACTGAAACGCAAGTACGGCCTGAAAGGAAACGAAACTTACTCCCTGGGAAAAGCAGGCCTTGAATCCATCGACCTGGTGGTCCTCATGCACGACATTAAAGAGCTGTTGAAAGACAAGGGCGCCGACGCCCTGGCCAAACAGATCGACATCCGGCTTATCCAGGAGATTAGCATTTCTGAGCTGTTCGATCTGGTGGACCAATTTGATAACTCCTCCGCGCTGGCGATCATACGCTTGAAGAATATGCTGTCCAGGTTGCAAAAAGAGCACAAGCAGTTGGAGCGGAAAATGATGCTGAGCGACGTCAAGCTCACTTTCGACCCGGCGCCTCCGGTCTACGACCCTTCGCGAAAAACCACCAATGTATTGCTTACAGGCGGGACGGGCTTTTTCGGCCCCTTTATATTGAAGAGCCTCCTGGAGCAAACAGACCACAAGATATATGTCCTGGTCAGGGCTAATACCGAAGCCCAGGGGATGGAGCGCCTTTGGTCGGCCATGGAATCCCTCGGTCCTGTGGCTAAGGAGTTCGCCGGGAAGTTTAAGGAGCGGGTGGTGGCCGTATGCGGAGATTTGGGACAGCACCAGCTCGGCCTGGCCCGTGATACCTGGGATTTTCTGGCTCACAACGTCGAGGAGATCTACAACAACGGCGCGGTGGTGAACTACCTGTTCAATTACGACAAGATGCGAAACATCAACGTGATTGGAACGAACGAGATCCTGAAGCTGGCTTTCGAAGGCAATCCCAAGGTGTTTAACCACGTTTCCACCACCTTTATCTTCGGGTGGGCGGTCAAGGACGTGTTGTATGAAACGGATTCAAACGACGACCTCGACCTGCTTGACTTCGGCTACAGCCAGACCAAATGGGTGTCGGAACAGGTTGTAAAGGACGCGCTAAGCCGCGGCCTGAAAGGACGTATCTTCCGCCCCGCCCTGATCACCCCTTCGATCGATGGCGGCGGGCATAACTTCGACATTTCCATCCGCCTCCTCGCATTTATGATCAACAACGGCATCGGGGTCGATACCCACAACCAGGTCAGTTTCACGCCGGCCGACGTGGCCGCCAATAACATCGTGGCCATATCCAACCTGCCGGACACCATCAACAAGACCTACCACGTCGTGAGGGACCAATACTCCAACATGATGGATATCACCAATATCATTACCCAGATCACGGGCAAGGAGTTTCATACCTTCAAAATCAAGGAGTTTGTGCCCGAGGTGATCGACCGGTGTACCAAAGACGACCTGCTTTTCCCGCTGTTGGACTTCCTCGTTCGCTCCGTAGATAACATCTCCTCTATGGAGTTTAAGCTCTACGACAGCAGCAATTTTCAGAATGCGAGAAATGTTTCGAAGTGGGGTGTAGCTGATCCGACCCTGGAAGAAACGGTGAAAGGGATTGTTCTTTTCCTCAAAAAGAATAAAATTATATCTGTCTGAGCGGAGCTGCCCGATAGCATTTCTCCACCCTTCCTGCTAACTTACCGCTGCAAACAACCTTGCAGCCATGGTCAAAAGATTGCACCAACCCGATCCGCATACCGAGCAGATCTTCCTGGAGGCGGAAGCCTACCAGCGGAAGGGGGACGTGTATACCGCCGTAAAACTGTATAAAAAGACTATCCGGCTGGCGCCCTCCTGGGCCCGGCCTTACGTGCAGTTGGGAACCCTCTACAAAGACCGGGCGGATTGGAAAACCTGCCTGCATTACACCAATAAGGCCCTGCTGCTCGATGAATCGGAAAAAGAGGCCTGGACCAACCTCGGCCTGGCCGCCACCGCCCTCAAAAAGTGGAAAGCCGCCCGACAGGCATGGAATCGCCTCGGCTATGAATTCAAGGAAACCGACCACTCACCCGATTTTGACCTCGGCACGGTAGCCATTTATCTGAATCCCCGTTCGCGCCCCGAAGTGGTTTGGGCCCGCCGTCTCGATCCGGCTCGCGCAACCCTGCTCAGCATCCCCCAACCCGGCAGCAGCCATCGCTATCTGGATACCGTCCTGTTCGACCCGGCATCCGAGGGAACCCAGGTGGTCGGCGCCCGGCGCTGGCCGGCCTACCGGGCGCTCCAAATCCTGAAAAGCTCCCCTTATAAAACCTTTTCGGTCGAGCTGCTGGACGTTACATTGCCCCATGTCGACGTGCTTTCCCAATTGTGCGGAGAGGAGGGTATTGGATTCGACAACTGGTCGGCGACGACCCATCTCTACCTGCCGCCCACCTTTCAGGAAAATCCCGAATTTCACCTCCACCCCTTTCCGAGGGGGGAGGCAGCCCAAAATGTACTGGTGGGCCTGGCCGCAAAATCCCTGCGCCCGCTTCAGCGCATCCTTCGCAACTGGGAAATCATTACCTTATGCCATTATAAGGAGCTGCAACAGGTTTATTAATGGGGATAAGCGACTACCATATCTGGCAAACCCTCCTGCAAACGGCCATAGTAGGCGCCGGCAAAGCCGCCTTGCCGCCTCCTTTGCTGGATCATCTTTCGGAAAAAGGGCTCGATATGCATACCTCGGCCGAAGAAGCCCTGCTCGC
This sequence comes from Saprospirales bacterium, assembly GCA_016703765.1. Taxonomy (GTDB): domain Bacteria; phylum Bacteroidota; class Bacteroidia; order Chitinophagales; family Saprospiraceae; genus JADJTT01. The sequence goes on from JADJBL010000045.1 coordinate 73,682, forward strand.
AGCTTCGGCCCTGACGCGGATGCGGATCAAAGCCGGAAGGCGATTTCCTCTTTGGGAAGATCCCATCCCGGCAGCCCTTCCCGTTCAATCGGAGCTGATCAATATCCCCATCGGCCGCCATCTATCGGCCATCCTCAGCGGTCGTTTTGCCCCGGCCTTGCGCGAGTGGATCGGCCTGTTCGCCGAAAGCGGCTTTTCGCTCCCCCCGGAGGGCTTGCCAGGTTTGTTGGATCGATGCTTGAAGGAGGAGGGGATCCGCCAAATGCTCGAGCCTCATTTCGGGGCCCGTGCGCGCTGGCTCATCGCACAAAATCCGGCCTGGGCGGCTTTGGCTTCTCCTTCGGAAAAGAAAAAAGTTAAGACTTACCCGGAGCCCTGGTCGGAAGAGGAATCGATGGAATGGCTGGCCAGATCTCTTCGTTTGCTGGCCTTTGCCTCCGGCGACCCGAAATTCCACGAAGCGGCCTACCTCATCCCGGCCCGGCCCGGCGCCCCCTGGCTGGAGGGTTGGGAACAAATCGCGCCCAGAACGATTTTTATTTGGAAAAACGACCTCGACTACTTTTTGCGCGTGCTCCGCTTCCGCATGGAAATGCGCGACGCCTTCAAACCCTGAAACTTATTTCCTTTTTGAAATGAAAAAAACGTCCGAACAATCGATCCTCCGGCCCAATGCCGAGACAGCCTTTTCCGCCGAACTGGAATCGCTTTCCAAAATGGACGAACGGCCCCGGCCCGCCAATTGGAAGCTGTCACCCTGGGCGGTGCTTACCTATCTTCTGGGCGGCACGCTAAAAGATAAAACGGTTATTTCCCCCAAATACTACGGCCCGAGGCGGTTGATGGAGATCGCGGTGGCAACGTTGGCCACCGACCGCGCCCTGCTCCTCATCGGCATTCCCGGCACAGCCAAAACCTGGGTGTCGGAACACCTCGCCGCCGCCGTGAGCGGCGACTCCTCCCTTCTAGTCCAGGGCACCGCCGGCCTTTCCGAAGAAGCCCTGCGATACGGCTGGAATTACGCCAGGCTGCTGGCCGAAGGCCCTTCGGAGAAGGCCCTCGTGCCCAGTCCCGTGATGCGGGCCATGGAAGACGGCAAGATTACCCGCATCGAAGAGCTCACCCGCATTCCCTCCGACATTCAGGATTCGCTGATTACGATCCTGTCGGAAAAGGTCCTCCCCGTGCCGGAGCTCAACACCGAAATCAAGGCCCGCAAAGGCTTTAATATCATAGCCACGGCCAATAGCCGCGACCGCGGGGTCAACGAACTGTCCAGCGCCCTGCGCCGCCGCTTCAACACGGTAGTGATGCCCCTGCCCGCTACCCTGGAAGAGGAGGTTCGCATCGTGCAGGCCCGGGTCGAGCAGATCGGTCAGGCCCTCGAACTGCCCGCCGCCGCCGCGCCGCTTGAGGAAATACGGCGCCTGGTCACCATTTTCAGAGAATTGAGGAGCGGAAAGACCGAAGACGGGAAGCAAAAGCTCAAATCGCCCAGCAGCACACTCAGCGCGGCGGAAGCCATTTCCGTGATCCAGAGCGGCCAGAGCCTGGCCACCCATTTCGGCAACGGGGTCATTCAGGCCGGAGATCTCGCCGCGAGCCTTTCCGGTGCGGTGGTAAAAGACCCCAACCAGGATCAAACCGCCTGGCTGGAATACCTGGAAACGGTGGTAAAAGAGCGCGACGGCTGGAAAGACCTGTACAAAGCATGTAAGGACTTGTTGTGATGGATTGTCACCTCCTCGGCATACGGCATCATGGCCCCGGCTCCTCCAAGAGCGTACGGGCGGCGCTGAAGACCCTTCGGCCCGATGTCATACTCATCGAATCGCCCTTTGACGCGGAGCCCCTCCTGGCCTTTGCCGGCGATCCGGGCCTTGTTCCCCCGGTGGCGATGCTGGTTTACGATCCGAAGGATTTCAGCCGGGCATCCTATTATCCCTTTGCCGAGTTTTCTCCGGAATGGCAGGCCATCCGCTTTGGCCTTAAGAACGGGATTCCCGTCTGGTTCATCGACCTGCCGGCCGCCAACGGCCTGGTCTTCGACAAGAACATATCCGACCGCGGTCCGGGCTTGTTTACCGACGAGCGCCAGGAACATATGCAGCGCGATCCGATCGGCGAAATCGCCCTGCTGGCTGGCTATACCGACGGCGAAAGCTGGTGGGACGTTACCTTTGAACAGGAAGAGAACGAACTCGCTGTTTTCGGAGGCATCGCAGAAATGATGGACGCCCTGCGCGGGGATTTTCCCTCCATCGACCGGCATACCCTGGTCCGCGAGGCTTTCATGCGGGAACGCATCCGCCAGGCCGAAAAAATCGGGTTCAAAAACGCGGCGCTCGTGTGCGGCGCCTGGCACGTGCCGGCCCTTCAGAGCTGGCAAACCACTCCGTCCTCCAGAGATAGGGCGCTTTTGAGGGGCCTGGCCAAAACCAAAATTCAGACCACCTGGGCGCCCTGGACCCACGAACGGCTGGCCGGGCATACGGGATACCGCGCCGGGGTGATCGCGCCGGCCTGGTACGAACTGCTCTTTAAAAACCGGAAATTTGCCGTTGCCCGCTGGATGAGCCGCGCCGCCCGGCTTTTGCGCAAAAAAGATTTCAACGCCTCCTCCGCCTCCGCCATCGACGCTGTGGTGCTGGCCGAAAACCTCGCCGCCCTTCGCGGTCGAAAAGCGCCGGGGATGGACGAACTGCGCGAGGCGGCCTGGAGCACCCTTTGCGAGGGCAACCCGGAAAAGCTCGAGCTCATCGAAGAAAACCTGATCGTGGGCCTCGCCTGGGGAAAAGTACCTCCTCATATCCCGCAAGTTCCGCTGCAAAGGGATTTGGAATCCTGCATCCAATCGGCGCGACTTTCAAAGGAATACCGGTCGATAGAGCCGGTCGACAAGAACCTGGACCTGCGAAATCCGACCAATCGCCTGGCCAGCCAGTTGCTTCACAGGCTCCATATTCTCCAGATTCCCTGGGGCAAGCAAAAAAAGGGTTCCCAATTCAAGACCGGGAGTTTCAGCGAGCATTGGAAATTGAAATGGCTGCCCGATTACAGCATCCGGATCATCGAAGCCGGCATGTGGGGCAACACCATCGCCGAAGCAGCCTCTGCCTGGCTGATCAGCCGTGCCCGCGAAAGCAATGACCTGGCCCAGCTCACCTCCTGGCTGGAAGAATTGCTGAAAGCGGCCCTCGACGAACCCTTGCCGGTGCTGCTCGCCCGGATCCAGGATCAGGTAGCCAGGGCCCACGACATCTTGCGCCTGATCGAGGCCCTGTCACCCCTCGTCGAGATCCAGCGCTACGGAGATAACCGGAGGACCGCTCAGGCCTCGGTGGAACAACTGACCGGAGAACTCGTCCCCCGTATTTGTATCGGCCTGACGCCGGCCTCCGTAAATATTTCCGACGAGCTGGCCGAGGCCGTTTTTCAAGGCATACTGGAAATGAACCGCCTGCTGGGTATCCTGGATCGGGAAGACTTTTTGGAAAATCTACGTGAGGCACTGAAGGCCCTATCCACCAACCCTCATGCCCATCCTCTTCTCCAGGGGGCTGCCACCCGCCTGTTGTTCGACAAGGGAGAGCAGGGTGCGGCCGGGTCCATCCATTTTCATCTGTCTCCTGCCCAGCCTCCGGCTATCGCGGCCCGCTGGCTGGAGGGCTTTCTGCACGGCAGTGGATTGTTATTGCTCCATTTCCCGCCTCTCTGGCAAGCCCTCGACGATTGGGTGGACGCCTTATCCATGGAAAATCTGACAGCCCTGTTGCCGATCCTGCGCCGCACCTTTTCCAGGTATTCCGGCGCTGAAAGGAACAAAATGCTGGCGCTGGCCCGCGGCCAAACCCAGCAAGGCAAACTGGGTCCGGAGATCGACGAGGAGCGGGCCAGGCGAATGGAGGCCTTCCTGCTCGATCTGATCGGTAAAAATTAACCCAGACTTAATGAGCGATTAATTCCCTGTTAAAGCGGGGAGGGCATCTTTGCATTACCCTTTCAAACTAGTTGCTGTAACCCTTTATTTTCGACATTCCTACCTGACAATGTCGTTTATTCGATCCAAGCTTATGCCTCCCAGGCCTAGGCTTGTATTATTTTAGGGAGCTGATTTCTGGGTTTGCGACCAGCGAAACCCAGAAATTATTGGGGCCGATACCTTGTGTGATATCAATCTGCTGGAGGTTGAGCAATTCCAGCAAGGCCAGAAAAGTGACGATAGCGTGAACGCGGTCCTCCAGTCCGAGGAACAGCTCTTCAAAGCGCGCCGAACCGGTCTTGGGGATGCGGGAGATGATATATTCCTGCTGTTCGGGCACAGTGTAGGGATAGCGCAGGACGGTATGGACGGTCTTGGGAACCGCATTGTTCTCGAAGCGCTGGACGATCCGCTCGAAGACCCTGAGCAATTTGAAAAGGGTGACCGACTCGAGCTCTTCGTCCACCAGCGCCTTGGTGGCGAGGTCCTGGAGTTCTTTGACCGCATTGCCGCGCATGTGCCGGAAAAAGCGGTTCTCCTCCAGCTTCCGCATATCTTCCAGGATGCTCTTGTACTTTTTGTATTCGAGCAGGCGCTGCACCAGTTCTTCGCGGGGATCGATCTCGTTGCCTTCTTCGTCGACGGGTTTGCGGGGCAGGAGCATCTTGGCCTTGATCTTGCACAAGGTGGCCGCCACCAGTATAAATTCGCTGGCCAGGTCGATATTCATCTGTTCCATCTGCCGGATATATCCCAGAAAATCGTCTGTAATTTTGGCGATCGGAATGTCGTTGATATCCAGTTCATCCCGCTCGATGAAGAAGAGCAACAGGTCGAAAGGACCTTCAAACTGCGGCAGATGAATTGTGTAAGTGGTGAGACTCATTCCTCCAAAGGTACGCAAAAAACAAAAGGGCGGACTTTTGAAGTCCAGCCCTTTTTCGGTGTTTAGGGGGGTAATAAGTCAGTTTTTGGTACCACCCGAAGTGGTAGAAGTATTCATGGGATTATGATCTGTTTTTTTCGAGAATGACGTTCTTGTGACGGTAAATGCGTTTTAAGGGTACATGGTCCAGGAAAAAATATCCACAAAGCAGACGAATTTTCGGGGAGACAGGCTCAACTTTCTCTCCAAGCTCAGCATCCGAAGGGTGTGGAATGCCCTGCTGGTGCTTGGCTCCTACGGACTTACCCGGATATTGAAAAAGCCGGTGCAGTGGGGATTGCCCATTACCATCTCCATCGAACCGACCACGGCCTGCAACCTCCGTTGCCCCGAATGCCCCAGCGGTTTGCGCGCCTTTTCGCGCCCTACCGGGAACTTGAAGGCCGATTTTTTCCGGGAAACGATCGACTCTCTTTACCGCGAACTGACCTGCCTCATCTTCTATTTTCAGGGGGAACCATATATCCATCCGGGATTTCTGGATATGGTCCGCTACGCCTCGAAAAAAGGCCTTTACACCATCACCTCCACCAACGGACATTTCCTGGATGATTCAAACGCGAGAAAAACGGTGGAATCGGGCCTCGACCGCCTGGTCATCTCCCTCGACGGCGTTACCCAGGAGGTTTATGAACAATACCGGATCGGGGGCAAGCTGGACACCGTCCTGGAAGGCGCCCGCAACGTGGTCAGGTGGAAGCGGGCTTTGAGATCTTCTACGCCCCATATCATCTTCCAGTTCCTCGTCGTAAGGCCGAACGAACACCAGATCGGCCAGGCCCGCCAACTGGCCAGGGAGATCGGGGTCGACCAGATCAAGTTTAAAACCGCACAGGTTTACGATTATTCCGGGGGAAACCCTCTGATCCCCACCCTGGAGCAATATTCGCGGTATAAGGAGGGTGCGGATGGCCGATGGACGCTGAAAAACCAACTGCTCAACCATTGCTGGAAGCTCTGGCACGCTTGCGTGATCACCTGGGACGGAATGGTCGTGCCCTGCTGTTTTGACAAAGACGCGCAACACCGCCTCGGCGATCTGAAAAAAGCTTCGCTCCGGGAGGTCTGGAAGGGGGAGGCCTACCAATCGTTTCGGAGGCAATTGCTTCTCGGTCGGGATCAGATCGATATCTGTACGAATTGTACCGAAGGTTGCAGCGTATGGGTTAATAAATGATCGCATAACAATGCTATTCCCATCTTTTATAACTCCTGTGGAAAACTTTCCACAATCCCTTGTGTAATGATACCCCGGCCCGCAACCCTTACCGCGACACAACTGTGGATAAAATATTATATAAAATGCTGAAAATCATTTTGATTCCAGAATTTTTCATTGCATCTTTGCTATTCGTGGATGGCTCTAAAACTACTTTATTTAAGGGTTTAATATCGAAAGGGTAAACATAAGCCCCTTCGGGACTGTTATATCAGCCCTGCTACCAAATGGACCTCATAAGACTACGAGAAAGGAAATCTCCTTTTGTGGACACTGATGTGTCATAAAAACAGCAGCACTATGAGTACCTTCAAAATGATCTTCTCAGGCCGTCTCGAATTCGGGACCGAGCGCAGTTTTCATCAGGTGGTGAAGTTCTATCAGCACCGTTTTGAAAACTATTACAGGAAAGATATCCTTCTCAAGTCGGAAGATATTTTTGACGAAAGTACTTACAGTCTGAATGTTCCCCGCCATATCACAGAATCGGTTGAAAAGAGCTGGCGCAATACCGTCAACCTTATCGAATACATGGCCGAATTTGCCATTGCAGGCGATTTCCAGGCTTGGATGACCTCCAACGGGCAGATGATCCAGGAGCGCTTTATCGAGCCCGCAGGCGAAAAAGCCGCCACCCAGGCCTTTTTGAAAGGCAGGGCGCTGGTCGATAAGGGAGAAGAAGTAAAAGCCAAGGAATTGCTCGACCACGCGATCGAGAAATTCGAGCGCCATGCACAGGCCTATGAGCGCAGGGGGAAAGTCAATTTCCGGCTCAATAATTTCAAGGATGCCCTGTACGACTTTTCCAAAAGCATCGATATCTACCCCGAAAATCCGGAGGCCTATATCGGACGCGCTGCCGTTAAAATGGTGCTCAGCGACTACAAAGCTGCCATCGAAGACCTCGAACTGGCCATCAAGTCGTCCATCCCGCACCAGCCGGTATTCTGGCAGGCCCGCCGGATGAAAGGCGAATGCCATCTCCGGCTCGAAGAATATGCAAGCGCCATACTCGAACTGAAACTCGCCACCAACCGGGTCTATACCCAAAAAGACCCGAACTTCCACTGGCGCAAGTCTGCGTTTTTCAACTTTGGCAAAGCCCTTCTGGAAGCGGGAGAGTATGTCGAAGCGGTAAAGGCGTTCAACAAAGCGCTCTCCATCACCGCCGAAGAACGCCCCCGGGTTTCGGTCGATTCCGAAGCTTTCCTGCTTCGCGGAATCGCCCGCCAAAAAGCCGGAGAAAGCGACTTCGTCAACGATTGGAAGGAAGCGGCCGGAATGGGTTCAGAGCGGGCTGCAAGCCTCCTCCAAACGCTTGTTTAATAAACCCCTCGTTCTGGCGCTCCCCGATTTTCAAATGTTTGCCAACCGGGTCCTGAAAATGGCCCGCCACCTGGGTAAATGGGCCCGCCGAACCGGCGTGTCCTGTTATCGCATCTACGATGCCGATATCCCGGAATTCCCCCTGGCCATCGATCTGTACGAAGACTACCTGCATGTAGCCGAATACAAGCGCCGCCATTCCCTTACCCCGGAAGAATACGAGGCGTGGCAATCCGGATGTATCGCCGTCCTGAGCGAGGTTCTGGAAATGCCGGAGGAAAACATCTTCTTCAAGCTACGCGAACCCCAAAAGGGCAAAGCGCAATACGAAAAACAGGCCTGGGAAAAACGCGAGCTAAGCGTCGGGGAAAATGGATTGCGCTTTTGGGTCAACCTGAGCGACTACCTCGACACCGGCCTGTTCCTCGACCACCGCATCACCCGAAGCAAGGTCAGGGAACAGGCTGCCGGAAAACGGGTACTCAATCTATTCGCCTACACGGGCTCTTTCACCGTCTACGCCGCCGCCGGAGGCGCCAGAGAAACCACGACCATAGACCTTTCCAACACCTACCTGGAATGGGCCCAGGAGAAACCTCGAGCTCAACGGCCTGGCGGGCCCCCAACACCGCTTCCTGCGAGAGGATGTTATCGAGTGGCTAAAACACCCTTCCGGAGAACTCTACGACCTTGTCATCCTCGACCCTCCTACCTTTTCCAACAGCAAGCGCATGCGCGACGTACTCGACGTGCAGCGCGATCACGTGGACCTCATCCAGGGGGCGCTTAGAAGAATGTCGCCCGGAGGGATCCTCTACTTTTCGACCAACCTCCGCTCCTTTAAAATGGAGAGCTCCGGTATAAAGGGAGCTCAGATCAAAGACATCACCCGGCAAACCATTCCGGAAGATTTTCGCAACCAACGCATCCATCACTGTTTCGAACTGATCGCTGACCATGGCTAAAAAGGCATTTGTCACCGGCGCTACCGGGTTTATCGGCGTCAACATCGTCAAACAATTGACCGAAAGGGGCTGGGAGGTAACAGCCATTCACCGCCCCAACTCGGACCTGAGTTACCTCAATCGCTTCCCCGTCAAGCTGACTTTGGGCGATATTACCGACATCGACTCCCTCCGGCGCGCCATGCCCGAACAACCCGACGCCGTTTTTCACCTGGCGGGCGACACGAATTACTGGTCCCGCCGAAATGCACGGCAAACCGCGATCCAGGTGGATGGAACCCGCCACGTAGCCACCGTGGCCGTCGAAAAGGGCGCCCGCTGCCTGATCCACACCTCCAGCGTAGCTGCCTGGGGCGAGGTGAGTGGGCATATCGACGAAGACCTGCCCCTGCAAGGCCAGCACTCCTGGATACATTACAACAAGACCAAGTGGATGGGGGAGCAGGAGGTCTTAAAGGGAATGGAGAAAGGGATGAAAGTGGTGATCCTCAACCCGGCCACCGTCATCGGACCCTATGACGCGAGCTCTTGGGGAAATGCTTTTATTTCCGTTAAAAATGATGCCTTCCCCTTCGCGTTGCCGGGCTGCGCCAGTTTTGCCCACGCCACGGAAGTCGCCAAAGCCCATATCGAGGCTGTGGAAAAGGGACGGAACGGCCATCGTTACATCCTGGGAGGAGAACCCGGCACGACCTACGCCGATTTTTTCAGGGAAGTTGCCGGGATTTTGGGAAAGGAAAAAGCGCCAAAACCCGCTCCGGCCTGGCTTCTCAAGACCATCGGTTATGTGATGGTGGCAGTAGCCGCGATTACGGGCAAGGAGCCGCTGATCACGCCCGAATTCGCCACGGTTACCTCGCGGAAAAACCGCAGCTATTCGAGCGAAAAAGCCATCCGGGAACTGGACTACCGGATCGTTCCCCTCAAGCAGTGCGTGGCGGATTGTTATCACTGGCTGGTCGCGGAAGGTTTGCTGTGAAAACTTATCCTCCCTGTTTTTTCGTTAGTACCTAAATCAGTTCCAAAAACACATGAAATACGCCCTGTTAGCCCTGATCCTCTGTGCCTATTCCGCCCCCGGTTTTGCCCAGGCTGTTTTTAATACCGTAAAGACGACCAACGCCCGAAGTGCGAAAGACTACGAACGGGCCATGACCATGATCGAATTGGGTCAGCTGGAAGAAGCCAATAATTTGCTCAGCCGGGCCATCAAAGTGGACAGCCTTTTTATCGACGCCATTATTCAATTGGCGGGGGTGCGTCACGACCAGGGCCAATTGGCGGATGCGGAGCAGCAGTTCGAAAAAGTGCTGCAAATTGCGCCCGGCTATCGCAAAACCGTTTGGCTCCAACTGGGCCTGACCGAATGGCGCCTGGACAAATTCGACGAGGCAGAAGACCATTTCAAGGGATTTCTGGCCCTGGATCCTTCCAACGAACAAGACATTGCGCTAGCCAAAGGCTATCTTGCAAAGTGCGCGTTTTCCGCTTCCGCAATGCGCAATCCCGTGCCTTTCCAACCCCGGAAGCTCGGCCCCGAAGTGAATACCGACAACGACGAATACCTCCCCTCCCTGACCGCCGATGCCAAAACCCTGATCTTTACCAGGGTGATCGGGAACGACGAGAATTTCTACCTTTCCCAGCAAACGCCCGAGGGAAACTGGACCTCCGCCAGCCCGATCGACCGGGTCAATACCCCGGAAAACGAAGGCGCTCAAACGGTCTCCCCCGATGGCCGGAGACTGATCTTCACGGCCTGCAACCGGCCGGGGGGCGTTGGGAAATGCGACCTATACGTAACCGAATATCAGAATGGGCAATGGACCCCCGTGCGCAATATGGGCGAACCGGTGAATTCGGGCGCCTGGGAGTCGCAACCCTCCCTCTCCGGCGATGGGAATGCCCTCTTCTTCGCAGCCAACCGCAGCGGAGGCAAGGGGGGTAAAGACCTTTGGGTGAGCAATCGCCTCGCGGACGGATCCTGGGCGGTACCCCAAAACCTGGGCGATAGCCTCAATACCGGCAGGGATGAGCAAGGCCCATTTATCCACCCGGATGGGCAAACGCTGTATTTTATGTCCGACGGACACCCGGGCATGGGTGGGGCCGATATTTTCTTCAGCCGAAAAGGCGTGGATGGCGCCTGGGGAAAGCCTGTGAATATGGGCTACCCGATCAATAGCAAAAGCGACGAAGGGCTGCTCGTCGTCAGCCTGGATGGCAAGACGGCCTACTTTGCCAGCAACCGCAGCGACCTGAACCCGACCCTGGCTTACGGAAAACCTACCTACGATATTTTCGCATTCGACCTCCACGATGCGGCCCGGCCCCTGCCGGTCACCTATGTAAAGGCTATTGTACGAGATGCGCGGACCAAGGCCCCCCTTCAGGCCACAGCTGAAATTATTGATCTGGGGAGCGGCTTGTCGACCTTTTCCGCAACAACCGGGAAGGACGGGGAATTTCTGGTCGTATTGCCGGCCGGAAAAAACTACTCGCTGAATGTTTCCAGGCCGAAGTACCTTTTTTACTCCGACCACTTCGAGCTTCACGAGCCTTCTTCAGCTGATAAGCCCTACTTGCTGGAGATCGAGTTGTTTCCCGTTCCGGAAAACGGAGCGCCGGCGACTGAGAATGCCATCGTGTTGAAAAACGTATTCTTCGAATTCGGTTCGGCCGCCCTGTTGCCGGCGTCGCTCTCGAACTGGAAAAACTCCGCAAGTTGCTGCTGGACAATCCGGGTCTCCGGATTCAGATCAACGGGCATACCGACAACGTCGGCGCCGATGCTGCTAACCAATTGCTTTCCGAGCAAAGGGCGAAAGCAGTTTATACCTGGTTGCTGGACAAGGGAATCGAAAAGGCCCGCCTCCGGTTTAAAGGATTCGGAGAAACCCGCCCCGTCGATACGAATGATTCAGACCCCGGCAGGCAGAAAAACCGGCGAACGGAGTTTGAAACGTTTTAAGGTTACTTATTCCTTCTGGGGAAATTTCCCCCGTTTTGTTTTTGCTCCTGTCGGTTGCGCCATTCCTCCAGCAAGCGCTCCTTGAATTGCCGCTCGATCCGGGAGAGAAGGGCAACTTTCCGCACGGGGAGCACCTTTCTCATTTTGCCGTAGTACTCTTTTTTCAACTGGAGGAGTTCGTCCTCCATCCTGAAGGAGTTGTCGATGAGCTTTTCGGCTTCCGCGTCGGACATCAGCTCCAGGCTCGTGTCGTTTTGATAGTTTTTCTTGATAGCTCTCTCCTTTTCCTGGAATTCGTTGAAAAGCGGCCAGAAGGTTTTCGATTCATCCGGGCTGAGTTGCAGCTTTTCGGTAAAGAAGGCAATCCGGAGCGATTCGATCCGGTCTTCCATATTGCGAGGCTGGGCCCAGCTCAGGAGCGGGATCAACCCGAGGGTAAGCGTGAATACAAACGTGATCTTTCTCATGGTATAGTGAATTTAAAATACGAGGTCCTTTTATAATAGTTCTTCCAGTGTTTCCAGGTCTATATCGTCGAGCAACTCATCCATAAACTCTTTCATTTCGGGGTCTTCCAGGCTGGCGTCTTCAAACCAGCCGGAATGCCCCAGGTCGTTGCCGGCAAACTTGAGGAGGAGGTCCAGGTCGAATTCGTCGATATTCCGGGAGACATATTGGTGCACCTCCTCGGCCGTGAGTGCGACGGAATCGGTGTGAGGCGCTGCGGGACGGAAAAGGAACAGGGCTGCCACAACCAGAATAACGACCGAAGCTGCGGCAAGGCGATACCTCAGGGGGAATATACTCCTCCTGACCGGCGCCTGTTCCCCGGCGCCTGCGGCGATCCGTTCCAGTACGCTTTCCTGAAGTTGCTGGAAATAGCCTTCCCGGGACGGAAAAGCCATCGGGTTTTTCCTTTTGCCGGAGAAGGAACGGCGCCTCCTCTTCCAGTTCTTTCCTCAATCCTTCCTTGTCTTTTTTCATAATCCTGGCGGCTTTAATAATTTACGCGGCTTCATAGCCGCGGATATGGTTTTCTATTTTTTTGACGGCGTGGTGAAAGGATGCTTTCAGGGCGCCGACCGAAGTATCGAGCACATTCGACATATCTTCGTAGTTCATTTCTTCAAAATACCGGAGATTGAATACCAGCTTTTGCTTGTGCGGCAGGGTTTCAATCGCCTTATACAACTTGGCCTGGGCTTCGTCTCCGTCGAAATAGGAGTCGGCCTGAAGTTTGCCGGACAGATGTTTTGACTCGTCGTCGATCGAGCTGGACATCCGTCGTTTTTCGCGGTTGAGAAACGTGATCGCTTCGTTGGTGGCTATTCGGTAAAGCCAGGTGTAGAGCTGCGATTTTCCCTCAAAGGATTGGATGCTGCGGTAAACCTTGATCAGGCAGTTTTGCACCACATCGTTGGCGTCATCATGGTCCAGCACCAGACGCCTGACAACCCAATACAACCGCTCCTGATATTTCTCCATGAGCAGACGGAAACCTCTTTCGTTGTTGCCGTCCGTTTGGAGCAGTTGCAGGATGTGGGCATCTGCAATGTGATGGTGATTTGGTTCCAATCCGTGCAATTTGTGCTTTAAGACTAGCGGGGCCGCCAGCCGTTTAATCTCGCGAAACAAAATTCTGCAAAGTTCGTCTATGCAGCAAGCCGGCCAAAAAGAGGCTGTTGAAAAACCCGTAAAACATAGCCCCGCGCTGGGTCTGGAGCATGCTCTCCGTGAGGTTGGATAAAAGGAACAGCAGCAGAAACAACAGGTAAAGGGGGCTTCGGTATTTCCAGGCCAGAACGAGGGGCCATCCCAGGCACAGGACCCAGAAAAGGGCCGCCGGGATACCCAGCGTGCCGGCTGTTTGGAGGAACTGGTTGTGCGCGTTCAGCTTGTCCTTCAGGGGAGCGAGGTATCCTTTTGCCAGATAGGCGTCGTTTAATTCCCCCTTAAAATCTCCGGTACCTGCGCCTGTCAGCGGATATCGTTTAATCACTGTTATCGACGCATCCCAGATTTGGAGCCGGACATTGGGCAATTCTCCCGGGGCAGGTTGGTATAGTCTTTCCAGCCTCTGACGGGTGGTGGGAAGGATGGCCAGTAGGCCCAGAAAGAGGGCCAGGCCACCCGCAGTGGCGATTCCCGCGATCCGGAAAGCGCCTTTCCTGTATGCGCTAATCCAGAGTGCCCCAAGGGAAAGGGCGGCCAGGATCAGGAGCTGCATGCGGGCGGAGAGCAGGAAAATGAAGACCAGGAACAAACCGATCAGGGCGTATTTGATCCATTTCCTGGGGAGCGGCCAAAGGGCCACGCCGAAGATCGCCAGGCTCAGGTACATGGAAAAATAGGTGGGATGGAAACCCAGGAAATGCCCTAGTTTGGAGTAAAAGAAATTCGACTCTCCCGTGCTGAAATAGGTCCATGCCGCCCATCCCAATGAGCCGAGAACGGCCGCCAGGCATCCGGCGACAAAGGCTCGAAACCAGAGCTCCGGACGCAACTGTTCGGGAGGGGTTCCCAACAAAACCATTGGAAAGACCAAAAGGGAAAGTTTGCTCTCCAGCACAGGCCAACCGGCCTGGCTGTTTTCCGACCAGGCCATACCGGCCAGGTAGCAAAGGAACAGACAGGGGAGCAATATGGCAAGCGGGCGCGTCAGCAAGGACCAGGAGCCCCGGAAAAGCCAGCTCAGAAATACCAGGGCGGCCATCCAGACTGCCAGCCGGGGCCATACGGGAAGGAAAAAGCAAAACAGCAATACCCCGTTCTCAAAGATGAAGCTACGGAGTGATTGAAAATTCGGCATTTTAATCCAGGGTCTGGCGGATCTCGATGATCTCGAAGCCTTCGATCTGGTCTCCTACTTTGATATCGTTGAAGTTCTTGATAGTTACGCCGCACTCCATTCCCGCCTTGACCTCTTTCACGTCGTCCTTGAAACGCTTGAGGGAGCCGAGTTCCCCTTTAACCCCTTCCTTGGTGGGGTAGACGACGATACCGTCGCGAATAATGCGGACGTTGGTCGTTCGGGTGATCTTGCCTTCCTGGGCCAAACAGCCCGCGATGGTGCCGAGCTTGCTGATCTTGTACACCTCGCGAACCTCCAGGTTGCAGACGATCTTCTCCTCCTTGGTGGGCTCGAGCATCCCCTCGATGGCGGCGCGCACCTCTTCGATGGCCTGGTAGATGATCGAGTAGGTCTTGATCTCCACCCCTTCGCGTTCGGCCAGTTTCCGGGCGTTCACGGAGGGACGGACCTGGAAGCCGATGATAATGGCGTCGGAGGCGGAAGCGAGCAGGATGTCGGATTCGACGATCTGGCCGACCCCGCTGTGGATCACGTTGACCTGGACTTTCTCGATGGAAAGCTTTATGAGGGAGTCGGACAGAGCCTCTACAGAGCCGTCCACGTCCCCTTTCACGATGAGGTTGAGTTCTTTGAAGTTGCCCAGCGCGAGACGGCGTCCAATCTCTTCGAGGCTGATCCGTTTGGAGGCCCGGTTGGATTGTTCGCGCGAGATCTGGGCCCGTTTGGCTGCCAACTGCCGCGCTTCCGACTCCGACTCGGCGACTTTAAAGCGTTCGCCGGCTTGCGGGGCGCCGGTGAGGCCGAGAACGAGCATGGGAGTGGAGGGGCCCGCCTTGAGGATCCGTTTGCCCAGTTCGTTGAACATGGCCTTGACCTTCCCGGCGTGTTCTCCGGAAACGATGGGGTCGCCGATTTTGAGCGTTCCGGTTTGAACGAGCACCTTGGCGATATAGCCCCGGCCTTTGTCGAGGGAGGCTTCGAGGATAGTTCCTACGGCTTTTCGTTTGGGGTTGGCCTTCAGTTCGAGCATATCGGCTGCCAGGAGGATCTTTTCCAGCAGGAGGTCGATGTTCAGACCCGTTTTGGCGGATATATCCTGTGACTGGTAGTTACCGCCCCATTCTTCGATGAGGAGGTTCATGCCGGCCAGCTCCTGTTTGATTTTGTCTGGATTGGCGCCTTCCTTGTCGACCTTGTTAATGGCAAAGACGATGGGCACCCCTGCGGCCTGTGCGTGGGAGATGGCCTCCCGCGTTTGGGGCATGATGCTGTCATCTGCGGCGATCACCACGATGGCGATGTCGGTGACTTTGGCGCCCCTGGCGCGCATGGCGGTGAAGGCTTCGTGACCAGGGGTATCGAGGAAAGTAATCTTGCGCTTTTCTTCTCCTAAAACAACCTCGTATGCGCCGATGTGCTGGGTGATACCACCCGCTTCGCCGCGCGCCACATTGGTTTTTCGGATATAATCGAGCAGCGAGGTTTTACCGTGATCGACGTGACCCATGACGGTTACGATCGGGGCACGGGGAAGGAGGTCTTCCGGATCGTCCTCTTCGATGACGAGGTCCTCGGCCTGTTCTTCCACGCTGATGAATTCGACTTCGTGCCCAAATTCGCCGGCGACCAGTTCGATCAGTTCGGCGTCGAGGCGCTGGTTGATGGATACGATGATCCCCAGGCTCAGGCAGGTGGTGATGACCTCGGTGGCGGCAATATTCATGAGGTTGGCAAACTCCTGTACGGAAATGAATTCCGTTACCTGGAGTTTATCGGAATGAGAGGATTGCTCCATCTGTTCCTGCCGCTCGCGGATGCGCTCGCGGTTGTCGCGCCGCATTTTTTGGCGCTTTTTCTTGCCTCCTCCCTGGAGGAGGGCCATGGTGGCCTTGAGTTTTTCCTCGACCTGCTTTTTGGAAACCTCGGAAAGTTCGTCTTCCCGCCTGCGCTCGCCGCTCGGGGAGGCGCCTGTGCGGGGTTTATTTCCCGTCTGCCCTTTATTGTCATTGCCGATGGGGGTAGCGGAAACTTTGCGGCGTTTGCGTTTGCGTTTTTTCTTGTCGTCGGCGTCATCCACAGCTTTGACGGGCGCCTTGGGGGGCGTCTGTCCGGATGCATCCGGCTTTTTTTCGGCGGGTTTGGGGGGCTCTTCTTTCTTTTTCTTTTTGGGCGAGCGCGATTCGATATCGATCTTGCCCAGGATTTTTAGGCCGCGAAGCTCGGGTGATTCTGCCCGGTGGAAATCTTCCTTCTTTACGGTCGAAACGGGTTCGGGAGCGGGGGTAGGCGCCGGTTCGGCGACAATGGCCACTTCGGGCTTCGCTTCGACGATGACTGGAGTTTCCTTTATTACCACTTCCTCCTTCACGGGAGGTATAATTTCCTTGTGATCTTCTTCTTCTTTAACGGGGGGAACTTCTTTATGCTCATCCTTGGCCCTTTTGGGTTTGGTCAGGGCGTCGAGATCGACTTTTCCCTGGATGCGCAAATGGAGCCGGGTTTTCTCTACGGGCTTTTCGGGTTCGGTTTCCTCTTTTTTGGGTTTTTCAGTTGCTTCAGCTTCTTCTTTTTTGGGAATAGCGGGGGGCGCCAACACGGAAGTCAGGATTTCGTCTTTTCCGCCTTCTTTTTTGACAACGGGGCGGGTGCCGATCACCAGGGAATCAGCTTTTTCCTTGATGGCGATCGACTTCTGAAACTCTTTCAACAACTTGGCCTCCATCTCATCCGAGACTTTGGCCGTGGGTTTGTTTTCGATTTCGAGCCCGATATTATTCAGGAACTCGACGATCGTCGACACCCCCACATTTAACTCTTTTGCTACCTGAACTAAGCGTTTAGCCATTAAAAATTTTTTACAAATCAATCAAAACAACGCCCTCTACGTTAAAAATGCGGCCTTCCAGCTGCAAAGATAGGCGAAAACCGCCTATTTCAAGCGCTTATCCCAAAAATCAGGGACGCAGAGGGGCGTCCCTGAAAGGGTATATGGTACTATTCTTCGAATTCCGAAGTGAGGACGCGCATGATCTCATCTATGGTTTCTTCCTCGAGGTCGGTCCGGCGCAGCAATTCTTCCTTGCTCAGGTCCATCACGCTGCGAGCGGTGTCGCAACCGATGTTTTTCAATGCGTCGATCACCCAGCCCTCGAGCTCATCTGCGAATTCGTCGAGGTCGACGTCGTCGATCTCCATTTCATCTACGTTGCGGAATACATCGATCTCAAATCCGGTGAGCTTGCTGGCCAGCTTGATGTTGGTGCCTCCTTTCCCGATTGCCAGGGAAACCTGCTCGGGGTCGAGGTATACCGAAGCGCGCAGTTGCTCCATGTTGATGTCGATGCTGCTCACCTTGGCAGGGGTAAGGGAACGCTGAATGAAGAGCGAGTCGTTGTTCGTATAATTTACGATATCGATGTTCTCGTTGTTCAGCTCCCGCACGATGCCGTGTATCCTGGAGCCCTTCATACCGACGCAGGCGCCTACGGGGTCGATGCGGTCGTCGTAGGATTCGACGGCCACCTTGGCCCTTTCGCCGGGCATCCGGACGATCTTCTTGATCGTGATGAGGCCGTCTTCGATCTCGGGCACTTCCTGCTCGAGCAGTTTTTCGAGGAAGGTATTATCGGTACGGGAGAGGATCACCACAGGGGCGTTGTTGCGCATCTCCACCCTTTTGATCACCCCGCGCACGATCTCGCCTTTGCGGAAATAATCGCCGCGGATCATCTCCGTGCGGGGCAGCACCACTTCGTTGCTCGTGGCGTCGTCGATCACGAGGATCTCCTTCTTGAGCACCTGGTTGACTTCGCCGACCACGATATCTCCGACGCGTTCGCTGTAGCGGCGGTAGATCTCGTCTTTCTCCAATTCCATGATCCTCGAGATGAGCGTCTGGCGGGCGGCCTGAATGGCGCGACGCCCGAAGTCCTCGAGCTGGAGTTGTTCGTAGCATTCCTCGCCGACTTCGTAGTCGCCGTCGATCGAGAGGGCTTCTGAAATGGAGATCTGACTCCGGTCGTCCATCACCTCGCCGTCGGGAACGATAGCCCGGACGCGCCACAATTCGAGGTCGCCCTGCTGGGTGTTCACGATGACGTTGAAGTTTTCGTCAGAGCCGTATTTCTTGCGGATCAGGGTGCGAAAAACGTCTTCCAGCACCCGTACCATGGTAGGGCGGTCGATATTCTTTCCCGCCTTAAAATCCGAAAAGGTATCTACCAAGTTCATAATTGGCACATTTTCTATTCTTTAAAACTGATCTTTACAATGGTCTTTTTTATTTTCTCGAAAGGCACTGCGGTGAGCACCTGTTTCTTTGTTTTCTTTTTCCCGTCCACTTCCACCACCGTCTCCGTGAGCAGAATATGATCTTCCAGTACATCCGCCAAAGGGCCTTCTTTGCGGCTTCCGTCGGCCAGGGTGATCTCCAGGGTGCGGCCCATATTCTTCCGGTACTGCCGCCATTGGGTCAGGGGGCGGCTGATGCCCGGAGACGATACTTCCAGGACGTATTTTTCACCCAACCATCCTTTCTCATCGAGAATCGCTTCCAGATACCGGCTGATTCTCTGGCACTTTTCAAAAGTGACGCCGGAATCACTGTCTATAAAAACATCCAACTTATTGCCAGGGTGATGGTTGACTTCGAGGAGAAAGCAGTCCTTAAATTCCTCTTCCTGGAATTTGACTGCCAGGAGCGACTCAATTTGTAGTTCGATCACAAACCTATGGGTATAAATTAAAAAGAGGGAACTTTGGTTCCCTCTTTTCTTTGTTCCCCGCAAATGTAAGAATAATTGGGGAATTAATCAAACCTTAGTTTTGGGTTTATAAAGTTGGCGAGGTTTTTCACAGCTCTTTCCTCAGCCGGGCCACCGGAATATTGAGCTGTTCCCTGTACTTGGCCACCGTGCGGCGGGCGATGTTGTAGCTTTTTTTGAGCAGGATCTCCTTGAGTTTTTCGTCGGAAAGGGGCTTGCGCTTGTTTTCCTTCCCGATGACCTCGGAGAGGATCTTCTTAACTTCGACGGTGGAGACTTCTTCCCCTTCCGAGGTTTGCATGCTTTCGGAGAAGAACTCCTTGAGGCGTTTTGTGCCGAATTCGGTCTGCACGTATTTGCTGTTGGCCACGCGGGAGATGGTGGAGATATCGTAGCCGGTGATGTCGGCTATATCCTTCAGGATCATGGGCCGGATCTTGCGTTCGTCGCCCGAGAGGAAAAAATCCTGCTGGTATTGCATGATGGCGTACATGGTGCGGAACATGGTTTCCTGCCGCTGGCGGATGGCGTCGATAAACCATTTGGCGCTGTCGATCTTCTGCCGGATGAAGAGAATGGCTTCTTTTTCGTTTTTGTTGGCCCGTCTTCCCTTTGTATTGTCCCTGTAGTTGACCAGCATATCCCGGTATTGGTCGTTGATGCGCAGGTCGGGCGCATTTCGGGAGTTGAGGCTGAGCTCCAGTTCTCCTTCGCGGTTGATGAGGATGAAGTCGGGGACGATGTACTGGACCACCCGGTCGCCGCCTTCGTTATGGGCGCTGGCCGGTTTGGGGTTGAGCTTGAGGATTTCGTCGATCGCCTCTTTGAGGTCGTCTTCCGAAATGTTCAGGTCCCGCTGGAGCCGCTGGAAGTGTTTTTTGGAAAACTCTTCGAAATGCCCGTCGATGATCAGCAGGGCGCGTTGGATGGCTTTGCGGTGGGCGCGCGGGAGTTTTTCGTTCTCCAGTTTCAGCCTGAGCTGAATGGACAGGCATTCCCGGAGGTCTCGGGCGCCGACGCCGGGAGGGTCGAATCGCTGGATCTGAGAGAGGAGCTTTTCAATCTCTTCCTGAGTGGCCGAGATGTTCTGGGTGAAGACCAGGTCGTCGATGATGGCGTCGGGCTCCCTGCGCAGGTAGCCGTCGTCGTCGATGCTGCCGAGGATTTGTTTGGCAAGGCGCTCCTCGCGCTCATTGACCAGGTTCAGTTGCCCCAATTGCTGCTCGAGGTAATCGTGAAAGCTGTTTTCGACGGCCACTGGCACGGCTTTTTCCTCTTCGTCGCTCTGGTGCGACTCCGCCCTTGTACTTGTAGCTGCTCGGGTCGTCCTCTATATACTGTTCCCAGTATTCGTCCAGGTTGCCTTCGTCGTCGCGGGTGGAAAAGTCCTCGTCGTCTCCTTCGTAGTCGCCCGCCTGATCGTAGGTTTCTTCTTCATAATCGCCGGATTCCTGATCGAATGGATCTTCGTCCCCCTCCTCCAGCGCCGGATTGGTTTCCAGTTCTTCCTTGATCCGTTGCTCCAGAATGGCCGTCGGAATCTGAAGCAGCTTCATCAGCTGAATCTGCTGCGGGGAAAGCTTTTGGAGTAGTTTTTGACTTAAATTTTGCTTGAGCATGAGATTCTAAAGGGCGATGTTGTCCGGCGAATATAGACGAATAATTATTAATGTGTCAAGAAAAATATCAAAAAATGTGCCAAAATTTTCAATTTGTGTTTGCTGTCCGTCAAAGCGGTTTTGTCCGAACAGGGAACGGTAAAGGAAGGAAGCGTATCTTTGTCCGATCACTCCTAAAATTTCGATTACGATGAAAGAGACGATGACCATTGTTCAACGCCTGGGCCGGCTCCGGCAGGCGATGCAGGAGGAAGGGCTGGACGCCTACCTCATCCCCAGCAACGACCCCCATCAAAGCGAATACGTAGCCGAACACTGGAAAGCGCGGCAGTGGATCTCCGGATTTTCCGGATCGGCCGGCACCGTGGTCGTGACGATGGAGCACGCCGGGCTTTGGACCGATAGTCGGTATTTCCTCCAGGCGGAAAACGAACTCAAAGGCTCCGGCATCGTTTTGCAAAAACAACAAATCCCGCACGCCCCCGAGCACCTCGACTGGCTCGCCGAAAAAATGGCTCCGGGAAGCCGGATCGGACTGGACGGCCGTTTATTCACCATCGGCCAGATCCGGGCCTTCGAACGCCTCTTCTCTCCCCGCAATATTCAGCTCCTGACCGAGGCCGACCTCATCAAATCCATCTGGACCCAGCGCCCGCCCATGCCGGCCGAACCGATTTTCGAACTTCCGACTTCCTATGCAGGACAAAGCAGAAGGGAAAAACTCACTGCCGTCAGAACTCAAATGGAGCAGCAGGGTTTGAGCCAGTATCTCGTCACCGCATTGGACGACCTGGCCTGGATTTTCAACCTCAGAGGGGCCGATGTGGAATGCAATCCCGTCTTTTATGCCTATGCCCTCCTCGAAAAAGAAAGCGCCAAATTATTCATCGCAGGAGAAAAAGTACCTCCTGCCATGCAAAAAGCCCTGCTGGCCGACGGCATCGAAGTGCATCCCTATCCCGCCGTCGAGTTTTTCCTGGAAGCCCTTCCCGATGCAAGCGCCATCGGGTACGACCAGCATATCACCCAATACCAGTTCTGGCGCTCGTTGAAACACCTCAACTGCAAGGAAAACGTAGCTATTATCCGCCAATTGAAGGCCATCAAAAACCCGGTCGAAGTGAAACACCTCCGGGAAGCCATGCGCCGCGACGGCATCGCCCTCACCCGCCTCTACCGCTGGCTGGAAGATATCCTGAAAACCCGCACCGTCACCGAGGTCGAAGTGGCTCAAAAACTGGACGGCTTCCGCCGCGAACAAGGCGATTACCACGGCGAAAGTTTTGCCGCCATCGTGGGCTACCAGGCCAACGGAGCGATCGTCCATTACCACCCGGAGCCGGGTCATTGCGCGGACATCCGCAACGAAGGCATTCTCCTGCTCGACAGCGGAGGGCAATATACCTGCGGCACCACCGACATCACCCGGACCACGGTATTTGGAAAACCGACCGACGAGCAAAAGATGGCCTTTACTCTGGTCCTGAAAGGAAACATCGCCCTGTCGACCGTGGTGTTCCCCGTCGGCACCTCCGGAGTTCAATTGGATGCCCTGGCCCGCGTGCCGCTCTGGCAGCACCAGATGAATTACAGCCACGGCACCGGCCATGGGGTGGGGTTTTTTCTGAATGTACACGAACCGCCACAAGGCTTTGTTGCCAGCGCCGCCAATAGCCGGGGCGCCACTCCGCTGGAGCCCGGCATGCTCACCTCCAACGAACCGGGCTTCTACAAAACGGGCGAATACGGCATCCGCATCGAAAACCTCATCCTCTGCGTGGAGGCAGGTCAGACGGATTCGGGGCGCTTCCTGAAATTCGATACCCTCAGCCTCTTTCCCATCGACCAAAACCTGATCGACCGGGCCTTGCTCTCGCCACAGGATATCGACTGGCTGAATGCCTACCACAAGGAAGTATTCGAAATCCTGGCACCCGGAATGAACCCGGAAGAAGTTAGCTGGTTGAAGGAGAAGTGTAAGCCTATTTAAGCTACCTTAGCTCCATGCTTAGCGTTCAAGACCTACAGTACTCTTACGAAGCCGGCAACTCGCTCCGCTTCCCCGCCTTTTCATGCGGAAAAAACGAGCATTGGCTCTTGTTGGGCCAATCCGGTAAAGGAAAGACCACGCTCCTGCACCTGCTCGGGGGATTGCTCCGTATTCAACAAGGGCGTATCCGCATTGGGGAAACCTGGCTGAACGAGCTGAAGCGCTCCGAAATGGATCGCTTCCGGGGCCAGCATATCGGCATCATCTTTCAGCGCTCTCATTTTGTCCGTTCCCTGAGTGTGGATGAAAATCTGGCACTGGCCCAATCGCTGGCGGGCCTGCCCATTCAGCGGGACCGGATTCGCCTGTTGCTCGAACAGTTGAATGTCGGACACAAGGCCCGCTCCAAACCCGAGGCCCTCAGCCAGGGTGAACAACAACGCGTCGCCATCGCCCGGGCGATCATCAACCGGCCGGCCGTGATTCTGGCGGATGAACCGACCTCTGCCCTCGACGACGAGAATACCGGGGAGGTGGTCCGTCTCCTGGAAGAAGAAGCCCAATCGGTGGGCGCCACCCTGTTGATCGTGACCCACGACACCCGTTTGAAGGCCCGTTTTCCCAACCAGATCCAACTCTAAAAGCGCCGGCATGAATCTGATCAAACTAAGCTGGAAAAACCTGGCGCACAAACCGCTCAATACCTTCCTGAGCCTCCTGCTCTTCGGACTGGGGGTGGGATTGGTCATATTTTTGTTCCTGGTCCAAACACAGGTGCAGGACAAGTTTGACAAAAACCTGGCCGGCATCGACCTGGTGATCGGCGCGAAGGGAAGTCCGCTGCAACTGATCCTGTGCAGCATGTACCACATCGATTCGCCCACCGGAAATATTTCGCTTGAAGAGGCCGCGCCTTTTATGCGTCAAGGCCATCCGCTGATTCAACGTGCGGTCCCGCTTTCCCTCGGCGACAACTACAAGGGATTCCGGGTCGTAGGCACCACCCATGAATTCGTCCATCTGTATCGCGACTCCATCGGGCAGGGCCGGCTATGGGACAAGCCGATGGAAGTGACGCTCGGCGCCAACGCTGCCGCGGAGCTGGGCCTGAAGATCGGCGACAGCTTTCAGAGCGCCCACGGGCTGGTCAACGACGAGACCCTCAAGCATTCGGATGCCGACGGATTTGAGGTCGTAGGCATACTTGCGCCAGCCGGCTCGGTGATCGACCAATTGATCCTCACCGCTACCGAAAGTATCTGGCAGGTGCACGAAGGACATGGCGAAGAAGAAGAGCACGAACACGAGATCACCTCTTTGCTGATCCAGTTCAAATCGAAGACCAATTTTCAGGCCCTGAATATGGCGCGGGGCATCAACGAGAACACCAATTTGCAGGCAGCCTCGCCCTCCTGGGAGATATCCAGCATCCGGGAGCAGCTCGGACTGGGGGTGAACGCCCTGCAAGTCCTGGCCTATGTCATCGTGGCCGTATCTGCGATGAGCATTTTCATCTCCCTGTTCTCCTCCCTCCGCGAGCGGCGCTACGAGTTGTCGCTGATGCGGGTGATGGGCGCCTCCCGGCGAAAATTGTTCGCCATGATCCTGATGGAAGGGCTTGTACTGGCCTCCCTGGGTTTCTTGCTGGGCTTTTTGCTAAGCCACCTGAGCATGCAACTGCTGGCGGGGTATATGCAGGAGAGCTTCCGCTATTCCTTTACGGGAATGACCTTTCTTTGGGCCGAATTGCTCGTCCTGGCGGGCGCGCTTTTAACCGGACTTTTGGCGGCGCTTCTCCCCGCCCTGCAGGCGAGCCGCACGGATATTTCACAGACGCTTTCGGCGTCCTGACAGCAACATTTGGTTTTTCCAGGCGTTTGATAATTTTCAAAAACAGCATATATGTCAGGTAAAGGGTTCTTTGTATTGTCGATGGCGCTCCTGCTGAGCGCCGGCGCGATGTCTGCTCAGGAAGGAATGTGGAAAACGCTTTCCCGCATTACCTTCAAAAAGGAATACAGCGAGATCATGGGCTTCAAGGTGGACGTGCCCATATTTAGCGAGGAAGTGAAAAAACTCGAGGGCAAGGAGATCACCGTGCGCGGCTACATTATCCCGGTAGAGGGGTACAAAAGCCATACGGAGTTCGTCTTTTCCGCCTTCCCGTATAACATGTGCTTCTTCTGCGGCGGCGCAGGACCCGAAACGGTCATGGAGGTGTACGCCAAAAAACCGGTGGAGTATTCGGCCCAGGCCGTCACCATCAAGGGTAGGCTCATGCTCAACGACCACGATATCAACCGGCTCATATTTTCCATTACCGATGCGGTGCTGGTAGCCGACCTCAACTAAAATGGCCGGTTTTCAGAATTTTTTCCGACGCTGGCGCGCCCTGTGGAACCCCGATATGTACCACGGATGGGGCCGCGAGTCGAAGTTTTTCGAAGGCTGGTACATCAAGCTGGCCGATCCCACCGAGCAATATGTCTTCGCCGTGATTCCCGGCATCTCCAAGGGATTTGACGGATACCATCACTCTTTTATCCAGGTGATGGACGGCAAGCGCTGCGTGGCGCATTACCACGATTTTCCTGTCGATGCATTTCAAGCCTCCGACCGGAAGTTTGAGGTCAAGCTGGCCGGCAACCATTTTTCGGCCGACCGGCTCGCGCTCGAGCTGCCGGAATTGCGTGGGGAGATACGCTTTAGCGACCCCTACCCCTGGCCCAGTATGTTGGGCGCCCCGGGCATCATGGGCTGGTATTCCTTCGTGCCTTTGATGGAATGTTATCACGGCGTGGTTAGCATGCACCATTCATTGGAAGGAAGCCTGGAGGTTCATGGCCAAAAAGTAGACTTCACGGGGGGTAAAGGTTATATGGAGAAGGATTGGGGCCGTTCCTTTCCCGGCGCCTGGATCTGGACCCAAAGCAACCATTTCGCCGAGGGGCAGCGTGTTTCGCTGATGGCCTCCGTGGCGGTCATTCCCTGGCTTGGCACTTCCTTTATTGGCTATATCGTGGGGTTTTTATTGGGAGACAAGCTCTATCGCTTTGCCACCTATACCGGCGCTGAGATGAAGGCCTCCATTGAGGGGCGGGAGATCCGCCTCGCTTTTCGAGACAAGAATAATCGCCTGGAGATCGATGCGCACATGGCGGGCACTGCCGAACTGGTGGCCCCCATCTCCGGAAATATGACCGGAAAAGTGAATGAAAGCATGCAATCGACGGTTTCGGTTCGTTTATTTGAAAAAAATTCGCTGATATTTGAGGGGACCGGGCGAAATGCCGGGCTCGAAGTAGCGGGGCTCGTAGAGCGCCTGCTGACTGAAAAATGGAGGAGGTAAACGCAAGATATGGATGACGCGACAAAACGAAAAATGGAAAACTGGCTTGTTCGCATTCCCAAAAAAGAAAGGGAGGAGATCAACAACAAGGCAGTGCCGAGGGAGGAGATGGCCAGGCGCATTCAGCGAAGCAAGGATGCCATGAAACAGGACCTTTGGGTCGGCATTCCCTGGTTTGTGGCTTATTCGATCATGTGGTTTGCCACAGGGGTGTCGTTTGGGACCATTGCCCTTTCCATCGTGGGGCTTGTCTATTTCACGTACAGTTATTATACAAACGGATCCTATGGCGTCAACCGCCACCGGGTGAAGGTTTACGAACAGCTTTTGGAAAAGAAAGGAAAAAAGTGATTTGACCATGAGATACCATCCCATCGACCCCGAACTGTTTCAAGGCAACCGCCAGCGTTTTATGCGGAGCATGAGGCAGGATTCGATCGCCATTTTCCACTCCAACGACCTCATGGTGCGAAGCGGGGATTCCTTTTTCCCCTTCCGGCAAAATTCGGATCTCTTCTACCTCAGCGGCCTCGATCAGGAAGAAACCGTGCTTGTGCTGTTTCCGGATTGCGTGAAGGAGGGCTTTCGGGAAGTGGCCTTTATTAAAAAGACCAATGACTACATACAGCGCTGGGAAGGGCATAAGTATACCAAGGAGGAGGCGAGGGTGGTTTCCGGTATAGAAAAGGTGTATTGGCTCGACGAAATGGAAACCATTCTCCACGAGCTGATCCTACTTGCCAAGCGGGTTTACGTCAATCTGCCGGAGCACGATCGCTTCATTCCGGAGGTCCCCTCCCGGGATATGCGGTACGCCCGTTCCCTGCAAAAACGCTACCCCGCCCACAAGTTCCACCGCGCCCAGCCTCTGCTGAAAAAACAGGCCATGATCAAGTCGCCTCAGGAAGTGGCCCTGATTCAGCGGGCGATCGAGATTACCGGGAAGGCGTTTCAGCGGGTACTCCACTTTGTGAAGCCCGGAGTGGCGGAATACGAGATCGACGCCGAAATAACCCATGATTTTATCAGGCAACAAGCTAATGGCCACGCTTATGCTCCGATCATAGCGAGCGGAGACAACTCCTGCGTGTTGCACTACACCCGGAACAACCAGATTTGCAAGGACGGCCAGGTGCTGCTGCTCGACTTCGGCGCGGAATACGCCAACTACGCCGCGGACATGACCCGCACGATCCCCGTCAACGGCCAGTTTTCGCCCCGGCAACGCGATGTGTACGATGCGGTGCTCCGCGTGCTGAAATACGCGAGGGCCATGCTGGTGCCGGGCGTTTTGATGGAAGATTACAACAAGGAGATCGGCACGCAGATGGAAAACGAGCTGCTCGGGCTGGGCCTGTTGGATAAAAACGATATCAAGAACCAGGAAAAGAACTACCCCGCCTACAAAAAGTACTTCATGCACGGAACCTCCCACCACCTCGGGCTCGACGTGCACGACCGCAGCGACCGCTACGATCCCATCCAGGCCGGCATGGTCTTCACCTGCGAGCCGGCCATTTACATTCCGGAAGAGGGGTTTGGCATCCGCCTGGAAAACAACATCCTCGTCACCGACCACGAACCGGTCGACCTCATGGCCCATATCCCCATCGAAGCGCGTGAGATCGAGGAACTAATGAACGCAAGGCAATTGGTCTAAAAAATAATAAAACAGAAGAGCCGCAACGACATCCTGTCGTTGCGGCTCTTCTGTTTAAACCCAAGGCGGCGCTGTTATTTTTTCAATCCCTGAATGAGCAGGGACACTTCGTTGTTGAGCACTTCGATGAAGCCCTTTGAGATATTAAAGGTGAGCACTTTGCCCGGTTCGCTGTCTATGCGGATCGTGCCGCTTTCCAGATCGAAATACTGGTATTCCCCTTTGGAGGTTACGATGGTCACCACCCCTTCCTGCAGGGAGGAAACGATGGCGGCGTGGTTTCGAAGCACCTGAAACTGGCCGCTCGTTCCCGGCACCTTGACCGAGGTGATGGGGCCTCGGAAGATTTCCTTCTCCGGGGTCAGAACCGTGATATTCAACATAACACGGAATTTCCGGTGAATTAAGCGTTTTCCGCCAATATTTTCTTACCTGCTTCGATCACGTCGTCGATGCTCCCTTTCAGGTTGAAAGCCGCTTCGGGGTATTCGTCCACTTCTCCGTCCATGATCATGTTGAAGCCGCGGATCGTCTCGTCGATAGGCACCATGACGCCCGGAAGGCCGGTGAAGGCTTCCGCAACGTGGAAGGGCTGGGAGAGGAAGCGCTGTACGCGGCGTGCCCGGTGTACGATGAGCTTGTCTTCTTCCGACAATTCCTCCATCCCGAGAATGGCGATGATGTCCTGCAATTCGTTGTAGCGCTGCAGGATATTCTTCACGCGCTGGGCGCAGCCGTAGTGCTCTTCGCCGAGAACGAGCGGATCGAGGATACGCGAGGTGGAGTCGAGGGGGTCTACCGCAGGATAGATACCCAGGGATGCGATCTTGCGGCTCAATACCGTCGTGGCGTCGAGGTGGGCGAAAGTCGTAGCGGGCGCCGGGTCGGTCAAGTCATCGGCAGGCACGTAGACGGCCTGGACGGAGGTGATGGAACCGCGCGGGGTCGAGGTAATGCGCTCCTGCATCAGACCCATCTCGGTGGCCAGGGTCGGCTGGTAACCTACGGCAGAAGGCATCCGGCCCAGAAGAGCGGATACTTCCGAACCGGCCTGGGTAAAACGGAAGATGTTGTCGATGAAAAAGAGGATATCGCGTCCACCGGTCGGGTCGGTCATGTCCCCGTCGCGGTAGTATTCTGCAATGGTCAGTCCGGAGAGAGCTACCCGCGCACGGGCGCCGGGGGGTTCATTCATCTGTCCGAACACCAGGGTAGCTTGTGATTTGCTCAGCTCGGCATGGTCCACTTTGGAAAGGTCCCATCCTCCGTGCTCCATGCTTTCTTTAAAAGCCTCTCCGTAGCGGATAACGTTGGATTCAATCATTTCCCGAAGCAGGTCGTTTCCTTCACGGGTGCGTTCGCCGACCCCTGCGAATACGGAAATACCTTCGTATCCTTTGGCGATGTTGTTGATCAACTCCATGATGATCACGGTCTTTCCAACCCCTGCGCCTCCGAAGAGTCCGATCTTCCCGCCCTTCATATAGGGTTCGATCAGGTCGATCACCTTGATCCCGGTGTAGAGCACTTCTTTTTCCGTAGAAAGGTCTTCATAGGTCGGGGGCTTGCGGTGGATGGAAGCGGAGCCTCCTTTCTTATCCACCTCTCCGATGCCGTCGATGGCTTTTCCGACCACGTTAAACAAACGGCCGCGGATCGCTTCGCCAACGGGCATGGTGATATTCAAACCGGTGTCGATCACCTGGGTGCCTCTGGTGAGGCCGTCCGTGGAGTCCATGGCTACTGCGCGCACGCTGTCCTCGCCGAGGTGTTGCTGCACTTCCAGCACCAGCACTTCCCCATTCGGGCGCTGGATCTCCAGCGCGGTGAGGATTTCGGGGAGCCAGCATCCATCGCCGGAAAAACTTACGTCCACTACGGGACCGATCACTTGCTTTACTTGACCAATATTTGCCATATATTTTCGAATGTCTGACAGGTTTTACAAAATCGCTGCAAATGTAAGGATTTAGCCTTGTAAACCAAGAACAGGATGAAAAATAAAAGCAGTTTTGGGTTAAAAATCCCCGCGCCCGGCGCTTACTTCTTCCATTGTTTCGACCAGCGTGGCGCAAGCCCATCGGATTTGGTCTTCCGAGATGATCAGCGGAGGAGCGATCCGGATGCTTCGTTCATTGAACAAGAACCAGTCGAGGATCAGGCCTTTCTTCAGGCAGGAACGGACGACGGCGTCCACGAAAGCAAAATCGGGCAGTTCGACGGCAAGCCATAAGCCCGCGCTTCGCAGCTCTATGATGGAGCGGTGTTGCAAGAGGGAGCGGAAAAGGGATTCCTTTTGGCGCACTTGTCCGATCCATGGTTCGTCGAGAAGAACCTGCAAGGTGGCAAGTGCGGCGGCGCAGCTCACCGGGTGGCCGCCGAAGGTGCTTAAGTGGCCCAAAGGGGGATTGTGGGAAAGGGTCTGCATAATCTCCTGCGAAGCGATAAAGGCGCCAATGGGCATTCCGCCACCCATGCCTTTCGCCAGGAGGAGGATGTCGGGCGCTATGCCGTACTGTTCGAATGCGAAAAGGGTTCCGGTTCTGCCGAAAGCCGCCTGGATTTCGTCGAAGACGAGCAGGGCGCCGGTTTGGTCGCAACGTGCTCTCAAATGCCGCAGGTAGTCGCCCTCCGGTTTGCGGATGCCGCACTCGGCCTGCACGGTTTCCACGATGACGCAGGCGGTTTGAGCAGTAATGAGGTCGAGGTCTTCAACGGAATTGAATTCGATATGCCGGATGCCGGGCAGCAGCGGGAAATAGGCCTGGGTGAAGGTAGTGGGCGCCATCAGGCTGGCGGCGCCCTGGGTGCTGCCGTGATAAGCGTTTTTACAAGCGACGATCTCCCGCCGGCCGGTGAATCGTTTGGCCAATTTCATGGCCCCTTCGGTGGCCTCGGTCCCCGAGTTGACAAAATAAGCGCAAGACAGACCGGGGGGGAGCTGTTTGGCCAGCAGTTCTGCCAGGCGGATCTGCGGAGCGAGCAGATATTCCCCATAAACCATCGTATGCCAGTAGCGGTCGATCTGCTCTTTCACCGCCTCCAGCACCCTGGGATGCCGGTGGCCCAGGCTGCTGACCCCGATGCCCGCGATCAGGTCCATGTATGCCTTTCCCTGGGGGTCGCATAAATACAGACCTTCCGCCCGCTCGACCTCCAGGGCGAGCGGCGCCTCGCTGGTTTGCGCGATGTGGCGGAGGAATTGGGATCTGAGCATTATATTTCAGGTTTAGAAGTTTAGGAGGTTTAGAAAGTTTAAGAGAAGAAAAATCTAAACCTCCTAAACCCCCTAAACTTCCTAAACCATTTTCATTCAGAGTACCTAAAAAGGGTTAATTTTCCATAAATGTGTTCCAAACGACGTTAAATGGCGTTATTAACATTGCAGGGAATATCATTTTTGCTTTTCTTGCATGCGACAAATTCCCTAACCTCATTGTAGACTTTTAGAAAATCACAAACTATGCGGGTCTGGATCGGCGGTATTTTCGCAGGACTATGCATCTTGCTCCTGGAGGCGCCCGGCAGGCACCATGCGACGTTTGAGATTTATGGCATCGACGTTTCCCACTACCAGTCCCGCGTCGATTGGGAGGTCGTCGCACAAGAAGGCATCAGTTTTGCCTTCGTCAAAGCTACCGAAGGCGTTTCCCATCAGGATTCGCTGTTTTGCCTCAACTGGACCGGCATCCAGGATGCCGGACTGAAGCGCGGCGCATACCATTTCTTCCTTCCCGGAGTACCCGCTGCCCTGCAAGCGAACAATTTCATCGATCTGGTCGACCTCCAGCCCGGCGATTTGCCGCCCGTCCTCGATGTGGAAGTCATCCAGGGCGCTTCCAGGCTGGAATTGGTGGAAGGGGTGAGGGAATGGCTGAGGCTGGTGGAACTGCGCTACCACGTCAAGCCCATTCTCTATACGAATCTGAAGTTTTATTACCAGTATCTCTATCGCCAGTTTGAGGATCACCCAATCTGGATAGCCCGCTACAACGTCTTTCAACCGCGCATTTTCGGCGGCAAAGACTGGCATTTCTGGCAGTACGCCAACAAGGGGCAAATGAACGGCATCTACGGCGACGTCGACTTCAACGTATTTCGCGGCAACTGGGCGGAACTCGACTCCATCTGCCTGCCGGAGATTCACCACCCCGCAACTCCCTGATTTTTTCACAACCCGCAAGACCGGATTGTCGTATTTTTGCCGCCAAAACATACGTATGCGTTATTGGCCCATCATTTTACTCGCGGGTTTGATTCTTTCCTGCCAACCGAATCCTGCCGGGCTGCAATCCCAAAAAGAGGAGCTCGAAGCGCTTGAACTCCAACTGCTCAGCGCCCAGGATGTGAACATCAATCCCGAAGCCGCCACCCTGTTTTTGGAAAAAAGCCAGGCTTTTGCGGAGGCATTCCCCAAAGACTCCCTGGCGCCCTCCTACCTGTTCAAATCTGCGGAAGTAGCCAGAGGCATCCGCGAATTTGGGCTCGCCATTCAACTGGCAGGCCAGGTTTGGAGGCAATACCCCGACTACGAAAAGGCCCCGGACGCCATGTTTGTCCAGGCCTTTATCTACGATACCGACCTGGGCGATACCCTCAACGCCCGCAACTATTACGAGAAATTCCTGTCCTCCTACCCAAAACATCCCTTCGCACCAAACGTTAATCAACTGCTAAGCGTTTTGGGTAAGGACCCCGAAGCGCTGATCCAACAGTTTGAAAAACAAGCGAAAGAAAACTAAGACCAAATCAAAAGTGATTTGGTCTATTTAATACCATTATTTTCAATTAGTACTTTGTAACAAAAATTTCTTAAGAGACCGGCGGGGCGGGCGCAGCCCGCCCCGCCGGTCTTTACAAACTTATTTAGTTTACACTGTAATTAGTATATTGTTATGAAGGATGGGCCTCAGGCCCATCCTTCATGAAATTTTAAATTCTGTTTATGAAAAAGACGCTTTTACTCCTTGGGCTTATCGCCGCCGCTTTTACCTTGCCCGCGCAGGGGATCGAATTCTTTCACGGCACTTGGCAGGAAGCTCTGGCGGAGGCGAAGAAACAGGATAAAATTCTGTTTGTCGACGGCTTTACCGTGTGGTGCGGTCCCTGCAAGCGCATGTCCAGCAACGTGTTTCCCAATGAAAAAGTGGGGGAGTTCTACAACAAGAATTTCATCAACCTCAAGGTGGACATGGAGAGCGGCGACATGGAATTTCGCAGGAAATACCCCGCTACGGCTTATCCGACCCTGTATTATATCGACTACACCGGCGAAATGGTGCACCAGGTAAAGGGCGCCATGGATGTCGACGGCTTTATAAAACTGGGGGAAACGGCCCTGAGCAAGATCGACCGCAGCAAAAACTTCGAGGAGGCCTATAACGCGGGAAACCGCGATCCGGAATTGGTCTACCAGTACGTCCAGGCCCTGAACAAGGTGGGCAAGCCGACCCTGGCCATTTCAAATGAATACATCCGCACCCAAAAGGACCTGACTACGCCCCAAAACCTGCGCTTCATCCTCGAAGCTGCGGTGGAGTGCGATTCCAGGATCTTCGACCTGCTGCTCGAGCACCGCGCGGCCATCGAAAGGGTCGAAAGCGAAGTGACCGTGCTCAACCGCATCGAACTGGCTTGCTCCAATACGATTAAAAAAGCAATGGAATTTCAAAGCCCCGATCTGCTCGAGGAGGCGAAGGCCAAGATGACGGCCAACCACCCCGACAAGCAATATGCCGAGTTTTTCTGCCTGAAAGCGGATCGCGGCTATGCCAAATCGAATAACGATGTGGCGGCTTATCTAGAGGCCAGCGGCGATTACGCCAAAAAGGTCTACAAGATCCGGCCCCAGGAGCTGAGCACCCTTGCCAGAGAAACCGAAGAGCTGTTTTCAGACAGCCCTGTGGCGATGAAAGAGGCTGAAAAATGGGCCGGGATGGCGGCGAAGGACAGCCAAGAGTACACCTTTCATCTCCACTATGCCCGCCTCCTCTGGACCAATGGAAACACGAAAGAGGCCCGTAAAGCCGCGGAACGGGCACTGGAGCTCGCCGAAAAAGGACCCAAGGGCGCCGCGGAAATGGTACAAGAATTCATAGAAAATATTTCAGGTAAATCCTAAACAGCAGACAATGAAGACCAAATTGTTCATTTTTCTCATTCCCATATTCCTCTTCATGCAGCAGGAATTAAACGGCCAGGGCATCCGCTTCGAGCAGACTTCCTGGGAGTCCGTTTTACAAAAGGCCTCCAGCGAAGGCAAGATCATCTTTATGGACGCCTACGCCGAATGGTGCGGTCCCTGCAAAAAGATGTCGAAGGACGTCTTTCCCGACCCGGGGGTCTCGGCCTATTACAACGAACACTTCATCAACGTGAAGATGGACATGGAAAAAGGAGAGGGCATCGCCCTGGCTGAAAAATACGGCGTGGCTGCTTACCCCACCCTCTTGTTCGTCGACGGAACGGGAGAGCTGGTGCATCGGGCCATCGGCTACCACGCAACGGACGACTTCCTCGAGCTCGGATCGGTGGCGAGGGATCAAAACCAGAACCTCGGAGGACTGGAGGCGCGGTACAAAAAAGGCGAGCGCTCGCCCGATTTTCTTTATCAACTCGCCCTCGCCAAGTCGGATGCCATGGACCCTATGTCCGGGGATGTGGCCGCGGCCTATCTGAAAACCCAGGAGGACTGGGCTACGGACAAGAACCGGGAGTTTATCTTTCGTTTTGCCGACGATCTCGACTCGCCCCAATTTGCCTATATCCTGGACAATAAAGAGGCATTTGAGAATCAGTTCGGCCAGGAGCAGGTCAGCGGTCTGGTGATGAACGCCGTTTCCGGGCTTTTGTACGAGCAGGAAAACGAGGCTGCGAATATGGATCGCGCCAACAGCATCTTCCAGCAATTCGACCCTGCCAACGCGGGCCGGATGAAGCTGGAGTTTGCCATGTATTTTTACCAGGTGCGTCAGATGACCGACGAGTACGCCAAAGCCGCCGTGGACCTCTACACCAAATACCCGCCGGACAACTGGCAGGCGCTCAACGAGGCCGCATGGACCTTTTACGAAATCGTCGACAGCCCGGAGCAGCTGAAAGCAGCACTGGGCTGGGCCGAGCAGTCGGTAGCCCTCGATAAGAACTACTACAATACCGATACCCTTGCGGCCCTGCACTACAAACTGGGCAACAAGAAAAAGGCCCTGAAAATGGCCAAGGAGGCCGTTAAGATCGCCGAAGCGTCGGGAGAAGACGCCAGTGGGACGAAGAAACTGATAGAGGATATCAAGGCCTTATAGGTAAAAGAAAAAAGCCCCCCGCGCAGCGGGGGCTCTTTTCTTTTATGCCAGGTCGATTTTCATCCATACCGGGCAATGGTCCGAATGCATGGCCTCGTTGTAATGTCCCGCATCCAGGATCTTGTCCTTTAGATTGTCGCTGACGGATTGGTAGTCGATGCGCCAGCCCTTGTTGTTGCCGCGGGACCCGGCCCGGAAACTCCACCAGCTGTATTCGACCTTTTCGGGGTGCTTGTAGCGGAAGGCGTCGGTAAATCCGTCGCCGAACCATTGGCTCATCCAGGCCCGTTCCTCGGGCAGGAAGCCGGAAGATTTCTTGTTGCCCACCGGATCGTGGATGTCGATCTTTTCGTGGGCGATGTTATAGTCGCCTACCACGATCAGTTTGGGGCGCTCCTTGCGGAGCTCGGCGATCCAGTTGTGAAAGAAATCTAGGAACTCCATTTTCCTCGAGCAAGCCAACCTGGTCCGGGCTGGCCTTGGTTTCCTGTACGCAGACTATATCGAATTGGTTTAGCGCCATCCATTCCGCAAACCCCTTGGAGAGCGCGGAGCGGATGCCGTTGACGTTGTAGGAGATGATTTGGAGGGGCATGGGGAGGGTGGTTTTGCTAAGAGGCAAAGGTAATTATCTATGTGTTTATCGGCCCTCTATGGCTTCATCTTGTCCGCTTTACTGCGCTACGTTCGGCTTAACATTACGCTTTGGAGGAGGAGACGGATTTTTCTTGCCTTTAAGGATGCCGGCTATGGAGATATCCTCGTCGATCTCTTCCCAGTGGATACCGTATCCCTCAGAGATAAAACGCCAGTTGTTGCGCTGCTTTTCACTGGCCCCGGCCAGTCGCCAATACCAGGTGAAGGGCACACCGATTTCTCGGCCATCTTCCAGTTTTACGTAGAACATTTCCTTTTCTATGCGCATACCCACAGCGCGGGCTTCTTCTATATCAACCAAAGTACTCATACCATTTCTTTTTAAAAAATCCTTGTTCCTTTTCAACGATATCCTCTACTTTTTTCTCTTCTTGCTTTGAAGTTTTTAAAAATCCTTCTTGACCGGGGCGGCCCCATTCCTCCCCCCTGGCCCCCTTTCACCGCGGGGGGGGGGGCGCCCCCCCCCCCGTCGCCGAAAAGAAAGGGCGTCGGTATCGTTGGCTTAAAGTTAACGGTTTCATTCAAAAAATGGCTTCTATTTCAGCTTGACTTTAGCCAATTAGGCTGCCAGAGCAACCTGATTCCTTGTTACGAAGTAAGATTGAAAGGGAAGCAGAAAAGTTTTCGTCCAGCTTAATTCGCTTCATCAGGCAGCCGGGATATTGATCTCCACAATATTCTCCCTTGACATAGCCGAGCCATAAGCGATACATACAAGGATGTCTTCATTCTTAATATGAGGGTAAGCCTTGAGGATATCTTCAATGGCTTCGCCGGCCGCCAGGTAGTCCAAAATCAGCGACACCCATATCCGGGTATTTTTGATACAAGGTTTACCGAAGCAAATCCTGGGGACAATCTACCCCGCCCAATTCTCCCGATCCAAACTCCGAAAATGGATCGCCTCCGCCAAATGCTCGATCTGGATATCCAGGCTCCCCCCCACATCCGCCGCGGTTCGGGCGACCTTTAAAATGCGGTCGTAGGCGCGGGCGGAGAGCTGGAGTTTTTGCATAGCGGTTTTTAGCAGCGTGTTTCCGGCAGGTGGGAGTTGGCATACCTCGCGGACCATCCGGCTGGGCATCTGGGCGTTGCAGTAAATGCCGGGCAGCTCTTCGAAGCGTTTGGCCTGAATGATCCGCGCCTCCACCACCCGGAGTGCGATATCCTTGCTGCTCTCCGGTGGGCGCTGAAAAGACGCCAATTCGTCAAAACTCACGGGCGTCACCTCTACGTGCAGGTCGATGCGGTCGAGCAAAGGGCCGGAGATGCGGGTGAGGTAGCGCTTGACGACGCCGGGACCGCAGACGCATTCCTTCTCGGGGTGGTTGTAGAAGCCGCAGGGGCAGGGGTTCATCGAGGCGATGAGCATGAAACCGGCCGGATACTCCACGGAGTGTTTGGCCCGGGAGATCGTCACCTTGCGCTCTTCGAGGGGTTGACGTAGTACTTCGAGTGCCGAACGCTTGAATTCCGGCAATTCGTCCAGGAAAAGTACGCCGTTGTGCGCGAGGGAAATTTCGCCCGGCACGGGGTTGGAGCCTCCGCCCACCAATGCGATGTCGCTGATCGTATGGTGTGGCGAGCGAAAAGGCCGCTGCGAGATAAGGGAAGTATCTGGCGCGAGCAGCCCGGCTACCGAATGAATCTTGGTGGTTTCCAAGGCTTCGTGGAGGGAGAGCGGGGGCAAAATGGTCGGCATCCTGCGAGCGAGCATGGTCTTGCCGGCGCCCGGCGGACCGATGAGGATGGCGTTGTGACCTCCCGCGGCGGCCAGTTCCAGTGAGCGCTTGATATTCTCCTGCCCCTTGACGTCGGCAAAATCGACGGAAGACCAGACGGTTTGGCTGGCAAATTCGTCGCGGGCATTGACCTTCACGGGTTCGAGCTTCGTCAGGCCCGTCAGAAAATCGACGGCTTGCTGCACGTGCTCGATCCCGTACACCGGAAGTTCCGATACGATGCCCGCCTCCCGGGCGTTCTGGCAGGGCACGAGCAGCCCTTTGAATTTTTCCTTCCGGGCCTGGATGGCAATAGGCAATGCGCCCTTGATGGGACGGAGGCTGCCGTCGAGCGACAGTTCGCCCATGAGCACGTATTGACCCATCTCGGGCGCGGAAATCTGTTTGGTGGCCGCGAGGATACCCACAGCGATGGGCAGGTCGTAGGCGGAACCTTCCTTTCTCAGGTCGGCGGGCGCCAGGTTGACGACGATCTTCAACCTGGGCAGCTCGAAGCCCACGTTCTTGACGGCCGCCTCGATGCGCTGGAATCCCTCCTTGACGACGCTGTCGGGCAGGCCGACGAGGTGATAGCAGTTAAAGCCGGGGGGCACGATGCCTCCGGCATTGACTTCGACGGTAATGGTTTGGGCATCTACCCCATGCACGGCACTGGCAAACGTTTTGACCAACATCTGCGGAAGTTTGCAGAGCCTTATCCGGTGGGGAATAATTCACAGGAGGGTGAATCGAGAAGGTAAATTTATCAGTAATTTTTGGTCTGCGCAAGCATTATGAAATCTCGTTAAGAAACTCGGAAAAAATACCTTGTGTTTTCTCCGTCGCCTCCAGCATCCCCATATGCGCTACCCCTTCCAGATAATGGATCGAAGATACGGACGGCAGGGTGGTTTGCTGCTTGCTCGCCTCGGCGGGGATCGCGCCGTCCTCCGCGCCGATGAGGAAAAGGACGGGGTATTTGGCATTTCGAAGCACCTCCGAGCGGTCGGGTCTTTGGCGCATGGCGTCGAGGGCGTTGACAACGCCTTCAACGGGATAGGCGGAGGCCCATCCGATGAGTTGCTGGATCAGGGAAGGGTTATCGCGGACAAAGGCCGGCGTAAACAGGGCGGGGACGAGCTGGCTGACCAGAGGCGCCGCCCCGTTGGTGCGCACGAAATCCATGCTCTTCAGGCGGGCGGCCTTTTTCTCCTCGCTGTCGGGATAGGGCTGGGAGTGGAACATACAGAGCGCATGGACCGACTCCGGCCATTTTTCGGCATAGGCGAGGGCTACATACCCTCCCATGGAGTGCCCGGTCAGCACGAAGCCGGGCAGGTGCAATTCCTCGACCACTGCCCGAACGACCTGGGCCATCCCCTCTACCGTCAGCCCGGAAATCGCGCCGGACTTCCCTGCGCCGGGCATGTCGATGCATATCACCTGATGGCTTTTCTGAAAACGGCTCACAAAAGCGTCCCAAAACCGGGAGTCTACGCCGAAGCCATGGATAAATACGAGCGCGGAACCGGCGCCGGAAACGGTATAATATATTTTTTGGCTCTGAAAAGTAATTTCGGGCATGGCTGAAAGGTTTAATGCATTTGTGCAAGATAAAAATTTTCTCAACTTACTTGCCTATCTTTGGAAGGAAGCATTGCGGCCGCAGGCCGCAGCATTTAGAAAAACTTTACATGCCCGATCTTTCCGACATCAAGAAGGATATGTCCATGGAGGAAGCCCTGGAAAAAGAGTTGAACCTGAAGCAACTTCAGATCAACCGTCTTTTGGGCATCACCCAGGCCATCAACGACAACGTGTCGGCAGTGGGGCTATTCGAGATGTACCAGTCTTTTCTGAGTTGGGAGATGGGAGTCCGGAAGATGGCCCTGTTCTTTTTCGAAAACGATTCCTGGAAATGCAAGGCCTCCATCGGTATTGCGGAGGAATTGCTCCGCGAGGACATCAGCGCCCTTCTTCCGAAATTCGTGAAACTCCTTCATTTGCGGGAGCAGGGAAACGGCCTGATCAGCGAGTTTGACGTGGTCATCCCGGTGCGCCATAAGGATACGCCCCTGGCGTACGTGTTCATCGGCGGGTTTGAGGAAAACGAGGACATGTACAACAAGGTACAGTTCATCACCACCATTACCAACATCATCGCCGTAGCGATCGAAAACAAACGCCTGTTCAAGCGGCAGCTCGAACAGGAGCGCTTCAAACGGGAGGTGGAACTCGCCGGGGAGATGCAGCACCTGCTGATCCCCTCGAAATTGCCCCGCTGCGAGCACTACGAACTGGCGAGTATCTACAAACCCCATTTGGGCGTTGGGGGAGACTATTTCGATTTTATCGAGCTGGAAAACGACCGCTTCGCCTTTTGTATCGGCGACATTTCGGGAAAAGGTATGGCCGCAGCCCTGCTGATGGCCAATTTTCAGGCCCATTTCCACAGCCTGATGCAGGAGCGACGCTCCCTGACGGACCTGATCAATGCGCTCAATCAGTCGGTTTTGCGGATCACCCATGGCGACAAGTTCATCACCTTCTTCGTCGCCGAATTCGATCTGCGGATGCAGACCTTGTACTATGTCAATGCGGGGCACAACCCGCCAGCCATGGCCATGAACGGGAAGATCTACCGCCTCGACAGAGGCTGCACGATTCTGGGCGCTTTTCAGGCACTGCCCAGACTGGAAGTCGGCGAGATCTACGTCGACGACGAAGCCCTGATACTCTCCTACACCGATGGGCTGACCGATATTCGCAATGGGGAAGGAGAATTTATGGATGAGGTGTATGCCCAGGAATTCGTGCGGCGCAACCACACCTTGTCGGCGGAGATGTTTAACGAAAAACTCCTGGAGGAAATAGAGCGTTTTAAAGGCGCGGAGAGCTATCCGGACGATTTTACTGTGCTGACCTGTAAGATTTATTAAATCAGGCTTTTGTGCCGCTTGATCGACACAAAGCCAAGTTTCCTATAATTTCGTTGGGCGCCCGGCCAGAACTCTTTACTTTACCGGGCACTTTGACTTTGTTATGAAAGAAAAGAATACTGCGGGCATATTAGCCCTGTTTTTAGGCTGGGCCGGCATCCATCGTTTTTACCTCGGACAAGTAGGCTGGGGTATTTTCTATTGCATCCTGATGATGACGGGAATCTCTTTCGTGCTGGGTCTGATCGACGCCGTAGCCTTCTTCCTGATGGATGAAGCTCAGTTCGACCGGAAGTACAACCGAACGCAGCGATGGGACCAACGTCGCACGGATTTCGACCGGGACGCTTACGACAAGCGCCGGGATCACCGCGATCAGCGATACAAGGACTGGAGGGAGCGCCAGGATATGCGCCGCCGCGATTGGGACAACCGCCCCCGGAGCAGTGGCAGCCGGCCGGCCGGCAAGTATAACGCCCACAAACAGAACGGGATACAGAAATACAAAGAATACGATTACAAAGGCGCCATCGAAGACTTCGAAAAAGCGCTCCAGACCGATGAGCGGGATATTGCCCTGCATTTCAACCTGGCTTGCGCCTATTCCCTGGAGGAGAATACCGAAAAAACGCTTTTCCACCTGGATAAGGCAGTGGTCTACGGGTTTAAGGACTTCGACAAAATCCGAAACCACGACGCCTTTGCATTCCTTCGGGTGCAGGAGGTCTATGGACAATTCGAGGCCAATCAGTTCCGCCTTCCCGTCAATGTGCCGGCCAAAGCCGATGCAAAAGGGGATGTCAAAACAGTGAAGGTGGAAGAAGCCGATCTGCTAAGCACACAGCCCGATCTGCTGGACCAGATCAAAAAACTCGGAGAGCTCAGGGAAAAAGGATTGTTGACCGAAGAAGAGTTTTCCGAACAGAAGAGGAAGCTTTTAGGTTAAGGTTTTTGTTAAAATACGGCAAATAGCTGCCTAAGCCGAACAATTTTTTGCAGTTCTCGTTGATTGCTGATATGTTTGTCCGATACTATTGTAAATACCCTTAGGGGAGGCCCTCATGATTGCAGAGAAATTGATTTCGAAGAACACAGTACCATTGCATGTTTCTGATACGGGAGAAGAAGCGCTTGGGATGATGAACGACTTTCGGGTCCGACATTTACCGGTGGTAGACCATCAACAGTTACTGGGAATCCTCTCTGAAGAAGATGTTTTGGAAAACGATGTGGAAGAAGTGGTTGGATCTTACCCCCTTCGCTTCGTGAAAAATTATGTACACTCCAGCGATCATCTATACGAAGTACTGCGCGTGATCGGCATCAACCAGACCACGACCATCCCGGTCCTCGACTCAGAAGAAAGATACATTGGACTCATCACCCTGGAAGACCTGCTCCAGGCACTCGCACATTTCACGAGTTTTGCGGAGCCAGGTGGCGTGCTGGTGCTGGAGATGGCAAGACACGACTACTCCATGGCGGAGATTACCAGGATCGTAGAAGCGGAAAATACCCTTATCCTCAGCTCCTTCGTGTCGTCCGAACAAGACTCCCCCATGGTCGAGCTGACCCTTAAACTGAACAAACAGGATCTCCAGCGGGTGGTGGCCGCTTTGTCCCGCTACGGTTTCGACGTGAAAGGCTCCTTTACCGAACAGGATTACGACGACTCGCTCAAGGAACGCTACGACCTGCTCATGGCTTACCTCAACGTCTGACCACATCCAAGAATTTAATGGCATTTTATGAACTGGCGGGCAACGGCCTTTCTACTCTTTATAAGTTTTTGGTGCAGGCTATACTCCCAAACCCCTCCTACTACCTACATCCTGGTGGGCGAAATTTCTGTGGAGGGGAACAAAAAAACGCGCAGCCACCACATTCTCCGCGAACTGTTTATCCAATCCGGCGACAGCATCCCCGTCGCAGAGCTGGCCAAGAAACTGGAATTCAACCGCCTTCAATTGATGAATACCGGCCTGTTTTCGAAGGTCGAGATCAATATTAAAAACTGGGAGCTGGAGGAAAAACGCCTCGACCTGCTCGTCAAGGTCGTGGAATCCTGGTATATCTATCCCATTCCCATCTTCGAACTGGCCGACCGAAACTTTAATACCTGGTGGAAGGATTACGACCACTCCCTCCGGAGGATCAACTACGGCCTGCTTTTTTACCACAACAACCTGACAGGCCGGAGAGACGTGCTCAAAGGCATAGTCCAACTGGGGTTTACCAATCAGTATGAATTGGTTTACAGACTGCCGTATTTCGATAGAAAACAACAATGGGGCCTTTCCGTAGGGGGGGCTTTTGCCAGGAACAAAGAGATCAACTACGCTACCTTCGAAAACCGCCAGCAGTTCTACAGGCAATCCGGCGATATTTTGCTCCGGCAATTACGCGCCAGGATGTCGGCCACCCTCAAGCCGAAGCAACAGGTTTCCCATACCTGGGAAGCCACGCTCCACCTCAATGAGATCGACCGGAGAGTACGCGACGACCTCAATCCGGACTATTTTCTGGGGAGGCTGAGACAGCATTATTCGAGCCTGGCCTACGAACTGGCCTTCGATACCAGGGACATCAAGCCCTATCCCCTGCATGGAAGTATTCTACGGGTGCGGGTTCAAAAGGATGGGCTTGGAAAACAGGAGGATGTGGACGCTCTTCCCGTTTCTGCCAGCTATAAAAAATACCTTTCTTTGAGCCGCCGCTGGAGCATGGAATTGACCGGCGCCGCCCGGCTTGCCATGATCCGCCACAAGCAGCCCTTTTCCAATAGCCGCGCCCTCGGGTATGGCGAACATTACATCCGCGGTTACGAGTTCTACGTGATCGACGGCCTGGATTATATTTATGGCAAAACCAGCCTCCGCCTGCAGCTTTTCGACCGGGTCCACAATTGGGGAAAAATCGTCCCGATCCGCAACCTGAAGGTGATGCACCACCGCCTGTATCTGGTGCTGAACAACGATATGGGCATGGCCAATAACCCCTATTACGGGTCAGACAATAACCTGACCAATACGCTGTTGTGGGGATACGGGGTTGGCCTGGATTGGGTCGTATACTACAATAAGGTTTTCCGGGTCGAATTCAGCCGCAATTATTTAGGGGAAAATGGCTTATTTTTACACTGGGCCACCAGTTTTTAGCCCAAATAGGCATCCATGCAGGTAGGAATATACAGCAAGCTGCTCAAGGAGCAGGACATCCCCCACGTTCAAAACCTCTTTGACGCGCTGCACGACGAAGGCATTCACGCCCTGGTTTACGCACCCTATCTGGACACCCTTAAGCAATCCATATCCTTCAAGCGCGAAGCCGGCCGGCTCGATGGCTACGCCGGCCTGAAGGAAAATCCCTGCGATTTTGTGATCACCCTCGGCGGCGACGGCACGATGCTGGGCGCTACCACCCTGGTTCGCGACAGCGGGGTCCCGATACTCGGGATCAACCTCGGGCGCCTGGGTTTTCTGGCGAGTATCGAAAAATCGAGGATCAGGGAGGCGGTCAGGGCCATTGCCAGAGGGCATTTCGTGCTGGAAGAGCGCAACCTGATCTATTTGGAGTCCAATATCCCCTTGTTCGGCGATCTGCGGTTTGCACTCAACGATTTTACCCTCCTGAAACGCGATACCTCCTCGATGATCACCATCCACACGTATGTCGATGGCGCGTATCTGAACACGTACTGGGCAGACGGCATCATCGTGGCTACGCCGACCGGGTCGACAGGGTATTCGCTCAGTTGCGGGGGCCCGATCGTCTTCCCCAATTCCGGAAATTTTGTGATTACCCCCGTCGCCCCGCACAATCTCAACGTCCGCCCCATGGTCATCCCCGACCATTCGGTGATCTCCTTTGAGATCGAAGGGCGCGCGGAAAATTTCCTGTGCACCCTCGATTCGCGCTTTGAATCGGTTACGGCCGCCCATTTGCTGGCCGTCCGGAAATGCGACTTCACCATCAAGCTGGCGCAGTTGGACAACAACAGCTTCATGGATACCATCCGAAACAAACTCGCCTGGGGAACCGATATGCGCAATCATTAATTTTTAAAAGAACCCCTGGGGCGCCGAAGGCGGCCCAAACACTCTTGACCTTGTGCAAATAATCAGTAACTTTGCACCGGAAAAACAATCGAAGATTTCTAACCTGTACGAAAATCGTGAGACCCATTCTGGCGTGGCTGCTGTTACTTCTTACGTCCTTTCAATGGATAGGCGGCCGCTTGTGCTATAAGGTCATTTACACGGTCGAGATCAGCAGGCAAATGAACGAGGCGGAGCAAGCCCTGGCGGAGTCGATACAAGATGAAACCGGAATTATCGCCCAGGTGGAAGTCCTCGAACGCTCCGAAATTGATATCGACGGGATCGGTTACAGCAACTTTTTTATGTTCTCCGGGAATGTCGACGGAGAAACGGTTTACTACAAAGTGAACTCCGACCCGGTCGACCTGTTT
Source organism: Saprospirales bacterium (assembly GCA_016703765.1). Classification (GTDB taxonomy): domain Bacteria; phylum Bacteroidota; class Bacteroidia; order Chitinophagales; family Saprospiraceae; genus JADJTT01. Next base: position 118,373 of record JADJBL010000045.1, read on the forward strand.
GACCATGAAATCTATGCCGGCCAGCCCGGTTCGGAAGAAAATTCACCGAAAATGGTCCTACTGGACCGACTTTTTTCCGATTTCCTCCTGCAACAAGCCGGACTCCCCATAACCCCAAAAGTATTTGTATTGCCGGCCAGGAATTTTCATTCCGTCGATCTGTCGGACATTTTTCCCCTTTCTTCACCTACTCCACCCCCGGAGTCGATTGCCTGAGCACCGGCATTCATTTACGAAATCATTTTCTTTTTTCGGTCTAAACAGGCTTTGCAGGACCACGCTGTCGTGCAAGCCTAACAAATTGTCACCTAATGAAAAAGATCATATACATCTGTTTTCTGGCCGCCTGTTTGTCGCTGCAGGCGAGCGCCCAAACCCCTTCTGATGCCATCATGATGGGCAAAGGGCAAATTTGCTTCGGCCTTTTTTACACCCACGATACCTGGGACGAATACTGGGAAGGCACGTTGAAGCGAAACAACGGGAACATCGGCACACTCACCAGGCAGACCGTCATGCCCATGTTCTCCCTTGGCCTTCTCGACCGCCTGAATTTGCTGGCGGCGCTCCCCTGGGTACGCACCGAAGCCAGCGCCGGACAAGTTAAGGGCGCACAGGGATTTCAGGACTGGGGTGTTTGGCTCAAAGGGGAGGCATTCAAACTGGATAACGAGACCGGGGATCTGAGCTTGCACGCCATTGCAGGCTTTGGCGGCCCTGCTTCCAACTACCTTCCGGACTTTGCGCCCTTTAGCCTTGGTTTGGGTTGTTTGGACGCATCCCTGAGGGGTGTTTTGCAATACAAGCTGGACAAAGGCCCTTATGCGCGCGTAACAGGCGCCTACCACCTTCGCGGCAACTGCATCATCGAACGCGATTACTATTACACGACCCAAGGCTACTACACCGAAGAAGTGGACATGCCGAATGCCCTCACCTATGGCGCCACGATCGGAACCTGGCTATTCGACGATTCCTTCAAGATCGAGGCTACTTACGATGGCCTGAAAACCCTGGGTGGGCACGACATCCGACGCCAGGACGCGGGCTTCCCATCCAACAGGATGATCTTCACCCGGGTCGGAGGCGGCTTGCAGTATTATTTCCCCTTTGCGCCCAATCTGAGTGTGACGGCATCCGGGGGCTACGTGCTGTCCGGTCGCAACGTCGGCCAGTCGCTCATGCTTACGGGAGGCGTCACCTATGTGCTGGGCCTTTGGCAATAATCCTTTTTTCACTCATTAAGCATTCAATCCATGAAAAATATCTTTATCCTCATCGCAGCAATGGCCTTTTTTTCATCCTGCGAAAAAGACCTGCCTACCTACATTTCTTTCGAGGCCTACGAATTCGCCTCACTCGATGAAAACGGGGGAACCTGGGATCCCATTTTGCTGGACAGCGCAACCCAGATCGGCATTCCGACGCCGGAAGACGTTACTTCCCCTTCCTATCTGGCCGAACTGGCCGACCTAAAAGCCGCGGCGTCCGGAGCGAGCGCGGATGAACTCGAAATCGTCGAATACTGGAGCAGCAATTCCCTCATTCGCTGGAATGAGATTGCCCGCGAACTGGCAGCCAAGTACAATCTGGCCCCCGCTCCAAACCCGGACGGTACCTACAGCGCCCCCGATCCTGCCAACCCGTCCAATTATCCCAACTTCCCCTTTGCGCACCCGCCTTATGCCTGCCGGATGTTTGCATACTGGGGGACTGCGCAGTTCGACGCACTGATCGCCGCGTGGGAGTACAAATATCAGTACAACCGGCCTGCCGCTTATGAAGTGGATGGAAGCATCGAGACGCACTTACCCGAAAACGGCCTTCCCGGCTACCCCTCGGAGGGCGCCGTCATTGCGGCCGTGTCCAAGTCTATTCTGACCGCCATGTTTCCTTTGGAAAAAGATTTCATCGCAGAGAAAGCCGCCGAGCATTTCAATAGCCTCCATTGGGCAGGCATGAACGTGGAAAGCGAGATCGCGGCGGGCGATTCTTTGGGAAGGGCCGTTGCTGCGGTTTTTCTGAACCGCGCGAAGAACGACGGCATGAAAAATGCCCAGGCGCCGCGCCCGGTTTCGGATTCCTTGAAAGCGGCCGCTCAAGCCCAATGGGGCTGGCAATGGGACAATCTGGAAGACCCGCCGCGTCCGGTTGGCATCACCCCGCTGTTCGGGAGGGTAAAGCCCTGGTGCATCCCGAATGTGGAGGCCGTTCGCCCCGTGCCGCCGCCTGCGCCGGGTTCCGCAGAGTTTCAGAAGGATGCGGAGGAACTGCAGGAGATCGCAGACAACCTCACACCCGAGCAGCGTAAAATAGCCAACTTCTGGGCCGACGGTCTGGGGACCTACACCCCTCCGGGGCACTGGAACCGCTTTGCCGGCGATTTGATGATAAAGTACAGGGAAAACCCCCTGCGCTCGGCCCGCACCTTCGCCTATTTGAACATGGCGGTCATGGACGCGGGAATCAGTTGCTGGGATGCGAAGTATTATTACCACTACCCCAGGCCTTCGCAGGCGATTCCCGGATTCAAGACGATCCTGGGTATCCCGAATTTCCCCAGCTACACGTCGGGGCATTCGACGTTCTCGGCTGCCGCAGCGGCGGTATTGAGCCATATCTACCCGGCCGATCAGGCTCAAAGCGAAGCATGGGCCGACGAAGCCGCAGAATCCCGTATTTACGCGGGAATCCACTACCGCTTTGACGCCGAAGTTGGAAACGTGCAGGGAAAAGCCGTGGCGAGCTATACGATTGAGGTGGCGGAGAAAGACGGAGCGCAGTAAAGTTATTAAGTTTTTAAGGTAATAAGTTTTTGATCGTAAAAACTTATTACCTTAAAAACTCAATAACTTTTTTAGAGGATGCCCAAATGCAGGATTCTGCCCCCTGTCTGATTGATGGGGTTGACGCTTTTTCCGATGACGATTCCGTCTTCGGGGGCGTAGTATTCCTTGAGCAGGTCGCCGAAGATATTCCTCAGGGTGGCGATCACGCTGCCTTTTTTGACGAAAGTCGCTACTTCGGGGTGCACGCTGAGGATTCCTCCCTGATCGGCATAGATCCAGTAAGAAGTTTTGCAGATATAGGGCTCCTGGAGGGGGGCTTCGATTCCGGTTTGGGTCATGCCCATGTAGTTGAGCAGGTTGTGGATACCGGTGAGGCTGCTGCGGATGACGCCTTTCTGGAAGGTGTTCGGATCGCCGACTTCCAGGGTGATGGCGTTGATGCCCATGTCGTCGGCTGCGCCGCGGAGGGTGCCGTCGAGCGGCGGGTTGTGGACGATGATCTGGGCGTTTTGGAGGAGGGCCATCTTGCGCGTCGTGGGGTTATCCATGTCGACGCGGATGTAATAGGAGTTGACCCTGCCCACGCTGGCGGTATGAAGGTCGATGAGGTAGTCGAATTCTTTAATAACCGAGTTCACCAGGCGGTAGGCATAGACCTGGCTGACGTTGCCATTTGCCTTGCCGGGCATGACGTGGTTGAGGTCCACATCGTCGATAAATTGCCGCGTAGAGCGCAGCAGGGCGGGGATGTTCACCACCGGGACTCCGACGATGGTTCCTTTCAGCTTGGAAGTGTTGACTTGTTTGAAGAGCCGCTGAATGACGGGAATGCCGTTGAGCTCATTGCCGTGCACGGCTGCGGTTAGCCCCAGGGTGGGCCCATCCTCGAGGCCTCTTGCGACGATGACCGGCACATTGATGGGCATGCCCATTCCGTCGGTAACCAGATAAAGCCAGTAGCGTGTGATCTTTCCTTTAGGAGCTTCCTGAATGTTCAAGTCTCTAATGATCGCAGCTTGGTTGTTGCTAAGCAACAGCAGTGGGTCTTCCATAAATTTCACTTTTCACGTACTCCCATAGGAGGTGCGCAGCGTCTTTGACAATGGGTCGTCCGGTAAATTGGGCAATTTGGGGCAATCCCCCAATACTAAGGGTATTTATTTCGGAAAGTGTCCGGTGGCCTGCATCATTTACCAGGGTATCAAACCCGAAAATGACAATTCCGTGCTCCAGGAGGATGGGAATCAGGCGCGAGGCTATATGCAGATCGTCTTGATCCGGCTCGGCGGGAAAAGCGCTACCTCCCTGGGCGACGTTGCAAATCCAGGAGCCTTTCGCAGGCAGCCGGATGGATGCCCCGAGAATCTCGCCGTTTACGACGATTACTCTTTTATCGCCCTGATCTACATTGCGCAAATACTTCATTCCCAGGTATTCAACGGGCGCGGCGCGGAAAAGTTCCAGAAATTGCGCGAGGGTCATGCTTTTATTTCCGGTCCACACTTTGTCGTCCTCTACTTTTACGATGCCATTGCCCCCATAGTTGAAGGGAGGCTTCAGCACGATGGGGAACTGGTTTTAAAACCGATGATATCTTCTTCGGTCTTGCACAGCTGCATCGGCGGGCAGAGATCGGCGAGCTGAAGCAGGAAGTGCTTATTGCTCGTCAACTGGATCCCCGAAGGGCGGTTGATGATCTGCCGTTCGGGATATATGCCGGTCAAAAAGCGCCAGAACTCATCGGGAACGGGGTGGGGCAGGCGCAGAAGGATAACGTCGTATTCCCGCAGGGATGCCTGCCTGAGGCGATTTTTAAAAGCCAGGCCGTCGCTGCGGAAGTGAAAGCCATCGTCGACCGGAGCAACAAACAGGGACCGCTGCAGGCCGTGCTGGAAAAAGAGGGCATTTTTAGGAACAGACCTGCTGGCCGTGTCGATTTGTTCACAGCGGGGATGCTTCCGCAATTCGTGCAGGAGCGCGTAAACAGAATTTTCGCGGGTGTGTGCGGCATGATCCGTCAACACCAGCATCCGGAATTTCTGCATGGCCCTTTTCTATAGGGGAAGGATTACCCTTTCCCGTTCCATTTGTGTAAAGCTCCTTCCCATTTCAACTTGCGAACGGAGCGGTAGTTGCCCGGCTCCCTCAGAAAGCTTTTGAGGTCCTGGTGGGTTTCGGCGTCGAGCAGTGGCCAGAGTTGCTGTTCGACCTGATCCATTTGCTGCAAAGCCTCAAACACAGAGGCGTCCCATTGCTCGTAATAGGTGTCGATGTCCGTCGCTTTTATTCGTTTGCGACAACCTTCGAACTTGCAATCAACGAACATTTCGGACTCCATATTGAACAAACCGTATTCGTCCGTGATTTCCTCGTCCGCATGGATATCGCGGATCGCGATCTCAAATCCGTAACCCGTGCTCATGGTATTGCAGTTGCAGCAGTGGTTCACGTATTTGGCAAAATCCCAGCTTACGATACGGTGCCCTTTTTCGTCAATAAAGGAGTATTTATCAACGGTCTGGCGAAAAGTGAGTGGCAGGCTTTGGTACTGTTCGGGGGAGAGGTCGATTTCCAGGTCATCTTTTACATACACAATGGTGCCCTTCGGAATGAACTGAGTGGCAAATACGCCGTACCCGATTACATCGTCGATGTAACGGATGCAGGTGTGGGGATGGATCATGTGATAGGATGGTTTAGTAGTTCTCTTCCTGCATCCAGGATTTGGAGGAATTTTCATGCAAAAAAAAAAGAGGATTTTGAAGAAATTCTGAATATTTAGAATGTTAACTGGATATATTGTGAGTATTAAAAACAAGCTGGTCGATAAAAGCCGCCATGAAGTTATTAATCGTTGAAAGTGAGCAAAATACACTCAATGTCCTCACCCTGTTTTTTAAAAGGGAAGGGTACCTTTGCGAGCAGGCTTCCGACTTCCAGGAGGCTTGCAAGAAGGTGGTCAACCACGAATACGAGTGCATCCTCCTCGATCTCAAGCTCCCGGGCGGCGACGGCATGAAGCTGATCCGGATTTTGAAGGCCCAGGGCTCCAACGCCTCGATTATTATCCTCTCGGCCCGGGATACAACCGACGACCGTGTGTTGGGCCTCAACGAAGGGGCCGATGACTTCATGTCCAAACCCGTTCAACTCGCGGAGCTAAACGCCCGGATCAAGGCTATTGCCAGAAGGAAAACGGCCACGGCAACAATTTGATGGATTTTGGCGCCCTCAGAATCAAGCTGGACGAGCGGTCTGTAGAAGCGGACGGCAAGCTGCTGCAACTCACGAAAAAAGAGTTCGATATCCTGGTTTACCTGGCCCGAAACAAAAACAGGGTGGTGACAAAAGACTCCATAGGGGGGAATCTCTGGGGGGATTACATCGACGACAAGCTGTCTTACGATTATATCTACGCCCATGTCAAAAACCTCCGGAAAAAGCTCGCGGACCAGGGTTGTGAGGGGTTCTTAAAAACAGTCTACGGGGTAGGGTATAAGTTTTCCGCCCGGTAAAAAAATAGGCCGTACTGAGTAGTAACGGCCCGATGAAACCTAAAATCGACTATTTTAATCTCATCTGAACGCCGATGGCAGAATAAAATTGAACGCTCAAGGTAGAAACGGGTATGAAATCCGGAATTCAACAGCGAAACTTGAACCCGACCCCGTGGATGTTCTCAATCTTGATAGTCTCGTCCTGACTCAGGTATTTTCTAAGCCTGGAGATGAACACATCCAGGCTTCTTCCCAAAAAATAATCGTCTTCGCCCCAAAGCTGTTCCAGAATGATAGATCGCTTGACCACCTGGTTGGGATGGTCGAGGAAGAAACGAAGCAGGTCCGCTTCTTTCTGCGTGAGGGTCCGGCTCTCTCCGGCAAGGCTCAGCTGCAGGTTTTCGTAATCGAAGTCGTATTTCCCCAGCCGGTACTGCGTGGGGGAAGGGGGCTGGTGGATATTCCTTCGGCGGAGGAACACCTCGATTTTCAGGATCAGTTCCTCAATGCTGAAGGGTTTGGTGATATAATCGTCCCCCCCGATCTTGAGTCCGTGCAGTTTATCTTCCTTCAGGGACTTGGCTGTCAGGAAAATAATGGGCACATGCGGGTTAAAGGCCCTGATCTCCTGGGCAAGGGTGAACCCATCCATTTCCGGGAGCATGACATCGAGGATGCAAAGGTCGAAGGCGTTGTGCTGGGCGTTGCGGAGCGCCTCTTTCCCGTTGGTGAAATGGGTGATCCCATAGCCCTGAAGGGCCAGGTTATCTCTGGTTACAAAACTGAGGCTTTCGTCGTCTTCCACGTACAGGAGCTGGGCTTTCATGACAGGGTTTGTTTTTCGGCGCGCGCCGTCGGTTTTGATTGGGAATGTCCATTCGTTTCGGGGATCAGGATGCAGATGGTCGTACCGCTTCCCGCCTCGCTTTCCAGCTCGACTTTCCAGCCGTGGGCCTGGCAAATGCTTTTTATGTAGAAGAGCCCGAGTCCAAATCCTTTTACATTATGGACGTTTCCGGTCGGGACGCGGTAGAATTTTTCAAAAACCTTGTGTTGAAACTCCTGAGGGATTCCGATCCCTTTGTCCGAAACGACCAGGGAAAGGTTTTTGCCCTTTGACTCGGTCTTTACCTCCACTTGGGGCGCTCCGTTGCAATACTTGATGGCGTTGTCGAGGAGGTTGTGGATGATATTGGACAGGTGAAGCCGGTCGGCGGTGATCTCGGGGTTGAGGGCAAGAAGTTGCGCGTTCAGGGTTCCTCCGAGCTCCTCTATTTTCATCCGCAGGGAAGGCAGGATATCTTCGAGGAGCTCGTGGAGGTTGAGATCCTCGGGCGCCAGGCGGAAGTTATCCCCTTCGATCCGGGCGAGTTGGAGCACCTTTTCCACCTGGTTGTTAAGCCGTTGATTCTGGTCCTGAATGATGGAAGCATACTGGAACAAGCGTTTGTCGGATTGGACGATCGGGTTGTTCAAAAACACGTCGGCCGAGATTTTTATGGTGGAAATAGGGGTTTTGAACTCGTGGGTCATATTGTTGATAAAATCCTTTTGCATCTCGGAAAGCTGCTTCTGCCGGAGGATGACGAAGATGGAATACAGGAAAAAGAGGATCGTCAGGAGCAGGAGCGCGGAGAAGGTGACGGTCAGCCCCATCGAGCTGAGGATTTGGTTGGTTCGGTTTGGAAAGCGGACCCCGAAGTAATAGGTGAATTTGTCATAAATGGGCAGATCCGTATTTCTCACCAGGGCGGTATCGGTGACCGAATTGGTGATGTACTCGCCGTAGACCATTTTATTGGTGGCGCAATCGTAGATTCCGTATTCAAAACCCTCGGTGAGGCCCACCGCTTCCAGCTCGCGACGGAGGAAGAATTGAAGGTTGTTGGCGTTGATGACGTCGTTGATATTGACGACGTAGTAGTTCGTGGTCACCTGGGTCACCAGGTCATAGGCGGGGATCTGGTTGCCCAGTTTCTCAAACTCCTTGGCTACGTTGAGCAGGGCGACAACGACCCGTTCGCGGAACTCTTTCTCCTTTACGCTCCAGGTATTCAGCACCCAATAGGTCTGCACCCCAATAATGCTGATGATGGCCAGTGCGCCTACCAGTACGACCCGGATGATGGTGGAGTTTTTCAAAGATTCGAAATTTGGTCAAAAAGAAAACAAAGATGAGGGGAATGGCCTATTTTTGCACTCATGAATGGTAAAACAATTGCGCGGCGGGCTTGGTTCTGTTTGCTGCTTGTAGCGGCAACCGGACAGGTTCTTTTCGCCCAGCAGGGGCGCAATCCATTCGAATTGACCCCCCGGATGCCGAAACAGGAGCTGTCGGTCCCCAAACCGGCCGAGCTTGTCCCGGGCAACCCTTTTGATATCGTAGCGCCGGCTTCTTCCCCTGAATCTGGCGTTTTTCCCGAAAAGGTCGGCTTGCCGACTTTGGCGCCGCTCGCAGACACGGGCAAGGAAGCGCGGTACAGGCGCTTTCTCTTTATTACAATAATAGAGATTTTCCTCATCCTGACCATACTTTTTACCCTTTTTAGCTCTATTCCCGGACGGGTATACCGGGCTTTCCTGAACGACAATATGCTGGGGCAATTGCACCGGGAGCAGGGAAGTATCGTATCCATTCCCTATTTTTTATTCTACCTGTTCTTTTTTTTCAACGCGGGGTTCTTCCTTTTTTTACTGGCCTGGCATTACGACATAACACTAGCCAACCGCCATTGGGTCTCCTTCTTATGGCTGACCGGCGGCCTGGTCCTTCTGTTTGGCGCAAAGCATTTGGTTTTAAAGATCCTGGAGGCGGTAATGCCCGTGCAGAAAGAGCTGAGGACTTATAGCTTTACTATAATAATGTTCAGCATTGCCCTCGGAATACTGCTGATCCCCTTCAATCTCCTGATCGCCTACGGCCCTGATGATGCGGTTTCCGGTGTGATCGTACTGGCGCTTATAATGATCGCTTTGGTCTACGCTTTCCGCTTTATCAGAGGGGTGTTTATTGCGGGCCGCTTCGTGGCGCTTCACCTATTTCACTTTTTGTTGTATATTTGCACCGTGGAATTAGCTCCTGCTTTGATTGTAGCGAAGGCGATACAACTTTCCCTGAACGGCAGTTAAACAGATAGTGCGGTAAGTCTCGATCGTATTACAAAACCCAAGCTGAATGTCCGTAAACGGAAAAGTGAAGAAGGAAGAGACGTATAAAGAAGTAAAGACCATTCTGGTATCCCAGCCGAAGCCCGAACGTTCCCCTTACTACGAACTGGAAAAAAGGTATGGACTCACGATTGATTGGAGGCCTTTTATCCATGTAGAGCCCGTAATGGCCAGGGAATTCAGGAAGTTGAAGGTCCACCTGGAAGAGTTTACCTCCGTTATCTTCACCAGTAAGAACTCCATTGACCATTTCTTTCGCCTCTGCGACGAGCTTCGCGTTCGTATGTCCGCAGACACCAAATACTTCTGCCTTTCGGAGGCGGTGGCCAATTACCTGCAAAAATTCATTATTTACCGGAAAAGGAAGGTCTTTGTCGGCGTGAAAGACATCGCGGACCTCAAGCCCTACCTCCTCAAGCATAAGGATAAGGAAAAATTCCTGCTGCCCTGTTCCAACCTGGGCAGCCAGGAGGTGTCCTCTTTTCTGGATGAACACTCCTTTCACTGGAAGGACGCCCTCATGTACCAAACGGTGAGCAGCGACTTGTCCGACCTGAGCGATATCACCTACGATATGCTGGTGTTTTTCAGCCCCCTGGGGATCAAGTCCCTCTTTGAAAACTTTCCGGGCTTTCAGCAAAACGAAACCCGGATCGCGGCATTCGGCAACAGCACCAGCAAAGCGGTCGAGGAAAGCGGGCTCATGCTCAACGTAAAAGCCCCGGCCCCCGAAGCGCCTTCCATGACCCGCGCATTGGAGTTGTACCTCCAAAAATCGAACAAGGTCAAGGAAGGCGAGGAGTCGGCTTGATTCAGGCCTTTCCTATTGCGGCGCAGAGCGAATGGTCGTAGATTCCTGTATCCAGCAGCCCACGTAAAAGGGGTCGCCCTCTTTCAACAATTTTTGGAAGACATCTTCGCGGCTCGGCATATAGGCCGAATAGCTGTTGATGAGTTGATTGGCTTCTTTGGACACGCTGGGATCAATCTTCTTGGCATAATTCCACATATCGATCGCCGGCCAGGTGACGATCTGGCTATCCCAACCCCTGCCCGGACCGCAGAGCGGGCCGCTGGAGGCGTACAGGCGACCGATCAGCATATAGGGCTCGCCCCAGTTTGACCGGATGGCTGCGGCATCGCGGGCGTATTTGCGGGCCGTGGGGTAGTTTTTCAGGTGGGCGTAATAGATCTTTGAAATGAGCAAAACCGTCCCGGCTTTTTTAACCCGGTCGGGCTCCTCTTCGGCGGCTTTTTGCGCCAATTCGATAGCCTCGCGGTACTTGGCCTGCTTTAAAGCGCTGTAAACCGCCTGCAGAGAGGTTTCCTCCACGCATTTGGCATTTCCCGCCGTAATAACCTCCTTGAAGCGGGCATCCGTTTCCGGGCATTCGCCCCATTTGAAGCGGCTGTAGACCGTGCGGATTACTTCACAGTCGTCGGGGTTTTGCTTGAATTCCTTGTAGTATTTTTCCTCGTAATAGGCGCAATCGTAGAACCCTTTCACCGTTTCGAAGGCCTCCAGGCGCGCCGGGGCATATTCATTGATTGTGATCCATTTGTCGCAATCCTTGCCCTTGCATGTTTCCAACCCCGTCTTGAGCACGGAGAGGATGAGTTGTTCGTATTTCTGGGCCTCTTCCATCCCGATCTTTCCTTCGAAATATTGGTCGACCAACAGGGCGGTAAATGGGTTCAGCACAAAATACTGCGCCGTGTCGCCGTCCGTATCCACCGATTTCCGAAAGAGGGCGAAAAGCTCGTCCTGACTTATCTTTCCCGGGTATTTATAATACAGGTCGAAGGCCTTTCTGCCCGCGACATAGCCCCCCTGGGGATAGCAGCGGTCAAGGTCGTCGTATATCTGGAAGATCAGGTCGATGTATTGGTCCTTCTGAAGGCTGTCTTCTTCGCCCCGGATGAGGTTTTCGTAAAAATAGATGCCGTCGTTGAACACGGTTTGCCGCTTGCCGTCGGCAGCCGGCGCTACTTCATAGACCTTTTGCCAGATCTTATAAGCCTCGGTATAGTCCCGGGCCTTGAGGAAATCGCGATAGATGACAAAATTGGTTTCGACTTCATCGGCCTGGGAAGCGGGCAAGTCGGTCCACTTCGGGCAATCGCTGAGCGATTCGTTCTCTGTCTTTGGAGGAGGAGGGGGAGTGGTTGTGGTTTTTTCAACGGTTTTGGGAGTACAGGCAGCGAGAAAGAGGAAAAGGGCGCCTGTCAAAAAGCTTTTGGTTGTCATAGCCATGGGTTTTTATTAAGTGTCGTAAATATATACAATCGAAAAAAGAGCGCAAAAAAAAGAGCTTCGCTCCTATGGGGGAACGAAGCTCTTTGCCTAAAAGTTTTTAAAATCGGGCTCTATTGGAAAGAAACCCTAACGGTTTCGCCGATCCAGCAGTTGACCTTTACGGATGCGCCCTCCTGCACACCGCGCATGAAGGCCTCCTCGCTTTGGGGTTTAAAACGGCTGTAACGGGCTATTTTCTCATTGGCCTCGTCGGCTACGCCGGAGTCGACGGAGCGGGCGTAGGCATATTTTTCGATAGCGGCCAGGACGGCGATATGGTGATCCCAGGCTTCGCCGCCGCAGGAGCTGCTCGTTTCGGCATAGAGGTCGCCGATCAATAAGTAGGGTTGTCCCCAATTGGGGCGAAGGCGGGCGGCTTTCAGGGCGTGTTCCCTGGCTGCTGCGTATCGGTCGAGCTTGCGGCCCACGATGGAGGCCATAGAGAAATAGTAGCTTGCCAGGGCCTCGTTGTCGGCCTGGGCGCCTTTGCTCTCCTCTTTTTGGATGGCCTCTTCGTATTTGTCGAGCGCCTGGGTGTATTTCCCTTCATCGTAAAGGGCCTTGGCATGCGCGCCCGGGTTTTCTACGTAAAACACGGCCAGCTTCTCGGCGTTGATCTTGGCGACGATGGTTTCAAAGCTCGTCTTGATCTCGGCCACCAGCGGATCGGTTTCGGGGCAGCCCTGCTGAACCATTTTGTTGTAATAGTATTTCATCGCCTCATAGTCATCCGGCGCGGCGCGAAACATGGGCTCGAACTTTTTCTTGAAAAAGGCACAGTCGAACAGCTCCCCTTCCACTTCCCCCAACACCGGGGTAAATCGGTCTTTTGCCTGCTGGTAATAGGGGCCGTATTCGGCATTATTGGCGATGTTGTGGTCGGCGATCTCGTTGATCCGGATATGAGCGCTGCGGGCTTCTTCCAGGCTCATCTGCTTGTTCTTGAACTGGAAAGCCAGCACATGCGCGTAGGGCTCGAGTACGGTATAAGCCGTGTTATCGCCGCCTTTCTGAACAGCTGTTTTCAGCGTTTCGAGCAATTGGGGGTAAGGGGAACGGAGGTTGTAAAACATATCGTACACCTTCAGGCCGTAGAGCAGGTTCTCATTGCCGTAGCACTGCATCTGTTCGTCGTACAGGCGAATGATGGTAGCGGCGTATTCTTTCTTTTTAGCCTCATCGGTCTCCTTTTGGAACATACGCATGTAGAAATCGCGCCCGTCCATATAGTGAAAAGGCCGCTGACCGTCGGCTGCGGGAGCGAGCTCATAGGCTTTTTGCCAATATTTGAAAGCCTCGTCGAAGTTCTCGTTTTTCAGAAATTGGCGATAAAGCACGTGCGCCTCCTCGGCCTCGTCCTGACGGGGAGATTCGGTCCATTTCAGGCATGGATTCTGAGCGCCGGCGTTCAGGGAGAAAGCCAGGAAAAGCAAGATGGAGAATGCAAACCAGGAATGTTGTTTCCTCATGGTTAAAAGAATTTGCGTTTAAAGAACCAGGAATTATCGTTTAGTGTAAAGCTGACGGACAAGCGGCCGTAGGTTTCCCGCAATTCTTCGGGGGCGCCCATAAAGCCGACCTCTAACGCCACATGGGCGAAGGATATTTGTTGCCGGGGTAAAATAATCGGCAGACCCGCGCCCAGAGTAAAACCATAATTTCGCAATTCGGTTTTAAAACTCCTCGGGTCGTTTTGATAAAACAACCCGAGCTGGTACCGGACCCTTTTTGCGTAGTTGTTGTAAGAGTTGGCCTCCGGAATGTATTCCACCCCTCCGGAAAAGCGCCACGAATCGCTCAGGACCTCGGGCTTGGCCTCGTTCTCGTAATCGCTCCAGCGGCTGAACCGGTACTCCGCACCCATCCGCCATTTATTCTGGCTTTCGTACATCACCCCAGCGCTCCATTCGAGGGGAAGCCGGCCGTTTTCGATCAGTCCCGACACATTCAGGACCGTATCGCCGTCCGGGTAAACAAAATTATAACCGCGGTATAACTTGCTGCTATTGGTTTGGAATGGTTGAGGCGTATGAGCCGTGACGCCCAGGACCATCCTTTTTCCGGATGGCACGCGTTCGCCTTCGTCATTGGTTTTCTTAAACTGGATGGAGTACTGAGCTCCTGCGTTCCAGTTAATTCCGCCAACGCTGATGGCGTCGTCGAACATGGTTTGATAGGCGACCCCCAGGTCTTCAAAGATCACCTCCCGGTGGTAGTTGAGCTTGCCGAAAAAGTAGCCGAGGTTCAGGCCCAGGGCAAAGTCCTTGTATTTCCAGCCGTTGCTCCAGTTCAGGCGGTAGGTTCCTCCCGTGCCCTGAAAATTGTTGAGCGTGGTATCGACACCGGGCTGTACTTCTCTGGTCTGGATGTCGTACCCGACCGTCGAATAGGGGACCAGCGAAAACCCCATTCCCCAGCGGAAGGGGGATACTTTCTGCTCCAGGGATTCATTGACCGGGTTTCGGAGTGGAAATCCCAGGGCCATGTACCCCAGGTTGCCGCTCCAGATGTTGGCAGCTTCGTCTCCTCCTTTCAACCGGGCGTATTTGGCGTAAAAGCCGATATCGAAAGCGGTGGATTGCAGGGAGGCAAAAGATGCGGGGTTGAGCAGGTTGAGGTGGTAAATATCGTTGTATGCCGCTCCCCAGCCTCCGGTGCCGGCCTGGGCTACCAGGGCCTGGGGAAACAGATCGCCGAGTCCAAGCCTGGAATAGGGCGAATTATCCTTTGGCTGTGCCCATGCCTGGGAGCAGGAAAAGAGCAGCAGGATAAAGGGAGCAAATTTATTGAGAGCGGGAAACGCCATAATATGTCAGGATTTTATTGAGCCCGATAAGGACCAGATCCGGGTGTGCAAATATCTTTCTTTTCATGTTCTTCTCAAAAAATTCTGCGTCTCCGCCGGTCAGGGCGATTTCAACCGGCCCGAATTCGGCTTCGCAGCGATCGATCAGGGCGCTTAATTCCCAAATGGCCCCCCATTGAGCGCCGTTTTGAAGCGCTTCGGTCGTCGTGGTTCCGATCCAGTGCTCCGTGGTTCCACGGCCTACCAGAGGGAGCCGGGCGGTAAAAGTATGCATTGCTTTTAGCCGCATATCGATTCCCGGGGAGATATTTCCGCCTTTGAAAATTCCGTCTTCCGAAAGCACATCGCTGGTGATGCAAGTTCCCGCGTCGATAACGAGGCAGGTTTTTCCCGGAAAAAACGACCAGGCGCCCACCGCGGCTGCGAGCCGATCCTTTCCCAACGTTTTGGGGGTTGCGTAATGATTGCCAATCGGTAGAGGCGTATCGGAGGTCAGTTCCACAAAATCGGTTTCCATCGCGAGCAATTCCCGGATTCCGGGGTCGGTCTCGCTCACCGATGAAAGGATGCAGGCCGACACGCTATGGTTGTATAGCCGCGATTTTACCTCGTCTGCCGACAAACGCTCCAGGGTTTCTTTCCGGACGAGCGTTTCTCCCTCGAAAAAGCCCAGTTTGGTCCGGGTGTTCCCAATGTCTATGGCGAGGTTCATTTTGCTAGTGTTTAAAATGCCTGGCGCCGGTCATCACCATGGCCAAGCCGTGTTGGTCGCAGTAATCGATGCTGTCCTGATCTTTTACCGAGCCACCGGGCTGGATGATGGCGCTGACGCCGGCCTCGTGGGCCAGTTCGACGCTGTCGGCGAAGGGGAAAAAGGCATCGGAAGCCAGCACGGCGCCCTGGAGGTCGAAACCATAGGCCCGGGCCTTGGCGATCGATTGTTTCAGGGCATCGACCCGGCTCGTTTGTCCGCAACCCATGCCGATCATCTGTTTATTTTTGGCCAGCGCTATGGCGTTTGATTTGAGGTGTTTGACGCACTTGTTCGCAAAAAGTAATTCCTCGCTTTCCGATCCGCTCGGGGTCTTTTTCGTAACGACCCGGAGATCGGAAGCCGTTTCGGTTTTGTGGTCCATTTCCTGGCTGATCACACCTTTCAACAGGCTCTTGAACATTTGGGCCCGGGGATTGCCGTCTTTGATCTTCAGCAGGATGCGGTTTTTCTTTTGCGGAGCAGTTCGTAGGCCTCGGGTTCCACCTCCGGAGCGAGGAGCACTTCGTAAAAATATCGTCGATAGCCTGCGCGGTGGCCAAATCGACCTTTTTATTGGTGATCAGGATGCCGCCGAACGCGGAGACCGGGTCGCAGGCGAGCGCGGCAGCCCAGGCCTCGGAAACGGTGGGACGCACCGCTACGCCGCAGGGGTTGGTGTGTTTGAGGATTGCGAAAACGGCTTCCTCGTCGGAGAATTCGGCCAGCAGGCCCAGCGCGGCGTCGATGTCGATGAGGTTGTTGTAGGAAAGTTCTTTTCCGGCGAGTTGCTCGAAGGAAGCGCTGAGGTCGCCGAAAAATACGGCTTGCTGATGCGGGTTCTCCCCGTAGCGAAGGCTCAGGTGGCGGCTTTCGCTGTGTTTGAATACGGTTTCGGGGTTTTCGCGGTTGAAGTATTGGAAGATGGCGGTGTCGTAATGAGAAGAAACCTCGAAGGCCCTGCGGGCGAAAAATTTGCGATCCTCCAGGGTAGTCTCCCCATTTTGAGCCTGCAATAGTTCCAGCAACCTAGCATACTCCGCCTTGGAGGGCACGATGACGACGTCGTGAAAATTCTTGGCCGCTGCGCGGATCAGGGAAATGCCCCCGATATCGATCTTTTCTATGATTGCGGATTCCTCGTCTGTTTTGGCGACGGTTTCCTCAAAAGGGTAGAGGTCTACGATGACGAGGTCGATGGTGGGGATGTCGTATTCCTCCAGTTGGGCCAGGTGGGCGTCTTCCCGTCTGGCCAGAATACCCCCGAACACCTTGGGGTGCAGGGTCTTGACCCGACCGTCGAGGATGGAGGGGTAAGCGGTCAGGGTTTCCACGGGTGTGACGGCGATGCCCAGTTGTTCGATGAAAGATTGGGTGCCGCCGGTGGAATAGAGGTGGACGCCCAGTTGGTGCAATTCGCGTACGACGGCCTCCAGGCCATCCTTGTAGTACACGGAGATAAGAGCGGATTGAATTTTTTTGCGACTCATGGTCAGGTGTTAACCGGCTTTGAAAAGTTGCGCAAAGGTAATTAGAATCGCCCGAAAAAAGGGCATAATTCAGAAACCTGACTTAACAAAAAGCTTGGTTGGGGTAGGCGGGATAAGCGGGTTACATTTGTCGGTACAAGTGCTCCAATATAAAGCTATGACACCGGAAGTTTGAAAAGCACGAAGAGCGCCGACTTCGTCGGCGCTCTTAATCAAGACAAAAATTTCATTGTTGGTAAGCAGACGCAGGCCGGTTTCCGCAGAGGGACCGGCTTTTTTTTATGGCGGATTTTAAGAGGTTTAAAGTTTCAGCCAGGGTTTGACCGTCGAACCTTTTATTGGATCCGAGACTTGCAGTGTATACCATCCAGTGGGCAACGCCTCAACGGAGAGGCTCAGGAAGTTAAATCCCTTTTCTGTTGGAAATTTTTGCCGAATGATCGACTGCCCCTGGATATTGAAAATTTCAAGCTCCAACGTAGAGGCCCCTTCGGCGAGGTAGCGGCATTCGAGAATATCGGAGGCGGGGTTGGGAGATAGCCGGATGTTATCTGCCTGGTTGGCGGAAGGCAGGGGGTATATCCGGTTGATGAGAAGTCGGTCTTCGGGGGGGAGACGGCTGTCGTCGAGGTTGCCTCCGTTCATATAGATATTGAGCCGCATGTCGTTTTCGGGGTTGAACTTGCGCATGATGCTGGCGTGCTCGCCGAAAGCAAGGGTACTGCCGGGGTTGAGCTCCATATAGACCTGGCGGGATTCGGGATCGGTGGGATCGGGGTGGTAGGGCGTCAGCATCAGCATGTTATCGATGAGCAGGGTGCTTCCTTTACCAAGGTCGATCGAGCCGCCGGTGCGCAGGGCGAGCATGCCATGGCCGCCCGGGCCGAAGTGGAGGGTAGTGCTGTCGGCCACGACCAGGGCGCTTCCTTGGCGGAATTGCATACATGCCGTTTCTCCGGAAAAATCGAGTTGACCGCTATAGTGGACGTAATTGGTATTTTCCCCAAAAACCAGTTCCACAAAATCCAGGCAGATGTTGCTGCCCCAGTTGACGAGGTTCACTTCGTGGCGGATGGAATCGCTGAAGAGAACCAAGCCTCCTCTGAGATAAGTGAAGGGCTGGAAATAGGTCGATGTGAAACTTGCGATATTGATATTGATGGTCTTGGGATAGGTTGTATTAACCTCTGGAATGGCATCCATAAAATAAGGGTAATCCAGGCTTGGATAGGTGGGAGCGCCATACATAAACAGAGAGTTTTGCGAGCCGTCTATGGCAAGGTCATAATTCCAGATTTGGTAAGATTGGCCATCCCAATATTCTTCCGAAGCATTAACCTCGTAAATGTGTCCGACATCGCTCATCATCCCCACGCCGGCATAGTAAATTTGGGCTGCAAAATTTTCAGATGGAATATTCGCCGTATCGACCTGAATTTTGAAGATAAATTCTCTGAGATAATTTTCCGGGAAATTCTCAGTAGGAACACAGCTTACATACGTTCCATAATAATTGTCCTCAAAAGGGCCCACGTAAATCCGCAACTGGGTGCTGTCTCCGGATTCATCCGGTATTTCAACTCCTACAATAATTCCTGTGCAAAGAGCATCTGCGCATTGGTTAGATGGATCAAATTGAGTGCCCCCAACAGCAGTCATATGCCCCATGGTCTGATATATCCAAGCGGGATCGAGAAAGATTTTGCTGGTATTGTCGGCCAGCCAGCGCATATAGAGCGGCCGCGCAGGATCGATCTGGTTGAAATCCACCCGGATTCCGCCATAAAAACTGCTGATTTGTTCCACACTGATGCAAATAGTGCTGTCGATGGGGCCGTCCCAGTTGCCGTCGAGGGTCTGGTAGAGCCGCCAATAGTCGGGTTGAACCACCTCAACGGAAGGGTCAAATGGGCAGGGAATGGCGGACAGATCTTTTAAATTGGAGTTGGGTATCTGAGCCTGAAGCAGGATGGGACTCAATAAGAACGACAATAGAAACAGGGTTTTCATACCAAAGGGTTTTCCCCTAAGGTAGAAAACCTAAACCGGGAGCCTGAGAAAATTCCTTTTTTTGTCGGGAAATTATCACGCTAAATACTTCCCCACAATCGGCATCCTCCTCCCACTACCGAATGCCTTGGACGACACCCGGAGCACCGGCGCCGTCTGGTAGCGCTTGAACTCGTTAATGTTGACCATGCGCAACACCCTGCGCACGAGGTTTTCGTCGAAGCCCATTTCGATGAGGTCCTGCGGGCTTTGATGTTTCTCCACGTATTGATACAGGAGGGGGTCTAGAATATGGTATTCCGGCAGGCTGTCGCTGTCCTTCTGGTTGGGGCGCAGCTCGGCGGAGGGCGGTTTGGTTATGATGTTTTCGGGAATGATCTCCTTATGGCGGTTGAGATAGCGCGCCAGTTCGAACACCTCGGTCTTGTACACGTCGCCGATGACGGAAAGCCCGCCGCAGAGATCGCCGTACAGGGTGCCGTAGCCTACGGCCATTTCGCTCTTATTGGTGGTATTGAGAAGGATATGGCCGAACTTGTTGGAAAATGCCATCAGCAAATTTCCGCGAATGCGGGCCTGGATATTTTCTTCGGTGACGTTGAAATCGCGGGCCCAGAAATGGGGCTCCAGCGTCTGTATATAGGAGTCGTAGATTTTTTCAATGGGAATGAGGTCATATTGGATACCCAGGTTTTCGGCCAGCTTCCGGGCGTCGAGCACCGAATGGTCGGAAGAAAACTGGGAGGGCATCAGGATCACCCGGACGTTGTCCTTGCCCAGCGCCTCTGCTGCCAGAACGGCTACGACGGCCGAGTCGATCCCTCCGGAAAGGCCGAGGATCGCCTTTTGAAGGCCCAACTTCCGAAAGTAATCTTTCAGACCGCAGATCAGCGCGTCGTGAATGAGGGTCATTTTATCCCTTGGCTGGAGCATTTCCCTGCCGCCGCGAAACACCTCGTCCAGATCGTAATAACGGACGCATTCCTGAAAATAGGGCATTTCGTCGAGGATGGTCCCGTTGGGCGCCACCACCATGCTCCCGCCGTCAAAAATCAGCTCCGTCTGGGCGCCTACGTGGTTGGTGTAGAACAGGGGTATCCCGTAGCGTTCGGCGTTTGCTTTGAGGACGTTGATCCGGTCGTCCCGGTGGTCGGATGAAAAAGGAGAGGCGGAGACATTGAGGATGAAGTCGGGTTTTTGGTCCATCATTTCGTCCAGGGGGACGATCGTGTAAAGCGGGTTTTTATTGCCCAGGTTCCAGAGGTCTTCACAGATGGACAGGGCGATGCGCTTGCCCTTGTATTCGAGCACCTTGAATTCGGTCGCCGGCTCGAAATAGCGGTATTCGTCGAAGATGTCGTAGGTGGGAAGCAGCGCCTTGTGTTGTACGTGCAAGACTTTCCCCTCCGAAAGAAAATAAGCCGAGTTATGCAGGTCCTTTCCTTCGAGGCGTGGATTGCGCGTGGGCGAGCCCACTACGACGGCAATTCCGCGCGCCGCATCGGCCAGTTTTTGAATGGATTCCTCCGCCAAATGAATAAAGTCGTCGAACTCCAGAAAATCGCGCGGAGGGTAGCCGCAGGTAGCCAATTCGCCGAAGCAGATGATATCCGCATCCTGGGTTTTGGCGGAGCGGATGGCGTCCAGCATTTTGGCGAGGTTGCCTTCAAAGTTTCCGATGTGGTAGTCGAGTTGGGCCAGGGCGATTTTCATAATCGTGGTTTGTGCCCTCCAAAGATAAATTTAAAGTTGGCGAAACCCTAAGGTTGCGGGGAAGTTGTAGGTTAATGGCTTATTATAATTTTTTGGCAATGGTTATCGATCCTAAGGAAATAAATGCCATTGGGAAATTCGCTCAGGTCGATGAATAGCTCCCGGTTGACGAGTTTTTCTTCTTGCCTGATTAATTGTCCGGTGCAGTTGTACACGCTGTACCGGGCTAATTTCATTAAAGGCGGTTCGAATGTGAGAAAAACCTGGCCCTTGCTCGGGTTGGGAGCTGCCTTCCAGGTTGAAAGCGATATTTGATCGTTATGAAGACAGAGAACAGGGGAGTTGCCAATTCTGGACGGTGGGTGAAAAAGGGTAGCCAGCATCCTTTGTTTTTGTCCTTCGGTAAACAAGACCATACATGGATCCTCGACGTAATCCATATAGTTCATAAACATTTCGCTTTCGCTGCAACCGTTTTGGGGATAATCAGGGCAGCCATTGTAGGCGGAGCCCTGGAGTGGCGTATCGGCGACCTCATCGTCTGAGGAGCAATCGGGAGAATCTCCCCAAATGTGTTTCAGGCCGAGAAAATGACCGATTTCATGCGTAGCAACCCTCCCCAGGCCGAATTTTGGATGCCCGTTGAGCCCGAAATATTTTGGATGTACTACAATTCCCGTTTTTTCCGGAGGGGTTTGCCCCGGATAACTCCCAAATCCCGAGATCCAATCGCCTGTATCGGCTACCCAAATATTGAGATATTGGCTGATATTCCAGGCGTCGCTACCGCCGCCGGAAGAAAAGAAGAGCGCTTCCATCAAACCCATCCCTGGAGTGAAACATTGTTTTCGAATGATGCCGTTTGTTGGGTTGCCGTAAGGATCGATGGCAGCCAGGCAAAACCGGATTCCGATATTGCCGATCAAGCCCTGAAATTCATCGGGTACAGTTGACAGATCGGCATTTTCAGCATTGAAATCCCTGTTCAGCGCTTCAATTTGCGACAAAATTCCAACGTCTGACAGGTTTTCTTCGGGCCTGTGCCAAACCACATGCACTACAACCGGGATGGTAATCGGGGAACGATTCGTCAAATTTGATTGGGAAAGAAAGGTGTCTAACTGCCTTTCAAACCGTTCTACGGACTCTTCAGTGGAGATATCCTCCCAGTCGAAGCCGCAAACGGGGTGTTGAGCTCGCATCCCTGCAAACACAAGCATAATGGCCGGCCATATAAGTATCCCTTTCCTCATCGCACCAATGTAACTGTACCAGAGCGAATTTCTTTTCTGGTTTTTCCATGCCTGTCGTATTCGTATTCGAAGGTCCAGAGGTAGACGCCGGTTTCGAGGGGTTTTCCTCGGAAAGCTCCGTCCCAGCGGATGTGTTGTACCTGCCCGGAGTCGTCGGTATAGAGGAGCTCTCCCCAACGGCTAAAGATCTGGAAGCGAATAGCCCGGTAGGGGAAATCGCAATGCAGGAAGCCGGGCAAGTAATCGTTGATGCCGTCGTTGTTGGGAGAAAAGGCATTGGGGATGAACGGATCGCAGGCGCAGAGCTCTTCCTCTACCTGGATCGAATAGTAAAACTCGCCGCATTCGTTGTCAATGAGGGCGGAGTAGAAGCCGGCCTCCCGGATGGAGATGAAGTTGCCTGTTTCTCCGGTCGACCACTCGAAAATTCCGGGCATCGGTATCCGGAGCAAGAGGGGATCGCCTTGGCAGATGAGGGTGTCGGAGGGTAAAGCGTTCAAAGTTTCTTCGGGCCGGATCACCACAACGGTATCCGACAGCAGGCAGTCGTCGATGGCGACATCGAGGACATAGACGCCAGGCTGGCTGACCAGGATGGTGCTGTCGGAGTCGCCGGTGTTCCACTGGTAAGTACCGTCGAGGAAACTGCCCCCGATCGAGGTGGTTTGTCCCTGGCAGAGCAGCAGGGTATCGGGGAGGGGGTCGAATTCGTAGACGCCTACGTCGTCGATAAATTTGTAGGAACCTGTTGCCCCCACGCATTCGGCGCTGTAGGTTTCGCTAGCGGGTTTAAAACTGCCTATGATGGCGTATTCCTCTCCGCCATGTGCGGTATAACATCCACTGACCTTTGTCCAGTTTAGGGTGTCGGACAATATGTTTCCTTTCGGATTTTCAATGGCGGGAATGAAATCGGGGACAAATTCTTCTCCGAAATTGACAGCTTTTTGGTAAAAGGTATCGGAAAAGCCAACCCGATTTCGTCTGAAAAACAGAGAGATTGACCATCTCTTGGAGTAGTATTAAATACGATATAATGCTTAGTATTTGCGTTCAGTTTTTTCTTCAATTTTATTCCCATGAACTCAGTAGTTCTTCCTATAGTATAAAAGGTGACAATTCCAGAATATCCCTCTCCTGTTTTTGGGTATTGGAAATTATTTTGAAAATTCCCTGGTACTCCAAATGTACCAGGGCCACTTCCTGCACAAGAATTGCATAAGTCAGGGGTTCCAATCACGCCATACCAGGGTGGGGCAAGTTCTAATAAGTTGGGAGTGGGCAAAGGATCAATGTTCGGGCAATCCGAAAGGTCCTCAAAGCTTGGGTTAGGGATGAGATTTTCCTGACAAAAAGACAGGCTAGGTAAAAAAAAGAACAACGAACAAAACAATATTCGCATAAAAAACAAATAGGGCGGATGCTGCCAGGACAGCAGCATCCGCCATTGGGAGAATTATTTCAAAACGGATAGTTTTACAGTATGGATACGGGTATTGTCGTCCCAAATATTCAAAATGTATAGGCCGTCTGGCAGATCGGCAATGTCGAATGAGTTTTGGGCGCTGTGAACAAAGGATTTAACAGTTTTTCCCGCAAGATCCGTTAAAGTCAAACGGTAATTTTCGGAAAATCCCAGGTTAGGGATTGAAAAAAAAGTACTGACTGGATTCGGTGAAACAATGATCTCATCCTGTCCGGCAATCCGACATGGCATCCCTGAGGGACAGACATAAAAATAGTCATTCTGATTGGTCCACTCGGTGTCGCATATTGATGAAATGGCGAATTGGACCAGATAATAGTAGTTCGGAATCGGTTCAAATACCTCATTAAATATTCCCTGTGATAATTCTGAAAGGTTAATTTCATTACCGGGAATCAAGCCTCCTGTCCAACCATTTGACCAATAGCGCTCCTGCCCCCCATATTCGAAGATTGCGACCCACCAATTGTCGTAATTGATGGTGCCTGTAGTGTTGATCTTAACCTCCTCCAGATAATTAAAATGATGGTTAGGGGTAGGGTCGATAAATTCCCATGTGACATCGCTTTGTTCGGTTTCACCAACAGTGACTATATTGGAATAAATGGTAGAAGCCCATTCGCCTTCATAACCGACGTGCTGGTCGAGGTAGTTGTAAATCTTGATCCATCCTCCGGTACAAAAGGCAGACAGGTACTGCGGCACCCTGACGGCGACCCGGTACCACCCGTGCTCATCTATGTCATCGAACTCGCTGCTGGTCTGCCATCCTCCAACGTTGGACCAGCTTTCCCCGTCGAGTATTTGAAGCAAGAACTGAGCTGTTTTGGGCGATTGGTAGTATTGAGGGTTCAACATTTTGTTACATCCGTTGCAGTAGCCGCAATTGACAAGATAAGGGTCGATGTAAGCATTATTCGGGTAAGAGGGTACGCCATCAATCAGCTCGACAGAGGTGCACCCGCCCTCCGCTGTCTGAGCCTGAGCATAGGAATCAAAGAAAGCCATGTCAACATGGCGGTCAATAATAAATAAAAGGGTTTCATACAAATAGAATTAAAACGGTAATGCCTACTTTGTATTTCAGTGGTTTTCGGCAATCATTCCACCCCTTTTCTGCAGGCGCCGGCATTCCTGTGAGAAAAAGAAAAAACGGCTGTGCCAAAGGCACAGTAAAAATGCGCAGTTGAATAAGGGGATAAACGGAAAAAACCAAAACCTCAAGTTGAAAAAAAAACAAATAAAATGCAAAACTTTAACATAAAACATTGACAAAAAACTGACATCAGATATTTTTCCCTCATCGCACCAACGTAACTGTACCGGAGCGAATTTCTTTTCTGGTTTTTCCATGCCTGTCGTATTCGTATTCGAAGGTCCAGAGGTAGACGCCGGTTTCGAGGGGTATTCCTCTGAAGGTTCCGTCCCAGCGGATGTGTTGGACTTGCCCGGAGTCGTCGGTATAGAGGAGCTCGCCCCAGCGGCTGAAGATCTGGAAGCGGATAGCCCGGTAGGGGAAATCGCAATGCAGGAAGGCGGGCAGGTAGTCGTTGATGCCGTCGTTGTTGGGAGAAAAGACGTTGGGTATGAACGGATCGCAGGCGCAGACATCTTCCTCTACCTGAATCGAATAGTAGAACTCCCCGCATTCGTTGTGAATAAGGGCGGAATAAAAACCGGCCTCCCGGATGGCAATGGCGTTGCCTGTCTCTCCGGTCGACCACTCGAAGGCGCCGGGCATGTGGACCTGGAGCAGCAGGGGATCGCCTTGGCAGATGAGGGTGTCGGAGGGTAATGCGTTCAAAGTTTCTTCGGGCCGGATCACCACGACGGTATCCGACAGCAGGCAGTCGTCGATGGCGACGGTGAGGATATAGACGCCGGGCTGGTCAACCAGGATGGTGCTATCGGAGTCGCCGGTGTTCCACTGGTAAGTACCGTCGAGGAAACTGCCCCCGATCGAGGTGGTTTGTCCCTGACAGAGGAGGAGGGTATCGGGAGGGGATCGAATTCGTAGACGCCAACGTCGTCGATGTATAAATAGGAGCTTTCCACACTTACACAGCCCTGGCTATTGGTTTCGGAGTTTTTTTTAAAATTTCCGATCATGATAAATCTTTCATTCCCGGTAGCATAATAACAGCCTTTTATCCTGACCCAGTTGATGGTGTCATTGAGAATGTTCCCGGAGGGGTTTTCGATGTCTGCCTTGAAAGGCGGTTTTTCCTTTATGTCTAAAAAGGCTGTATATTTTTCATCCAGGAAGACCAAACCCACTCCATCGGAAAAACAAGAGCTAATTGCGCAATTGTCCGCATTTGCAGCATTGACGTACATTTCGACAAAATACACCTTATTGGCTTCCATTTTGTTTTTCAGTTCGGCTTCGATGTATTCTCCTTTTCTTTCAACCCCATATGTATATGTGTACAATCCAGCATATCCATCAGCGGTTCGCGCGGGCTGGTAGCAATAAACAAAGTGAACGGGTACGCCAAATCCACCGGAGGAGATATCACATGCATTATAAACGTCAGGGGTGGAATTGACGGGAGAAAACCAGGAATTCAGGAAACCAATATGCCCGGTACTAGCGTGGGGGCATTGGCTAATATCTTCAAAACTGGGATTGGGAACCAGGTTTGCTTGCCCATAGACCAGGGAGCAAAAGAGCAGAAGCAGCAGGAATATCTTTTGTTGCATAGGCTATAAAATAGCGTGGCGTGTATCCCATCGTTTACGCTTAAAAACTTAAACGAACCGGAGGTTTGCTTATTTCAAAGAAATTCAACCCCAAGGCGCATGAATAATAATCTCGAAATCATTCGAAGGTCCATGGAGAAACAACTTTCCCACAGGCCGCTCGGTAAGTCAGACACATCGAATTGCTGCTGAATATCCTGTGAAAAGGTTTTCAGAATGCGGCCGTTTAAATCTGTCAAGGTTACTCTGCTTAAATCACTCCACTACCAACTTACCACCTCCTATTCTCTCACTTCCATCTTTTACTTCATAGAAATAGATACCAGGCGAAAACCTGTCCAATCGCACACTGTTCCATCCGGCCAGTACAGGCTGGGACAGTTTCACTTGGCCAATGATGTTATAAAAAACGACTATCCCTTTTTTTGGCAGATAGCCCTCAGAGAGGACGATGTTCACTACTTCTTTTGCAGGGTTGGGGAAGAAGGTGATACCGATTTTCTCTCCTGATCTTTCCTTGGCATCCGTACCAAGATTAAGCGTCCGGCAATAGGTATCTTCGCCGTTATTATTGCTTACGGTCAGGCAGACTTCATAGGTATCGCTAGTTGGAAAAACATAAGCAGGATATTTTTCACCGCTGCTTCCGGTACTACCAAAGTCCCATAGCCATTCAACCGGTTCAAAATAACTCAAATCCGTGAATTCCACCTTCAAAGGATTCAATGTGTCCTGCCTGTACCGGAATCGGGCCACGGGCACGTTGTCAATGCCCAGGGTGTCACAGGGAGAGCCATCGTTAGGGCCGAGCCGGAAATAGGGAAAGTTCGGCATGGTCGACGCATTGAAGGACTCAGGGAAAGCCATGCTGTTCCATCAGGCAGGCTGCTCCTTTTCTGTCCGGTTCGTGGATGACGTGCAGGACGTTGCTGCCCGAAGGGGTGTTCGCATATATCTTGTTGTCAGGCCCCAATTGAGCCAGATAAAATGTTGTTGCGTGAGGCCAGGGGGAAACATGGCCGTCGTAGATGGCCACGGTCTCAAGGCTGGCTTCAAGATCCGGGGCCCACAGATCATATTGGTAAACGTAAAGTCCTGAAAAGAAGTAGGCAAAACGGGAATTGGCCGAGACGGCCAGTCCCGCTGAGCCTGAACTGTCGTTGTTGACCAGTTCCACCTGGTTGGACAGCAACCCCGTACATCGGTCGAAATCGTAGAAGCTCAGGTTGTTGCCATCCCCGGCCGCATAGATGCTGTAGCGCAAGTAGCGGCTCCCGTCAGGGGTGAAAACAGCTTGGCCGGCTCCAGGATATATTGGCGAACCTACGGTCTGTGCCCCCATGTCGTAAAGGCTATCAGGCGTGAGAAGAAAGGTATAATAGCGGTTGGTGTTGAGTTCGGGGATGACTACCCACCAGTCGCGTCCGTTGCCGTGCCGGGTGGCTGTAATTCTTCCGGGGAAAAGGGTGTCCTGCAAGAGTTCCATGTTTTTTTCTGTCACAGCTCCAAACCCGCTGTCCAATCCCATGTCCACCTTTGAGTAGTACAGATTAGAATAGATGGGGCCAAGGCCGGCGGGGAAGTCCAATAAGCCGTGAAAGAGTACGTATTGGTTTTCTTTGTCCGGGACAGGAAGGGTCACGATTCCCTGAACAACAGTGAGACCAACGGAAGAATAGGAAGATGTCCAACCTCCCGGATTCAGGCTATCCCCGTTTTCCATTTCCTCATGTTCGGCGTTAGCGATGTAAATACCGTTGGTATAGAACAGAAGGTCGCCGCCCTCATCACAAATGCTCGAACAGGTCTGCGAGAAATCCATTTCCCGGTCTTCCCGGTAAACATCAGGTTCATTGGGGTCGCTGAAATCGATGACGGTACGGCCGAAGCCCGGTAATTGAGAATAGCTGTCATAGCCGAAAAGCCAGACGTTGTCCCGTTTGCCGTCGTCAACTGACTGGGGAAAAACAACATGGGCGCAGCATATTAACAAAAAGGTAATTGTTATCCTCATCTTGCTAGAATTTTTTTGAGTACTATAAAACCGCCCTTTTGAATAGTGACCGGGTGACTCAGTCACCCGGTCACTATTCAAAACGGGGGAATTGATGAACTGTTCAATAATAACAAGGGTTTTGGCCTAAGTTTGGGTTTTGCTGACTCACCGGGTGACTCAGTCACCCGGTGAGTCAGACAGAATGCTTTTTCGTTGAAATGGCCAATGTTTATAATACTTTCAGCGAAAAACCTGCAAATCAGGAGTGACCGGGTGACTCAGTCACCCGGTCACTCTTCAGAGACACTCCTCAGAAAATTTTCCCGGAAGAAATTTTGTACCTTTACCCACATCGAAAAGAAAGCCCGAATGACCCATTTTGTCGTATCTGCACGGAAATACAGGCCCACGCGATTTGAAGACGTAGTGGGGCAGGCGCACGTGTCGCAAACCCTGAAAAATGCCCTGCAAAACGACCATCTGGCACACGCATTCCTGTTTTGCGGACCCCGCGGCGTCGGCAAAACCACCTGCGCCCGCATCCTCGCCAAAGTGCTCAATTGCCAGAATGTGACCGCCACTTTCGAACCCTGCAATGAGTGCGACAACTGCAAGGCCTTCCAGGAAAACGCATCCTTTAATATCATCGAGCTCGACGCGGCCTCCAACAACAGCGTGGAGAATATCCGCTCCCTGATCGAACAGGTTCGCTTTCAGCCGCAACAAGGGAAATACAAGGTGTTCATCATCGACGAGGTGCACATGCTCTCGCAGTCGGCCTTCAACGCCTTTCTGAAAACCCTGGAAGAACCGCCACCGTACGCCATTTTTATCCTGGCGACCACCGAAAAGCACAAGATCATTCCTACGATCCTTTCGCGTTGCCAGATCTACGACTTCAAGCGCATCCAGGTGCCCGACATGGTCAAACATCTCCAGGATATCTGCGAGCAGGAATCCATTCAGGCCGATCCGGAAGCCCTGCATATCATCGCCCAAAAGGCGGACGGCGCCCTTCGCGACGCCCTGTCCATCTTCGACCGCATCGTCAGTTTTTCCGGCAACAAACTGATCTACGAGGATGTGATCGCCAACCTCAACGTGCTGGACTACGACTATTACTTCCGGGTCGTAGATGCCCTGCTGACCGAGGACCTCCCCGCCGTCATGCTACTGTTCGACGAGGTGCTCCGAAAAGGCTTCGACGGCGATCTCTTCGTCAACGGCCTGGCCGAACACCTGCGCAACCTGCTCATGTGCCAGGACCCCGCCACGCTTCCATTGCTCGAACTGACCGAAGGCCTCCAGTCCCGTTACGCCGTACAGGCGGGGCAAACCCCTCCCGCCTTCCTTCTCACCGCGCTCCAGATTGCCAACGACTGCGATGTGGAGTTCAAAACAGCCCGCAACAAGCGCCTTCACACCGAAATGGCGCTGATCAAAATGACCTATATCCAGCGGGCCGTTTCGATTGCCAGGCAACCACAGGTGCAGGCCGCGGAAATTCCGGAAAAAAAAACTCCTGACATAAGCGTTAGCGCTCCCCCGCCAAAGGAGAAGACATCTCCGACTGTGGAGCAGGCAAAAGAGCCCAAAAAAGAAAAACCGGCCTCCTCCTTCGACGCCCCCAAGCTCAACACCAATCTGAACAGCCTCAAAAGCGAGGTGCGCATGCCGGTAAATACCGACCAAGGCGCTGTGGACCTCAAACTCGAAGAAGTGCAGGCCGCCTGGGAGGAGTATTCCGCTACCGTTCAATCGGAATCGATCCGAAATTTTCTGAAATTGGCAGGCCTGGCGCTTGAAAACGGAAAGCTGATCGTGACCGTCGGCTCCAATTTTGCGGGAAGTGCGCTTCGGGAGGAAAAGGGGCTGATGGAGCATCTGCGCAAGAGCTTCCGCTTCCCTTCGATGGAATGGGAGATCCGGGTCGATGAGGAAAAACGCAAGGCCAATGCCCCTCCTCCAAAGAAGAAGCCTCTTACCGCAAGGGAAAAATTCATCCAGATGAAAGAATCCAACCCCCTCCTGAGCAAAATGCGCGACCGGCTCGACCTGTTGCCGGACGGGGACTGAAAGAAACGCCATGCAAGTGCGGACCTATAACGAACGCTTTCTCCAGGAAATCGCCAAACTGAATGAGTCCCAGCGCAGAGCCGTAGACCATATCGACGGCCCCGTGCTGGTCATCGCCGGACCGGGTACCGGCAAAACCCATATCCTCGCCGCGCGGATCGGCCGCATCCTCCTCGAAACAGATACCCAGGCGCAAAATATCCTTTGCCTCACCTTTACGGACGCCGGCGTCCAGGCCATGCGGAAACGATTGCTAGAATGGATCGGCCCCGAGGCCCACCGTGTGCATATCTACACCTTCCACTCTTTTTGCAACACCATCATCCAGGACAACCTCGAACTCTTCGGGCACCGCAACCTCGAGCCCATCAGCGATCTGGAACGAATAGAGCTGATCCGCGACCTGCTGGGAGAGCTCCCTTCCGAACACCTGCTCAAAAAACAGGTCGGCAACCCCTTTCAATACGAACAGCAACTGGCCGACCTCTTCCAGCGGATCAAAGGAGAAAACTGGGGTGCGGAGCATGTGCTGGAGCAGATCGACCGCTATGTGGAGAGCCTCCCCACCCGGGAAAAGTACCGCTATAAGGTCAATACCCGCAACAACAAAAAAGGAGACCTGAAAGAGGCCGACTACCAGGCGGAGCTGGAGCGGATGGAAAAACTGAAATCGGGCGTATTGCTGTATCCCCGCTTCCAGGAAATGATGGCCGAACGCCGTCGCTACGACTACGACGATATGATCCTCTGGGTGTTGGACGCGTTTGAAAAATACCCTTTTCTGCTTCGCAACTACCAGGAACGCTACCTGTATTTTCTGATCGATGAATACCAGGACACCAACGGCGCCCAGCACTCGGTCCTCCAACACCTGATCAGCTACTGGGAAGAGCCCAACGTCTTTATCGTGGGCGACGACGACCAGTCGATCTACGAATTCCAGGGCGCCAGGCTGAAAAACCTGGTCGATTTCTACGAATCCTACCCCGACGTCGAGGTGATTGTGCTAGAGGAAAACTACCGCTCGGCCCAGGGCATTCTGGATGCCGCACATTCCCTTATCGGGCGGAACGAAAAACGAATTGTCAACGCCCTGAGCGATCTCGGGCTGGAAAAAAAGCTCCGCGCGGCTAATGCGGAGATGTCTGGCCTCGATGTGCGCCCGCAACTGGTAAGCTACCCCACCCCCTGCACGAACTATCGGATTTGATCCACCAAGTAGAACTCCTTCGTGAAAAAGGCGTTCCGCTGGAGGAAATCGCTTTTATCTACCCGCAGCACAAACAGGGCGAGTGGCTGCGAAACCTGTTGGGGAAAAGGGGAATCCCCTATCAGGTCAAAAGAAAGGTAAACATCCTCGACCTGCCGCTGATCCGCCAGATTCGCCGCCTGTTGGAATATCTTCATGCCGAGCAGCGGGAGCCCTACTCCGGAGAAGCCTTTTTATTTCCACTCCTCCACGACGGGTATTGGGGCATTTCGCCCCAGGGCCTGACCATGCTCACCAAAAAACAAAAGCGGGAGGGGTCCGGCGCAGAGGCCGAGCGGATCGCCTGGCGCGACTTTTTGCGCGATCCCGAAGCATTGGCCGGCTGTTCCGGAGAGGACCGCGCCGCCATCGAACGATGTATCCGCCAATTGGACGAATTTCAGGCCGAACTTCCGGGCTGGCCGCTTCCCAAAGCCCTTGAAGCGCTGTTCACCAGGGCAGGGATACTGGATTTCATTTTAAAACGACCCCAATACGAGGACCTGCTCCAGGCGGCTTCCACCCTGATGGCTTTCGCGCAGACCGAAGCGGTGCGCAATCCCCGGCTGACGGTCGAGGGTTTTCTGCAAACCCTCCGGAAAATGGACGCCAACGGCCTCGCGCTCGAGCTCCGGAAATCGGCCTCGCTCGAAAAAGGGGTGAGCCTGCTCACCGCCCACGGGGCCAAGGGCCTTGAATTTGACTATGTCTTTTTGCTCGATACCACGGAGGGATTTTGGGAGCCGAAGAACAACCATGGCTCCTATCGCTTCTCCTTCCCCGATACCCTCACCTTTTCGGGAGAGGAGGACGCGCTGGAGGCCCGCCGCCGGCTCTTCTACGTGGCGATGACCAGGGCGCGCAAAGGGCTTCACATCTCCTACAGCCGCACTACGGTCCAGGTCAAAGACCAGACCCAGGCCCTGTTTTTTGACGAAGTGGCCGAAAGCGGCCTCCTGCGCGAGGAAAAAGAAGTCCCCGCTGCACTGGTTCTGGAAATGGAGGCATTATGGCTTCGGGAGGCAGCCGAAAAACCCGCCGTCCCTCCCCTCGACCCCGAGGAAGCGGCGGCCCGTCTGACCGGTTTCCAGTTGAGCATCTCTGCGCTCAATACTTACCTGCGTTGCCCTTTGAGTTTTTTCTTCGAATACGTGCTCCAGGCGCCTCAGTTGGAAAGCTTGGGCGGCCTGTACGGCACGGCGATTCACCGGGCTCTCCAGTCGTATTTCAACCGGATGAAAAACGCCACGGACCGCGCATTCCCCTTAACCGCTATCCTCCCCTCTCTATTCGAGGCGGAGTGGTCTGCTTTTCGGGCTTTCATTCCGGAAGAAGAGTTCCGCCATCGCCTCGACATGGGCAAGCGCAATTTGAAAGCTTACGCCGACTATCATTTGCCCAAATGGCCGCGGGACATTCGCACCGAGCTCAATCTCCGGCAGGTGGAACTAGGGGGAGTGCCTATCCAGGGCAAACTCGACAAGGTCGAATACCTCGATGCGGTTCACGTCCGCCTGGTAGACTACAAGACCGGAAAGCCGGACGAGAAAAAATGGAAAGGTCCCGGCAAAAAGGAACCCACCGGCAGCCTGTACTGGCGCCAAATGGCCTTTTATCAATTGCTGTTCCACGCCTCCAGGGAGGGCAGCCACCTGGTGCAGAGCACGGTGCTCAGCTTTGTCGACCCCGATGAAAAGGGCCGGTTTGTGGATAGGGAAATCGTTTTCGAACCCGATGAACTCGCCCTCATGACCCGCCTGATCGTGGAAACCTACGACCATATCATGAAGCTCGAATTTTACCAGGGCTGCGGGGAGCGCGACTGTGCCTGGTGCAATTTTTGTGAGGGAGAAAAATCTGCTTGGTGAGCTGGCCGATTTGGAGGTGGAGGAGTTGGATGATATTTGAAAAGCCGCTCAACCGGTGGAAGAAATCACGACAAAGCACACCAGTCATGTAAATTAAAACCTTAACCCGCCATGAGAATACCTACAAAGAAGTTTCCCTTTGCTTTATTTATTGCCTTTGCTGCAGGCCTTTTTTCATGCAATATTCAGGAGAAAATAACCACGCCGCCTCCTACAATTCTTATTGATTTTAAGGTAGATTCGTTTCTTGATTTTCCATTGGAATCTTCCAAAGATGCTTTCTTTGTCATCCTTCCGGAAAAGAAGAACGTTGTATACATCTTTAATAACCCGGAAGGTACCCGTGTGTTGAATCTTTCAACGCGCGATACGCTGGTTCCATCGCCTTTAAACGGGCTGCTTTCTTTACGGTCAGTAAACAAATCGTATGTGAAAGCTGACCCCTTTGAGCCTGGTTTGTTGTGGGTGAGAAGTAATAATTTGTATAAATACGATGCGCTGGCTGGGAAGATGGACACACTGCCCCCCTACCAGAGCTCTCCCGCATTTGCTCTTACGAAAGATTTCCTAATCCAGGAAGGAATCGTATTGATGACCAGGGATTTTATTCCCTTGGATACTCTCCATCCTGAAAGGTCCGGTTACCTGGAAGTTGCTGAAAGCGAACAATTTGGCCTTATCATTAACGGCAATCGGTATGATCCGAAAAGCAAATCCTTCGAACCCTTTCGCAGTTTAATGGGAGCGGAGTTCCCCAAAGGCTTTCGAAGGTATCAGGAAAAAGATGGGTTCATTGCATTCAACCCGGTTCCCTCCTCCAATCACGTTGTACTAATCAGTCCTGATAGTACCGTTTGGAATGATAGATTTACAGGAGGCCCCAACGATGTGCTCGACCCCCCTTTCTATTGGGTACTCAAACCTAAATGGATAGTCCGCCGCAATATTCTGGACGGCAAAGTATTCACAATTCCGATCGAACTACCCTATAGTCGTAACCCTATCTTAAAAAACGACTTGACCAGGATTTGGATCGCTGGCCAACATCGGCTGTTCTCCTGTGACAAAGCTGATGGCAACATATCCCAGCATTTGGATTTTCAGACTTCTACCCTAAGGGACATTATGGTGGACGATCAAAACCTTTACTTGTTGTTAAGCGATCGTTTCGTCATTTATCGAAAGGAGTTTTTGGAAACCTTGTCAAAATTATTTGATAACCAATGGTATGCGTTAGAGGTCAAGCGATTTGATCGTGCACTTGATTCTTTAAATTCGGGAGAGATTCCTGTGTTGAAGACCTACCTGGACAAACAAGCTTATTTAGAAAAGGAGTTCGAGGTATTATTCAAGCAGGATAGTATTTATGATCAGAGGAGATGGCAAAGTTTCCGGCCCAATTTCTGGCATAATCTTTTCCGGAAAGATGTTGTAGCGGCCATTCACCAGGACAAACTTCCTGATAATATCCTTCGATATACTCTTACAGATATTGTTTCCCTATTATCGCGTTTTGGGCATTTTTCAGAGGCACTTTATATGGATTCGATTTTGATGTCCAGGTTTCCGGAAAAGGCCGCCGAAGTTTTCTGGCATGAGAGCTCCATTCAGGCCCTGCGCACTACCGTAGGTTCAATCGACTCACTTCGCGCCTTGTATGGAGAAACAGACACCTTCCTTTTCAGAAAGGGAGAAGCATTGTTGACATTGTTTGGTTTATGCCGTTTCTTTGAATCGGGGGACCGATATGATGTTTCTCTTGCGCTAGGCACCTGGCAGGAGTTGCTCGATCGGTATCCCGATAGTAAATGGGCTGACAATGCGGAGTTCAAGATACTGGAACTCACAGCTCTTTTTCCCGAAGATGTAGATATGTCACTTCAATTTTTGGATGTTTCCAAAACCTTTCTGAAAAAGTACCCAGATTCAGACCTTAAGCCAAAGATTTGGAAAGAAATGCTGCAGATCTATGCCGATAGCCATTATGAAATTCTCGGCCGAAGGCAATTAGGGCTTGCATTACTCGAGGACTTGAAAAGAGAATACCCCGGCTATTTAAAAATCGAGCATATACATGCACTAATCAAAAATCTGCATAGCTACCGGTAATTTCATCTTCATTTCCTATCTTCACCCCCAGGCCCTCTGTTGGATGAACCCAAAATTGCGAGTGTATGGACATGGTGACAGTGCATGAGGCCCTGAAAAAGTATTTCGGCTTCGACACCTTTCGGCCGCTTCAGGCCGAAATCATTCAACAGGTTTTTGACGGAAAGGATTCTATCGTACTGATGCCCACTGGCGGAGGGAAGTCGATCTGCTACCAGTTGCCGGCTATTTTGATGCCCGGCGCTTGCGTGGTCGTTTCCCCTCTTATTTCCCTGATGAAGGATCAGGTGGAAGGCCTATGGGGCAACGGGGTGAAAGCCTCCTTTCTGAACAGCACCCTCGATCCGCTGGAGCAGCGGATGGTGGAAGACGAGCTCTTCCAGGGGGCGATCGACTTGCTCTACGTCTCTCCGGAGCGGCTGACTTCCAAAGAATTCCTTCCCCTCTTGCGACGCGCGAAGATCAACCTGGTGGCCATCGACGAGGCCCACTGTATTTCCTCCTGGGGCCATGACTTCCGGCCGGAATACACCCAGTTGAAATTCCTGAAGCAGGAGCTTCCCGGCGTGCCCATTCTGGCCCTCACCGCTACGGCAGACCGGCTCACCCGCCTGGACATCGCGGAGCAACTGGCGCTCGACAATCCCGAACTCTTCCTCGCCTCCTTCGACCGGCCCAACCTCAGCCTGGAGGTTCGCCCGGGCCAGGACCGGCTGGGGCAGATCGCCGCCTTTATCAAACAACGGCCCGGACAGCCCGGTATCATTTACTGCCTGAGCAGGAAGAGCACCGAACAGGTAGCGGAGGGGCTTCGGGCCCGCGGCATCAACGCGGGTTTTTACCACGCGGGGATGAACGACCGCGACCGCAGCGCGGCGCAGGAGGATTTTATCAACGACCGGCTCACCGTCATCGCCGCCACGGTGGCTTTCGGGATGGGCATCGACAAATCCAACGTCCGCTTCGTCATCCACTACAACCTGCCCAAAAACATCGAAAGCTATTACCAGGAAATCGGCCGCAGCGGCCGCGACGGGGCGAAGGCGGAGACCATCCTTTTTTACAGCTACGCCGACGTGAGCCTGATGCAGGATATCATCAAGCAGGAAGAAAGCGACCTGACGGAGGTGAAGCTGGCCAAGCTGGAGCGCATGCAACACTACGCCACGGGCCAGATCTGCCGGCGGAAAATGCTGCTGAGCTATTTCGGGGAGGACCTTCGCGATAATTGCGGCAACTGCGACATTTGCAACAAACCGCCCCAGTATTTCGACGGCACCGAGCTGGCGCAAAAGGCGCTTTCCGCCATTGCCAGGGTGGAGGAAAAAGCGGGCATGAACCTCATCATCGACATCCTACGGGGCTCGGGCAAACAGGAGATCATCGACCGCGGTTACGACCGCATCAAGACCTTCGGCGCGGGCAGGGATATTTCTTATATCGACTGGCGGCAGTATTTTGAGCAATTCCTCAACCAGGGCCTCGTCGAGGTGGCCCACGAGGCCTTCGGGCAGTTGCGGCTTACGCCGGCCGGAAAGGAAGTGTTGTTCAACGGTCGCAGCGTGGAAATGGTACAGGCCCGCGCCATCCGCGAAAAACAGGCCAAACCCCAGCGCGCCCCGGCCAAGGGCGAACAGGTGCGGGAAGGGCTGTTCCAAAACCTGAAGGCGCTCCGCCTGGAGATCGCGCGGAAAAACGGGATTCCGCCTTACCTTGTTTTCAACGACGCGACGCTGGAGGAAATGGCCAAAGAGAAACCGCTCACCGACGAGGACCTCCGCCAGATCACCGGGGTGGGCGACCGCAAACTGCACCTGTACGGAAACCAGTTTATGGACCTGATCCGCAGCTTTGTGCTGGAGAAAAAGGAGGAAGGATTTTCCGTGGCCGGCGCCACTTATCTGGAGAGTTTCGAGCTCTTCCGCAAAGGGTTATCGCCGGCACAGATCGCCGAAAAAAGGGATTTGACCGAGGGGCGGGTGTACGAACACCTGACCTATTTCCTGGAAAAAGGGGAAGCAGTGGATCTGAACCGTTTGATTCAGCAGGAGGAGCTCGAAAAAGTGCTGGCGGTGGCGGTGCGGGAGGAGGGGGAGCAAAAGCTCAAGCCGATCTTCGAGGCGCTGGACGGCGCTATTCCGTACCACAAAATCCGGCTTGCGCTTTTGCAAAAGAAATAACCTTATTCCTTTGGTTTCGGTGGGAAGAACACATGCACCCCGACATTCAGGCCGCTGACGGAGAAGTTGGGGATGTGAAAAAGATTGCCCACGCGGAACAGCAACTGGGTTTCCACGCTGACCCTCGGACTGAAGAAATAGGCGATCCCTGCGCCTGCGGCGCCATCAAACTGGAAGAGAGAGGGGCGGTTGTCGATTTCCGCGTGCAGGTATGGGCGCCATTGTTTGCCGGGGGAAAGGTAGTACCGGAGGAAAAATCCCAGGTCGTAGTCAAAGTTAAAGTTGGTGGTATTGTCGTCGACGAAGAGGCCGGAACTCGCATTCACCTGCGCGCCTACGGCGAAGTCGGGCGCCAGGAAATAGCCGGCGCGCGGGTTTAAGTTGAAGTGGAATCCGGAGGACGAGGCGCCGAAGCCGCTGTTGCCGCCCAGCATGATGGTACCGGTTTCGATTTGCGCGGGAAGGGAAGGGAGCAGCAGGCTAAGGAATACTCCCAGGAAGATCATTTTTCTCATTTGGAAAGAGTTTGGGTGAAAAGATGTGTTTGGAAACCGGATCAAATTTCGGAAGCGTCCCGGAAAAAGGGTGTTAGGGCTCTATTAAATCTTAAAAAGGCTTTGTTAAAAAAAAGGGAGGAGAATAAGTAGAAAATTTTGTCGGATCAAAAACGGGATGCGATAAATTTTATTCAAACTGCCCATTCCCACTTTTCAAAGTAAGGAAAACGAGCCCTGCAAACTTTAGGCTTTGAAGCCCACGGCGTGAATTGCGGAGTTGGGACAAAAAAAGTGGCCGAGAATTTTTAAAACAGTACCGAATACCTACCTTTGCTGCGATTTTTGAAAAAGGGGTAACCCCGTTAAATATGGTA
Source organism: Saprospirales bacterium (assembly GCA_016703765.1). Lineage (GTDB taxonomy): Bacteria > Bacteroidota > Bacteroidia > Chitinophagales > Saprospiraceae > JADJTT01. The sequence continues at coordinate 156,684 of JADJBL010000045.1, forward strand.
GGTCGGATGCGTTCAACTCTTTTCACCCTTTTCCTGGTGTCCGGGTTCTTGGTCTTTGCCAATGGCCAGGAGGGCCACGGCGATGAGCACCAGCAGGATACGGCGCACATGCAGGACAGCGCCCATACGGACGACAACCACAGCGCCTGTGGATGCCATCACGACGAGGAAGAGTTTCCCGAATACAACCCCACTGCATCTGCTTTTCATCACATCGGCGACGCCAATGCCTTCCATATTGTAGGCGATATATACATTCCGCTCCCCTGCATCCTCTACGCCCCGGATCACGGTTTGACCACGATGCTCTCCAGCAAGTTTGAGGCGCATCACCACGGCAACGGCGAAAAAGCGATCGACCGCTATGTGCTGGTGCACGGCGAAGTGAAGCGGGTAGCAGATCCGGCATTTCCCATGGGGGAGGTCGAGATCGAATGCATTTCCCACGTCATGGAGATGCACGAGGGCAAAGAAGTCGAGGAGCCGATCGTCGTGTACGGAGGAACCTGCTATCACCTGGAGAACCGCAGCACGCTCGATGGAGGGGTTTTCGGCGGCGGCATCACGTCTTTCTACGATTTTTCCATTACCAAAAACGTCTTTACGATGCTGTTGGTGATGCTGGTGTTGTTCCTGGTATTCCGCTCGGTTGCCAAGGCCTATACGGCGCGGCGCGGGATGGCGCCCAAGGGTTTGCAGGGCTTTTTGGAGCCCATCGTCCTGTTCATACAGGATGAGGTGGCCAAGCCGTTTATCGGAGCGGAGAAATACCACAAGTATCTCCCCTTCCTGCTGTCGATCTTTTTCTTTATCCTCAGTTTGAACCTCATCGGCCAGATCCCCTTTTTCCCAGGTAGCGCGAACGTAACCGGCAACCTCGGAGTAACCCTCGTGCTGGCCCTGTTCACCTTTTTAGTGGTGAACCTCAACGGCAAGAAAAACTACTGGAAGCATATTTTCTGGATGCCGGGCGTGCCGGCCCCGATCAAGCTGATCCTGACGCCCGTGGAAGTGCTGGGCCTGTTCATCAAGCCCTTCACCCTCATGCTTCGTCTTTTTGCCAACATCACGGCGGGTCACATCGTGGTGCTGAGCTTCGTGGGCCTGATCTTCATCTTCGGCAAATCGGGCGCCAGCCTCGGCGGCTCCCTCGGGGGCGCTTTGGCTTCGATTCCGCTGACCATGTTCATCATGGCGATCGAGTTGCTGGTGGCTTTTATCCAGGCCTTCGTGTTCACCCTGCTTACCGCTTCCTATATCGGGGCGGCTATCGAGGAGGAGCACCATTGATCTTTGGGGTTTAGGAGGTTTAGGAAGTTTAGAAGGTTTAGTTTTTCTAAACTCCCTAAACCTTCTAAACCTCCTAAACATGAAATAACTAAGTAATCTGTATAAATCTCTATAAAATGACTGGTTCACTAACCGCAATTGGCTTGGCTCTCGCTGCAATGGCAGCAGGTATCGGTATCGGACAGATCGGCGGCCGCGCAATGGACGCTATTGCCCGCCAACCCGAAGCCGTGGGGGATATCCGCGCTAACATGATCCTTACCGCCGCTTTGGTGGAAGGCGCCGCGCTGATCGCCATGGTATTGGGCTTCATCCTGTAGTACCGGGAAAGCCGAAAAGTAAGGGCTGCTCCCGGCGACGGTTGGTCGCCGGAGCAGCTTACTCAAAAAGCATTCACTTTCAATTTGCATATTCATGACGAGCAATTTGATCTTTCTAGCTGAATTTACAGTCATTCGCCCCGACCCCGGGACGGTGTTCTGGACCACGCTCATCTTTGCCCTATTCTGGTTTCTGATGAGCAGGTTTGCATTCAAACCCATCGCCCGGGCCCTCAAGGAAAGGGAATCGGATATCCAGAACTCCCTGGACTCCGCCAAGAAAGCGCGCGAGGAAATGACGCACCTGCAAGCCAAAAACGAAGAACTGCTTGCGCTCGCCCAGGAGGAACGCGCAAAGATCCTTCACGAGGCCAAGATGGCGAAAGACACCATCATTGCGGAGGCCAAGACGAAAGCCAAAGAGGAATCGCACCGCATCGTGGTCAACGCGAAGACCGAGATCGAGCATATGAAAATGGCCGCAATCATAGACCTCAAGAATCAGGTGGGCACCCTGGCCGTCGATATCGCGGAAAAAATCCTGGAGCGGGAGTTGAAGAACAAGGCCGAGCACGAGCAATACGTGAGCGAGCTGGTGAAGGATATGAAGCTCCAATAAAATTGCCGGGCTTTGGCCCGGTTTAAACGACCCGGAAATATGTCAGTTGGACGGATAGTTACCAGATATACCAAATCGCTGCTCGACCTCGCCATTGAAAAGAATGTGGTGGAGCGGATTAAAAGAGGATTTCGATTCTTTTAACGGCGTGCTGAAAAACCGCGATTTCTACTTGATGATCAAAAGTCCGATCATCAAGTCGGATAAGAAGCGGGCGATATTTCGCCAGTTATTCGGAGGGAAGTACGACGAAATGACTCTGTCCTTTTTTAATATCCTCCTGACCAAGGACCGGGAAACCTATCTACCCGAAATCGCCAAAGAGTTCAATACCCAATACCGGGCCTACATGAACATCTCGACGGTGAGGATCACCACACCTGCGCCGCTGAGCGAGGCGATGGTGGAAACCATCCGCAAAAAACTCCTCGACGACGGCATCGCCACGGGAAAACTGGAGATGGAAACCCGCACCGATTCCTCCCTGGTGGCAGGGATGATCATCGAATTCGACGATAAATTGTACGATGCAAGCGCTTCGAGGAAACTGGAAGCCTTCAAGAGTTCCTTCAAAGACAACCTGTATATCTCAAAGATTATCTCCCGGTAACCTTTATTTTAATAACAATCGTTCACAACAACAAATAAATCGCGCGATCATGGTTGATGTAAAACCCGATGAAATATCTGCGATCCTTAAACAGCAATTGTCCGGCCTCACCACCGCAACCGAACTCGAAGAAATCGGGGTCGTGCTTCAGGTCGGCGACGGTATCGCCCGCATCTACGGCCTGAATAATGCCAAAGCAGGTGAATTGGTGGAATTTGAATCCGGCGTTCAGGCCATCGTATTAAACCTGGAAGAAGACAACGTAGGGGTCGTGTTGATGGGCGCCGGAACCGGTATCAAGGAAGGCTCCAAAGTGACCAGCACGGGCCGTATCGCCTCCATTCAGGTAGGCGAGGGCTATGTCGGCCGGGTCGTAAACCCGCTTGGCCAGCCTATCGACGGAAAAGGGGAGATCACCGGAAAGAAATACGAATTGCCGCTGGAGCGCAAGGCGCCCGGTGTAATCTATCGCCAGCCGGTTAGCGAACCGCTGCAAACCGGTATCAAGGCTATCGACGCCATGATCCCGATCGGCCGCGGACAGCGCGAGCTCATCATCGGCGACCGCCAGACGGGTAAGTCGGCTATCGCCATCGATACCATCATCAACCAACGCGAATTCTACGATCGCGGAGAACCCGTCTTCTGTATCTATGTGGCCTCCGGCCAGAAAGCCTCCACAGTAGCCAACGTAGCCCGCACGCTCGAAGAGCACGGAGCTATGGAATATACCGTCATCGTGTCGGCTTCGGCATCCGATCCCGCTCCGCTCCAGTTCTTCGCCCCCTTCGCAGGGGCCTGCATCGGCGAGTTTTTCCGCGACACCGGCCGCCCGGCCCTGATCGTGTACGATGACTTGTCCAAACAGGCCGTGGCTTACCGCGAGGTATCCCTCCTGCTCCGCCGCCCGCCGGGCCGCGAAGCCTACCCTGGCGACGTGTTCTACCTGCACTCCCGCCTGCTGGAGCGCGCCGCCAAGATCATCGCCAACGACGAGATCGCGCGGAACATGAACGACCTCCCGGACAGTCTGAAAAACGCCAAAGACGAAAAAGGCCAACCTATCGTCAAAGGCGGCGGTTCGCTGACCGCGCTTCCGATCATCGAGACCCAGGCCGGCGACGTGTCCGCATACATCCCGACCAACGTGATCTCGATTACCGACGGTCAGATCTTCCTCGAATCCAACCTGTTCAACCAGGGTATCCGTCCGGCTATCAACGTGGGTATCTCCGTGAGCCGGGTAGGGGGCGCCGCGCAGATCAAGTCGATGAAAAAAGTGGCCGGTACCCTCAAACTCGACCAGGCCCAGTACCGCGAACTGGAGGCTTTCTCCAAGTTTGGCTCCGACCTCGACCCCTCTACGATGGCCGTTCTCGAAAAAGGAAAGCGCAACGTGGAGATCCTCAAACAACCCCAGTATTCTCCGGTATCCGTAGAAAAGCAGGTGGCCATCATCTACCTGGGCACCAAGGGCTTGCTCAAGGATGTGCCGGTCGATAAAATCCACAATTTCGAAATGGTATTCCTCACCACGATGGAGCAGCGCCACCCCGAGATCCTGGCCGAACTCAAGGCCGGCAAGCTTGTGGACGACTCGATGGCAAAACTGGAAGCGCTGGCAAAAGAATTGATGACCCGGTTTAAAGTGTAAATAATGTCTGGAAAACTAAAAGAAGTCCGGGAGCGGATCAAGTCCGTGCAGAACACGCAGCAGATCACCAAGGCCATGAAAATGGTTTCGGCTGCCAAACTGCGCAACGCTCAGCAGGCGGTTCAGGATATGAGGCCCTATGCCGTCAAGCTGAACGACATGCTGCGCAATATCCTTTCCAACATGGAAGGAGACGCGGAGGTGTCTTTCGGCCAGGCCCGGGAAGTGCACAAAGCCTGTATGGTCGTAGTGACCTCCAACCGCGGCTTGTGCGGCGCTTTTAATACCAACGTCATCAAGGCCGCAGTCAAAACGATCGAGGAGAAATACACCGGGGTTAGAAAGAACAAACAACTGACCATCCTCTGCATCGGCAAAAAAGGGTACGACTTCTTCCGCAAACGCTATGCAGACTGCAACATCGTGCAGGACTATGTCCACCTGTTCGATAACCTGAGTTTTGACAATATCTCCAGGGTTTCCCAACACCTGATGGACGGGTTTCTGGACAAGAGATACGACTCCATTGATGTGGCCTACGGCCATTTCCGCAATGCCGCGGTTCAGTATCCGATGAGTGAGGCTTACCTTCCGGTTCGTCCCCTCGAAAAAGCAAAGGATAACAACCGCAAGGCGAATTACATCTTCGAGCCGGATAAAGTAGAGTTGCTCTCCAGCCTCATTCCCAGTATTTTGCACACGACCTTTCACAAATTCCTGCTGGATACGAACGCATCTGAACACGGAGCGCGAATGACCGCGATGGACAATGCCACCACCAATGCCGACGGGATCATGCGCGACCTCAAGATAAGTTACAACAAAGCCAGGCAGGAAACGATTACGAGAGAGCTTTCCGAGATCGTCGGCGGCGCCGCTGCGCTGGAGAACGGCTGATCGGTATGATGAAGGCCATCATTCCCGTCGCAGGAGCAGGAAAGAACCTTCGCCCGCTCACCTACACTCAGCCCAAACCACTGATCCCCGTAGCAGGTAAGCCTATTATCTGCTACATCATCGACCAGCTCACCAGCCTGGGCGTTCAGGACTTTGTGTTTATCATAGGCTACCTGGGGGAGAAGATCCGCGATTTTGTGGAGCAAACCTACCCCGATATCCACAAGACCTTCGTCACCCAGGACCACCGCGAAGGTTCCGGCCATGCCATCTGGACCGCCCGCGAGTCGTTCCGGGATTCCAATCAGATCATTATTTTTTTTGGAGATACCATTCTGGATGTGGACTTCAACCGCATCATAAAGTCGGAGAGCTCCTGCGTCGCCGTCCAAAAGGTGAAAAACCCGAGGGATTTCGGCCTGGTCGAATTTCACCCCGACGGTTTTGTGAAGCGCTTTGTGGAGAAACCCTCCATCCCGCTTTCCGATATGGCCCTGGTGGGAGTGTACAAGATCGCAGACCCCTCCGCCCTCATCGAAGGCCTGGACTACAACATCCGCAACAATATCCGGACCGATGGCGAATTCCCACTTACCGACGGACTGATGCGGATGCTCGAAAGAGGCATTCCGTTTTCCACGGTCAAGGTGGACAACTGGTTTGATTGCGGCCGAAAGGAGATCCTTTTGGAAACCAATGCCCTGCTGCTGGAGCGCGAGGGGTATGCCTCTTCCGTTATCCCCGAATTCGTCAATACGATCGTCATTCCCCCCGTCAGCATTGGCGAGCAATGCCAGATCAAGAACTCTATCATCGGGCCCCACGTGACCATTGGGAACCACGCGGTCATAGAATCGGCCATCGTAAAAAATTCCATCATCGGGAATTACGCCTCCATCCGGGAAGCTGTGCTCCAGGCTTCCGTCATCGGCAACGACACGGCCATCACCGGCCTACGCCAGAGTTTGAATATCGGGGACAATACCGAAATTGATTTTCGGTAAAAAGCGCCTATTTTAGAAATCCGAACGCTTTTGCAAGGCCGCTCCGCGGGGCTTCCCGCAGGTTTTTCCCGGTTTGGGCATTATACAATTGAATCATTGCGGACTCGTGTTTTCGCGAAAAACTGCCATCGGTTTCGACGGTTCGGAGCTTGAGCAGTACCTCTTCGATGTGGACGCCCTCGCGGATCCATTTTTCGCAAATTTCCCGGCTGAAGGAGAGCCCCATAAAGATAAATCCGGCCACCTTGCCCTGGTCCGGATGGAAGGCAATGCGGATACTTTTGTGCCCGTCGGGGTGTTCCCAATACAAGTTGTCCTGTCCGGTTCCGGCTTCGCCACATGCCTGATAGCTAATCCCGAAGAATTTGGCCGAGTGGAACCAGATTCCCGGATCGTAGGGGATCGGCGGCTGCTGTGCGCTGGACGCCAAAATATTGTGGGCGGCGGTTTCTCCCATGTTGCCACCGGCCAGCCACCTGGTTTCGATGGCCTCCCGGCCGGGCTTCGGGTCGCGCATCTGGGCGCAGGACCCTACGGCGTAGACACCCGGGATGCTTGTTTCCAGGTTTTCGTTTACGAGGATACCCCGTTCGTATTTCAGGGGGGTAAAATGGAGGAAATCTATATTGGGACGAATCCCGGTGGTAATGCCCACGTAGCCGCATTCGATCTTTTCCCCTTTGCTGGTGAAGACCATTTTTACTTTTCCCGAGCGGTCTCCCCAAATTTCGCGGAGTTCGGTTTCCAGGCGAAGGTCTATACCCTGTTCGCGAATGCGCCGGGTGACGAGGGCCGATTCTTCGGAAGGAAGGACCATATCGTAATAGCTGCTTTCGCGGACCAGAAAGGTGACGGGGATTTTTCTGGAATGGAACATCTCGGCCATTTCGACTCCGAGGAGTCCTCCGCCCACAATTACCGCTCTTTTCAAGCCCTTGCTGTGCCGCTCCATGGCGTCCAGATCCTGGAGGGAGTACAGCCCGTGCACCCCGTCGAGGTCTTGTCCGGGCCAGCCCGCTTTATTGGGCCTCGAGCCGACGGCTATGATGAGCTTGTCAAACGACAGGCTGGTATCGTCGTTGAGGTGGAGGGTCTTGCGGACCAGGTCGGCATGGGTAACCAGGCCGTTGATCAGGTCGATGCGGTTTTCCTTCCAGAACTTGTCGGGAAAAGGCTTGATATCCTTGATCTTCTTTTTGCCCATGTACAGATACATGAGGTCGGTGCGGGAAAAAAAATGATCCGATTCAGCGGACACCACGGTAATTTCGTTGTCACTGTGTTGCCGTATATGTCTTGCCGCAGTGATCCCGCTGATGCCGTTGCCGAGAATGACGATATGCATAGATTATGTGGTCGAAATGTAAAAAACGGACAAATTAAAGAAATCCTAAACAGAATCTCCCTATAAATAGGAAAAGGAATTGCTACATTTGTAAGCTGGCAAAGTATTTGATTATCAACTAAAGTTGTTCTAATCCTTTAAACTTAACTCTCAAATCTATGAAAAGATTATTTACCCTTTTTATTGCTCTTGGGCTCGGTATGAGTACCCTTTCGGCCCAGATTTTCTTCAACGAAAATTTTGAAGGCGGTATGCCGAGTGGCTGGACTGTTGTTACGGCGGCAACTGACGGCGGCTGGCTTGTCGGCAATTCCGGAGACCTCAGCAGCTCCTCTTTTGGCATCCCGGATAACGGCGGCCAATTTGCAGCTACCAATGACGACGGCTGCGGCCAGGTATGCGACAAACTCAATGACATACTCGTGCTTCCTGCTGTGGACCTGACCTCCGTTACGGATCTGGTATTGGTTTTTGATGCATATTTCGCCGATCTGACCTATCAGGGTGTTGTCGAAAACGCTTATGTGTCATACTCCCTCGATGGAGGCACGACCTGGACCAACCTTTTTGAATTGAGCGGTAATCCGACCGATTGGCAGACCATCACCGTGGATTTGACTCCTCTGGTAGGGAATGCTGCCGTAACGCTTGGATTCCGGTTTTCCGACAACGGAGGCTGGTTGTATGGCTATGCCATTGACAACGTACTGGTTTACAAGCCATACGATTACGACGTCAAGCTGGACCTCAATGCGGTTAACCGTTTTAACCTCCTCAACGCAACGATCCCCTTCTCCGGCAAGATCACCAACAATGGTCTTCAAACGGTGACCTCTCTGGATATCACCTGGACGGATGGCGTGAATAACTACACCGATCCGCTGACCGGTCTGAACATCGCTCCGGGCGGTTCCTATAACTTCACGCACAGCACCCCGCTGGATGTGGCCAGCGCAATCACTTACGATATCGAGATCGAGGCTTCTAACCCGAATGGCCAGCCCGACGGTTTTAACACCAACAACTCCGCTGCCGCAAAAGTAAGCGGTCTTTCTTTCCTGCCCACTCCCAGGGTCGTTGCTGAAGAAGCAACCGGTACCTGGTGCGGCTGGTGCCCCCGCGGTTTTGTGTTCATGGAACTGATGGAGGAAACCTATCCTGATTTTATCGGAATTGCGGTGCATAACGACGACCCCATGGCCGATGTGGAATACGACGGAGGCTTGACCTCTTTCCCGGGCTTTAGCGGATTTCCCTCTGTGATCGTCGACCGTCTGGGGGTGATCGATCCCTCCGATCTGGAAAACTATTACGATAGCGCTGCCGATCGCATTGTTCCGGCTTCCGCTTCCATTACCGAGGCCGTGATCGATCCTGTGACCCGCGATCTGACGATCAGCGCGGAGGCTACCTTTGCCACCCAACTGAGCGCAAGCGATTACCGCTTCAATGTGGTGCTCGTGGAAAACGGCATTACGGGTACCGGCGCCGGTTACAACCAGGTAAACTACTATGCCAATAACGCAGCCGGCCCGATGGGCGGTTGGGAAAGCCTTCCGGCCACGGTTCCCGCCGCCGACATGGTGTACGACCTGGTTGGTCGCGATATCCTCGGCGGATGGGATGGATTTGATGGAGCCGAAGATGTGGAGGCAAATGATGTAGTAGCCGATTCCTGGACCTACACTGTTCCCAATGCCTGGAACTACGAAAACATGACCGTGGTATTTCTGGTGCTCGACGGCAATAACGGAGAGATCCTGAGCGCAGACGAGCGCGATATCTGGACGGTTTCGAACAACGAAATTGCCAACCTCCAGCGTTTTGTCCTCAGCCCCAACCCGACCTCCGGCATCGCCACCCTCGAACTCCAACTGGGTGAAGCATCGGATGTACGCGTAGAACTGCTCAACTCCATTGGCCAGTCTGTTTCGTTCCAGCAAGCAGACAACAGCTTTGGCGATCTGTTCCGCTTCAACCTGAGCAACCAGCCTGCCGGCGCCTACTTCGTGAAAGTGGCCGTTGGCGACCAGGTTCGCGTGGAGCGCCTGATGGTAGTGAAATAAATTACCGCCTATCGCGATATTAAAAAGACAGACGGGCATAGCCCGCCTGTCTTTTTTTATTGTGGACAATGCCGGGGAAAATCATAATTTTTTGTTAACGGGTTGTTTGATCCCGAAAAAAGGCCGATTTTGTCGATCGGTTGTCAAATGCATACTTGGGTTTTCTTTTGTAAGCAGCTATATTTGACCCTTATTAATATTTGCAATTTCTGATTATGAAGCATACTCTACTCGTTTTTTCCTTCCTTTCGTTCACCCTAAACGCGGCGCTGGCCCAACTGGAGATCAGCCCCAACCCATGGGTTGGAACTTTTGAGGACGTCGATCTGAGCGACTATTATTCCGAGCCCATCGCCCACGGGCTTATGATCAACAATTTTGCCAATCAGGTAAATGTCCGCTGGGAACTGGTCATCCTTTCCGCACCTGAGGAGTGGGATTTCCGCGTTTGCGACAAAAACGCCTGCTATGGTTCTAATGTGTTAACCAATTGGGATCCGGCCAACCAGATTGAAGAGCCCGCTATTCTAGCCTCAGGCGAAGAAGGCCTCCTCGACCTCCACATCCTGCCCCGGCAAGTTTCCGGCGCCTGCGAAGTGGAGATCAGACTCTCCCTGACCAGCGATCCTGACAATATCCTCGCCACCGGTACTTACCAGGTGACCGTCCCTACAGGCGTGGAGGAAGAAATTTCCGTCAAAAACCTTCGTATATTCCCGAACCCCTCTGCGGACTACTTCGCGCTGACCAGCTCGCTGGGCGTTCAGAAGATCGTCCTGTACAACGTGGTCGGGCGTATCGTCCGCACCTTTGAGGTTGCCGAGGGCAAGAAATACAATATCGCCGACCTTCCCGACGGCATGTACCTCGCAGGCCTCGTCGGAAAAGGCGGAGACGTCATGCGGACCATGCGGATCAGCAAGCGCAACTTGCGGCCATAACAAATAAGTTTATTAGGTTTATAGAAGTTTAGGAGGTTTAGTCTTTTGTTAGGCTAAACCTCCTAAACTTTTATAAACATCCTAAACGACGCTCAAAGAGCCGGATATTCCACATAGTTCCGGGGGGGTTCATAAAGCCGGACGGCCAGGTCGTAGCGCCCATCGAGCCGGGCGCGCAGGATATTCCAGATCACGAAGCAGATATTTTCCGCCGTGGGGTTCAGGTTTTTGAACTCTTCTACATCCAGGTTCAGGTTCTTATGGTCCAGGCGCTGTTCTATTTCCTCGAATATCAGATCTTTCAGCAGGTTCAGGTCGATGAGGAAGCCGGTTTCCGGGTCCACCTCTCCGCTCACCTTTACCTCCAGTTCGTAGTTGTGGACATGGTAGTTGGGGTTATTGCATAGCCCGAAGACCTGCCGGTTCTTCTCCTCGCTCCAGCCAGGATGGTGCAAGCGGTGCGCCGCGTTGAAATGAGCTTTTCGAAAAACCGAGATTCGCATAAGGGACATCATTTGCAAAAGCCAACAAACCGAGCGGGCAGAAGGTTGTTACCCCAACCCATAATTGGAGGGAGTAACTATTCAATAATTTTCCTATTTTTAACCCAATAAAACTTGAAACAGGAAAGTGAAGTCAATTCACCAGTTTGAGGTACAGGATATTAGGGGCGGAAATTTAGGTTTGTCGATTTCAAGGGACTATATCATATCGGGCTCGGAAAACCCGATCCAAAATAAAGAAACCAGGATTACCTGCCCTTCGTGGAGGTTAAAAGTAAGTCCCATTAAGCCGCCCATACGATAGGGAAACCTGCCCAAATTGGCCTCCGGCCTCGCTTCCTGGCCACAGGATATGCGATTTTCTGATGTAATAGGACAAGACGTGATAAAGGACCAGCTCCGGCACATGGTGCAATCGGGCAGGTTCCCGCACGCCCTCCTCCTGCTAGGCCCGGAGGGATCCGGTAACCTGCCCGCAGCGCTCGCCCTGGTTCGCTATATCCTGTGCAGCGAAAGAACGCCCGAAGAGCCTTGCGGAGTTTGTCCCAACTGCCTGAAAACCGCAAGGTATATCCATCCCGACTGGCATTTTTCCTTTCCCACCATTGGGACCAACGTTACGAGCGAGCAATTTATGCCGGAGTGGCGCGAGGCCCTGGCACAGTCGCCCTACCTCAATCCGAACCAATGGTTGCAGCGCATCGGGTCGGAAAACCAACAGGGGAACATCAATAAGGAAGAATGCGTGCAGATCGTCCGCAAACTGAGCCTGAAATCCTACGAAGGCGGCTTCAAGATCCTGACCATGTGGATGCCGGAGTACCTCGGGAAAGAAGGCAACCGCCTTTTGAAACTCATCGAAGAGCCGCCGGATCAGACCCTGTTCATCCTGGTGGCGGAAAACCAGGAATTGATCCTCAATACCATCCTATCCCGCTGCCAGTTGATCGCTTTCCCCCCGCTTACCGATGAGGCGGTGGAGGAAGGACTGGTACGGCAAAAAGGAGTGGAAACCGAAAAGGCGCGGGCCATTGCCCAGCTGGCCAACGGCAATTTTTCAGAGGCCATTGGCCTCTCCGCCGATTTGGAAAGCGATCACGCGGCGCGTTTCCTGGAGTGGCTTCGGAGTTGCTACCGCGGCAACGGCGCCTCCCTGGTGCCCTGGGTGGAGGAATTTGCGAAGCTGGGAAGGGAGAATCAGAAGCATTTTTTCCGCTACGGCCTCCATTTCCTAAGAGAGTTCCTGGCCTTGAAACTGGGCGTTTCTTCCCGGGTAAGGCTTCGGCCCCTCGAATTGGAAACGGCTCAAAAACTAAGCGCTGTATTGTCATACGAACAGATCGAGCCGATCGTTGGACTGTTCAACGATTGCATTTATTATATCGAAAGGAATGCGAATCAAAAAGTGATGCTGCTGGATTCGAGTATTCAATTGCATCGCTTTTTGAAAAAAGACTAAGCAATATGGGATGTGCAGGATGTACTGTTCATAAAGAAAACGGGGAACCGGCCGGCTGCAAAAGTAGCGGAAGCTGCGGGACCAATGGCTGTAACAGGCTGAATACCTACGACTGGGTGTCTACCCTCGATTTGTGGGACGTGGATCCCTACGAGATGGTGGAGGTCAGTTTCAAGAACGGCGCCCGGAAAGCATTTTATCGCAACCCCTCCCATGCGGGCGTCCAAACGGGCGATTTTGCCGTGGTGGAAACAACCAGCGGATACGATGTAGGGAGGGTTTCCCTGTCGGGCGAACTGGTTCGCCTCCAACTGAAGCGCAAACGGGTCAACGAGGATAGCGTGCTGCACCAGGTACTGCGAAAAGCAAATGCCCGCGACCTGGAAAAACTCGCCGAAGCCCGCGCGATGGAAGACCCCATTATGGTCAAAGCACGGGTGATCTCCCGCTCCCTCGGTCTCGATATGAAAATAGGAGACGTCGAATTTCAGGGAGATAAGCGCAAGGCGACGTTTTTTTATACCGCAGACGGAAGGGTGGATTTCCGGGAACTCATCCGTCATTTCGCCAAGGATTTTCGTGTGAAGATCGAGATGCGCCAAATCGGCGCCAGGCAGGAATCGGCCCGCATCGGCGGCCTGGGTTCTTGCGGCAGGGAGCTATGTTGCTCCACCTGGCTGTCCGATTTTAAATCCGTTTCGACCGCCGCCGCCCGCTACCAAAACCTGGCCATCAACCAGGCAAAGCTTTCCGGCCAATGCGGCCGTTTGAAATGCTGCCTCAATTACGAGCTCGACCTGTACATGGAGGCAGTAGACCTCTTTCCGAACAATGCCGATAAGCTCAAAACAAAAGAAGGAGTGGCCATCCTGGTCAAAACGGACATCTTCCGCAGGCTGATGTTCTACTCGCTCGAATCGGAAGGCATAAAGGGAAAGATCTTTGCCATGGAACCCAAGAAAGTCAGGGAGATCAAGGCCATGAACGATCGGGGCGAATTCCCCCAAAACCTGAACGACCTGCAAGTTATCCAAGCTGCCAAACCTTCCCTGGGTGATGAGGATCAGGATGTCGATATCGAAAGCGTAAACGACGTGCTCGAATTGCCCGCAGAAAAGCGGAATAAGAAAAAGAAGAAGAAGCGCCGTCCGGGCGATAACTCCGGCCAAGGCCAGGGCCAGGCCAATCAGAATCGAAGCAACAACCCGAACAAGCCCACAAGCCCACCAGGCCAACAACCCAATAACCCCAACAGGAACAAACGGAGAAACAGGCCCAATAGAAACGACGACAATCGCAAGAAAGAATAGTGTTATGAAATACGATGTTACGGTGATCGGTTCCGGACCGGGCGGCTACGTCGCCGCCATCCGCTGCGCCCAGCTGGGGATGAAAACGGCCATTATTGAACGTTACAATACCCTCGGAGGCACCTGCCTCAACGTGGGCTGCATCCCCTCCAAAGCCCTGTTGGACTCCTCCGAACACTACCACAATGCCAAAGAGAGTTTCGGATCGCATGGAATCCTCCTCAAGGACCTCCAGGTCGATATAGTGCAGATGGTCAGCCGGAAGCGGGATGTAGTGGATCAGACCGTGAAAGGGATTGAGTTCCTGATGAAGAAAAACAAGATCGACGTCTTTCACGGACACGGATCGTTTCTCGACGCCAACACTATTCAGGTGGCAAAAGCGGACGGTACCAAGGAGCAGATCCAAACCGCCAAGGTGATCATCGCCACCGGCTCCAAACCCATCGTGCCGGATATTTTCAACTACGATAAAAAGAGGGTGATCACCTCCACCGAAGCGCTCGAATTGCAGGAAATACCCAAGCGGATGGTCATCGTCGGCGGGGGTGTGATCGGGCTGGAAATCGGCTCCGTCTTCGCCCGCCTGGGCACGGAGATCGAAGTGGTCGAATTTCTGGACCGGATCATCCCCGGCATGGACGGCGATTGCAGCAAGGAACTACAGCGGTCCCTGAAGAAACTGAATATGAAATTCCACCTGGGCCACAAAGTAAATAAGGTCACAGCCAACAAAAAAGGCGTCGCGGTGGGAGTGGAGTCGAAAAAAGGCGACCAGTCCTTTGTCCTCGAAGCTGACTATTGCCTGGTTGCCATCGGCCGGAAACCCTATACGGACAAGCTCGACCCCGAAAAGGCGGGCATCCGGGTGGACGAGAAGGGCCGCGTCGAGATAGACGAGCACATGCAGACCAATGTGCCCGGCATTTTCGCCATTGGCGACGTGGTGCGGGGCGCCATGCTTGCCCACAAGGCAGAGGAGGAGGGCATATTCGTGGCCGAATACATAGCAGGGCAAAAGCCCCATATCAACTACAACCTGATCCCCGGAGTGGTCTACACCTGGCCCGAGGTGTCCGCGGTGGGCCAGACGGAAGAGCAGTTAAAAGAAGCTGGAATCCCTTATAAGGCGGGGAAATTTCCTTTCCGCGCACTGGGTCGCGCCCGCGCGAGCACCGACCTGGATGGAATGGTGAAGGTCCTGGCTCATCAAGTCACCGATGAAATTCTGGGGGTGCATATCGTCGGACCGAGAGCCGCCGACCTGATTGCCGAAGCCGTAGCGGTTATGGAGTACCGCGGTTCGGCGGAAGACCTGGCCCGGATGAGCCATGCCCACCCCACTTTTGCGGAGGCGGTCAAGGAAGCGGCACTGGCAGCCACGGCCAACCGGGCGATCAATATGTGAGCTCCCGAAGCTTGTCCAATATCCAGGGCTTATCCGCCAAGGCCTGGCAGTTTTCGACCTGCATCCGGATTTTTTCCAGCTGCTTCCTATCGCCCGGGTTGATATGGGACAGCTTTTTCACGAAACGAAGCACGTTCAGGTACTTCTGTTTCTCCTCCCTGGAGAGCAGTTTATTTCGTTGAAGAAATACGCGAAAGCTGTCTGATAGCGAATCCAGGGGCAAAAATTCCTTCAATTCGAAATAGGTTTTCAGCAACATGAGCTTTGCGCCCAGTGCGTACACAATGTCCTGATATTCTACCTCCCGGAGTTGTTCGATCACCTTTTCATATCGCTCCTGCTGGAAATAGACCTTGGCCAGGTTGTAGGTAAAGGCGTTTGCCTGGCTCGAATCGCTCAGTTGGGGCGTGTATTCCCGAATGAAGCGTTCGGTCCATTCCAGCGCATTGACCCGAAGGCCCACCGTGATGATATTTTTGTAGTGAAAGGGGTCGAGCACCCCATCCGGAAGAAGGATCTTTGTTTCCAGGGCCAGCTGGTACAGGGCGAACAGTTCGTCGAAATACTCCGTCCTTCCTCTGTTGATCTTGGTATCGATGCAATAATTCAATAGATGGATGAACAGGTTGTACAGCTCATTTTTATCGAAGCGGTTTGCGCTTTCTTCCAGCAAGGACTTCAGGGAATGAAAGGCCGCTTCGTCGTCCGGTCGTTGCAGCATAGCCACCACCAGGAGATAGGCCTTTATAAGGGGAGTTTCTCCGTATGGGCTGGATGGTAGGTACTCCAATAATCCCGGGATGGCGCCGATCTCTACATCCAGGGCGCGGGTTTTCTGGTATCCCAATCCTTCGGAAAGATTTTTGAGCTTTTGCGAAAAATAGAAGCTATCCAGGTAGAAATCGGCCCTGCCGAGAAATTTCAGGGTATCCGGTTTGCCGGCTGTTTCGAGTTGGAGATGCCGGGCCCGCTCGATGAGAAACATCTGGTAATAAGCCGAAGGGCTATGGGCGGGCTGTTTTTCAAGCGCGAGGTTTACTTGCCGCAGCACGCCTTCAAAGTGTTTGGTGAGCCCGGGGTCCAGCAGAAACCCCAGTTTGGCCGAACCTTCTTCCAAGGGGTTGGCCAGAAAGCTGTGGCATGCCGTAAAGGTCAGGGCGTGGTTTGTCAGCTCGGACATAAGCCTACGCAGCGTTTGGTCCAGGTAAGGCGTCTTGTGAAAGAGTGCTTGCCACAATTCTTCTTTTTCCCGAATGGACCCGGTTGCGGGAATCACCTCCTGTACGAGGAGATCAAATAGCCTGAGCAGGTCTTTGTTCTCATTGAAGTAAGGGGAGAGAAGGTATTTTCGAAAATGGAATAGATCGTTGGCGGAAAATGCGGCCAGTAAAGTGGTGGTTTTGGAATTTTTCATCACATTCCCTACAAAAGAAAATTTTTCGACAGGGTAAAAAATTGATTGACAGATAGATTTATAAAAATTAATTATAGTGCTCGTTAAACAAATGTAAAGAAATGTTCTTTCTATTATCTGCGAAACGGAGCATTTTTGTATCAGTGAAAGACCCTTTTCCGATTTATCCCAACAAAAACCCTGCAGTATGAATGGGCAACTACCGCTGTTTCTCCCGAACTTTTTCACCGGAAAAGGGGCCCTTGTTTTATGTATCTGGTTCTTAAGCCTTTGGGCAAGCCAGCCTCTGATGTCTCAGTGCGAACTGAGCGGTCTGGTGGTAGATGCCTCCGATAACGGCACCTGTTCCCTGGTGATTTCCGGGCCCGGTTTGCCGGTGCTCGAACTACAGGGCAACCCTTTTAGCCTGGCGTCGGGGGACGAGGTCAATTTCTCCTTTGATACTTTCCCCGGACCCATTTGCGGGCTCGGCATCCCGGTATCTCTTTCCTGTGTGGTAGTTGTTTCCAGCAGTTCCAACACGACTTATTGCAATGCTAAATACGCATGGGAAGCTGATTCCCTCAACCCTTTCTGCCTGTTATTCCAACCCTACATCAACCCTCCTCTTGGCGATACTTACTATTGGGATTTCGGAGACGGATTCTCTTCCTCTCAGCCGGCCCCCTGGCATACCTACGCCCTTGAAGGAGAATACACGGTTTGCCTGACCCTTACCGACCAGAGTGGTTGCACCAATACCTCCTGCGAAACGCTCGTGATCGGAAACCCGCCGAGCTATTGCGACTTTGGAGCGAGTACGGTAGTCGATGGGCTGGAATTGACGGCTGAAATTTTCAATTACGCAGATTACGGGCCGTACTACCCTCAAAACATCGAATGGTATAACGGCAGCACAAGCGAGATTTTGGGAACCCTCCCCATCCTGATCTACACCCTGGCAGACTCCAGTGCCCTGGAGGAGTTGTGCGCCGTTTACCAGGTGGAATACCCCGACGGAACGATCTGCGAAGGAAGCTGGTGTGGAAATATCTGGGAGAGCACGGAGTGCATTGACTCTACGCTGATCCAACCGAATTTTCAATGCCCCAACGTCTTCCTGCCGGTCTGCGGCTGCGATGGCGTGACCTATGCCAACGAATGCGAAGCGAAATATTATTACGGAGTAAGCTCATGGACTCAGGGCCCTTGCGCGGGGTATTACGGCGATTGCGTGGCGTATTGCTATTACTACCAGATGACCGACACCTCTTATTTCGTCGTCAATACCTCGGTAGGAGATTATGACCAGTTTCACTGGATACTGGACGGAGGCGCGCCAACGGCCAATAACGTCGGCAATTTTCTGCTCAGCATGCCGGAAGAAGGCTACCACAAAATATGCATCGAGATATGGGACACCGACTCGGGCTGTTCCTCCAGTTATTGCAAGGACCTCTACTTCGGAGACCCCGACGCCGAGTGCAACTACACGGATTGCGTATGGCCGGGAGACGCGAATGGCGATTATGTCGCCAATGTGTACGACCTGTTGAATATAGGCCTCGGATATGGCTGCATCGGAGTGGAGCGTCCGGACGCCGAGCTTGCATGGGTAGGCCAGCCCGCGCCGAGCTGGGGACTGTCCGTGCTGGCGGGAACCGATTATAAACACCTCGATTGCAACGGCGATGGCCTGGTCATCTACAACGACGTCAACGCCATCGACCAGAACTATACTTCGGGTACTCCGCCGGAGCCAAGCCCACATACCAATGGACTGCAAGTCTACTTCTTCTTTGACCAGGATACCATCTTCGTCGATGAGACGACTCCTGAATTCATTCCCGTCACGGGAGGCTTGTACGTCGGAACGCCTCTGGAGCCCGCAGTGGACCTCCACGGCCTCGGTATTTCCCTGATCTATCCGCAGCAAGACCTCCTCGACCCCTATTCCACTACGGCGGATTACCTGGACAATTGCTTCTTCGGTGTGTCCAACCAATCCCTATGGATGTACCGCGACCTATACGATGAAAAGAGGATGGATATGGCCTTCTCCCGCAAAGCGGGGCAGGGCGCCAACGGCTATGGCCCTATCGCCAATGTCGGGTTTATCATTATCAGCGATATCATCGGGGGCCGGACGGAGGAGTACATTCCTTTTGAAATGATCATCGACGGAATCCAGCTGATCGACGAAAACGGGGTCTTGCTTCCCTACAACCTGCCCGTGCCGGTAGATTCTCTGATCATCGTAAACAAACTCGGCACCGGATTGAAGGAGACGGGCCCGGCGTCGCAGATCCAACTCTTTCCCAACCCCGCCAAAGACAGGATTTGGGCCGAGTGGGATGGAATTGAAGTTCAATCCGCCATTCTCTTCAATGCTCTAGGGCAGGAGTTGAAAGAACTCCCGGTTACTTCCGGCAGGCAGGAATGGTCGCTGGAAGGATTGACCCAAGGGGTTTACTCGGTTCAATTCCACACCGAAAAAGGGGTGCTCAGCAAAAAGTTTGTGGTGGTGGGTCGTTGATCTTTTACGCCCCGGCTACGACGATGGCGATTTCGCCCTTTATGGTTTGAGGATTGGCGCTGTAATGGGCATGGATTTCCGCCAGGGTTCCGCCGATTTTTTCCTCGAAAATCTTGCTCAGCTCCCGGCAAACGCAGGCTTTCCGGTCGGCGCCGCAATGCGTTTGGAGCTCTTCCAGGCAGCGCAGCAGGCGGTGAGGCGACTCATATAACACGAAGGTATTCGGCAGGGAGGCCAGGTACTGAAAGCGGGTCTGGCGCCCTTTTTTATGGGGAAGAAAGCCCTCATAGTGGAAGCGGTCGCAAGGCAGGCCCGAGCTGACCAGTGCAGGCACGAAGGCCGTTGGGCCAGGAAGGCAATCGATGCGGACCCCGTGTTCGACGCAGGCCCGGATGAGCAGGAAGCCGGGATCCGAGATTCCGGGGGTGCCGGCATCGGTGATCAGGGCCATATTCACGCCGTGTTGGAGTTGACCGAGGATCTGGGGGGTTACGCCGTGCTCGTTGTGCGCATGATAGGAGCGCAGGGGTTTGTCGATCTGGAAATGCGCCAGTAGTTTCCCCGAAGTCCGCGTGTCTTCCGCAAGGATGAGGTCGACGGAGCGAAGGACGGAAAGCGCGCGGAGCGTGATATCCTCCAGGTTGCCGATGGGAGTGGGGACGATGTAAAGCAAAGCAGAAAATTTAGGCCGAAGGCCTGAGTACAAAAGAATACGTCTCCATAATGGGGTTGGACAAAAGCCGTTTGCAGGCGTCGTCCACTTTGCCCCGGGCTTCCTGTTCGGAAGAGGCTTCGAGGAACATCTGGATCCGCTTACCGATCCGAACATCCTCTACCCCGTCGATATGCAGGGTTTTCATGCTCAGGGCCACGGTTTTGCCCTGGGTAGTTCTTTGTGAGGCATGACATCGATTTCTGCGACAAATTTCATGGCCGGGTATTTTTTTGAAAAAGGTAAAGGGTCAGCGAAACAAGGAGGTATAACACGATGATAACGGAAAATGCCGCCTCCCGCCAAATGGCCAGGAGGAGTATGGCAACGGCAGCAAAGATAAATTTAATCTCGTTCCCCTTCCAGCCAAAGGATTTGAATTTCATGGCGAACATGGGAAGGGGGGCGTTTAATAAAAAGCTGAAGAGCCCAACCAGGGCGTATAAAACCCATGTCTTCTCCAGTAAAGGTTTCAACCCGAAGAAGTCGGACTGATAGATCATGAGCAGGCCCAGGGTAAAGAGGGTCAGGGAAGGCGTGGGCAGGCCGATGAAGGAATCGGTTTGGCGGGTGTCGAGGTTGAAGCGCGCCAGTCGGAGCCCGGCGGCTGCGGATACCAGGAAGCCCGGTATGGCGGGCCAGCAAATCGTGCCAAGCGCCTGCCCTTGGGCCATAGTGAGCAACTGGTAGAAAATGACGCCCGGGACGACCCCGAAGGAAACTGCGTCGGCGATGGAGTCGAGTTCTTTTCCGAGAGGGGAAGAGACCCCGAGCATTCTCGCCACCGCGCCGTCGATATAGTCGGCGAAAATGGCGCCCAGCACGAGCCAGACTGCGAGCTGAAACTGTCCGTACAGCACCGCGAGGATGGCCAGGCAGCCGAGGAACAGGTTGGAGAGCGTAAGAGCGTTGGGAATATGCTTGAGCATGGTCGTATTGTTGCAGGCAAAGGTACCCATTCAAATGTCGGCAGTTAATTAATTTGGCAGTACTTTTACGGAATTCCCGGCGTTTTTTTCAGAGAAAACAGATCAACCAAAAGGCGATGAGAAAACAAGGCATACTATCCGGAATACTACTTTGCATTTTCCCCATGCTGGTTTGGGCCCAGCCTTCCAACGACGAATGTCTGGGCGCCATCGTACTGAGCGATGTCGATAATTTCTGCTCTAACGAGGCAGTCTTTACCACAGTCGGCGCCACGGTTTCTCCGACAGGCCTTCCCTTTTGTTTCCCCTCTTTAGCCGGAGATGTGTGGTTCTCCTTTGTGGCGCAGGCAACCGAAGTGTCGGTTACGGTGATCGGGAACACCCCGTTCAACCCCGGCGGCACGCTGGAAGACCCTCAGGCCGTCATTTATGCGGGCAATTGCGTCAACCTCACCGAGATCCAGTGCATCTCCGATGCATTTAATGCCAATGTGGCCGAAACCTATGCCGGCCCTCTGGTGGTGGGCGCTACCTACTATATCCGCGTGGATGCCCGGAATGGCAACCAGGGAACCTTCAAATTGTGCGTCAACAATTTCAACGCCATCCCCGACCCCAACTCCGACTGTCCGACCGGGGTGGTCTTGTGCGATAAATCCGCCTTCACCGTCGAATCGCTCGTCGGAGAAGGCAATCTCACCAATGAGGTGGACCCCGGTTCCTGCCTTCAGTCCGAATTTAGTTCGGCCTGGTACAAATGGACCTGCAAGGACGCCGGCACCCTCACCTTTACCCTGACCCCCAACAACCCGACGGATGACCTGGATTTTGCGGTGTACGAGCTGCCGAATATCGAAACCTGCAGCGGGAAGATCCTGTTGCGCTGCGAAGCTGCCGGGGAAAACGTCGGCCAGCCCTTCAGCAATTGGGAGGACTGCACGGGTCCGACGGGTTTGAACACCTCTTCTACCGACATCGTGGAACTTCCTGGCTGTGCGGCCGATGCCGATAATTTTGTAGCCGCGCTGAATATGGAGGCCGGCAAGAGCTATGCCTTGCTCATCAACAACTTTACCGAATCGGGCAATGGTTTTTCCATCACCTGGGGCGGCACGGGTACGTTTCTGGGTCCGGAAGCGGCTATGAAAGTACAGCCCGAACTGGAGAACGCGTGCGATATCGACGTGGTCACTTTCACCGACGATTCCGATCTGCCGCCCGGTTTTACGGCTTCTTACAACTGGTTTTTCGGCATCGGGGCCACTCCGGCCACGGCCACAGGGCCGGGACCCCACCAAATCGTCTACAGTTCATTCGGCCTGAAATCCATCGTGTTGCAGCTAGTGACCGATCAGGGCTGCATCGTGACGGAGGTGCGGCAGATCTTCATCGAACCCTGCTGCGATCCGGTCACCAACCTCGATGTCAGCCTGGAAGATGTAACCGACCCCATCTGTTTTGGGGACCCCAACGGCGCGCTCAGCGTATCCGGCTCGGGAGGTACGCCGGGATACCAGTTCAGCATCGATGGGGAGAGCTTCGTGCCCCTGGGCGATTTTATCAATATCCCATCGGGTACTTACACTGTGTACATCCAGGACATCAAGGGCTGTATCGACTCGCTGGAAGCCACGCTGACAGACCCGCCGGAATTGATCGTGGACGCGGGCCCGGATGTGACGATCAACCTCGCGGAATCGACCCAACTGCACGCCACCTACGTGCCACCCAACGAGGTATTGGACACCGTATGGTGGAACAATACGGGCTCGCTCAGTTGTCCCGACTGTTTTAACCCCATCGCCACGCCTTACGTGACGACTGTTTTTACCATTACCATAGAAAACCTGGTGGGTTGTATTGCGGAGGACTCCGTCACGGTTTTTGTGATTCCGGTGCGGCCGGTTTTTATTCCCAATATGTTTACGCCCAATTTCGACGGCATCAACGATTGGTTTACGGCCTACGGAGGCCCTGCGGCCCGGCAGATCGAATCGGTCAAGATATTCCACCGCTGGGGAGGACGGGTCTTCGAGAACGACGACATCCCCTGGGCGCCGAAGACCTCGGCTGGGACGGCACCCTGAACGGGAAAGTGCTCAACAGCGGGGTGTACGTGTATATGTTCGAGATTTCCTTTCTCGATGGAGTGGAGTTGATTTATAGCGGGGATATTAATTTGGTGAGGTAGGGTATTCGCCAGACTTGTCAAAAAAAGATTAACATTTTACTAAAACCTTCTTTCGTTTATTTCGTTTACTTTTGTAAAAAGTAGATCAATAAACCGGCCATGAATCATCTCGAAGAGATAAAACGACCTACAAAGCAAGAACAAGAAACTGCAAGAAAGTCATACAATGCCCTCAATGCCATGCTTGAAAGGTTAGGCAGCGCTAATCCTGAAATTGAGATCGAAGAAACAAAAGAGAAGATCAGGATTCCATTGCGGGTATTGAAGCTACTAGTCAAGATTTTGGAGGCAACCAGCCAGGGAACACCCATCTCGATCATTCCGATTGCTACCGAAATGACTACGCAAGCAGCAGCCGAGTTACTTGGCTGCTCAAGGCCCCATCTCGTGAAACTCCTCGAAGATGGCGAAATACCCTTCACAAAAGTGGGAAAACACAGGCGGGTCAAGTTCGAAGATGTGATGAAATTCAAGATGGCAAAGCGGAAAGAAAGAGAAGCGCTTCTCATTGAGATAATAAAAGGTGACGAGGAACTGGGGTTATATGATTCATAGTATAAAATTCACATGCGTTCTCGATGCGAATGTCATCTACCCCATAGAAATTCGCGATCTGCTTTTTTGGTTTGCACATTACGAATTGTATACCCCTAAATGGAGCACCCATATTTTTGACGAATGGAAAGAGGTGATGAAACGCAAAGGTGTGCCCGAGGATGAAATTTCTAAAAGATTGGAAAAGGCCAATAATGCATTTCCCGAGGCATTGGTAAACAATTATGAAGCGCTAATTGACTCGCTCCAATTACCCGATCTAAAAGATCGCCATGTTTTGGCAGCAGCAATAAAAACCGATGCCCATATAATTGTTACAAATAACCTGAAGCATTTTCCATCGGAAATTCTGGAACCCTATGGTTTGTCTGCAAAAAGTGCTGATGACTTTTTAACTGATATCATAGATTTAAACCATGAAACAGCTTTGGAGGCCTTTAGAAGACTAGTCATGAACAGGAGGAACCCGGACTTAGACGAATATCAGGTTATGGATGCTTTGCGAAGGAATGGGTTAAAAGAAACAGCAGATTACTTGCACGCTCTTCTCTAAAAATAAAGTGTACTAAATTACTTCTGCACCCTATACCTCCTCAACGGCAAATCATTACACCTTACCACCAGCAAATACCTCCCTGGAGGCACGGCCGTGAGGTCTACGGACTTCAGGTACTTACCGGGGGCCTGATTGGGCAGCTCGATGCCGACGGCTTCGCGCAAACCGGAATTGATGAGCCGGATGCTGACATTGGCCTGGAAATCGAGCGCATAAGCCACTTTTAACTGCTGGGTGCCGGGGTCGGGAACCAGCTTGGCCAGGCGATCGTAGCTGTCCATATCCTCCTGGATCTCCTTATTGGGGTAATACAGGTCGGACTCTCCATTGGGAAAGAGGCGCTTTAACCTGTATCGAAGCGAGGGCCCTTTGGCAGTGCCCTGATCCGGATCGAGGTATTTATAGGTGTTCAGGGACTTGCCATACCCCGCAATGGCGGAGATGGGGGGGCGACCACCGGTTCGGTGAATTTGTCCTGGGCTTCCCAGCTCTGCTTTGCGGGGGATTCCTCCAGATCGGCCAGGAGTTGATCTCCCGGTTTGCGAATGATCACCACATCGCCGTTGCCGGGGTTCCAGACCGAAAGCCCCATCGGCGCGCGGAAGATATTGTTCGGATCCACTTCCATGACCACGTCCGAATCGGCGATGCGGACGGTGCGGACTTCAATTTGATTTTCGTCTACGAATATCCAGTTGAACTGATTGAAACTCCCGCTGGCCCGCGTCCAGGGTTTGACGTCGTTGCATTCCCGCAAGGGGGCGCCCCAGCCTCCTTCTCCGGTAAAAACCGTTCCATTTTGGTCGTCGCGGATAAAACCCTCTATACTCCCCGGCTCGTTGGAGGGCCGGATGGGCCAGGTGGTTTTAGCCACGTGGGCATCGGATTCTATGACCAAATTGACGTTGAATTCATGGAATAGCCCGGCCCAGTTAAGATACTGGTCGTTGTTTTCGGGCTTTCTGAGCGTATGCGGACGAATGGACAGGTGGTACTGGGTCATTTTCCAGATCGCGGAAGTATTGTTGTTCAGATCCCTTTCCAGCCAATCGCCCTGCGCGCCGCCGGCGGGGATCATGGAATTGAGGGTATAGAGCCGGAGTAGATTGCCGCCCAGGTTCAACGCATAGTAGCATTCGGGGCTGGGCAGGTCGAACAGCACATAGACCACCGAATTGGAGGCTTCGTGGTTGCCGCGGGCTGCAATAACGGGCGTAATCCTTCCATCGCGGGAGATGGTCATTTGCCAGTCGTCGAACCACTCCTGCCATTCAAAGTCCGTATCCTCATCGGTCATATCGCCGTTGAAAAGAACTACATGGGGGCGGAGTTTGGCCACGAGTTTATTGGCTTCCTGGCGTATGTCCCGGTTATTGCGGGAATCCCCGCCCGCTATGATGGAAAGGCGCTCGCCCGGGTTGCCCGGAGCGGTTTTAAAGGAATAGCGGGCGCTGATCCCCTCGCTGTCGCGGACGACGAAATAATAAACCGTATTGGGTTGCAGGCCGCGGAGCCGCACGAAGTGGTTGTTCATTCCCTTGAGGGGCACGACCTGATCGGGGGTTTTGGAAAAGCGGTAGCGGGTGTAGTCCTGTCCGTAGTCCACCATGTCGAGGTAGATCATGGGCGTGTGGCCGGATTTTTGGTTCCAGCCGATCACCATGCTCGTGGCGGGGTCTTCGCGCCACATAGCCCGGAGTTTTTCAGTTGCTCCAATAGCGAGCAAAGGAAATAAAACGGCCAAAAGAGGGAGGCAGGTGCGAAAAAAATGGAATCGGGTCATACGATCAGGGCTAAAAAAGCAAATATAAGCATTCTGTCCGGGTGTATGGAAGTGTGCTAACGGGGCGATAATAAAGCATTTCTTAGGCGATTTATTGTACTTTTGGCCGAGTTTCCATTTTTCTTCACAAGAACAATCTTCTCTATGATCCCGGATACGGAAATTGCCCGGCTGGTTGAAAAGGAATTAGACCGTCAGCGAATGGGCGTCGAGTTAATTGCTTCAGAAAATTTTGCCAGTGAGGCCGTAATCAGGACCATGGGCACCTGTCTGACGAACAAGTATGCCGAGGGTTACCCCGGCAAGCGGTATTACGGCGGTTGCGAAGTAGTGGATGAGGTGGAACAATTGGCGATCGACCGCCTGATGACCTTGTTCGGCGCCGAATACGCCAACGTGCAGCCGCACTCCGGATCGCAGGCCAATGCCGCGGTCTATTTATCGGTGCTGGAGCCAGGCGACACCATCCTCGGCTTCAACCTCTCCCACGGAGGGCATTTGAGCCATGGCTCCCCCATCAATTACTCCGGAAAAGTTTACCGGCCCGTATTTTACGGAGTGGAAGAAGACACCGGCCGTATCGACATGGACAAGGTGGAGGCCATTGCCCTGAAAGAGCGTCCGAAACTCATAATCTGCGGCGCCTCCGCGTATTCGCGCGACTGGGATTACGTTCGTTTCCGGGCTATCGCCGATCAGGTCGGCGCCCTGCTCATGGCAGACATCGCTCACCCGGCCGGGTTGATTGCAGCGGGTTTGTTGAACAACCCGGTGGCCCACTGCCATATCATCACCTCGACGACCCATAAAACGCTTCGCGGTCCCCGCGGGGGCATTATACTGATGGGGAAAGACTTCGATAACCCCATGGGGCGCACGACGAAAAAGGGGGAGCCCATCGCCATGTCGGCCATCCTCAACAGCGGGGTGTTTCCCGGCATGCAGGGCGGTCCGCTGGAGCATATCATCGCGGCCAAGGCGGTCGCGTTTCACGAGGCTTTGCAACCCGAGTTCAAGGATTATACCCGGCAGGTGATCCGCAATGCCCAGGCGATGGCCCAGGGCTTAATGGACCTCAACTACCAAATCTTCTCCGGCGGCACCGACAACCACCTCTTCCTGATTGACCTGCGCAACAAAAACGTTACGGGAAAAGACGCCGAAAACGCGTTGGTCCGCGCCGATATTACGGTCAACAAGAACATGATACCTTACGACACGCAATCTCCCTTCATCACCTCCGGCATCCGCATCGGCACGGCCGCCGCGACGACCCGCGGTTTCGTGGAAGCGGATTGTTTGAAAGTCGTCGAATGGATCGACCAGGTGATCACGCATCCGCAGAGCGAAAACACGATCGAGCACGTGCGGAAGGAAGTGAATGCTTATATGGAGAGGTTCCCTCTCTATAGCTGAAGAGAGTTGAAGAGTTGAAAAGTTTAAAGTTTAATGGAAGCCTTTTTGACTACGTCAAAAAGAATTATTTCAACTTTTCAACTTTTCAACTTTTCAACTTTTCAACTTTTCAACTTCAATATCAAACCCCGCCTCTTCGACCGCCTCCATCACCAGTTCGGGGGTGATCTTTTCCCCTTCCACGGTGAGGATCTTTTCGGGGTTTGCGATGTCCACCTCCCAGCGGTCGATCTCTTTGACTTCGTTGAGAAATCCGGATACAGTGCGGATGCAGTTGTTGCAATTGATATTGGTCTTGAATTTGAGTTGCTGTTTCATGTTTGTGACTAGTGACTGGTGAATAGTGACTGGTTGCGTCTGCCGGAGCATGGCGAAGACAGATGATATAAAAAATATTAGAACATCGTCAGGTATGGGCTGGTTGCTATTCTGGAATATTTCCGAGGCCAAAGCCTTCGCCGGGGTATAGAATGCCTTTATCCAGGCGGATGATTCCCTTGAAGGGGTCGTGTGAAAGGTCGAGGTGGCCGTCGAGGTCGGCGTGCCGGATGTTGGGGCGGCTGAGCGCCACGTGCAAGCCTGCGGCTATTCCGAGCTCGCATTCATCCATACAGCCGATCATGGCTTCGACGCCGGCGGCTTTGGCCACGGAATTGATATGCATGCAGTTGGTGATCCCGCCCACCTTCATCAGTTTAATATTGACCATGTCGATGGCGTCGTTGCGGGTGAGGTGAAACACATCGGGAAGGGTCATCAGGCTTTCGTCCGCCATAATGGGGAGGTGCGATTCCTGGGTGACGCGGTGCAATTGCTGCAGGTCGTCTTTGGTCGTGGGCTGCTCGATGATCTCGATGCCTACGGAGGCGGTTTCCCGGATGAAATGGAGGGCTTCATCGGCGGTGTAGCCCTGGTTTCCGTCGAAGCGGAGCCCGATCCTTTTTCCGAATTCCTGCCGGAGCAGGATCATTTTTTCGATATCCTCATCGAGGTTTTTACCCCCTTTTAATTTCAGAATAAAAAAGCCCTGCTCCACCAGCGTGCGCGCTCTTTTGAGCGTTTCCGCCACGGGCAGAATGCCGATAGTGTAGCTGGTGGGGATGCTGTCGCGATAGCCTCCCAGAAACTGATAAAGCGGTAGCCGGGCGTATCTGGAGACGAGGTCGTACAATGCGATGTCCGCCATGGCGAGGGCCGATGGGCTGGAGGGCAGGAGGTTTCTCAAAGCCTCGTGGGAGCGGATATAGCGCAGGGGATCCAGTCCATGGAGGATGGGTTCCATGAATTGATTAAAGTCGTTGCGCACTGTTTCGGCGGTCTCTCCCGTAACGGGCAGATCGGGCGCCGCGCAGCCCAGCCCGTGATCCAAGGTCGGTCTCCACCCGCAAAATGACGTTCACGGAGCGGTCGATGGTTTCGTAGAAAATTGTGTAGGGCTCCGCCAGGGGCAGTTCGAGGGTCCAGCATTCCAGGCGGGTGATTTTCATTGAGTGATTGAGTGAGTGGGTGATTGAGTGATTAGTTATTGGTGATTAGTCTCAAAACCAGTCACTAGTCACTAATCACTAGTCACCGACTTTAGCAATTCTACTAGCTTTTCCGGACCGTCGTAGAGCACATCGAAGGCGGGGAGGCCGGTAGCGGCTGTCAGGGCTTCGCAGGCGGCGGGAATTTCCTCCGGGCGCATATCTTCGTGGTTGAGGGTCAGGGCGATGACCTTTTTGCCGGAGATCATTTCGATGGCCTGGATCTGCTGGTCGATCGGATGGAGCTTGTAGCCCGGGAAGCCATCGTATTCCACGCGCTTGGGGGCGTGCTGGAGGATGACATAATCGGGCCGCCCGGCGGCGAGGATTTCGAATCCGCCGGGGTAGGCGGGGTTCATCAGACTGCCCTGGCCCTCGATGACGATGACGTGGGGCTTTTCGTTATTCCAGGCCTCGTACACGGCGTGTTCGATCTCGCCGGCGACGAAGTCGTTGATGAGGGAATCCATGACCAGGCTGTACTTGGCGCCCTGCAGCCATGCGGTCTGGCCGGTGCCCACGAGCTCGGCTTTCAGGCCTTTATTACGAAAACCGTGCACGATAATCCAGGCGGTGGTGCGCTTGCCGATGGCCGAATCGGTGCCGAGAATAGCCAGTTTGAGGCAATCGACCTCTTCGATCTTTCCGGAGAAAAAATGCAATACATCGCGGTGCGGAGGCTTTCGGATATCGCGGATCGTGCAGTCTTTTGCCTGGGCCAAGGAGACGAGTTCAGGCTTTTCGGAGAGGAAGTCGTGGAGGCCGGAGTCCACATTTAGCCCCTGCTGAAGGGCCCATTTGATATCGTCGAGGGCCACGGCGGGAAGCCTGCCGCCGTCCGGGGCCAGGCCCATGACGAAGTAGCTGGCTGTCTGGCCCTTTGCCTTCAGGGTTTCCCAGGCTTTTCGGGTGGATTCAAAAACGGGGATATTGCCGGTTTTTCCGTCCAGCACCTCGAGTGCATCCCGCCCCGCGTATCGGCTGTCGACGACTCCCAGCACGTTGTATCTTTCCGTAAAACGGACCAGTCCGTGGGCTGTCTTTCCGCTCGGGGTATTAAAAGCGCCCTCGCAATAGACGATGGCGTTGCCGTCGATCACTCTTTTCATTTTTTAGGGGATTGCAGGGGATTATTAATGAACAAGGTAGTTAACGTTTAGCTGTAATAATAGCTACATAGCGATCCGGTTCCAAAGGCTGTTTTTCGTGCAAATCGAGCAGGGCTGCGAGCCCGGCCGTCGAAGCGGGCAGCACCTTGAGGCCTTCCTCCTTCGATAGGAACTGAGCCTGTGCCAGCATTTTGGCATCGGAGATATCGAAGGCCTCGCCTTTCGATTCGTGGAGGGCGTAAAGGGCTTCCTCGCCGTCGAAGCTATGGGAGTTGATGAGGGGTTCGTTCCATTCCGTTTCGATGATCTTTTTCGGATCCAGGTCTTCGCAGGTGGTCAGGCCTTTTTGGTAGGAATGGATGATGGGGTTTTTATTGGTCGAAGACCCGGCGATCAGTTTGGGAATGCGGGAGGTTTTGCCGCGTTTGTAAAGTCCGACAAAGCCGCGGTGAATTCCCGCCAGCAGGGTTCCGTTGGAGACCGGCACGGCGACCATTTTGGGGGCGTCGCGGAGCACGTCGTAGATCTCCTCAGCGATTTGGGCGTAGGCCCTGATTTGCAGCGGAGTGTTCGCGCCTCCCGGGTTGGCGTCGTACCAATCGCTCACCCGGGCGATGTTGGAAGATTCCCACACCGTTTCTTCATAAGAGCCGGGATAGCGGATGATTTTTGCGCCGAACTGCTCCATGTCCTTGATCCTGGAGGTTTGGAAAGATTCGGGTATGAAAATATTGCAGCGGAGCCCGCCCAGATATGCGGCAAAGGCGATGGAGGCGCCGTAATTGCCGCAGGTAGCTACGCTGATCACGTCGAAACCCCGGCGAATGGCGTCGTGGACCTGGGCAAAGGCGATCCGGTCCTTTTGCGTGCCGGTGGGATTATTGCCTTCGAATTTAATGAGGAACTGCCTGAAGTCGAACTTCCGTTCGTAGGACCGCGCCCGGTTCAGATTGGTATCGCCGATCTCGATGTTTGTGATGTCTTCGAAATATTCGAGCCGGTCGACCAGAGAGAGGTTGTTGTCTTTGATGAGCTGGCTCAGCTCTTCGGCTTCTTTGCTAAGCGGGAAGGGATTGGTTTTTGCTCCGTCGAGGAGGATCATATTCTTTATTTTGTGCCTTTCTTTTAACAAGTATACCAAAGTTTTGATTCATCTATCCTTCCTAAATTTTGTTGTAAACCGATAACAACTTCCAAAAGCAATGAACATCCGCTACCTGCGCCGCGACGAGATCGATAAAATCAAGTGGAACTCCTGTGTCCACTACGCCTCGAACGGCAATATTTTCGGGTATGTGTGGTTTCTGGACAACGTGGCCAAGGACTGGGATGCGCTGGTGGAAGGGGATTACGAATCGGTGTTCCCCCTCGTGTGGAAGGAAGGCCGTCGTGGAGCAAAAGAACTGGTCCAGCCGCCCTGGATGCGCGAGCTGGGGCTCTATTCGGTGAATGTGCTGTCGAAGCCCCGGATACAGGCTTTTATCAGGGCCATTCCAGAGGAATTCTCCTCCATCGCCATCCACCTGAACGAGCAAAATTTCCTGCCCGAATCGGAGGGCTTTCAGATGAGCCCGCAGACCAACTACCAAATGCTGCTCCAGCCCTCTTATGAGGAACTGGCCGACCAGTTCAGCAAGGAGTGGTTCCTCCAGCTCGGCCGGGCCGAGAAACACAGTCTGGGAACAGTATTGAATATGAAGCCGGAAACCCTCGCCGAATTTTACCGCAAATACGCCCCGCGCAACCCCGACCGCGAAGCGCGTTCGCATGCCCTGCTTCGCATCGTGTACAACATCCTCCACCGCGGCTGGGGCTTTACCTCCGGCGTCTATAACCCGGAAGGCGAATTGCTGGCGGCCAATTTTTTTATCTACAGCCATTCAAAGGTCCTTAGTCTGACCCCCCTCGTTTCGCCCAAAGGGAAATCCCAGGGCGCGCTGGAGTCGCTGTTCAACACCTTTCTGCAGACCCATGCAGGCAAACCCCTGCTCTTCGACCTCAATACGGATGGAGCGGACGGGTTTGTGCAAGGTATGGGGGCGCAGCCCAATTCGTATTTTAGGATTATTAGATAGATGACAGGATATTCAGGATTGATTTTTGAGGTTATGAAGATTTTCTTATTCATAGTTGTAGCGTGTATTTCTTCGGGCTGTGGGAAGGAGCGCCTGGAGGTGGTCTGGGAGCGCCAGGAAAGCCATACCCCTTATGACCTCCATGCCGTTTGTTTTGTGGACGGGCAGCGGGGTATTGCCGTTGGGGGGGATAGTTGGTATAGCGGAGTTTCCCTTTCCACGGGCGACGGGGGTAAGACCTGGCTGGCTGATACGCTCGGCAACAAACAATTATTTGCGTTGGACCTCGACGAACAGGGCGAAGCGGTGGCTGCGGGCATCGACGGAAATGTATTTAGCCGAAAAGAACAGGATACGGGCTGGAGCGCATACCGCTTTCCCGTCTGGGAAATTTACCGCGGCGTGGCGCACGGAGAACAGGCCACGCTTCTCGTGGGTGGCCAGGCCTATAAAGCCGGACTGATCGTCAGGCTGGACGAGCAGTTTGAGATCGATACCGTGATTCACTACGACGTGGAACTCGATGCCGTTTGCTGGGTCGACGAGCAAACAGCCATTGCTGCGGGCTACGGCCTGGTACTTCGCTCGGAAGACGGCGGGCGGACCTGGGCTACCTTGCCCATCGACGGGGACCATTTCAGGGCTATCCATTTCCCAAGTGAGTCGGTTGGCTATATCGTTGGCTACGCAGGCACCATCCTCAAAACAACGGACGGAGGCTCGACCTGGGAAAAGCTCCGCAACGGCGGCGGCGTTTGGGAATCGAATATCCCATTTCGGGCCGTCTTTTTTTCAGACGAAGAAACCGGCTACCTGGCCGGAGAAAAAGGCATCGTCTGGAAAACCGTCGACGGCGGGGAAAACTGGATCGTGTTGGATGGCTTGCCGGAGGAAAATTACCTGGGCGTCTATGCCGTCGGGTCAGACGGATGGCTGGTCGGGGAGCAGGGCGTCGTCATTCATTTTCGGGATTAGAGTCCTTTTCCTCTTTTTCCACTTCCATCAATGGAATGATCCAGGAAGTCTCTTTCCAGGCCGACCATTCCTGAGCGGCCAGATCCACCTCCGGGTCGACAAAGGGTTGATAGGCCCTGCCGTTCAATTGCGCTTTGATATTGGCAAACACCTGCACGTCTTCCACCCCCTGGTCGCAGCGCATATCGCGCAGGTAATGGGCAAATTGAAGGATCATATCCGGATGGGTGAAGAGCTTTTGCTTTTGTTTTTTCGACAAAAACTTTGAGGGCTGAATGGTTTCCCTTTGGCCGGTAGCGGGGTCCACGATGACGAAATGCCCGTGCCCGCTTTTCCAGCGAAGCATCATGCGCCAGGAAAAGCGGTGCCCTTCTTCGGTCCAGGCCACCGGCCCTTTCAGGAGATGGTGGCGAAGGGGGTATGTGAGATGGAAACCCGCCAACAGGACCAGTGCTGCTAGGATGTATGGCTTGAATTGATCCGTATCGTGCCAGGAGGAGGCATCCGGGGCATCGGCTACCCGGGCGTCCCAGCGTGCGGCCCAGCGGTCGATGGGTCGGAATCGGCCCCGCAGCCAGGCTACCCAGCGGCGCGGCAGGTCGGGTGGGAAAAACAGCGCAGTGAGGCCAAGCGACAGCCAGGGGAATATGCCGATATTGAAAATGAGGGTATTGCTCAGGTGAAAGAACAGGGCGCCGCCAAGGGCGAACAGGCGGGTTTTGCGAAACAGGAGCAAAAAGGCTATGCTCAGGTCCAGGGCCAATCCGCCATAGCTCATGAACCAGGCCGTGCCTTCTTTTGCAAAAAGCCAGCCGATGAGGGGCAGGTCCGATTTCATGCGCAGCCAGTCCTTGAGCGGGATGGCGTTCAGCCAGTCGGAATTGAGCTTTGCCAGACCTCCGTAAAAATAGACGACCCCCATGAGGAAGGGGCAGGACGGCCATCGACCAGAAGGGGATGGTCCGGCGCCGAAGGGAGGGATCGCGGGCTACATCGAGCGACCATTCGCGGTTTGCCGGGAGCAGGGCCATGATAAAACCCAGCCAGCAAAACAGGTAGCCGTGGTTCAGGTAATGGGTCTTTTCCAGCACAAAAACATAGGTAAACCCGAACGCAAATACCAGGGCGGCGCTCCGGTACCATTTCCCGAGAATAATACAGACACAGGCGCAGATCATCAGGATAAAGAATGCGGACATCAGGGGCTCGGGAAGCGGCCGCACCCATTCAAAGCCGAAATATTTGAACTGAAACCCATCCGGCTGGAAATCGCCGAGCGTCAGGTGGTAATGAATCCAAAGCGCCAGCGTTTCCGCAAAGCCCAGGATGCCGAAGACGATGCGGAAAAAAACGAGTGAAGCGATGTCGATCCGTTGGAAAAGCCGTTCCATATCCGATGGATGGTAATGGAAGCGAAGATAGATAAAAACACTCGCCGGAATACAAACAAAATGTTGCAAAAAGAAACAAAAAATGTATCTTTGCAGCAGCCGTTTTTGCCTACATTAGCGGGATTTCAATAAACTCATTCATGGAAAAAATCACCTATACCGAAGAGAATATCCGTTCACTAGACTGGAGGGAGCACATCCGTATGCGCCCGGGGATGTACATTGGAAAACTGGGAGACGGCTCCTCGCCCGACGACGGGATCTACGTCCTGCTCAAGGAGGTGATCGACAACTCCATCGACGAGTACATCATGGGTCACGGGAGAGAGATCCGGGTCACGGTGGAGGAGGGGGAAGTCGAGGTTCGCGATTTCGGCCGCGGCATACCGCTTGGAAAGGTGATCGACTGCGTATCGAAGATCAACACCGGTGGGAAGTACGACTCCAAGGCCTTCAAAAAATCGGTGGGTCTGAACGGGGTGGGCACCAAGGCCGTGAACGCGCTGTCGGACTATTTTCTGGTCCAGGCGATCCGCGACGGCAAGACCAAAGTAGCCGAGTTTCAACAGGGGGAGATCACCAAGGACCACTCCCTGAAGAAGTCGGAGGAAAAGATGGGCACGCGGATTTTGTTCAGGCCGGACGCCAATATTTTCCGGCATTATCGCTACCGGAGCGAATTTATAGAGAACCAGCTTTGGAACTATGCCTACCTCAACGCGGGCCTCAAGATCCATTATAACGGAAAAGTTTTCGTCTCCCAAAACGGCTTGCTGGACCTCCTCAGCCGCCGGACGCAATCGGAGCACCTTTGCTATCCCATCATCCACCTAAAGGGAGAGGATATCGAGGTGGCCATGACACACGGTCAACAATACGGCGAGCAGTATTATTCGTTCGTCAACGGCCAGCATACCACGCAGGGCGGCACCCACCTGAATGCCTTCCGGGAGGCGGTCGTAAAAACCATCCGCGAGTTTTTCAACAAGAATTTCGACCCCAAAGACGTCCGCTCTTCCATCATCGCAGCCCTGAGCGTGCGGATCGAGGAGCCGGTCTTCGAATCCCAGACCAAGACCAAGCTCGGATCACAGGATATCGGGCCGGACGGACCTAGTATCCGGACCTTCATCACCGATTTCGTCAAGCGGGATCTCGACAATTTTCTGCATAAAAACCCCGAGGTAGCCAAAGACCTGCAAAAGCGGATCCTGCAATCCGAACGCGAGCGCAAGGAGATCGCCGACATCAAAAAACTGGCCAACCAGCGCGCCAAAAAGGCCAACCTCCACAACAAAAAACTGCGCGACTGCCGCCTGCACTTCAACGATCCCGGCCGTTCCATTTCGGACGAAGACCGACTGGCTACGACGGTATTCATCACCGAGGGCGACTCCGCCAGCGGCTCGATCACCAAGGCCCGCAACGTGCAGACCCAGGCCGTTTTCAGTCTCCGAGGAAAGCCCCTTAACTGCTTCGGACTCACCAAAAAGGTGGTGTACGAAAACGAGGAGTTCAACCTGCTCCAGCACGCCCTCGACATCGAAGATTCCCTGGACGACCTTCGCTACAACCGCGTAGTCATCTCCACCGACGCCGACGTCGACGGCATGCATATCCGCTTGCTGCTGCTGACTTTCTTCCTCCAGTTCTTCCCCGAGCTGGTGCGCGCAGGGCATTTGTTTATCTTCGATACGCCCCTTTTCCGGGTGCGGGACAAAAACCAGACCTTTTACTGCTACAGCGAGGCGGAAAAACAGGAGGCAATTAAAAAACTGAAAGGCAAGCCGGAAATAACCCGGTTTAAGGGCCTTGGCGAGATCTCCCCTTCCGAGTTCAAGGATTTTATCGGCGATGACATCCGCCTGGAGCCGGTACTGTTTAACGACCAGACCGATCTGGAGGACGTGCTGGCTTACTACATGGGCAAAAACTCCCAGGAGCGGCAGGATTTTATCATCGACAACCTGCGCCTGGAAAAGGATGATGTCAACGGGCAGGAGGTCAAGGATGCTGAGGCCTTGTCGGAAGAGGTACTGGAAACTGCCGGCTAATACCCTGATCTATGAGGATACCTTTCGAAAAAACCCTCCGCCAGCCGCCGCCCCGGAGGATCGGTATTTACTCCCAAATGGCCATTCTGTTCAGCGGATTTATGCAGCAGATGGGGTGGCTGTTTGTGGGAATGGGGATGATTTTTGTGGTGATCTTCCTGCCTTTTTCGGGAATCATCGGCGCACAGGACGGCGCCTTCCCGAAATTCGTCGCCTTTGTCCTGATCTTCCCCATTGCGGGCTTATTCATGGTGATCCCCGGCTTGCGCAAACAGGCCAAAGGCCTGGATTTGCTTCGAAACGGCGAGTTTACAAGGGGAGCCATCAAAAGCAAGGAACCCACCGGCTCAACCATCAAGATTAACAACCGGTCTTATCCGGTGATGAAATTTACTTTTGAATTCGAATACCAGGGGAGCAAGTACGAAGCCGTTTGCAGGACCCACCTTACGGAACTCCTGGAGGACGAAGAGCAAGAAACAATCCTCTTTTACCCGACCAAGCCGGATTTCAACATCGTGTACGACGGAATTTCCAACTCGCCCGGCATGGACCCCATGGGCAACTTCCTTCCCGTCAGCTGGACTAAGGCCTGGGTATTCCTCGGGCCCGCTGTAGGCATCTTTATGACGGCCATTGCGCTTCGCCTGTTTTTTCTGATCTAAAAACAGGAATCTGCCGTTTTGTCTTCCCCTTATTAAATTGATTGCCAAAATCCGGTTACTTTGGAGAGGAAATCTGTCAAAAAGACGCAGAAAAGCAAAGTTCTTTCATTGGCATAATAGTTGACATTTTTGCATTGCGGTGGGAAAATACCCTTTCCGCCATCTTGACATTATCGCCGGGTAGGGATAACTTGAAAAATTTATGGGCATGTTTGATGATTATTTTGGCGCGCAAAGTTTTGAGGATGAAGGCGATTTCATTCCCCTGATCTCTATAGAAGAAGAGGACGAAAAGACTATTCAGGAAATCTATTCGGATATCCTTCCCATCCTTGCCCTCAAGAATACCGTCCTTTTTCCCGGGATCGTCATCCCCATCACCGTAGGTCGCGACAAGTCCATCAAAGCCATCAACCGCGCATACGAGAAGGATCGCATTATCGCCGTGGTTTCCCAGCGGGACAGCAAGATCGAAAACCCCAACCCGGGCGAGTTGTATCAGGTGGGCACCATTGCCCGCATCATCAAGCTGATCCGGATGCCCGATGGCACCACGACCGCCATTCTCCAGGGACGCAAGCGTTTTCGCATCCAAAGCATGGTGAAAGAAGACCCCTATATGGAAGGGATCGTCTCTATCATCTCCTACGAGGAGGCTTCCCAGAAAATGGAATTCGAAGCCCTCATCGCTTCCATCATAGACAAAGCAGGCCAGATCATCGAGCTGTCGCCGAATATCCCCTCGGAGGCCATCGTCATGCTTCGAAACATAAACAGCCAGAGCTTTTTGCTGAACTTCATCGCCTCCAACCTGGGGGTGAAAGTGCATCAAAAACAACATATCCTCGAGGTCAACAACCTGCACGAGAAGGCCAAGATCGTCTATAAGCAGATGGACGGCGAACTGCAACTGCTGGAGCTCAAAGACCAGATCGAGAGCAAGGTTCGCACCGATATCGAAAAGCAGCAACGGGATTATTTCCTGAGCCAGCAACTCAAGACCATACAGGAAGAACTGGGCCAAAACCCTCAGGAGGAAGAAGTCAGAACCCTTGCCGAACGGGCCAAAAAGAAAAAATGGACAAAAGCGGTGGGGGAGACCTTCGAAAAAGAGCTCGGCAAACTCCAGCGCATGAACCCCCAGGTAGCGGAATACTCCATTCAGGTCAACTATCTCGACCTGCTGCTGGAACTGCCCTGGGACCAATACACCGAGGACAATTTTGACCTTCGCAAGGTCAAAAAGGTCCTCGACAAGGACCACTACGGACTGGAAAAGGTCAAGGAGCGCATCCTCGAACACCTGGCTGTGCTTAAGCTGAAAGGGGACATGAAGGCCCCGATCCTTTGTCTGGTCGGCCCTCCGGGTGTGGGTAAAACCTCGCTCGGCAAATCGATCGCCAATGCACTGGACCGGAAATTCGTCCGTATGTCGCTCGGCGGCCTGCACGACGAATCGGAGATCCGCGGCCACCGCAAGACCTATATCGGCGCCATGCCTGGCCGGATCATCCAATCGATCAAAAAGGCGGGCTCCTCGAACCCGGTTTTTATCCTCGACGAGATCGACAAAGTGGGCAAGGATTTCCGAGGAGACCCGTCTTCGGCCCTGCTCGAAGTGCTCGATCCGGAACAGAATTCGACCTTTCACGACAACTACCTGGAACTGGAATACGACCTCTCCAAGGTCATGTTCGTAGCCACCGCCAACTCCCTGGCCACCATCCAGCCCGCTTTGCTGGACCGGATGGAGATCATCGAGATCAGTGGCTATTCCACGGAGGAAAAGGTGGAAATAGCCAAGCGCCACCTTATCCCGCTGCAACGGGACGAGCACGGCCTGAAGGCTTCCCATATCAAAATACCGGTCAAGACCGTTCGCAAAGCCATCGAAGAATATACCCGGGAGTCGGGGGTCCGCTCCCTCAACCACCGCATCGCGGGCATCATGCGCGGGGTGGCGAAAAGGGTGGCCATGGACGAGGTGTCTAACATCGTGGTCAACCCCGAAGACCTGCGCGGGTATCTGGGCCCTTCGAGACATTCGAACGACGTGTACCAAAAAGCGCTCACGCCAGGTGTGGCGGTCGGCCTGGCCTGGACGCAAGTAGGCGGCGACATCCTCTTTATCGAAGTCAGCCTCAATAAAGGCAAGGGCATGCTCACCATGACCGGCAACCTCGGCGATGTGATGAAAGAGTCGGCCACCACCGCCCTGAGCTATATAAAAGCACATTGTGAAGAGCTTGGCATCGACGTCGAGCTGTTCAGCCAGCGCGATATTCACCTGCACGTGCCCCAGGGCGCCATCCCGAAAGACGGCCCATCGGCAGGTATTACCATGCTCACTGCCATCACCTCTGCTTTTACCGGACGGCCCCTCAAGCCCTATCTCGCCATGACCGGGGAGATCACGCTTCGGGGGAAAGTGCTGCCGGTCGGAGGGATCAAGGAAAAGATACTTGCTGCGAAACGTGCCGGCCTCCGGCAGATCATCCTGTGCAAGGAAAACGAAAAGCACGTGGAAGATATCCAGCCCTCTTACATCGAAGGCATGACGTTCCATTACGTTACCGAAATGAGCGAAGTGTTAAAACTCGCCCTTCGGGCTTAATAATTGCTAATTTTCGAGCCTTGGCAAACCTTTAAAGGGGGTCCCGCGTCTATATTGTACCACCAAAACAGGATATCGATGAATTGGAAGAACCTCTTACCCGTGTTGGGCCTTCTGCTGGGAGGAAACACCGTGTCGCTGCTCGCTCAACCCATTCAGGAGGATCTGATCCAATTTTCGGGCATGGTGCTCGACGGCAGCGACGAGTTGCTGGTTCCGATTCCCTATACGAATATCCTGGTCGTAGGCGAAGGCCGGGGTACCTATTCCGACTTTAACGGCTTTTTTTCCATCGTGGTCCGCAAGGGCGATCTGGTCGAATTCTCGGCTATCGGCTTTAAATCCTACGAGCTCACGATTCCGGACACGCTTAAGGAGAACCGCTACTCCCTGGTCCAACTCCTGACCCGGGATACCATTAACCTCCCCATGGCCGTGATCTTTCCCTGGCCGAGCCGCGAAAATTTCCGCCTGGAGTTCCTGGCGATGGACGTAAGCTCCGAATTGCAGGCCCGCGCGGCCCGCAACCTCACAGCCGATAACCTCGAGCGCGTCAGAGCTACCCTGCCCTACGACGGCCGCGAAAACGCGGATTATTACCTCCGCCAACAGGCCAGCTCCTATTACTACATCGGGCAAACCCCGCCCATGAATATCTTCAACCCCATCGCCTGGAAGGACTTCTTCGAAGCCTGGAAGCGAGGGGATTTTAAGAAGAAGTAAGGATCAATTTCCCAGCGGAATGACCAAATTCATTTTATAGTACTCCCGCGAGTAGTCCGAATCTTCCGTAAAGTTCCTGCCCGCCGAAAAACGGAGCGAATATCTTTCCATGACGGTCGCTTTCAGGTAGCCTCCAACCCAGGTGTACAGGGTGGCCGGGTCGCCGCCGTCCGTGCGGGTCAATTGAAAAGACTCGGCCTGAAAGCCCGCCGAGAATACCTTCGAAAAGCGAAAGCCCGGATAGATCCAGTAGAGGAGATAATCGCTGGTCACAGGACCTTCCCGCCGCAGCGCCTTGTAATAGGCGCCGAATAACTCCACTTCAAATCGATCGTCGAGGTAAAACGCTGTAATCCCCGGGACGATCCCGTCCCCGACGACCCCCTGCGAACCCCCGGATAACAGTTTTCCATTTGTGATGCCCAGGGTGGGATTGATCAACAGGCGATTTTCCATTACGCTCCAACTCCAGCCGGCGCCTACCTCCGTCCAAAGATCGGTCACCGTGGCCGGGCTGCCAAAGGATGCATTCGTCCAGAAAATGCCGTAGAACGTGGCGGAAGAACCCGGCTTTACGCCAACGCTGCCGAAAATAGCCGGGTAAAAACCAAACGCATTGTCCTGGTTGACCACCAGGGTGATCGAGGAAGAGGGGACTTCGTCCTGCGCCTGGACAAGTACAGGTCCCAGGAGTGCGGCTAAAACGAGAAAGAATGGCGGAGTTTTCATATTTGGTTTATCTTGGAAAAGTTTAAATAACAGAAATAAAGCACTAAAATCGGATAAAGCCAACGATGTTTTCTAAGGGCGCTAAAGAATTCGTTGTAAATACCCTGTCGGATTGGGAGCTTCTGGCCGCCCAATTGCTGGCTTATGCCGGCGACCGGAAAAAGTTTTTCCTATACGGAGAAATGGGCGCGGGGAAAACGACGTTTATTCAGGCCCTGTGCAGGCAACTGGGCGCGCTTGAAGGAGTGGTGAGCCCTTCGTTTTCCCTGGTCAACGAATACCTTTATACGGATCGGGCCGGGAAGGCGAAGGCCTTGCATCACCTCGACCTGTTCCGCCTGGCCAACGAGCAGGAAGCCCTGGATATCGGGGTGGAGGACTACCTCTACGACGACGATTATTGTTTTGTCGAATGGCCGGAAATGTTGGAGGGGCTGGCGCCTGCGGATGTGGTTCGAATTCAGATAAAGCCCGAGCGGGATTCCGTTCGAAAAGTAATATATTTGTAGGTTGAGCAGCATGCTATATGAGCGATTCCAAAAAGAAGATACCCATACCAAAATCCCTGACGGAGGGCCATTACCAAACCCAGCCGGAAATGCTCCAGGTAGAGCAAAAGTCCGGAGGTTTATATATCGGCATTCCGAAGGAATCCATTTTACAGGAAAACAGGGTCGCCCTGGTGCCTGCATCGGCCAGGACCCTTTTGGCGCGCGGCCACCGGATCATCGTGGAAGCAGATGCCGGGAAGAAATCCTATTACCAGGATATCGACTACTCCGAGCATGGGGCCGAGATCGCTTACAGCAAAGAGGATGTGTACAAGGCCGACATCATCCTCAAGATCGCACCGCCCACGCTGGAAGAGATCGACCTGATGCGGCCCAACCAAATCCTGATCTCGCCGCTTCAACTCCCGGTGATTACCGCCGATTACCTCCACAAACTCAAAAACAAGCGCGTCATCGCCCTTGCCATGGAGTATTTGCAGGACGACGACGGTACCTTCCCCCTCGTGCGCACGATGAGCGAACTGGCCGGCCTCAACGCCATGCTTACGGCTGCGGAGTTGCTCACCAATACGAACGGAGGGAAGGGCGTGCTGCTCGGCGGTATATCGGGGGTGCCGCCCACCAAGGTGGTCATTCTCGGCGCCGGGGTGGTAGCTGAATTTGCGACCCGCACCGCCCTTGGCCTGGGCGCGGAGGTCCGAATTTTCGACAACAATATTTACAAGCTCAAACGCATCCAGGAGCTCGTTGGGCAGCGCCTGTACACCTCCGCCGTGTACTCCGTACACCTGGAAAAGGAACTGCGGAACGCAGATGTAGCGATCGGAGCCATCCACTCCAAATCGGGGCGCACACCGATCGTGGTAAGCGAAGATATGGTTCAGAAGATGAAACCCGGCGCCGTGATCATCGATGTGAGCATCGACCAGGGCGGTTGTTTCGCCACCTCCGAACTGACGACCCTGGACAAACCGACCTTTATCAAGCACGACGTCATCCACTACTGCGTACCCAACACGGCTTCCCGCGTTTCGCGCACGGCTTCTATCGCCGTCAGTAATATTCTCACGCCTATCCTGCTCCAGGCAGGCCAGTCCGGCAACCTGGAGAAGCATATTTTCGGCCACATGGGCCTCCGAAACGGGGTTTACATGTATAAAGGCTGCCTCACCAATGAGTACCTTGGCAAGCTCTTCGAGATCAAATCGACCGATTTGGATTTATTGCTGATTTCCAGCCTTTAAGTACTTTACTAAAATTAATTTAAATGAGGAAGGACGGGCACAGCCCGTCCTTCCTCATTTAAAAAGTCATACGGCGGCCGCAGGCCGCCGTATGACTTTATCGAAAAAACCGCTTTCCCAGCCGGATCCTTTTTGCCTTGGCCGGAATGATGATGGTCTTCTCGGACCCGATCACCAGGGTTTCCTCGTCGTAGAAGTCGATCGCCTCGTATTGGAGGGCGTAGACGTAGGGCCTGATGCCCTTTTTGAGCGGCTTTTTATCGAAAAAGCGGTCGCCGTCGAATTTGGGGAAGACGTAAATGGTAGCTTTCGACTGGGGAATGAAGCCCAGAAACCTCTTGGCATAAAGCCCCAGTAGTGCGAAAGATGAACCGTCGGGGCTGATGGCGGCGCCGGTGACCAGCTGCTGCCTTTTCAACTGGAAGCTGTCGCGGAGGATGGCCTTATAATTGCCAGGCTGGGCGGGAATGACGTAATGCTTGGTGTAGTCGTTGCCCTTTTCGATGGTGTTTTTCGAAAAGAGGTGCAGGGAGTCCCGAAACCAGAACATCGCTTCCATATTGAAATTCCGCCAGGGTTCTTCCGGAGGAAAAGCCATCTGATCCGGGTAGTGGAAGTTGATGGAGTCGATGGGCTCGTCGGGAGAGGCGGGAAGGATGTAAATAGCCAGGTCGTAGCGACAATGGCAGTTGCTGCCGAAATTGCCGATGAAGAGGTCGCCCGAAGGGGATTGAGTTATATCCTCCCAATCCGTTGCCGGGAGTCCGGGGTAGTGCAGGATGTGGAGAAGCTCCCCTTGCCCGTCGGTAAAATAGAGCTTGGGCTCATGCCCGCTGTCGTTATGCCATATAAACTGCCCCTCCTGATTGATCACCAGGCCGGACACCTCGCGGACGGCTTCGGGAAGCTTGAAATGGCTTTTGACCTGAGCCCCCGCACTGGAAGCCAGGAGCCCGAAAAACAACAGGAGAATGGGTAATTTCATAAGCGCTATTTGAATATCTTCCTCATATCCACCCGTTCGCCGACGATTTGCTCGACCCGGGAGACCGGTACCCGCTCCTGCACCATGCTGTCGCGTTCGCGGATCGTGACGGTATTGTTTTCCAGGGTCTCGAAATCGACCGTCACGCAGTAGGGCGTTCCGATGGCATCCTGGCGGCGATAGAGTTTGCCGATGCTGCCGGTGTCGTCGTATTGACAGGGGAAGGAGAACTTCAATTCGTTGAAAATGCTCCGGGCTTTTTCCACCAGGGCGTCTTCGTTGCGCTTGAGGGGCAGCACGGCGCATTTTATCGGGGCAAGCGCCGGGTGCAATTTGAGCACATCGCGGGTGTTTTCCCCGTCTTCGCTTCCAGGCACAGCTTCCTCGATCAGCGCATGGCTCAGTATGGCCAGGAACATGCGGTCGCAGCCGATGGAGGTCTCCACCACGAAAGGAACGTAGTTCTCGTTGAGCTCCGGATCGAAGTATTGCAGCTTTTT
Source organism: Saprospirales bacterium (assembly GCA_016703765.1). Classification (GTDB taxonomy): domain Bacteria; phylum Bacteroidota; class Bacteroidia; order Chitinophagales; family Saprospiraceae; genus JADJTT01. The sequence continues at coordinate 201,283 of JADJBL010000045.1, forward strand.
CCCCGACAACTCCTGGTGGCTGGTCAGGTCGAAATCCGTGCGGGAGTGAATCCCTTCCAGTTCCTTGAAGCCGAAGGGAAATTCGAACTCGATATCCACCGCCGCATTGGCGTAGTGGGCGAGGTTGTCGTGGTCGTGAAAGCGCAGCTTTTCCGCCGGCGTGCCGAGGGCCAGGTGCCACTTCATACGGGTTTCCTTCCAGTATTTGTACCATTCCATTTCCGTGCCGGGGCGGATGAAGAATTGCATTTCCATCTGCTCGAACTCCCGCATCCGGAAGATGAACTGGCGGGCCACGATCTCGTTGCGGAAAGCCTTTCCGATCTGGGCGATCCCGAAGGGAAGCTTTTGCCGGGTGGTCTTCTGCACGTTGAGGAAGTTGACGAAAATGCCTTGGGCGGTTTCGGGGCGCAGGTAGAGCTTGCCTTCCTCTCCGGAGATATTGCCAAGTTGGGTGGTGAACATGAGGTTGAACTGACGCACCTCCGTCCAGTTGCGGGAACCGGTTTCCGGGTCGGCGATCTCGAGTGCGTCGATGAGATTTTTGAGTCCCTCGAGGTCTTTGCGGGTCATCAGGTCGGCCAGCCGAAGTCGCACGGTTTCGTGCTCCTCGACGTATTTCACCACCCGCTCATTGGTTTTGAGGAACATAGGTTCGTCGAAGGTATCGCCGAAGCGCTTGCGTGCTTTTTCCACCTCCTTGTCGATCTTGCCCTGCACCTTTTCCATATACCCTTCCACGAGCTGATCGGCCCGGTAGCGGCGCTTGCTGTCCTTGTTGTCGATCAGCGGATCGTTGAAAGCGTCGACGTGGCCGGAGGCCACCCAGGTTTTCGGGTGCATGAAGATGGCGCAGTCGAGCCCCACGATATTTTCGTGCATCTGGACCATGGCCTTCCACCAGTATTCCTTGATATTGTTTTTCAGCAATACGCCGTATGGCCCGTAGTCGTACACGGCGCTGAGGCCGTCGTAGATCTCGCTGGATTGATAAATGAAGCCGTATTCTTTACAGTGGGCGGTGAGTTTCTTGAAGAGCTCGTTTTGCTGGGACATATTGTTTGGTAAAATTAGAATTCGTTGGTAAAGTGAAATTCGACCGAGGGGTGGTTTTCCTGGGCCATCTGGAGCATCCAGGCGCTGGGGGCCAGGAAGACCCAATTGCCGGGCTTGTCTTTTGCCATATCGTTTTTCCGCCGCTGCAGGAATTCCGCGAAGTCCTTGTCGTTGGGAAACCTCAGCCAGCAGGCTTTGTAAATGTGAACCGGTTCAAAATCCACCGACGCGCCGTATTCGTGCAAAAGGCGGTATTGTATCACGTCGAATTGCAGGGCGCCCACCGTGCCTATAATCTTCCGGTTGGTAGTTTCCTTGGTGAACAACTGCGCCACCCCTTCGTCCATCAACTGATCGAGGCCTTTTTGAAGCTGTTTTTGCTTCATGGGGTCCTTGTTGTTCACGTAGCGGAACATTTCGGGGGAAAAACTGGGTATCCCTTTGAAATGCAGGGATTCTCCGGAGGTAACGGCATCGCCGATCACGAAATTGCCGCTGTCGTACAGGCCCACCACATCGCCGGGAAAGGCTTCGTCGATCACCTCTTTTTTATCGGCCATGAAGGAAGTGGGGTTGGAGAACTTCATGCTGCGGTTTTGCCGCACGTGGAAGTAGTTGGTGTTTCGCTCGAACTTGCCGGAACAAATGCGCAGGAAGGCGATGCGGTCGCGGTGTTTCGGGTCCATGTTCGCCTGGATCTTGAACACAAAACCCGAAAATTTGTCTTCGTAGGGATCGACGATCCGCTCCTCCGTAGGTCGCGGAAGGGGAGAGGGGGCGATCTCGACGAAACAGTCGAGCAACTCCTTGACCCCGAAGTTGTTGACGGCGCTGCCGAAAAACACCGGAGAAACGGCGCCTTTCAGGTAGGTTTCGCGGTCGAATTTGGGGTAGACGCTCTCAATTGTATGTATCTCCTCGCGCAGTTCCGTCGCCTGTCGCGGGGGTATGTGGCGGTCGAGTTCCGGGTCGGCGAGATCGTGTATTTCAATGGTGTCCTCGGCTTCCTGCTTGCCGTGGGGGCGAAAGAGGGCCAGTTTTTGTTCGTACATGTTGTACACCCCCTTGAACTGCTGTCCCATGCCCACGGGCCAGCTCAGCGGGCAGACGTGGAGATGCAGTTTGGTCTCCACTTCGTCGAGCAGGTCGAAGGGGTCCTTTCCCTCGCGGTCGAGTTTGTTGATGAAGACGATGATGGGGGTGTGGCGCATGCGGCAGACCTCGACGAGTTTTTCGGTTTGTTCCTCCACCCCTTTGGCCACGTCGATGACGACGATCACGCTGTCGACAGCAGTGAGGGTGCGGTAGGTGTCTTCGGCGAAGTCTTTGTGGCCGGGTGTATCGAGGATATTGATCTTCAGGTCGCGGTAGTCGAAGCCCATTACGGAGGTAGCCACCGAGATACCCCGCTGTTTCTCGATCTCCATAAAGTCGGAGGTCGCCGATTTTTTGATCTTATTGGATTTGACGGCCCCGGCGATCTGGATGGCCCCCCCGAAAAGGAGTAGTTTTTCCGTCAGGGTAGTTTTCCCTGCGTCGGGGTGGCTGATGATGGCAAAGGTGCGCCGCCGGTTGATTTCGTCCACAAACTTCATGTGCAGCAATTAGGCGGCAAAGGTAAGGAATTTTAGTATTTTGGGCATGTATTGTAACACTACCCTACTTATGCAGGAATTAGCCGGAATAATCATTTTGGGGATCATTGCACAATGGTTGGCCTGGCGTACCCGGGTACCCTCTATCGCTCCTTTGATTCTTATTGGGCTAGCCGTAGGCCCCCTGGCCATGTTATGGACCGCCGACGGTCAAAAGTTAATCGCCCCCATTTATAACCCGGAAACGGGGATAGGTCTATTCCCACAGAAATATTTATTCTACTTTGTTTCCCTGTCAATCGGGATAATCCTTTTTGAAGGCGGGCTGACCCTAAAGAGAAAGGAAATCAAGGAGGTAGGCCCTGTCATCGGGAGGCTGATCTCCCTGGGTTCCCTGGTCACTTTTATCGGAGCGGGATTGGGCGCCCATTTCATCATGGACCTGAACTGGTCTATTTCTTTTTTATTTGCCGCGCTCATCATTGTTACGGGGCCTACCGTTATCGCACCGATATTGCAAAATATTCCTCTCAATCGAAATGTGTCGACGGTTTTAAAATGGGAAGGGATACTGATCGACCCAATCGGGGCCTTGATGGCGGTATTGGTTTACGAGTTCATCCTTTCGGGAGAAGGCGGGTTTGAATTTACTTCTCATGCTTTTATGCAGTTCATCCAAATTTTATTGATTGGGCTTGCTCTGGGAGCATTGGCGGCGTTATTTCTGCGGGCCATGATAAAAAGAACTCATCCCGCATTTTTTGCTCAACGTGTTTACCCTTGCCCTGGTATTAGCGGTTTTTGTCTTTTCGGAGACTTTGGCGCATGAAAGCGGACTTTTATCGGTCGTGGTAATGGGCATGGTTCTGGGCAACCTGGATGTGCCCCGGCTAAAGGAAATTTTGTATTTCAAGGAAAGCCTGAGCATTCTGCTGATTTCCATTCTGTTTATCCTGCTGGCAGCCAATATCGACCTGGAAGATCTCACGTTGTTACTCGATTGGCGCTGCCTTTGGCTTTTTCTCTTCGTCGTTTTTGTCCTGAGACCGATAGGAGTGATGTGGAGCACTAATAAAACGGCTTTACTCCTGCGGGAGAAACTGTTTATTTCCTGGGTTGGCCCCCGGGGTATAGTCGCAGCGGGTATTGCGTCGCTCTTTGGCATCCGCCTGGCCGGCCAGGTGCCTCAGGCGGAATACATAACCCCACTGGTTTTTATGATCGTTTTGGGGACGGTCTTGCTGAATGCAAGCACAGCCCGGCTCATGGCCAAATTGTTGAAGGTTATCCAAACCGCCTCGAGCGGCATATTGTTGGTAGGCGCCAACAGAGTGTCCCGGGTTATTGCGAAATATTTGATTTCCAAAGGGCGTCACGTGGTGATGATCGACAGTTCCGACAGCAATATCGAAGAGGCAAAGTCCGCAGGATTGACGGCTTTTGTGGCAAACGTTTACAATGACACCTTGGAGGAAGAATTCGACTTGGTCGATGTGGGGTATCTACTGGCCATGACAAGCAGCGATGATGTGAATGAGTATGCTATGCGCCGCTTTCAGAATACGTTTGGGGAAAAAGGCTCCTTCCGACTGATCACTTCAACGGAAATGAAGCGGGATATCCGGAATTTACCCGAGACAGGCATCTTGTCCTATACGGATGATTTTATTAACATGAGCGAAGTGGCAAGGGATTACCCGGAAATCCACGAAGTCAATGTTTTTTCCAATGAACATCTGGGCGTCCTCATCAAAAAGTTGAACGATGCGGTGGGGGCTATTCCACTTTTTATCGAGCTTCCCGGCGGGAACATAGAGCCGCTTCCGCGTAACCTCGCGAGCCTCGAGGTTGTGGAGAAAGGTTGTCGACTGGTCTATATTGGTAAAAAAATAGAGGAATAAAAAAGCCCCGTCGCTTTCAGACGGGGCTAAAGAAAACTAACCTATACGAACAGAAAAAAATTCTCAACGCCGCCAATCGCGGCTAATTCGTCAAACAGAAGAGCAGGACTTAGTTCGGAATTTTATCACTACCGATATCCTTGGTCCGGGGTCTTTTCACAGTACCAAAAATCAGGGGTTTTCAGCCCTGTGGTAATGATAATAGTCAGAAGAAGGATTGATTTTTGTCAGTGGCACATGGGCACATCAGCGGCGTCTTCCCACAGTTCGAGGCCTCGCGGCAGGTCGAAGTTCAGTCCGCGGAAGATCAGCAACACGGCGATCAGGGCGAGCATAAAGGGCAACACCGCGCGAATACGGCGGCGGACCTGCACGCCGATCCAGTTGCCGGCCAGGGAGGTAAACAGCATCAGGGGGATGGTGCCCAGGCCGAAGAGCCCCATGTAGGCAGCCCCTTTCCAAACGCTGCCGGTAGATACGGCGCCCACTACAGCCATATAGACCAGCCCGCAAGGGAGCAACCCGTTGAGCATGCCGATGCCCAGGAAGGAGGTATGGGACTTGGCGCGGATCAGATTGCCCAGCGCGGATTTCAGGCGAAATAGCGGCTTTTGCAAAAAAGACAATCGCGCGACCCGGGATTCGAGATCGGTTGAAAAAAACGCGAGGATCAGCATCAGCACCCCCATCGAAATGGACAGCGCCGACTGGTACCCGGCGAGGAAAATCCCTTTCCCCAGCAACCCGAACAGGCTTCCGATCAAGACGTAGGTAAAAGTCCGCCCCAGATTATACAACAAACCGTTTCCCGCCGCCGCGAGGCGCCCCGCCCCTCCGTAAGGCAAGGACAAAGCGATCGGCCCGCACATGCCGATGCAGTGGAGGCTGCCGAGAAGGCCGATGGTGAAGGCGGTCCAGAGAAACATTTATTATGGGTTTAGAAAGTTTAGATAGTTTAGGGAGGTTTAGAAAACTAAACTTTCTAAACCTCCCTAAACTATCTAAACCTCAGAAAATAATACTTTCCTCCTTATAATACGCCACCCCGCCCGCTTGCCAGTTGACCTGCACTTTCCAGAGGCCCGGCATCATGGTTTGGGTGGATATAGTCTGTTGGCCCCGCTCGTCGGCCTTAACCGGCGCTTCGAAATCGAGGTTTTTGTCGGAAGGGCGGAAGAAAAGGATCTTGCCCTGCACTGCGCCCAGCTCAGCCGGAAACTGGAGCTGCACGGCCTTCTGCGCATCGGCGTATTTGATCTGCAAATCCTCGCCGAGGTTTAGTGCATTGACCTCCTTGTCGATCTGGGTCTGATACTCCAGGTCTTTTTGGTAATAATCTTCCGTTACCAGGCTGTGATCCACCTTGGTGGACTGCACAACCGCAAATACCAATACAAGGACGAAGATGGTGTAGGTGATTGCGATGCCGGTTCCCCAGGAGAGCTTAATTGCGTGCATTTTTTTGGTATTTACTTATTTTTAGATGGGTAGGTGAGATTAGTCTCCTCTACTCTCACCTCATCTTAAATTATTTCCCCGGCCCAAAAAAATTGGTCTTCGTCTTATCGACCAACTCCCCGTTGGAGTAAACCTCGATGTGGAGCTCGGTTTTCCGGCCGCTCAGGTTCTCGCGCTGCATGTAGATTAGCAGGGTGCCTTCGGTTTTTTCTCCGCTCTGGGCGACCGGCGCTTTCCCGATCACTTTGATCTCACCGGGGCTGCCTGCAAGCCGAAACTCGACCGGCATATCCTCCCGGGTTTTATTGACCATGGTGTAATTGTAGGTATTGCTGAGCGTTTGTTCATCGACCTTGTTGAACAAACTGCCACCCGTCCGGAACAAATTGGTTTCAATATCCGTGCGGGCGCCGAGCAGCAAAATATTCACGATCAGCAGGATCCCCAATAGCACGGAATAGGCGATTACCCTGGGAGTAAAGATCTTTTTGCGCCCCTCTTCGATCCCGGTAAAGCTGTCGTACCGGATGAGACCGCGGGGACGTTCGATCTTGTCCATCACCTCGTCGCAGGCATCGATGCAGGCCGTGCAGTTGATGCATTCCAGCTGGGTGCCGTTCCGGATGTCGATGCCCGTCGGACAGACATGGACGCAGAGTTTGCAGTCGATGCAGTCGCCCAGTTTGGTCTCCGCCTGAACGGCGGCCTTGGGCGCCTCCTTGCGGATCTTCCCTCGGGGCTCTCCCCTGACATGGTCGTATGCGATGACAATAGAGTCCTTGCCGAGAAGCACCCCCTGAAGACGGCCGTAGGGGCAGATGGCGATACAGACCTGCTCGCGCAGGTAGGAAAAGACGAAATAGAAGGCGAAGGAAAATACCAGCATGGCAATAAATCCGCCCATGTGCTGGTTGAGGGGATCGGTCGCGATCTTCATCACCTGATCGGCGCCGATGATCCAGGCCAGGAAAGTATTGGAGACCACCACCGCGATGGCGAAAAAGATGGCGTGTTTACTTAGTTTCCGGATTGCCTTTTCGGTCGTCCAGGGGCTGGCGGCCAGCTTGCGTTGCTGGTTGGCGTCGCCCTCGATCCAATACTCGATCCGGCGAAACACCAACTCCATAAAGATGGTCTGCGGGCAGACCCAGCCGCAGAAGATCCGGCCGAAGACGACGGTGAAGAGGATGATAAAAACCACCAGGGTGAGCATAGCGAGCCCAAACAGGTGAAAATCCTGAGGCATGAAATGAATGCCGAACAGGATAAACCGGCGCTCGAGCACATTAAACAACATGATGGGTTCGCCCCCCACCTTGATGAAGGGGATGCCGATCAGGAGTATAAGTAGAAAAAGGCTCAGCCATATTCTGGCGTTGTAGAACCTTCCCGCCGGTTTTTTGGGAAATACCCAGACCCTTTTCCCCGTATCGTCGACCGTAGAGATCTTGTCGCGAAATTCTTCTTGATCTTCCGGGAAGGGATTGCTATCCATTGTCATGACAATAATATTACATTACAACAATTGTAAAACAGAAACGGCAGCCCAAGGCTGCCGTTTCTGCACCGGTAAGCCGGGTTTATTTCATGCCCACGCTTCCCCCGGCCTCGACGGCCGTGGAATCGGGTGTCGGCTGGGCCTGCGGGGCCACCTCCTCGTACAGATCGCCCTGCGGTTCTTTCTGATTGGGAGGATTGGTACCCTCTAGCGTAAGGATAAAACTAGCGACTTTTTGGATCTCGGAAGACCGCAATTGCTCCTTCCAGGAGATCATCCCCTTTGCGGGTACACCGTAGACTATGGTCTTGAATACGTTTTTGATGCCCCCTCCGTTGATCCAGTATGGGTCGGTCAAATTGGGGCCTACGCCCCCTTCGCCGCCGGCGCCGTGGCATGCCACGCAGTTGGCCTGGAATATGGTTTGGCCAATGGCCAAATCGGCTTCATTGGTCAGTGCCGTAACATTTTCCTCGGTGACCTGGTCGGCTTGCTGGGCGCGAAAAGCGGCCACGGCTTCTTCCGCCCGCTGCATTTCCTGCTCATACTCAGCCTGGGAGCCGAGCCCTTTGCCAAAGAAATGGTAGTAGGACATATACACGACCGCGAAGGCGATTGTAATGTAAAACAGGGCGACCCACCAGGGTGGCAAGCTGTTGTCCAGCTCGCGAATGCCGTCGTAATCGTGGTCGAAGAGCACATCCTGCTCGCGTTCTACGGGCACGGCTTTGGTCCAGCTTCTCATGAGCCGGGTCCACCAGGACTCTTTTTCCTTTTGCACCTCTTCGAGGAAGGATTCCAGTCCTTTTTCCCGGTACACCTGGATTTGCTGGACTTTGATCATGGCGTCGAGCAGGCGGTACATGGCAGCTACGGCAGCCAGAATAATGATGCCGGCTACAACCAGGACGATGGTGCTGAACAGTTTATCGTAGAAAAACGATGGAGCCCCTGCATTCGAAGCCGTAGCCTGTTGAGCGAAGGCGCTTGCGGAGACAAGCAGCAGGGGCAGGAGGAAGAAGGCTTTATAGAGAAATGGCTTTTTCATATCCTTTCAGCTTTCGTGTTTTTTAATAGGTTAATCGCGGGGTTGTTCCTCCTCTTCCATGGGCAGCCTGGCCATCCTGTTGAGGTACTTTTGATCCGTAGCGAAAATGGCCACCAACGCAACGGCAAACAGGGCAAAGAAGGTAACGAGGGCAAAGATGGCCATCCAGTTGAGGTCGGCGCCCGCGAGGATATGTTTGAACATGATTGCGATTTTTGATTTGTTAAAAGCCGGTTACCAGATGGGTTGCACCTGGCAACCGGCGAAGGTATGATGGACTTTTCAGTTTACTTTCCGGCCTGCGCCTTGGGCTTGATATCCGTGCCCAGACGCTGCAAGTAGGCAATGAGCGCGACGATCTCCTTGTTTTCCAGGGTTTCGTCTTCCACTCCGTCCTTGCGCAGGCTTTCTGCTACTTTCTTTGCTTGTTTATTCAAATCATCCAATGCAATCTTTTCATAACCGGGCTGGTAAGGAGTGCCCAGTTTGCGGAGCGCCACAATTTTACCGGGGATCAGGGACGTGTTCATGTCCTTGTCGATCAGCCAGGGATAGGGCGGCATCAGCGAGCCGGGCGACATGCTCCTTGGGTCGTACATGTGATTGTAGTGCCAGCTGTCGGGAAACTTCCCGCCAACTCGGTGCAGATCCGGCCCCGTGCGCTTGGATCCCCACAGGAAGGGGCGATCGTAAATAAATTCGCCCGATTTGGAGTACTCCCCGTAGCGAACCGTTTCCGAACGGAAAGGACGAACCATCTGGGAGTGGCAGCCTACGCAACCTTCCCGGATGTAAATATCGCGGCCGTGAAGTTCGAGGGGCGTGTAAGGCATAACCGTGGCTATTTTCGGCACATTTTTGTCGATGAGCATCATCGGGAAAATTTCCACGATCCCTCCGATGAGGATAAGCACCAGGGAGCCGATAAGCATCTGGATCGGCTTTCTTTCCAACCATTTGTGCCAGTGGTCGCCTTTGTGGGCTACATACACCTCGCGGGCAGGGGCTTCCACGGCCTCATTGGCTACAAAGGATCCCCTGGCGGCGGTTTTCATCAGGTTGTACACCATGATGAATACCCCGGTGAGGAAAAGGGTCCCGCCCAATGCCCGCATCGCGTACATCGGAACGATCTGGGTTACCGTTTCCAGGAAATTGGGATACTGCAGGAAACCATCGGGGGTAAACTGTTTCCACATCAGGCTCTGCGTCCAGCCGGCCCAATACAGGGGGATAGCGTAGAACAGAATACCGAGGGTACCGATCCAGAAGTGCGTATTGGCCAGCTTCAGAGAATAAAGCTCTGTTTTATACATGCGAGGGATCAACCAGTACAGCACCCCGAAGGTGAGGAAGCCGTTCCATCCCAGCGCGCCGATGTGCACGTGTCCAATGGTCCAGTCCGTAAAGTGGCTGATCGCGTTGAAGGATTTGATGGAAAGCATCGGGCCCTCAAAGGTGGACATCCCGTAGGCCGTCACAGCGACGACCAGGAATTTCAGCACCGGGTCCTGCCGAACTCGGTCCCAGGCGCCCCGAAGGGTCAGCAAGCCGTTGAGCATACCGCCCCAGGAGGGAGCGATGAGCATGATGCTGAATACCGTGCCGAGGGACTGAGCCCAGTCGGGAAGCGAGGTGTACAGCAAGTGGTGCGGTCCGGCCCAGATATAGATAAAGATCAGCGCCCAGAAGTGAATGATCGACAGGCGGTAGGAATAGACCGGACGATTGGCCGCTTTGGGAAGGAAGTAATACATCAGGCCCAGGTAGGGCGTGGTCAGGAAGAAAGCCACGGCGTTGTGCCCGTACCACCATTGCACCAAAGCATCCTGCACTCCAGCGTAGATCGGGTAGCTTTTCCACAAGGAAACCGGGAGCTCGATGTTTTTGACAATGTGCAGCACCGCGACGGTGATCCAGGTGGCGATATAAAACCAGATCGCCACGTAGAGGTGGGTTTCCCTGCGCTTGAGGATGGTGCCGAACATGTTGATCCCAAAGATCACCCAAACCAGCGCGATGGCGATGTCGATCGGCCATTCGAGCTCGGCGTATTCGGACGCGGAGGTGATCCCGAGCGGCAGCGTGATCGCCGCGGCAAGGATGATCAACTGCCAGCCCCAGAAATGAAGGTTGCTGAGCAAATCGCTGTACATGCGGGCTTTGAGCAGCCGCTGAAGGGAGTAATAAACCCCCATGAAGATACCGTTTCCGACAAATGCAAAGATCACCGCATTGGTGTGCAGCGGACGGATACGCCCAAACGTCGTGTACGGAATGCCCAGGTTTAAGGTAGGGAAAATGAGCTCCAAAGCAGCCCACAACCCGACCAACATCCCGACCACTCCAAATACGACGCTCGCGATCGCGAATTTCTTCACAATACTGTTGTCGTAACTAAATTGTTCAAGCTGAGCCATACGGAATTACTTTTTGGAATTTGTTGGATTATCGTTTTGTATTGAACTGGGTTCGTCGTCCAGAAGGATGCGAACAGAAGGAGTGTATTCATCTTCGTACTGCCCGGAGCGGACGGCCCAGAGAAAAGCCACCAGGAAACCCAGGGCGACGAGCAGGCTGATCAGAATCAGAAGCAGGATAATTTTCATATGTCAGGCAACTAAAAAGTCCAAAATACAGGCACAAGGTAGCCAGCCCCGGGAGGCCTCAATAATGACATACATCAGACAATAGGGTGATTTTTATCATTCCAGCGACGCAGATTCAGCCTTCCCGCCAGCCAATTGCTCGACAACACGCCGAAGAAAACCATGCTGATCGAACTGGCAGGCATGAGGATAGCGGCCACCACGGGCGACAAGGCCCCCTGTACCGCAAAGCTCAAGCCGATGATGTTGTACACCACGGCAAACCCGTATGCTCCATACACCAGGTTGATGTTTTTCCGCGAAAAGTCCAGCAAATCGGGCAGGCGGTCAAACTGACCCGCGTGAAGGATGGCGTCGCTCGCCGGGGTGAAATTGTTCGTATTTTCTGTCAATACAATACCGACGTCGCTTTGGCGCAACGCGCCGGCGTCGTTGAGACCGTCGCCGATCATGCAGACCTTCAGGCCTTTTGCCTGGAGCTCCTTGACGAAGTTCAGTTTATCGGCCGGACTTTGATTGAAGTGCAGGACCTTGGTATCGTCGAACAAGGCTTCCAGGCGCTCCCGCTCCCGGTCGTTATCGCCCGACAAGAGATACAGCTGAAATTTGCTTTTCAAATCACGCATCACCTCCCACAAGCCGTTGCGGTATTGGTTGCCCGTCTCAAAACGGCCCAGGAGCTTCCCGTCGATCTCCACAAACACGCCTTCTCCTTGGCTAACTGGCGCCTGGACAAATGATCCGGAGCCCACTTTTAGCCTTTTTCCCAAAACAAGTCCGCGCACTCCCTTTCCGGTGATCTCTTCAAAATCCGTTACATCGCTGGGCTCGCCCGTGTCGCCGAGCCAATGGTCGATCTGGCGGCTGGCGGGGTGGGCCGACTGCCGCACCAACGATTGAACGGCCTTTCGGTCCTGGCTGCTCAGGGGCTCGCCCTGGTATTTTATCCCGGCCTGCTGAATGCCCGTCAGGGTGCCCGTTTTGTCGAATACGATGGCCTGAACGCTTCTCAGGGCTTCGAGTACGAAGACGTTTTTCAGGAAAAAGCGGTTGTGTGCCAATATCCGGATGCTGTTGCCGAAAGTGAAAGGAATGGCCAGCGCCACTGCGCAGGGGCAGGCGACGATCAGGACCGCTGTGAAGGCGTTGAAGGCTATGCTCCCGTCGCGGGGGATCCAATAGGCAAGGGTGACCGCAGAGATGAGGAGGATGACGAAAGTAAAATACCGCCCGACCCGGTCTGCGAGGCGTTTGGCGGCAAAATCGCCGTCTTTATGAAAGGCTGCGTCGTTCCACAATTGGGTGAGGTAGCTCTGGCTGACCTTTTTCGTGAGGGTGAGCTCGATGCGCTCGCCCATCTGCCGCCCGCCGGCAAAAAGTTTCTCGCCCACCTGTTTGGCCAGGGGTTCGGCCTCGCCGGTCACAAAGCTATAGTCGATCCTGGCCGCTCCTTTCAGCAGGAGCCCATCGGCGGGGATCAGCTCGCCGTTGCGGACGATGATGGTCTGCCCTGGTTCGAGTTTCTGCACCGGTACGGATCGCTCTTCATGCCCATCGCGAACCAGGGCGGCGATGGGGAAATAGGAGCGGTAGTCCCGGTCGAAGGCCAGGTGGTAAAAGGTCTTTTGCTGAAACCATTTTCCGATGAGCAGGAAAAAGACCAGGCCCGCCAGGGAATCCATGAACCCGGCCCCGCCGCTCATCAGGATGTCGACCACCGATCGGCCGAACAAGGCAAGGATCCCCAGGCTGATCGGCACGTCCATGTTGAAGTGCCCGTGCCGGAGGCTCAGGGCCGCCGAGCGGATATAGTCCCAGCCGCTGAAAAAGAGCACGGGGATGGCCAGCACGATATTTGCATAGCCGAAGAGGCGCTGGAAAAATTGGTCTTCCTCGCCTTTCAGCCCGAGGTATTCCGGAAAGCTCAACAACATGATATTGCCGAAGGCAAAGCCGGCCACCCCCAACTGGAAGTAGAGCCGTTTGCTCACCGCTTTCTCCTTCGGTTTTTCGACGTCGCCCAGGTTGATCGCCGGGGCGTAGCCGATGGAGCTGAGCAGTTCGACCACCTTGCGGAGGCTGGTCTGCGATTCGAGGTAGGAGATCCGGACTTCTTTTCGGGTAAAATTCACTTCCGAGCGGCTGACGCCCTCGTTGAGGCGGTACAGGTTTTCGAGCAGCCAAATGCAGGAAGCGCAGTGAATCTGGGGGAGGTAAAATCGAACCTGACTTTGTTCCCCATCCGTATATTGGAGGAGCTTTTCGCGGACTTCCGGGTCGTCCAGGTAGGCGTAGTGTTCCAGCCTGCGCCCTTTCAGGCTGATCCCCGCATTGTCGTCGATCTGGTAGTACCGGCAAAGGTCGTGTTCGTGGAGGATTTCGTACACCATTTTGCAGCCCTCGCAACAGAATTCCTTTTCTTCCAGGAAAATTTCAGTATTCTGGCAGGGCTCCCCACAATGGTAGCACGAGCCCTCCAAAGGCTCTGCGGAAAGCGGCTGATCTTGCGTGACGAGAGGCGTAGATGCTTGCATTTACCGGAATTTAACTCCAAAAATACCAGCAGGTTAAGGGCATTCGACATGATCCTCGTCAGGTAAGTTAGTGATTTTTGTCATTTAGTGCCATTTAGTGACGGGGTGACTTAGTCACCCCGTCACTAAATTTTTCCGAGAAGGATGATATCCTGAAAACTCTTACAGCTTGCTTTTTCCAGCCCAGGCCAGAACCCCGGGTAGAATTCCAGCAGCTTCAGGCCGCTGTTTTCGATCAGCGTTCCCCGGAGGTAATCTTCCTCAAATGCGACGTTGGCGGATTTGACTTTTTCGTCGAAAAGCCGGTAGTGGCCGTGGTCGTAGGGGAAATAGAAGCCTTTTAGGTCTTGCATCATTCCCTTCGACGCCTCGTTCAGGATAAAAAAGGTGGCCAGGCATTTGCCCCCCGGTTTGAGCACGCGGTGGATCTCCCGGAGATAATTGCCCACCTCTTCCGGAAGCATGTGGGTGAAGACCGAGTTAGCGAAAGCGGCATCGAATTGACCGTCTTCGTAGGGGAAGCGGAAATTGGCCGCATCGGCGCCGTCTTCGCGGTACAGGTCGTTGGCCAGGGGGATGTACTGGAATTGAAAGCGTGGAAAGCGCCGGCTGATCTGGGCCTGGCACCAGCGGACCCCCAGTTCCACCACGTCGAATCCTTCGTAGCTGCCTTGTTCGTCGAGGTAGGTCGTAAGGGGCACAGCGCCACGCCCGATCCCGCTGCCGATATCGAGCACGCGGTGTTGGGGTTGGAGCCCGGCGATCTTGACGAGGTGGTCGAGCAGATCGGCGCCTTCTTTGACGAAATCGCCGTTGCCGGTATAGACCAGCCCTCTGGGCGGCTCCATCGGGGAGCGCTTGCCGCTGGCCAGGTCGAGCCAGTCGCCGGGTAGAAAATAGAGCCGGCGCGCCAGGTAGCGCCAGGAAGCCGGAAGGGAATAGAAGGTTTTGCGAAGGTCCATGCGGCAAAAATACCACAGATTTGAGAAAAAAATCAGGAGGCTCCCCTTATGGAAGTTTATAGTTACTTTCATCATTACTTCCCCGATTTTTCACTTACAAAACCATAATTATGAAAAAGCAAACCTTTACATTTTTGCTATTATCTTTTTTTTCCTTTACGCTTCAAGCCCAATACGGCGGCAACACCCTGGCCCTGGGCGGATTTGATTATGTGACCGTTCCGGACAACTCCAATGGTTCGCTCGACATTGCCAACGGGTTTTCGATCGAGGTCTGGGTCAAGCTGAGCAATTCCCTAAACGATCAAAAAATCGTGAGCAAAGCCGACGTAACCTTAACCAACGCCTATATCTTCGGCGTGGAAAACGGGCTGGTGAAGTTTGAAGTTTTTGACGATGCCGGCGTCCAGACCCTTTTGCACCAGGGAACGGTCGATGCGGGCGTTTGGGTGCACCTGGCGGGCACTTATACGGTTGGCGGCTTTATGAGGATATACATCAACGGCGAACTGGCCGGTGAAACCGCTGCCAGCGCAGGCGCTCATTCCTACACGCTGAACAACCTGATCGTCGGCGCCGCATCCTGGGATCCTATTTACTTCCCGGTTACAGGTAACATCGATGAAGTCAGGTTTTACCAGGAGGAACTTAGCCAGCAGACTATAAGAGACTGGATGCTGCTGTATGTGAACGACACGCACCCTAACTACGCAGCCCTCACTATGTATTTAAAATCGAATGAAGGGTCGGGGACAACCGTATCCAGCGAAACGGGCCAAAACGGCGGCACGCATTCAAATGGAAGCGGCTGGGCGGCAAGTACGGCGCCGTTTAAGGGAGACTTTTTGTTTTTCCCGCCCGACCATGCCCTGGGCGGGATCTGGCCGGGGCATGCTATTGCATCGGCAGATCTTCTGACCTTGGAAAACGCCATTCTCGGCGGAGATCAGTCCATCATTTTCGGGGACGATACCTACGGCTATGATTTTTTCGCCGAAGCGCCCACAGGCTATGACAAATCGCTTGCCAAGGTTTGGCGTACCGCCGTGCAAGGGCCTACTGCGGCGAATGCCAGTTTCGACCTGACGCCGATCGATTTAACCATGGTGGAAGAAGTCGTCCTCCTGGAATCCGACGACTATGAATTTTCCGTCAGCTCGGTCATAAGCGGGACCTGGGCGGGGAATACCTTTACGTCTCCGAGCGTCCAGTTTAAGAATAATTTCTACTACACCCTGGGATTCAAGCAAATGAGCTCGGCAACCAATGAAAAGGGGGTCTCCAAATTTGCGTTGGAGGCCACGCCCAACCCCAGTTCGGGTCCCTTTTTGCTGAATTGGAACGAAGATGTTAAAGATGCGCGGGTACTGGTTCAGGATCTGAACGGCCGTACTATACTGGAACAAGCAGCCGGAAATGGCATGCAAATGGAAATGAACCTGTCGCATCTGCCGGCGGGATTATACCTCGTAAGGCTCAGCACGGCAGAACAGTCTGCCGTTTGCAGAGTGCAGAAACAATAGATACAACAGGTCCCCTGCCACGTGGTAGGGGACCTATTTCTTTTTCTTCTTGCTGGATTTTGCCCTGGGGTTGAAATCCAGGCACAGTTGTACCCAGTATTCGAGGTCTTTTTCCATATCAATGCCTTCGGCATCGACAAAGACATAGCCTTTCATGATACGGCCCGTAAAATCCATTGGACGGCAGCCCGGCTTTGCCAGCGCTTGTTCCTGAATGTCGGGATCGATACGGGCCATGAGGCTTTCCTTGACCACCCCGGCGCACATTTTATCGTCGACCAGCAGGCACCACCCCCCCATCATTTCCTTTTCCTCGAAAGGGATTCTCTTTTCCCGGAATACATTCCGGATGCGATCGGCGAGTTGCAGATTGTATGCCATAGCAGACAGATTTTGGGGTTATTGTTTCCATTCGGAGCTCAGCACGGCATATAGATATTCGTCGCGCCAAACCCCTTTGTTGCAAAAACTTTGAATCGTAAGCCCCTCCCTCCGGAAGCCCATGCTTTCGAACATCGCCAGGGAAGGGGCGTTCTCCACGTCGATATAGCAAAGCACACGATGCACCCCGTGTTGTTGAAAAAGGGACTGAATAACCGCCCCCATGGCCTCTTTCGCTATGCCCTGGCCCTGATAGGCCTTGGACAGGGTGACTCCCACTTCCACCACCCGCTCGTCGTATCCCTCGGGCTTGATCCCCAGGTCGCCAACGACCTTTTTGTCCGCAAGGTGCAATATGGCCAGTTGCAGCCATTCCCCCTTTTTCCCGAAAGCCCGCCCTTCCATGGAGCGGATCAGGAGCTGCGCATCTTCCAGGGTAGAAGAATGGTAACTCTGGAATTTGGTGACCTCGGGGTCGGACCGGTAGGCAAAAAAATCGGCGGCATCCCCTATGGACAAGGGGCGAATCCGGAGGCGCGGAGTGGTGTGAATCATATTATTTGCAAAAGGGCTTGTTGAATGGGTGAAAATATGGAATTTTGTCCAAAATTCGCGGCTCGCCCGCGCAACCGACTATGGAGATTGTAAAAGAATTCACCTTCGACGCCGCGCATTATTTGCCCAATGTGCCGGATACCCATAAATGCAAGAACCTCCACGGCCATACCTACCGGGTCAGGCTTTTTTTGGAAGGCCCCCTGGACCCCCTCCTGGGCTGGGTAATGGATTTTGCCGAAATAAAATCCGCCTGGAAACCCCTCGAGCAACAGCTCGACCACCAGACCCTCAACAACATTCCCGGCATGGTCAACACCACCGCCGAAGAACTGGCCGTATGGATCTATGATCAATTAAAGCCCCAGCTCCCGCTCCTCAGCAGGATCGAATTGAATGAAACCGCATCTAATTGGGTGATTTATAGGGGGGTGTGAAAGTTTTTCTCTACATTAGACGAGAAAACCTACCCCAATGCCCATCAAACTCACCCTCCACAGCTTTGAATACGAATCGTATATCGGAGCTACCGTGTTCGCGCACGACAACCCCGGCGATGTGCTCGGAACGCATAAATCCGCCGTGCTGGAGTCTCCGTCACCGGGAGTGCTCGAAGCTAACTTCGGCAACCTGGCTATAAACCGGAACTGGTTTTTTTACGGAAAGGAGGGAAGCCGGATTACCTGGCGCTCGGGCCCTATCCGGGTCGATAATGCCAACCAGGAGATCGCCTTGCGCATTTTCGCCATCCTGTCGGAGCAAACCACCTTTACGGAAGACCAAATGCAGGACGAAATGGACCTGCCCATCGTGAAAAAGGTCTTTCCCGAGGACGATAACTCCACCAAAATGGTCTCCCTCGATGCGCTTTCGGTCAATATCCGCACCAACGACCTGCGGCTCACCGGCAGCGGGATCGTGGGCGATGAGAACGAAGACGGGGAGATCATGCAGGAATCGGGCTTAACCTTCGACTACCGCATCCGGATCAAACCCACTTCACTCTACTTTTCCACCGACCGCTTTTTGAACGTCGAACCCGTGGAAAACCCCGAAGTGACGTTCGATAACCCAATCACGGGGATCATGGTGGGTATCTATAATTTTTTTACGGGGGCGGTCGACAAGTCCATCGAAAAATCGGTGGAAAGAGCGCTCAATAACGCCATCAAAGAGGAGATGGAAGACCAGCTCAACGACCTGAGCGAGGACGATGCCGAAAGGATCGTGGCCACCGTCCAGCAGGTCGAATTGCTGGACGGCGAACAGATCCGCTTTACGGTGGTGCTTTGCATGCCTTCCGAAATCTTTCAGCAAAAGGTCAAGGAGGGCTGCGCAAATAAAGGTGCGGTCTTTGTGTTTGCCGCCGTAGGCCTGCTTATTGGGCTGCTGCTATGGTAAAGGGCACGGCGAGCTTCTCCCAGCGCAAGATGACTGCATTCCCCTCGATCTGATAGTCGAGCTGCTCGGCATTTTCGCCTTTGCTTTGGGGCATGACGTCGACGCGGAGCACGTCTTTGGTGGCGTCGTAATCAAAGGCGCCCCATTGGTCGGCTACTGAGTTGAAAATGAGGGTCCATTTATCCTGGTTCGGAATGGCGAAAAATCCATAGCGGCCAGCTTTCAGCGCCTTGCCTTCCACTTGCACGTCGGTGGAAAACTGGATCGAGGTCGCCTCGTTGGCGCCGGTGCGCCATACTTCTCCGTAAGGCTCCAGGCCTCCCCAGATCACCCGGTTGCGCACCGAAGGGCTCCCATAATTGACGGTAATTTCCGTGGCGCCGATCTTGCCTTTCATTTCCTTGCGCGGACTGGGCTTTTCCGCGTCGAGCACCCGGATGGTATAAGCTGCGCTGTCGCCGGCAGCAGTGGTGTCGAGCGTAACACCTACCGGCTGGTCTTCGTTACCGGAACTGGTTTGACCGCAGGCAAGGGCTAAAGTCAGAAGGGAAGGGTAGAGCAAAAATTGAACGATTTTCATTGAGCGTAGATTTATGTTTTCGAAGAAATGAATACGCATAATAGAATGTATGAAAGCAGCTATTGGTTTAACTTTCCCCTTATTTTGGGACAAATAACAATACACTTTTTTTATGAAAAATATTCAGACTTTCATCCCGGCCCTGATAGGGTGTATTTTCCTGAACGTATCTGCCTCTTTTGGACAAAGCATCGCGGTTTACACCACCGCCGAAAATACTCCCTACCGCCTTTCCCAGACAGAAACCCTGAACTTTTCCCCCAGGAACAACCTTTCGAAAACCAGGCCTGCGTGTTTATCGATCCTTCCGCTACCTTTCAGACCTTCCTGGGCATAGGAGGCGCGTTCACCGATGCGGCCGCCGAAACCTTTGCCAAACTGCCAGCCGATCGGCAGGCGGCCTTCCTGGAGGCCTATTTCGATAGGGACAAGGGCATCGGCTACTCCTTCGGCCGGACCAATATCAATAGCTGCGACTTTTCCAGCGATATCTACACCTATGTCGACGAAGGGGACAAGATGTTGAGCTCCTTTAACATTGCCCACGACGAAAAATTCAAGATCCCCTTTATCAAAAAAGCCACAGAGGCTGCCGGCGGCAAGCTGAACCTGTTTGTAAGCCCCTGGAGCCCGCCGGCCTGGATGAAAGATAACAATAATATGCTTCAGGGCGGAAAACTCAAACCCGAGTTTTACGACTCCTGGGCCCGCTACTACGTGCGCTTTATCCAGGAGTACGAAGAGCGCGGCATCCCGGTATGGGGCCTTTCCGTACAAAACGAACCGATGGCCAAACAGACCTGGGAGTCCTGCATTTTCACGGCCGAAGAGGAAACCGATTTTATCAAAAACCACCTTGGCCCCGTCTTGAAAAAGAACAAGATGTCGGATAAAAAACTCATCGCCTGGGACCACAACCGCGACCTGCTCTACCACCGGGCCACGGCCTTGCTGAACGATCGGAAAGCGGCCAAATACATCTGGGGTATCGGATTTCACTGGTACGAAATCTGGAACGGCGGCCGCCAGTACGAAAACGTCAAACGAGTGGCCGAAGCCTTCCCGGATAAAAACCTCCTCCTCACCGAAGCCTGTAACTACCCCTTCAGCTGGGAAACCTTCGACCAATGGCACTGGGGCGAACAATACGGCGAAAACATGATCCACGACTTCAACAACGGCGCCGTGGCCTGGACGGACTGGAATATCCTCCTCGACGAAACCGGCGGCC
Organism: Saprospirales bacterium; assembly: GCA_016703765.1. Classification (GTDB taxonomy): domain Bacteria; phylum Bacteroidota; class Bacteroidia; order Chitinophagales; family Saprospiraceae; genus JADJTT01. The sequence continues at coordinate 221,615 of JADJBL010000045.1, forward strand.
CCAACCACGTCCAGAACTTTTGCTTCGCGCCCGTCCACGCCAAAACCAGGGAAGGCAGCCTCCATTTTATGAACTCCTACTACTATATCGGGCACTTCTCGAAATTCATCCTCCCCGGCGCCAAGCGCATGATCAGTTCATCCAACCGCGCCCAACTGCTGACCACCGCCTTCCTCAACCCCGACGGCAAAAGGGTCGTCGTCGTGATGAACAATACGAATGAAACCATTCCCTACCGGCTGTATTCAGGCGAGCGGGCGGCGGAAACCGTGAGCCTGCCTCATTCAATTATGACACTGGTGTATTAAAGAGTGTATTACGTTTATAAGGTTTATAAGGTTTATCATAAACCTCATAAACCTTTACCAAAAAAAACTCCCTACCGCCCCCGGGGCCAACGAAGCGACGATCCATTTTCCGTTGCAGCTGATGTTGAAAGACTCCCAGACGGTACTTTCGTTGAGCACCAGGAGCGCCTTTTTGCCGTCGGGCGTCTGAAAAGCCACGTTGGGAAACAAACCGGGGCTGCTGCTGCCGAGCCGGATCGAGCCGGGTTTCGCAATCCTGGAGGCGTGGGCGATGATGTAGTAACTGACGTTGCGCGACACCGCCGAACCGTCGATGGTCAGGGCGCCTTTGCAAAGCGTGCATCCCCCGGGGGTGTGCGGCCCGAAGCCCGGGTCGCTGGCCAGATTCCATTCCAGCGCCACTCGGCTCCAGTTTCGCATGGAGCCGATGACCACGTTTTTCAGGTGCCATTTCAGGTCGCCCTCGAAGCTGTCGTTGCCGCCCGTCCATTGTTCGGTGAAATAGAGATTCTTGTCCGGATGCGCGTCGTGCACCGTGGAAAGCGCCCCGATGTCGCCGCCGTACAGGTGGAACGCCGAGCCGTCTATAAAAGGCTTGGCGGCCGGATCGTCCAGGATGGCCATGGGGTAACCCGGGTTATCGCAATTGTGGTCCCAAATGATGATTTTTGTCGTCAGCCCGGCTGCCTGAAACTCCGGCCCCAGGTGGTTTTTGACGAAATCGCCCTGTTGCGTGGCGGACATCACCAAGCTGGGGTTGTTGCCCCCGTGCTGAGGCTCGTTTTGCACCGTAACTGCGTCGATGGTAATGCCATTTGCCGCCATCTGTTGGACATACTTCACGAAATACTTCGCATATACATTGTAGTATTGAGTCTGCAGGTTGCCGCCTATTGAACTGCCGTTGGTCTTCATCCAAACCGGCGCGCTCCAGGGGGAGGCCATGATCTTGAGCGAAGGGTTGATGGCCAGGATCTTTTGCAGGACGGGGATCAGGTCAATGGTGTCCTGCGAAAGGGAAAATTTCGACAGCGTCACATCGGTTTGTCCGGCCGGCAGGTCGTCGTAGCTGAACACCGAAGCGCTCAGGTCGGATGCGCCCAGGCTGACGCGCAGGTAGCTCACGCCGATGGATTTGCCTTCCGTCCCGAATAACTCCCGCAACAACGAGTCCTTTTGGGCCTCGCCGAGCTGGTTGATCAGCATGGCGCTGCCGCCCGTCAGCGTGTACCCGAAACCGTCGATGCTCTGATACTGGACCGTGGTATCGATCACCAACACGGGAAAACGGTCGTCTTTGCCTGCTGCAAAATCCAGCGTTTTAAACTCGAAGAGGGTTTCCTGGTCCGGCGTGGTGGTCCACATCTCCACGGGAAAGACTTCTGTAATCGGGGGAATGATATCGTCGTCCTGAGGGGTGCACTTCCAGCAGCCGAGGATACCGGACAGGATAGCAATAGAAAGGCCGGCTCCATGGAGGAGCCGGGTCGGTTTAATAGCCTTCATTTTGGATCAGGTTTGAATTTTTATCCAGTTCGGCCTGCGGAATGGGCCAAAAGAGTTTGTTGTCGGTCAGATTGTACCCCAGGCTGATGCCGTCGGGGCCCTTGGCGTTGTTCATCACCTCGATGGCCCTTCCGGTCCGTTTGAGGTCGAACCAGCGAATGCCTTCAAAGGCGAGTTCCAGCCGCCGCTCCTTTTCGATGGCGAGCCGCATTTCCGCCTGGTTGGAAGCCGGGGTACCGGACAGGGTGGCGCGGCTGCGGATTTGGTCCACGAGATCTCTTGCGCCCTCCGTATCCCCCGTTTCGTTGAGCGCTTCGGCTTTGAGCAGGAGGATATCCGCCAGGCGGATGAAGATGTAGTTCTGCGGGCTGCCTTCTTCGAAATTCCGGTGCTTGTTGATAAAGGGATATTCGGTCTGCGGCCAGTGGCTGTCGGACCATTTTCCGGAGACGTCGAGGAAAATAATCGATTCCGCTTTCCGGATCGCGTCGTTTTCGTCGTCGAAGGCCTGCACGAGGTCGTTGGAGGGGAGATTGAACTTCTTCCAGTCGAGCCCTCTGAAGATCTTGACACCCCAGTTTCCATCGGTAGGGCCGCCGCTGTAATTGATCTCGAAAATGGATTCGGCGCTGTTCTCATTGGCATTGTCCCACAAGTCGTCGTATTCGGGGAGCAGGCTGTATCCGCCGGCGATGACGGCGTCGCAATAGCTCTTCACTTTGTCCCAGTCCTGGGGCTCCCGGGTAGCATACACTTTCGCCAGCATGGCGTTTACGGCGCCCACGGTGGCGTAGCCTTTGTGTATATCGGTAGTTTTTACCCTTGTGAGGGCGGTTTCCAGGTCGGCGATAATCTGGTCATAGACCTCCGAGGCCGTGGCGCGGGCGGGGAAGATCTGCGCGTAGATTTCGTCCAGATTGGCAGCGCTGATGGTTTTCACCTCCGTCAACTGAAGGGGCACGTCGCCCCAGAGCTGCACCAGTTGGAAATACATGAAAGCCCGGATGAAGGAAGCCTCCCCGACGATCTCTTCCACGCGGTCGGGAGTGAGGGCGGGATCTTCTACCAGCCGCACGTTGTTGATCACCGAGTTGGTCTTGCCGATGGTCGAGTACAGGTAGGCCCAGTCGCGGCTCACGTTGGAGTTGGTGGCGTCGAGCGCGTAGTCGTCGATCTGGAAATTGGCGGGATTGTCTCCGCCGGCGTAAGCGTCGTCCGATTGGGCGTCGGCGTTTACGAAGTAATCGAGCTGATAGTATTCGTTCTTGAAATCGCCGTAAGCGCCGGCCAGGGCGGCTTCCACTTCGTTGGCCGAATGGTACAGGACGGAGTCGGCGCTGGTATTGGACACCGCGATGCCCTGAGAAACGGGTTCCAGATCGAGGAAGTCCTTGCAGGAAAACAAGGACAGGGCAATGCCGGCCAGGATCGGGAATATGGTTATATTTTTCATCGTCATTCTTTTTTAAAATGCAACATTCACACCCAGGGTCAGGGTCCGCGCCTGCGGATAGGTCCCATAGTCGATCCCCAGCTCGGTAGCACTCCTTCCGAAGGCGTTCACCTCCGGGTCGAAACCGCTGTAATTGGTAAAGGTCAGCAGGTTTTGGCCCGTGGCATAGACCCCCAGTTTTTGAATGCCGACCCGTTTAAGTCCTTCCGGATTGACATTGTAAGCGAGGGTGATGGCCTTGAGCCGCACATAGGAACCGTCTTCCACAAAGCGGGTGGAGTTTCGCACGTTGTCCACATTGCCTCCGCCTACCGCCCGTGGTACGTCCGTGTCTTTGTTGTCCGGCGTCCAGCGATCGAGCACGACGATAGATTGGTTCTTGCTGTCGAACATTCCTTCGAGGTCGATGCGGGTGGCGTTGTAAATGTCATTGCCGTAGCTTCCCTGGAAGAAAACGTTCAGATCGAAGCGTTTGTAGGAGAAGGAGTTGGTGAGGCCGAAAATAAAATCAGGCTGCGCATTGCCGATCACGGTGCGGTCGCCCGGATCGAAGAAGCCGTTTTCGTTGACGTCCTTGTACATGATGTCGCCCGTTTCGGGATCGACGCCCTCCGAAACATAGCCGAAGAAAGAGCCCAGCGGCAGGCCGACTTTCACGATCGTCACATCCTGGTTGTTGCTGTACACCCTTCCGAAATAGTACACGTCGGTGTAGTCCAGGGCCGTCACCTCGTTTTTGTTGAAAGAAATGTTGAAGTCGGTGTTCCACCTGAACTCCTTGACGAGGTTCACCGTGGAGATATTGAGTTCGATGCCCTTGTTTTCGATCTCGCCGGCATTGGTCTGTATGGTGGTGATGGGCAGGGAGTTGGATAACTGGACGTTCAGCAGTACGTCTTTCGTCTTCTTCAGGTAGGCGTCGAGGGTGATGTTGGCCCTCCCTTCAAACAGGGCGAGGTCTATGCCTATGTTCGACTGCGCGGTAGTTTCCCACCTCAGGTCGGGGTTGCCGTAAGTGACCTGCACGGAGGCCGGGCCTGCCAGCGGGTTGATGGGAGTTCTGCGGTAATAGTTGACCAGGCCATAGCGGGCGTAGTTGGGGATGCCCTCCTGGTTGCCGTTGACGCCCCATCCGGCGCGCAGCTTGAGGTCGTAGATGAAGTCCATGCCTTCCATGAATTTCTCCGAGGAGATCCGCCAGCCGGCCGAGAAAGAAGGCATGGTGCCCCAGTGCTGAGCCAGTTTGGAGGAACCGTCGCGGCGAAGGCTCACGGTGAGCAGGTACCTGCTGTCGTAATCGTAGGTGGCCCTTCCGAAGAAGGAGGCAAGCGCCCATTCCTCCACCCAGGTGTTTCCGGTGATGCTGTTGGCCGCGTTCAGGGTGGTGACCGTTACGTCGTCCGGAAAGTCGTTGCCCTCGAGGTAGGAGTCGCTCCAGCGGAGCTTTTGGATACTGCTTCCTGCCAGGAAGGTAAAATGGCTGTTCCCCATCGTTTTGTCGTAGTGAGCCGTGTTCTCCCAGATCCAGGTGCTGGTGTTCGACTTATCGGCGCGGCCGATGCCGTTTTGCTGGCGCCCGAAATTGGTGCGGAAGGGGTCTAGGTAATAATCCCACTGGTGGCTGCTCAGGTCGATGCCGATATTGGTTCGGAGGGAAAAGCCTTTGAACAGTGTTGCCTCGGCGTTCATATTCCCGAACAGGCGGTGGTCGGTCTGGTTTTGCTGAGGACCTTCCATGTAGGCCACCGGATTCTCCCAGGAGGGTTGGAAGGGATTTGGGTCGAATTGGCCGCTTCCGTCGTCTTTATAAACCTGGAGGAAAGGCGGCGTGTTGAGTGCGCTCATGATAACGCCTCCGCGGCCGGAGCTGGCGTTGTCGGGCGTGTCTTTCGTTTTGGAGCTCAGTACGTTGAGGTTGGTCCCTATTTTGAGCCAGCGTTTGACCTGATTGTCGAGGTTGACGCGCAGGGAATACCGGTCGAATCGCGCCGGGTTGACGATGCCCTCGTTGTTCAGGTAGTTGAGGGACACCATGTAGGCCGAGTTTTCGGTACCGTTGGAAAAGGCCAGTTGATAGCTTTGATTTTGGCCTATGCCGAAAACCGTATCGCTCCAGTTGGTATAGCCCGTAGCGGTGGGGTCCAGGGAGCCGGGGATGATCTCCTCGATCAACTCGCGGTAATCCTTGGTCGTCAGCACTTCGATGGGTTTGCGGAGGTTGGAGTAGCCCTTGTAGGCGTTCAAACGGATGACCGGCGTATTTTCTTTGCCCCTTTTGGTGGTGATGAGCACCACGCCGTTGGCTGCCCGGGCTCCGTAAATTGCTGCGGAGGAGGCGTCTTTCAGTACGCTCATGGTTTCGATGTCCGTAGGATTGAGCCCCCGGATATCCGTAGTGGGCACTCCGTCGACGATGTACAGCGGCTCATTGCCCGCGAGTACGGAGGTGGCGCCCCTGATCCGGACGGAGATATCGCTTCCCGGTTTGCCGGAAGGCTGGATCACCTGGACGCCGGCCGCTTTGCCTTGCAGGGCTTCGGCCGCGGAAACCATCGGGCGGTCGCGGATCGATTTTTCATCTATGGTGACCACCGCAGTGGTGAGGTCTTTTTTCTTTTGTGTTCCATAGCCGATCACCACCACGCCTTCGAGCAGCACGGCGTTTTCCGCCAGGACGACGTCGATAGTGGCCTGGTCGCCGACGGCGATTTCCTGTGTAATAAATCCGATATAGCTGAATACCAGGGCGCTTCCCCGGCTTACGGTCACCTGGTAAGTTCCATCCAGTTCCGTGGTGGTCCCGCTGGTAGTGCCTTTCACGAAAACAGAAACTCCGAACAACGCATTTCCTCCCCCATCGGTTACCGTTCCGCTGACGTATGTGGTTTGCGCCGTTGCATTCCAGGCGAGGAGGAGAGAGAAGATCAATATATATAGCTTTGCCATGTCGATTGGTTTAGACTAGAGGTTTGAGAGAAGTCGGCTCAACAAGTTTAGTGGGTTTAGAAAGTTTAGGAAGTTTAGCCTATTCTAAACCTTCTAAACTTCCTAAACCATCTAAACCCGAAGTGCCCTACCGTTCCAACACGGCAGACCAGGAGGTCGATCCGTCGTGTCCGGTGGAGGTATCCACGGAAACGTAGAGGTATTCCTTCAAGGCGCCTTTGGCGTAGGCGATCACCTCATACTTGTTCGTAGCGTTTCCTCCGTTCGGGGGGTTGGCACTATTGGAGTTCTCTCCTCCGTAGTAGCCTTTGTAGAAACCCAGGAAGGCTGCGCCCGTGGGGCCGTTGGTCAGGGTAATGATCGCCCTGTTGGGGCCCGATGCGGGAGTAAAAGTATAGGAGTGCGTATTGGAACCGAAAGCGGCGCCATTGCCGCTGGAAGCCAGCTGGGCATCGCTGATACAGCCGTTGGGGCTTCCCATGTAGCCGTCGTTGCGGGCGTCGCCATTGGTTTTGTATTGGTACACACCGCCTGCGCCGAAGATAAACTCATCGTTGGTCATGCAGGACCAGTCATCGGCGCCCCCGGAGGATCCGTCGAGGAAGGCGAGGGGCACTTGCCACCAGGAGGGGTCGCCCATGCCCGGGCCTACTACAACCGAATTGAATCCAACCCTTACTTTCCAGGAGCCTCCCTGCAAATCGGCCTCTGTCACATCAGTGGGATCTACCCAAAAGTTCTTGCTGGCGCTATTTTCGCCATTCGGGTTAAATGCATTCAGCGTCACCGTATAGAGGCCGGCGCCGGCATAAGTATGGGTCGGGTTTTGCGCGGTGGAGGTGTTGCCGTCGCCGAAATCCCATACAAAGGAAGAGCTGTTGGTCGTCGTATTGGTACAGGTAAGGGTAAATCCGTTGAGCTCGGCGGTAAACGAGGCTACCGGTTTCGGGCCTGGGAGCACGGGAATATCGCCCGGATTGTCATAAGACACCAAAGTGATTCTCCAGTAAGCGTCGTCTTCCACATCGGCGTCGTTGTTGTATTTCGATTCCAGGACGAGGGTATCGACCGTTCCTTCGGTCAATTTGACGATGTCATAGGTAACGGAGGGCTGGGGAACGAATACCTCTTCGTTGGTCCCGATTTTGGCAAGGCCAATAAAGGCGCCCTGCCCTATCACGGTCAGAATGGGGCTGGATCCGGTTACAAGCGAGAAGGTGTGCACACCGTCACCCCAGGCGGATTGGTCTTCGCCGGCAGGGCCTACCAGATTAGCCGGAGTAGTCTCCTGGCAAATATTGGCCGGGGCAAACAAGGGGGCTTCGGCCCAAAAATCGCCGTTGGTCTTGTACTCATAGGCGCCATCGCGGCTGAAGATGAATTCGTCGTTCAGGATACAGGGGCGGTTGGCCAGTTCGTCGTTGCCGCGTCCCTGGGCCCACCAGATGGTGCTTCTGTCGATGGGGCCTACTTCCAGGGGATACACATCCACTCCGGCGGCCACCTCCCGGAGGAGGATCCATGATTTGGACACATCGCCGACGAGCTTTGTCAACTCGGCATCGGGATCGGAAATAGTCACCGTCTGAGAGGATTTGTCGGTAGACTTGCCGTCCGTGCTGGTTGCGGTCAGGGTAACGGTGTAAGAGCCCAGCGCCACGTAGCTGTGGATCGGGTCTTCTTCGCTGGAGAGTGCGGAGCCGTCGCCGAAGTCCCAGGAGACTTTGGAATAGTTGGCGGAGGCATTGGTGAAGGTCACCCGTTTATAATCTACCGGGTCGACCTGATAGCTGAAGCCCGAGATGACGTCGAGAATCTCCTCCTTTTTGCAGGAGTTGCTCAACAACACCACCAGGAGCAGGGTAAGTGGAATTGATAATTGAATTAACCTCTTCATGATTTGAATTGATTTAGTTAATAAAGGAAAGAAAAAGGCATAGCCATGCTGGTTTTTCGGGGAAAGCATGGAGGCTCTCCGGGGAAAAAAGTATCCCGGAGGCATTAAAGCCCGTATAGGTTAATTTGGTAAGGGCGGCGAAACCAACCCAAGGAGAGGTGTATAGAGGTGTATAGAGGTGGTGGTGGGGTAAAACTACAATTCTTTGGGCAAAACACAAAAATATAATGGGCTGTTGGACGGTCTTCGGCCGCCCAACAGCCCATTATATTTTATCAGAACTACTTGCTTGCTCCCGGCGCGGGCACGGCGCCCAGTTGGACCAGCAGGCCGAGGAAGTCGGCGTTGAGCCAGAGGTTGGTGGCTTTGCCGTCCTTGTACTCGTAGATCACGGTTGCGGGGATGGTCACACGGCGCTGGGTAGCAGGTACGCCCTGGAATGCGGCCCCGGTATGCGTGCCTTCAAACTGGTGGCGGACCACTACTTTCGAGCCTTCGGCCGTCACGTCAAGCGCCGTGAATTTTGAATCGGGGAATGCGTTGAGCAGTTCGCTCATGGCCTTGCGATATCCGTCGACCCGGAGGGGCTGTGGTCCCCAGCCGTGGAAAGTGGCGTCGGCGGCGAAGTTGGCGGTCACGGCGTCGAGGTTGCGGCTGTTCAACGCCTCGAGGGTACTGACGGCGATCTGTTTGTTGGCCATGGGGTTGGCGGCGGCCAGTTGGTTGTTGAAGGCCGTTTGATCGAACTGGGTGTTGATCTCCACGATCTTGCCAGCGTTGTCGAATTTAAAGAAGGCTACAAAGGGCAGGCTTACTTTGTTGTTCGTAGCCGGATTTCCCATCAGGGAGCCGTTATTGGTTCCGGAGAACCAGGCTTTGAAGCCGATGCTGGATCCCGTTTCGGCACATTCCAGGATCTGGTGCTTGATGTCGGGGAATCCCGCCTTCATTGCCATTCCGAGGCCTTTGTAGGCGTCCCGGTTCATGGCTTCGGGCGAAAAGGGCAGGTAGACTTTTACATCGGGGCTGAGGTAGGCCTCTGCGGCATCGAAATGGCCGGCATCGACGGCGGCGAAGAATTCGCGCACTTTGGTTTCGAGATTGCCCTGTGCGAGGGATTGGCTGACACTGAAGGCGAAAAGAACAGACAGAAGAACAAAAAACGATTTCATCTTACTTGATTTTGGAATTAAAGAAAAATTTGGTTTCGGGACAAAGATGAGATCGCGGGTTGTTCAACCGCCAGTTCAGAGTTTGGTCAGGGGGTGTTCAAAAAGGTGGGGGGGGGGTTAGGGAAAACGCATCTAAAGTATATTAAAACAAGCAAAGCGAGCTTTTGAAAAACTTGTCAAAATCCCTTAGGGATTTAATATTCATAGCCCCGGGTGGAACCCGGGGAAAAGAGGCATCCCATCCGAATAACCGCGTAGCGGTTGAATAAAGCGTTTAATGGATACAGATATCACTTCTTTTGTTCAACCGCTACGCGGTTGTATGCTTTGCGCTTGATTCCCCGGGTTTCACCCGGGGCTATGAATATTCAACCCCTTTCAGGGGTTTCGGCCGGTGGGTCCGGGACAAAGGACCTTGATTTTTCAATAGTTTTGATGCGTTTGCCCTGGGGTGGAGGGGGTGGGATTGGGTTTTGGTGGAAGTGGAACTCATTTTCCCCACAACCTTTGGAATCGATTGAGGATTATTTCTTTTAGCCCTTCTTTCAATCCTTCTGTCAAAAAGCTGTATTCGATAAAACCAAACCATTCCGCTTTCGCTTTCTTCATTTTACGAAAGATATTTTCCTGTTGCTTCATGTCCAGGCCCGCTGTTTGGAAGGCGGCGCTGAAATCTTTCAGTTGGATCTTCTTCTTTTTTCCATTGAGCGCGAGCGCCAAGTCCTCCTTGTCGGCCGGGTTGACGAGGGCGGTGGCTACCAGATCATAAGCTGGAGAAAGCAGAGGACCGGGAACGGGAAGGTGCAGCATGGAAAAATTTTTCAAATGCATGTCGGCATTTCCCGTGATAAAGGAGAAGAGGACCTGTTCGAAGAAATTTACCAGGTCTAACCCCGGGTAGGCAGAATATTTTGCGATAACTTTTGCTATCTGTTCGTAAGAGCCTTGGTATTTATCCTCTGTCAATCGCTCGGTGAGCTGACACATGTCTTCCATGTGAAGTTTTGATTTATTTACCCTGTCTATTCGTTTGGTGATGTATGCAAGGTTGCCCGATTGAAGGCGGATAAGGGTGTGTGGTACGGTCTTGATTTTGGCTATGGCGGCCAGGTGCATGGTCAGGTCTTCCACTTCGGGAAGTTGAGGGTAATTCGGAGTGGGTGGTTTCAAGATATACCCTCCCCATAAGCCAACGATGGTAAAGCGTTTGGGCGCGTTTTTACCTTCGCCGGGAGAAATATCTAATGAGAGCTTTGGTTGTACGCCGGGGATAGTCACCTGATTCCGGATGACCAGGGTAGCGAGCTCTTCTAATTTGTCCTCCGAAAATGGCAATGTAGGTGGGATGGGCTCGCCAAAGAAAATCCTGCTGCAGGCCGCATGAAAATCGGGCTCGCTTTCTCCCAATGGCTGGTAACAAAACAGACATCTTTTCATGGCATTCCCTCCTCTGTTACGGGATGAACGCTTACAGCCCCGATGCAATCTTTGCAACAGGCCAGCAATAACCCCATTCTGTCGCGGGGGTTGAGTTTCCAGTTTTTCTCGGCGATGTTGAGTAGCCATCCCTCCGGGATCAGTCCGTCGAAAAAAGGAAAGAGCACGGTGCTTGTGAACGCCTCCTCTTGTAGGGGTAGTGTAAGGCTGACAGCCCCAAGGGCTTCGCCCCTCAAATATGCCTGGGAATATTCGAAGTGATACCCCGATTCATCCTGCGTCAACCAACCGGCCGTTGTGCCGTGCATTTTTATTTCAGCCTTTCTCATCGATCAATCGGTATTGGTCCCAACTGATGTCCAAACAGGCGGAGCAGCTGGTTCACTTTATCCAGGCGCAGGGTTTCTTTTCCTTGCTCCAGTTCCCTGACAAAGCGGAGGCCTACTCCGGCCTTTTCTGCCAGTTCTGGCTGGGTGAGGCCGGTGATATGTCTTTTGTCTTTCACGAATTTGCTGAGTGTCATGTGTGGTATACCTTTTCGGGTATAAAGGTAGTTGTTTTTTATAAAAACGTACCCTTTGGGGTATAAATTTTGCGAATTTTTAAGTTTTATACCCGATGGGGTGTAGCCTGAAGCTTTTAGCCTAGTCCAAACCTCTCCCTATGCTCTTCAGAAACTTTTGGGACGGATGGTACCGCGCGTTTTCGGGCAAGCGGATGCTTCGTTCTAAGCGACGTGAAGGGGTAGAGGCTGTGAGGGTACTCCTGGAGGTCTTTTTTCAGGACGACCCGGTAATGTTTGTCGAGGCTGATGAGGCCATGGTCGAAGGCGGTGTGTAGGTTGGGACAGAGCGCCAGGCCGTTGGTAATAGCATTGTTGCCTGAATGGGAGAATTGGGAGATATGAGCCGCTTCGACCATGGGCACGTCGGCGAAGACGCGGAGGCCGCTCATGCAGCAGGTGTGGTCGTAGAGCCGCAACACGTGCTTTTTGAAAGCGGTATCGCGGAAATAGCCGTGGTATTCAATCGTTCGATGGCCGTATTGGGCTTTGGGTTCGAGCAACACTTCGGCCTCCGCTTCGAGGAGGAATTCGAAAAAGCGGTGCGGGTGGGCCGCAGAATAGACCTGATGTTTTTCAGAGAAGAAGTGTTCGAGTAGGTCTATCCGGATTAGTTGGCGGGTATCGGGTGATTGGAGCAGTTTGAAGAGCTCATCTTCCAGTTTGCCGTAAGCGATGGTTTTCTCCAACGTTGTTTTACTCCCGATGAATTCTTCCTGTTGTAGCCCCTCCTTGTTAATCAGCAGCCAAAGGCCGTCGGATTGCAGATGGTGCAGTGGGCGGAAAATCTTCCCCGCTGGTTTGTCATCCACCAGCAACTGCCAGTTTCTATTGAAGAGCTCGTATAGGTGGTCATCGACAGGGAAGCGGTTTTGGTTCAGGCCGGCTTGCTCGACATAGTCGATCAGGGAAAGGAGCAGGATAGGCTTATGGGGGCGTAGACGCCCAGTTCGAGGGCTCGGCGGAGGTGGTGGAGCATAAAATGGAAATTATCACATAAGTTTATCAATTATTTTCCCTATTTCAATGACTGAGTTTTTTATATCATGATATTTTGCTATAACTTCTGGAGTAGAAGTATAGTACTTTTTTTAAATATGACTCAATCTGATTAATGTGCAAATTAAAAACTTCTTTTATTAATTCAATATTATTCTTTATCTTTGATCTTTTCAAATTAAACCCTACGGGAAAAGAAAATACAAGAATAAGTAACCCTAAAATAAGATATGAAACAATCTGAATTGCTTTTGTTAATATTGTATTAGGCAGTATGGACATATCATTCAAGCTTAGGCTTTTAATACGAATAAAAAGAAAATCCATCCAAATTGTTTTTTGTCGGCTTGAATGTCAAATTGATTAACGTCAAGCAGGAATAGCTGGTAATTTAGGAAGGTAAAGTATGCGATCGAGAAAAAGGAGTGTAAATATTATTCTGAATCCCCAATATTGGATAAATGCTCTATATTCTTTAAATCCGGATAAATTTTTTTGGCACATGTTGAATAAGAAAATAATAATTGACAAGCATTTTTAGTCTTTTTTTTTCTTAATTCACCAGGGTTTAACTTGTCGTCTTTTGGATTTTCTTCTATTTGTTTTAAAATCTTAAAATCATTAGACTGAAAGCTTAGTTTATATTCGAAAAGGCTATTTGTTAAGCCTTTTCCAAGAATTCTGGTTTCCTTAAAGCCGCTTTTGGAATAACTCCAGATAAATTTAACATAGAAAAATGTTGCTACAATAATAGCTAATATGCGGATAATTTCTGAATTAGAGATTGCAAATAAAAAGCCTACTAAAAAAAGCACAATTAAATATGATAAGGTTAATTTCCAACGCTTCACGCATGAGAAAATAAAATCAATATACTTAAAAAGGATGTACATTTTACCATTTATCAATAGGCTCTTTGGAGTGAACCAGAAAAACTGTAAGAATGGGTACATGAAAAAAAGCGATTTTGGTAATACCATTTTTGCCAAACAAAAACAAAAAATATCCAAATAGGGAGGCTAAGTTATTGGGGAGAAATATGGATGGCGAATTTCAAGGCATGTGTAAAATAAAATATCAACTCTGAATGCAAGCAACATCCCTGCTGCCCAAATAGCAGCGAATGATATGTGTTTTTGTAGAAATTTTTACTTACTCCTTCTCAAAGTCAAAATTTAGAAAAGTAGACATACTTAATATTTTGCTGTTTTATCTTTTAGATGAAGAAATAGTGCTTATACGTCGTGTCTTTGTAGGGCAGGTTTATTTTTCAATTTTCTCGCATTGCGGGGGTAACTAAAATACTTCTACCACCTCCCAACCCACTCCACCGCCTCCAACCTGCAAATCCGATCCAAACTCCCGCACTTTGTAAATAATCTGGGCTTGGTCGCAAACTGAAATACCCGATACACATGGTATTGCTCCGCTTTCGCCTGCGAAAACGACAACTCGTTGCGGGTGATATAGATCGGCGTCAGCTCGCCCAGCTTCGTGGTTTTGACTTCGATATAGCGATCCGTCCCATTGGCATTACGCGATAGGATATCGAACCCTGCTCCATCGCCCTGTACTTTTGAGATCCATTCGACGCGCTCGGCCAAACTGGATTTGCCAGCTTGGTCAAGGCGCCACTTTTCGTAATTGAGCACCAACTCTTCGCCTAGCTCACCCAAGAGCCGGTTTTGTTGTTCCCTTTCCAGGTAATTGACCTTAACCAAACGCTTGCCATAGTTGGGAGCAAGGGGCTCCTGAACCATTCCGGTCTCCGGAGGAGGTACTTCAAAATTCGAGAACCTTACAGATTGTGATGGGAGGATTGCCAGGTTTTCGGCAAAATCCGGAACACACCGAATCAAAAGCCGGTTGGCGAAGCACGTAATCCGCTACGGCATCTTCCAACAGATGCTGATAATTGAATCTCGGCTTATACCCCAGGATATAAGGCAAGCCAAACTTCATCAACACCGCACTGATATTCTGATGCTTAAATTCAATAGACCCATCGCTCCGACCCCGCAGCCTTGGCTTAAGACGCTCCCGGGACGACTTTTTTACATACGCCACCCCTCTTACTTCCAGCTCCAGCATCCGGAAATAATCCGCTAGAATAAGCTCAATCTCTTGTGGGGACCAATCTTCGGGCATAGGGTGGTTAAGGGTCAATGCGATTCAATAATACCTCTCGGGAGCGCGCTGCACAAGACTTCCCAAGTTAGGAAATGGATCGGATATTTCAAACCAGTTATGGCGGAAGGTCGGGCAGGTGACAGAAGAACCACATCTCAGACAGACGCCTTCTTCCTTTTCTTCGGCGCAGGTTTTGGATTAGAATCCGGAATGGATTTTACATTTTTATAGAAATCGCTGATCAATTGGGCCAGCAGTTGATTGAGGTCGATTTTCTCCTTCTTCAACCAGGTTTTGATATCATCATGGATTGAGATTTCGGCTTTTATCACCCATTTGAGCCTGCCGGTTTTTAAATCCTCATCCGTCAATTCGGGAATATCGCTGAAGTCGATGGAGTCATCATCGTAATAAATGAGTTCGGGAGGAACCCGAATGCCATTCTTACCCAATAGAATGACATCCCTCGCTTCAACTTTGGTTGAGTCAAAATGGATCTCATAGCGCGAAAGGGGCTTCTTTCCTTTGAGCAATTCGATAGCCTTAGCCTGGTTTATAGTTGATTTACTCATTTTCCTGGTTATTGTGTTTGTCGTATTCCTTTCGCTCTTTTCGGCTGGCATTTCGGGCCGAGATAATCCGGAAGGTGGTCTCCCTGATTGTGTAAACAACCGAGAATATGGCGTCGAATATGGCTCCAATGGTCAACCAACGAGTTTCCCCAAAATCTTTTCGGTCGTTTTCGAGTGTAACCCTCTTCTCATCCTTGAACACCTCCTTGGCATCGTTAAAATCAATGCCGTGCTTCTCGATGTTCTTCTTGTTCTTATTTTCATCCCAATCAAAATTCATGACCAACCGTTTAGTTGTCATGCCACCTCACCCCAAATATAAGCTATTTTTGCTTTGAGTAGTTCCTGACGGCATCGTTACATCGTCTCCACCCTCCCCACCAAATCCCCCGCAAACCGCGCCATCGGCGCCCCGTCGATGACGTCGTGGTCGATCAGGATGGTCAGGTGGAGGATCTCGCGGATGACGACCGCATCGTCCTTCACCACCGGTTTCTTGACGATCGATCCGATGCCGAAGGAGAGGGGATGCACCGAAGCATGCGCAAACCAGCCGCTGAGCTGTCCCATCATACCAACGGAGGTGAAGCCCACATTGCCCATTTGCCGGTAAACGAGCCTGGGGTGGCGGAGCAGATAGCGCCAAATCATCCGCCGGATTGCTCCGGGCAGGCGGTAGTATAGGGATTCGAACAGGCTGGTCCGCCGGTGCAGCACGATGTCCTTACCCGATAGCCGGGCTTGTTTGGCGCGTTCGATCTCTGAGGCGATCTCTTCGATGCTCTTTTGCTGGGCCTTTTCGATGACCAACGGAATAGGTACCTTCTTCCCCTCCACCTCTTTTTCTACGAGGATGGAGATGTTGACGTCGTCGAAGACGATCAGTTTTCGCTTGTTGTACAAAAAAGCGGCCACCTCTTTGTGCTGGTCCACCGTGTCGGCAATGACCTTGAGCAGCAGACTGGTGAACGAGACCTGTCGGCCCTGGGCCTTCAGCGCTTTGACCTGTTGCCGCGCGGCGGTCACGTCGCATTCCAATAGGACGGAAATATGGTTTTTCTGCCGGCCCACCGCATACACGTCAAACGTGGCGATCCGGGACCGGGAGAAGGGGCGGAAATGATAATTTGTCATAGTGGAAAGTTACCCCAAAAAAGGTAATTTTTCCCTCTCATTCAAGTGAAGCCGGAGTCTTCGATGCCTTTTTCCTGCCCTTCTTCTTGGGAATGGATTTCCTTTTGCCTTGACGGGCCTTCGGAATGGATTTCACATTTTTGTAGAAATCGGTGAGCAGATTCTCGAGCAACTCGCTCAGGTCGATACGTTCTTTCTTTATCCAGGCCCTGATATCATTATGGAGCGGAATCTCGACCTTTTGTATCCATTTGATCTTCCCCGTTTTTAAGTCTTCATCCGTCAGCGCAGGATCATCGCTATAATCAATCGAATCTTCATCGTACCAGATCAAATTTCGTTGGCACTACGACGCCATTTTTGCCTAACAATATGGCATCCAGGGCTTCTACCGGGGTAGAATCAAAACGGACTTTATAGTCCGACAGGCTTTTTTTATCCTTGAGGAGGGCGATCGCTTCGACTTGATTTATAAATGTCTTTTTCATGTCTGGGGTTTATTGATTGTAATACTCATCCTTCTCATCTTTATTTGCTCGTCTAGCTGAGATAATTCGTATTGCGGTATCACGGATTGTGAAAACCACGGCAAGAATCGACCCTATAATTGCTCCAACGGCTAACCACCGTAATTCCCCATAGTCTTTTCGATCATCCTTAGATACAACTCTCTTCTCATCCTTAAAAACTTCTTTGGCATCGTTAAAGTCGATGCCGTGCTTTTTGATGTTCTTCTTGTTCTTGTTTTCATCCCATTCAAACTTCATGGTGCACGGGTTTTACGCATGGGGTTGCCGATAACACCCGCATGCAGCAGAGAATAAATCCGGTATGCACCATCAATTACAACCCCAATATAACTCTTTTTTTATTTACGAGGTTCCCGCAACTACGGCTCTCCTCGCAGCTTTTCATACAAATATAAAACTAGCAGCATCAGGAGGAAATACTCCCTATCATTTCCGAAGTAAGATCCTTCCGGCATTGGGTAGGGGTTTTCGGGTGGAACGCCCGGTCGTACATAGCGGTTTTTCCAAAAGAGATCGAATTTGGGGGTAAGAATCCCGCCCAAACTCGCTTGCGTCCCTGCGTCAAAGTCATTATCTTGAAAACTTAAAACGGAAGCCTATGTCTTCGCCTTTTCCCGGAATGGACCCATATTTGGAAGGATATATCTGGCCGGATGTCCACCACGAACTTTCCAGCGCTATTAAAGCCCGGATCGTAGCGCAGATCAGCTCGGACTACGTCGCCAGAGTAAACACGTATAGCTTTGTGGATACAGCTCCACAAGAAGATGTAGGGATTCTGTACCCCGATGTGGAGGTGTTACGAAAAAAACGCAAGTTCCAGGAACCGGAACCCGCCTATGCTCCTCCACCTGGATTAACATCTCCATCAGTAAGCATTCCATCTTTTGAACCGATCGAAGTCCGAATACCTGTCATTGAAATTTTCGACCGAAAAGGGAATAACCTGATCACCGCCATAGAAATTCTCTCCCCGGTCAATAAACGCAAACCGGGACTGGAGCCCTATCGCGCAAAACGCATCCGCCTCCGGGAAGCAGGTGTAAACTTCCTGGAAATCGACCTGATCCGTCGTGGCGAGCGGCCTTTCCCCATCCCCTCATGCCGAAAACGCACTATCTGGCACTGCTAACCAGAGCAGGAGCGGGTCAAACCGACGTTTGGGCCTTTAACCTTCAGGATCCAATTCCCGTGCTCCCGGTCCCCCTCCTGGCGCCTGATCCCGATGCCCGGCTCGACCTGGGCGCCGCCCTGCACGAAATATATGAGCGAAGCAGGTACGAGCTTTCAATTGAATATCAAGAACCCCCTCCACCTCCCAACCTGTCCGAAACAGACCTCAAATGGATCGCGGGTTTGTTGAGACAAGACCAGGAACCCAGAGAAGAGAAATAACCTCTCCTCTCTCTCTCCTCTCTCATCTCTCCTCTCTCATCACATCTCGCTCTGTATCTTCAAATACTCCATGTCCTTTTTCAACAACTTGCGGAGCCCGAAAAAGGCAGCCCCGATAGTGGCGCTGAGGAAAATTACGGAGAAAAAGAAAACCGATCCCCGGCTCCCGTAAGGCACGGGCGAGTGGGAGGAAAACATCAATATCATCCAGGAGATCAGGATGAGCACCCCGTTGAAGCACCAGTTGCGGCAAATGCGCACCCGCACGCTGTTGTATTCGAACAGCTTGATCAGCGGCTCGTGCCGCACGTAAGTAATCGAACGTGCTCTTTTGTATTCGTCTTCCGAGGGGAAATACCGCTTGCGGATTCGGTCCTCCAGCGGACTCACCAGCCCGGATGAAAGCCGGTCGCCCAATACGCCGATCATATACACAAACGGAAAAAGGATCAGCACCGTAACCAGCTCGTTGCCCACGGCCGGCAGCCAGGCCATGAGCCAGTTGCCCCAGATAGCCATGCTCAAAAGCAATAGCCACAGGGTCGTGCTGATGCCGGCGATCAGCAATTCGATGGTATAGTTGGTAGTATTCATATTTAGTGATTGGTGACTAGTGACTGGTGATTGTTTTAGGCGACTAGTCACTAGTCACCAGTCACCAGTCACACTAGTCACCCTGTTACAGAATGCAGTGCCACTCTATTCCCTTCCGAATCCTGAAAAACGGCCATATAGCCGTAATCCTCGGAGATCTGGGTCCGAGGTACGAGGACCTTGCCGCCTGCGCCTTCCACGCGGTCGAGAATGGGCTGAATGCCCGGGTTGGCGTTGAGGTATACGAGAGAGCCCTGATGGCCTGGGAAATAAAAATCGGGATGCTGGGCCAGGGCGCCGCCGATGCCGTCCGGCTCGGTAGGGAATACGGCCATTTTAAGGCCGTTGCCCAATTCGAGGTCCTGGAGCGTCACGCCGAGAATAGCCTCGTAGAATTTCTTCGCCCTGGAAATATCGGCGGCCGGAATCTCAAACCAGCTCACAGCGCTTTGGGAAGGGGTTCTTATAATCATTCCAATATTTTATTGGCAAGTTAATTATTTTTGTCTGATGCAAACCACCCTCGAACAGATATACGAGCTCATCAGCGAGGCCGAAGTGGACAAGGCGCTCAAGAAGCTCCAGGGCGCCCTTTCTATGGCCAATTCCGAATTGGTCAATGACGTGGTATTGCTCAGTGCGCAATACAAAAAACTGCAATCCGACATCCGGAAGGGCATCCTCGACTACAACCAGGAAACCCTGGCCAGCAACCGCATCGTCAACAGCCTGCTCTCTCTGGTGGATGAACTGAAGGAGAATCCCGAGATCTTCGACCGCTTCAGCAAAATGGAGTGGCAGATGGAGCAGACCATGATGGTGAAAAAACGCATGGAGCTTTCGGAAAATAGCAAAGACTCCCTGTTCCTCCGCATGGCCTATGTCCGGGAAAAGAAACTGACCCTCGTGGCGCTTTGGATCGACGGCTCGCCCGACGCCAATACCTACGAATGGGGCATGCTGGTTTCGCTCGGCGTGGAGTTCGACCGCGCGGAATCCTCCGCCGAGGCGCTGGAAAAACTCCAAACCAACGAATATGCCCTGGTGATCTCCGATATCGGCCGGGAAGGAAACCCGAAAGAAGGCCTCGACTTTTTCCAGAACCTGCCGGAGGATAAAAAACGCATCCCCTTTATTTTCTATGGCGGCGCATTCGACAAGGGCCGCGGTGTGCCGCCCTATGCCTTCGGCATCACCGACATGCCCAGCGAGCTTGCCCATCTGGTGCTGGATGTGTTGGAAAGGAAATTCTGACGGGCTATCCCGGCAAAAGGCATCAGGTTTTTTCCAACCGTTCCTCGAGCCACCAGTACCCTAGCACCGTTATACCGCAAAGACCGGCCATAACCATCCAGAGCGTGAAAAAGCCGAATTGCCCCGCGAGGAACATGCCCAGGGCCGGCGCCAATACATGCGCAAGGGAGAAGATCATCGAATACAAAGACATATACTGCCCGCGGTTGGCCGCTTTGGAGCGATCGACCGCAAAGGAGTTGCTGAACGGGAAATTGGCCATTTCGCCCAACGTGATGGCGAGGATCGAAATGAGCAGCAAGCCCGTCCAATGTCCGAAGTTCAGTACCAGGAAGCTGAATCCGATGAGGATGGCCCCCAACCGGATCAATGCGAAGCGCTGGTATTTCCCCTCGATGGAATAGATCAGCGGCATTTCCACAATGGCGATCAACAGCCCGTTGAGCGCCAGCAAACCGCCCACCAGGCTTTCCGACAAACCGTACTCCTGCTTGAGGTAGACCGGCAGGGTGCTGAACAACTGCATGAAGGCGATCCCCGTGAGCAACATTAACCCTCCGAAAATGAGGAAAGTTTTGTCGCGGTATGGGCTCAGGGCCTTTTCCTGGAGGACGGGTTCGGCGGGTTTTTGATCCGCCGGTATCGGCTTGGGCTTGAGGTAGGCGCGGAAGAAAAAAGCAGCAGCCATGCAGGTGACCCCATCCACCACGAAAAGCCATTTGTAGCCCAGCGAAGTGGCCAGGATGCCGCCCAGCGCAGGCCCGACCGCAAACCCCAGGTTGACGGCAAGTCTTATCAGAGAGATCGAGCGCGTGATGTTTTGCGGACTACTGTAGGCGCCCACAGAGGACATGTTGGCCGGCCGAAAAGCGTCGGCGATCATGCTGAGAAAGAAAATCGTCACGCACAATCCAATCAGCGTTTCCATCCACATGAGCAGAAGAAACATGGCGCCGCCGAGGAACAAACTCCAGAACATCACCGGGTAATACCCGATGCGGTCGGTAAGCCTTCCTCCGATGAAGGTGCCCAGGATGGAACCGGCCCCGAAACAACTCATGACCAGGCCCGCCTGCCCGAGCGTAAAACCGAGATGCTGGGTGAGATAAATGGTCAAAAAGGGCACGACCATCGTGCCGCTCCGGTTGATGAGCATGACCACGGCCAGCAGCCATACCTCTCTGGAGAGACCGCTGAATGAGTTTCTGTAAAGTTGGATCGATCGGGCGAGCATGGGTGAGTTGGGTTTACATCGAGAAAGAAATAACCCAAATTTTTTATGGAAAGTTTCCCTGTGCGCTCCCTTTTTCCAAACAAAAAACTAAAGAAGAAAAGTCAAGTGCTGACAGCGGGCGAAGCCCGCTGTCAGCACTTTTAAAATTAATTGGCTACACGCGAAGGACCTCGTTAGGAGAGGAGATCAAAAACGCCTTATCCCCGTGAATCACGATCGGGGTTTTCATGATTTCCGGGTTCTTGTGGATCAACTTTGCCCAATCCGGATCGTCCAGGTCCAGGTCGCCGAACCGCTTCATGAAGACCGGGTGGTCGCGGTTGACCAGCTCGGAGATCGTGAGGTTTAGCATGTTGGCAAGCTCGAAAAGCTGTTCCTCGGTGAGCGGATTGTTCACGATGTCTACGTCCTGTACGGGAAGCCCCTGTGCCCGAATAACGGCCAGCACTTTACCGCAGCGGGAAGATTCGGGATCGAAAAAGACGGTGATCTGATGTGAAGAACGGGCAAATGCTTTCATGGCAATATGGATTAGATTGATGGCCATGAGTTATGGTATTTCGGGGAAAATTGCGATGATTTTCGTCAAAACAAAACGGCGCCCACCTGGGTGGGCGCCGTTTTCTTTGGGCGACATTGGTTTTTTGAGGGCCTTTCCGGCCCGGAAGAAGCCCCGAAAGGCAGTAGTTCTTCTTAAATCTTCCTATAAAAAACGTTTCCCGGGAAAAAAGTTCCCGTCAATGGAGCTATTTTAAAAAAAAACTTCCCGAAACCAAAGCTGCCATTTTTGTAATTTGCTTGCTCATGAAGCCGATTTTCCTTTTCCTCTTATTGCCTTGCTGGAGTTTTTCTCAGTTCCACATCAATGGCGTCGCCTCTCAGGAAGCAGGGCCCTGCTACACGCTTACCCCCAATCAGCTTTTCTCGGCCGGCTCGATCTGGAGCCCCGCGAAGATCGACCTGAGGGAGTCCTTTCAGGCTATTTTCAAGCTACATATGGGCTGCACAGATAGCGGAGGCGCGGATGGCATCGTATTCGGATTTCAGCCTATAAGCACTTCTTTCGGTCAAGCAGGCGGGGGCCTGGGTTTCCAGTCCCTGGCGCCCTCCCTGGGCATCGAATTCGACACTTGGCAAAACGACAATTACGGCGATCCAGAATACGACCATATCGCCATCTCCCGCGATGGGGATCTGAACCATAACAGCGCATTTTCCAACCTCGCCGGACCCGTCTCCGCAGACCCGGGCGACCCCAATATCGAAGACTGTGCCTTCCACCGGGTGCGGGTGGATTGGGATCCCGGCCAGCAACTCCTGCAGGTGTGGTGGGACTGTAAATTGCGCCTGTCCTACTCGGGCGATATCGTCGAGGATATATTCCTGGGAGATCCCTGGGTGTACTGGGGGTTTACCGCGGGTACCGGCGCCGCTTCCAATTTGCAGCAGGTCTGTCTCGACTACACCACCTTTTTCCAACAACAACCCGACGTGCATATTTGTGCCGGCGGCCGGGTCCAATTGGAAGTCAGCGGGAGCAACTATTACAAATGGTCGCCCGCAGAAGGCCTCGACAACCCCGCTATCCCCAACCCCGTCGCGGCGCCTTCCGCCACGACCACCTATGTGGTGGAAATGCGCGATGCCTGCCAGTTTCCGTTTTTCGACACCGTTTCGGTATTTGTCCACGAGGATTCTTTGCTGGTGGAGCTCGGGCCGGACACCAGTTTTTGCGAGGGGGTTCCCTTCCTGCTCGATGCCAGTCCGCTGAACCCGGTCGTCGCCCCCGTGGCCTATTTTTGGTCGAATGGTTTTTCAGGACCCGCTTTCCCGGCTTTAGAGTCCGGAACTTACCGGGTCACAGTGAGCCTCGATGCCAATTGCATCACGCAAGACTGGGTGACGCTCGACCGGATCGACCTACCCGGGCTTGAGCTCGGTCCCGATATCGTAGCCTGCCAGGAGGAACTTCTGCTATTAACGGCCATTACAAGCGGCGCGGAGCAATTTTCCTGGAATACAGGCAGTTTCGAACCTAGCCTGGAAATCGAGGCCCCGGGCGCCTACTCACTTACGGTTTCAAACCGCTGCGGTGTCGCGCTGGATACGGTGGTGGTGCATTTTCAAAAGTGCGAAAGCGAGATCTACGTGCCCAACCTTTTTACGCCCAATTTCGACGGCATCAACGACCAGGTTGGCCCCATGGGCCCGGAAGGAGTGGGAACGATCGTCTATTTCCGGATCTTCGACCGATGGGGAGAACTCGTTTTCGAAGCAAACGATACCCCCTTGGCTCCTGCCTCCGGAGCCTGGGACGGCGCCTTTAAAGGCAACCCTTTGCCCGCAGGGGTGTATGCCTATATGCTGGAAGTCCGGTTCCTCAATGGAAGAATTGTGCATAAAAATGGCGATATTACCCTCCTGCGCTGAGGAATTTAGGTCGAATGGTTATCTTGATTGGGTTTTCGTAGTATTTTTTATTCAAAAAACCATAAAAATGAAAAGCATTTTTTCTTTTACCGCAATGAGCCTGGCTGTTTTGTTCACCTTTTCGGGCTGTACCCTTTTCGATCCCGACCTCAAGGTTGCCAAGCAACTGGAAGGGGAGTGGGAAGTGACATCTTTTACCGTTGATGGAGTGGAAACGATGGGCGCTTTGTACAACCGGATTCTCGCCGAATTCGAAAAATACAGCGACGGGGAAGGGGATTTCAATTTCACCTTTACCGATCTATTTGGCGGCACGTCCAGTTTATTCGGAGAATATGTGATTGACGAGGATGGCAGCAATCTGGAGCTCACCTATAGCGGCGGAGCTGTAGAAAACTGGAATATCGACCTGGATAAAGACGACCTCGATCTGGACGCTGTGCTGGATGGAACCAATTACGCAATGAAGGCGGAGCGGAACTGATCAGCCTAAAATCAGGGGTATTCATCCATTCTTTCAAAAAACGTACTTCTGGAAATAGGCAAACACCTCCATGAAGAAGGCTACCCCCATGTGGATGAATACCCCTCCCCAGATATTCCGGCCTTTCAGCGCAAATATACCTAGCAGATAGCCTCCGAATACCGAGCTGACGGTTTCGCCCAGGGGCTTGCCAAAGTGGAGCACGGCATAGGTGGCCGCCATGGGGAGCACCACGTCCGCCTTGAGGTATTTGTCGAGGCCAATGATCAGGAAACCCCGGAAAAAAAGCTCCACAAAAAGGAATCCGGACAAATAGGCTGCTTCGAACAGGAGTAACGAGCCCCAGTCGGGCCAGCCCATGTATTCCGCAAATAAATGCCCTTGCTCGGGCTTGAATTTGGGATACACCTTTAGAAAGCTCTCCGTAAAAGAAGCCGCAAATGCCAGGGGCCCGACGATAAAGAGCATGGCCGCATAGGGCCTGAAATCGACTTTCCGGAATTTGAGGCCGTAAAATCCATTCCCCGAACGCCGGTCGTAGATGAGGTAAAGCAGGAACAAGGGAATCGCGGCAGTGAGCCAACCCAGCGTGTATTTTACCATGCGGAGCACAAACAGGCTCAGGTCGCGCGGCACGGAGCGGGCCACCACGTCGAGGTAGGGGAAGCCGCGAAAGGTGCAGAGGATGAGCAAGCCCAGAGCGCTTTTGATCCAGAAATCCCTACTGCGAAGCGCCTCGCTGCGCCCGGTTTGCCAGGCCGTCCAAAGCACGATCCCATAATAGGCCAGGGTATGAAGCAGGAAAAAAAGGCCAATCCTGCCGTAGGCCTCCTGGCGGTCGATCACATCGTCTTCGAAATCGAGGGCATAATTCGCACCGATAAACGCCGCGACGATCACTACAAAGCCGAGGTAGAGTTTCCAGCGGAAATGCTCCGAGATGTAGTCGCGCAGGTACAGAAGGATGGTTTTCATAGGTCAGGCGGTAGTTCCCGGAGCGAAACTACAAAGATGTACACGAGGATTTGCAGAAAACCGCAAAACCTCTTACACCTCACACCCTGACCATATCTTCCAGAACGGCCTCGATCGGGGTCAGGCTTCCCCGTGCGTTGATGATGTCGAAAAAATTCTCCCAGCCTTCTTTTTTGACGGCTTTTTCGAGCATGTGCACGTGGCCCAGGTTGGGCATTTGCCAGACGGCGATGTAGCGGTAGTCGGAATGATGGGGCGTTTCCCCGTCGCATAGCGAGAAACCGATGAGCTTGACGTCCAATTCCTGCATGCGGCGGACGCCGTGGCTGACCTGAGACAGGAATTCCTCCCTTTGTTCGCGGGGCAGGTCTTCCCATTCGGGGCGGGGCTTCCAAAGTTCGACGTATAAATACATACCGGGCTGATTTATAGGTTTGTTATGGAAAATGCAAATTAACGACTCCTGTCAGGTGACCCCATGATCTAGCGCAGTCTAAACGGTGATATTTATCATTGGGAAAGTGAACCAATTGTAATATCCTGAACTTTATAATTAAGATAGGATCCCAGTCCTCTGAACATATCAAACGAGCTTACAATGAGAAAACTACCATTCTACATGGCCTGTGGGTTATTGGCTATATTGCCGGTACTCTCCCACACTCAGGAATCCATTCGAACTTTTCCCTACAGCCAGGATTTCGGCGCGAATTTCAATGAAAAAGGGTCCGTGTTCCTCCAGAATTGGTGGTGGAACAAAGGCGGAAACGGGCAGATCTTCCAGTTCAACTGGCAAGGCCGTTCAGACCTTTTTTCACTTGCCCTCCTTCCCGACGGAACTCCGCCCATCACCGCGCAGCTCTACCTGGATCTGCGAGGGAGAAAGAATACCTATCTGGGCTTTTGGGCGGCTACGCTCAAAAACGGGGGCGACAAGGATTTGAAGAAAAGTTATTTGGCGGTTTCGGTTTCGACCAACGGAGGAAAAGACTTCGGCTTTGAAATACCGATTGGCCCGGCAGGAGGATTCCCCAACCAGAACAACACCTTTCAATATTTTCAGTACCCGCTCCCCCAGGTTGCCGACGGCAATGCCACCACCGTGCTTCGTTTTTCAGTATGGTCTGAGGAAGGAGCTCAGCAGCCTGCCATCATCCTGCTGGACGATGTACGGGTCGCCCAGGCGCCTTCTGATGTAGCGCCGCCTTTCATCGTGAGCCTGGATTAAGGGGTCACCACTCTTTGTAAGGGGTCTTTCCCGTTTCTATCATGTAGCGGTACAAGCTTCGGTAGGAACTGTAGTATTTGTAGATATTACTCACGTATTGTACGGTTTCGCGGCCTATTTCCCGGGCGGCGATCAGTTCCACATTATCAAACCACAAATCCGGATTCAGGCCTGCTTCCTTTGCCTTTTCGCGCAATTGCTGGATTTTGGCAGGCCCTGCATTATATGCGGCCATGGCTAAAAGGCCTGCGTTAAGGGAGTCGATCGTGGAGCTGACGAAATAGCGATCTATAAGAAATCGAAGGTATTTGGCTCCTGCGTGGATGTTATTTTCCAGTTTTTGAACATTGGGTATCCCCACATTCGGATCGCCGGCCGTGGCAGGTTTGATCTGCATCACCCCGATCGCCCCGGCCGGGCTGCGCAGTTTTTGATCGAGCCGCGACTCCTGATAAGCCTGGGCCGCCAGCATCAGCCAGTCCAACTGGTATTTTTCCCCGTACTGGATAAAATAATCCCTGCAAGCATGGAAGCGCTCCAGTTCTTCCTTGGTCAGGGCATTGGTGACGTAGTTCACGTCTTTAAGGTAGCGGTTGAAGAGGATATTGCCTAGTTGAGTGCCCTTTCTGTTTTTCAGGATAAAATCGTCGGCCGCTTTTTTTGAGTTGGGGGCTGTTTTTTCGCATGGCCCAGGCCAGTTCGCCGCCGCTGTGGATGGGCAGCTCGGGGTGCACCTGGATGCTGTCGAGGATCTGTGCCCAGAAGTTGGCCAGTTGTTCGTCGACCACGGTCATGGGAAGGAGTCCGGCGTTGACCATTTCCAGAATTTCTTCGTCTTCGAAATGGTCTTCCACGGGTTGGATCTTAATAGGTGCTTTTCCGGCCAGTTTAAGAGAATCGTTGAGCAATCGGATATGCTCGTTAAAACTGCTGGAAAGTCGGATGCAGACCGTTTTCCCGTAGAGGTCTTCAAACCCTTTGATGGGAGGAGCGCCCGGCCCGCTGACCACCACCTCGCGAGCGCCGCTCATGGTTGGCACGGAAAAATCGACGATTTTTTGGCGCTGTTCCGTTACCATGAGGTTGGCAGGTATGATATCGCCGTATCCTTCGAGCAGGGCGCCCAGCAACTTGTCGCGGGTAACGGGAATAAAGACCATTCGCATTTGGTGCCCCTTCAATTTGCCGCCGAGCAGGCGGTTGAGTTCTTCTTCGAAGTGGACCATCGCTTCGTACGCTATTCCGCGGCGATTGGGGCCGTCGATATAGTAAATGGTCTGGCTGTAAGGCACCAGGACCCGGATACGGCGACGTTCGATCATACCCTCGAGGTCGCCTGTCCATTGTTCATCGAGGCCGATGACCTCATCTAGTGGGTCGAAAGGGTGTTCGGCAAAGGCCGTATCGGAAACGGTTATGGCAGAGTCGGTTCCGGTTCCTTCCCCGGGGCCGGAAGGAGAGGCTGTTGGCTGGCAGGAAAGCCCGAGCAGAAAGATGCCCGAAATGCCCCAAGTCAAAGTGTTCGGGGAGCTCATAGTAATTGGTTTTTGTAATGGAAGATACTAAATACTTTGTAGTCAAAGCATTTAAAAAATCTTGCCCTCCCGCCGAGGTGATAAAAGTCATCCACTTGGGGTTTGTTTTTTCTCGATTTTTGTAAATAAGGTCGAAAGGCCGTTATCGTTCCATTTTATCACAAAAAATCGTAGTAACATGAAAAAACAACTTTTCATCGTTGCCCTTATTGGGCTATGGATGACCTCCTGTCAATCGGGCGGCGAGAATGCCGGCGCTGCCGCCGCCGGCGCCAACGCTCCTACTCCCGGCCAATCAGCGGTACAGGATGATGTTTCGGAAAAGAATATCGTCAAAGTGGCCATCGGCTCTCCCGATCATACCACGCTGGTAGCGGCTGTTCAGGCTGCAGAACTGGTAGATGTCCTGTCGAATGCAGGCCCGTTTACGGTTTTTGCTCCTACCAATGCAGCCTTTGAAGCGCTCCCGGCCGGCACGGTGGAGGGCTTGCTCAAGCCGGACAAAAAGGCCGACCTGTCAAATATCCTGCAATACCACGTGACGACTTCCTCCTATTCGGAAGCGATGTTCCGGGATGGCATGTCGCTAAGTATGGCCAACGGTGGGAAATGTTCTGTGAAAGTCGGAACCGACGGGAAGATCACGATCAACGATGCCAACGTGTTAGGCGCAGTGAAAGCGTCTAACGGAATGGTCTATGTCGTCGATAAGGTTTTACTGCCGCAATAAGAGAAAAAGAAAAGCCGCGCATTGCGCGGCTTTTCTTTTATGATCTACATTTTTTCTTCGCATTGTCTGGCCAGGTCTTCGTAAGCCGTGTTCTGGCCGGGAGGAGCATTTGGAGCGGCCATGCGGAAATAACCGGCTGCTTCCTTGTACTTTCCGACCGCCATATACCCGCGGCCAAGTCCCACATAGGTAGTGAAATTGTCCATGGGGTTTTTGGCCCGGTTGAGTTCGAACATCTTAAGTGCCTCCTGGGCCCTGTTTTGGTCGATCAGGGATCGGGCGTAGAAGTGCATTTCGATCATGGTGGCCATGGTAAGGGCTTCTTCCATAACGGGTTTGGCTTCATTAGCCCGGCCGAGTTTTTCGAGCAGCTGGGATTTGGTGCTGAGGTTGGTGAAATTCTTTTGGCCTCCCTGGTTCGGGTCGATGGAATTGTTAACCCAGGCCAGGCCTTTTTCGAGGTCTTTCCCCGAGAGCAGGCAGTATTGCGCAGCTGAGTTCCATCCATCCCAGGTAAAGCCTTTCCCTCCCTCCAACTCTCGTTCGATCCGCCTCATGGTGGTGGTGTGCAGGTCCACCTCGACGGTAAATTGCACTTTCCGGCTTTCCCAACTCATTTCTACATCCGCCGAGCGGTCGGTCTGGTTGACAAAGCGGTATTCCAGCCATTCCACATGCTCGCCTTCCATAGGCGCTACGTTGACCCGGAGGGCGTCATCGGCGGGATCGTAAAAATAGGCGCCCCAGGACCAGTGGTTTTTTGAAAAAATAAGGGTCCACTGGTTTTCGGTCATGGCGATAAAGAAGCCGTATTTCCCTGCCGGAAGCGCCTTTCCCTCAATCAGGACCTCGTCGTCAAAAGAAATGATGGTGTTTTCATCCGCGCCGGCTCGCCAGGGCATGGGTTTCCCGTTATTGTAGGGCACGATGCCGTTTTCTCCGTAGATATTCCCTTCCCGGCCTTTTACACCCGGGCGGTGGTATTCGATCTCTACCTTGGTAAGGCCGATCCACTCCGCAACCGCTGCTTTCTTACTGACCGTAGGGAGCGAAACAGGCTGCGCCTGAATCCAAAAGCAAAGGAAAAGGATAGGAAGAAGTGAAAGTACTTTTTTCATAGAAAGGTCAATTTGATGTGTGGGAAGGAAACATTTTGCCACCTCGGGTTGCTTGCCCGGGTTAATATTTGCCTGGAAGGTAATGAAATTTGTATTTTTTGCCCAAAATTGCCACCATGCGAAACGTACCCATACTATTTGCGCTAAGCTCCTTTTTCTTTTCCTGGACGGGCTGTAAGCCAGAGCCTCCAAGTCCTTCCGAGATCCGTATCCACCAGGAGTTTTCTTCCGTGCATGTTGCCCCGCACCGCCTGGAAATTTACCTTCCGGAGGGATACTCCAGTTCGCGAAGGAAGCATTTCCCGGTGGTGTATATGCACGACGGCCAGTACCTGTTCTACGGCGACTCCCTGAATTGGTCCAATGCCTGGGGGATTGATTCGATCATGGATACCCTTGTTTCGGCTAAAATGATCTTGCCGGCTATTTTGGTCGGGATTGGCAGCACGGAGAGGAGGTTGCTGGAATATATGCCGAAAAAGGGGGCAGACCAATTCCCCGATTCAACGAAGGAAATTTTTTCCAGCATATACAATACGTCGCCCGAATCGGATCAATACCTCCGTTACATCGTAGAAGAGGTGAAACCATTTGTCGATTCCGTATACCGGACCAAACCGGATCCCGCACATACTTTTATTGCCGGCTCGACGATGGGGGGACTGATCTCCCTTTACGCCATCACCGAATACCCGGATGTTTTCGGAGGGGCAGCCTGTATTGCCACCCATTGGCCTTTGGCGCCGCAGGACGTGCATCCGGACGCCGCCCGCGCCATGGTTGATGCGCTTGGCAAACGCCTGCCCGATCCGCCAGTCACAGAATCTATTTCGACTACTGGATCGAGAATGGCGCCTCCATATTTCGAGCCTTACCAAAAAAGAATGGACGAACACATGGCATCGCGGGGCTATGTCCAACCGGGCAACTGGAAAACACTTGGGTTTGATACTCCTATGATCACGATGCAGGGCTGGAGGCAGGAACTTCACCATGCCCTGGAGTTTTTGTTAGTGACTAGTGACTAGTGACTAGTGACTAGTGACTAGTATTCCCATTTTTTCGAGGTCCTTCATAAACCGGATGGGCTCGACGGCGAGGGCTTGCCGGATGAGGCCCGGGCCGGCAATAGACCCGTCGAGGAATTGAAGCAGGCAGGCCACTACGGGTATGGCTGTCATCACGTAGCCGTCCTCGTGGGCGAGTTTGACCCGGATCTGAACGGCTTTTCCATCTTTTCGGCCGGCACAATCCGCTACCATTTCGATGCCGAAGGGTGGGCGGCTGAATTTAAACCCCCATACGAGGAATTTGGCCAGGAATGGGTCCCAGCTTCTCGGCAGGATCTGAATACCCAACATGAGGAATGGCAGGATCAGATAATCGGTTACGGGGTTGAAACCAGTTACCAGAAAGCCGGTTTCGGAGAGGGAGGGCATTTGCCGGGTCAGGTCCTCCATTTCCGGCAGGAACATGGGCGCGCAGTATTGTTTCCCGAAAGGCGGCCCAAAGTCGAAGGAAAAGGCCTTCCAGGCGGATTGGTCCTTCCAGACCCCATTTCGATATAGGGCCAGGCGATTGGACCTGAACTCATCGATGAGTTCGGGGGCGGTGTCGGATGAAAACTGGAGCTTGCCCCAGTCGATTTTAAGGGCGCTGTAGATATTCCCTTTTTCAAGGGAGTCGACCCAGGTGGCGGCATAGCGGAGCATGGCTGCCGGCACGCCCGGGTGAAAGCCGCCGTCGGTGATATAGGTAATTCCCGCTGCTTCAAAGCGGGGAGCAAATTCTTCCAGTACCCTGGTCTTTTCCGGAGAGGAGAGTTGGGTGTCGAGGGCGCTTTTGCGGTGGCGAAGCAGCGCTTCCGCTACATTCCGGGTGTGTGGAACCGCTCCCGCGGCATTCACCACGAAATCGATTTTGGAAAATACTTCGTCCAGGATGGCCGGATCGGCGAGGTCGATGCGGCAACCGGTCACGCGTCCGGGAAAATCCCTGTCCAACGTTTCCGCTTCGGCGCGTGCTTTGCCCTCTTGGCGGCCGGCGAGGATCACCTGCACCTGGGGAGCGGCTTTCAAAAGATATTCGGCAATGCAGCGCCCTGCGTTGCCGTATCCACCTGCAATCAGTATGCGTTTCATAATCCGGGTGTTGCTTGGCGCAAAGGAGTGGATTTTCCGGGAGGGGTGCAATGATATTTGGCAGTATTACCCCAGATCCCTACACGGTGAAATCCCCGTAAATGACCACAACTGCCGGTTTTGGAATGGAGTTCCCCCCGTCGGGCCAATGACTGTTAACCTGATCGGGAGAAGGAGTATTTTCTCCGGGATGCTGCACGCTCAAAAACAGGGATTTGCCATCCGGGGAAAACAAGGGACCGGTAAACTCGGCGCCCGTCGGAGCATTGGCAATCCGGATAACCTGGCCTGCCTGGTCGCCTTTGATAGGGACCACAAAAAGGCTATTGTTTTTAAAAGGCAGGTATTGGGGGTAATCTTCGTTGTTCATGACGGCGCCTGATATATCGGAGGTGAACCAAAGGTTGCCCGCCGGGTCGAAGGCCATATTGTCTGGGCATGCAAACCCCGTCTCCGGCCCGCCGGTCAGGAAGGTTTCGGATCGGAACTCGAGTGCGTCGTACTTTCCGTCTTTTTCGATGATCTTGAGGATGGACCCGGTGTAATTTCCCCGCGAAAGGTTATTGGTCAGGGTTACCAATACATCTCCATTGACAGGGTTGATATCGATGTCTTCCGGACGATCCAGCGAAGTGCCGCCGAGCAGATGGGCGGCCTCCCGGAGGCGGATCAGGGTTTCCGTCTGGTTGCGGAAATGTTTTTGAAGCAGGGCTTGCTGTGCATGATCGATAGGGATCCAGCGGCCCTCATCCAAATTGGCTACATATAGAACTCCTTCGGAAAGGGAGGAGGGGGTAGAGGAAATGAACTTATACAGGCATTGATCGTTGGCGTCGTCGCCCGTGTACACGACGACGCGGCCGTCGGGAAGTTCTTTGACCGTGGCGCACTCGTGAGCGCAGCGGCCCAGGGCGACGTGTTTTTGCGCGGCTCCGGTGCGGGGATCTACCTCGACGACCCAGCCATAATGTTCAGGAGGATAATCGTAGTATTGGTGCCATTCAAAATCGCCATCGTAGGTAATGCGTTTTCCGGACTCAAAATCCCTTTCCCCATAGAAAAGGTCGTAATTTTCCTCACAGGTCAGGAAGGTCCCCCACGGAGTGACTCCTCCGGCGCAATTGCCCACTGTGCCGATAGCGCTGCGGCTTCCGGCGATGGGCTCGTTCCAGTTGAAAGGTATTTCCGTAAGTCCATGGAGCCGGCGATTGAGAGGATCATCCTTCACAACGTGCCACTTGTGATGCTCCAGTCTGACCCTCAGGACGGTTCCGCCGACCTCGTACAATTCTTTATCTACCTGTTCCCTGGTCTTTTTTGTATCGTTTTGTCGGAAATAACCCGAAATAAAGCGAGCATCGGGGTATTCGTGGTTGACCCATAGGAACCCGTCGTTGAGTTGGTTGCGGTCGAGGGGGATGAAGGCCATAAAGTCGTTGTTAAACCCGAAATGATCGTAGGCCGAGATGGGATCATTCCAACGGATGAGTAGTTCGTACCGGTAACCTACGGCCAATTCAAGGCGGTCGAGGTCGGAGGGGGGGATGGGTTTCCAGGATATTTTGGGCTCCTTCTTCTGCTTGAGCGGAAAACATTGTGCAACCAAAACGGAGGCGATCCCGATGCCGAGGAATTCGAGGAAGGCTCTGCGGGGGAGTGTTCTAGCGGGCATATTTTGAGTCAGATTGTGGATTCCGGTATTGACTTAAGTAGGAAGTCACCCCAAAACTAAGGCTCAAATGTGAATAGGGTCTTATTTTTATGTGAATTCATGGTGTTGCGATCCTACCATCAAAAATAGAAGGGGCTGTACCACCTGAGGTGAACAGCCCCTTACTAAAATATACACCTAAAACCCTATTATTTCAATCCTTGCTGAACTGCAAAACATCTGTGTCGCCGTTGCCGCCGCTGGTATGCTTGAAATGAATGAAGTCCGAGCTCTGTTCGATGATCAGCCAGTCTTCCTCTAATTCTTCCAGTGCGGAAGGATGCGAACCGTTGAAGTTGATGAGAAATTTGTTCTTGCTATCGTCGAAACCGGTTGACCAGGAGCCGCTGTAGACCTGGCTTCCGTTGGTGGCGGTCAATTGTCCATTGTCGCCGAATTCAAATGTGTAGCCGCTATAATAATTCGTTTCATCTGATTTATCAAAAAAGTAGCTCACTTTCCAGGTCCCGGCCCCTGGAGCGGAGCCATTGGGAAGAGAATTGTCGTCGAACAAGGAGCATGCGGAGAGCAGTGTGGTCAAGGCTAATGGGAGCAGAGAGTTTTTCCAGATTTTCATTTCAGTAGATTTTATACAAAGAAAGCCCAGGCCAGTCGCTTCGACAATTTAAGCTTCCCGAACGGGAAAAATCACTGCCCGAACGCCGCTTTTTCCAACCCGTGCCCTCCCTTTTAAAATAAAAATTTGCATCTCACTTTAATAGTTGTAACTTTGCAGGCGATATTCTGAATGTGGTTCAAATGCCGAACCTTCCTTTTGTCGACGAGTTGATTTTATTTCCCTCCTTTCGCAGGTTTCTAGAATTTCCCCGTTTGCTTTAGTTGTGGTCATTCCAGGGTGTCCTGAATTGATTTTTTACGTTTAATTTTATAATAATGAACCTTTTTGTTGCAAAACTCAACTACGACACAAGTAGTGAGGAATTGAAAGAAGCTTTTGAAGCTTACGGAACAGTTGTTTCCGCTAATGTGATTGTTGACAAGATGACCGGCCGGTCCAAAGGCTTTGCCTTTGTCGAAATGGAAGACGAGGGCGATGCCATGACGGCAATCCGCGCTCTGAACGATTCCGAGCTCGATGGCCGCACCATCGTCGTCAAGAAAGCAGAACCGAGAAAAGAACGCAGCGACACCGGTCGCGGCAAGTGGTAATATCCGCTTTAACGAATAAAGAAGGGGGGAAGCCGAAAGGCTTTCCCCCTTCTCTTTTTGTGCCCGCCCCCTCCCGACAAAAATCAACCCCTCCGGGTGATTTCTATCATTCTCTTTGTCAATGCCTTGACTGAACTTCAACCCCGGAAGTTTACAATTACCAAATACACGGAGTTATGCTAGTAGAAAGTAAAAAAGCCGACCTCGCAGGACCCGGAATCAGCACCTATGAAAAAGTAGACCAGATCCTGCCCCGCGACTACCAGTCCATCCTCGATCGCAAGGAAACTATGAAAGCCTTGTATGCGGTCAAACGCTACATCGAAGAAAACCTCTGCAAGGAACTCAACCTGATGATGGTGCAGGTTCCGCTTATCGTAGAGGCCGACAGCGGAATGAACGATATGCTGGATCGCGACGGGTCGCGCACTCCGGTGGGCTTCCCATGCGGTCTCGGCCTCGAAAAACGGCTCGACACACAGGTCGTCCAGGCCGCTACCAAGTGGAAGCGCTTCGCGCTCAAACAATTCGAGTGCGAAGTCGGCGAAGGAATCAATACCGATATGAGAGCCGTGCGGAAAGACTACTTCCTGGACCACGACCACAGCGCCTATGTAGACCAGTGGGACTGGGAAAAAGTGATCACCGCGAAGGACCGCAACCTCGAATTTTTGAAAGATACGGTCAGAAAGATCTGGAAAGTGCTCAAAGGCGCCGAAAACCTGGCTTTTGAAATGTATCCGAAACTCCGGACGGAAAAATATCCCCCGCTTCCGGACGAGATCAAGTTCATTCACGCCGAGGAGATCCTCGACATGTACCCCGACCTGCCCCGCAAAGAACGCGAAACCCGCATCGTTCAGGAATTCCCGGCCGTGTTCATCATCGGGATCGGGTGGGTGCTGAAAGACGGATACCCCCACGAAATGCGGGCAGCCGACTACGACGACTGGGTTACGCCCACCATCACCAAAAACGGGGAATTATACCACGGCCTCAACGGAGATATCCTCGTTTGGAACCCCGTCACCAAGCGCCGCCACGAACTCACTTCCATGGGCATCCGCGTCAATGCCGAAACCCTCGTCCAACAGCTTGAACTGAGTGGCCAACTGGGCAACCTCAAACTGCCCTATCACCAGGGAATCACCACGGGAGCGTATCCGCTTTCCATCGGCGGCGGCATCGGCCAATCGCGCACCTACATGCTCCTGCTACGCAAAGCTCACCTCGGCGAGGTCAGCGTGACCGTATGGCCTAAAAAACTCAAGGAGATCGGGGCAAAACACAATATTTTCGTTTTGGATTAAACTGTGATTTGAGGCTGTTTTTAATACAAATGCCGGCGAGACCGGCATTTGTATTTATAAGGCTGTATCGAATTTTTTAATATGATGCGGTAACTTTTATTATATTTCGTCGATTTTTCTGAAATCAGTTTATTCATTGGCGAAAAACCGCTTTGCATGAAACAAATTATACTCTCCTTGTCCATTCTGTGCCTTCTCGGAATGGAATCCTTCGCTTTGCCCCTTCCGGACGGGGCTAATGCGCCCAACTTTACCATGACAGACCTGAATGGCACGACCCATACGCTGTCTAACTACCTCGCACAAGGAAAAACCGTGATCATCGATTTCTCCGCCACCTGGTGCGGTCCTTGCTGGAACTACCACAACACCCACATTCTCAGGGACCTCTACAACCAGAAAGGCCCTCCGGGCACCAACCAGGTGATGGTGTTCTTTATCGAAGGCGATCCGAGCACGCCCGTTTCGGCGCTCTACGGCGGATCGGGTTCACAGGGCAACTGGGTGGCAGGAACCCCCTATCCCATTATGGACGACGGCACCGGAGAAGTGGCCGGCGCTTACCAGATCAGCTATTTCCCCACGCTGTATGCCATTTGTCCAGACGGCAAAGTGTACGAGCCGGGCCAGGTTGGCCTCCAAACCTGGATCAACTGGATCACCAGCTGCGGCATGAATGCCTCCGCCTCGGTCGACGACGCCAATTGCTTCGGCCAACCCAGCGGCAGTATTGACCTCACGGTGAACGGAGGCTATGGCAACAAAACCTACCAATGGAGCACCGGCGCCAGCACCCAGGATGTCAATAACCTCTTGGCAGGCAACTATGCCGTTACCGTTACGGATGGCAATATGCGCACGATCGCAATCCAAAACCTCGCAGTCACCAGCCCCAGTGCCATCGTACCCCAAACTCTTTCCGTGACCAACGTGGGTTGCGCCGGAGGAAACAACGGCTCTGCCACGGTAGGCGCCTCCGGCGGCGTGCCCGGATATGTGTACAACTGGAACACCGGAGCTTCCGGCCCCACGGCCAACAACCTCTCGGCCGGAAACTACCAGGTTACGGTGCGCGACGCCAATAATTGCACCAAGGTCCATTCGGTGAACGTGACACAGCCTCAGCCATTGAACGGAACCTCCCAGACGACGGGCGCCAATTGCGGCGACAACGACGGTCTGGTCATGATTACTCCCTCTGGAGGCAGCTATCCATATTCCTTCAATATCGGAAATGGCCCCCAACCGGTACCCGTGTTTACCGGGCTGGCGGCGGGCAATTACACGGTCACCATAACCGACTCGCATAATTGCTCCAAGCTCGTCCCGTTTGCCATCCCCGACTTGCCGGGCCCTGTGGCGGCTGCCGGACCTCCGCAAACGATCGACTGCGCCAATGCCCAGGTTACCCTGGATGGAACGGGCTCGGGATCCGGGAATAATATTTCCTATCAGTGGACTACCACTAACGGCCATATCGTCAGCGGCGCTACTACAACGACTCCCGTGGTGGATATGCCCGGCGCCTACACCCTTACGGTGACCAATTTGCAAACCGATTGCGCAAACACCGCTTCCGTGCAGGTTTCTCAAAATACAGCAACCCCGGTCGCCGATGCCGGCCCCAGCGCCGAACTGCTCTGTTCCCTTCCGGAATTATCCCTGGACGGAACGGGCTCTTCGCAAGGCGCCCATTTCCAATACAACTGGACGACCAATGACGGAAATATCGTATCCGGTTCGAATACCCTGGAACCCCTGGTCGATGCCCCCGGTTTTTACACATTGACCGTAACCAATTCCCAAAATGCTTGCGTGTCCAGCGAAACGGTGGAAATCACCGCAGATACAAACACTCCGGTGGCCCTTGCAGGCCCGGATGGTACGATCGATTGCGCCGCCCCCACGATTACCCTGGACGGCAACGGCTCCTCCTCCGGAGCGGAGGTAACGTATCTTTGGACTACCACGGATGGAACAATCATTTCCGGAGAAAATACCCTTACTCCGGTAGTTGCGGCGGGCGGGAGTTATGTTCTGGAAGTGACCAATACGGCCAACGGCTGCGTGGAATCCGACGAGGCGATCGTATCCGAAAACCTGGCCATTCCGACAGCCGATGCAGGGCCGGACGGAGTGCTCAATTGCAACGTCAGCGAGTTATTGTTGGATGGCTCGGCCTCTTCTTCGGGCCTCGAGTATACCTATAACTGGACCAGCCCCGATGGCCATATCGCCTCAGGTGGAAATACACTGAGCCCCATAGTGGATGCTCCCGGTACTTACAACCTGGAGGTGATCAATACCGCGAACGGATGCGTTTCCATCGCGGAGGCGCTGGTCGTCGAAAACCAGCCTGTAGAGGGCGCGGTGGAGAGTCTGACCCACATGGCCTGCACCGGAGATGAAACTGGGTCTGCAACCGTAACTGCCGCGCTTGGAGTAGCGCCATACCAATATCTATGGCCGGATGGCGCCACCGGAGCCACCCACGAAGACCTGGCCGCCGGAACCTATAACGTGATCGTAAGCGACGCGGAAAATTGCGAAGATCTGATTTCGGTCGTCGTGGAGGAACCTGCCTTGCTGATCGCCAACGCTTCCGCTACCGGCGAAACGGGACTCGGCAACAACGATGGCACGGCGACGGCAAATCCGGCAGGCGGAGTAGAACCCTTTGCATTCAGCTGGAACAACGGCGAAACGACCGCCTCCATTAGCGGGCTGAGCCCCGGCGAATACACCGTGGTCGTGACCGATGCCAACGGCTGCTCCAGGCAGGAAACCGTGACGGTCAATAGCTTTACCTGCTCCATCAACGCCTCGGTCGACGCACTCCATATCAGTTGCAATGGCGCTGCCGACGGCGCCGCCATAGTCAATATCAGCGAGGGCCTGGAGCCTTTCTCGATTTTGTGGTCGAACGGGTCGGAAGGGGCGGAGGTTTCCGGCCTTGAACCTGGCGTTTACACCGTTTCGATCACGGATGAAAATAATTGTCCTACGACAGCCAACGTGACCATCCAGGAGCCGCCTGTCCTGATATTGACGGTCCAGGAGGTGCAGGATGCGCACTGCTTCGGCGAGCCGGGCGGGTCGGCAAGCGTTTCCCCGACGGGAGGCGCGGCCGGCTATTCCTTCCTATGGCCCAGCGGAAATACCGGGGCGCTTGAAAACAACCTCGCTGCCGGCGAATACACGGTAGTCCTGACCGATGCTAACGGTTGCGAAACGAGCGCCAACGTGGAGATAGGCGAACCGGAGCCCCTTGCGGGGGCCCTTCAGGTCGAGGGACTAACCTGCGCCGGGAGCGAAGATGGCGAAGCGGCTTTGAGCATGAACGGAGGAACGGCTCCTTATGACTATGCCTGGTCGAACGGATCGACCGGGCCGGCTCAAACCGGACTTGGCGGGGGGATTTACGAAATCACCGTTCAGGATGACCATGGCTGTACTTTCCTGGCTTCCGTGGAGGTGCCCGAACCGGAAGCACTTTCGATCGCCACATTGGAGCAAAACAATATCGAATGCGCCGGGCAAACAGACGGCTCGGCAACGGTTGCCGCCGCCGGCGGAACTTCCGGCTACGAATACGCCTGGTCCAGCGGCGCAACAGGCGCTACGGCCACCGACCTCGCCCCCGGCTTCCATCAGGTGCTCGCCATCGATGCAAATGGCTGCACGGCTTCGATGGAGATCGAGATCGTCATTCAGCCCGATAATACGCTTCCGACCATCCTCATCCAGGATATCATTCTGGCCTTGGATGAAAACGGGAATGCTTCCCTGAGTCCCGGCATGATCGACGCCAGGTAGCTTCGACAACTGCGGTATTCAGAGCATGCAGGTTTCCCAGACCACATTTGACTGTAGCCAATTGGGCCAAAGCGAGGTGATCCTGACCGTCTTCGATGTAAACGGCAATGAAAATTCCGGTGTGGCCAACGTCATGGTGATAGACGAGATCGCCCCGGCCTTGACTTGCCCGGAAGACATCCTCGCGTTTAATTGCGACGGCCTGGTAGAATACGCGCTTCCGGTAGCTGCCGACAACTGCGGCGCGCCCGCGCTTGAATTGACCGAAGGGCTGGGCAGCGGGGCCAATTTCCCGATAGGAAGCACTACGGAAACCTGGAAAGCGGAAGATGCCTCCGGGAATTTTGCAGAATGTGCATTCACCGTCACGGTGGTGAATACCCTGGAGGCGAATGCTACGGCCACGGGAAGCTGCCCCGGCCTGAGCCAGGGCTCGGCTGCCATTTCGGTAGCAGGAGGTACGCCCGGTTATACTTATCTGTGGAGCAACGGCGGCGAAACCGAATCGATTTCGGGCCTTCCCGCCGGCGCCTACGATGTGATTGTCAAAGATGCGACCGGTTGTGAGTTTACCGCGCAGGTCGAAGTGGAGGAGTTTCCCGGTGTCGATTTTGTGGTCGAGGAGGTGGTCGACGAGCAGAACGGGGGCCAGAACGGCGCGATAAAAGTTTCTTCCCTCAGCGGCACGGCGCCGTTTACTTACGAATGGCAGGATGAACTGGGGGATGTGGTCTCCAACGAGGAAGATCTGGAGAATGTGCCCGCAGGCGCCTACAAGCTCTTCGCAACGGATGCCAACGGCTGTACCTTCGTCTCCGATTGGATCGCCGTGCAAAACATAACCGGAACGAACGAGCCCTCGTGGGCAGCCGGCGTATGGGTT
The DNA here is from genome assembly GCA_016703765.1 of Saprospirales bacterium. Taxonomy (GTDB): domain Bacteria; phylum Bacteroidota; class Bacteroidia; order Chitinophagales; family Saprospiraceae; genus JADJTT01. The sequence continues at coordinate 262,269 of JADJBL010000045.1, forward strand.
TATCCGAACCCCGCAAAGGAACGGGTGAACGTGCGTATCAAAATAGAAGAAGCGGCAACGGTCCAACTGGAAGTGTTTGATCTGAAAGGCGTTTCCATGGCGAAGATTACAACGGATATTCTCGAGCAGCACGAGCGGGAGATCACCACCGGCCACTGGGCCTCAGGCGTGTATTTCTTGCGGATTGTGGTGGACGGGGATGTGTTAATGAGGAAATTGGTAATAGAATAGTTTTTTACCGCCACGACGCGTTCGCTGCGTCGTGGCGGTAATTTTTTTTATCACAAAACGTGCAGGAAGATCAGGATGTAGTAGAGCCCGGCCAACACAAACACGGCGCCGGCCACATACCTGAGCACCTTCTCCACTTTTTGGATGGCGTTGAACCAGGCGCCCACTTTTTCCATGCTGAAAGCCAGTAAGTAGGTAAAGAGCAATACCGGCAAACCGGTTCCCAGCGCGAAGATAAAGGGAATCGAAAAGCCTCCCGGGCCGCAAGGGTCATGGGGATGAGCATTCCGAAGTACAGTACTCCGCTGTAGGGACAAAACGCCAGGGCGAAGATGGCGCCCATCAGGAAAGCGCCCGCCCATCCTTTTCCCACCCGTTCGGAAAATTTTTGGAGCATATTGCTGCCCTTGAAATTTAAGGGGATCACACCTAGCATGATCAGGCCGATGAGCAGCATGAGCGGTCCAAGCCATTTTTCGCCGTTTCCCTGTAGGAGTCGGGCGACGTGAAATTTGCTGGCGCCCAGGTAGAGGATGACGGCGATGGCTACATAACTGAAGGCCCTGCCCAGGGTGTACAAGACCCCGCTCCACACCACCATTCGCTTGTCCTGAAATCCTTTGGCGATATAGGCCGTAGCCGTGATATTGGTCGCCAGAGGGCAGGGGCTGATGGCCGTGAGCAAGCCGAGGGCGAAGGCTGCCAACCAGGGCGCCTCCTGGCTTTGGGCCAGGGTTTGCAGCCATTCCGTCATGGCCTGACCTTTTGCAGTGCGGCATCCAGTTCCTCTTTGATGCCGGCGCTGAATTTCCCTTCCTTATTGTAGTTCATGAAAGCGAAATTGGTCAGGTCGACGAACTCCTCTTTGCCGTTTTTTACGGAGCTGATGATGAGGGTGGTGCCGTAGGCCGTGTACTTATCGACCATCGCGCCATTGGCTTTTTCATCGACGTTGATAAGTTTGAAAGTAATCAACCCCTTTTTCACGGCATCGGAATATCCCTCTGCGAGAATTTTTTTAGTGAGCCGCTCGATTTCCAGGCAGGTGGCGCAGCGGTGCTCGTTGTGGAAATCGAGCACTTCGATGCGGTTGGGGCCGGTGGCCTGGACGATGGTTCGGGTTGGCGGCTGAGCCGTGCAATTGGTTGCGAGGAACAAGGCGAGGATTGGAAATAAACAGGTTTTCATTTTTAAAAAATTTATCCGAAGATCCAATTGAACAAGTACCCGGAGAGGATGATACACAGGGTAACCACTCCGAAGAAGATGGCGATCAGTTTCAGGGTCATGACTTTTTTGAGGAGGGTAGCTTCCGGGAGCGAGAGCCCTACCACGCCCATCATGAAGGCGATAGAGGTGCCCAGCGGGATGCCTTTTGCCACGAACACCTGAATCACAGGGATGACTCCAGCGGCGTTGGCGTAAATCGGGACAGCCAGAATGACGGCCAGCGGCACGGCGTACCAGGCGCCCGCCTGCAGATACCGCTCGAAGAAACCCTCGGGCACATATCCGTGCATGGCCGCGCCGATGCCGATGCCGACGAGCACGTAGAGCACCACACTTTTTACAATACTCAAGGCTTCCCGGTTGATGTCGGGGAGGCGCTGCCAAAAGGAGCGGGGGCTGGTTTCGATATTTCTCTGCTCGGCTTCGGCTTTTTCCCAAATCTCGCGGACCCAATCCGTGAGGTAAGGTTCCAGTTTCATTTTCCCCAATATCCAGCCGCTAAGCATCCCCAAGAGTATCCCGTTGAGGGCATAAATCAGGGTGAACTTCAGGCCGAACATTCCCAGGAACATGGCTAACGCAACTTCGTTCACCAATGGCGAAGTCACCAAAAAGGCGAAGGTCACCCCGAGAGGAATGCCCCCTTTTACAAACCCGATGAATAAAGGCACGGAAGAACAGGAACAGAAAGGGGTGACCGCGCCGAAAAAAGAGGCCAGAAAATACTCCAGGCCGTATAGCTTCTTCCGGCTGAGAAAATGGCGGACCCGTTCGACGGGGAAGTACGCGTTCACGATCCCCATCATCCAAATGATGAGAAACAGGAGGATCAGGATCTTGATGCTATCGTACAGAAAAAAATGGAGCGCGCTGCTGAAGTGGCTACCAACGGGAAGCCCCATCAATTGATATACGAGCCAGTCTATCCCCTTTTCAAGCCAGTTGAACATCTGCTAACAGGGTTTCCAGTTCATGCCGGTCGGGCACTCTGCCTTTTATCTTCACAATTCCGTCGATCACCACCGCAGGGGTGGATAGAATGTTATACTCCATAATTTGCCGGATGTCTTCCACCTTTTCGATCTGGGCGTCGATGCCCATTTCCTCCACTACCCGGCGAACCAGTTCCTCCGTTCGCTTGCATTTGATGCAGCCTGTGCCCAGGATTTTAATATTTTTCATATTCAGGTGATTTATCAATTCTTCATCGGCGAATTACGATGGTTTAAACCATAAAAGCATTGATTTTTATCAACGGAGTGCCACAATCTCTACATTTATCGTATTATTGCGATTATAAAATCAAAGCCATGTCTTCCTCCACACCCCGCAAACGCCTGAGCTTCCTCGACAGCTACCTCACGCTTTGGATATTCCTGGCCATGACCATTGGAGTGGGAATTGGATACTTCCTTCCAGGCAGCGCAAAATGGATTAATTCTTTCTCCAGCGGAACGACGAACATCCCCATCGCCATCGGATTGATCCTGATGATGTATCCGCCTCTGGCCAAGGTCGATTACAAACTGCTGCCACAGGTTTTCCGGAATGTAAAATTATTGGGCCTTTCTCTCCTGCTCAACTGGGTGATTGGACCGGTGCTCATGTTCGTACTGGCGGTGTTGTTTTTGAGGGACTATCCCGAATACATGACCGGCCTGATCATCATCGGCCTCGCGCGCTGCATCGCGATGGTGATCGTCTGGAACGACCTGGCCGAAGGCAGTCGCGAGTACGGCGCCGGTCTGGTGGCCCTCAACAGCCTCTTTCAGGTCTTTTTTTACAGCTTTTACGCCTGGATTTTCATCACCAAGCTGCCCCCTTTGCTGGGCATGGAGGGCGCCATCGTCGACATCTCCATCGCCACCATTGCGGAAAGCGTGGCGATTTATCTGGGAATACCCTTCGCGGCGGGATTTTTGAGCAGGCTATTGCTCGTAAAATGGAAAGGGGAGGATTGGTACCGGGAGAAATTTATCCCCGTCATTTCTCCCATCACGCTGATCGCACTGTTGTTCACCATTTTGGTCATGTTCAGCCTGAAGGGAGAGCTGATCGTGAATATCCCCCTCGACGTGTTGCGGATAGCCCTGCCCCTGTTGGTCTATTTCGTCCTGATGTTCCTGATCAGCTTCTGGATCGGCAAGCGGATGGGCGCCGATTATCCGAGAAATACATCCATTGCTTTTACGGCGACGGGAAATAATTTCGAACTGGCTATCGCGGTGGCCATTGCCGTCTTCGGGATAAACTCAGGGCAGGCATTTGCCGGGGTGGTAGGTCCCCTGGTCGAAGTGCCTGCCCTGATCGCCCTGGTGAACGTGGCGTTTTGGCTCCGCAAGCGCTGGTACCGCGCCTAGTTTTTATTGGCCGTCACGGATTCCCCCATTGCCTCCATTTCCAGACTGACGGTTTTCCCATCTGTCTGGAGGAAATGGATCTTCGCTCCTCCGTCGAGGGTTTCAAAGGAAGTGCTACCCGTCATAGGAACCAGATAGGTGGCAAGCCCTGCCGCCGGAAGGGAAAGAAATAACATGCCGTTTTTCTGGCTTATGGTTAATTCCACAGGGTACTCAACCACCTTGTAGGCGCCGGTCAAATCGCTTGCCAAACTGAGTTTTTGGTAGAGCTCCTTTGGGGAGGGATGGTAATTGTCCAGTTCATTGATGTCGGCCACTTGCTCGTTCACCACGAGAGATTTGGCGTTTTTGTAATCGGGGACGCTGAACTCGTAAGTGCCCGCCGATTTCCAGACAGAAGCGGGTTGTATCATCGACTCCTCTTTTCCATCTGCATAGACGATCTTCAGGGTGAGCGGGGCAGGGCGGTTGCCCTTGTTTCGGACCACGAGTTTTCCTTTTTTGTATGACTCGATGGCCACGTCCGGGTAGCCGAATTCGAAGAACCAGGGTTTCCACAACCAGGCCAGATCCTGTCCGGAGACATTTTCAAAGGTGAAAAAGAAATCGTAGGGGGTCGGCGATTTCTGGGCCCAGCGGTTTATATATTCGCGATAACATTTCAGGAACAATTCGTCGCCGAGGTGGTGGTGCAGCACCCCGTAAATATAGGCCGGCAGAGGGTATGCCGTATATCCGTAATTGCTGTTGTCGGTGAATTGGGAAGAGGTGATCAGGGGAAGGTCGCTGAAGGAGCCCTGCATAGCCTGAATACCGTTGGTGAAGTTATTGAAGATCGGATCTTCGTTGCCCTCGAAGTAGCGGTCGATGACCCAATCCGTGATGTAATCGGCCCAACCTTCGTCCATCCAGGCCCAGCGCTTTTCATTGGTCCGGACGTACATGGGGAAATAGGTGTGAAAGAGCTCGTGGATAGTCACGCCCATGGAGGGGCCGGCGTTGCAGGCCATCATCGGGTATTCCATACCTCCTCCGTCCGAGCCGATGAAGGTCGTAAAACGAGGGTAGGGGTATGCGATTCCCGGCGCGTCCACCGACATGTGCTTCATGGCCTTCTGGGTGATAGCCGTCACTTCGGCAAAGCGCTTGGCCTTGTCTGCCGGGAAAGCGGTGCTGACGAGCACTTTTCTGCCGCTCACATCCTGGCTCACGGCGTCCCAGGCAAAGTGGTCGCTGATTCCGAAGGCAAAATCGGAGACATCTTTGGCCACGTAATGCCAGGTTCCGGACAGGTTTTTGTATCCGTTTTCGGCAAAAAGTTCTTCGGCTGTGAGCACATGCACCGTCTCCAGGGCGCCCTGAGCCTGTTCGTAGCGCTTATATATTTCTGTTGGATAGACTTCTTCGGCGTTTTCAAGTATCCCCGTCGACCAGATCGTGAAGGATTCCGGCGCATGGATGGTCACGTCGAAATTGCCGAGGTTGTTGTAAAATTCCGTGCGCAGGGTATAGCTAAGCCGGTCCCATCCGAAGATATCGTCGTACACGGCCACCTGGGGGTAAAAATAGGCGATGAAAAAAGTGGTGCTATCGTACATTCCCATGCGGATGTTGGCTTCTGGAATGGCGATGGACCAGTCGATCTCCAGGTCCAGTTTCCCGCCCGGCATGAGGGGAGCAGACAGTTGGACGACCAGGTTGGTCCCCTGCCGGGAAACTTTCTGGGTGTTTTCCATGTCGTATGCCTCCCCGTTGATCGCCAGCTTCCGGATGACCGTGCCGCTGTTGATATCGTTCGGTCCCACATCGTAGTCGCGCACGTTCCCGTTGCGGAAGGCGTCCTGGTAAAGGCGTAAGACAAGGGTTTTGAGTTCCTCGGGGCTGTTGTTGTGGTACACCACTTTCCCGGAGCCATCGAGCGCTCGGGTGTCGGGGTGCACCGTCACGTCCAGGGTGTAATCGGCGGTATTGTGCCAGTAGTTTTTGCCCGGCCGTCCGTCGTAGGAGCGGGTGCCGTTTTCGTAGGCCTGGCGGATTTCCCTGGGCATATACAGGCGCATGTCCTGGGCAGGAAGGGAGATGGAAAACAGGAATAAGATCCCGGTTTGAAAGAGATAGAAGATGTTTTTCATAACGAGCGCTGTTTTTGTGCGAAAGGAAAGGAACGGAGGAAAAGCGAAGGGTTGCACGCTATTGCTTAACCACAACCGAAACCGTCTCGCGCCCCACTTTCATTTTTATCGTCAGCGCTTGGGAAGCTTCGTCCCACGCGTTCGCATATTTCTTCCCAACCGAGCGGGGCTTTTCCCGCACATTGTGCACCACCAGCTCGATATCTCTGAGCTCCGGCCGGCCCTGGTAGTCGTACCCCTCCGGCATGACGCTGATGCGAAGCTTCTTTTTTATACTCGGCGCTAAATTTCAATAATTCATACTCCCTGGTCAGATAGGCCTCTTTGGTGTGCCCATCGTCCTCGTACATATACCCCTCGCTTTGACCGACCGAAGTATCGTGGTAGTAGTGCAGGATAAGCTTGGAGGAACCGTAGTCCTTCGTGCTCTGAAAGGGAGGGACCATCGGAATGAAAGCGCCTATTTTTACAAAAACCGGAATGTTGTCGATATCGACAGGCACTTCGATCTCCCGGCCTCCCTCAAAAGCCTCGCCGGTCCAGTAGTTAAACCAGTCGGCATTTTCGGGCAGGTGGACCTTTTGGGTGGTAGCGCCTTTGTCCGTGACGGGCGTCACGAGGAAGTCGTCCCCCCAAAGGTAGGTCGTGGTGTTTTCCAATAGCGCCGGATTGTCATCCACGTAAAAAAGCGGGCGCATCATGGGAGTGCCTTTGACCGCATTTTCGTACAAAAGGGTGTAGTTGTAGGGCATCAGGGCGTAGCGCAGCTTGATGTATCTCCGGACAATGTCCTTGGTGTCTTCGTCCCAGAAAACAGGTTCTGCCGGCACATCCTCCTGGGCATGGGTGCGGTACACGGGCTGGAACACCCCGTATTGGAGCCAGCGGGTATAGAGTTCCGCATCCTTGTAATTGCCGGCAAATCCGCCGAGGTCGGAGTGCATGTAGGCCAGCCCTTGTAGGCCCATCGACAGGGAGAGTTCGACCTGCGGCTTGAGGCCTCCCCAGGTCCGGTTCACATCGCCCGTCCATGGTATCATGCCATAGCGCTGCGAGCCGACAAAGCCCGAACGCATCAGGATCATGGGCCGCCGGCTGGGGAAGTCTTTGGCATAGCCGTCGAAGATGGTCTTCGCCCAGATATGCCCGTACAGATTGTGCACCTCATCGCCCCTGCCGTTCACATGGATCATATCATCGGGGTGCCTTTCGGGCTCGCCCAGATCGCCCCACCAGCCGTCGACGCCAGAAAGGGTGTGCTTCTTATAAATTTCCCAAAACCAATCCCGCGCCTCGGGCTTGAAAAGGTCCAGCAGGGTGGTGTTGCCGAAGTAGAAGTCGTAATGATAGGGCTTGCCGGATGCATCGAGCCCAACTAGGCCCTTGTCGAGAACCTCCTGGTATTTGCCCGTGCCTTTGAGGATAAAAGGCTCCGTGATGAGCACGGTGTTTACGCCTTTTTCCTTGAGCCCGGCCATCATGCGCTCCGGTTGGGGGAAGGAGTCGAGGTCCCATTCCAGATTGCCCAGGTGGCCTTTCACGTCGGGACCGAACCAAAAGAGATCGAGCACGATACCGTCGAGCGGGAAATCGTCTTCCAGATATTTGTCTGCCACCGCTTCGACTTCCCGCTGCGAGTGATAGCCCATCCGGGAGGCGATATTCCCCAGTGCCCAGCGCGGGGCATGGGCTGTCGACCGGTAAGGGCTGTAAAATTTTCTGCCAGGCCAGCCCATTCATCGGCTGCGACGACGAGGTAGCTCGCCCGTCCACCGACGGCTTCGAGTTGGAGAATGTATTCTTCCGTGGCGCCGAGGTCGAGGTAGCCCCTTGCGCCGTTGTCGAAGACGAGCATGTATTTTTTCGAAGAAATGACCACGGGCAGGGAGTAGTACATGAGTTCGGCATGGGTTTCGTAGCCGTAGCTTGGATTGTTGTATAGCTGAAGCCGTTTTCCACGGCGGTCCATGCCCAGCACGCGCTCGCCGCCGCCCATGAGTTTTTCGCCCTCGGGGAGGTTGAACCGAAAGCCCATCGTATATCCATAATCGAAATACCCGCTTTCCTCGGATAAGACCGGCGCGCCTTTGTAGATTAGGGAGATTTTGGCGGTCATTTTATCGACCCGGGCGGCGATCCCGGCAGTAGCGTATTCGAGGAAAGCGCCTTTGTCCTGGAGCGAAACCTCCATCGGGGATGAGTCCGATGCCAGGGCATAGGAAGGGGGATTTACTCTGCCATTAGACTGAAACTGAAACGTCACCTCCATGGCGGCTTCCGAGTGGGGAGTGATTCGGATGGCGCCGTCCGAAGTGCGCACGATGAGGCAATCGGGGGTCTGTTCAAACCCCAGGTATTGGCGAACGATCTGCGGGGCCTGATCTTCGAATACAAAGACTCTGTATTCCCAAGGCGCGAGGTCGAGCTTTGCGCCGTAGGAGAGGAGTTCATCTTTTCCCGAAAAATATTCCCGGTAGATGCCAGGCGGTTTTTTCAACTCTATCGCCACTTGTTGCGGAGCGCCGGACAGATTGATCACGACAACTACCTCGTTGTCTTCCTTTATGCGTCGGAAAGAAGCCACTGCTTTGGGCCGGTCGTTTTCGATCTCCTCGATCCAGCCGCCTGCGCTTCCATTCCAGAGGGCGGGGTTATCGGCTTTGAGGGTATTCAATTGGGTGTAAAACCCGATCAGCTCCGGGTTCGTCCAGTCGATGCTGTCTTTTTCGAAAAAAGGCAGGCGTCGTTTCAGCCCAGCTTCCTGCCCCGAATAGATGAGCGGCATACCCGGCACGGTGAAGGAGAGCGTCGCAAAGGCTTTGTGCCCTTCGCCGAGGCGCTCGTATTCGGTGCCGTTCCAGCTATTTTCGTCGTGGTTGGTGATGAATTGCATGGGATAAGCGCCGCTTGGGTATAAGTCTTTGACCCTTTCAAAATAGGAGAATACGGCGCCGGCATCCTGGCTACCCTTGGCAATATCGTTCATGGTGTGGTGAAAGGACCAGCCGTAATTGGAGTTAAACGCCTTGTTCATCAACCAGGGTTGTCCTTCGTCTTCGGCGATCATCCAGACCGGTTTGATCGCCTCCAGCTCGGGCCGTACCGATTCCCAAAAATCGGTGGGCACCGCTCCTGCCACGTCGCAGCGAAACCCGTCCAAACCGGCCTCTTTCACCCAGAAGATCATGGCATCGGCCATGGCCTTGCGCATGTCCGGATTGTCGTAGTTGAGATCTGCTACATCCGTCCAGCCGCTGGGAGCGACAATGCTGCCGTCTTCTGCGTAGTTGTACCAGTCGGGATGTTTGGCTATCCAGGTGTGGTCGCGGGAGGTGTGGTTCCCCACCCAATCGAGCACCACTTTGAGACCCAATTGGTGGCTTTGCTCGACGAGCCGTCGGAAATCTTCCATGCTGCCGAATTCCGGATTGGCGGCCGTGTAATCGCGGATGGAGTAGTAGGAGCCCAGGGAGCCTTTGCGGTCCTTGATGCCAATGGGTTGAACGGGCATGAGCCAGAGGATATCGACCCCCATTTTTTGCAAGCGGGGGAGGTGGCGGGCAAAGGCTTTGAAGGTGCCTTCTTTGGTGTATTGGCGGATATTGACTTCGTAAATGCTAGCGTCTTTTGCCCAGTCGGGATGGGGCGTTTCGCTCACCTTAAAAATCTCCGGGCGCCTGTCTTCAAAAGCGGGGACTTCCCCAGATAATAGAAAATATCCCGCTCTCCTTCGGCTTTCCCGGTTTTCGACCCATCCGCATTGCGAAAGACGAAGGTCATCGCGAGGATCTTTTCATCGCCCGACTGGTATAGGTCTTTCATCCGGAATTGCAGTTGGTAGAGGTTATCCCCGGTTTTCTTCAGGTGCAGGGCCGGTTTGTTTTCACCCCATCCGGCAGCGACGTGCCGCCAGTCGCCCGGGCCATTGCTTTTGTCGGTGAGCACTCCGGTATGGGCGTAGATGTCGCAGTCGCAATCGGCGAGTCCGGCGTTGCCCTGGGAGGCGTCGAAGGTCAGGGTGAGCAGGTCCGTCGGCTCGGGTTTTCCCGGGGAGACGGTTATTTGGGCGCTCAGGTGGAGGAGGGGAAGGAGGAGGGAGAGGAGAAGTAAAGGCTTTTTCATAGTTTAAAGTGTAAAGTGGGTTTTCTTTTCTTTTTCCCTTAGTGACCGGGTGACTCAGTCACCCGGTCACTAAGAAAAGCGTAATTTTGTGGTTATCAGAAAGTTATTAATTTCCCCCTCACCGGGTGACTTAGTCACCCGGTGAGGGGGGCATTCGTTCCTTCGCGCCAATTTACCAATGTTTATCGGGGTTTTAGCAGAAAATCGGTCTTTTTCGAGCGACCGGGTGACTAAGTCACCCGGTGCACTCCTGCACTCCTGCACTCCTGCACCGGGTGAAAGAAATTTGCCCACTCACGTAGTACAGATTGAAAAGACATTCATTCCATCTTCACTACAAAAAATACAGTCATGAAAAGGCAAATTTTGAACGGGACAATCGGGCTTGCATTCCTCGCATCCTTCTCCCTGGCTTTCGCCGGCTGCGAAACCGACCTCAATAAAATGGACCAGGCCCAAAGCCTGGAAATGTCGGCTGCATTGGCCGCATCGGATATGGGCGGTGTAAACGCGACCGATCTGTGCAACTGCCTGTTGGCAAACTTCCCGGCAGAAACGCTTTCGGCCGAGGAAACAGAGGCTCTCTTATTCATGCGGGAAGAGGAAAAACTGGCCCGCGATATCTACCTCGGTATGTACGAGCTTTGGAAAGTCCGCATTTTTGACAATATCTCTAAAGCCGAACAGCGCCACATGGACGCCATCGGCTGCCTGATTCAGAAATACGAACTCTCCGATCCGGTCGGCGAAAACGGGATCGGCGTTTTCCAGAATGCCGACCTTCAAGCCCTGTATGACAACCTGCTCGCACAGGGAAGTGTCAGCCTTCAGGCTGCTTACACCGCAGGCGCCACGATCGAGGACGTCGATATCCGCGACCTGCTGGGTATGGCAGACAACCCGGCAGTCGATAACCAGGACGTAGTGGCGGTTTTCGGCGAGCTGACGAAAGCTTCCAGCAATCACATGCGCGCCTTCACCAGCCGCCTGGAAAGCCTGGGCCTGACCTACGTCCCCCAATACATCACCCCGGAATATTACGAGTCTATCGTCACGACCGATTGGGAAAAAGGCGGTTCGATTTGCGGCCCCTGCCCCGGTCAAGGACTTGGAAACGGCAACGGTCAGGGTAATGGCGGCAACTGCCCCTACGGCAACAACGGCAGTGGAGGCAATGGCTCTGGTCATGGAGGAGACTGCCCTTACGGAAATACCGGCAATGGCGGTAACGGCGGCAACGGCGGTAACGGCGGCGGCAATGGTGGCGGTGGAAATGGAGGATAGAATTAACTGCGATATTTTCTGAACCTAAGGGGGCGCAAATCCTGCGTCCCTTTTGTTTTTTGCCTAACTTTCTTCCTCTTACGAGAAAAGCCCTCCCATGCACGTCACCAAGGAAATATGCCGGCAACTTAGCGACCTGGAGCTCGTCCGGAAATCGCTGGAAGAGGTCGCCTATTTCTCGTGCCTGTTCGAGCGGTATGAAGAACAGCTGCTCCGCTATATCAAACGCATGGGCCTCGTGTCGGAAGAAGAAGCGGAGGATGTGTTGCAGGAGGCTTTTATCAATATCTGGAAAAACCTCAACGCCTTCGACCAAAGCCTGAAACTATCCAGCTGGCTCTACCGGGTTGTGCACAACCAGGCTATTTCCTGCATGCGCAAAAAGAAATCCTTTGGAAAGGACCAAAAAACGACCCTCGACGAAAAACACCTGTCGGAAATACCCGACGACCCGCAACTCGCCGCCTTCGAAGCCCTGGAAGACCAGGACCGCCGGACCCACTGGATACTCGAACAACTGCCCCTTCCCTACAAGGAGGTCATGGTGTTGAAATTTCTGGAAGATATGAGCTACGAAGAGATTTCCGACGTGCTGAAAATCCCGGAAGGCACGGTGGCCACGCGCATCAACCGCGCCAAGAAGGCCTTCCGGGCAATATCTGAACAATATCCGCTTGAAAAATCACCGATATGAAACCTTCAGAAAAACTACTCCAAAAGATCCGGGAAAGAGAGGTCCGGCCCCTGCCCAGGTGGCGTTTCACTCTGCGGAACAGCCTGATCCTGAGCGCTTTTCTGGTGTCGGCTCTTCTGGGCGCCCTTGCCTTTTCGGTGATCCTGTTCGCGGTGCAGCAGACGGATTTCAACGTGGTGAACCACCTGTCGCACTCCCGCCTGGAGTTGTTCCTCGGCCTGTTGCCGATTTTCTGGATCGTGCTGTTAGTCGTATTCCTCGTCATCGCCATTTACAGTATCCAGTATTCCCCGAAGGGTTACAAGCTCTCCGTCGCCAAACTGGTGGGCTACAGCGCCGCCCTGAGCATCCTGTTGGGTACCCTGTTTTTCGTCACGGGCGGCGCCCAACGCCTGGAGCACGTATTTGCCATAAACCTCAGCCTCTACGAAAGTATCAATGAGAAAAAAGTCAAACTCTGGTCAATGCCCGAAGAGGGCTATCTGTCGGGGGAAATACAGGAAATAGGCTTGGGTACATTCCAACTGAAAGACTTTAACGGCAAGCTGTGGACCATCTCTCACGAAGATGCCTTCATCCCTCCGGTGGTTTTGCTCGAAAAAGGCGAGATGCTCAAGCTCATGGGCGAGATGAAAGGAGAAGGCGAGTTTGTCGCAAGGGAAATTCGCCCCTGGGGCGGGTTTGGAGGAGGTAGGGGGAGGGGAAAATGAGGACGGGTGGGGTATTATTTGTCGAAATCCCCAACACATCGCACTAGTTTATATACCTCATTCGTTAATTCCCTCGCGCGAATGCCACCTCCTATCCATCTTTGAAGACTATCCCGCTGAAAACCGATTATGTCGAGATTTCTACCGTGCCGTATTTGGGTTTTTCTTCTGGCCTTCTGCTGTCCCGCGTTGGCGCTTTCACAGTTCGACCTGCAAAGTGATTCGGCTTTCTTTGCGGCTCAGGAATCGGAGTTCCAGAGCTGGCTCAAAGCCAATGACATGGACCTCACCTTCCGCACCGACGGCGTGAGCATTGACTCCGACCGGGTCTATTTATTCCTTACCTTCGCCGGGGAGGACCCCGCATGCGAATCCCTTCAGACTATCTGGGATTCCTGGGAAAGGCAGTTCAATATGGCGCACGGATTCCGGAAACTCTTCCACGAAAAACTCCTCGAACCCTTGTCGGTGCTCTCCGAATTGTCGGTCGACATCACGGAGATCGTCGTGCGCTGCAAAGGGCAGGGGCTCTTCAACGTCCGCATTTACGGCGGGGCCGACGGCCGCATCCTTTCCCAGGGCAACGAAATGAAGATCATGGGCGGCGGCGTCATTCCCATTCCCTTCGAAACCCTGAAAGAGGTCTACACCGGCGGCCGCAATAGCAACATCGACCACAAGCTCAGCGTGCGAAAAGTGCGGCTGGCCGTGGGCGATTACCTCCTGAACCATTGGTACGAGGGCAAGGGCACACCCATCCTCTACAATGTCCGGGTGGATACCTCGGCCAGTTATTACAACGAGTTTACCTGGGAGTTCAGCCACCTCAGCCACGAGGTGCTGGACGAGGGCTTTTATGAATACCACCGCATCCGGATCGAGGTGCGGGAGCGAAACGACCAGATTGAGCTGACATGGGATTTTACCGGTAAATTTGGCAGCGGCATCCTCTTTCCGCCCCGCCGGAACGACTACAAGCTCATGGAAACATACTACAAAGACGACCTGGAAGCCTACGAAAAGAAACTCTTTAGAAAGATCACCGAATACCTGCAAAAACAGCAATGACAGAGACCTCCCCCAAACGCTCCTTCCGCCAACGCATGGGCCTCCTCATCGTTTGCCTCCATTTGGCCCTGCTGGCCGCGGCCCTGCTCTACTACGTCTTCAAGGGTTTCGACCTGGAAGAGCTCACCGCCCTCTTCGCCATCCTGGCCCCGGTGACCGCCCTGTACGGCGGCATCGCCTTCAAATCACTCGGCGAAGACGAGCCCACAAACGCCTCCATCCCGCCTGCCCGCGCCAAAACGATCCGCCTGCTGGTCTGGGGCCACTTCCTCTCTATCGGCCTGCTGATCTCCCTCAAGGCATTGGCCCCCAACGTGCTGAATTTCAAAGAGATGACCATCCTGCTCGGCGTGGTGGAGAGCTACTTCGGCGCGCACATGGGGACGCTGGTGCATGTGGTGTTTGGGAAGCAGTAGGGGGGGGTTACCCCAACGCCACCAACTCCTTCAACTCCCTGTTCGACAACTCCCCGATCCATTTCTCCCCGGAGGCCACCGTCAGGTTGGCCAGTTCTTTTTTATTCTGGAGCAGTTTATTGATCTTCTCCTCAAAGGTCCCCTGGGTGATGAAACGGTGCACCAACACATTGCGGTGCTGGCCAATCCGGTAGGCGCGGTCGGTGGCCTGGGCCTCCACGGCGGGGTTCCACCACAGGTCGTAGTGAATGACGTTGCTGGCGGCCGTGAGGTTTAAGCCTGTACCGCCCGCTTTGAGGGAGAGCAACAGAATCCGGGTGCTCCGGTTGCGCTGAAAATCGTCGACCATCTCGTCGCGCAATTTGCGGCTGACCCCGCCGTGGAGGAAGGGCGCTTCGAAACCGAATTCCTTTTCCAGCATTTCGACCAGCAGTTTCCCCATTTCCTGGTATTGGGTAAACAGGATCGCCTTTTCCTCGCCGTCCAGCACCTGCCGCAACAGGTCGAGCAGGAGCAGGGCCTTGCCGGAAAGGGCCGGATCGGAGGCCCCTGTTTTTAGAAAATGTTTGGGATGGTTGCAAACCTGCTTGAGGGCGGTAATCAGCTTCAGCACCAGCCCCCGGCGTTCGATCCCCTCGGCGCCTTCGACGGCTGCCAGGGTATTGTCGAGCACGTTCTGGTAAATGGCGGCTTGCTCGGTCGTCAGCTGGCAATATTGATCCTGCTCCACCTTGTCGGGCAGGTCGCTGATAATGGCTTTGTCGGTCTTGACCCTGCGCAGGATAAAAGGCTCCGTGACCTTGCGGAAACGGTTGAGCTGTCGCTGGTCGCGGTCTATTTCGATGGGACGGGCGAAATCCTCCTTGAACTGGTTGAGGTTGCCCAGGTAGCCCTTGTTGGTGAAATCGAAAATGCTCCAATACTCGCTCAGACGGTTTTCCACCGGGGTGCCGCTCATGGCGATGCGCACGGGCGCGGCAATCGCCTTGACGGCCTTGGTCTGGGCCGTCGCCGGGTTTTTGATGTTCTGCGCCTCGTCGATGACCACCGTCAGCCACTTGTGCTTCTGCAATTTGGCGGCCTCGCTGCGCACCACCCCGTAGGTGGTGAGGAGCAGTTCGGCATCCTTCAGGGGCTCCAGCTTCCTGCCGGGACCGTGGTAAATATGCGTCTTCAAACCCGGTGCAAAGCGCCGGATCTCCTTGTCCCAGTTGGTGAGCAGGGTGGTCGGCACGATGACGAGGCCTTTTTGCTTTTTGAATTCCCCGTCCTCCTTGAGTTTCAGCAGTGCGGTGATGACCTGCACGGTTTTCCCGAGACCCATGTCGTCGGCAATCAGGCTGCCGAAGCCCAGGCGGGAGTTTTTGTACAGCCACTCGTATCCGCGCAATTGGTAGGGGCGAAGGGTGGCCTCCAAACCGGCCGGCAATTTTGTTTTTTCGCCTTTAAGCAGATCGGCCAGCAGCTTTTGGGCCCTGGTATCCAGCTTTATTTTGGCGCCCTGGTATTCTTCCGCAAGCGCTGCCTGTAACAATTGGTGTCCGCCCAGGGCAGGGGGCCGCTCGAGCTTGTGGATGAGCGCCTGTATTTCCTTTTCATCGAAAAATACATACTGGTCGTTGAGCTTTACGATGCCGGAAAGGCGTCCGACCTGTTTCAGAAATTCTTCCGGAGTCATCACCTGATCCCCCAGCGCGATCTGCCATTGAAAGCGCAGCATATTTTCCAGGCTGATCAGGGAAGTTCCCTTCACCGTGCCCTTATCCGCCCCCTCCAGTTGCAGCGACAACTGCGGACGGAGTAGCTTTCGAAGCGCCTTCGGCAGGAGCACCTTGATGCCGAACAATTGAATGGTGGGTAATATCTTGAACAGGATTTCGACGAATTCCTTTGGATTGAAAAGGAGTTCCTCCTTGCCCTTGGAGGCCACCAGGCGGCTTATTTGAGGAAAAAAATCGGATAGCATCGTCAGGTCTCTCAACACATCCAGGCGCATTTCCCGGTAAGAATCGTCCCGGAAGATCTCCGCCAAAGGCGTTGGCGCTTCGAGGTATCGCGATTTGTCCTCCACCGAGATGGTCACTCTAAAGGCCCTTTCCAGATCTTCCACCTGTATGACGGGCACGAATTTTTTATCCGAAATGAAAAACCGGTTGAGCCAGAGTTGAATAGCGGAGGGGTATTCGCGGGTTTCAAATGATTCGAAGCGCTCGGGCGAGCCGTAAAAAAACAGCCGCATGATGGCGTTGAAACGCCCGGACTTGTCCAGACCGTGACCGCTTTGGACGAAATAATTCAGAAAGAGCCCGACCAGGGCCGGGAAGGCGTCTTCCTCCGTGGGTTCGCCTTTTTCCCCTCCCACCATATAGTAGAGCAATTGCGGTGGGCTGAGCATTTCCACCAGATCGGCTACTTCCCAAACCTCTTGTTTCAGGTAGGCCGGCAGCCAGCGGATCTTGTAGCGGCCTTGCTCCAGTTCCAGAAACTGGGGTACGAAGGCGCTTTTTTCGGCCAGTTTTTCCGCCAGGCGAAAGCCCAGGACCAATCCGCGCATAGGTTCGGATAGCTGCTCCAGGCGGCTCACAGGGGCCTGTTTGAGCCAGGCGGCGAGTTCTCCCAAATTGTCGAATTGAGCGCTTTTTTTGCTCCTGGCATCGAAACAACGGCAGTGGCGGAATTCCAGCTCTTCATCGAGCAGGATCTCTACCTTTTCCACCCGCTCCAGTTCGGGGCTCCATTCTCCGTCCGGCCTGCTTTCAGTCGCACGGGCCACCGAGGTGTAGACCTTTTTCAACTCCAGGCGAAAGTCGCCGTCCGGAAAAAAGTGCGCTTTAGGGGGCAACAGGCCCATCAATTGGTCCAGGCAATAAGGGAGGGTGGAAAAGTCGAGTTCCGAGAATAGCTCGGCATTCCATTCAAAGGGGATAGTTTCCTCTTCGGCAGTTTGCCAGAGGTCCTCCACCGAAAGCACCCGGACCTCTTTTTGTCCCGCCGCCGTATATCCCACTCCTTCCAGGCCTTTGAACAGGTCGAAATCGTGGAGCTCGAAAACCAGGAAGGGGTTCTTGTCGATCTCATTAGCCACGAGGTATAACACCGCGGCCATGTGTTTGCAGGGCACGGCCCAGTCGGGGCATGAACAACTGCCTTCCATGTCCCGCCAGGAGCGCGGAAAAATATGGATGCCCTGATTCAGGCAGGCCTGGTATAGCTCGTTGGGCAATTCCCGGTTGAGCAACCTGGAGAGAAATACCGGGTTTCCGGTGACGATCCCGAGGATGCCCGCCTTCTGCTGGGCCGAAAAGGCCGGTATGGAGATATCGACCTTATAAGGTCTGGGCCTGCTTCCCTGCACCTTGGCGGTAATACGGTTTTCGTGGATCTGAATATCCCTGGCCGCTCCATTATTGGCGTAGCTTTTCCCCCGGGGCAGGCGGTTGGAGTAGTCGATGCCCTGGAGCGCGTGGAGCCATTGCTCGCCCCACCAGGTGTTGCCGTAGGATTTTCGCATGGGTGGTTAAAATTCAACTTGTTGTAAATAAGCTTCAAACAGCAATATCCGTTTCTCGTCCTTTTCTTCAAAGAGGTAGGAACGGACATCTTCCACCATTTCCTGAAAATTGATCTTTTTGCAAGCATCCAATATTTTCTCCTTTAACTCCTCCGGTCCGGTAGCTCCCATTTTTTGCTTTAGATAGGCATAGTTTGGTTTGGTCTTTGCCAGAAGGAAGGTGACGTCGAAAAAATCGCGTCCCTTTGGTCGCGGTCTGCCGAGGATGGCGCAGAATTTTTGAGCGAGCAGGATATCAATTGGGGGGAAAGGATATTATTGAGCACATCGAATTTGTTGAGGATGAATACCTCGGGTTGGTATTCGAAATGTTGAGCCTCCGTATCAAACTTGATCACGATCTTTTCTTCCCGGTGACCGCTCAGGCCGGTTTCGAAAAGCAAATTCGGAAATTTTATATGGCAGTGAAAAGCGCCCTTGAATACATTCCGGATTTCGACGGTTAATCCCTGCCGGCTTAATTGCTTTTCAATATGTGCCGTCATCAACTCGGAAAATCCTGCTGGCTCAGGCCAAGGTTGTCGAAGTCAAGGTCTTCTGAAAAGCGAAAATTGTCGTGAACGATGCGCAGGCAAGTGCCTCCCATGAAGCATAACTTCGGACCGAAGGGACTTCCATACACCATCTCCAAAAATTTTATATTGCAGGTACTCCTCAACATGAATTGCCCCTTCCCGTGCAAGGTTTTTGGGTAATAGGACTTGATGCTGTCAAGACTGAGCATGGTACAGGTTTAAGAAGGTTTTTATTCGCTTTGTCAATGCGTCGGACTGAATATGCCTTAGGTATTCATCCAACTTCTCCAGATTAACCGCTTCCCCAAAAGCATCCCAATCGAAGCGCAGGCTGTCAAAATCCACCTCTTCTTTATACTGTTGATTGAGGTGCACGAAATCGATGAGAGCCTTCTCCGGACTGGCCATTTTATACCAGACAGGCATACTCCCTTTTGTTTGCCTCTCCAACTGGTAACCAAAAAACATGGAAGGCTTTAGGTTTCGGTAATGGAAATAGCCTATTGGAGTATGGAAAGATGCTGTTTTTAAGGTGCTGACCGAAGTGGTTCGAAACACTCCCTCTGGAATGAAGTGGTAGAAAGCAAATGCCGACTCCAGCGAAACATACGACGGAGCATAGATTTTGTTGGCTATGAGGCATAGGTCATCCTCCTGCATGAGGCGGTCCACAAAACAATACCAGCTATTCCGGATCTTTTGAATGTAACCCTTGTCCTGCCAGGCAACCAGAATTTTTCGATCAAACCCGGGAAAGGCAATTTCTATATCGTTTGTGGAAAAAACTGTAAATTCCCTGAATGCTTTTTGGAAAGCAAAAAAATTCATTCCATTTCTATTTGTTACGAAAATACGTAATAAATAGAAACGACGCAAGTGCGTTTTTTGAAATTTCCCCAACTTATTCACACACCCTTTAATTCTCCAATCATGAAACACTCCCTCTACCGATCCGCTCTTACCACAATCGCAGCCGCCTTGCTTTGCAGCGCCTCCTGTCCTCCCAAACCCTGGCCAGCCAGGCATCCGGGGAAAAGATCTGGCACGTAAAGGCCGTGCACCCCTCCGGCAAATTCCTCGACGTCAAAGCCCTGGATAAGGCCGGCAATGTGTACGACGTCAAGGCCATCGAGGAAGGCGGCAATACCCAGTTTATGGATATCAAAGCGCTCCGGGACGGCAAAAAGCTCCCGGTGAAGATCCTCGTGAGCGACGACGTCTTCTCCCCCGTCAAAGCCATCGGAGAAGACGGTACGATCTACGATATCAAGGCCCTCACGGCCGACCGCCAACGCCTCGACGTCAAAGGCGTGAGCCGGGCGGGCAATATCATCCACCTCAAGGCCATCAGCCAGGAAGGCGAATTTTACGGCATCAAGGCCATTTCTCCCGAAGGGCAACTCCGGGATGTGAAGGGCATCAAGTTTTCGGATGAAGAGGTAGAAACCGTGGTGAATGGGGTCGAGGTCCTGGCCCATGTCAAAGCCCTTCCTCAAGCCCCCGGCCAGAGCGGCGATTTTATCTGGCACGTCAAGGCCGTGCATCCCGACGGACAATTGCTCGACGTCAAAGCCCTCGACAAAGCTGGAAATATTTACGACGTCAAGGCTATCGACCAGAACGGCAATATGCACCTCATGGATATCAAGGCCTTTGTGGGCAATCAAAAACTGCCCGTGAAGGTGCTGGAGAGCAGGGATCCCAACGCCCCGGTGAAAGCCATCGGCGCCGACGGCACGATCTACGACATCAAGGCTTTTACAGCCGACAGGAAGATCCTCGACGTCAAGGGAGTGGCCGAATCCGGCAACCTCATTCACATCAAAGCCATCGCGGCCGACGGCTCCTTATATGGCGTTAAGGCGATCTCGCCCTCGGGCCAGCTTTACGATGTGAAGGGCATTGAGCCCGGCGAATCGTTTATGGTCAACGGAGTTAGAGCCAGGGCACACGTCAAGGCCCTGCCGCAGAAATAAGGGCTTACATCCCCGGCGTGTACATGTGCAAAGTAATTGCAGGCTCCGGCCGGGGATTCCGGACGGTATGCAGCCCCATCACGTCGTCTATATAGGCGATATGCCCGGTAAAGTACGTGCTTTTGGAAAGCAGCTCTTCCCGATGGTCCGTACTATACCGCTTTTCCTCCACCGCACCATGCAGTACCTTAAAGGCGCAGCCCCTGCTGGCATGGCCGTGCAGGTTGCATTCCTCATACGGCGCCCAGCGGATCAGTACGACTTTCAGGAATTCATTGTGAATGAGCACCTGCTTCGCTACCGGGTTTTGGAGGAAGTTTTCGATCTCTTGTCTGTCCTTAAGGGAAAACTGCCGGAGTATGGGCAGGAAATCAATGGCCGAGTCATTGCGTTGCGAGGCGAGGCCGGCATACTGATGTTGAAGGAGCTCTTTGAAGTTGGTCCCCGGGTCGGAGATGGCTTGCGCAGTGGTGGTACCCATACTTTGATCTTTTGGTTGTGTCACAAAGATGGGGACGGGGGGTATCCAGGCGCCAGTTCAAAGTTGGGTCAGGGGGTGTTCAAATTGTTGGAGGGTGATCACTGCGGCGCCACCCACTGCCCGTTCGCCATTTTGTACCACTGCGGGTCGTTGGGGTTTTGGACATAGACCTCGCTTTCGTATATGCGCAGGGAAAGCTGCCGGACCGCGTCGTAGAGAGAGACATACTCCGGGGTTTCTTCCGTGATCTGGAATTCTGAAAAGAGTTGATCGCCGTGGTATTCCTGGAAAGTGCCGGTCTCGGTGAGCAGAAAAGTGCTGGACGACCCCTCGGCGTTAGTCTCCGTTACCCAGACGGCGTAGCCGCCATAGGTTCCCATCACCCGGTCGAGGAGGTTGTCTGGAGTTTGGGTGTTTTGGGTCTGGTTGTCCGGGGTCTGATTATTTGGGGCCTGGTTGTCTATAGTCGTTGTTTCTTCCATGAATCCGGCGGCATCTCCCTCTTCTATAAAGCCGGTATCGAAGCTATCGTTGTTTTCGCCGGGAATGAGTGCGATGACCAATACCAACAGGAGCAGAACGGCTCCTCCCCCGATGAACAACCACTTCAGCTTATTGGCGGGAGGGGCTGTGGCGGCCATAGATCTTTGAGGCGCCGGGCCCATGGTTTGTCGGGGGGATTTCCAGGCCGCGGACTTGGCCATGTATTCGGGCGTCAGCTGGGGCAGCAACTTTAGGATGGCGTCGTTGATCTTGGCGCGTTCCAGATTGGCCGACTGGCTGTCCATCGTACCCCGGGAAACCTCGTCCTGAATGCCGTTCATCCTGCTTCGCAGCATCACCAGGGTGTCGATGACGTCGGCGTTGTTCTCTTTGACGTATTTGTAGAGCTCTTCGAGCGATCTTTCGGTTTCGCCCTCGGCAATCATGTCGCGGATTTGGTCGATCAAGGTCATTGGAATGCATTTTAGGGGTCAAAAGGAAGTTCGAATATAGGAAAAAAAGCTTATTCGGCTAAGCATTATCCCCTTCCCACTAACGGATTTTGGTGCTCGTCTGGAACCACGCATCCTGGGAAAAGGTTATATTTTGGATTTGGTGGCTTGCCTCCGGCAATAAAATCATAGTATGAAAAAGACAGTAATTAACCAGGCTCAAGCGATTGCTCTGCTCAAGGAGAAGAAAAGTCTTTCCAGCGTGGAAATTAAGTTTGATTCCACCCCTGTCGAAGCACTAGATGCCTTCTTGTTGAGGAAGAACGGCATTCCAGTTCCTGACGAATTGATCTGGTACGATGACGATTCGATCGATTACAGCGACGATCCCGAAATAACGGATGAAGACCTGAAAACGGGCAGAATCAAATGGGTCGTGAAAGCTGAGATCCCCCTCCATGATGATATCCGAACCTGGGTTAAAAAAGAGAAAATCGACCTCGACAAATTGCTTGCCCGGCTGATCGACGATTTTTATAACAATGTAAAGTCCATTTCGAAAAGCTCCCCAAAACCTGCGGCGAAGAAAAAGAAGAAGGAGGTTTCCCGGATGCCGTAACCTGAACAAAGGTAAATTCGGTTACAATCCTGGTTATTCCAAAAACAAAAGCCTTGCAAGTTGTTAACTTACAAGGCTTTGTCTTTACTGTTGGCGGTCCGGACGGGACTCGAACCCGCGACCCCGTGCGTGACAGGCACGTATTCTAACCAACTGAACTACCGGACCTTCCAAATAGCGGATGCAAATGTATGACTCTTTCCTTCTTCCCGCAAGCGCTCCGTTAATTTTTTAAAAATATTTTGGCCTTATCCCCCCTTTCGAGCCCGCTTTGCTACCTTTGTAGGCAGTTTTCATTGCTCAATACCTAGCAAAACCTCGGGATTATGGTGTTCCTGGAATTCGAAAAGCCGCTGGAGAAGCTCTATGAGCAACTCGATAAGATCAAGCAGGTGGGAGAAGAAGGCGAACTCGACATGGAACCCATGATCAAGGAACTCGAAGCCAAGATCCGCAATACCCGCAAAGAGATCTACGCCAACCTCACGGGCTGGGAAAAAGTACAGCTCTCGCGCCATCCCGAACGCCCCTATACCCTTTACTACGTCCAGCAAATGTGCAAGAAGTTCGTCGAACTGCACGGCGACCGGCAGTTCAAGGACGACAAAGCCATCGTCGGCGGGCTCGCCAATCTCGACGGCCAGACCATCGTCGTGATTGGGCACCAGAAGGGCATCAACACCAAAATGCGCCAATACCGCAATTTCGGCATGGCCAACCCCGAAGGCTACCGCAAAGCCCTGCGCCTGATGAAATTGGCCGAACGCTTCAACTTCCCCGTCGTCACCCTCATCGATACCCCCGGCGCCTACCCCGGCATCGAAGCCGAAGAACGCGGCCAGGCCGAAGCCATCGCACGCAACATGTTCGAAATGGCGCAACTTCGCGTACCCGTTATATGTTTCATCATCGGCGAAGGAGCATCCGGCGGCGCCATCGGCATCGGCCTGGGAGACCGGGTCTATATGCTCGAATACACGTGGTATTCGGTGATCTCCCCCGAATCATGCTCCTCCATACTCTGGCGGAGCTGGGATTTTAAGGAGCAAGCCGCCGAAGCACTTAAACTGACTGCCGACCACATGTTCGACTTCGGCCTCATCGACGGCATCATCAAGGAGCCCGTCGGCGGGGCGCATTCGGCGCCGGAAGAAATGGCCAAGATCCTCAAGCGCCAGATCAAAAAAGCGATTGCCGAATTGCAGGAAATACCCGTGGAGGAGCGCATCACACAGCGCATCAACAAGTATGCCGCCATGGGCGTCTATGACCGCGTGCCCCTGGAAGTGACCAATGAAAAATCGATCTTCGAGGACGATCCTGAATCCGAAGAAGATCTGTCCAACTAATAAAGACTATGTCTATCTTTCAAAGCCTGCGGAGAAAACTACACCAGCGATTGCTGCAACAACAACTTCGCCTGCACCGCTTCCCCCATCATTCCATCCACTTCGACAAGGCCCGCAGCATCGGTATCCTCTTCGACGGAACGGAACTCTCCTCCCGGGATGTCGTACTTGGCTATGCCGACCAACTCAAGAAAACGGGCAAATCGGTCCGCCTGTTGGCTTTTATGGATAACCGGGCCGAAAGCGAGAGCTTCCCCTTCCATTTTTTTAACAGAAAAAACCTCGACTGGCTGATGCGTCCCACAGGCCATTACGTCAAAGAGTTTCTCGACCATCCCTTCGACATCCTGCTCAACCTTTCCATGGAGGAAAACCCGGCCCTGGAATACATCGCCGCATTGTCCCAGGCGCATTTCAGAGTAGGCGTCTTTTCCAGGACCACCCATTGCTACGAACTGATGATCGATCTACCGGTGAGCCAAAAATTGCCCGACCTGATCGTGCAAATCGAATTTTTCCTCCAAAAGATGCAATCTACGAATGAAGCAGCAGCGGTTTAGCGGTACCGGAGTCGCCCTGATCACGCCGTTCAGGAACGGAAAAGTGGATTTCGAAGCCCTCGAAAGGGTGATCGAACACGTGATCGGTGGAGGGGTGGATTTCCTGGTCTCCCTCGGCACGACCGGCGAGGCCATCACCCTAAGCGACCGCGAAAGCCGAGAAGTGCTCGATTTTACGCTTCGCATCAACAATGGCCGTCTTCCCATCGTCGCAGGACTGTTCGGCGACAACCACACCGCCCGCCTGGTCGAAATGATCTCCCAATTCAACCTGGAGGGCTTCGATGCCGTGATGTCGAGCTCCCCGGCCTACAGCAAGCCCAGTCAGGAGGGAATCTATCAGCACTATATGGCGCTGGCAAAAGCGTCTCCTCTTCCGATCATTATCTACAACGTGCCCAGCCGCACGGGCCGAAATGTCCAGGCCGATACGGTCATCCGGCTTGCGAGAGAGAGCGAAAAATTCATAGCGGTAAAAGAGGCCGCAGGAGATATGGCACAGGCCATGCGCCTTATCAAACACCGACCCCCTCATCTCCTCGTACTGTCGGGCGACGATCCCCTCACCCTTCCCATCATCGCCTGCGGCGAGGAAGGGGTGATCTCCGTCATCGCGAATGCCCTGCCGCGGCCATTTTCCGGTATGGTCCGGGCTGCTCTGCAAGGCGACCTGCCCACGGCGCGAATTTTGAACAATGAGTTGCTCGATATTCACCCCTTGTTGTATATCGAGGGAAATCCCTCGGGAATCAAGGGGCTGATGGAATATATGGGCCTTTGCAGCAATGAGGTGCGTCTTCCCATGGCCCCGCTTGGAGAGGCCAATTTAAAGGCCCTGATCGGAGAGTTCGAAAAAATGAAGGCCGCTTCGCCCTCATTCCGCTAAGCTGCGGATTGCATCGACTATATTTTTTAATCCCGATGGAAAGGCTGCGACCGCCCCCTTTTCCTTGTCCTCCGGCCAAATCGCCACTTCGACCACGTGCCGGTCCAATCCGTCCGTAACGGCCAATCGCAGGGGCACAGGCCTGGGCAGAGCCAGCAGCCGGTCTTCGCATTCCGGTGTCGCGCAGCCGTAGCGGGATTCCATGGTAAAAAACCCATTGGATCGTATAAAGTCGGCCAGTTCGGCCATCTGCCGCGTCGAGAGCGTGGCTTTTTCCACCTGCAAGCCCGTGTTCACGGTCTGCCGCTCGTGAATCAGGCGCCCGTTTTCTTTAATGAGGATAAAATCGCGCTGCACCGGGTCGGCGCCTCCGAAAAAACCGCCTCCGGTCAATTCGATTCGGATCTCGCGCTCCCCCTCGATCCATGTTCGCCTGTCCGCCGGAGCCTTGGAGGAGGCGGACCTGTCCACCGGAGCCTTGGCTTCTGCTGGCTTGCCCGCCGAAGCATTTGCGGAGGCGGGGCGTGAAAAGCGATGAATATACTGCTTTCGGCCCGCCTGAAATTGCAGGTCGAGTTGATCGACCGTCAGCTGGGCGAGGGTAAAGGACTCCCTACCGCGAAAGGAGACCAGGAGGATGTCGCCTTGAAGGTCCCACGCCCCCCGTATGAGCTCGTCCTGGTCGAACAGTTCGTAGGAATGGCTGCTTTCCATGAGCAGATCGCAAACCGCAGCGGTATCGGCTTTTTCGATGATTTGGCCCGACTCCCATTCGAAGGTCTTTTGAAAGCTCCAGACTACCCCGGTGAGGAGTTTTTCATCCCACTTTTGCGCAGGCTGGGCCTGCAAGAGGATTGGGCTTAGGACAAAAATGAATTGTAACAGTTTGACCATGCCGTTCGATTTCCTGGTAAAAACGGAATTGGCGGCCCGCAGGGCCGCCAATTCTTATAATTTAAATCCCAGCGTCAGGAGAAAATGCTGTGCCAGGGTTTTCGTTTCGACTTCGGGTTGAAGTTCGGGGGTCGATTCGTATGGAAAATACCCCGCGTCGGTAATGCTTCTGCGGTAGGCCAGGTCGAGGAAGAAGTTTTCCTCGCGAACCCCGAACCCGGCAGAAAAGACTCCTCTCGTATAAGATTCCGATGCGTAGGGGCTGTTGATCATGTTGTAACCGCCCCGAATGCGGAAAATATCGATCGCGATTTCGCCGCCCAGGCGAACGATGAAAGAGGATTGGTAGTTTGCGGCGATCTGCCGGTTCAAATCCCTTTCGTAATCCAGGTCGGCCGGATCGCTCGTTTGGTTGAAATTGAAGGCGGCGCTGCTGTAATCGGCCCATTCCACCTCGGCGCAAAAGAAGGCGAATTTCTGAAACAGCACCCCGGCCGAACCCTGCACCCTCCAGGGCGTACGCAGCCGGTATTCGAAGAAACCTTCCGGAGAGGAATCTTCAAAGCGATTGTTTCCTTCAAAGGTGTAATCGTAAGTCATGGAGGTAGAGTAGCTGTCGTCAATCGAAAAAGAGGTGGGCGTATGAAACGCGGCTCCGATCCGGATGGCATGGATCGGCTTGTAGATCATCCCCAATTTCAGGTTGATACCCGTTCCCGTCAGGCGTACGTTTTCTTCGTAAATGAGCTCGTTAAAAACGGGGTTGAGTTCGTCTTCATCTGTTTCCCGGTAAGTCTTGTCCTCCGAAAAAGAAAGGAAGGGCACGCCGATCGTAGCGCCGATCTGGAGCTTTTCCTCGTAATTCCCCGCCAGGGTAAACACCATTTCGCTGATCGAGCCACGGCTGCGGACGACTTGCGATTTATTCACTTCCTCGAGCGGTCCGAAGTCGTTGAGATAGGTTTCCGGATTGTCGGAGTCCGGGAAAATGGCGCCCACGTCATAAGCAAGCCCTTCTTCAAAGCTGTCGAGTTCTTCGGCTGCCTGGCCGTTGGCATTGTTGACGAATCGGTGGGTGATACTTCCAGGGGAAGCGCCTGCAAAGTAGAGGGACTGTGTAAAAGTGGCGATCCGGTTCAGTCCGATTCCGAAATTGACGGTTTTCCAGCTGGATGCCGTGGGCCGGGAGACGACGACAAAACCTACGTTATTGATATTGAGACTGCTGCGATCCTCGGAAAGCAATTCATTGAGATCGTTTCCGACCAGCAGGGTTTTGGTATCGATCGTATAGATCTCGGGAGAAAAAGAGAACTCGGACCGGCGGTAAGAAGCCATACCGGCCGGGTTGCTGCTCAGCGTGTAAAAGTCGGCCCCTAGCGCGCCGATCCCGCCGCCGACGCCGACCGACCGGGCGGTGCCTCCGGGCTCGGAGTAGAAAGAAAACCGAAGGGCATCGTATGGAGTTTGCGCAAAAGAAGCGGTAGCGATCGCCGAAACGAAGAGGGCGAGCAGGAGGATTCTATTATGTGTCATAATCTTTTCCTGGTTAAGTGTTTAGAAAAAGAAAGGGGGGAAAGGTGTATCCAAATCCCCCCTTTTTTGTCAGCAGGCGTGCACAACCAAACGGTTTACCGGCTAGTTGCCGCGGCGGCTGCTGTTGTTATTGTTGCTTTTACTGCTGTCGGTGTTGTTGGACCTGGGAGGAGCTGAATTGTTTTGAGAAGGTTGATTGTTGTTGCTCTTGGGAGCTTCGTAGTTCCTCGGTTGCGGGTTGCTACGGGGAGGCTCGTACGAGCGATTGCTGTTATCATCGTTCTTTGGCCTGTTGTACGAAGGCGGCGGCGCGGAAGGACGCTCCTGACGCTGAGGCTGGGTACGCGGGGGCTCGGAAGGACGATAATTATCATCCCGGTCGTTTTGCGGACGCGGAGATTGCGGCTGCGTGCGCGGAGTAGGCTGTTCGCGGGGCGGAACCACCGGCTGGTTGCCTCTCGGAACAACTTGTTCAGTGCGCTCGCGGGGAGGGGTAGGCGTAACCGGTTTCGTCGCAGGAGTAGGGCTAACTCTTTCTTTCTCAATCACCTGCGGCTTTTGAGTGGGGGCAATGACCCGACCTCCGGTTTCCTCTTTCTGGTCGATGCGAACCGAGGGGCGCTCCGTCCTTACCGAACCGGACTTGCGAGGGCCGTAAAAGACGTTATCGTCGATATTGGTGGTGGTATTATAGTCATAGCCGTTACCCCAGGTAGGCGGATAGTAATAGTTAGGACCCCAACCGTTATACCCACCATAGCCACCCCATCCGTAGTTGTTCCAGCCCCAGGAGTTGCCGTAGTAATTATTGACCTGGATGTAAGTATTATTGCCACCCCATCCGTATCCCCAGGAATTCCAGGAGTTCCAACGGTTCCAGGGATTCCAGGAATTCCAGTCGTTCCAGTAATTCCAGCGCTGAAAGCGGTTCCAGCGGCGCCAGTAGGAGTAATCGTCGTAGATCAGGATGGTGACCCCGGGAGTGAAGAAGGGGTCGTAATTGTAAACATCGACGTAGCAGGGGTCAAAGAAACCGAACCCTGTATACGGGCGGTGAAAACGGCGGATGCGCGACGAATAGTAGTAGTCGTAATCGTCGTCGTTATAACCGTAGTTCTCATCAGAATCATCGCCGTCGTAGTAATAATCGTCGTCATTGCCGTAGTTGCCTCCGGTATAACCCGGATCGCTACTATTGTTGTCGGCTTCCTGGATCACTTTGGTGGAAAAAATATCCTGCATCTTTGTCGGGATCGTAATACAGATCGTCGAACTGTGCAAAAGCGGTGGTGGTCAGCATAGCGACCATCAAGGCGGGGAGAAACGCGAATAATCGTTTCATAATGGTTAGAATATCTTTTTTATGTAATTACCTGGCTCTCTAATCTTACAACCCCGAAATTATTACTTTTGTGCCGATTTTACTGTTAATCTTGTTTTAAAGTGTCCCATACGAACTGTTAAACCCTGGCTTCCGGATTGGATGTAAATGTTAAGACGCCTGAAACACCCATAAGTAAAGGGAACTATATTAAAGGATTGAAGAGTTGAAAGGTTGAAATAATAATAAGGATGGCAAAGGCAAACACCTCGCGCGCAGAGGATTACTCGCAATGGTATATCGACATCGTGAAAAAGCCCCAGTTGGCCGACAACTCAGCCGGGCGCGGTGGTATGGTGATCAAGCCCTACGGTTACGCCATCTGGGAAAAAATGCGCGATCAGCTGGACCGCATGTTTAAGGAAACAGGGCATGTGAACGCTTATTTTCCCCTGTTTATCCCGAAAAGCTTTCTGAGCAAAGAGGCAGAGCACGTAGAGGGTTTTGCCAAGGAATGCGCCGTGGTGACCCATCACCGCCTGATGGCCGACCCGAACGGCGGCGGCCTGATCGTCGACCCTTCCGCCAAACTGGAGGAGGAACTGGTCGTTCGCCCCACATCCGAGACCATCATCTGGAATACCTACCGCGACTGGATCAAATCCTATCGCGACCTACCCCTCCTTATCAACCAGTGGGCCAACGTCGTGCGCTGGGAAATGCGCACCCGCTTGTTCCTGCGAACAACCGAGTTTCTTTGGCAGGAAGGACATACTGCGCACGCTACCCGTCAGGAAGCCGTCGAGGAGGCCCGCAGGATGCAAGAGGTGTATGCGCAATTTGCAGAGGAATACATGGCCATGCCGGTCATCCAGGGCTATAAGAGCCCGAACGAGCGGTTCGCCGGTGCCGAAGATACCCTGACCATCGAAGCGCTGATGCAGGACGGCAAAGCCTTGCAGGCGGGAACCTCACATTTTCTGGGGCAAAATTTCGCGAAGGCTTTCGAAGTGGTTTTCCTCAATGAAGAAAATCAGCAAGAACTCGTGTGGGCTACTTCCTGGGGCGTTTCCACCCGCCTGGTTGGCGGATTGATCATGACGCACTCCGATGACGAAGGGCTGATCGTGCCGCCGAAACTGGCGCCCACTCAGGTAGTGATCGTGCCGATCCCGAAGCCGAATCCGGAGTTCGGGGAAGTGGCAGAAAAGATCATGCGCTCGCTCCGGGAACGGGGTATTTCGGTCAAATACGATCAGGATATGAAAAACCGGCCGGGCTTTAAATTTGCCGAATACGAAATGAAGGGCATCCCGGTGCGCATTGCCTTTGGCCAGCGCGACCTCGAAAACAATCAGCTGGAAGTGGCGCGCCGCGACACAAAGGAAAAAACCTCCGTTCCGATCGACGGTATTGCGGCCTATGTGGAAAATCTCCTGAAAGACATCCAGGACAACCTCTTCAACCGGGCCCTGGAATACCGCAATTCCCATATCACCCGGGTGGACAACTTCGCCGATTTTCAGCAGGTGTTAAAAGAAAAAGGCGGCTTTATCTCCGCTCATTGGGACGGCACAACCGAAACCGAGCTGAAGATCAAGGAGCAGACCAAGGCCACCATTCGCTGTATCCCCCACAACCTCGACATGGAAGACGGTGTCTGCGTGCTGACGGGGAAACCGTCGAAGCACCGGGTGTTGTTTGCTATGGCTTATTAAGAGTTGAAGAGTTGAAGAGTTTAGAGTTGAAAAGTTTAAATGAAGCCTTTTTGACTTCGTCAAAAAGAACGATTTCAACTTTTTAACTTTTCAACTTTTCAACTTTTCAACTATAATCTCCGGAAGGTCGAATAGACTCAAAATTCCTGCAATCACCACAATAACCAGTACCCAATAAGCCACCGTATTGGCTTTGGGGCTTTTGGAGGCATAAGCGGCGGTGAACCACCCCCCCAGGGATTGCCCGATGGCGACGATGGCGCCCATTTTCCAGTCGATCATTCCTCGGGCGGCGAAAACGAGGATGGCGATGCCTGTGTAGATGGCCACCACGAAGAGCTTGGCGGCGTTGGAATCGGTGAGGCTGAAGCGGGCGCCGAGCACCATGGCTGCCAGGAAAAAGAGCCCCATTCCCATCTGAATAAATCCGCCGTAAAAGCCGATCGCCAGGAAAGCGGGCACGGCAATCCACCAGTTGGGGCGGCTGGAAAGGTCGGTATTGCGCAGCCAGCGCTCCGGTTTAATCACGATAATAAAGAACATCACCACCATCAGGTAGCGGAAGACGAGGATGAATTGCTCGTTGCTCACGACGACCGCCAGGGCAATGCCCCCTAGCGAACCAAGAGTAGTGATAAGGATATAGGGCCAGCTTCGCCCCAGTTTCAGGCGGTCGTTTTTGTGAAAGGCGGCAACCCCTGCGATACATTGGGTGAAAATGCCGATGCGATTGCTGGCGTTGGCGGCATTCCCGGGCAAACCCAGGACCTCCGTGAAAATGGTCAGGGTGATGATTGAACCATTTCCCGCCAGGGTATTAATAAAGCCGGCAAAAAAGCCGCCCAGGATGGCGATTACGTATTGCCAAAGTTCCACAGTCAGGGGATTTTGACAGAATATTAGTCATTTTTTGTGAATGGCATCACTCCTTGCGCTATTTTCAGGTTTTGAACCATCCAATATTTCACCCACGCTATGGAGCATCACGGCATTCTCTCCCTGCTTCCTCCTGTGATTGCGATTGTTTTGGCAATCTGGACCAGGCAGGTCTATCTTTCCTTGCTGACCGGCGTATGGCTGGGCTGGGTTGTCCTGGCAGACGGCAATTTGCTGACGGGAACATTCGATACGGTCCAGGGGCTGGTGGATGTATTCAAGGACCCCGGCAATACGCGCACCATCATGTTTTGCGCACTGGTGGGCGCCTTGATCCTTTTTGTACAAAAATCGGGAGGGGTCGAAGGCTATATACTGCGGGTCAATAAGTGGCTTGGGGCGCTGGCCAAACAAGACCCCAGGCGGGAGCGGATGTGGGTGCAACTGATGGCCTGGTTCACCGGGATGATTGTGTTTGTAGAAACGAGCATCTCCCTCCTTACGGTGGGTACGCTTTACCGGCCCTTGTTCGACCGGCTCGGTATTTCCCGGGAGCGCCTGGCCTACGTGGCTGATTCAACTGCCGCACCTACCTCCATTATCATCCCTTTCAACGGGTGGGGCGCCTTTATTATGGGCTTGTTGGCGGCCAATGAGATTGCTCACCCTTTCAGCGCGATGTTCGGCGCGATGTCCTATAATTTTTATCCGTTTATCGCCATCACGCTGGTTTTGATCACAATCCTCACAGGGAAGGATATCGGCCTCATGCGGAAAGCGGAGAAAAGGGTAAAGGAAACCGGGGCCTTGCACTTTGAAGGTTCCGAGCCCATGATGGCGGATGAGCTACTTCAGGTAGAGGTAAAAGAGGGCGTCAAGCCGAGGGCTTTCAATATGGTGATCCCGATCGCGGTGATGGTGGTCATGATGCCGGTGGTGCTGGCTTATACCGGATGGGGAAGCGCTCCGGAAGCCCAAGGCTTTCTGGAAAAGTTGATGGCGGCTATAGGCAATGGATCCGGATCGACAGCCGTGCTGATGGCAGTGCTGACCTCCCTTATGGTCTCCATGATGTTATATTGGACTCCGGGGATATTCACGCTCCCCGCAATGATCGATATCACCCTTAAAGGCATTTCCGGTTTGATGCCGCTGGCATTGCTGATGCTGCTCGCATTTGCGATCAGCGGGGTTTGCAACGCCCTGCACACCGGGGGGTATGTAGCGGAAATGACCAGATCCTGGCTTTCTCCCGGCCTGGCCCCATTTCTCGTATTTCTCGTGAGCTGCTTTATCGCCTTTGCAACGGGCACTTCCTGGGGCACTTTTGCGATCATGATGGGCATTGCCATTCCGATGGCCAGGGAACTGGATGCCAATATGCTGATGGTGATTGCCGCCGTCATGAGTGGAGGCGTATTCGGGGATCACTGCTCTCCTATTTCCGATACCACGATTCTGGCCTCGATGGCTTCCGCCACCGACCATATCGACCACGTCCGGACGCAGATGCCCTATGCCTTGCTGGCAGGGGGGCTGACCGCGCTCGGGTATTTGGGGTTTGGGTTGTTGGGTAGTTAGGTTGTTGGTGGAATTACTTCTTTAGCAATTTCTGGTATTTGGCCGGATCATCCAACAGCCCGATCGCATCCTTGATCTCCTGGTCATTGCGCAGGCCGATCTGGATCTTTCCATTCTGGAAGTAGTAGCGGGAAGCGACGTCTTTTTCGATCCGGTCGATCAGAACGGCTTTATTTCGCTCCAGTTCGAGTTTTTTGGCTTCGGCGAGCTGTTTTTGAAGGGCAGCGGCCGTGAAATCTTTTTCGTAGCCATCCTTTTTTGCCTGTTCGATCGCTTTTTCGAGAAGCTTATCGGTTTCCGTCTGGTACTGGAAATTGCGCTCTGCCAGATAGGCCTTGAAGCCATCCCAGTTGGTGAAATGGAAAGCTTTCAGATCGGCGATGGTATCGATATCGAGGACGTATTCGGTGACGTAGTCGAAGATCAGAAATTGACTTTCCAGGGCCTTGACAAGGGGAGCTTGTTCTGCGGCGCCGGCAGCCACATCGGGCGCCACGCCGCCGCCATCGAGCACGACCCGCCCGGCGCGGGTTGTGAAACGAGCCCTGCGATCGTCTGAAATATCCACCGGCTCGCCTTCCTTGTACTCTACGCTTTGGATACATCTCCCGCTGGGGATATAATATTTGGAAGTCGTCATTTTGAGCCTGGAGTTATATCCGATGTCAATCGTGTTCTGTACGAGGCCTTTTCCGTAGGAACGCTGGCCGAGCAAAACGCCGCGGTCGTAATCCTGGATCACTCCGGAGACGATTTCGGAGGCGGAAGCGGATTTGTCGTTGATGAGCACCACCAGTGGTATTTCCAAATCGACAGGAGGGTTGAGGGTTTTGAAGGCGCGGTCCCAATCGCGGACCTTGCCTTTGGTGGTCACCACGACCTCTCCTTTGGGAATAAACACGTTGCAGACATTAACCGCCTCGTGGAGCAGGCCCCCGCCATTGCTCCGCAGGTCGAAGATGACACCTTTCAGGTCGTAGTCCTCTTTCAGGTCGCTCAGGGCCTTGGCCACATTTTTCCCCGCTTCCTGGGTAAAAGTGGTCAGGGCGATATAGCCGATATGTTCGGATACCATGCCGTAGTATGGGACATTGGGGATTTTGACCTCCTCCCGGGCCAGGCTCACGGTAAATTCCTTGTCTTTCCCTCCTTTCATGGGCCGGCTCAGGGTGACCGAAAGCTCGGTGCCCGACACGCCTGCGACGATGGTATTGATATCCTCGGGGGTTTTGCCTTTGGTAGACCTTCCTTCGATGGCGATGATCTGGTCGCCGGCTTTGAGGCCCGCGTTGGCAGCGGGGGAGTTTTCATAAACCTCGATCATGGTGACATAATCACGCACCAGGTCGATATGGGCGCCAAAGCCGTTATAGCGGCCTTCGGTAAGCATGCGGTAGCTCTCGATCTGGGCTTCGGTGATATAATTGGTATAGGGGTCGAGGGAATTCATCATAGCGTCGATGCCGGTGCGCATCAGACGGGATGGGTCGAGATCGTCGACGTAATTGGTGTTGAGGGTTTTATATAGATTGATGAAAATTTCGATGTTCTTGGAGATCTCGAATTCGTTGCCCCAGGGCGCCCGGGGAGTAAAGGACAGGCCGGCTACTACGATAATAAGGAATGCGATCAGGCGGAGGGAGAGCAGTTTGGACTTCATTGTTGCTATTTAAAATTTAACGGTATACCATAAACGCAAACAGACCGGGGATCATGCCCGAAGTTGCAAATTTTCCCTTCAAACGGCGTTTGCTATAAATTGACGGACAAGTTCAAGCAGTTCCTTCGGCGCATCGGCGTGTACCCAATGGCCGGCGCCGGGAATGGTTGCCAGGCGCGCATTGGGAAATAATTCGAGGATACCCGGCCAGTCCTCATCCAGAATGTAACGGGACTTTTCTCCGCGGATGAACAAGGTCGGGCCTTCAAATGGGGTATCGCTTTTCAGTTCGACCAGAATATCGGCGTATTGGTCTTTTAGAACGGGCAGGTTCATTTTCCAGTGATAAACTCCGTCTTTGGAGCGGGAGAGATTTTTCATCAGGAACTGGATCACGCCGTATTCGCTCATATGTCCCCTCAGATGAGCCTCCACTTGTTCCCGCTCCGTGACGGTAGAGAGATCAATCGACAGCAAGGCCTCGAAAATGGGCTCATGTCCGCTGGCATATGCTTTGGGGCCAATATCGACCACGACGAGTTTGCCTACTTTTTCAGCATGTTGCAGGGCAAACTGCATGGCGGCTTTCCCCCCCATGGAATGTCCGATCAGGTGGGTATGGTGTATCCAGTTGTACTCCATAAAGTAAGCCAGATCGTCGGCCATGGCCTGGAAATTGTGTTCCGGAAAATGCGGTGAACGGCCGTGGTTCCTTTGATCTATCAGAAAAACCTGATAGTCCTCGCCGAGCATCTTCCCCTACGGTTTGCCAGTTGTCGAGGGCGCCAAACAGACCGTGCAATACAATGACCGGGTCGCCGTGGCCTATGATTTTGTGGTGTAATTCCATTCATTGGTTTTTAAGTTTTTAAGGGTATAAGTTTTTGAAGCCAAAAACTTATACCCTTAAAACTCATAAACTAACCTTAAAGACTCCGGGTTCTCCCCCCATCCACCGGCAGGTTGATGCCGGAGATATAGGCAGCAGCGGGAGAAGCGAGGAAGCCTGCGGCGGCTGCCACCTCAGCCGGAGAGGCGAAACGGCCGAGGGGGATCTCCAATTTCATTTCCTGCATGATCTCCTCGACGGAAAGGCCGGTTTTTTGAGATTTGGAAAGGACCAGATCCTGCAAGCGGTCGGTATGCGTAGCTCCCGGCAGGATGTTGTTGACCGTGATGCCGTAGGGGCCTAATTCGTTTGCGAGTGTTTTGGCCCAGTTGGCCACCGCGGCGCGGATCGTATTGGAAACACCCAGATTGTCCAGAGGTTGTTTTACGGAGGTAGAAATAATGTTGATAATGCGGCCGTAGCCATCCTGGATCATCCCCCTGGAAAGAACCTGCACCAGGAGGTGGTTGCAAATCAGATGGTTGTTAAACGCGGAGAGAAAGGCAGCCGAATCCGCTTCCATGATGGGTCCGCCCGGAGGCCCTCCGGTATTGTTGATCAAAATGTGGATCGGCTTTTCCGATGACAGCCCCGTAACCTTGCGGTGGAGATCGTGGGGGTCGGTAAAGTCGGCAACCAGAAATTCGTGCTGCTGCCCCCGGGAGCGATCGAGTTCGCCCAGGGCAAGCGCGAGGCGGTTTGCGTCGCGGGCGACGAGGGTCACGTTGGCGCCCAGTTGGGAAAGCTCGATCGCGATGGCACGGCCAATGCCTTTGCTGCCTCCGGAAACCAGCGCATTTTTATGAAGCAGGTTAATATCCATAAGAAGAGTTACTTTGTACAGGTACGAACTTAGTCAGATATTTCTATTTTTAGGATCGAGTTTTCTTTTTTTCATAAAACAAATAAGCCATGCCCGTAGCCAAGCCTTTCAGCCTCAAACAATGGATAGATGAACACCGGCATCTATTAAAGCCGCCGGTGGGCAATCAGCAGGTTTACAAAGGAAACGACGACTACATCGTCATGATCGTAGGCGGCCCGAACGGGCGAAAGGATTATCACTGGGAAGACGGGGAGGAACTGTTCTATCAACTGGAAGGAGATATTACCCTCAAGATTATCCAGGAGGACGGCAAACCGGAGGATATCACGATCCGGGAAGGCGATATGTTCCTGCTGCCGCCGCGCATCCCGCATTCTCCCCAACGGCCCGCCAATACAGTGGGCCTGGTCATCGAGCGCTACCGCAAGCCGGGGGAAACCGATAAACTCATGTGGTTTTGCGAATCCTGCAACCATAAATTGCACGAAGCAGTATTCGAAATGAAGGATATTGTCAGCGAACTCCCTGTGATCATGAACCATTTTATGGATTCGGAAGAATTGCGCACCTGCAAAAAATGCGGGTCCGTAATGCAACGGGTTTAAACCAGCAGGATGCCAAAAAAGACCTTTTTCGCCAGCGATTTTCACCTGGGCGCCCGGGGGCGACTGCCCAGCGCCGAAAGGGAAAAACAGATCGTCCGCTGGCTCGACCAGATCCGCGACGAAGCAGAGGCGCTTTACCTGATCGGCGATCTGTTTGATTTTTGGTTTGAATACAAAACCGTCATCCCCAAGGGATTTCTTCGCCTCCAGGGCAAATTGACCGAATGGCGGGAGGCGGGCATCCCGGTGTATTTTTTTACGGGCAACCACGATATGTGGATGTTCCGGTATTTCGAGGAGGAACTGGGCATTCCCGTCTTCCGGGAGCCCATCGTCCGCGAAATCGGGGGAAAGGTGTTTTTTATCGGCCATGGAGATGGGCTCGGTCCGGGCGACCGGGGTTATAAATTCATTAAACGCGTATTCGCCAACCCCATTGCGCAATGGGCTTTCAGGTGGATCCATCCCGATATCGGCATAGGGATCGCCAATTTCTGGTCGCGCAGCAGCCGGGAGGCCAACCGCGACGCAAAAACCTTTCTCGGCCCCGACAAAGAATGGCTCGTGACCTATTCCAACGAACAACTAGACACCCGCCCCGCCGATTATTACATCTTCGGGCATCGCCACCTCCCCATCGATTACACGCTAAAAAATGGAACGAGTCGTTACATCAATCTGGGGGACTGGACTGATTTCAATTCCTTTGCAGTATATGATGGAACAGATCTGCAACTTTCTTTTTTCGAAAATCCGCAAGGCCGCGCCTTTCCTTACTAAGGCGGCGTCTTTGGTCCTATGGGCTATGCCCCTTTTGGCCCAGGAAGAGGCGCCGGATTTTCAGCTTTTTTACCGCAAAGAGCTGGCCGTCCGCTTTCTGGCAGCCGATCCCCTGGGGCAGGTCTATGTCGTCACGCCTCAAAACGAACTCCTGCAATTCAATTCAAAAGGAGGCCTTCTATACAAATACCAAAACTTCCGCCACGGTGACCTCGGCTGGGTGGATGCGGGAAATCCCCTGCAGATCCTGCTGTTCTACCCCGAATTCGGGCAAGTGATCCTCCTCGACCGCACCCTGAGCGAGATCGGCATGCTCAATCTCCCGGAGATGGCGCTGTGGAATGTGCCCGCGGTGGGCAGGTCGGCCGACAACCAGATCTGGCTTTACGACCCCGTCCAGATGGTGTTGAGGAAGTTGAATACCAAAGGGGAATATTTGACGGAGGGGCAACCGCTGTCTCTCCTGCTCGCTGCGCCCCCTGCGCCGGTCTGGATCATGGAACAAAAGCAGGAGGTTTATTTGTACGACCCCGCATTGGGCGTTTTGGTATTCGATCCCTTCGGGCAATATCTAAAAACGATTCCCACGGAGGGGATGGAAAACCTCCGGGTTTGGGATGGGTACTGGACCTTTTGGCGGGACGGGCAGCTATTCCTGTTTCAGCCGGTTTTGCAACAAACCTTCTCCATTCCTCTGCCCGAACCCGCCGCTGCCGGCATTTTTCAGGCTGGGAGACTGGTGTTGCAGACGGAGAATGGGTTTGCGGTTTACGGGTATTAAAATATCAGATTTCCAAATCGACGGTTGAAGCCTTCGATCCCCTGCAAACCACCCGTGTGAATCAACAACACGGTGGAGCCCTCCGGGAAATAGCCCTTTTCCAACAGGTCGGCTACGCCGAAAAAGAGCTTCCCCGTGTAAACCGGATCGAGCGGAATGCCATAGCGGGACTTGGTTTCATTGATAAAGGAGATCAGGTTTTGATCGTACCGGGCGTAGCCCCCGAAATGGTAGTCCGGTATGACTTGCCAATTGGTTTTGTGGCCCTGTCCGGCGAGCTCGAGAAAATGTTGAATCTCCTTTTCCATAAAATCACCCTTCAACACCGGGAATGCCAGGACCCGGCATTTTTCGGGAGCGCCGCAGATCAAGCCGGCGGCGGTGGCGCCCGTGCCTGCGGCAACACATAAAAAATCCGGCCAGCTACCCAGTTGCTCGAAACATTCCTCAGCCAATTCCGCGCAGCCTTTCAGGGCGAGCAGGTTGCTTCCTCCTTCCGGCAAGATCCAGTAATCGGCTTGCCAGGACTCGGTTTCTTTTCCCTTGCATCGTTCGCGGTAGGTGGCTCGGTCGAGGTATTGCAGTTCCATGCCACAGGATTGGGCAAAGGAGAGGGTCGGATTGAGCGGATATGGAGGTTCGCCCCGCACAAAACCGATCGACTTCCAGCCCATGAGCCGTGCGGCGGCCGCCGTTGCCGCCAAATGATTGGAGTAGGCCCCGCCAAAGGTGAGGAGCCCCGTCTTACCTGCATTTTGGGCTTCCTCCAGGTTGTATTTGAGCTTCCGCCATTTATTTCCGGACACTTCCGGGTGGTTCAGGTCATCGCGCTTGACGAGGAGCTGAACCTTTTGACAGGAAGCCATGTTTGCACCCTCCACTAAATTTAAGGTTTTACTTCAAACCCGAAGATCTGCGAGAGCGTCAGTTCCTTGACGGGCCCGAGGGTCTTGAGGTATTCCATATCGACCTTGTCTTTGCTGCCGAGCACGAGGAGCGTGTAGTTGCGGCCTTTGACGTGGTTGTTTTGGAAATTGATCAAGTCTTGTGCGGTGATGGTTTGCATGCGGTCGTATATATCCTTGCGGAT
The DNA here is from genome assembly GCA_016703765.1 of Saprospirales bacterium. Lineage (GTDB taxonomy): Bacteria > Bacteroidota > Bacteroidia > Chitinophagales > Saprospiraceae > JADJTT01. The sequence goes on from JADJBL010000045.1 coordinate 301,965, forward strand.
ATCGCGATCGAGGCCGCGTTGTTCAGCGAAGCGGTAGGTCCAGTAGATGTCGTCCTTGACGATGCGTTCCGTTTCGATCTTGCGGAGGATGGCCTGGCGGGCGTTTTCGATCTGAGCCTCGGAGACCGGCATATTTTCGACGATCTCCATCATGGCGGGCACGGCGTCGGCGAGTTTATCCACCTGGGTTCCGACATAGGCCTGAAGGTAATGTCCCTGGTCTGCATAGGAGGGGGAGGTATAGGCCGCGTATGCCGAGTAGGCCAGGGCCTTCGATTCCCGGATCTCCTGGAAGACGATAGAGGAAAGGCCCGAACCGAAATACTCGTTATAGAGATTTGCCATGATGAATTCCTCCATTTCAAAGTTCGGCGAACCCTTGGAGAGCCAGAGCATTTCAGCCTGGACCATTGGGAAGTCGACGAAGAGGACCTCCGTTTGGGCCTGCTCGAGCTCGGGGTATTTAGCCACCGCGTTAATGGGTTTCAGCTGGGCGGGGATCTTATGGTGGCGATCTACGATGGAAGCCACCTGATCCTGTTGAAGGGAGCCGTAGTAGAAGACCCGGTGTTCGTAGGTGGAAATGTCTTTGATGCGCTTCACCAACTCCTCGGGTTGGATGGTTTTGAGAGTCTCCTCCGGAATGTTATCGGTGAAGGAATTTTTTTCTCCGGACTTGGCGTAGTTGAACATGGCCTGGCGAAGGATTACCCTCTTGTCCTTGGTCGCGTTTGCGCGTTTGACGAGGATGTCGGCCACCAGGTTTTTCAGCGCTTCGGGATCGCCTTTCACTTTTTCGAGCAGGTGTTCGAACAGCTTCACCCCGGCTTCGAAGGATTCGTCCAGGCCGCTGAGGGTGACGAAGATCCGCTGGTCGGCGACAGAAACGTTGAATGCGAGGCCGAGGCGGAAAAACTCCTGTTTGAGCTGTTCGGGGGTGTATTGGTCGGTGCCCAGGTAAGGCAGATAAGAGACGGCCATGGCCAGAAGGGGGTCGTGGCTCTTGCCCATTTCGAGGATATAATCCAGCACGAAGGTGGGGTTCGTCGAGTTGTGGATATAGTCCAGGGGCACACCGCAGCTCAGAGTTTGGGTCCGGATCTGGTTGTCGAAATCGAGGAATACCGGTTCGAGCCGGGGGGCTTCTTTTGTCAGGAAAGTTTCGGCATATTCGGAGCTGGCGGAGCGGTTGACCGATATAGGGGTGATGACGGGCTTGTCGACTTTTACCACGCCAGGGTCTTCGCCGGTGCGTTTGTAGATGCACACGAAGTTGTTCCTGAGGCGCTCTTTGGCAAAGCGGAGCATGTCCGCCTTGGAAATGCCGGCCATGTCATCGAACTGGCGGACGAATTTTTCCCAGGGCACTCCCAGGATAAAGGAGTTGGTCATGAGGCCGACCCGGGCGCCGTTTGATTCGTTGCGGCGCATCTCGGAGAGTTTGAAGTCCTTGATCACCGCTTCCATGAGCCAGTCTTCAAACTGCCCGTTTTTAAGGGCTTCGACCTGGTCGAGCAGCAGTTGTTCGACCTCTTCGAGGGTTTGGCCTTCCCGGGGTTTGCCGTAGAGGCGGAAGACAGAGTAATCCTCGTAGGAAGTGCTGGAGGCGCTGGCTTCGAGCAGGAGTTGTTTCTGCATCAGGTTGAGGTCGATGATGCCAGCTCTGCGGTTGTACAGGAGGCTGCGCATCAGGGAGAGCATGAGGGCGTCGCGCGAATTGGCGCCGTCGAAACGCCAGGAGATCTCCACATAAGCGGCTTCCTGCCCGAACACATCTTTGCGGACCGGTTCCAAAATCTCCGGTTGGGGGCTGAAGCTGAAGGGGGGCACCGGCTTGGGCTGGTAGCCTCCGAAGTATTTTTCGGCCAGCAAGGCTGCTTTATTGGGATCGAAATCGCCCGACAGGACGATTGCCATATTGTTGGGCACGTAGTAAGTTTGGAAGTATTCCTGAATCTTGACGTGGGAGGGGTTTTTCAGGTGTTCGCCCGTGCCGATGGTCGTTTGGGTTCCGTAGGGGTGATTGGGGAAAAGGGTTTCGCTCACCACTTTATTGACTTTGCGAAAATCGTTGTCCTGGCTGATATTGAATTCCTCGTACACCGCTTCGAGCTCGGTGTGGAACAGGCGGAGCACGCATTGGCGGAAGCGCTCGCTCTCGAGTTCCATCCAGCGTTCGAGTTCATTGGCCGGGATATCGTTCACATAGACGGTTTGTTCCACCCAGGTATAGGCATTGGTGCCTTTGGCGCCCATGGAGCTGACCATTTTGTCGTATTCGTTGGCTGCCACGTAGTTTGCGGCTTCGCCCGAGATGCGATCGATTTCGGCGTAGATGGTCTTGCGTTTTTCGGGGTCTTTCTCCTTTCTATGTTGTTCGTACAGGTCGGAGATCTGCTGGAGGAGGTCCTTCTCCTTTTCCCAGTCGAGGGAGGCGATCTTGCTGGTCCCTTTGAAGAGCATGTGTTCCAGGTAGTGGGCGAGGCCGGTAGTTTCTGCGGGGTCGTGTTTGGAGCCGGCGCGCACGGCAATATTGGTATTGATGCGAGGCTCGTCGCTGTTGACGCTGAGCATCAGTTTCATGCCGTTGGACAGGGTGTAGATCTTGACGCCCATGGGATCGCCCGGCACGGTTTCAAAGTCGAATTGAGGTGCAGTTGCGGAGGTGGTCATATTGTTCGGTACAGGTTTTTTCTGCCCTTGGGAAGGTTGGGCGGAAAGGGTAAGGGAAAACAGGAAAAATGCTATCAAAGTAAAAGCGGATGAGCGGGCAAATGGTTCCATAGAATTCGCGATTTGTGGGCAGCAAAGGTACGAAAAATCGAATGTCGCCTTTGTGCAAGATTTTATCTTTCCGGAAGGTTATGCTTTCGAATGTTATAGTAAAACTATTATATTTGTAAAAAAGCTGAAAAGCTTCCACTAAAAAAATGACTAAAATCGAGTTCAGCCACAAATTTCTGCAATTGGAACCCAAGCTCCTGGCCTTCGCCCAGAGCTTGACAAAAGATCAGGAGGCTGCTCTGGACCTTTACCAGGAAACGGCATATAAAGCATTCCGGCACAGGGATCATTTTCAGCCGGCCACTAACCTGAAGGCCTGGTTGATGACGATCATGAAAAACACCTTTATCAACCATTACCGTCGGAAGAAACGCCAACAAACCCTATACGACCATACTGAAAATGATATCCTCCTGAATACAGGTCAAACTTCGGAGAACTCAGGCGAAGGAAAGATGCTGATGGAGGAGATAACCACGGCGATCGGCCAGCTGGAGGAACACTTCCGGGTTCCTTTCCTGATGCAATACCAGGGGTTTCATTACGAAGAAATTTCGTCTGCCCTTCAGATCCCTCTGGGCACCGTAAAAAGCCGGATCCATTTCGCCCGGAAACACCTCCGCACCCAATTGCAGTCCTGGTATCAGTCGGATAGCATATCCGGGATCATTTAGGAAAAGAGTAGATCGAGAATTTTATTTTATATGGGATGCATGCCGGAGAACCTGAAGGGTTCTCTGGCTTTTTTTTATTTAAGTTACGCTGTAATAAGTACAGCGTTAACGAAGTAAGTTTATCAAGACTGGAAGGGCGGGCTGCGCCCGCCCTTCCAGTCTTGATAAGTCTTTCGGCCCCGCGCAGCGGGGCCGAAAGACTTATCAGAAATTTTTGTTACAAAGTAATTAGTTGCAGTTATTCGCGACTTGAATTATTTACTTTTGAGAAAAAAGGGCCTCCATGTCCGTTAGTATTCAAATGAAGCTCAATGAGAAACTCTTTTTGAGAGACCCCCAGGATACCAGGTTAGGGAAACAGATTATCGAGTTTGGGATTCTTTTGATCGACGAAATCGGGTTCGAAGGTTTTACCTTTAAAAAACTGGCCGAACGCATTGGATCGACAGAAGCCTCCGTCTACCGGTATTTTGAAAACAAACACCTCTTTCTGGTCTATCTCGTTTCCTGGTATTGGGAGTGGATGCGCTACCGCATTGATATCCGCCTGACGAACGTGCAGGATCCCCGGGAGAAGCTGAAAATCGCAATCCAGACTCTGGTCGATAGCACACAGGCTTCTTCCTCCGTGTCTTTCGTGAATTCGGAAACCCTGCACCGGATCGTCATCTCCGAGGCAACGAAGGCCTACCACGTGAAAAATGTCGACGAAGAAAACCGGGAGGGATATTATCTTTCCTACAAAGGGCTCAGCCACAAGCTGGCTTCGATCGTCAAGGAGATAGATCCCCGTTTCCCATACCCCAACTCGCTGGCAAGCAACCTTCTGGAGATGGCCAGTCATCACCTGTATTTCTCGCGCCACCTTCCTTCCCTCACCGAGTTGAAAGGCGAAGGGGACGAGGAGGCTCAATTGGTCGAACTTCTGAGGTTCTTCTCTTTCGGCCTGCTGGACCGCCCTTAAGGCCGGACAATCAGGAGTCGCTTTGTGGCGAGGGTCTTCCCTTTAGAATTTACCAGGCTGTACAAATAGGTACCCTTCCGCAAATGGTCGAGGTTGACCTTGATCGACTTGGTGCCGGCCACCCAAAATTCCTTTTGCCAAACCTCCATGCCGAGGATGTTGTAGATCTTTATCGAATAGTTGCCGGTGCTCAGATTCTGAAAATCGAAGCGCACTTCTCCGTACGATGGGTTGGGAAAAGCAAAAATGCCGGGTTGCAGGCTATTGGCGTACAGAGAGGAGTTGATGATTTCGTCCACGACCTTGAATTCCACCCGGGTGGGATCCTCAGTGTCGGGATCTACGGATACGACCGCAATGGGTTCTTTGGATTCATTGGCGTAATAAATATAGGACTGGGTGGTCAGTTCCCCCAACAAAGGGTTATCGGGAATGAGGTCGGTGACGTCCGTCCAATTGATAAAGGGCAGCTTGGCATCGAGCCTGGTTTGATTGACGTCGGTCCGTTTCATCCGCAGCACCTGGAAGGAAGCGCCGGGAATGTTCATAGTTCCAAAGGCGTCGACTTCTTCAGACCGGATGATGTTGACGCGGATGCGGAAGGAATCGGGAGAAATGGGCAGGCTGTCGAGAAACCCGCCGGGGATATCGTCCGCCGAAAAGGGCAGCAATAGGTTGGAGGTGGTCTCGTAGGTGTTCTGGTAATTCAGGGGCGCCCGGCGCTCGACGAGGACGGGGGAGTAACGAACCACCAGGTCCAGTCCGAGCCCAATGGGGTCGGTGCCGAAATAACCGAGGTATTCGAGTTTACTGGCGCTCAGGTTGTAATAGGCCTCGTTGTCGCCGGGGAGCAATACCATGAGGTCTGCGGTGAGGAAGCTGCTGAACGCCCCGCCGGCGGAAGCCTCAAGGTAGTTGGTGTTAGCGGTAAAAGGGGCCTGGAGGGAAGTGAAGTTCCAGGTTTGAGGCCCTCCGGGAGTGCCGATATCGATCCCGTCGGGAAGGTTATCGGTAGCGGTTTTGAGGGTGTCGCCCGCTTCGGGGAAGTAGTCGGAAGTTATGGTGATTTGGGCCTGGGCCCAAACAGAAGCCAGTAACAAAAGGAATAAGGTGTGGAAAAGTCTTTTCATAAGAAGGCGGTTTAGGAAATAAAAGTAAGCTAAGTTAGGCCAAGTTGCTATAGACGCAACTTAAAAAGCTTGCAGTTCGACCAATTTGCTGTATTCCCCTCCCAACTCCATGAGGGCATGGTGGTTCCCCTGTTCGATAATCCGGCCTTCTCGCATGACCACGATTTCGTCGGCATGCTGTATCGTGGAAAGACGGTGTGCGATGACGACCGAGGTGCGGTTGGCCATGATTTTTTCGAGGGCATCCTGTACGAGCCTTTCCGATTCGGAATCCAGGGCGGAGGTCGCTTCGTCGAGCACGAGGATCGGCGGGTTTTTCAGGACCGCCCTGGCGATGGTCAGCCGCTGGCGTTGGCCGCCGCTGAGCTTCATGCCCCGGTCGCCGATGAGGGTGTCGTAGCCCTGTTCGGTAGCCAGGATGAAATCGTGGGCATTGGCGATCCGGGCCGCCTCCACGAGCTGGGCCTCCGTAGCGAATTCATTGCCCAGCAGGAGGTTGTTCCGGATCGTATCGTTAAACAGGATCGGATCCTGAGAAATATAGCCGATCATGCGCCGTAGGTCGTGTATCCTGATCTTGCGGACGTCGATCCCATCCATTTCCAGGGACCCCTCCACGACGTCGTAGAAGCGGTTGAGGAGGTTGGCCATCGTCGTTTTTCCGCTGCCGGACTGGCCGACCAGGGCGATCGTCTTTCCTTTCGGGATGAGGAGGTCGAGATTCCGGACCACCCATTTTTCCTGGTAGCGGAAAGAGACCCCTTTAAATGCGAGGGAGTGGTCAAAGCTCCTCTTGGGCAGCGCATCCGGCGCATCGGCGAGCGTATTGGGCGTGTCCAGCACGCTGAGGATGCGCTCGGAGGAGGCCTGGCCTCTTTTGATGTCGTAAATCGCCGTGGAGATGGATTTGGCCGGGTTGATGATCTGGTAGAACAGCACGATATAGGTGATGAAGATCTCCGGTTGGAGCGTATTGCTTTGCAGGATAAGGTTGCTTCCAAACCACACGATCACGATGATCACCAGCGAGCCGAGCACCTCGCTGATCGGGGAGGAGAGTTCCCGTCGGTAGAGGGTCTGGTTCATGAAATGGAAGTGCCGTTGGTTGGTCTCCTCAAAAGATTTCTGGATGCGTTTTTCGGCCACATAAGACTGTATGATCGGCAGCCCGCCAATATGTTCCTCCACATGCGCGAGCAGCTTTCCCGACTCGATCTTGGCTTTGGCGGAGGGCCGTTTGAGGGAGTTGCCCACCGTGGTGATCACAAACCCCGTGACGGGGATCAGGATGGTGACAAACAAAGTGAGCTTGGGGCTCAGGATGATCAGCAGCACCAGTGTGGAAAGGATCATCAGGGGGTCCTGGATCATTCGTTGTATCGAACTGAGCAGGGCCCATTGGATCTCCAGTACATCGGTGGTGAGGCGGGCGATGAGGTCTCCTTTCCGCTTTTCGGAAAAATAAGCCGGCGGCAGCTCCAGGATCTTTTGGTGGATGACATTCCTCAAATCCCTTTCCACCCCGTTCTTGATATAGGTCAGCGAGGTCGAGCCCAGGTATCGAAAGAGATTTTTCAGCAAAAAGAAAGTAGTGGCGACTGCGAGAATAGCCATGAGGATCTTTTGAGGGCCGTACTCGCTCATCCAATGCGTGATATAGAAATTCAGGTGGCTTTCGAGCCAGGGCTTCAACTGATCGATGCCTTGGTAAGGAGCTGGGGCCTCCGTCGGCGGCGTGTTTTGAAAAAGGATCTTCAGCACCGGGATGAGGATGGTGATGGACCCTAGGGAGAAAAATACGGTCAGGATATTGAAGAGCACCGAAGTGAAGATCTTTCGGCGGTATGGAAGGGCATAGCGGAGGATTCGGAAATAATGGGACATTTGAGGTTTTAGTTTTTAGTTCTTAGTTTTTAGTTTTTAGTTAGGCCAACTAAGAACTAAAAACTAAGAACTAAAAACTCTTATTGGTTATCCGGTTCCATTTTAAAATCATTGAGGAAGCCGGTATGAAAATTCCCTTTGCGGAAATTTTCGTCGCGCATGAGTTTTTTGTGAAAGGGGACGGTGGTTTTGACGCCTTCGACGATAAACTCATCGAGGGCGCGTTCCATCTTGGCGATGCACTCTTCGCGGGTTTGGGCCCGGCAGATGAGCTTGGCGATCAGGGAGTCGTAGTAGGGGGGGATGACATAGCCTGCATAGACATGCGTATCGACGCGCACCCCGTGGCCTTTGGCGCTGTGGAAAGAGGTGATCTTTCCAGGGCTGGGGCGGAAGTCGTTGAAGGGGTCTTCCGCGTTGATCCGGCATTCCATCGCAAACATGTTCGGGAAATAGTTTTTTCCCGTGATGGCGACTCCGGCGGCGATCTTTATTTGCTCCTTAATGAGGTCGTAGTCGATGACTTCTTCGGTAACGGGGTGTTCGACCTGGATGCGGGTATTCATTTCCATGAAGTAGAAATTCCGGTGCTTGTCGACCAGAAATTCGACCGTGCCGACGCCTTCGTAGTGGATGGCTTCTCCTGCTTTGATGGCGGCCTCGCCCATTCTCTCCCGAAGATCATCGGTCATGAAGGGGGAAGGGCTTTCTTCGACGAGTTTTTGGTGCCGCCGCTGGATGGAACACTCGCGTTCGGAGAGGTGGCAAACCCTGCCTTCCTGGTCGCCGGCGATTTGGATCTCGATATGCCTCGGTTCCTCGACGTATTTTTCCACGTAGATGCCGTCGTTTCCGAAGGAGGCCTTAGCTTCCTTCCGGGCCATTTCCCAGGCGTTTTCGAAATCTTTTTCCTCGTTCACGATGCGCATGCCTTTGCCGCCGCCTCCGGCGGTAGCTTTCAGAATGACGGGATACCCGATATCCTTGGCGATTTTTTTGCCGTGCTTGATATCCTTGAGCAGGCCTTCGCTGCCGGGAATACAAGGGACTCCGGCCTTGAGCATGGTTTCCTTGGCGGTGATCTTGTCGCCCATTTTGCGGATCTGGGACGGGGTGGGGCCGATAAACTTTATTCCATATTCGGCGCAAACCTCTGCGAAGTCGGCATTTTCGGCCAGGAATCCGTAGCCGGGATGGATGGCATCCGCATTGGTAATCTCGGCCGCTGCCATGATCCGGGGGACGCTCAGGTAGGATTCTGCCGAAGGGGGAGGGCCGATACAAACGGCCTCGTCGGCAAAGCGGACGTGCAGGCTTTCGCGGTCGGCCGTGGAATAAATGGCCACCGTTTTGATGCCCATTTCGCGGCAGGTCCGGATAATCCGGAGCGCGATTTCGCCCCGATTAGCGATCAGTATTTTGTTGAACATGCGCGTTAACCTTTGGGATCGATCAGGAACAAAACCTGGTCGTATTCGACCGGTTGGGCGTCTTCGACCATCACTTTGACGATTCTTCCGCTGTGCTCGGATTCGATTTCGTTAAACAGCTTCATCGCCTCTATGATGCAAACTACCGAGCCTTTTTCTACCAGGTCGCCGACTTTGACATAAGGGCCCTTGTCGGGGGAGGAGGAGCGGTAAAAAGTGCCCACCATGGGCGAGCGGATAGGAAGGTATTCGCCGGAATCGCCGGATTTTTCCCCGGCCGCTCTTTCGGGCTTCTCTTCGCCTGAGGCTTCCCTCGAAGGGGCGGGTATCTGGGCTGGGGGAGGCGGATTTGGCGAGGCGTGCTGTGACTGGAACACCGGCTGCTGCCCGGAAGCCATGATCTGCTGCCCCTTCCCACTGTGGTATTTTTCCGTACGGAGGGTTAGCTCGAACTCTCCTTCCTTGAGCTTGAATTCGGTCAGGTTGGACTTTTGGATGAGCTTGATAAGTTCCTGTATCTCTTTGAAATCCATAGGACAAGGTTTTTAAGGAAGAGGGGAAGCTGCTATTATTCCTTTACGCGTTCGAGGTATTCACCGGTGCGGGTATCTACGCGGATCTTTTCGCCGGCGTTGACAAAGAGCGGGACCCTGATCTCGGCGCCGGTTGAAATGGTAGCCGGTTTGAGCGTGTTGGTCGCCGTATCTCCTTTCAGCCCAGGCTCGGTATATGTGACCACCACTACAATGTTGGTGGGCATTTCGAGTTGGAGGGGCATCTCTTTTTCGGAGTGGAACAACACGGTGCACTCTGCGCCTTCCATCAGAAACTCGGGGGCGTCGATCAATCTTTCCTCAAAGGAGAGCTGCTCGAAAGTCTCGTTGTTCATAAAATGGTAGCCCATTTCATCCTTGTACAGGAACTGGAAGTTGCGGCGCTCTACGCGCACAATGTCGATTTTGTGACCTGCCGGAAAGGTGTTGTCTACCACCCTGCCATGCGTCAGGCTCTTGAGTTTGGTACGGACAAAGGCGTTTCCTTTCCCCGGTTTTACGTGCTGGAATTCGACAACGGTCCAAATGTCGTTATTGTATTCAATGCACAGTCCGTTACGGATTTCTGCAGTGGAAGCCATTCGTTAAAGCTTTTTGATCGAGTTAAAAAAATGCGGAACAAAGTTAGAAAAAAGTGGGAAGATAATTAGGGATTGTAGGCCCACTTTACCCAGATGGCGCCCCAGGTAAAGCCTCCGCCGAAAGCGGTGAGGATCAGGTTGTCGCCCTTTTTAAGGCGGTCCTGGTACTCCCAGAGGCAAAGCGGGATCGTAGCCGTGGTGGTATTTCCGTACTTGTGGATATTGACCATGACCTTTTCCATCGGGAAGCTGGCATAGCGGGCCACCTGCTCAATGATCCGCAAGTTGGCCTGGTGGGGAACGACCCAGGAGACGTCGTCTGCGGCGAGTCCGTTTCGGGCCATCATTTTTCCCACCACGTCGGCCATCCCTTCGATTGCCGCCTTGAAGACCGGCTTGCCGTCCTGGTAAATAAAATGCTCTTTATTATCGACGGTTTCGTGGGTCGCAGGGTGGTAAGATCCCCCTCCCTTCTGGTAAAGATATTTAGTGCCCACCCCGTCGCTGCGCAGGAGGGAATCCATGACGCCTATTGGTTCTTCCGTGGGTTCCAGCAGTACGGCGCCCGCTCCGTCGCCGAAGAGGATGCAGGTGGCCCGGTCGGTATAATCCGTGATGGAAGACATTTTATCGGCCCCGACGATTATCACTTTTTTGAATCCACCCGATTCGATGTATTTGGCGCCGGTCGTGAGGGCGAACAAAAAGCCCGAACAGGCGGCGTGGAGGTCGAATGTGAAGGCCTTGCGGATGCCCACCCGGTCGGAAATGATATTGGCCGTATCCGGAAACATCATATCGGGAGTAGCGGTGGAGCAGATGACCAGGTCGATTTCGGAGGGATCGGTATTTGTTTTCTTCAAAAGGCCCTCCACCGCCTTAATGCCGAGGTAAGAGGAGCCCGCATCGGGAACTTTGAGGATACGCCTTTCCCTGATCCCAGTGCGGGATACGATCCATTCGTCGTTGGTATCCACCATCTTCTCGAGCTCTTTATTGCTCAGGACGTATTCGGGAACGAATCCATGAATCCCCGTGATCGCTGCGTATGTGCGTGCCATGCGTTTGACTTAAGGCGTGCAAGGTATGAAAATTGTGCAAGACTTAGGGAAAGGGTCGGCAGGAAAAGCGCCGGATTGCGTGTTCTTTAGTACCTTCGCAGGCATTACCAGACCATTAGAAACGCAATGCCGATGGGCGCCTTACTAGTACGAAATGCTGCTTGCCTGGTCCAGGTGGAACGGGTTCGCCGGCCTCTTTTGAGGGGTGCTGCCCAAGGCGTGTTGCCGGTTCTGGAAAACGGCTATGTATTGGCGGAAAACGGCCGGATTCTTGCTTTTGGTCCCTCCGCCGAAGCGCCTGAAAGGGCGGATCTCGAAATCGACGCAAAAGGAGGGTTCGTGCTTCCCTGTTGGGTAGATTCTCACACCCACCTCATTTTTGCGGGAAGCCGGGAAGGAGAATTTGCAGACCGGATCAATGGACTGAGTTATGAAGAAATAGCCAGAAGGGGAGGAGGGATCATGAACTCGGCCAGGTTATTGCGGGAAACCCCCGAGGAAAAATTGAGGGAGCAGGCCTATGCCCGCCTGCTCGAAGTGCAGGGAAAAGGGACCGGCGCGATGGAGGTCAAGAGCGGATACGGGCTAAATACGGAGGCAGAGTTGAAAATGCTGCGCGTAGCCCGCTGGTTGAAAGAAGTATCGAAGGCTCCGCTAAAGGTCAGCTTTCTGGGGGCGCATACCATCCCGGCAGACTACCGCGATCGCAGGGAGGAGTATGTCCGGCTCCTTGTCGATGAAATGATCCCCCGGGTTGCGGGAGAGGGTTTGGCAGACTATATAGATGTGTTTTGCGAAAAGGTGGCATTCAGTCCTGCCGAAATGGACCTGCTTCTCGAGGCGGGGGCTAAACACGGCCTAAAACCCAAGGTACACGTCAACCAATTCAATGCCCTGGGAGGTATCGGCGTCGCTTTGAAACACGGCGCCGTATCGGTCGACCACCTGGAAGTCGTGGGCGAGGAGGAGTTCCCTCTTTTGAAAAACGGCTCCACCATCGCCACCCTGTTGCCTTCCGCGCCTTTTTTCCTGAACGATCACTACCCTCCGGCGAGGCGTCTGATCCGGGAGGAAATTCCCGTAGCTTTGGCAAGCGATTACAACCCGGGTTCTTCCCCATCGGGGTCCATGCCCTTCGTGTTGTCGCTGGCTTGTGTGAAGTTGCGGATGACGCCGGAAGAGGCCATCAACGCAGCTACCCTCAACGGCGCCTATGCGCTGGAGCTAGAGTCGGAGTGCGGAGGGATCGCGGTGGGCAAGCGCGCCGATTTGATCATTACGCGGCCGGTCCCGTCTCTTGCATTTTTACCCTATGCCTTTGGCAGCGATTGGATCGCAGAGGTGATCTTACAGGGGGAAAGGGTGTGAAAACCGACGGCAATATCGGCCATTGACATACGTTTGTAGTAAAAACCCGTAATATATTAGGTCAAATCCTATATTTACACAGCAATATTCCCTTTCAATCCAAAAACGATGATGAGATTTTCACTAACGATTGCATTGGCTTTTAGCTGGATGATCCAGATAGCACATGCGCAGATCCCAAGAACCATCCTCAGCCAGGAACCGATGAACGGCCAGGAAGGCCTGTTGGCCTGCCCTCCGGGTCAGCAGAACTTTGCAGGCACCATTTCCATTGGCCCTGCCAACGCGCAAAGCAACGACCTGGACCTGGACACCTTATATCTATGTATGGGAGATGAGGTTCAAATCCTCCACAACGGCGATGCCAACCTCTCCGGCGATCCGCTTCCCTTTACGCCTCCGGGCATAGGGTATGCTTTTTACGATTGCCCACCCACGATCAGCGGCCCCGACCAGGCAACCATCGGCACAGACCCCTGCCTGGTAGACAACCCTCCTCCGATCGACCTATTTTATGTGGCTACAGAGGGAAACCTCTCCGGCAATATCCTCTTTTTCAACGACGGCAATCTGATCAACATCTTCAACGGTGGAGCTCCGGGGATCTTCTGGTGGGCCCCGATCACTTTCGACGCCCTGATCACCACTCCCATACCGCCCAACGATACCCTGTTCCAGGCTTTGTATGAAAGCGGAGGACCCTGTGTGAATGCCAACGTAGGTGGAGCATTCGCCACGGTTTACCTCAACGCCATCTCCATCACCAATGCGACGGCCGGAGGGGGAAACACCGGCTGCCAGGGCACGTTTGACCTGGCGGGGGGCTTGCCCGAATGGGATGGAAGCACCTATACGATAGATATTTCCCTGGCCTCCAACCCTGCGATCAAGGGCGCCTTGACGAGCGGCCCAGCCACCCACGGCGATCAGGTTACCTTCCTGGCGCCGGAACCCGGGCTTTACAATATCTCGGTGGAAGATGGAAAGAGTTGCGGCGCCGTGGTGCAAGTGAACGTGGTAGCCTGCCAGGGCGTAGTGCTCAACATGGGTTCGGCCACCGGTTTCCCGGGAGATATCCTTTGTATCGACATGACGGTAGACAATTTTACCGGAATCCTGGGCGCCCAGTTCACCATAGAATACGATCCGGGCGTGATCGACCTGATGAGCATCCAGGGTTTTAATCCCAATCTTTCCGGGCTCGGGATCGGCAACTTCAACCCTCTGCCGGGAGAGATCGTTTTTTCGTGGAATGATTTCAACCCGGCAGGCAGCTCCCTGCCCGACGGGGCCATCATGTTCACCCTCTGTTTTGAGATTGTTGGATCCATTGGGGATTGCAGCCCGGTTGAATTTTCCAGCGTCCCGGTAGCTATTGAGATCATTACCCCCGCAGGCCTGACCGATGTCATTCTCAACAACGGCGAGATCTGCGCTTCGGACAACATACCCATCGTCGACATTACCTCTACCCCAGTGGCCTGCCCCGGCTTTACAAACGGCAGTTTTACCGTGACCGTCTCCGGAGGAACCACCCCCTATCAGGTCAGCTGGCAGGATATTGGCGGAGGCCCGGTGCAAGGGCCCGGTGTGATCAATACGCAGGGAGGATCTTTTACCGCTTCTAATCTGGCAACAGGAAATTACTCCATCACCGTGGAAGACGGAGGGGTTGCTCCCGACTTTATCGATACCATTTTTATCGATGAAGGTCCCGCGCTCAATGTCATTTTCACTCAAATTGCTCCGCTCTGTAACGGAGGCACGGGAAGTATCACCGCCGTCCTCGTCCTCGACTCGGTCGTCGTCGTCAACCCCGGCCCACAGTATGTCTTTTTGTGGAGCAATGCCGGCATGACCCAAACCATTTCGGGAGTGACCTCGGGCCTGTATTCCGTAACCGTGACGGACACCTCGACGGGCTGCGTGGCTACGGGGCCCACCTTTTTACCCCAAACGCCTGCCATTACCATCACCACCAATAACGTGACCGACGCCACCTGCTCGGGAGTAGCGGACGGAGAGATCACCGTCACGGCTTCCGGAGGAACTCCCGGACCCATTATCCCCTATACCTTCTCCTGGCCGGGGGTCGCGGGCGGGACCACCCAGACCGGAACGAGCTCCACGGTTTCAAACCTGCTGGATGGCATCTATACGCTTAATGTAACCGATGGGAACGGGTGTTTGCAAACGACCCAAATCACCGTAGAGGCATCCAAAGAACTTACCCTGACCCCCTTGATTACACAGAATATCAGCTGCAACGCGCTTTGCGACGGCGTCTTGTCCGTTCAGGCATCCACTATCGGAGGCCTCTCCAATTCCTATACTTTTACCTGGACCGGTGTGCCGGGCATCCCGCCCCCAGGTCCGGTCAATACGGCTACCACCAGCACGGTGAACAACCTTTGCGCAGGCTCCTACAACGTGACCCTTACGGATGACGCCGGCTGCGAGGTGGATACCTCTTTTGTCCTGACGGAGCCCGCTGTGCTCCAGGGCGTCTTGTTGAGCTTTACCAATGAGAGCTGTACGGTGGGGATGGACGGCACCGCAACCCTTGGGGTGAGCGGCGGTACTTATCCCTACTCGTATGACTGGGGACTTCCGGGTCAGACCGATTCAACTGCTACAGGCCTTTCTGCGGGTTCTCTCGCCGTACTTGTTACGGATGCAAATGGCTGCCAGGACATCGTGCCGGTCAACATTACCCTGCCCATACCCCCGCAGATCGTTGTCCTGAATGACGACCTGCTGGATTGTTCAAATGATACCGACGGCATGCTGACGGTTACCGCGACCCCGGGGAGTTCCCCCATCGCGGGATACGCCTGGTCGAACGGCCCCTCGGGGCCTGCCCAGACGACGATTACCGGCTTGAGCCCGGGCAATTACTGCGTGACGGTCACCGCCATGGATGCCTGCGAAGCGGTCGATTGCGCCGATGTGACATCGCCCGCTCCGCTGCAGGTAGATAGCATCGTGACAACTACTCCCCTATGCCCGGGATTGGGCGGAGGCTCTGTTTCGGCCTTTATTTCCGGCGGCACGGGCCCTTATTTCTACGATTGGTCCCTTGATATTTTTGATGGGGTAGGCGTCTCGACGATTGGAGGGGGGCCGGTTGCAGCAGGCCTCTATACCCTGGTGGTGACAGACGCCAATGGCTGTGCGCCGGTCAACGTCAATATTACGGTGAACGACCCGCCTTCTATTCAGGCGATCTTTTCCGCGATCGATTCGGTGAGCTGTTTTGCCAACCAGGGCGTGCCCTGCGACGGTAATGCGACCGCCACAGCCCAATACAGCGACGGGACCACGGGATTGTTTACCTTCCTTTGGCCTTCCGGCGAGCAGGATTTCAACGTGGTGAGCAGCACGGCCGGGCAGCTTTGCCAGGGCACGCAGACCCTCACGGTTTCGGACGGAACCTGTTCTGCAACCTTCCCGGTCTTGATCCCCGTTCCAGACACGCTCAACATTGCCAGCCTTCTGATCGACGATGTAACCTGCTTCGGCTATGCCGACGGCTCGGCCACCATCCAGGCCCAGGGGGGCACGCCGGCCTATATGTACTCCTGGAGCAACCTCCAGGTCGGCCCGGTTGCTTCCAACCTGGCGCCAGGCACCTATACCGTCACCCTGATGGATGCAAAGGGATGTAAGTTTACTTCCACCGTGCCCATCGACGAACCCACCGAACTGATTGCTTTTATCGACGCGCAAAACTCGATTGATTCGGTAACCTGTGCCGGCGATGCCGATGCGGTTATTTCCGTGACGGCTCAGGGGGGAAATATCAATATCAGTCCTGTCTTGCAGTACAACTGGCAGGGAGGCATCGCGCCCCCTACCTCCAATACGGCCTCCGGCCTTGCAGCCGGGACTTACAGCGTGACGGTGAGCGATGTGTTGGGTTGTTTTGACGTGCTGAGCTTTACGGTTTTCGAACCCACCCCTATTCAATACATACTTGGGCCAATTGACGAGATACCCTGCGCCGGTCAAACCACCGTCGTCACGGTGGACACCGCCTGGGGCGGCAACGGCTTCGACCTGTTCTGGTATTCCTTCTCCGTAGGCAATGCCTCTGCCCAGCCGCTCGGAACGCCTATCGAAACCTTTGGAGGCAACCAGTTGGTGACCATCTTCGATTTCGAAGGTTGTTCGGTCGACACCCTGCTGTTCATCCCGGAACCTCCGCCCCTCCTACTGGAATACCCGGAGATTATCGAGGTGGAACTCGGAGACAGCATTCAGTTGCAGCCCATTCTCGTAGACCCGCCCTTCGCCATATTCGATTCTATCGTATGGACCCCCTGGACCTATTTGCGCTTTGAAACCGATTCCTTGCTGCCTTGGGTGCATCCCCTGGAGAGCACCCTGTACCAGATAGAGGCTTATGATATCAACGGATGTTTGGCGCTGGCTTCGGTTTTGGTGGAGGTCGACAAGAACAGAAATGTTTACCTGCCCAATATTTTCACGCCGGACGGCGATGGTATCAATGACCATTTCCAGCTATTTACCGGCAATGGCGTGTTGCGAATCCGCTCGCTGCGGATGTTCGACCGTTGGGGAGAGCTTATTTTCGAAAGGCTGGATATTCCGCCTTCGCCTTTTCCGGACCCGGCCAACGGCTGGGACGGAACGTTCCGGGGGAAACCGATGAATGCAGGCGTGTATGTTTACCTGGCCGAAGTGGAGTTCGAGGACGGGCAGTTGTTGCTGTACCGGGGCGATGTGACGCTTCTCAAGTAAGCCCTTACCGGAGGACGGTCAGGCTGCCGGATTGGATTTTCTCCTCTCCGCCGCAGCGGTATCGAACTTTAAACAGCAATACCCCGGGGTTGATGAGTGCGCCCCGAAAAGAACCGTCCCAGCGGAGGAATGGGTCGTCGCTGAAGAACATGCGGTTGCCCCAGCGGTCGAACACTTCGAGGGAGATAAAATCGGTCATGACGTAGGGATTGTCGATGCCGAACTCGTCATTGCGCCCATCGCCGTCGGGTGTAAACGCATTTGGAAGAAAGGCCTTGCACTCCAGGTCGGCGGGATCGATCACGGTTACCAGGATCTGGTCGGTGGCGGTACAGTTGAAGTTATCAGTCAGTTGCAGAGTATAGGTTGTGGTGACCTCCGGCGTGATAGTGGTCACTGCGCTGGATGGGTCGGATACCCCCGTGAAAGGCGACCAGACGGCCTCGTCGGCGCAGGTGCCGGTGATGAAGGTGGAAAAGGAATTGCCCAAAAACAAGATGGTGTCCTTTGGAAAACCCAGTTCGATAAATCCATTTCCGATCTGATCGGGTCGGAGGTATATAGATGCCACTTCATCGTCGGTCAGGGCGCGGTCGTAGAGCAACAATTCGTCTAGAAAACCTTCAAAGGGGCCATCGGTAGCCAGGCAGGAAGAGGGGCCTACCAGGAGTGGGAGGTTGTCGGAACTGATGTCGATGCGCGTATTTTTGAAATCCTGTTGCACGGACAGCCCGTCGACAAACAGGGTGATGATCGTTCCTTTTCGAACCACGGCCACGTGGTGCCAGCACTTTTTATCGTCAACCGGAGCAGACAGGATGGTGCTCAGCGAGGCGTCTTCGCTGACCAGGAGGTTGATGTTTTTGGTCAGCGGGCTAAAGCGAACGGCAAAGGCATTATCAATCGAACAATTGTCCCTTTTGCTCAGGATGGTCTGCGTATTGACCACATTGGAGTTGAAGGCTTTGAAATAAAAGCTGATACTGAAATCCTCGGTGCCGAAGATGTTTTTCACAGGCGAACTGCCGAACCGCGCAAACTGGTCGTTCCCGTTAAAGCGGATGGCGTCTCCGACCACGCCGCAATCGCGGATCAGGGCATTGGAAAAACCGTTGTTGGAGAAATTGCCCGTTTTATCCACCAGAATGGAGTCGGCATCGTCGTCGAAGGAATAGAAGGCGACCAGTCCGAAAGTGGGCTGGGCAAGGGTGCGGATGGAAGCGGCTGAAAGGACAAAGAGGATCCACCAATATTTCATTGCGGAAGGATTAACCAGGGTTAAAAAACACATCGCATAATAAACGCCGGGAAGGAGGGTATATTTTACCCTCCGAAGAGGTTGCCCAGGCCGGGGGGCATCATGTCTTTGAGCAGGTTAGCGGCTTCCCCGGCTTCTACGGCCATGGCTTCTTCCAGCGCCCGGTTGGTGGCCACGAGGATGAGGTCCTCCAACTGTTCCAGGTCATCGGGGTTAAACGATTCCTTTTTGATGGAAATATTCAGGATCTCCCTGTTTGCGTTGGCTTTTACCGTAACGGCGCCGTCGCCTGCGCTTCCTTCGACCGTAATGGTTGCAAGGCGCTTGCGCATTTCCTGTTGTTTTTCCTCCATGTTTCCGAAAAGGTCACCCAGCATGATTCGTTTTTTTAGGATGGCAAAGGTAAGGGCTTTGGGGAGGATATGGGTTCCCGTGTTGAAATTTTTCCTCCCCGGAGACGAGGCAATCCTGTTCTGCCTGCTCCACGGGGTGCAGCGCATAGAGGTCGGCGATCTCCTGCTCGCTCAGGGCGCGGTCAAACACCTTTAATTCGTCGATCACCCCTCGGAAAGGTAGAGATACTCCCTCTGAAATGCAGGGGCTATACGAAAAGGAGAGCAGGGCGTCGTTGGAGATGTCCATGCCGCTGCAGCGGTTTTCCCTGTTCTGAAGGGCGCCATTTATATAGGTGTAAGCGACGGTTCCTTCCCGGACGAGGGCGAAGTGAATCCACGCCGTGGTATCCACCGAGGGGGACAGGTCGTGGTAGTATTTATAGGCCGATTCGCGAAACTCCGTTTCGACGATCGATTGCGGGGCATTGAAATGGAGGTCAAGGAGGAAATCTTCTCCGCAATCGCCGCGCTTGGAAAGGAGGCTCTGCGGCAGGGGCCCGAATTGCATGGGCCTGAAATAGAAGCTCAGGCTGAAATCCGTAGTGCTGAAACAACGATTGACAGGCCCCAGAAACTCGATATACGCCGATCTTCCGTCGAGGAGCAGCCCGTTTTCGTCAATGCCGCAGTGGCAGGTTGTCTGTCCGTAAATCCGGCCGTCGGAGCCTTTGCCCGAGTCGTCGGTCGCATCGCATTGATTGAAAGAGTAGTAAGCGACGAGCCCATAGTCCGGGTCGAAGGTTTGGGCGGAGGAAAAGAGCAGAACAAGCGCTAAAAGGGCGGCAAAGCGGGGTGCTTTCATAAAACATTGCAAGTTTGGAAAGATAAGTTAGGCAAAATATCCCCTCTGTGCAAGGAAAACAAAAGTCAGCGGCGGGTAAAAGGGTTAAACCTTGCGGGGCGAAAAGATTCAAAGCCCCGGCTTTTTTATAGATTTGCACGCAGGTTTCCGAAAAGCAGCGTATGGCCTTTGACCGATACAATATCGACAAGAAAAAAAAAGAGGGGCGTGAGGAGATGTCCTTCCTGGACCATCTGGACGAATTGCGCGGCCGGATCATCCGGTCGCTGGTGGCCACCATCCTTACCGGCGGGGTGTTTCTCGCATTCAACAAATGGTTGTTTACCCATATCATTTTCGGCCCTACCCATCCGGATTTTTTGACCTACCGTATTTTGTGCTCGCTGGGGGAGACCTTTTGCCTGTCCGTTCCGGCTTTTAGCCAGCAGGCCATCGGGTTTGGGGAATCTTTTCTGATCAGCATCAAGGTTTCTTTCATTCTGGGTTTTATTGCAGTATTCCCCTATGTTTTCTGGCAATTCTGGCAGTTTGTTCGACCCGGGCTGCACGACAAGGAGCGAAAGGCCACCCGTCAGGTGGTGTTTATCTGCTCTTCCCTGTTTCTGGCGGGAGTGCTCTTCGGTTACTTTGTGATCTCTCCGTTTGCGATCAGCTTTTTGATGTCATACACCCTTCCGGGGGTAGAGAATATCCCTACGGTTTCTTCTTATATCAGTTTTTTATTGATGTTTACTGCGCCGACCGGCCTGGTCTTCGAGATGCCCGTGGTCGTATACTTCCTGGCGAGGGTGGGACTGGTGACGCCGGAGTTTATGCGGAAATACCGGAAACACGCCATTGTACTCATTCTGATTGTGGCTGCGATCATTACCCCTTCTCCCGATATGATCTCCCAGCTATTGTTGGGAACCCCGCTATATATCCTCTATGAAGTGAGCATCAGGATAGCTGCCCGCGTGATCCGGAAGGAAAAAGAACGGGAAGAAGCCGAATACGGGCCTATAAAGCCGGAACAAAACTGATCCAAGGCTATGCAGCAAGTATCCTCCAACCTTACGCTGGTATTCAAGCTATTCTTTCCCATTTTCTGGGTCGTCTTTTTCGGCCTGCTGACCCTGAGCGCCTGGGTTGTTTCGCCCGAATCGGGCGGAGCGCTTGCCAGGTGGGATATCCGGCTGGTGATCAGCGCCGTGTTCTTATCCGGGGTGGGGCTGCTGTATTTCAGCCTTTGGAAACTCAAGCGGGTGGAGATGGATGCCGATTTCGTCTTTGCGACGGATTACTTCAGGACGGTGCGAAACCCCTGGAGCAATGTCGCCAAGCTGTCAAAGCAGCAGTATTTCTTCTTTTCGATCATCCATATCCACCTGCACACTCCCGGTTTTTTCGGAAAGCGGATCGTATTCCTTGCGAGCAGGTCCCGCTGGAGGTTGTTTCTGGAAGCCAACCCCGGAATAGCAGCCCGGGTGGAAGCCTGACAGAGCCCTAATCGATGGTGCGAACCCTTTTCCCGCTTTCGTAGAGCACGATGATGGCTCCTTTGAAACCTTTCCCCACCGCTTTGGTCTGACCTTTTTTCGCATCCTCGAGGTTGTCGAAATCACCTACCAATACGCGGAACAGGTCCTTTCCGGGCACCTCTTCCGTTTGAACCGCGCCGATATCTTTCAGAACTCCATATCTGGCAGCATCAAATTCCTTCACCGCGCTGACCTGTATCCGGTAGGAGGTCCCCAGGACCGCCGGGTTTTCGGGGGGCTTTACCGTTTCCTTGGGGCGTGGCGTGGGCGGTGCGGGTTTCGACAGGCTGTTCATAAAGATCGGGGTGCTGTAGCCTTTTTCGGAAGGCCGGGGTCCGGAGGTGCCCAGCGTGATGGTCCCGGCCTCAAAGCCTGTCTTTTTAGCGGTGATCTCGTATTTCCGGTTGTTCAGAAGGGAAAAGGAGTAGTTGCCGTTATCGAAGCGTTCCTTGCCTACGAGAAATTTTTCGCCTCCTTCGACGACTTCGAACACCTCGACTACTACATTCTGGAGCACTTCTCCCGTCAATTTATCATAGACGAAGCCGCTTACCAGGGGGTAGTCCTGGGCCAGGTCGCCCAATTCATAGAAAAACTGGAATATGTCCTCATCCGTAGTCGCCGGTTTCTCGACGGCATAGGGTCGGTTGGAAACAAAAAAGCCCATGCGTTTGGAAGGGGAGCGGGTAAAGTAGTAATCGTCGGTGCTCGAGTTAAAGGGAACGCCGGCGTTTTCCAGGTCTTTCCATTGGGAGCGGCTTCCGGAAGCCTTTTGGATATCGAAGCCTCCGATAGACACATGTCCGTTGGAGGAAAAGTAAAGCGTGGCTTCTTCCAAGTCGTAATAAGGGGTGATCTCATCCATCGGGGTGTTGACGGTGATCCCGCAATTGACCGGGAAGGTAAAATCGAAATCCCTGCTGTTCACATCCCGGGTGATGTACCAGATATCCATCCCCCCGGAGCCCCCCGCCTGTCGGAGGAGAAGTACAGGATCTCGGTATTCCCGTTGTAGATCACGAAGGGGTGGGTAGTGGTTGCATCAGCCAGGTTGATATAATCGCGCAGGCGTTCGGGCAGGGACCAGGTATTTCCCTGGCGTTTGCTGACGAAGATCTCGCAGCGGGACTTATAGGCGCCCTTTTTTTCGACGGTGGTGCAGATGGTAAAATAAAAGTGCTTGTTGTCGGGCGTCAAGGTTCCGTTGCAAAAATGGTCCTTTTCTATTTCGGGGAAGTTGGTGGACAGACTGGCCGTAGACCACACCCCCTGGGTGTTTTGCGAGCGGTATATCTGGGCCCGGCCGTCCTGGGTGGAAGAAAAATAGAGGATATCTTCGTTATAGGGGATGGGTGCAAAATCGGTGGAGGTCGAGTTGATGTTCGGACCGAGGTGGGTGACCTTCACGCCGGTGGCTGCGGTGTTGCTTTGGAATTGAAGCCCGAGCTCGCATCCCCGGATTTCGTTTTCCACGATCTGGGCTACTTTTTCGATATCTTCTCCTTTATATACGCCGATGAAATTGGAGAATGCGAGGCTGGCCTCTGAAAACTTGCCGCTTTGCTTCAAGGCCTGGGCGTATTTGAGCCCAGCGAGGGGGAAATTCTTTGCCCGTCCCAACGACTGCTCCAAAAACAGGGTGGCGTTGGCGTAGTCTTTGGCCATGGCATAGGCTTCTCCGGCCTTATAGGCCAGGTCCTTTTTCCCCGGTTTTTTTTCGTAAGCTGCGCCGTAAAGCCTGGCAGCTTTTTCGAATTGCCCGGTTCGATAGAGGTCATCCGCTTCTTTTACATTTTTTCGCCAATTGGATTGGGACTGAAGTTGGGGTAAAAGCAGCAAGGAGAGTAAAAGAAGGAGTGAAAATTTTCTGGCGATCATGACAGTTGATTTTTAAATAGAGCGGAGGCGTTTCCCTCCTTTATATATTGTTCGATTATTTGGGCGTAATAAAGATGCTCGAGCTGTTGAACCCTTTGCGCAAGGGTTTCGGGGGTGTCGTTTGCCTCGACGGGGCATTTGGCCTGAAAAAGGATTTGCCCTCGGTCGTAATGCTCATCGATCAGGTGAATGGTAATCCCGGATTCCTTGTCGCCCTCCTCCAGCACGGCTTCATGCACATGATGGCCGTACATCCCTTTGCCTCCGTGTTTGGGAAGCAAGGCGGGGTGGATGTTCACAATTCTCCGGTTGTAATTTTTGACCAGGTAGGCCGGGATGAGCCAAAGAAACCCTGCCAGGACGATCAGATCAATGGAGTGTTTCCCGAGAACGCCCAGGATTGTCTTGCTGTCGTAAAACGAACTCCGGTCGAGCAAAAGGGCCGGAATTCCTTTTTCTTCTGCGGTTCGAAGAACTAAAGCGTCTTTCCGGTTGGTAACGATTAAGCCAATCTGCACCTCGGGAGAACCTTCGAAGTAGGTCAGGATTTTTCGGGCATTAGTTCCTGCGCCAGAAGCAAAAACGGCAATATGAACCACTTTTACAATTTTTATGGGAAGGAAGACCTCGATAATAACAAGAACCGGAACAGGTCAGCTATGTTCATTTTTATTGAAAAACTCTACATAAAGGGAGATACAGGCCCGGTGTTTCCATACACAAAGGAAATGCGGGGCCGAAAAATCGGGAGTGCTCCTGTATGGAACGCGGGATCGGGGTCAAAATTTTATTAAAAAATGCGAACATTTTGGAGTTCTGCCCTATAATGGTCATGTAAGATCGTGATAAGGCGGAAAATTGAGGAAAAAAGCAACTTGAATTTGTAATTCCCCCATTTTTTAATAGTCTTTTGTTATTTTTGACTCGGGATTGAGTGGGAACGTAAGGTTTTCCACTCCATCCCCTGAACGAAAGCCTAAGAAAAA
The DNA here is from genome assembly GCA_016703765.1 of Saprospirales bacterium. Taxonomy (GTDB): domain Bacteria; phylum Bacteroidota; class Bacteroidia; order Chitinophagales; family Saprospiraceae; genus JADJTT01. The sequence goes on from JADJBL010000045.1 coordinate 325,998, forward strand.
TTCTTTAACAAAAAGCGAGAACATGAAATTTGCAATTAAACTAACTATCCTGAGTTTGGCTGTGTTGGTGATGTTTACCTCCTGTGTTTCCAACAAGAAATACAATATGTTGATGGAAGAGAAGGAAGCATTAGCCAAGTCCCTGGCTGAAAGTCAGGAAGCCATCAAGAAACTGGAGCAGGACAACGCCACCCTGACAGCCAACAATGACGACCTGGCCAAGCAGATCGCCGCCGTAAAAGCCGACCTCGAAAACACCAAAGGTGAGATCAACAAGGTCAAGCAGATGGTGGAAATGAAGGAAAAAGAGCTCCAAAGCCTCAAAGGCGATGTGGAAGCTGCTTTTGCCGATTACGAAAAACTGGGCCTGACCGTCGATGGCGACAACGAGCGCCTGTATATTACGATGCCGGAGAAGGTCCTCTTCAAAAGCGGCTCTGCCCGTTTGGACAAAGAAGACAAAGCCATTTTGAAGAAAATGGCCGACATCCTGGTCGCAGATCCTAACCTCCACCTGCTTGTGGAAGGCCATGCCGATATGCAGAAAATTGCTTCCGGTGCATATTCCGATAACTGGGACCTCAGCGTAGCCCGCTCGGTAGCTGTGGTTCGCGAATTGGTTAAGCAGGGCGTTTCCCCCGCACAGGTTACCGCTGCCGGCGCCGGCGAATACAGCCCCGCTGTGACGGACAATCCGAAGTCGAAAGAAACCCTTCAGGCCAACCGCAGAACGGAATTCATTCTGGAGCCGAACCTGGAGAAGATTTACAACATCGTTAAGTAAGTCAAGCTTTATTTAAGAAATAAGGGGGATGCAGGCCGCGGCCTGCATCCCCCTTTTGTTTTTATCAGATCTTTTATCAGCCGTTCATCGAGGCGAGGAACTCTTCGTTGCTGGTGGTTTGAACCATGTGGTTGCGGAGGAATTCCATGGCTTCTTCGGGTTTCATATCCGCCAGGTGGTTGCGCAGGATGAACATCCGCTGGAGGGTATCCTTGTCGAGGAGCAGGTCTTCGCGGCGGGTGCTCGACTTGGTGAGGTCGATGGCCGGGTACATGCGCTTGTTGGAAAGGCCGCGGTCGAGTTGAAGTTCCATGTTGCCGGTTCCCTTGAATTCTTCGAAGATAACCCCGTCCATTTTGGAACCCGTGTCGATGAGTGCGGTAGCCAGAATGGTAAGGGAGCCGCCGTCTTCGATATTCCGCGCGGCGCCGAAGAATTTTTTGGGCTTGTGCAGGGCGTTGGCTTCCACACCGCCCGAAAGCACTTTCCCGCTGGCGGGCGCCACCGTGTTGTAGGCGCGGGCGAGGCGGGTGATGGAGTCGAGCAGGATGCAGACGTCGTGTCCGCATTCCACCAGGCGTTTTGCTTTTTCCAGCACGATGCCCGCCACGCGCACGTGGTTGTCGGCGGGCTCGTCGAAGGTGGAGGCGATGACCTCGGCGTTGACGCTGCGCTTCATATCGGTTACCTCCTCGGGCCGTTCATCGATGAGCAGCACGATCAGGTAGCATTCCGGGTGGTTTTTGGCGATGGCGTTGGCCACGTCCTTGAGGAGGAAGGTCTTTCCGGTCTTCGGCTGTGCCACGATCAGGCCCCGCTGTCCTTTGCCTATAGGCGTGAACAGGTCGATGATCCGGTTGCCGAAATCCCGCCCTGTGGGGGAGGAGGTCAGCCTGAATTTCTCGTTCGGGAACAGCGGCGTGAGATAGTCGAAGGGTACGCGGTCGCGGATATCCTGCGGGTCCAGACCATTGATCTTGGAAACCTTGAGGAGTGCGAAATATTTTTCCCCTTCTTTGGGCGGGCGGATGGCGCCCCGGACGGTGTCTCCGGTGCGCAGGCCGAACAGCTTGATCTGGGAAGGCGATACATATATATCGTCCGGCGAGGTGAGGTAATTGTAGTCCGAGGAGCGAAGGAAACCATACCCGTCGGGCATCATTTCCAAAATCCCCTCGCCTTCGATTACGCCGTCGAGGTCGATGTCAAATTTCTGAGTGTCGTTTTTTTCCTTGTGCCGCTGCGGGAACGGCTCCCGGGGACGTTCGGCTATCGGCGCTTCCACGGCGATCGCGGGGGTTTCCGATTCCTCGTCCTCCTCCTCTTCTTCCCCTTCCGCTTCTCCCTCCACCGGCGCCTGCCGGGTTTGGAAGGTCAGCTCGCGCTTTCCGCTCTCGATAATCACGCGTTTGCGGGCGCGTTTTTTTCTGGCCTCGTCTCCGTAGGCCTCGGACTCCGTTTCTGCTTCGGATTCGGGTTTGGATTCTTCCACGATAGGCGCTGGAGTGAAACTCAGGTCGTCGTCGTCATCGTCGTCCTGGTAGGGAGAAAAACCATCGTCGTCGTCGTCTTTCGGAGCGGGCCCTTTTTTGCTTTCTTCGTTAAGGGCCTGGCGGTCCAGGATCTGATCGATGAGGTCTTGTTTATGGAGACGGCGGTTCCCTTTAATGCCGAGGGACTCAGCTATTTCGCGCAGCTCGGGAACGAGCATGTCGTTTAACTGCAAAATATCTAACATAGGATTTATACGTCAGTTAGCTAGCTAATGAGGTTAGAGATATGAAAAGATTTTCTTTAGAGCGCCAAAATACTTGAACCATAAGTGGTTGACATTGCAATAACCCTTGCTCGGATTTCCCAACAAACTTAAATGACATGTTGGTAAAGCGGGAATCGTTTCAGGAGTTGAACACCTGGGGAACTTACTGTTTTCAACAAGAAACCTGGTGTTGGAAGTGCAGTGAGTCTGATTAGACGGGGTAAAAATACACCCTTTTTTTTATTCCAACTACTATCTTTGCAAAAAGATAACCTAAAGTAGCGTTAAAAGTTTTTTATTGCCCCGAAGAAGGCGTTTCATTTTGTAAAATCATACCCGACATGTTAGAACTCAAAAGAATAAGAGAGCAGAAAGAACAGGTGCTCGAAGGGCTCCGCCTTCGCAACTGGAACGAAACCCAATTATCAGTGATTGACCAGATCCTCGAACTGGACGACAAAAGGCGCAGCTCAAAAACCGCGCTGGATACGACCCTCGCCGAAGCCAACCGGATTTCCAAGGAGGTCGGAACCTTGATGCAACAAGGCAAACGCGAGGAAGCCGAATCCGTCAAGGCCCAGGTGGGCCAGTTAAAAGATAAAAGCAAACAACTGGAAGCGGCCCTGGCCGAGGCGGAGAAACAGATCGACGACCTGCTGCTCAGCGTCCCAAATATTCCCAGCACCCTCGTTCCCAAGGGCAAAACCCCCGAGGACAACCTGGTGTACCGCGATTGGACCAAGTCATTTCCCGAACTGCCTGCCGACGCCCTGCCCCATTGGGAACTGGGGAAAAAATACAACCTGTTCGACCTGGAACTGGGCGTCAAACTCACCGGGGCCGGCTTCCCGGTTTACCGGAATAAAGGCGCGAGGCTGCAACGGGCCCTGATCAACTTCTTCCTCGACCAGGCCCATGGGGCGGGATATGAGGAAATTCAGCCCCCCCTCATGGTCAACGCAGACTCCGCCCGCGCCACCGGACAACTTCCCGACAAGGAAGGGCAGATGTATTACGTCGGCCTCGACGACCTCTACCTCATCCCCACCGCCGAGGTGCCGGTGACGAATATATATAGAGACGTCATTCTGGAAACCTCCCAGTTCCCCGTCAAAATGACCGGCTATACCCCCTGCTTCAGGCGGGAGGCGGGCTCGTATGGCGCCCACGTGCGCGGCCTCAACCGCGTTCACCAATTCGACAAGGTGGAGATCGTGCGCCTGGAGCATCCCGACCAATCCTACGCAGCCCTCGACGAGATGCTGGCGCATGTGAGCGGGCTGCTGGACCAGCTGGAACTTCCCTACCGCATCTTGCGTTTGTGCGGTGGGGACATGAGTTTTACATCGGCCATCACCTACGATTTTGAAGTGTTTTCGGCAGCCCAAAAGAAATGGCTGGAGGTCAGTTCGGTTTCCAATTTTGAAACCTACCAGACCAACCGCATGAAACTCCGGTTCCGGGACGGGAAAGATATCCGCCTCGCACATTCTCTGAACGGCAGCGCCCTGGCTCTTGCCAGGATCGTAGCTGCATTGTTAGAAAACAACCAGGACGCCCAGGGGATAAAGATGCCCAAAGTACTTCATCCCTATCTCGGATTTGAGCGCATCTGATCCTGAAAAAGGTGGACCTGTCTGAATTTATTAAAAATTGGTCGATAGCCATTGAGCTTTTTAAGCCTTAGGTTGTTAAAGAACAAAAACTAAAACCATTTATCGATGGGTGAATATTATGTGTATATGATTATAGCCGGTATCCTTTCGGTTGTCGGTTTTGCGGTGAGTAGCCGCCTGAAGAGCAAATTCCAGAAGTACAGCATGATCGGCCTTCGGAACGGAATGAGCGGTCAGGAGATCGCCGAAGCCATGCTCCGCCACTACCAGATCTACGATGTGAAGGTGGTCATGGGGCAGGGTTTTTTGAGCGACCACTACAACCCGCTCACCAAAACGGTAAACCTGAGCGGCCCCGTCTTTGAAGGCCGCAGCATAGCTGCCGCTGCGGTAGCGGCCCACGAATGCGGTCACGCGGTACAGCACGCTACTGCGTATAGCATGCTGAAGCTGCGCTCGGCGCTGGTGCCCGTGGTCAGCATTGCCGCAGGGGCGCAACAATGGCTTTTAATCGGCGCGTTTCTTTTTCTCAACGCCATGCCCGGCCTGTTGTTGATCACCATCATCGCCTTTGCGATTACGACCTTGTTCGCGTTCATCACGCTTCCGGTCGAATTCGATGCCAGCCGGCGCGCGCTTGCCTGGCTGGATGCCAGCGGCACGACCCACGGCGTAGAACACGAAGGCGCCAAGGACGCCCTTTGGTGGGCTGCGATGACCTATGTTTCCGCCGCTCTGTCGGCTCTGGTCATGCTGGTTTATCTCGTGCTCCGGTACATGGGTGCGCGTGACTGATGGAAGACATTTTCAGAAATATTTTTAAGAAGGGCGCGGGCGCTGAAACCCGCGCCCTTCTTCATTTTACAGAGTTGTTGGCATTTTATGTGGAAAACGTGTGGAAACCCGCCTGTTGATGGTCAGCAGATTAGGAAAATTGTCCACATCTGAAACACCTTGTTTTTGGGAAATGGTACGCCTGAAATTTCCGCGTTCGGCCCCGTGAAACTAACTTAGCAACCCCATTGCTACTCAGGTTAAGGTAGCCGAAAAACCCCAACTATGACCATCAGGCCCCGTCGATTTATCTTTTCAGGATTGGAATCCCTCGTGGAGGGAAAAATTAAAAAGCTGGCCGAACTATGCGATAAGCTTTTCATCTTCATCAACGAAGAAGAGCCGGTCATACCGGTGAAGATCGTCCGGAAACTCCAGGATTTCGGCAAGAAGATCAAATGGGTGCCGGTGGAGATCGACCTTCAATCCGATTTCCAGGTTTTCTTTTCCTTTTTTGTGGGCAAAACCCACGAACGCACGGCCCCGGAGGTCGAGTTTATCCTGCTGGGAGACAACCACCATTACGATTCCCTCGTCAGGCATCTGAACACCTGCGGAAGGAGCTGCCTCCGGCTGGAACCCGCCCGCGCCTTCAATTTGCTTGGCCCCGGCTACGGGGTAATTCCCCATATCGATCAAAACGCATTGCCGGAAGGCGAAGGGGAAAAAGAGCTCCAGTTGGTTGGCGAACCCTCCGAATCGGGGGAATCCTCCGGAAGGGAAAAAACAGATCCCCTTTCCGGGAAGATCGCCAAAGATGTAGTACAGCGAATGATCCGCTCCGGCAATCGCCCCGCAGAGCTTCCCACCCTTCGGGAATACATCCAGCTATGCCACCGGCAGCAGTTGGGTAAGGGCAGTATCGACCGGGTGATCCAACTCCTGCTCGATCAAAAGGAAATAGAGGTTAAAGGAAGCTCGGAGGTGGTGTACAACTTTTGAAAACCCCACTGAATAGGCAATTTCTTCCACGATAGTCCTTATCTTTGGGTGTCAAAAACCTAAAATTATGTTACAAGAAGACCTGGACCTGCAAATGGATATTGCCAAGGAGGGGATGGCGCAAGCTTTGGATCACCTGAACAAGGAATTGTCGCACGTAAAAGCGGGGAAAGCGTCCCCGGCTATGGTAGACGGCCTGAAAGTGGCCTACTACGGCACACCGACCCTCTTAAGCCAGGTGGCCAACGTCACCACTTCCGATGCGAAAACGCTGGTAATCCAGCCCTGGGAGAAAAACATGCTCGGCCCGATCGAAAAATCCATCTTTGAAGCAAACCTGGGCGTCACCCCCATGAACGACGGTGAGGTGATCCGCCTGGTCATCCCCCCACTCACCGAAGAGCGGCGCAAGGAACTCGGCAAAAGGGTCAAGCACCTCGGAGAGGAAGCCAAGATCGGCCTGCGAACCGTTCGCCAGAAAGCGATGGACGCCATCAAGAAGGCCATAAAGGATGGATTCCCGGAAGACACAGGGAAACGCCTGGAGACAAAAGTGCAGGATATGCTGAACGATTATACGAAAAAAATTGACCAGATGGTCGAATCCAGAGAGAAGGATATCATGACAGTTTGAAATCTTTTTCGTATTTTCGACTGCGTATTAATTTGGATTAGTATGAAAAAAAGCGGCTGTCCTTCGGGGCAGCCGCTTTATTGTTTTAGCGATTCCTCAGCCGGATGACCGGACAAATGATCTCTTCCAGCGAGATTCCGCCATGCTGGAAGGTATTTTTGTAAAAATTGAGGTACTGATTGTAGTTGTTCGGATAGAGGAAGAAGTGGTCCTCCTTGGCGAAAATGTACGTTGAGCTGATATTGGGCCGCGGAAGACCCGCCTTTTCCGGCTCCCGGATCGCAAATACATCCCTTTTCTCAAATTGCAGGTTCTTGCCCACCTTGTACCGGAGGTTGGTGGTGGTCTCCCGGTCGCCGACCACCTTGGAGGGCTGGTTGACCCGAATGGTTCCGTGATCGGTGGTAATGAAAAGCTGAACGTCCCGCTCGGCCGCCTTTTGAAGAGCCAGCCACAGGGGCGAATTTTCAAACCAGGACCTCGTCAGGGAGCGGTAGGCTTTTTCATCGCCCGCCAGTTCTTTGAGCACTTCCATTTCGGTGCGCGCATGCGAAAGCATGTCGATGAAATTGTACACGATCACCGTCAGGTCGTTATTAATATAGTGCAGGATATTGTCCTGCATTTCCTTGGCCACCGCCACGGTAGTCACTTTCGTGTAGGAGGTTTTCAGTGGCCTGCGAATAATCCTGCGCAATTGCTCGGCCAGGAGTTGCTCCTCGTACATATTCTTCCCCCCTTTTTCATTGTCGTTGAGCCACCAGTCCGGGTGGTATTTTTCAATCTCGGAGGGCATCATGCCCGAAAAGATGGCATTGCGGCTATACTGGGTGGAGGTTGGCAGAATGCTGAAAAAGAAGTCCTCCGATTCCACGCGGAAAGCCTCGCTGACGATAGGCTCGATGACCTTCCACTGGTCGTAGCGCAGGTTGTCGAGCAATAGGAGGATGGTAGGGGTGCCTTCCTTCAGGAGTGGCAAAACCATTTTGCGCAAAAGGTTAAAGGAAAGAACGGGCGCTTCCGACTCGTCGGCGATCCAGTCGAGGTAGTTTTTGGTGATGAATTTGGAAAATTCATTGTTAGCTTCCGCTTTTTGCATGGCCAGTATCTCGTAGATCTCCGTGGAATTGGCATCGTCGATCTTGATCTCCCAGTTCACGAGCTTGCGGTACACCTCCGCCCATTCGTTGATATCGAGGCCGCTGCTGATGCGCATCATCAGTTGACGAAACTCTTGCTGATAGTCGGTCGTGGTCTTTTCGCGCACGAGGCGCTTGTTATCCATGATCTTTTTGAGGGTCAGCAACACCTGGTTGGGGTTCACCGGCTTGATCAGGTAGTCGGTGATCTGGGAGCCGAGGGCCTCTTCCATGACTGTTTCCGCCTCGTTCTTGGTGATCATCACCACCGGAAGGTTGGGGAATTGCACTTTTATCCGGGACAAGGTCTCCAGGCCCGTGAGGCCCGGCATGCTCTCGTCGAGAAAGACCACGTCGAAATCGCGGTTGCCGTCACATTCTTCCAGCGCGTCGTAGCCGTTGCTAACCGTGACCACATCGTAGCCCTTATTTTGCAAAAATAGGATCTGAGGTTTGAGCAATTCAATTTCGTCGTCCGCCCAAAGGATCTTTACTTTTTCCATCCTTGTTTTAGTTGTTTAGTCTTAAAGGTACGTTTTTATGAACGACCGCCGACGGCATCTAGTACCTGCCGAAAAAATTCTATCGAATAATTCCGACTTTTGCGGGTATGGGAAAAAAAAAGATCTTCAATGACCCGGTGTACGGGTTTGTCAGCGTTCCTTACGGCATACTGTTCGACCTGGTCGAGCATCCTTTTTTCCAACGCCTGCGCCGGATCAAACAGGTGAGTATGACCCATTACGTGTATCCCGGGGCTTTGCATACCCGCTTTCACCATGCCCTCGGCGCCATGCACCTGATGACGCAGGCAATCGAAGAGTTGCGCTCCAAAGGGACGGAAATCACGGAAGAAGAGGCGGAAGCGGCCCGGATTGCCATCCTGCTGCACGATATCGGGCACGGCCCATTTTCGCACACCCTGGAACATACCCTCATCAACATCACCCACGAAGAGCTTTCCCTCCTCTTTATGCAACAACTCAACGAGGAGTTCGGAGGAGCCTTGAATTTGGCGATTTCAATATTTACGGGGGAGTATCCCAAAAAATTTCTCCACCAGTTGATCTCCGGTCAGCTCGATATGGACCGGATGGACTACCTCAACCGCGACAGCTTTTTCACCGGCGTTTACGAAGGGGTGATCGGCTACGACCGGATCATCAAAATGCTCGCAGTCTTTGAGGACGAACTGGTCGTGGAGGAAAAGGGAATCTATTCCATCGAGAAATTCCTCATGGCTCGACGCCTGATGTACTGGCAGGTGTACCTGCACAAGACGGTCCTCTCGGCCGAACAAATGCTCATCGCCACACTCAAGAGGGCCAAAGCGCTCAGCCGGGAAGGGGTGGAGCTGCAAGTTCCGCCCAGCATGCAATTCTTCCTGCGCAACGAGTTTAGCGCCACCGATTTTCAGCAACGGCGGCCCGAGCTGTTGAAGCATTTTGCCCGCCTGGACGACTACGACATCTTTTCCGCCCTCAAGGCCTTCATCGAGGGGCCGGACCCCCTCCTGGCCTACCTTTCCGAATGTATTGTCGACCGCCGGCTCTTTAAACTGGAGTTGCAGAACCAGCCTTTTTCCGAGGAATACAAAGAACAGATCCAATCCTGCATTCGCAAAAAATTCGATTTTGCAGAGAGCGGGCTGTCCCATCTTTTTCTGGAAGGAGAGGAGCGCAACAATACCTACAGCATCGCCAGGGACGAGATCAAGATCCTTTTCAAAAACCGGAAAGTCCTGCCTTTCTCCGAATGTTCGGATGTGAATATCCCCTCGGGTATCGTCACGAAGTATTATATCGGGTATCCGAAGGAATGCCTTGTGTAGAAAGTTTAGGCTGTTTAGAAGGTTTAGAGGTTTAGTTTAAAGCCAAGCTAAACCTCCTAAACTTACTAAACCCTCTAAACCGATTTATTCCTGGAACCACTTCGAATACATCACATAATTATTCGCGATGCGTTCGATCTGATCCTTGAATAGTTCGGGAGAGAGGGCCTTCACTTTTTTGGCGGGGATACCGGCGTAGATATGTCCGGATTCTAGCCTGCTATTTTCGAGGACCACGGCGCCGGCGGCGATCAATACATTTTCTTCTACCACGGCGCCGTCCATGACAATGGCGCCCATGCCGACCAGGACGTTGTCGTGGATGGTGCAGCCATGCACGATGGCCCGGTGGCCGATCGAGACGTTGTTGCCGATATTAGTGGGGGCTTTCTTATAGGTGCAATGGATGATGGCCCCGTCCTGGACGTTCACCTTATTGCCCATCCGGATGTAGTGCACATCTCCTCTGACCACGGCCTGGAACCAGACGCTGCAATCGTCGCCCATCACTACATCGCCAACAATGGTAGCGTTTTCGGACAGGTAACAATTGTCGCCGAATTGGGGAGAAATGCCGTTTACGGGTTTAATGAGCGCCACCGCGGATCAATTTGTGAGGTCAGGGTTGATTGTGCAGGGGACGGAGAATGTAACCTTCCTTTCGAAGCAGGGCGATTACGCCTTCCTGTCCGCCGAGGTGAGCAGCCCCCACGGCAAAGAAACTGGGTTTCTTTTTCATCGTTTTGGCCATGATCGGAATCCAGTTAGTATTCCTGTTGGACAAGAGCATCGACTCGTACTGGGTGGTCATGGCGTCGCTATCGTCGAGAGATTGCTGCATGGCGTCCAGGTCCTGGTCTTTATATATTTTCACGAGCGAATCGAAGTCCGCGGCGCTGCTGCTGCTATCGGCTTCCGCCTTGATGCTCTCTACCAGCATTTCGGCCTGGACCTTATAGGGAATGCTGTCGAATATACTCATCTGAAACTCTATGGTTTCGAGGCCGCTGACGTCTTTCTTCTGGGCTTCCGCCATCTCCATAAACTCCATTTCATAGGAGACCACCTCGCCGGAGGAAAGGCCTTCCTGGCTAATATCGCCGGAGGCAAAAACCGACAGGAAGAGCGGTTTGATCCGCTCGAGCATCATCATCGGCAGGCCTACTTCTTCAAAATGAGTCTGGACGAGTTGGTAATCCTCCACCACCAGCAAGTCTTTCAGGGTCTGACCGTCTTTCATGAACAGGTCCATCAGCAGGGAAAACTGGACGAACATATTGGACATTTCCTCCATATCGATCTCGAAAACCACCTGTTCGGCTTTTTCAAACGCCGCAAGGGTTTCATTCGTGAGGAAAAAATCGTCCTTCCCGATCATGTGGATCGTTCCGTACAAAAAGGATGGTTCTTTGAGCCCATTTCCGCTGATCTCCCAAAGCAGGGATTTTTCCAAGGGGGCCTGGGAGGGCAGATTCTGGGCCAGGCCGGCAGACAGGATTGCGATCAATCCAAAAAACAAAGGTTTCTTCATTAGCGGTAAATATTGTTTGGCATACCTGAAAACGGACAAAGGCGGCTTTTAGTTCTGGCCCCTGGACATCCAATCGAAAAATTCCTGAAGGGTCATAAGCCGAATGCTGGTTAATGTTGGGTAAATTTACGGTTGCACGAACGGATTTCGACCAAGATTTTTGGATTTGAGGGATTTTTGCAAAATATGCTTCCTGCTAAGTGGCTTTCTAAGTTGCTTTTGCCCGATCTCCGGTCTTCGGGGTCAATGCGAAGACGACTGGGCCCTTTCTCAGTGGAGCCGCAAGGGTCAGGCCGATCCTTATTCCTCCAATGCGCCTTTCCGGGTAGCGGCAGACGATTGGGGCAATAGCTATATGGCCGGCTATGCAGCCGACTCTCTTTTTATGCAATCCTCAGAAGGAGATGTTTTTTTGCAGGAAGGAGGAGCCCACTCCAACTATCCGCTGGTCCCGCGCAAAGACGACCCCGGCGGACGCCTCCGATGGGCCAGGGGGTTTGCGGCGGGGCCTTTTTCCTCCTTTTCCCCCGACGTGGATACCTGGAAAGATCGCGTCGCCATAGCCGGGACCTATTACGAAGACCGCTTCGGCGCTTTCGTGCACCTGCTCGACTCGGCAGGCGCCATTACCTGGGTTCGGCACTTTTCAGGAGCGGGCGATATCTGGTGCTACGGCCTGGCTTTTTCCGGAGATGGCTCCCTGGTCATGACCGGCCGTTTTACCGGAGATTTGAGTTTGCCCGGTGGATGGGCCCTTTCCTCCGGCGGGCCGGCCGGGGAAAACTACCAGGCTTATGCCCTGAGACTCGATGCGGAAGGGGAAATCCTCTGGGCCGTGCAATCTCAGGCAGGTAGCGACTCCCGGGGGCAACCCATTGCCATCGATTATTTTGGGGACGTGGTTTTGGGAGGATATTTCAGCGATTCCCTCCGATGGAATGAGCAGGTGCGGAGCTCGGGCAAGAATGGAGGCAGAACCCCATTCATCGCGAAACTGGAGGGGAAAAGCGGGAAGTTACTGTGGCTCCAGGGCGCCCTGCCCGACCCGAGCGGCTTTCCAAACGGGGTCCTGTACGGGCTGACTTGCGATCGCAACCGCAATATATATGGAGTGGGGTATATCCAATCGGAATTTTCCTGGGAAGGGGTTCCGATCATTCCAGCCGGCAACTATGAAAATCTCGTCCTGTCATTCGACGACGACGGCAATATGAGGTGGGTCAAAACCTTTGGCAGCAGCGATCCGGAGGACCTCGAATGGACTGCCTCGGCGCTGATCAGCCCCTACGAAACCCTGATCGTCGGGGCGAACGTCTATCCCGGAACAGAACTGGATGGCTTTTCTTTGCCCTGGTTTGGCCAAACCGATCTCGTTGCCCTGGAGTTCGACCTCCGCGGCGCCTTTCTGCAGGCCCGGGTTTTCGGCGGACCTGAGCTGGATTTCAGTTATGGGGGCGCGATCGACCCGGAGGGAAACCTGTTGTTTTGCGGGAATTCTCTGAGCGAGGTATTCACGGTTCGAGATACCGACCTGTCCTTTGACACCCTTGGCCGGGCCAACAGCTTTTTATTCAAGCTGTGCACAACCCTGCCGAACAATGGGGGGCCGGGGATGGAGGGCGAAATTGTCGTCTATCCAAACCCGGGGAAGGGTGTTTTCCGCGTGGAAGGAGTAATAGCGGAAGGTACTGTCCGGGCTCTGCTCTGCGATGTGATGGGCCGGAAAATTTGGCTAGGGTCGTTTAAATCGACCGGAGAAAATGCGGTTTATCCTATAAATGCCGGACCTTTGGAACCCGGGATATACTACCTCCGGCTTTACCTGGGAGGCGGCCGGTTTTTTTCAACCCCGGTTTTTATCAATTGAAATATTTGTTTATTTTTGTTTATTATTTATATTTTTTAAACAAAAAACAAGATGAAAGCTTTACGAATCATTCTGGGCACGCTGCTTGGCCTGGCGGCTTTATACCTGGTATTATGCCTGGTCGGCCCGAAGAAGGTCCATGTCTTACGCACTGTGGAGATCGAGGCCCCTGCCGCAGTCATTTACGGGTACATTTACGATTTCAGGCAATGGCCCCAGTGGTCCCCCTGGCAATTGGCGGACAGCACGATTAAAAACACGTATAGCGGAAAGCCCTACGGAGTGGGGTCTGTCAATTCATGGACCAGCGAAAAATCCGGAAACGGTAGCCAGGAGATCATCGAGGAAGATGCCCCCAAATTTTTGAAGACCAGGCTTCAATTCAACGGTTGGGACGGGTACTCCTTTTCCGAGATGAAGCTGGAGGATAAGGAGGGTTGCAAGACCCTGATGAGCTGGAGCATGGAGGGCGACACGCCAGTTCCGTTCTTTATGCGGGCGATGATGATATTTATGAGTCGGTCGATCATCGGGGACTACGATGAGGGGTTGGAGAATCTGAAAAAATTGAGCGAAGAGAAAGTTTCAAACCTGCCGAATTCCTACCGGGGGATCACGATCGAGCAGACCGATTTTCCGGCTCATACCTACGCTTCGATCCGGCAGCGGATTCCCATGTCCGAAATGCAATCCTTTTTTGAGACAGGCGGAGGGGTCATTTCCAAGGCCCTTGCCGGCGCCAAGCTGACCCCTTCCGGGGCGTTTACCGGCTTGTATTACGAATGGGATGATGCCGGGCAAAAGACGGATATGGCCGTAGCTCTGCCCGTAACCGGAGCAACCGCCATTCCCGGGATCGAACTGGTAGAACTGCCCGCCTCCAAGGCGGTGGTTGCTTCTTATGTGGGCAATTACGACGGCCTGGCCAATGCGCATTTTGCCATAGACGATTACATGAGAGAAAGGTGTATGGTTCCTAAAATGCCGGTTGTCGAGGAATATGTAACCGACCCGATGCTGGAGCCCGATACTTCGAAATGGGAAACCAGAATCTACTACTTTTACGAGTAAAGGAACCGGATGCAAAGACCGCCAAAAAAGGCGGTCTTTGCATCTTGCTAAAGGTTTGCCCGGAATAAATCAAGGATTCATGAAATCTACCCATGTTTTTTTATTGGCGGGAGTTGCCCTCCTGGCAGCTTCCTGCACAGCGGAAATGCGCCAAAATCTCGAAACCGAGCCCGTGGCTTACGGACCCCTGAACCATTTGGTCGTGGTGGCCGACTCCAGCCTTTGGGCCAGCGAGGTGGGAGATACGTTCGACTATTACTTTGCGGGCGCCTATCCCATTCTGCCCCAACCGGAGCCGATCTTCGACCTGCGGTATTTTACCCCGGAGGAATTGATGGGTGCAGATGAGCGCAGGGAGCTGCGCACCTATATTTTCCTGGCCGATCTTCAGCAAAAGGACTCTCCGGTTACCCGCCTGGTAGAGGCGGACATGGGGCTGGAAAAAGTAGAGGAAGCCCGGAAAGAAAAGGGTTTTAAAATCACCCTGGCAAAGGACAAATGGGCCAAAGGGCAATTGCTGATCTACATAGCAGGCAACGACCGGGCCGCCCTGATCGCCAGCATCAAAAGCCAATATACCGCGGTAATCCAGCGCATACGAAAAGAAGAAGAGGGCCGCCTGGACGCAGGTATCTACCTCGGAGGAACGAACGATACGCTTCAGGAAGAGCTCCGGCTCAAGCTCGGGGTGACCATGAAGGTCCCTGCCGACTATTTCCGGGCAATGGATAATCCGGAAAACCGGATCATGTGGTTGCGGAAAGAAACCAAAGGACTGAGTTCCAACATCATGATCCAGGTCTTGCCCTATACGGACAAAAGCCAATTGAGCAAAGAGGGCATAAAAGCCATTCGGGAGAAACTCGGCAAATACGTAGGCTCGGAAATTTCAAACACCTATATGGTGACCAACGATGTCGACCTGCCCATGCTTTCCAGCGCGGGAACCTTCCACAACTTCTATTCCGTGGAAGCCCGGGGGATCTGGGAAATGGAAAACGACTATATGGGGGGACCTTTTATCGGAATACTGGTCCACAACCCCAACAACAACCTGCTGTACTACCTGGAAGGCTTTGTTTACGCTCCCTCAGAGAGCAAGCGCGAGATCATGCAGGAAGTGGAACACGTGATCCGCACGGCACGGTTTTAAACCTCTTTTGTCGGCCGCGGGCCTCTGAAAGACTTTTAAAATACTTTGTTTACAAAGTATTTACCGGCAATCCTTAACTTTGTTGAACATCCTGAACTGACATCAAATACGGGCTGTTAACAAAGCATGTCATCTTCTTCTCCAAATATCCCCTTTTCATTGGGTGAAACATCGGACGCCGAGCTGCTGGAATTGTTTCAAAAAGAGCGCAAAGCCGATTACCTGGGCGTGTTGTTCATGCGCTACCGGCACCTGGCTTTCGGGGTAGCCTATAAATATTTTCGCGATCGGGAGGAAGCGGAAGACATGGTGAGCCACGTCTTTTCCCTCTTGCTGGAAAAATTACCCGGAAAGGAAATCTTTTCCTTTAAACAGTATTTGTACGGAACCGTCCGAAACGAATGCCTGGCGCGTACCCGGCAAATAAAAAAGGAGGGCGAAAGGCATCAGGAATGGGTGCTGACGGAAAATACCGATAACGGGTTTATGGAAATAGAGAACTCGGTTCATCTAACGGATGAAAAACCGCTGGACGAGGCTGTTCAGGAAGCTATTCAGCAATTGGGAGAAGAGCAGCAAATCTGCGTAAAGCACTTCTTTTTCGATGGGAAAAGCTACAAGGAGATATCCGATCAAACCGGGTTTACCCTCAAAAGCGTGAAGAGCTACCTGCAAAACGGGAAACGAAACTTAAAAAAACTCCTGGAAGAACGGCTTAATCAATCGTCTTCCTCTTAAATGGTCAAAGGGATGAAACCCATATTTCAAGAACACGATTGCCTCTCCGAAGGCGCCATCCAAGAATATGTCAACAGCAGGCTTTCCAACACGGATCGCCACCGGGTGGAAAATCACATGCTGGACTGCCCGCTCTGCTCCGATGCAGTAGAGGGATTTACCTTCCTGAAAGAAGATAAACGCCCTGCCGGTGCACGAGTCCTCAACTGGCGGCTGTTTTCGATGGCCGCCGCTGCCCTGGTGCTCCTCGCCGCCGCCGTCTGGATCTACTCCAGCCCCTCCGGGGAGGAAGCCCTTTTCGCACAATACTACGAAAGCTACCAGAGCGATCTGGATATCCAACTCCGGAAAAGCGGGGAAAGCGCCCAGACCACCAATACCGGCCTGGCCCGCGGCCTGAAAGCATACCAGGCCAAGGACTTCTCCACCGCTATTGCAGAAATGGATGGCTTTCTGAAGGAGAACCCCGATCACGCAGTGGCCCGTTTTTACCTCGGTACGGCCCAAATGGCGGATGCCCGCTGGACGGATGCCGAACAAAACCTCGGCATGGTTCGAAGCACGGGCATGGAGTATTGGGAGGAGGCCAGTTGGTACCTGGCGCTCATTTATGTTAAAACCTCGCGCACGGAATCAGCCAAAGAGACCCTCGAGGCGCTAGTCGAACCCGGCAGCGGCCGATACTATGAGAAAGCAAAGGATCTGCTCGAAAAAATCAATTAAAAATTGATTTGGCAAGGCAATTAATATTCAAACACCCCGCCTCTGGCGGGGTGTTTGAATTGACATACAGGGCTGGCCTTTGGCCAGCCCTGTATGTCATATTAATTTTTATTATTTATTTGATCATTGTTTGCGATCGTTGGATAAAGCTGGTCAATTCTGCCCCTTTTAGCATGTTCTGATGCAACAGGGCCAACTGATACAAATAGACCGCCAATTCCTGCCGGTCTTTTTCCTTCTTCACCTTCAAGAGTTTTTGCGCCAGCAGCGGGTGGTTGGTATTGACCACCACGTTGTAGGATTCCAGGAAGTCGTTGCCGGGCATGCCCTGCAGCGATTGCATTTCCTTCATCCGGCGGAGGAATTCCGGGCGGGTGATCAGTACGGGCTGATCTTCGGGGGATAGGGATTTGAGAGCTACCCGGGCCCCCGGTTTATCCTTGACCAGCGCTTCGAACAAGCTCCCGAATGGTTTTTTGCTCCTCCTCGCTCAGAACGGATTCGGGAGCGTCTTCCTTTTGGATCAACTGATCGATGGTGTCCGAATCGACCCGGGCAAAACTGATCCCCGCATTTTCCTGGTGCTCCAGGTGCTGGATGAAGTGGTTGTCGATGATCTGGTCGAATTCCAACACGTCGTATCCTTTTGCCTTTGCAGCCGAGATCTGGACATCGTGGTCGGAGGGGCTGTTAGAATAGAGCAGGACGATCTTGCCGTTTTTGTCGGTTTGTTGTTCCTTAACTTTCTCCTTATATTCCTCCAGGGTAAAATATTTGCCTTCCACGCTCTTCAGCAGGGCAAAAGGGATGGCCTTTTCGGAAAATTTTTCCTCCGACAAGATCCCGTACTTGACGAAAACGCCCAGGTCCTTCCATTTTTCCTCGAAATCGGGGCGGTTATTCTTGAAGAGATCGTGGAGCTTTTCGGCCACCTTTTTGGTGATAAAGCCCGTGATGCGGCGCACGTTGCTGTCGTTTTGCAGATAGCTGCGCGAAACGTTGAGCGGGATATCGGGCGAGTCGATGATGCCATGGAGCATCATCAGGAATTCGGGCACGATCTCCCGGACGTTGTCCGTCACATAAACCTGATTGGAGTAGAGCTGTATCTTGTTGCGCTGGACCTCGAGCCCTTGCTGTAATCTCGGAAAATAAAGCACCCCCGTCAGGTTGAAGGGGTAGTCGATATTGAGGTGAATCCAGAACAGCGGGGGCGAGCTGTAGGGGTATAGGTCCTGGTAAAATTGCAGGTAGTCTTCATCCTTCAGCTCGGAGGGGCTTTTCTTCCAGGCGGGATTGACGATGTTTACGATATTGGGAACATCGACCTCGCTTGATTTTTCCTCTTCTCCTTCTCCCTCGTATACCGTTTCCTTCCTGGTCCCGAACTGGATGGGGATGGGCATGAACTTGCAGTATTTTTCGAGCATGCTCTGTATCCGATGCTCCTGGAGGAATTCCTCGTTATCGGAGTTGATATGGAGCACGATGTCGGTTCCGCGATCGGCCTTGTCTATGTTTTCCAGGCTGTACTCGGGGTTTCCTTCGCAGGACCAGGCGACGCCCTGGGCATCTTTGGCGAAGGATTTGGTAATGGCCTCTACGCGGTCGGCCACCATGAAGGCCGAATAGAAGCCGAGGCCAAAATGGCCGATGATGCTGGTATCATCCTTGTATTTTTCGAGAAATTCGCTGGCGCTGGAGAAGGCCACCTGGTTGAGGTATTTTTTCACTTCCTCATCGGTCATGCCGATACCCCGGTCGCGGACGGTGAGGGTCTTTTTTTCGGCGTCGATCGCCACCTGGATAGTCAGGTCGCCGAGTTCGCCACTGAATTCCCCTTTGGAGGCGAGGGTCTTCAGTTTGTTCGTCGCATCGATCGCGTTGGAGATCAGCTCCCGGAGGAATATTTCGTGGTCGGAATAGAGAAATTTCTTGATGATGGGGAAGATATTCTCGGTCTGGACGGAGATTTGTCCTTTTTCCATGTCGCTGCTTTTTTCTTTCTGTTCGATCAAACGCTGTGCCAGCGGCATTTACCTGTCAATTTGTCGGATTGCCGAAAAAAAATGGATTCTTTTAGCGCGATTCCTGTTATTTTGATATTTTTGTTATACAAACGCAGCCGGGATAGGCTATAAAGCCTTTCTCAAAAAATTGAGCATCCGGAACTACTTTATCGGAACGGACTCAGGTAGTATCAAGAAGTAAAAAGAAGGAATGAAAGAATGGCAGGTACTCCCAGGGTGCTACTCCATTCGTGCAACGTATTGCCGCAAGGCATGAAGAGCGAGGCAGTTTAATCGCTGCCGAGGTGAGCGAGACCCGTTCGTCGGGGGGTAAGAGCGGGTCTCCAAACTCACCACTTTTTTTTATCTTTACGGTCGAAGTTTTTTTGACTGTTTTGCCCATTCCACATGTATATCCTCTTGCTCGTCCTGGCTGTAATTCCTGGTCTTTTGATCAGTTATTACATTATTAGGCTGGACAAGTACGACCGGGAGCCCCGCCTTCACTTATTGTTGAACTTCGTCGCCGGCATGTTGGTGACTTTCCCGGTTTTGGTTGTGGAAAGAGCGGCCGCCCGGGCCGGATGGGACCAGCCCGACCACGTAGGGGCCACTATTGCCTTTGCTTTTATCGCTGTCGCCCTTGTCGAGGAAGGGGCGAAATTGCTGATCCTGCTGATCTACCCTTATTCCCTTCGGAAGTTTAACGAGCCGATGGACGGCATCGTCTATTCGGTGATGATCGGGATGGGCTTCGCCACCCTGGAGAATATACTCTATGCCGGCAGCTACGGGTTTCAAACCATACTGGTGCGGGCGCTGACTGCCGTACCGGCCCACGGCGCCTTTTCAATCATTCTGGGATACTTCGTCGGGCTGGCAAAATTTCAACCTGGCAAGCAGGCGCATTTGATCGCAAAGGGATTCCTGCTGACCGTCTTGCTCCACGGCGCCTACGACTTTTTCATCCTGCAATCGCTCTTCAATTGGCTTATCATCCTGGCCATTGTGGTGCTGGCCGCGAGCGTTTACTACGCCCGGACGATGGTGATGCACCACCAGGTTCATTCCCCATTCCGCGAGAATGAGGAGGAGAAGAAGAAAGAAGATCTTTAGAGCAGCTTCTCGTTGTCGCGGTGCCTCCGGGCATCGCGTTTCGTTTTTTTATCGAGGTTTGCGATCAGGGCTTCGCTAAGGTCCACCCCGGTTTGATTTGCCAGGCAGATCAGCACAAAGAGCACGTCGGCCATCTCGTCGGCGAGCTGGGCGGGGGCGGCTTCTTTCTCTTCGGGTGTTTTGTAGGATTGTTCGCCGTACAGCCGGGCCAGGAGCCGGGCCATTTCGCCCACCTCTTCCATGAGCAGGGCCGTATTGGTCAGTTCGTTGAAATAGCGGACCCCAACGGATTTGATCCATTGGTCGACGGTGTCCTGGGCTTCGCGGATTGTCATATCACTCCTTGTTTTTGGAATCCATCCAGATGGTGACGGGCCCGTCGTTGATCAGGGCCACTTTCATATCGGCGCCGAATTCGCCGGTCATGACGTTTCGGCCCGATTCTTTGGCGAGTTCCCGGCAAAAAGCATCGTACAGGGGTATCGCGTGTTCGGGCCGGGCGGCGCGGATGTAGGAAGGGCGGTTACCCTTTTTGGTGGAAGCGTGCAGGGTAAACTGGCTCACGACCAGGAGCTCGCCGCCGGCTTCCAGGATGGAGCGGTTCATCACGCCTTCGTCGTCGGGGAAGATGCGGAGGTGGACGATTTTTTTGCAGAGCCAGACGAGGTCGTCCTCTCCATCGGCCTCTTCGATGCCGAGCAAGATGAGCAGCCCCTTGTCTATCTGCGAATGGATCTCCCCGTCGATGGTCACGGAGGCTTCTTTTACTCTTTGGATCAGTGCGCGCATGGTCGGTCGGCTTTTATCGCAGACTAAAGTAGGGTATCTTCAGGAATTACCCGGTCCAATTTTGTTGTTTGCGGCCCAACGCTTACTTTTGCCCAGCAGACGAAACCAATTTTCGAGAACAAACAAACGGTGTTCCGATATGTCAGACATAAAAAATGCGGGAAGAAAGGGCTACTGCCTGTTGATACTGCTCGTTTCGCTGGCCTTGTTTACCTGGCTGGTACTTTATCTTTACTTCTACAACGGCAAGTTTCTCCCCTCCTAGGGCCTGCTTCGAAAAGCCGACCATACAAAGCCTCCTGACTTGATGCGATAGAAAGTCAGGAGGCTTTTCTATATTGCTCATACCGAACCATTTTCCTATGAAAGCAATGCTCCTCGCCGCCGGCATCGGCGCCCGGCTTAAACCCCTGACCGACCAAAAGCCCAAGGCACTGGTCGAGGTGGGAGGCATGACCCTCCTTGAGCGGGCTATTCGGCACGTAGCCAGATATGGGGCGGAGGAGATCATCCTCAACGTGCACCATTTTGCGGGGCAGATCGAGCAATACCTGGAGGAGCGCGGAAATTTCGGAGTGAAAATCGCCCTGTCCGACGAACGGGACCGGCTGCTCGACACCGGAGGCGGCCTGAAAAAGGCGGCATGGTTTTTCGAAGGCGGCGCCCCCTTCCTGGTGTACAACACCGATGTACTCACCGACCTCGACCTCGGGGCTTTGTACCGGAGCCACCTGGCATCGGGGCAATTAGCCACCCTCGCCATCCGGAGCCGCCCGTCGAGCCGCTGCCTGCTGTTCGACGCCGACAAAAAGCTCGTGGGCTGGCGCAACCGCCAAACCGGGCAGACGCGGTGGTGTGGCACAGAAAACGCGGAGGCCGCCGAATACGCCTTCAGTGGCATCCAGGTCTTCGATCCGCATATTTTCAGCTATTTTCCGGAGGAAGAGGTCTTCTCCCTCGTCGAATTGTACCTCCGGGCCGGCGCCTCCGGAAAGGTGTCGGGATACCTGCACGACCAATCCATTTGGATGGACGCGGGGAAGTTTGAGGACCTGGGGGAGGCGGAGGAGATCGCTAAAAGGCTCCCTAGGTAAGTTTTTAGTTCTTAATTTTTAGTTTTTAGTTGGCATTAACTAAAAACTAAAAATTAAGAACTAAAAACTATTTGAGCTCCGCCGGCACCACTTTCACCCGTTCTTTCCTTCCGCGGCGCAGCACGGTCAATTCCTGTTTTTGGCCGATCGTATTTTCTTGGAGCAGTTTATGGAGGTCGTCGATCGAATGGACCGGGTGACCGTTGAAGCCGATGATGACATCGTCCTGCTCCAGTTCGGAGGTATAGGCGGGAGCGTCGGGTTCGATCTGCTGGACGAGGATGCCCGATTTGACTTCCAGTTGGAGGCTGCTGACGCTGTTTTTGTGCAGTTGCACCACCTGGCCGGCGATGCCGATATACCCGCGCCGCACTTTCCCGTCGAGGATGAGTTTGCCCACCACGTATTGAGCCAGGTTAGAGGCTACGGCGAAACAGAGTCCTTGGGCGGGCAGAATGACGGCGGTATTGACCCCGATCACTTCTCCAAAGCTGTTCACAAGAGGTCCGCCCGAATTGCCGGGGTTGAGGGCTGCATCGGTCTGGATCACGTCGTCGATCAGGCGGCCGGAATTGGAGCGGAGCGTGCGGCCCAGGGCGCTGACCACCCCGGCGGTGAGCGAATACTGAAACCCGAAGGGATTGCCGATCGCGATGGCCAGCTGGCCAACCTGCAATTGGTCGGAGTTGCCGAAAACCGCGGTGCTGAGCCGCTCGGCGTCGATCTGCACGACAGCCAGGTCGGTGGCAGGGTCGTCGCCGATGGGTTTGGCCTTAAATTCGCGGCCATCCTGTAGCACCACCACGATTTTGGATGCATTGCTCACTACATGGCTATTGGTCACGACGTAGCCATCGGAGGAGATGATGAAGCCGGAGCCGGCGCCGGAGGGCTGTTGCGGGCCGCGGCGGTTGGCGCTCCGGGGTTTATCGACGCGGATCTGCACGACGGCTTCGCTAATCTTTTTCGCCACCTGGGTGACGGTTTGGGAATAGGCGTCCAGCAAGCGATCATCCGGGTGAGGGGGATTGGGGTCCATTACCTTAGTTTTTAGTTCTTAGTTTTTAATTTTTAGTTGAGGAAGCGAATGGCGTGCCAATTCGGATTTTTTCCGGTATTGGCAGAATTTGTATGGCAATATGGCAGGAGGGGGAAATAAAAAAAGACGGCTGGTAACACCAGCCGTCTTTTATCATAGAGGGAAATGCTTAATTCCCTCCGAGGATAAGAGGCAGCCCGTTGCCGTCGCCACCGACGACGATTACTTTGGTGTTGGGGGATTTGGCTAGTTCAAGCGTAGCTTCGATCCCTTTATCCGTCAGGATCTTGTCGGACAAACTGGCGTTGAGGATCTCGTTGGACCTTGCCTTGGCCTGGGCTTCGATGATCTTTCTTTCGGCTTCTTTGCGCTCCTGATCGAGGATGTATTGGTATTTCAGGGCGAGCTGTTCGGCCTGGAGTTTCTCTTCAATGGCGCTTTTCACCCGGTCGGGCAGGGAGATGTCGCGGATAAGAGAGGCGCGGAGTTCGACGAAGTTTTTCATCAGGGTTTCTGCCAGGTCATCCTGGATCAATTGCTGGACTTCCTCCCGCTTGGTGGAGTAGAGCTCTTCAGGAGTAAAACGGCCCACGATCTTGCGCACGGAGGCGCGCACTTCCGGGCGGACCAGGGAGTTGATAAAATCATTGCCGAATTTTTCGTGGAGGCTGCCGATCTTTCCGTAATCCGGGTTTACCCTCACCGTTACATCCACTTTAATAGTCAAGCCATTGCTGGAGAGCACATCCATTGCCTCTTCCAGCTGCTTTTCGCGGACGTCGTATACGTACATATTGTTCCAGGGCGCTACCATGTGGAAGCCCGGACTGTATATGTTTTCCTTGTCCAAACCGCCCGAAAAGCGCTTAAACAAAACGCCCCGTTCGCCGGCCTCGATGGTGAGGAAGGTGGCGTTGCTGAGTATGAGAATAAAGACAAGGGCTATAAAAACGACGATACCGGTGGTAATTAACTTTCCAGATTTCATAAAGTATTATTTTGGTATAACATATAAAAAATTTATTTATAATGCCTTTCGCGGCCTGCGGCCGCGAAAGGCATTATAAAAGGACATGGGCGGGCGCAGCCCGCCCATGTCCTTTTAGCCAGATAAATTTAATATTAATCCTTGCGCATAGTTGGTTATTTTTCGACCAGTAAGGGAATTGTCCCGAAATAATTGAACCTGCATGCTTCCGCTCCGGTTACGTTTCCTCCTTTCGGTTCTGTTATTATTCGCCCAATCCTCCACGGTGCGTGGGCAGTTGTTTGGTGATATGCCATTCCTGCAGCATGCAGACACCCTTCACCCCGGGCGTTTCTGGACTTGCGCGGCCGGGGGCGCCCTCATTTACACAGGCGTTTCCTTTGCGCTTTGGCATTCCTGGTACCGGGACTACGACCTGGGGCCCTTCCATTCTTTCGACGATTGGGGGGAGTGGGAGCACATGGACAAATGGGGCCATGTATTTACGGCATATAACGAGGCAAATTGGTCCTCCCAGGGCGCGCGATGGACGGGCATGGATCGGCGCAAGGCTATGTGGACGGGGGTGGGGGTGAGCATGCTCCTGCAATCGACCGTGGAAGTGATGGACGGCTTTTCCGAAAAATGGGGCTTTTCCTGGTCCGACTGCGGATTTAACGTCTTGGGCGCCGGGGTTTTCGTCGCCCAGGAAATGGTGTGGAAGGAACAACGGATCGTCATCAAAGTATCCAACAATCTTCCGGCCTACCCGGATGATCTGGTTACTGCCGTTGGCGGAGGGGCCAGCATGCCGCTGAACGAAAGGGCGGCCGATCTGTTCGGAAAACCGGGCTACCAGCGTTTTTTGAAGGATTACAACGGGCAGACCTATTGGGTGTCGGCCAATATTCACTCCTTTTTGAAGGAGGAAAGCCGTTTTCCCAAATGGCTGAATCTGGCCTTTGGATACGGCGCCGAAAACATGTACGCAGGGTTCGGATACGAATGGGAGAGAGACGGCCTGACATTTTCGGTCGATCCGGGCGAATACCCCCGCTATCGTCAGTTTTTCCTCGCCCCCGATATCGACTTCCTGCGCATTCCGACCAAAAGCCGCTTGCTGAAGACCTTTTTCGGCATGTTGAATTTCATCAAAATCCCCTCTCCAGCCCTGGAGTTAAACACCCGGGGTAAGTTCAAACTCAGGGCGCTGTATTGGTAGGTTCTTCGGTTTGGCCGTGTTTTTCGTTTTGGGTCACATTTTTTCAGGTCCCAGGGGATGTCCTGCTGAAAAGGGTGTTGCCGGACCTTGCAGGACGCTTTCCGGCAGATCCGGCATGAGAAATCCTGGCAGCCGTCCGAGTGGATGAAAAGCTCGATCGATTCTCCGAATTTTTTGACGATGATGTTCTCCATGGCGGTGATCTCCTCCTGGGCTTCTGTGATGTTCAGGTACCAGGGCACGGTGAGGTGGGCGTCGAGGTGAAGGATCTTGCCGTACTTGATGATGCGGAGGTTGTGGAGGTCCACCCAGTTTTCCCTTTTGTTGGTATAAAGCACCACGATCACTTTTTTCAAAAGACTCATATCGGCCTCATCCATGATACCGGCCACGGTGCTGCGAAGGATCCTGATGCCGGTAAATACGATAATTCCTCCGAAAAGAATGGCGACCGCGCTGTCGATCCAGGCCAGGCCCGTGATGACCAGCAGAAAGAGCCCGATCAGAATACCGATGGTAGAGTAGGCGTCGGATTGGAGGTGATGGCCGCTTGCCACCAAAGCCAGGGAGCCGTTGCGTTTGCCGGTGCGAAGACACAATACTCCGAGCAGGTAATTCGCCAGACCAGCCCCGGCTATCAGGATGATCCCGTAATCGAGGGCATTCAAATCCTGAGGGTGGATCAGGCGATCGACGGATTCGTAGATGATCAGGACCCCGGCCAGGAGGATCAGGATTCCTTCAATGCTGGCCGAAACCAGTTCTATTTTCCCGTGGCCATAGGGGTGGTTGTGATCACGCGGCCGCGCGGAGACCGTCAGGCTGTAAAGGCTTATGAGGCTTGCCACTACATTGACGATACTTTCGAGGGCGTCGGTGAGTATCGCCACCGAGGCGGTGAGTACAAAGGCGAGCACCTTTACACCGAGGAGCAGCACGGAAGACAGGGCGACTACCGTTTGGGTTCGAATATTCTTCCGGTCGGCGAGGGAGATGCTTGTCATGGTTTAATTTTTTTGAAGGAAATGCTGGACTTTGATAATAGCTTCAGCCCTGCTTTCCACGCCGAGTTTGAGGAACAGGTTTTTTAAATGAGTCTTTACGGTGTTGATGGAGACGAAGAGCTCGTCGGCCAGTTCCTGGTTGGCCTTGCCCCGGCAGAGCAATTGCAGCAGGTCCAGCTCGCGAGAGGTAAGGGCTTCGGGCAGGCTGCGGTTGATGTCTTCGAGGTGGCCGAAATGGGAGCGGATGACCGCGTAGTAACTATGCCGGGCAATTTCGATGGCGGCGCGAAGCCGATTCTCATCGAAGGGTTTGAGGACGAAACCGGCCGGGAGGGTCGCTTTCACCCTTTGGAGGGTCAGGATATCGGAAAGGGCGGTGAGGTAGATAAAGGGTATTCGGTACTCTCTGTTGATAGTCCCTCCGAGCTGGATGCCGTTTTGCCCGCCGCCGAGGTCGATGTCGAGGAGGACCAGATCGGGGAGGAGTTCATCGAGCAGCTCGAGGGCGCGCGCGGCGTGGTGGGCTTTTCCGACCACGTAGAAACCCAGGTCTTCCAGGGTCATAGCGATATCTTCGGCTATGATGGGGTCGTCTTCCACGATCAGGATGCGAAAAAGGGACTGGGTCATGCGCGCTCGATCGATTGGTGCGGGATGATAAGGGTTACGATGGTGCCCGGAGGACTTTGGATATGGAGGCTGGCGCCCAGTTTTTCCTGCAGGAGTCGGATCAACCGGAACCCAAAAGAGCTGTTCGTTCCCGAAAGGGCGTCTTTGGGCATGCCGGGGCCATCGTCTTCCACCTGCAAAATTAAGGATTCCGCGTCCGTTTTCAAGCGCACGCCCAATTTGCCTGCCTGCCCTTCCCGGAAAGCGTATTTGACGGCATTGCAGACCAGTTCGTTGAGGATGAGGCCGACAGGGATAACGGTTTCCACATCCAGTTGGACCGGCTCGATATTTTTTTCGAGAAAAATTTGTTTGGGGTCAATCTGATAGGAGGCGAGAATGGTATCCATCAGGCGGTCGAAATAGGCGTTCACGTCGATGGAGGCAGGGCTGTCCTGCTGGTAGAGATGCTGGTGAATGAGGGACATGGCCTGGACCCGGTTTCTGCTTTCCCGCAGGGCGCCGAGGGCCGCGCTGTCCTCCACCGTGCGCGATTGCAGGTTGAGCAGGCTGGAGATAAACTGGAGGTTGTTTTTGACCCGGTGGTGGATCTCTTTCAGGAGCAATTCCTTTTCGCTCAGGGCCTTTGCGATGATCTCGTTCTTTTCCCGGAGCAGGCGGGCTGTTTTGGAGCGCTGGTAGAGGTAGTAGGAGCTCAGCCCTGCAAGCAGAAACAGAAGTCCGGCGGCAATCCAGAGCGCTCTTTGCCGGAGCTTTTGTTGGGCGATCTGCAAGTCCTGCACTTTTATTTCTTCATCTCTTTGATGCAGATCGAATTTACCCTGCATTTCTTCCTGGAGTGCCAGGCGCGTTTTTTCGGTCAGACTGTCTTTAATCGCCATGGATTCTTCCAGCAGATCGTATGCCCGGGCGGGTTCTCCTTTTTGGCGAAGGGTTTGGCTCAGGTGGAGCAGAAACACCCGCTCCTCTTCCGGATTGTGGGCCAATCGCGCGTGATCCAGTCCGGAGGAGAAAAAGAATTCGGCCTGCTCAAAGCGCTTGAGGTGGAGGTAGATCTCTCCCAGGCCGTACAATGCTTTGGTGTAAAATTGGGTGTCGGGATTTTTTTTGCCGTACTCATAGGCCTGGAGGTAGGGCTGTTCAGCCTTTTCATGCTGGCCCAGGTTGATGTAGACGGAGCCCAGGATGGCCTGGCAGTGGGCAACATTTCCCTCTTCTCCGAGGGCCCGGTAGAGTCCGATCGCTTTTTCGAGGTTCGCTTCCGCCCGGGCGTGGTTCCCCTTGTAACTTTCCGCCGACCCGATATTCATGTACGTGGTCGCCATGCCGCTGGAGTCTTTTTCGGCTGTTTTGATGGCCAGGGATTTTTCGTAAATGGCGATCGCGTCGTCATAACTTCCCTCGATCCTGTAAATGACGGCCATGTTGTTGTACAGGCGCGCCAGGTCCGTCTTTTTCGCCAGTCGCTCGAAATACGGGAGGGCATTGAGGTGGTGAAACATGGCTTGGTCGTAAACCCCTTCTATCTGATATTCCAGCCCGATATTGTGTTCAGCCAGGGCCCAGAGAAGGCTGTCGCCGGTTTGGAGGTACATGGTTTGAGACGCCTTCAACAAGATGCGGGCGGAATCGCTGTTGCCCAGCAGGCTGAGGGCAATGGCTTTAGAGCCCATCAGGCGGGCCCTCGTCTTCGTTTGTTTGAGCCGTTGGGCCAGCAGAATCCCTTCATCCGCAAATTTCCTGGCATCCCGCGGGTGTTCATCCAGCAACAGGTAGCTGTACTCTAAATATTGGTTCAGGGCAGCGGTATCCTGGGGCATGGCGTACAGAACCTTGCGCAGGCTGTCGGGGTTTTGCGCCCACCCGCCGAGGGGGAGCACAAAAAACAGACAAAAGTAAAGAGCCCGGACAAGAGAGGACATGGAAGAATCTTTGACTAAATTTAGCGGTTTTTCCGGCTGCATAACTGTTATTAGAATGAAATCCCAACTTACGACTTTACTTTTCATTGCTTTCCTGTTTTCCTGTTCCGAAAAAACGGATTTGGCCGACACGGTTTTTTTAAATGCCGTCCTGGCCACCGTCGATAAAGAACAACCCCTCGCCACCGCCCTCGCCATTCGCGGCGACCGGATCATCTGCGTGGGCGACCAGGCCCTCATCGAAAAGTGGATCGGGCCCCAAACCACGGTGTACGACCTCGAAGGGCGCTTTGTCATGCCCGGCTTTATCGAAGGACATGGCCATTTTTCCGGATTGGGGAAAATGCTGGCCAATCTCAACCTCATGCACGCCGCCAATTGGGACGAAGCAGTTGGCCAGGTAGCTGCCGCTGTAGAAAAAGCCCAACCCGGCGACTGGATCTACGGCAGGGGCTGGCATCAGGAAAAGTGGGACCGGCGGCCGGAGCCCAACGTATTGGGCTATCCCTTCCACGAAGGCCTCAGCGGCGTTTCCCCCGACAATCCGGTCATCCTTTTTCACGCCAGCGGGCACGCCCTTTATGCCAACCAGGCCGCCATGGACGCAGCGGGGATCAATGTGGAAACAGCAGACCCCAAAGGCGGGGAGATCGTCCGCGACGCTGCCGGCCGGGCCATCGGGGTTTTCGAAGAAGAGGCTATGACCCTGATACGCAACGCCTATAACACCTATCTCTCCTCCCTGTCGGAAGCCGAGCACGCGAGGAGATGGCTCTCCTGGGTCGAGGCCGCCGAGGAAGAATGCCTCCGAAAAGGGGTCACTTCCTTTCAGGACGCAGGCACAGGGTCTTCCGAGTTTGAAGTGTACAGTTCCCTTCCGGAAATGAAACGGTATCAAGAGCTGGCGGAGAAGGATCAGCTCGATATCCGGATCTGGGCCATGGTCCGGGATTCGTACGACAAGCTCAAGGACCATATAGACGAATTCCCCGTAATCGGCGCGGGAAATTACTTTTTCACCTGTCGGGCCATCAAGTCGGAAGTGGACGGGGCCCTGGGCGCTTTCGGCGCCTGGCTCCTGAGCCCCTACAACGACAAGCCGGGCTTCGAAGGCCAGAACACGACCTCCGTGGAAGAGGTTCGAAATATCGCCAGGCTGGCCACGCAGCGCAATATGCAGTTTTGCGTGCACGCCATCGGCGATAGGGCCAATCGCGTGGTGTTGGATATTTTCGAAGAGCAGTTCAGGCAGCGTCCCGAGAAAAAGGACTGGCGCTGGCGGATGGAGCATGCCCAGCACCTTGACACCACTGACATCCCGCGCTTTGCCCAGCTCGGTGTGATCGCCTCCATGCAGGGGATACACTGCACCTCCGACGCTCCCTTCGTAGTGAGCCGCCTCGGGGAGGAGCGCGCACGCCTGGGCGCCTACGCCTGGCGCTCGCTGCTCGACCGCGGGGTGATCGTCGCCAACGGCACGGACGCCCCGGTGGAGGACGTGGATCCTATCAAGAATTTTTACGCATCCGTCACCCGAAAACGCGAGGACAACGGGTTGGAGTTTTTTGCCGAACAGAGAATGACGAGGGAAGAGGCGCTATACTCTTACACACTTGGCAACGCCTACGCGGCTTTTGAAGAAGACCTCAAAGGGTCGCTGGAATACGGAAAGTTGGCAGACCTGGTCGTTCTTTCGAACAACTTGCTCAGCTGCGGCGATGAGGAGATTTTAGGCACGGAGGTGTTGCTCACCATGGTCGGGGGAGTGGTCAAGTATCGAAAAGAAGGGTTTTCATTGACCGCTGTTTCCCAGAAAAATAAAGAACCGCAAAGGCGCTAAGGACGCAAAGAGGATTTATCTTTGCGTCCTTAGCGCCTTTGCGGAAAAAATAACACGTTAAGAGGTTTTACGCCTCGCTAGGCGCCCTGGGCAGGCTGCAAAACAAGGGACTCCGTCTTGACGTCCTGCCGGAGCAGGTCGTGGTAGATAAAATCCAGTTTCCCAGGCTTTTTGACCACGTGGGTGATGCTCACCGTCTGGACGACGCCATTTCGATCCATTACATAATCGTTCCAGGGGTCGCCCTCCCCTCCGTGCCGGTGGAGAGAGTGGATCGCCTCCAGGCTCCAGTCGCTGCGGTTAGCGAGCCAGTTCCGGAACCAACCTTGTCGTTTTTCCTCTTACCTCCTCGGTGTACAGCGTGGCGGAAGACCAGATTTGATAAGCTTTGGCATCGAGCTCCCGGAAATGGACCTCCTTTTCATCCCAGCGGAGCTCGAAGAGCCGGCCTTTTTCGAGGATGATAAAGGTGAAGGGTTCCATGCCTTCGAAGTCGTATTCTGAAGCAAAAGCGCCGGCGCGGGAGAAGTCGAAAAAGTTGAGCACCATGAGGCCCCGGCTCTTCTTGTAGGGAGGGCTGTGTCGGTGCTTCTCAAAAGCCCCGTTCAAGAGGCAGACGACCCTGTTGTGGTTGTCCGCTACGATCCAGGACCCGCCGGCCG
Source organism: Saprospirales bacterium (assembly GCA_016703765.1). Lineage (GTDB taxonomy): Bacteria > Bacteroidota > Bacteroidia > Chitinophagales > Saprospiraceae > JADJTT01. The sequence continues at coordinate 356,914 of JADJBL010000045.1, forward strand.
CGGTGTCGCGGGGGAAGAGGAGGGTGTTCCCGGGGGTTTCGAGCCGGGTCAGATTGCGGGGTGAGCGGGCGGGGCTCTCATCGCGGTTGGAACTCAGCACGAAGGAGTCGGGGCCCTGGGGGATATAAGTAACGGTACACATAGATTTTTCAAATACTACTCTGTCAGTAATTTAATAATAGTCCTTTATTCCATTTTTGAAAATTTAAACCGCAAAGACGCTAAGAACGCTAAGTCGGCGAGGATATCCTCTTTGCGAATTTCTTTGCGCCTTTGCGTCTTCGCGGTTTAATATTCAAAGTTTTCAGGGGTAGCGAACCAGCACCTCTTCGAGGCTTTTCCGGCTGATATCGGGCACTTCCGCGTTTTCCGCGGGGTATCCCACTGGAATGAGCAGAAAGGGCTTTTCATTTTCGGGCCGCTTCAGGATTTCCTGCAAAAAATTCATCGGGCTGGGGGTATGGGTCAGGGCTACCAATCCTGCGTAATGGATGGCGGCGAGGAGAAAACCGGTTGCCAGTCCTACGGATTCCATCACGTAGTAGTTTTTGAGTTTTTCGGCGCCGGCCTGCTCCCAGCTTTTTTTGAAGACGACGATCAGGTAAGGGGCTGTTTCCAGAAAAGGCTTTTCCCAATTGGTGCCTAGGGTTTTGAGGTCGTCCAGCCATTCGTCAGACATCCGGCCGTGGTAGTTGGTGTACTCCTCCTTTTCGGCCGCCTCGCGGATCGCCTTTTTGATGGCCGGGTCGGAAACGAGGCAAAAGGTCCAGGGCTGTTTGTTGGCCCCGGAAGGCGCGGTGGAGGCGGTCAGGATGATCTGTTCGATTAGCTCCGCAGGCACCGGTTTGTCGGAAAAATCGCGGACGGTGCGGCGTCTGTTCATCAATTCGTAAAAAGAGTGGCTGCGTTCGAGCATTTCCCCGGGGGGATAGGCTGTTGGACGGAAGGGGATGAACCTGGGTTGGAGATCTTTTTCCATTATTCAAAAATAGGAAGAATTATTTTTGTGGATGGAAGAGAAAACCGCATGTATTACCGGGGCCGGAAGCGGGATCGGATTTCACACGGCGCTCGAACTGGCCCGGCAGGGCTACCGGGTGATCCTGGGGATCCGGAACGCAGAAAAGGCGGCCATTTCTGCAAACGAGATCCGGAAGGCCGTGCCGGGAGCCAGTGTCCTGCCGATGACCCTCGATTTGTCGTCCCGCGTTTCCATCGAAGCTTTTGCAGCGGAGCTGAGCGCATCGGTCCCCTCGTTGGATATCCTGGTCAACAATGCCGGCCAGATGTGTTCGACCTACAAAACTACCGCCGATGGCTTTGAGCTTCAGATCGGGGTCAATTATCTGGGGCATTTCCTGCTCACCCGGCTCCTGCACGGGCATCTGAAAAAATCGCCCGAGGGGAGGGTGATCGTCGTCTCCTCCTCCGCTCATTACGGGGGGAAGATCGATTTCGAACGCTTCCGGAGCGATAAGGGGAAATATCGCGGGATGCCCGCTTATGCCCAATCCAAACTGGCCAAAGTGTTATTTGCCAGGGAGTTTGCCCGGCGGCATCCGGAACTTCGCTGCTACAGCCTGCATCCCGGGGTAGTTGCCAGCGATATCGTGCGGGGCGAAAACCAGGGCTTGTTGATGACGATAGGCTGGGCATTGTTCAAGCCATTTACCTTTTCTCCCCGGCGGGGCGCCAAAACCAGCCTCTACCTGGCCACCGCCTCGCCCCCTCCCGAACCCAACGGGCAATATTTCGACGAGCACCAGCACCCGATGAGGCCTTCCCGCCTGGCCCAGGACCCCGAACTCGCCAGGGAACTATGGGAGGTCAGCGAGCGGTTGTGGCGGGAGGCAGGGGCGAAGATTTAAACCAGACAATACCATTTTATGATAGACAAGATAAAATCTTTAGAAACCCTCTCCCGCCAACTCGAACCCAATCCGGCCCTTCGCTCGGAATGGAACCGACAAGTGCAGGCTTATGCAGACCAGTTTATCGACCGCTTGCCCGACGCAAAAGGGTACGAAAATATGGACCGGGTGAGCGACTGGACCCGAAATTGCCCGATAGGCGAAGAGGGAAGGGACATGGAGGAGTTGCTGCAAATTCTCGACCGGGAAGTCGACAACGTGGGCTTAAACCCGGCCTCCGGGGCGCACCTGGGGTATATCCCGGGAGGAGGGGTTTTCCCGACCGCGCTCGGAGATTACCTGGCGGCGGTGAGCAACCGCTACGCGGGGATCTATTTCGCCAATCCAGGCGCTGTGCAGTTGGAAAACCAGTTGATCCGCTGGATGTGCGACATGGTGGGCTATCCCGCCGAATCGCTGGGCAATCTCTCCTCCGGCGGCTCCATCGCCAACCTGGTGGCCATTACGACCGCCCGCGACCACCTGGGCATCAAGCCCCGGCTCGTGGAATCGGCGGTGATCTACCTGACGGTGCAGGTGCACCACTGCGTGCACAAGGCCCTGCGGATTGCGGGCCTGGCCGACGCCGTCATCCGAAACGTGCCGCTGGACCACCATTTTCGCATGGACGCCGCCGCGCTTCGCTCTCAGGTGGAGCAGGACAAAGCCGCCGGGCTACGTCCCTTCCTCGTAGTCGCCTCCGCAGGCACGACCGACACCGGCGCGATGGATCCTCTGGACGCCATTGCCGATGTGGCCGAAGAGCACGGCCTCTGGTTTCACGTGGATGCCGCCTACGGAGGGTTCTTCATCCTGCTGGACGAGCTGAAGCCCCTCTTTTTCCGGAATTTCGAGATCCGACAGCGTGGCCATCGATCCGCACAAGGGTCTGTTTCTTTCCTACGGACTGGGGGCGGTGTTGATCAAAAACGTGCGGGCTCAATACGAATCTCACTATTACAGGGCAAACTACATGCAGGACGTGCAGGTCATGGAAGACGAGCCCAGTCCGGCCGACCTATCGCCCGAGCTGACCAAGCATTTCCGGGGCCTTCGCATGTGGATGGCGCTCCAGTTGTTTGGGTTGGCGCCTTTCCGGGCCTGCCTGGAGGAAAAGAGGCAATTGGCCTTATATTTTTATGAAGAAGTGCAAAAATTGGGATTTGAGGTAGGTCCCGTGCCGGACCTGTCGGTCATGATCTACCGTTTCGTACCAAAGCAAGGCGATCCCGATGAGTTCAACCGCAGGTTGGTGGAGCTCCTGCACGCCGACGGACGCATTTTCGTCTCCTCTACCGCCATCGACGGGGCGTTCTGGATCCGGTTGGCGGTGTTGTCGTTCCGCACCCATTTGGAGCATATCGAGCGGTTGTTGGGGATGATAAGGGAGGCGCTTGGGCGGCTGCAGGCTGTGGGGAGCATCGACAACCCCAATTTCTGAACCACAGATTAAGTGGATTAATCGATTTCGCGGATTAAGGACAGCATTGAGTAAAGTCCATCTTGCCTCGTCAATTAATCTCAATCACTGCATCAATAATGGAATCCTTTTATCACCGAAAGCGTTAACTTTATGCAACGACCCATTAAACTCCTGCTTATGAGTACCATTGAGATCAGAGCCGAGCTGCACAAGCTCATCGACCAGGTGGACGAACGCTTTCTCAAAGCTGTTTACCTGATGGTCAGTTCATACCAGGGAAAGGACGCTATTATTGCTTATGATATTGATGGTACGCCGCGTACAGCTTCTGAATTGGCCGCTATTTTGGATAAGGAAGTAGAAGCTGCAAGGCGCGGGGATTACATTACCATAGAGGAGTTCCAAAAACGATCCGCAGAATGGGGCAAATCTACCAAGTAGTTCTTACTGCGGGCGCCCAGGCTGATATTAGAAATATCTACGATTATCTTTTAGAGAATGCCTCTTACCAAACTGCCGAGCGCGTAAAAGCGGGTATTGAGGAGGAAATCGCCAAGTTGGCCCATATGCCCGAATCAAGAGGATTGCTGCGCAGAACAAAAAGTGAGACTGTTTACTGTTTATCGGCGGGTGTTGAAATGGTCTTACCGGATCATTTTTACCATTGAAGAAGCGGAACTCAGGGTTTTGTTGTAAGAATCGATCGCACAAAAAGCGACCCTGTAAGGCTTGAAGACCTTCCATAAAAAAAATAGATACTCCTTGGCCTGTGGTGATCCCCAGGGGTCAATATGTCCTCTCACGCCCTAAAACCACTTCTTCCTCCGGAAATACCCGATCAATAAAATGAAGGTCAGGAACATGACCCCGAGGACCATGAAATAGCCATATTTCCAACGAAGTTCGGGCATGTAGTCGAAATTCATACCGTAAACCCCGGCCAGGAAGGTCAGGGGATGAAGATACTGGACATGATGGTGAGCACCTTGATGACGTTGTTGGTCCGGTAGCTGACCTCCGATTGCAGGAGCTCGTATAATCCGTTGACCAGATCCCGGTAGGTTTCGAGGGGGTCGAGGGGTGGCGGGGGGGGGGGTCGGACAAGTCGCGAACAAACACGAGGGTATCGTCCTTTATCAAAGGGCTATCGCTGCGGCTGAAGCGGGCCACCGCGTCGCGGAGCGGGACAATGCCCTTGCGCAGGGTGAGCAGTTGACGTTTAAGGTGGTGGATGCGGCTTTTGGTATCGTGCTCGGGGCTGGTGAGTATGGTCCGTTCCAGCTCTTCGATCTGTTCTTCGAGGTGGTCGAGCACGGGGTAGTAGCCGTCCACGACATTGTCGAGCAAGGAATACGCAAGATAATCAGGGCTTTTGCGCCGAAGCTTGGAGCTGGCCGTGAGCAGGCGGTTTCGGACATCCAGAAAGTTGTCGTCTTCTTTTTCCTGAAAAGAGATGAGGAAGTTATTCCCGAAGAAAATGGCGATCTGCTCGGTCTCCAGTTCCACCCCTTTCTCCTCGACGGTCAGGGCCTGCGCCGTGATGAATATACCGTTGTCGTATTCCTCGATTTTCGGCCGCTGCTGGGTATTGAGGATGTCTTCCAGCACCAGGGGGTGGATGGAGTATAACTCCCCAAATTGGCGGATGAGCTCGGCGTTGTGGAGGCCGCGGACGTCGTACCAATTGGAGTAGGGGCCTTCCTTCGGGACGATCAGTTTGTCCTTTTGCTGTTGTTCGAGGGCTTCGCCGTCGTGGTACTGAAGCAAAATGACGTTGGGCTCCTTGACGTGCTGCTTTCCCGTGAAGACCAGGGTGCCGGGCGGCAGGCCGGTTTTGATACGCTTGCGTTTGGCCATTATTAATTAGATCAGAATCTCATCTAAAAGGGTCTTATCGTCATTGAGCGACTGAAACAGGCGCTTGCGAAATTGCTGCTTGCTGTTGAACAGGCTGTCGGCCATTTTGTCGATCGCGATCATAGAAAGAACGGTCTGGATATAGGCTTCGATGAGGTCGTCGAGCCCCATGCCCATTTTGTTGAAATCCCTGCGTTCCATGATAATGAGGCGTTTGGTGTCGGCCTCCCATTGGTCTTCCCCCATTTTGATGGAGAGGTTGGTGCCCAGGATATCCCAGGAAGCAACCGATTCCTCCAGTTGGTCGGTGAGGGGGAGTTGAGCGCGCCGGGCGTACAGGCAAAGGGGCCGGATGCCCGTGGCAGTGACGCTGACCATCATGCGCAGATCGGCTACAAAGGTAGAGCCCTTGTCGTTGGGCATGGTGCCGACGTGGAAGAGCTTGCCCCGCTTTCCGGTGGAACTCCAGTGGTAGTTGCCGATCAGGCTTTGCACGATAAAGCGCTCGTAGCGGAACTCCTGAGCCATAAAATCGTCGAGCTCCTTTTGATTGACGATCGTAAAAACGCCTTGTCCCGCGTTGGAATAGGGAATTTTTATGACAGCCTGCCCGCCCATTTTTTGCACCCAATAAGGGATATCCTTTTTGCTGACATCCCAGATGGTTTCGGGGGTTATGATTTCCAGGCCGGTGGGCTCCAGCTCTTTATTGAGCATGTCGTAGGCTTTGGCGGCGATCATTTTATTGCGGCCGCCGGCAAGGCAGGTGATGATGGGGTTAAAGAGCACGGTTTTGGAACTGAGCGGCAGGCGGTTCCAGGGGCGCTGGGTCAGGTAGCGGAATGCGGCGCGGATGGGATGCCAGATCCCCTCCTCATCGCGGACATACATCACCCCGTCCTGATATTTAACTGCGGGGTTGGTCTCGCTTTGGTAAAAAGAGGCCAGGTACACCGGTTCATTGAACACATCGGCCATAGCATGGGCGTATCCGGCGGTTTCCATCTGGTTTTTATCGTAAGCCACGGCGAGGAGGCCTTTGATGCATCGTTTTTTGGACTGCAGGAAGGGTCGGACGGTCCGCTCCAGCAGGAGGCGGTAGCCGCCTTGTTCCTGCGCTTCGTCCATAAGGGCCATAGATTTTTGGCCCGAAGGGCAGGAATTGTTTTCGATGAGCACCATCTGCCGCTTGCCGTCTTCGTTGGTCACGTTCATCAGGTCGGCGCCCGACCAGAGGTAGTGTTTGGGGCGGTAAGTGAGAATCTTTTGGAGGGCTTCCGGCCTGACCTTGGGGTGCAGGTGGCAGTAACGGCTGATGATCCTGTTGGTTTTGAGGTGCAGAAAGAAATGCACCAAGGGGTGGATCGTGGCATTGACGACCCTTGGGTACCAATGGCTCTGGGGTTCAAATTGGCCCGGCAAAATCAGTTTCGCTGCGGGATCGAGCATACTTTGGGGTTGATAAAGGAATCGCGCAGAGGGCAAATTACGCCTTTGCTCCGGGTTGATGATATGGGCGCCAAAATTTTTTATTTATCGCACATCGACGTTGATCCATTTCATCACCAGGACAGACGGGATACCGCTTTCGAAGCTGGTTTTTATTTCGCTCAACAAAGCCCCGGAAAGCTCCTCAAACTCGCCGAAAACCTGGGTGCTCATCGAATTGGTCCGGACCAGCAATCCCGGGTGATTGCGCAGGCGTTCGATGAATTGCAGAATCGGGGTTTCAAATTCCTCTATGAGAGGGTACATGCTGATTTCGACGGAAATTTTCATAGTATTCAAAAAGCTTGGTGTAGCGCTAAAATTACGAACGGAAAGCCGGAACACCGCTCCAATTCACTAACTTTGCAGTCAAGACGGGATTTTAAAGGAGTTTAGAAAATTTTTTCAGCATACATGAGCGCGAAGAAAAAGCAGAAGGGACAACTGGCATTCAAGCTGGGGATTAACGACGAGCGGGTGCCCAAGCTGTTCGGGCTGCTGTGCATGTTCCTGGCATTCTACCTGTTTGTCGCTTTTGTTTCCTACCTCTTTACCTGGCAGGCTGATCAGGACAAGGTGCTGCGTTTTTCCTGGTGGCAATTGTTTCGCGCCGACCTGCACATGGACAACTGGCTGGGCCGCCTGGGCGCCATCGTTTCCAATGCGTTTTTTTACTGGGGCTTTGGATTGCCCTCCTTTATACTGGTTTTTTTGCTGGGCTACCTCGGCTGGCTTCGCGTCAAGCGAATTCCGGGCATGACCATGTGGCCCCTGACCCGCCAGCTCCTGGTGCTGATGGTGGCCCTGTCCATTTTGCTGGAGTTTGTGCTTTTTTCGGCTTCCTTTCCCTGGGGAGGAGCCTTTGGGGAAAGTGCCAGCGATTGGCTGTCAGGCCAGGTCGGGGTCGTCGGAACGATCGCCCTGATCCTTTTTATCTTCGTCGGGCTGATCGTTTGGTTTACCAATCCCAACTTCAACGAACTGACCTACCGCAAGGTGGTCGACGACGTAAAATATTGGGCCGATAACCTCCTCAACCGAAGGGGAGGCAGAAGAGCCGCCTTGCCGCCACCAGCCGTTGACACAGAGGATGACGATCTGGAGGACGAGGACGACGAGGACAATGTTGAAAATAAACCGCTCAGGCCTTCGACGGGCCTGAAGGATAAATCGGGAGGACCCCTGCTCTTCGATCTGGAAGACGAGGAGAACGGAGAGGGCATCCGCAAAGGCGTCAAACCGGGAGAAACCGAACTGGAAATAGAATCCCCTGTCATTACCCCGGGCGCAAGCCAGGACCCCATCGAGCGTAAACTCAGTGCGCAGTCGATGCTGGACGACGTGATGGATACCCCCTATTCCTCCGAACCCTACGACCCCACCCTGGAGCTGGCTTCCTACGAGCACCCCATTCTGGCTCTGCTCAACGACTACGCGGACCAGAAGATCGAGATCGACCGGGCGGAACTGGAGGCCAACAAGGACCAGATCATCGCCACCCTGCTCAACTACAAGATCGAGATCGTCAAAATACGGGCCACCATCGGGCCTACGGTTACGCTTTACGAGATCGTGCCGGCCCCCGGCGTGCGCATCTCCCGGATCAAAAACCTCGAAGACGATATAGCCCTGAGCCTCTCGGCCCTCGGTATCCGGATCATCGCCCCGATCCCGGGGCGCGGCACCATCGGGATCGAAGTGCCGAACAAGAAAAAACAGATCGTGTCGCTCAAGGAGGTGTTGATGTCCGAAAAGTTCAAGCGGGCCAAAATGGACCTGCCGGTGGGCCTGGGCAAGACCATCTCCAACGAAGTGTTCGTGGGCGACCTGACCAAAATGCCCCACCTGCTCGTAGCGGGCGCCACCGGCCAGGGGAAATCCGTGGGGATCAACGCCATCCTCATCTCTTTTCTCTACAAAATGCACCCGGCACTGGTCAAATTCGTGCTCATCGACCCCAAGAAAGTCGAGTTATTTCCTTATGCACGCCTGGAAAACCATTATTTGGCTTTCCTGCCCGGGCAGGAGGAACCCATCACCACAGAGACGAGCAAGGTGATCAATGTGCTCAACTCCCTCTGCATCGAAATGGACAACCGCTACGACTTGCTCAAGCGGGCCCATACCAGGAATATCAAAGAATACAACGACAAATTCACCCAACGGCGGCTGAATCCCGAAAAAGGGCACAAGTTTCTTCCCTTCATCATTCTTGTGATCGACGAATTCGCCGATCTGATCATGACCGCAGGCAAAGAGATCGAACTGCCGATCGGCCGCCTGGCTCAGTTGGCCCGTGCGGTGGGCATCCACCTCATCATCGCCACGCAGCGCCCCTCGGTCAATATCATCACCGGGGTGATCAAGGCCAACTTCCCGGCGAGGATCGCCTATAAGGTGACTGCCAAGGTGGACTCCCGGACCATCCTCGATGCAGGCGGCGCCGACCAGCTGATCGGGCGGGGAGATATGCTCCTTTCGGTGGGAGGCGACATGATCCGCCTCCAGAGCGCCTTCGTCGATACGCCGGAGGTGGAGAAAGTGATCGATTTTATTGCCAGCCAGCCCGGCTTCGCGCAGCCTTACTACCTGCCCGAATATTACGGGGACGAAGAGACTCATGGGACCGCCCCGGTGAAGTATTCGGAGCTGGACGAAATGTTTGAGGACGCCGCCCGCCTGATCGTGCAAAACCAGCACGGCTCCACCTCGATGATCCAGCGCAGGCTCAAGCTCGGCTACAACCGCGCCGGGCGGATCATGGACCAACTGGAGGCCATGGGTGTGGTCGGACCGGGCGAAGGGAGCAAGGCCCGCGAGGTGCTGATTTTTGACGAAACGGAATTGGAACGATATTTGGAGGATCTAAAATCCAGGAAATAGGAAGTAACATTTTACTTCAAATACGCCGGCCAATATTGCATTGGCCGGTTTTTATTTTATAGAATGAGAATCATACAGCTGACAGACATGCACGTCGGAGAAGAAGGGGAAAAGACCTTCGACGTGGATGTGCGGGGCAACTTCCTCAAGGCGCTCCGCACCATCCGGGACAACCCGCCAGACCACCTGGTGATCTCCGGCGACCTGTGCTATATGAGCGGCATTACCCGCATTTACGACTGGATGCGGGACCAGCTGGAAAATTTTCCCTGCCCCGTCTGGTACATCTCCGGCAACCACGACGACTCCGAAAAGCTCGCAAAATCTCTGGGACTGGAGCACCTGCTTCGCGGAAAGGAGCTCTACTACGAGGCCACCCTGGGAGACAGGTCCTTTATATTCCTCGACACTTCCACCTACGAAGTTTCCCAGACCCAGCAGCAATGGCTTCGGGAGATCCTCCAAAAGCGAACTGGGACGGTCGACATTTTTATGCACCACCCTCCCGCGCTGGTCGGGGCGCCTTTTATGGATCAAAAATATCCCCTGCGCAACTGGGCGGAGATGAAAGCCCTCTTTCTCGACTACCCCGGAGAGGTGTTCGTATTTTGCGGGCACTACCATATCGAAAAGAACGTACACATAAAAAACCTCCATATCTTTGTCACGCCTTCCACCTTTTTTCAGATCGGCCAGCAATCCGCCGAATTCCAGGTGGACCATTATAGAATCGGATGGAGAGAAATGGTCTGGACGGAGGATGCTTTTCAGACCACTGTTAGGTATATAGATTGAGAAGTTATTAAGTTTATAAGTTAATAAGCTTTTGATAATTAATAACTTATAAGCTCATTAACTCATAAACTTCTCATAGAATCACCTTCTCTCCAAAGGAGCATAATCGAAATTCTAATTAAAGCCTTTTCAAATGATCCGTTTTAGTATTCTTATCGCCGTTGCATTGCTGCTGGGGCTTTCCTGCAAACAGGAAAAACCGGCCCCCGTGGAAACCGATTTTGTCTGGAGCACCGAAGATTTTTCAGACAAACGGATTATCCGTTACCAATTGCCCGGCTTCGACCGGCTGAACCTCCAGCAGAAGAAACTGGTGTACTACCTTACCCAGGCAGGCCTTTCCGGCCGCGATATCATGTGGGATATGAACTACCGCCACAACCTGGCTATCCGCCAGGCGCTGGAAAACATCGTGCGCAAGTACGAAGGAGACAAAGAGGCCGAGGACTGGAAGAAGTTCATGGTGTACGTCAAGAATATCTGGTTCTCCAGCGGGATACACCACCACTATTCCACCGATAAATTCATTCCGGAGTTTTCGCAGGAATATTTCGCAAGCCTGTGCGAGGCGACCCAAACCGAGGTCTCGGAAGAATTGAAAAAGGTCCTCTTCGACCCCTCGGTCGACGCCAAAAAGAACAACCTCGACCCCAATCTCGATCCCGTGCTGTCCTCCGCGGTAAATTTCTACGAGCCCGGCATTACGGATAAAGAAGTGGATGATTTCTACAAATCCATTATCGACACGACAGACCCCACCCCGATCTCCTACGGCCTCAACTCCAAACTGGTGCGCGGCGCCGGCGGGAAAATCGAAGAGCGCGTCTGGAAAGTGGGCGGCCTATACGGCGAAGCTATTTCCGAGATGGTCAAGTGGCTGGAAAAGGCCGTGGAGGTGGCTGAAAACGAGCCCCAGCGCGAGGCCCTCAAAATCCTCGTCGAGTATTATAAAACAGGCGACCTCAAACTCTGGGACGATTACAACATCGCCTGGAGCCAGGCCACTGCGGGGGATATCGACTACATCCACGGCTTTGTGGAGGTGTACGACGACCCAAAAGCCCTCAAGGGTTCGTATGAATCCATCGTCCAGGTCAACGACTTCGACGCCTCCGAGCGCATGGCGGTAGTGGCTTCCAGCGCCCAGTGGTTTGAAGACAACTCGCCCATCATGGACGAACACAAGAAGGATACCGTGGTGGGCATTTCCTACAAAGTGGTCAACGTAGCGGGCGAGTCCGGCGACGCATCTCCCGCCACCCCGATCGGCGTGAACCTGCCCAACGCGGAGTGGATCAGAGAGGATTACGGCTCCAAATCGGTCAGCCTGGGCAATATCACCGAAGCATACGAGCGCGCTGCGGGCCCCGGCCTCTTGCAGGAATTTTCACACGATGAGGAAGAAATGGCCCGTTCTAAAAAACACAGCTCCCTGGCGGACAAAATGATGACCGCCCTGCACGAGGTGATTGGCCATGCTTCGGGCAAACTGGAGTCCGGCGTTGCCACCACAGCCGAAACGCTGGGAAAATACGCCTCGCCCCTCGAAGAAGCCCGCGCCGACCTCGTGGCCCTGTACTATATCGTGGACCCAAAACTGGTCGAAATGGGCCTGATGGAATCCGATGAAGTGGGCAAAGCCGCTTACGATGCATACATCAAAAACGGGCTGATGCTGCAACTGCGCCGCATCCTGCCCGGCAAAAACATCGAGCAGGCACACATGCGCAACCGGCAGATGGTGGCCTCCTGGGTCTTTGAAAAAGGCCAGGCCGACAACGTCATTTCCAAGGTGGAGCGCGAGGGCAAGACCTATTTCGAGATCAACGATTACGCCAAGCTGCGCGAGCTGTTCGGCCAGTTGCTCCGCGAGGTGCAGCGCATCAAATCGCAGGGCGACACAGCAGCGGGCAGCGCCCTGATCGAGAACTACGGCGTGAAAGTGGACCCAGCCCTGCACCAGCAGGTATTGGCCCGTTCCGAAAAACTGAACATCCCGCCCTACGGAGGTTTCATCAACCCCCGTCTGGTTCCGGTTACGAACGATGCCGGGGAAATCACCGATATCAAAGTGGAGTACCCTGAGGATTTTACCGGGCAGATGCTGGAGTATTCGGATAAATACAGTTTTCTTCCCATAGGAAAAAAATAGGATAAACCGCAAAGGCGCAAAGAACGCGAAGAAATCGAGGCCCCGATGCCCATTCGGATTGCGAAAACAAACCATCTTTGCGTCCTTTGCGCCTTCGCGGTATATTTTTTGATTGTTTTTATTCATGGATAAGAAAAGGGAATTCCAAAAACTCGACACCGAACTGGGGCCTTACCGCAAGGCCCTGAGCAAGGCCGTGGATACCATTTTGGAACAGGGGGTTTCCAAATACCCCATCATGGTGGTGCACCAGATCGAGGTGGAGATCGGCATCCCCTTCATCAAACGCGGAGAAGTGAAGGGCAACTGGTCGGTCAACGCCTCTACCCTGGAGGAGTTTGTAGCCAAACAGATCATCGATATGAATTGGGTGGACCGCTTCCGGGCCGTGTACAAGGACCCGGAGGATGAGCTGTGTCTTTTTGTTCTAAGTGAATTGGGAGCAAAGTTCATCTTCTTACCTAGAGAAGAGAGTCAAAGCATTGGTTTTAGTTTTGAACTCAGCGATAACTGAAATCTGTGGTATGAAAGGAATTATTTTAGCCGGCGGCCTGGGCACGCGCCTTTACCCGCTCACCCTGGCGGTGAGCAAGCAACTGATGCCCGTCTACGACAAGCCGATGATTTACTACCCGCTGTCCACGCTGCTCTCGGCGGGGATACGCGATATCCTGCTCATTTCGACCCCGGCGGACCTTCCCCATTTTGAAAAGTTGTTGAAAGACGGCAGCGAACTGGGCTGCAATTTTTCCTATGTAGCGCAGCCCAATCCCGAAGGTCTGGCGCAGGCATTTATCCTCGGCGCCGACTTTATCGGAAACGACAGCGCGGCGTTGATCCTGGGCGACAATATCTTTTACGGCCACGGCCTGGAGGAGTTACTGCAATCCTGTATCGATCCCGACGGCGGCGTGGTGTTCGCCTACCGGGTAGCCGACCCGGAGCGCTACGGGGTGGTCGAATTCGACGAGGACTTGAAAGCCATTTCGATCGAGGAGAAGCCTGCAAGGCCGAAGTCCAACTACGCCGTGCCCGGCCTGTATTTCTACGACAACCGGGTGGTGGATATCGCACAAAACCTCCAACCCAGCGTACGGGGCGAGCTCGAGATTACGGACGTGAACAAGCGCTACCTGGAGATGGGAAAACTGAAAGTAGGCGTACTGAGCCGCGGCGTAGCCTGGCTGGACACCGGCACCCACCAGTCGCTCATGCAGGCCGGACAGTTCATCCAGGTCATCGAGGAGCGGCAGGGCCTCAAGATCGGCTGCATCGAGGAAATCGCCTGGCAAATGGGCTTTATCGACGACGCACAATTGGAGCGGCTGGCCCACAAATACCTGAAGAGCGGGTATGGGGAGTACTTGATGGGGTTGTTGGGTTGATCTACTTCGTCGCCTGTATCTTATTCAACAACAGCGCCGCTTTGATCAGAAAATCGTCGTGAAACTGGCGGTACTCGTTGTGGACCATCAGCAGACGGGCGGCGTCCCAGGCGGCGGATTTCGGGTTGAACTGCTTGGCGGCGATGGGGTGTAGCCAGTACTCCAGGTTGTTGGAGCGAAGGTAAGACCCTTCGATGCGGCAATTGACAATCACCGAGAGTTTGTTGAGGGAAAACAGGTAGTCGGTTTCCTTGTTGAGGTCCTTCTGCAGGTCGACGATATTCATGCGATCCAGGCGGACGCCCGATTTTTCGCACAGAAACAGGTCGCGACGGCCGTCGAAGGTGACGAGGTCCTTGACTTCGTATTTCTTGAGGTTGGTGAGGAGAAATTTCTTAACCCACTGGTGCACCGGCTTGAGCTTGCGGAACAAGTAGTCGAGCGGCTCTTTTTCCAGTTTGAATTCTTCGACAAAGGGGCGGGTGCGGCCGGTCTTCATATTGATGACCTCCTTGGCCCTCGACACGGTATGCCCCAGCTCGTTCACCTTGGAGAAGACGCTGACGTAATCAATGTCCAGACCGTTTCTCCAGGTCTCGACGAATACTTTATTGCCGCGGGGGTCAAAAACCAGCAGGGAGATTTCGGCTATGGCAAAGAAATTGGGGAATCCGCCGTATATGTTGCCATATTTCAGTTCGAGGATCGCAAAATTGGAGTTCACGTCTAGTCTTCGGGTTTGTTCGTGGAATAAATCGCGTTTCTGTTCTCTCGGTCTTTCTACTTATGCCCCGGAAAGTTATGAATTTTAGCTTTACCGAACCATGTTTTTTTTCAACTCTTCACTCTTCACCCTTCAATTTAACGGCTGATCCAAAAACAGGAAGCGGCCGTTTTCGTATATTTTCTCCCCATCGGCAAAGATGGAGCCTCCGTTGGACATATCGCCGATCATATCCCAATGGACAGTCGACTGGTTCTTTCCCCCCGTCTGGAGGTAGGACTGCCCGATGGCCATGTGGATGGTGCCGCCTATCTTTTCATCGAAAAGAATGTTTTTGGTAAACTGCCGGATGCCGTAGTTGGTTCCGATAGCCGCCTCTCCGAAATGCCGGGCTCCGGGGATCTGGAACACTTCGTCCAGAAAACTCTTGCCCCGCAAGGCCTCCCACTTCTCCACCAAACCGTCTTTGACCCACAGCGTCACGCCTTCCACCTCGTGCCCCATGTACACGGCCGGGTATGAAAAATGCACCGTGCCGTTGACCGAGTCCTCGACGGGGGAGGTGTAAACTTCGCCGGAAGGCATATTGGTCTGTCCGTCGGAGTTGATCCAGGTGCGGCCGGCGGTATTGAACCGAATGTCGATGCCGTCGCCGAGGTATCGGATATCGGTGCGCTGGTTGAGCAGGTCGACGACCTGCTGCTGTGCCTTGCGCACGTTTTTCCAGCTCCTGACGGGGTCTGCTTCCAGCAGCTTACAGGCATCGAAGACGAAAAACTCGTATTCCTCCAGCGACATGCCCGCCTCCTGCGCGGCCGCCTGGGTGGGAAACTGGCAAAGATTGCGCTTCAGGTCGCGGGTGGCCGTCCGCTCGAAATAGGTCTTGTGCACCGGCGCCATGGCCTGTTGCCTGGCCTTCAGCTTGCCGGGGGCCACGTTCTGGTCTTCTCTCAGGTTAAAGGGCGCCCGGATATAGAGGTAGGCATTAAAAGTTTCCATGGCCTGCTGGTGGAAGGGGGAAACAGTTCGTATCTG
This sequence comes from Saprospirales bacterium, assembly GCA_016703765.1. Lineage (GTDB taxonomy): Bacteria > Bacteroidota > Bacteroidia > Chitinophagales > Saprospiraceae > JADJTT01. The sequence continues at coordinate 372,566 of JADJBL010000045.1, forward strand.
CTCTTCGCCGGCTTCTTCAAGAAAAATCCGTCCACGCTCGGCAAAGGCCAGGTCGGTCTCTACATGCGCCCCGGCTCGCACGGCCATGCGATACACTTCTTTCACAAGGGGCTCGCCCAGCGTAGTAGAGCTGATGTATAGCCAGTCGTTTTCCTTGATTTCCAGACAGTAGTGGACCAGCAGGTTAGCGTATTTGGTAAGGATGGATTCCATTTTTTTAGTTTTTAAGCTAATAAGTGAATGAGTTATTAAAAACTTATTCACTTATTAACTCAATCCCTCTTTCTACCATTTCTTCACTTCGTGAGGGTATCTCACAATGTATTGATCCCGAACCATTTTTAAAAGCTTTTGGCGCAATTCTTCAATATTTTCGCGGGAAGTGGCGGAAATGTACACATTCTCATAGCCGAACTCCCGGCGAAGCTGCTCCTTGAGGTTGGTTTCGATCTCTTTTTTGCCCTCTTCTTCCAACAGTGCGTCGTAGTTTAGTTTCCGGTAGAGGTCCATTTTGTTGAAGACCAGAAGGGTTGGTTTGTTGCGGGCGTCGAGGCTTTCCAGGGTCTCCTCGACGGTGCGGATCTGGTCTGCAAAATAGGGGTGGGCTATATCCACGATGTGGAGAAGGATGTCGCTTTCCCGCACCTCGTCGAGGGTCGATTTAAAGCTCTCGATGAGGTGGTGAGGCAGCTTGCGGATAAAACCGACGGTGTCGGAAACCAGGAAGGGCGTGTTTTCCCACGCAATCTTCCGGACGGTGGTGTCGAGCGTGGCGAAGAGCTTGTTTTCGGCGAAGACCTCCGACTTTGCGAGCAGGTTCATCAGCGTAGATTTTCCTACGTTGGTGTAGCCCACCAGGGAAACCCGGATCATGGCGCCCCGCTGCTTGCGCATGGTCACGTTTTGCTGGTCGATCTTCTCGAGCTTTTTCTTGAGGAGGGAGATCTTGTCGCGCACGATCCGGCGGTCGGTTTCGATCTCCTTTTCCCCCGGACCTCTCATGCCGATTCCGCCCCGTTGGCGTTCGAGGTGGGTCCACAAACCGCGGAGGCGGGGGAGGAGGTATTGCATCTGAGCCAGTTCGACCTGGGTCTTGGCCTGTGCCGTTTGTGCGCGCGAGGCGAAAATATCCAGGATGAGGCTGCTTCGGTCGACGATCTTGACCTTGAGTTCTTTTTCGAGGAGGTTGACCTGCTTGCCCGAGAGGTCGTCGTCAAAAATCACGAGGTTGATCTCCTCGTGGCGTTCGAGAAATTGTCCGATCAGGGCCACTTTCCCGCTGCCGATGAAGGTCTTGGGGTCGGGGTGGGTCAGTTTTTGCACAAAACGCTCCAGGGTGGCAGCGCCCGCGGTGAGGGCGAGGAATTCCAGTTCGTCGAGGTATTCGTTTACCTGGTCTTCGGTTTGTTCCTGGGTGATGACACCCACCAGCACGGCATATTCAGCGGCTTTTTTGATCCCGTTTTGCGGGCGCTCCCCCATTTTCCAATCGTTCCCCATAGTGTTTTTTCGTAAAAATTATCTCGGCGCGAGCCAGTCGAGCGGGTTCATTCGGTTTTTTTCCTGCCAGACTTCAAAATGCACCTCTGCGGCGCTGGTCTTTGGGTCGGTACGCACCTTGCCGATCACTTCCTTTGCTTTTACGGTCTGGCCGCGTTTCACGGAAACCTCTTCCAGGTTGGAATACACCGTGTAGTAGGAGCCGTGCCGGATGATGGCCATATAACTGCTATATCCCGGTATGAATTGCACCCCGACCACTTCGCCCTGGAAAATACAGAGCACGGAAGCGTCGAGCTCGGTGCGGATATCGATGCCGTTGTTTGTAAGATAAACCCCCGAGAGCGAGGGATGTTCTTGCCGGCCGAAATATCCGGTGATAGTACCGTTCTGCACCGGCCAACCCAGGCGGCCCTTTACCCCTTCAAAACCGGAGGACGCCTCGGCGGCCGCGTTGCTGACGGTATTGGTTTCGTCCTTTCGCTCCGCCTTGCGGGCCTTGGCCATTTCGTCCCGAATCACTTTTTCAATGGCCGAATTGAGTTGTTCGTGCGCCTGCCGTTTTTTCTTCAACTCGGCCATCAGGCTGTCTTCGTAGGTCTTCAAGCTTTTGAGCAATTTGTCCTTTTCGTCGAGCTCGGTGGCCAGTCGTCCGGTTTGCCAGTTGGCGTTTTCCAGCAGGCTTTGCTTTTCCTTCTTTCGGGTTTCCAGTTCGTGCAACTGGGAAATGAGCGTGGACTGGGTTTCGGAGATCAGGTGGGCCTGCTTTTCGCGGTAATGGTCGTATTGCTTGAGGTACTGCCAGCGGCGAAAGGCATCGTTGAGGCTATGCGCGGAAAAAAGAAACAGGATGCGCCCGAGGGTGAGCTTTTGGCGGTATGCCACGCGGGCCATCTGGCCGTATTCGCGATACAATTTATCGATGTCGCTCTGGAGGGACTGGATGACGGAATGCAATTGGGTAAGGCTCCCATCTGCCAGGTTCACCTCCTCTTGCAGGGTGCGGATAAGCTCTTTGCGTTTTTTGATTTGTCCCTGGAGGGTATTGTAGCGAAGGAGCGTCGTTTCCTTATTCTTTTTGGTATCGGTGAGCAATTCCTCCGCTTTCTGGATGTCCAGAATGAGTTTTTTTCTTCTCTCTTCCAGCAATTGGCGCTCCTGCGAAAAGCAGAGCAGCGGCGCCAGAAGAAAAAGGGCCAGAAAAACCTTAGGGGCGATTGATCTCATCGTATCGGCTGGGAATCTCAAATTCTATGCTCTTTGGTATGTCGATCTCTACTTTTGAAAACTCGATCTCCACGGAAACCGGGCCCGATTCGGGGCTTTCCATTCTCATCGTACGAAAATAAGAAAATTTTTGCTTCTTTCCCAGCGCTTCATAGCCCTTGAGCTCCATGCTGACCAGCCTTTTTTCCTGTTTTTCGGAAATGGAGAACCTCCGCAGGGAAAAATCCTTTCCATCGAGGTGGTAAGTCACGGCAAATCGCTTGTCTTCGCCCTTCAGGGTGTAAAAGCCTTCTTCCACGCCCGATTCCAGTTCGGCGTTGAGGAAAAAGGGATTGCCGAGGAGGATCGACTCGAGGATTTGGAAATTGGCCGGAACCTGGAGCATTTGCGCAATTTCTTCCACCGACTTCCTCGAATATTGGCGGTTGATTCGGTCTACTACGAAGAAGGAGTCGGGCCGGATCAGGGCGCGGCCCATTTCCAGGTTGAGTTTTTTGACATTGGCCCAGATGACGCTGTCATTTCGCATCCGGAGGTTGGCGGTAGCCGAAACGGAATAGTTGTCATCCTTAAAGTCGATGCGGGCCCGGGCGCTGAACCAGTCGCATTGCACCTGGTTTTGCGCCATTTTTTTCACGAGAAATTTGGCGCTGCGCCCCGGCAAATCGCCCGTGTCGCCCGCGGCGGGGCGAAAGATGCCGCAACCGGCGCTCAGCAGGACCAGAAGCAGGAGGGAGAGGCCTGGGGAGGTTTTATTCATAAGGTTTTCGCTCGGCTATTTTTTTCAGCAGGCGCGGGGAGGCGAAGCCTTTGTCGAGGGCTTTCTGCCAATATTCCACGGCCTGATTGGGGTCGTTTTTTTGAAAAAGGAGGTCGCCGTAGTGCTCCAGCGCGATGGGGTCTTCGTCCGCGCCGTGCTGGAAAGCCTTTTGGAACCATTCCTGGGCTTCACTGTAGGATTTCTTTTTGCTGAGCACCCAGGCGTAGGTGGATTCGATGCGGGCATTGCCGGGAGAGAGCTCATTGGCCTTGCGAATCATTTCCATTGCCTTTTCCGGGGTTTCTCCCCTCAACGTCAACGCGAAGCTGAATCCATCCAGGACCATGGCGTTTTCGGGGTTCAGGGTCAGGGCTTGCTGGAAAGCCTGTTCGCTCTTGGCCGTGTTGCCCGGCGTATTGTTGTGCCAGACCCAGTTGGGTGAGGACCTGGGCCTTCAATCCGGCATTCTTGCCGGTCATCAGGAGGGCCTGTTCCAGGGAGGGGATGCCTTTGGCGTAATTTTCCTGTCGGCAATAGCCCAGTCCGTTGTAAAAAAAGACGGAGACCTGGTTGGGGAAAAGGTCCATCGCTTTTTCGGTATAAAAGACCAGGGATGTATAGTCGGCGGTTTGTACGGCGAGCTGGAAGAGTTGTTCCCAGACCGAAAAAACGCTGTCGTCGAGTTCGATGGCCTGGCGATAGCGCTCCAGTGCCTTTTCTTTTTCGCCGGTGAGGTAGAGCAGGTCGCCGTTGAGCGCGCAGACCTTTGCCTGTGCGGGGTGGATGCGGTCGAGGATGGAGGCCAGGCGGAGCAGTTCGCGGGCGAGGATATCGTCGTTTGTCGCGGCCGCTTTTTCCACCAGGGGGAGGATCTGTTTGATCTTTTCGTCGAGGTCCACCTGCGGATTGAGGAAGATCGGGTCGAGGCTCTGAAGGAAAGCGGCGTCGCCAGCGGCGGGGGAGTCGATGGAGGAAAGGGCAAAAAAGGCCTTGGTGTCGTTGGGGTCGGTTTCAATTATCTTTTGGTACACGGCTTTCGCGCCGGGGATATTTTCCATCTGGCGGTAAAAGCCCGCCAGCAGGTGGAGGTAGTCGGTATTGGCCGGGAATGCTTCGCATAGGCGCAGCAGCTCGAGCTCGGCTTTTTGGGTGTCGCCCGAGCCCAGGTAGAGCGCGTGTTTGCGGCGGCTCAGCTCTTCATGGATGCCGATGCGGCCTTCGAGGCTTTCATAGACCTGGAGCGCTTTGACGGGTTGGCCGGCCTGCACGAGGAAATAGGCCCACTTGTAGTAATTGTTCTCGTCGGAAGGGGAGGCAGTGACTAGTTCTTCGTACAGGAGGGCGGCTTCGGCGAAGAGGTTGTTGCGCTGGTAGATGTCGGCCAGAAATTTTTTATACCATTGATTTTCGGGATCGATTCCGGCAGCCTGTTTGGCGAGGTTGAGGGCGTCGGCGTTGCGGTTCTGGTCGGCGTAGATGCGCGCCAGCTCGTAGGCGGCGGCATGGTTTTGGCGATCCTTTTTGAGCAGCTCCTGCAAGAGTTCTGCGGCCTTTTCGTGGTTGCCGAGCAGGCGATATTTATTGGCTTCGATGTAGAGCTCCTGGTCCTTTATTTTCTTTTCGGAAAAACGGCCGTCCTCCTGGGCCATCAAGGGCAGGCATAGTAGGAGGAATGCGGCTAAAGTGGAGAAGCAGTATTTTGTTGAAAGTATCATTATGTCTTTTACTGTATAAGGGTCGAAAAGTCGCCCACGCTGAGATCGGAAGGCGAGCCTTTGTATTCGACCTGATTGCCGATCATCGACCCGGAGAAGTTGGCTCCCGAGATGCTGGAACGGCTTTGAATAATGCTGTTTTTAATAACGGAGTTCTCTATCCTCGAATTGTCGCCAATGGAAACAAAGGGGCCAATAACCGAGTCGCGGATGATCGTGCCCGCGCCGATATAGCAGGGAGGGACAACTATCGCGTTTTCGAGTTGCGCCTGTGCCGAGATGGAGTTGACGTTGTGATGTTTGATGGAGAGGATGCGCTGGTTGGTGTCGATGATATTCTGCTTGTTTCCGCAATCCAGCCATTCTTCGATAGCGCCTGCGCGGAAGCGGGTCCCTTTTTGTTTCATGTTTTCCAGGGCGGAGGTGAGTTGGTATTCTCCTTTGTCCCGGATATCGTTATCGAGCAGGTATTGGAGTTCCTTGCGGAGGTTTTCGCCATCGCGGAAGTAATAGATCCCTACGATGGCCAGGTCGGAGACAAAGACGGGCGATTTTTCGACAAACTCGGTGATGATCCCGGCCTCATCGGTTTTTACCACGCCGTATGCGGAGGGGTCTTTGACCTGTTTGACCCAAATGACCCCATCTTCATTGGGGTCGACGGAGAAATCGGCCTGGAACAGGGTATCGGCAAAGGCCACCAGGCAGTGGTCTTTCAGGCAATCCTTCGCGCAGAGTATGGCATGCGCCGTGCCGAGGGGCTGGTCCTGGTAGAAGATATGTCCCTTGGCGCCCAATTGTCCGGCGACGGAGATGAGGTGGGCTTCGACCTCCTTGCCGAAGTCGCCTATGATGAAGGCAATTTCATCGATCTTTTCGGTCATGGAGTCCGCCAGGTCTTCCACGATGCGCTGTACCATCGTTTTGCCGGCGATCGGGAGCAGGGGCTTTGGAACGGTCAGGGTGTGGGGGCGCAGTCTCGAGCCGCGGCCGGCCATGGGGATGATGATTCTCATTGTTTAGTGACTGGTGACTGGTGATTAGTGACTGGTGATTGGTGACTGGTTACTGGGTTAGGACTAGGTAGGGGGGATTTTCTTTTCGAGGGAATTGATGAGGCCGTTTAACAGTTTGCCGGTTTGGTCCAATTTTTCTTTTAAAGAAGAAAATTCAGCCGGGGGCAAAAATGCCAAATCTTTGGCAAGGATCAAATAGTAATGGCATTCCTGCACAGAACCTCTTGAAATAATAAAGAATCGGATAATATCCCGAATCGATTTTTTCCCCGACCCTTCAGCAATATTGGCTGCGATGGAAACCGCCGCTCTTCTGAGCTGACTTACGAGGCCAAACTTTTCTTCAGAAGGAAATTTGACAGTCAGCCTATAAACTTCCAAGACAAAACTATGCGCGTTTTGCCAAGCCTGCAAACCTTCAAAACTCCTGTTTTTTTCATTTTTCGAAGAATAAGGAAATTCCTTCTCTTCAAAAAACAATGGATAAACACCCTCCTCCGTGATATACATATCCCACTTATTTTGCGTCTTTCACCAGTCACCAGTCACCAGTCACCAGTCACCAGTCACCAGTCACCAGTCACAAATATAAAGTTTTTCGCAACGCTTATTCCACCAGCGTAATCTTGAGCATATTGGTGCGGAAGCGGCGATGAAGGGGCATGGAGCCGACGTTGACGAGGTAGTCGCCGGGGAGGGCATGGCCGAGTCGTTTGAGGATGTCGGTGGCGTCCTGGATGGTTTCGTCGGTGGTGGTAAATTTATCGTAATAGAAGCCGCGCACGCCCCAGACCAGGTTGAGGGTGGCCAGCATGTGCATGCGGTCGGAGAAAATGATGATATCTGTTTGGGGGCGGTAGCTCGACACCTTGAAGGCCGTATAGCCGGAGCTCGTCATCCCGATGATGGCCTTGGCTTTGATCAGTTGGGCCGTGCGGGCCGCGTTGTAGCACACCACGTCGGAGAGGTAGGTGCGCGACTTGTCGGAGGGCTCTGCGTGGAAGCTCATGAAATGGTAATTCTTTTCCGCTTCCTCGATGATCTTGTTCATGGCCTCCACCACCTTGACCGGGTGCTTGCCCACGGAGGTTTCCCCGCTGAGCATGACGGCGTCGGCGCCATCGAGCACGGCGTTGGCCACATCGGTGACCTCTGCGCGGGAAGGAGTGAGCTGTTCGATCATGCTCTCCATCATCTGGGTGGCGACGATGACGGGCCGGGCGCGCTGCATACATTTGCGCACGATCTGCTTTTGGATGACGGGCAGTTGTTCGATCGGCATCTCGATGCCCAGGTCGCCTCGCGCGATCATGATCCCGTTGGTGGTTTTGATGATCTCGTCGATATTTTTGATGGCCTCCGGCTTTTCAATCTTGGCGATGACTTTAGCGGGGTGGTTTTTCGCCTCTATCCGCTTGATCAGGTCGCGAAGGTCTTTTGCGGAGCGCACGAAGGAGAGGGCGATCCAGTTGACCGGCTGGGTGAGGATGAAATCGAGGTCTATGAGGTCCTTTTTGGTGAGGCAGGGCAGGGAGACCTTGGTATTGGGGAGGTTGACGCCTTTATTGGAGGAGAGAATACCGCCGAAAACCACGCGGAGCACCACCTGGTCGGTTTTGTTGGTCTCCACCACTTCGAAGATCAGCTTCCCGTCGTCGAGGAGTACGCGTTCGCCGGGTTTGACGTCTCTGGCGAACTGGGGATAGCTCATATATATGGCCTCCTTGGTGCCGATACATTCCTTGTTGATGAAGCGGACCAGATCGCCTTCTACCAGTTTGAGGGCGTTGTCTTTGATCTTGCCCACCCGGAGCTTGGGCCCCTGCAGGTCGGCCAGGATGCCGACGTGGAAGCCATGTTGATCGTTGATGCGGGTGATATGGTTGATCACCTCCTGGTGATCGGCGTGGGTACCGTGGGAAAAATTGAGGCGAAAAACGTCTACTCCCGCTTTGGCTAAATCGAACAAATTCTGGAAACTGCTGGAAGAGGGGCCTACGGTGGCTACGATCTTGGTATTTTGATGTTTGAAAGCCTTCATTAATAATGGGTCTGAACTAAGAATTAAATATATTTGAAGCAAGGACGGGCGGGCGAAGCCCGCCCGTCCTTGCTTCTTGAAAGAAACCTTGTTTGAAAAACACTAAGTGTACTTTTTACATTAAATAAGAGGTAAATGTACGCCGATACCCGGTAATAACCAACAAGAAAGAGGAGATAGTGGACCAAACGTCGCGAAAATGGCGGTCGGTGGCAAGTCCCGGCGTGGAAACAGGGGTAAAAAAGTTAAAAAATACTTTGGTTATCCTATGACTTATCAGTTTCTTTGCGTGTTCGATTTTTTATAAGATCCAGACGGTTGGCGATGCCACAGCTTATCTGGAAGGACATTTCCAAGGTTGATTTTCCCAAGAATTGCCGGAAGGCAATTTCCCTTTCCACAAATTAGAGCAGGGCTCTAATTTGTGGTTTTTAATTTATAGGGTATCTTGGAACGGATTTTGTCTGGCACATTATTTGGTGGCCGTAAACCTGAAAACAACTGCAACGTATGAAAAGGGTCGTCATTACTGGTTTGGGAGCTTTGACACCGATTGGAAACAACGTTCCTGCCTATTTGAAAGGATTGCAGGAAGGGCTGAGCGGGGCCGGATGGATCACCAAATTTGACACAGCCCTATTCAAAACCAAGTTTGCCTGCGAGGTAAAAAATTTCGACCCCGAGCAATTTATGGACCGCAAGGAGGTCCGCCACATGGACTATTTTACGGTGCTCGGTGTAGTAGCGGCGGATGAAGCCGTCAGGGACGCCGGTATCGATCCCGAAAAAATAAACCCCGACCGGGTCGGCGTGATCCTCGGCACAGGTATCGGGGGGCTCAGAACCCTCGAGAACGAATATGAAGCTTACCTGAAAGGAGACGGCACGCCTAGGTTCAGCCCTTTCCTGATCCCCAAAATGATCGCCGATATTGCTCCCGGCCATATTTCCATAAAATACGGCTTCCGGGGCATAAACTATACGACCGTCTCGGCCTGCGCCTCTTCCACCCATGCGCTGATGAACGCCTTCGACTACATCCGCCTCGGCCGCAACGACATCATCCTGGCCGGAGGGGCGGAGAGCACTATCACGCCGATGGGCGTGGGCGGGTTTAGCTCGATGAAAGCCCTTTCCACACGCAACGACGATATGAAAACCGCCTCCCGCCCCTTTGACCGCGACCGCGACGGCTTTGTGGTCGGGGAAGGCGCCGGCGTGCTCGTGCTCGAAGAACTGGAACACGCCATCCGGCGTGGCGCAAAAATCTATGGAGAGATCGTCGGCGCCGCCGCTACCGCAGACGCCCACCACATCACCGCCCCGCACCCCGAAGGGCTCGGCGCCCGCAAGGTGATGGAACTGGCCCTCCAGGACGCCAAAATGAACCCGGAAGATATCGATTACATCAACGTTCACGGAACCTCTACCACGTTGGGGGATATTGCGGAAACCAAGGCCATCAAGCACATTTTTGGCGACAAAGCCTACGGTCTCCACATCAGCTCCACCAAATCCATGACCGGGCACTTGCTCGGGGCTGCCGGAGCGATAGAGGCCATTGCCGGCGTGCTGGCCATCAACCACAGTTTTGTGCCGCCGACTATCAACCATTTTACCGACGATCCGGATATCGACCCGAGGTTGAACCTGACCTTTAACGAAGCTCAGGGTAAAAAAGTCCGGGCCTTCCTCAGCAACACGTTCGGCTTTGGAGGTCATAACTCGTCGATCATTGTGAAAAAGTTTGAAGGTTAAGGAAGAAGACCCTTTCAAAACTCCCCTTACGAGTTGGAAATGCCGCTTTTAACATTTCCAACCCGCAAACGAGCCGGATATCCTCCCTCCTTTTTCTTTCAAACTTGCTTTATACCTGTCGGATACAACCCGCTCCTGTCGCAGGAGGGGCCTTGTGTTGTTTCAAAAAAAGGAGGTTATCTTGAACGCAGTCTTTAAGATCTACAACTACTACATTTCCAAAGACAAAGACCTGGCCAAGCAATTGAGGCCCCTGCTGGGATTTGTCCCGTCCAATCTCTCCGTCTTCAAACTCGCTTTCGCCCACAAGTCCACCCAATCGGAAAAAGCCTTTCCGCTCCAAAACAACGAGCGTCTGGAATACCTGGGCGATGCGGTGTTGGGCACGATCGTCGCAGAATACCTGTTCAAGAAATACCCAAACGCCGACGAGGGTTTTCTGACGAAGATGCGCTCGAAGATCGTCAAACGCAAATCCCTCAACAAAGTCGGAGAGAAAATGGGCCTGGACCACTTCCTCGGCGAATACAACCCGACCCGGCTGAGCCGCTCCATGCTGGGAAATGCGGTCGAGGCGCTGGTCGGCGCCGTCTACCTCGATCTGGGCTACGAACCAACCCAGCGCTTCGTCATCCGCAAGATCCTGCGCAACTATGTGGATGTCCACGAGCTGGAAAGCTTCGACGACAACTACAAGAGCCAGCTCCTCGAATGGTGCCAGAAGAATGGACAAACCGTCAATTACAAGCTCATCGCCCGATATAAGTTCGATAAACGCGACCGCTTCAAGGTCGCCGTCATGATCGACGGCAACAAGGTCGCCATGGCCGAGGACTTCAACAAGAAAAGCGCCGAACAGCTGGCGTCCGAAAAAGCCATGCAGTTATTGGGCATTTTGGCGGAAGAGCCGGACGAGGAAGAAGACTAGACAAAAATGTTTCCGGACATCCCCCTTGACCCGTTTGTAAAATATCTGTACTTTGCCCCCGGGTTTGAGATTCGGTAGAAATACCGGATACCATTTCCAAAAACCAATCTGAGAAGCACATCGGAATCTTTTTTTCAACCGTGGGGAAATGGTTGGGGAAAAGGTTGCATTTACACCCCCCTGTTTTGACAAGCATTGCTGACGGATCCTTCTTGGGCGCCAAGAAGAAGAAAACCGATTTTGTGTTGAACAAATTAGGATCCCATGCAACAAAACTTTACAAAGGTATTTATCGCAGACGACCATCCGATTGTGGCAATCGGCCTGAAGAGCATTATAGACAGGCTCTCGGGAATGGCTTTTGCCGGACACGCAAATAACGGGGACGAGCTTTTTAAGGCCCTCCCCGATGTGCGGCCGGATATCCTCCTCCTCGACCTCAATATGCCCGGGAACGACTTTTACAGGAATATTGACCTGATCAAAAGAGACCACCCGAAGACGAAGATTATCGTTTTCACAGCCTACGACGCCCCCGAGCTCATTAAATCCCTTTTCGAAACCGGCGTGCATGGGTTCCTGCTCAAAACTGCCACCGCCGTCGAAATCGGAAAAGCCATCGAAGCCGTCGTCAACGGCCAGGCCTACTCCCATGTGCGCGACCGCTGCTCCCAACCCCCCTCCGACGAATCGCCCGGTCCCACCGACCTCCTCAAAGACAGCTTCCGCAAGCGCCTCCTGCTCTCCCGCCGCGAACAGGAGATCCTCGTGCTCATCAGCAAAGGCCTGACGAGCCAGCTCATCGGCAAACACCTCTTTATCAGCAAATTTACCGTCGAAACGCACCGGAAAAACATCCTCCGCAAGCTGGAGCTCAACTCCAGCACGGAGTTGGTGAAGTTTGCCATTCAGCAAGGACTTGTATAGGTTTAAGGTAATGAGTTATTAAGGTAATAAGTTATTGATATTTAATAACTTATTACCTTAATAACTTAATAACCAGTTTAACCCAAAACATCGGATTCACAAGTTGCTTCCGCAACTCCATATCCGTATACATCCGGGAGATGAGCTCGATCAGCCAACGGTGGCGGGTGATCCACCTGGCCAGCAGATTGGTGAGCCAGGGGTAGCGAAGCATGCGCTGGAGCTGGTAGCTGAGTTTCATTTCACTGCCCAATACCCTCGCCACCCGTTTGTCGTAGTCCTTGAGGAAACCGGCGGAAAAATCTCCTTTTTCCAGACATTTTTGGGCCTGCTCCGCGGCGATGAATCCGCTATACATCGCGTTTCCAATGCCCTCTCCAGTGAGAGGGTCGATCAGGTGTCCGGCGTCGCCGAGCAGCATGTATCCGTCGCCTGAAATGGGCCGTAGCCGGGAGCCGAGCGGCAGGCCGTAGCCTTCCAGGCGGCTTTCCATGGTGGCGCCGGCAAAGCGTTGGGCGAGGATGGGGTGTTCTTTCACGATCTGTAGGAAGGCCTCCCGCAGATTTACCTTTCTTTTTTTGATGTAATCGCTGCGCAGCCCCAGGCCCACATTGGCGTAGCCGTTAGGAAGGGGGAATATCCAGAAATAACCCGGGTTGACCTCTTTGATAAAATGCAGCTCGATAAATTGCTCGGGGTGAGGAGGATGCACGTTTTTGAAGTAGGCCCGCACGGCCCCTGCATGGTGGCGCAGGTCTTTCTCCAGACCCGCATGCTTACGGGAGAATTGCGAGTTTGCTCCATCGGCAACCAAAAGCAGGCGGGCCCGAACCTGGAAGTTCCCCGTCTCGTCGGAGATCAGCCAGCCTTCCGGAATCCTTTCATAGCGGTCGATCCGGATGCCTTGCTGGAAGGAAATGGAATCCGACCGGAGCACTTTTTCGATGAGCAGGTGGTCGAAATCCATGCGCCGGGAGACGAAGCCCGGGGCGGGCTCCTGTTCCTTGTCGTAGGGAAATTTGAAGGGGATGTCGACCATCGTGCCGTTGGGGGCTGAAAACTGGATTCCCCAGACCCCCGTCTGCCGATCGGTGCTTTCGCGAAACCTATCCATGAACTCCGGATCCAGGCGATTGAGCAGGGTCGCGGCTTTGCCGCTGATGGCGTCGCCGCAGATCTTGTCGCGCGGGAACACCGCCTGGTCGATCAGCACGCAGGGAATGCCCAGGGAGTGGAGTTTCAGCGCCGCTCCGGCGCCGCCAGGGCCTGCGCCGACGATGGCAATATCGGTTTGAAGCATGGGCAAATATACTCTAAGTTCCTTAGTCACCCGGTGACTGAGTCACCGGGTGACTAGTGGGAAAAAAATTCTACAAAACCTTTACCTTTGAGCTTTCCCAACTTTCCTTCATTTCGATATTTTTACTTTCCTACATTTCCGGAACACGAAAAACGGCACACTAAAATGAGAAACCGGGTTATCATCGAAAATATCCAACCCCAGTTGCAGGGCGGAAGGCATGCTATCAAACGAATTGTGGGCGAACGCGTGGACGTCAGCGCGGATATCTTCGGCGACGGACACGATGCCGTGCGAGCCTCCCTGCTTTATAAGGAACTGAGCGCCAAAAAGTGGACGGAGATCTTCATGACTCCCGAACCCAACGACCGCTGGACGGCCTCCTTTACCCCCGATGGCCAGGGTCTCCATGAATACAAGATCGAAGGATGGATGGACCACCTGCTCAACTGGCACAACGGCTTTATCAAAAAACACCAGGATGGCCAGCACATGGGGGTCGAGTTGCAGATCGGGGCCCAATGGCTCCGCAAAGCCGCAGAACAATATCCCAAGGCCGGCGCCGCCAAACTGACCCAGGCCGCCGCCCTCCTCGAAGACAAAAAAGGCTATGAAAAAGCCGTCGCATCTATACTCAGCCCCGAATTTCACCAGCTCGTCAACGAGTTTCCCCTCAAACAATTCGTCAGCACCCCGGAAGCCGTTTACCGGGTTCGCGTAGGCCGCCCAAAGGAACTCTTTAGCAGCTGGTACGAACTCTTCCCCCGCTCCACTTCCGAAAAACCGGGCAAACACGGCACGTTCAAGGATGTGGAACGCATCCTTCCCCGCATCGCCGAAATGGGCTTCGACGTGCTCTACCTGCCGCCCATTCACCCCATCGGCGTTCTCAACAGGAAGGGAAAAAACAACGGTCTTACAGCGGAAAAAAGCGAGCCCGGATCCCCCTGGGCCATCGGCAGCAAAGAGGGAGGCCACAAATCCGTTCATAAAGAATTGGGCAAGATCGAGGACTATACCCATCTAATCAAAAAGGCAAAGGAATACGGCATCGAGCTGGCCCTGGACCTGGCATTCCAGTGCGCGCCCGACCACCCCTATATTAAGGAACATCCCGAATGGTTTACCTGGCGGCCCGACGGCACCATCGCCTATGCCGAAAACCCGCCCAAAAAATACCAGGACATCGTCCCCCTCAATTTTGAAACGGAGGATTGGGAAAACCTCTGGAAAGAGCTCCGCAGCGTTATCGTCTATTGGGTGGAACAAGGCGTGAAAATCTTCCGGGTCGACAACCCGCACACCAAGCCCTTCGTCTTCTGGGAATGGGTCATCCGCGAGGTGCATATCGTCGATCCCGACGTGATCTTCCTGGCCGAGGCCTTCACCCGGCCCAAGGTGATGGCGGCCCTGGCCCGGCTCGGGTTTACCCAGGGTTACACCTATTATATATGGCGCAACAACAAACTGGAGATGGAGGCCTACCTGAACGAGATCGCCCACACGGAATGGCGCGAATTCTTCAGGCCCAATTTCTGGCCGAATACCCCCGATATCCTGCCCTACGAACTGATGGGCGCCGGCGCCAATGCCTTCGTGTTCCGGCTGCTCATGGCGGGCACCCTTTCCTCCAACTACGGCCTATACGGCCCCTCCTACGAATTTCTGGAAAACAACGGCAACCCCAACGGCAAAGAGGAATACATCGATTCGGAAAAATACGAATTGCGCACCTACGACTGGAACCACCGCAACCGCCTGACCGACGCCATGACCCGGCTCAACCATATCCGGCGGCAAAACCCGGCTTTGCAGGATACCTATAACATCCATTTTACCCGCACCGACAGCGACAAGCTCATGAGCTATATCAAGCTCACCGAAGACCGGAGCAATATCCTCTGGTGCGTCGCCAATTTCGATACCCAATTTCCCCAATCCGGTTACGTCGAGGTGCCCAAACGCTTGCTGGGCATCGAAGGCCGGATGGTGAACCTCAAGGTGACCGACCTGCTTACCGGCGAAACCTACCACTGGTTCAACGAATGGAATTACGTGGAGTTGAATCCGTCCAAATGGCCCTTGCATATTTTCAGGGTGGAGCTTCGGTAAAACCATAAATTATTATGTGGTATAAAGACTGCATCATTTACTCCCTTCATATCCGGTCCTTTTTCGATAGCAACAACAACGGGATCGGCGATATAAACGGCCTGATCCAAAAACTCGATTACCTGGAAGACCTGGGGGTGAACTGCGTTTCCCTCCTCCCGTTTTATCCCTCCCCCTCAAAGACGACGGATACGATATTTCGGATTATTGCGATGTGCACCCCGATGTGGGAGTCCTCGACGATTTCAGGCGCTTCCTCCAGGAGGCCCAAAAGCGCGGCATCCGGGTGATCATCGACCTGATCCTCAACCATACCTCCACTACCCACGAATGGTTTCAAAGGGCGCGGAAAGCGCCGGCCGGTTCGCCCATCCGCGAATTCTACGTCTGGAGCGATACCCCCGAGAAATTTCCCGAAGCGGAGATCCTCTTCAGCGACTACGAATCCTCCAACTGGGAATGGGACAACATGGCCAGGGCCTATTACCTGCACCGGTTCTATTCCCATCAGGCCGACCTGAACTACGACAATGAAAGGGTGCGCGACGAGATCCGAAAAGTCGTCGATTTTTGGTTCGAACTGGGCGTCGACGGCATGAGGCTGAGCTCGATCCCCTTTCTCTTTCAACGGGAAGGCACCAACTGCGAAAACCTCCCGGAGGTGCACGCCTATTTGCGGGAGCTGCGAACATACGTCGACAAGACCCACCCGGGCAAGGTGCTCATCGCCGAGACCAACCTGTGGCCCGAAGAGGCCGTCACCTATTTCGGAAAGGGCGACGAATGCCAGCTGAACTACTACTTCCCGCTCATGCCCCGCCTCTACATGGCGCTGCAGACGGAAGACCGTTATCCGGTCATCGATATCCTGGAACAAACACCCGCCCTGCCCGAAAACAGCCAGTGGCTCCTCTTCCTCCGCAACCACGACGACCTCACCCTGACCATGGTCACGGAGGAAGAGCGGGACTATCTCAATAAGGTCTTTGCCCAGGATCACGGCGCCAAAGTCAACAAGGGAATCCGCCGCCGCCTGGCGCCCCTGCTCGGCAACGACCGCCGGAAGATCGAACTGCTCAACAGCCTCCTGTTTTCCCTGCCCGGCACCCCCGTGATCTATTACGGTGACGAGATCGGTATGGGTGACAATATCTACCTCGGCGACCGCAACGGGGTGCGCACCCCCATGCAATGGAACGCCGACCGGAATGCCGGTTTCTCGGGCGCCAACCCGCAGAAATTGTTCCTGCCCGTAATCCGCGACCCCCAGTACCGCTACGAGTCGGTCAACGTAGAGACGCAGCAGCACAACCCCTCCTCCCTGCTCTGGTGGATGAAAAACCTCATCGCCATGCGCAAGCGGCTCCAGTCCTTTGCTTTTGGAAATATCCGCTTCCTGGAGTCGACCAACAGCAAAGTGCTGGCCTTCACCCGCTCACATGGGGGGGAGACCATCCTGGTCGTGGCCAATTTGTCGAAATACTCCCAGGCCGTCGAGCTGGACCTGAAGAGTTTCCGGGGCGTGCGGCCCACCGAGATCTTCAGCCAAAACAAGTTTATGGAGATCGGGGAGCACCCCTACGTATTTACGATGGGGCCCTACGGTTATTACTGGTTTTTGATGGAGGAAAGCGAGGCCGAACAACCCGTTCTGCGCGACCGGGCCATCGAAGAGCTGGTTGCCGAAGTGGAATGGCCCGAGTTTTTTGACACCTATACCGTCAAACGGGCCTTCGAAAAACGCATCCTCCCGGACTACCTCATGGCCATCCGCTGGTTTGGAGGGAAATCCAAAAATATCGTGTCGATCGACATCGACCGCTTCCCGTCCACCCAGATCGGAGCGGATACGGCTTTTTTCCTCCATGTGGGTGTGCGCTACACCGACGGGCTGCCGGAAACCTATTTCCTCCCGACCCAATTCGTCACCCAGCCGGAGCGCATTCTCCATTACCTCAAAAATGCGCCCCAGGGAGTGGTCTGCTATCTGAAAACCCCTACCGCCGAAGGGATCATTGTCGACGCCATTTACGAGGAACCCTTCCGGAACGACCTCTTCCTGCGCATGAAGACCAACTCGCTCCTCCCCGTTTCCAACGGCGCCCTCCGCTTCGAAGCGGGCAAGGTGCTGGAGGAATTGAACGCCGAAAGAGAGGATATCAGCTCCGAGATCCTGAAGGCGGAGCAGAGCAACACCTCCGTGATTTACAACAACCAATTCTTCTTCAAAATCTACCGGAAACTCGATACGGACATCAACCCCGACCTGGAACTGGTCCGCTTCCTGTCGGAAAAAACCGATTTCCGCAACGCCCCCCGCTACGGCGGAGGCATTCAACTGGAGGACCACCAGCAGAAGAGCTTTACCATCCTGGGGCTTTTGCAGAACAAAATTCCGAACCAGGGCGAAGCCTGGACCATGATGCTCGAATCGCTCGACCGGTATTACGAAAAAGTGCTCACCAAAAGCGAGAAGACCGCAAAGGTTCCCGATCTGGTCAGCGCCGACCGGCTCTATTTCGAAAACATCCCGGAAACGCTCCAGAAATACATCAGCAGCGTCACGTATGAACGGGTCGTGTTGCTGGCCCAGCGCACGGCGGAAATGCACATCGCCCTGGCCTCCGACCAGGAGGATCCCGAATTTTGCCCCGAGCGGTTTACCCAAAACTACCAACGCTCGATCTACGCCGGCAACCGGAAGCTCGTCACCGAAAAGCTGAATGGACTGGCCCAGCGCCTGCCTTCCCTGCCTGCTCATATCGCCGCGGAGGCCAAACAGGCGCTCGATCTGCGCGACGAGATCATGGAGTGCTTTAGCGAGATCTACCAGAAAAAGATCAACGCCACCAAGACCCGGGTTCACGGCGACTACCACCTGGGCCAGGTTCTTTTCAACGGAAAGGATTTCTTCATCATCGACTTCGAGGGCGAGCCCCTGCATACCATCAGCGAAAGACGCTTGAAAAAAACGCCCTTCAAGGATGTGGCCGGCATGATCCGCTCCTTCCACTACGCGGCATTCGGCCAGTTGGTCCTCAACCAGAACTACCGAAAGGAAGACATGCCCTTCCTGGAAAAATGGGCGCACCAATGGTTCCATTACGTCCGGCAGTTCTATCTCACGGCTTACCTCGACGCCACCGAAGGCCAGAGCTTTATCCCCGACGACCCGGAGGCCCTTCGCCTGTTGCTCCGCAATTACACCCTGGAGAAAGCCATCTACGAGGTGGGCTATGAAATGAACGCTCGGCCGGATTGGCTGCGGGTGCCGATCCGCGGAGTGCTCCACGCCATGGATGAATACTTCCGGGACAAAGAAAATATCGAATAAAAATTATTTTTAAAATTTTTTATTCTTTTCTCTGCCGAAGTCCGGAAAACCCGATTTGGACAGGGGCCTTCCCGGCTTTACGATCATTTTCCTAAATGCTTGTTTTACTTACAATTACGCAAAGGCCCAAATCGGGCCTATTTGCGAGGAAGAGGGTATCGCAGTATCTTTGCGCGAGAATCAACAATCCAAAAGCATGATCACGAAGCAATTCCTGAAGTCGAAATCCCTTTGCAAGGTGACCTTCACCCTGCCGAAAGAAGCCGTAGAAGCCGCTACCGAGGTAGCTGTAATGGGCGAATTTAACAACTGGGACCTTGAGAACCCCGTTTCCATGAAGAAGCAGAAAGACGGTAGCTTCAAAACTACCCTCGAGCTGGAAACCGGCAAAGAGTACGCATTCCGTTACCTCCTCGACGGAGTGAAATGGGAGAATGACAACGCAGCAGACAAGTACGTAGCCACCCCCTTCGGTTCGGAGAACTCGGTGGTGATCGCGATGAACTAATTACCGTTACCGACGAAAGAAAGCCGGTCTTCCTTGCAGAAGACCGGCTTTTTTGTTTTCGTCCGTATGTTTACCTTTGATCGGTCCGTCAAAAAACACACCATGAGCCAGGTTATCCCTTTCAGCCTTTTAACCGATTTCGACACCCAGCTTTTTCAATCGGGGAAACACTTTCGCCTCTACGAAAAACTGGGCAGCCACCCCCTGAGCGTCGACGGGGTCAAAGGCACGTATTTCGCCGTCTGGGCGCCCAATGCGGTCAAGGTCTCGGTGATCGGGAATTTCAACTACTGGAACAAGGACGAACATCCTCTCTCCTCCCGATGGGACGGCTCGGGGATATGGGAAGGCTTCATTCCGGGCGTAGGGAAAGGCGCCCTGTACAAATATTTTATCCTGGCAAAAGACGGCCGGCCGCTTCAAAAAGGAGATCCCTTTGCGCGGTTTTGGGAAATACCCCCCAACACCGCTTCCATCGTCTGGGAAGACGATTATACATGGAACGATCAGACCTGGCTGGAAGAGCGCAAAAAACGCGACCTGCTGGCCAGCCCTTATTCCGTCTATGAAGTACACCTGGGCTCCTGGCGAAAGACCCACGGCGGTTCCGCCTCGCTCAGCTACAAAGAGTTGGCCGAACAACTGGTACCCTACGTCCTGGAGATGGGCTTCACCCACGTCGAATTCATGCCTGTGATGGAGCACCCTTACTACCCATCCTGGGGCTATCAGATCACGGGTTATTTCGCCCCCTCCAGCCGCTTCGGCGTTCCGGAGGATTTCAAATACCTCGTCGATGCCTTTCACCAGGCAGGAGTAGGAGTGATCCTCGACTGGGTGCCTTCGCATTTTCCAAACGACGCCCATGGCCTGGCCGACTTCGACGGCACCCACCTGTACGACCATGCCGATCCTCGCAAGGGCTTCCACCCCGACTGGAAGAGCTGCATTTTCAACTACAACCGCTACGAGGTCCGGAGCTTTCTGATCTCCAACGCCCTCTACTGGCTGGATCAATACCACGCCGACGGCCTGCGGGTCGATGCGGTGGCCTCCATGCTCTACCTCGATTACTCCCGGAAAGCGGGGGAGTGGATCCCAAATATTTTCGGCGGACGCGAGAACCTGGAAGCGACCTCCTTGCTGCGTGAATTCAACGAAACGGTTTACCGCGAATACCCCGATGCCGTGACCATCGCGGAGGAAAGCACCGCCTGGACCGGCGTTTCCCGCCCTACCTATACGGGAGGGTTGGGCTTTGCCCAGAAATGGATGATGGGCTGGATGCACGATACGCTGAAGTTTTTCATGGAAAATCCCGTCAATCGAAAATACCACCACGATCTGGCCACCTTCAGTCTGGTGTATGCTTTTACGGAAAATTTCATGCTCCCACTGAGCCACGACGAGGTCGTGCACGGCAAGGGCTCGCTCATTTCCCGGATGCCGGGCGATGAGTGGCAACGGTTTGCCAATCTCCGCCTGCTGTTCAGCTATATGTGGACCCACCCGGGCACTCAGCTGCTTTTCATGGGCGGCGAGTTTGGCCAGACCACCGAATGGAACCACGAAAAAGGCCTCGAATGGTGGCTGACCCAGTTCCGCTACCACCGCGGCATGATGGACCTGGTGCGCGACCTGAACGCCATGTACCGGAAATATCCCGCCTTTTACCAGAAACAATTCTCCCCCGAAGGATTCGAGTGGATCGACCTGAACGACCGCCAAAACAGCGTGCTGGCCTACCTGAGGAAGGGAACTCCGGAAAACCCGCCCTTGGCTGTGATTTGCAATTTTACCCCCGTGCCGAGAAACAATTACCAGATCGGCGTACCCATCGCAGGCCGGTGGCAGGAAATTTTCAACTCGGATGACACTCCCTATGGCGGCGGGGATTACCCCACGATCAAGGAAGCCAAAACCAAGGATATTCCCTGGCACGGGCAGCCCTTCGCCATGGATCTGGACCTGCCCCCGCTCTCCGTGCTGGTATTGCTCCCGAGCGACTATTCACCGGCAATTCCGGTAGTTGCCGCAACAAAAGAGAAAGCCAAACCCAAGGCCCCTGCCCGCAAGAAAAAATAGATACCCCTGTTAGGATAAAACACGAAAACAAATTTCAAAAGCGGTTTAAACGCCGTAGGCGTTTAAACCGCTTTTGATAATCCATAACTGGCGCCGCAGGCGCCAGTTATGGATTATTTCACGCGGAAGCGCAAACTGCAGATATTGCCGCCGCGCGGCAATATCTGAATCAGATAGCTACCCGGGCTGGTAGGCGTCTGGAAATACTGAACGGTCGTTCCCCCCGCCACTTCGATAACCTGTTGGGAGATCAAGCGGCTCCGATCGTCGTACACCTTGAAATGGAGGGTCTGATCCTCGGGGCTCTCAATCTTTACCGGCGCGAATTCCTCCTCCTGGAACAGGTCTTTTTCCAACAAAGCGGATAATTTTTCGGGAAGGCTCGAGGAGGGTATTTCGAATGAAAATTTATACGCGCATCCCTCCGCATCCCGGATATTTACCTCATAACTTCCCACGGTCGCCCGGGTCAGCTGGGTGCTCTTCAGGCCGCTGTTCCATTCATAGGTTTGAGGGCCTGGACTGCCGATCAGGTCGCGGAGTATGACCTCTCCGTCGTTGGTAAAAGGCCCTGTGGCCGGTTTGATCGAGTAATTGAGAAAGATATCCTGCCGGGCCTCGATCGTAAAAGTTTCTTCTTTCTGGCAGCCGTGCAGGTCCGAAACGGTCACGCCATAAATTCCTTCCGACAGCTGGCCGATCCAGGGGGTGATGGCCCCGTTGCTCCATTCGTAGCGATAGGGAGGGGCGCCTCCACTGACCTTGAAGGAAATGGCGCCGTCGTTGAATCCCGGGCAGCGGATCTGGTGGATATTGTGACTGTGCAGGACCAGTTCGGGAGGGCCTGGCACCTGGATGGAGTCTGTCGTCAATGGACAAGCCGCTCCGTCGTAAACGGTAACCTTGTATTTGCCGGGCTGCAATCCGTAGAGGGAGGGGGCGGTAGATCCGTTGCTCCATTCGTAGCGATAGGGCGGAAAACCTCCGCCGATCTTGATGGAAATGGCGCCGTCCGGTTTGCCGTAACAGCTTTGAGGCCGGGTGTTCAGCTCCGCTACGAACATCGGGCTTTCGCCTTCAATCCGAAGGCTCCCCATCGTAAAAAATACGTTGGCGGCGCTCAGGTTGTCCCTCAGTACCTGCACGGGAGTGGGGTCGTCGACAAAGCGGATGGCGGTGGAACTCTGGTGTTTGCCCACAGCCCGGAAAAGCAGGGTGCAGACCGCTTCTCCGTCCGGAAGTTTAATGGTGTTGGGCCGCTCGGGGGTGTACCAGGCCAGGGTCAGTTTTCCTTCCCTGACATGGGCGGTCCCGAAATCGGCAAGGTCGAAAAAGGGGAGATTGAAATTTTTGACCCCGTCAAACACCATGACGCTGGGATCCCATTGGAGGGTGAACTGAAACCCGCGGATGCCCACGAAGTCGTTTACGACCAGGTCGTAATGCAATAATTCTCCGCCGCCACAGGAATTTTGGTCCGGCAGAGAGAAGGAGGGGTCGAGGATGGAAGGCGGCTCGTTGGGGAAGTCTTGCTCCCGCCAAACGTTGCCGGTCTTCACGGCTTTGAAATCGACTCCCTGTACATGCTGGGCCAGGGTTTCGACCAGAATGGAACCATCCGGCAGGCGGGCGGTTCTGCGATCGTTCATTTCCGGGGGGATATAGGCAGCGGGCACAAACTGCCAGGAGCTTCCTTCGGGGAAGGTGGTCTGGTCGCCGAGGATCAATTCCTGCAGAAAACTCAGGTCTTGTTCCTCCACGGTGCCCGACTGGTCGGCGTCGGCGGCGATTTGTTTCCAGGCCGTGTCCCATTTTTCCTTTCTGACCAAATGCTGCGCCAGGCCGATCAGGTCCAGCACGGTTACCATGCGGGTGGGGCGGTCCTGGGAAAAGGGGATGATCTCGTAATCCCTGCCCCCCTGGAGGTTGGCCACGGTATATTCCCCTTCCCCGGTGGTGCGGATGGCAGCGCCCTCCACCCTGGATTTTACGTAGACGTCTTCGATGGGGTCGCCGGTGGGACTGGTGATCTTGCCGGAAATGGAGAAGCGCTGCCCTTCGAGGGGGATGTAAAAGCCGCCGCTACCGCTGCTGGAAAGGTCTTTCAGTTGGAACTCTGCGTACATAAAGGGCCCGAAATTCCCAAGGCTGGCCGTGCTGCCCGTTTCGAGGCGGCGGAGGACGGAGGCGCCGCTGCGCGTGCGGATGGCGAAAGGGTGCAGGGAGCCTCCTTCCAGTGCGTAAAACTGCACGGATTCCAGATTTTGGAGTTGGTAATCCGTGCGCTGGAGGCCTGCCTTGAGGTCGTCGATATCCTGTTTGTTGAAATAGAATCGGACCTTGACCGCCTGGGCCAGTGGCCCGGCGCCCTGGATGCGCCAATAGCGGTTAAAGGTGAGCCAAATGGCATTTTGGATATAATCTGCGCCGGAAAGGTCGTTGGCGCCCTTTCCGTAGTTGTTGAGCAGGCCCGAACTAATGCTCAGCAATTCGTCCAGTTCGCCGATTTGTTGCCCGTTCTTTTGGATGGAGAGGATGAGCTTGTTTTGTTTGGACTCGTAATAGTGCGTCCAGCCGCTCTCATCGGTTTGGGCTACGTCGGCGCGGAGGAGCTTGCCGGGCGCGTCTAGCAAGGTCCATTGGGAGTCCTGGCTGAACCCGTGCAAACCGGGCTGCAAAAAAAAAGGAAGGAGCGCTATTATCCGGGCAGATCGTTTCATATCCGAACAAATTTCTTAATTTTTTTGGCACAGCGCTTTGAATATTGCGCGGGAATTACGGAACGGCCTCCTCCGTTTCTACGGAATGCTTGATCCGCACGGTGATCAGCAAAACCAGGCCGACCAGGAAGAAAAATACCAGAGCGAGGATACTATTATGCATGCCCCCGGTAATTTGCTCGATGAAGCCAAAGGTAAAGGTGCCCAACACGATCGCCAATTTTTCGAGGATATCGTAAAAGCTGAAAAACGACGCAGTGTCCTGGGTCCCCTCCGGCATGAGTTTGGAATAGGTAGAACGGGAGAGCGACTGGATACCTCCCATGACCAGGCCCACGGAGGCGGCGATGACATAAAACTGTTTATCCGTTTCGACGAAATAGGCCCCGATGCATATCACAGACCAAATCAGAAGCAGGGTGACGAGCGCAAATTTATTACCTCTTTTTTCCGATAGCCGTGCAAAAGTGAAAGCGCCCGGGATGGCAACCAATTGCAGCACCAAAATAATGAGGATCAGTCTTTCCGGCTGGAAGTCCAGTTCCTCTTCGGCGAAGGTGGCCGCCAGGAACAACACGGTTTGCACCCCGGCGCTGTAAAAGAAGAACGAAGCCAGAAAGCCCAGCATATTGGCCTCCTTGCGAACGATTTTCCAGGTCTTCCTCAACTCCCGGTAACCCTTGGTGATCAACTTGGCGATCGGCTGGTCGGGCTTGTCCGCCGGGAGCTGCCGGAAGGGGATCTGGGCAAAACCCAGCCACCACAAGCCCACCGCCACAAAGGAAAGCCTAACCGCCAGGGCGCCCTCTTCCGGCAACCCGAACCACTGCGGAAAACTGATAGCCAACAGGCATACGACCAGCAAAATGACGCTCCCGAAATAGCCGAAAGAAAACCCTTTTGCACTGACCCGGTCGTATTGGTCCTCCGTGGCGATTTCCGGAAGGAAAGCATTGTAAAAAACCAGTGCCCCGGCAAAGCCGATGGTCGCAAGCATAAACGAGATCGTGCCTACCAAAACCTGGCTCAGCGGCTGAATGTTGGGGTCCAGATTGGCATGCGCCGTGAAGAAAAACATCGAAATACAGGCCAGGGAACCCATCGTGGTAAAAAACCGCATGAACCACTTTTTCTTTCCACCGTAATCTGCAATGCCCGAAAGGAAAGGCGAGAACAGCGCGATCAGCAGGTAGGCTCCCGAAATGGAAAAGGCGTGCAATCCGCTGCTGGAGATCGAAAAGGACCCCATGTTGATCTCCGCGCTGGTGATCTGGGAGTAATATGCCGGGAAAATCGCCACGGCGATGACCAGGGCGTAGGACGAATTTGCCCAATCGAAAAAAGCCCAGGCTCTAATGGTACGCGGATTATTGAGGGTCGGCATGCAGGGGTTTTTCTTGACTTTAATCCAAATTTCAGACCTTTGCTTTCAGCGGGAGAGTTAGTCACACCTGCTGAGTCGTTTCAAAACTACACAAAAAGATCACTCCCATGCGCCTCTCCATTCTTTTTGCGCTTCTTTTTCAGGCGATCACACTCCTTGGCCAGGCCCCCGGAAACGCTTCCCCCCTCTCTATCGAATCGATCATGCAAGGCGAGCGCTTCGTGGGCTTCCTCCCCGAAAACCCGTTCTGGTCGGAGGATGGGAAATATGTCTATTTCTCCTGGAACCCCGGCATGGATACACTGCGAAGCCTTTATAAGGCATCCGTCCAGGGCGGAGAACCACTGCCGGTCTCTCCGGAAGAGCAAATCCTGCTCCCGGTCGCGGGCTATTATTCAGAGGACCGCTCGATGAAGATCTATGAGAAATTCGGAGACCTCTTCCTTCTGGATCTCAAAAAAAACGAAACCCGGCGGCTCACGCAGACCCAGGAGGATGAGCGCCGGCCCCAGTTCGGCGGCGAAGATCGCTTCGTCGTTTTTCAACGGGGCATCAACCTTTTTTCCTGGGAGATCGGCTCCGGCGCACTCGTGCAGCTGACCACCTTCCAGGCCGGTTCTCCTCCCAGCTCCGCCAAAAAAACGGACCCCGACCTCTGGATCGAATCGGACCAACTGGCTCTTTTCGAGGTGCTTAACAAACGCAAATCGGAGGAGGAAGCCCGCAAATACCGCAGGGAGTTGAGGGAGCCGAAGAGCCCCAAGGCCATTTACCTGGAAAACCGCAACATGAATAGCTGGCAGACAAGCCCGGATATGCGCTTCGTCGTTTACAGGCTCCTAACCAGCGCCAATGCCAACCCGACCAAGGTGCCCCATTTCGTCACGGAATCGGGCTATGTGGAGTTTCCCAACGCCCGGGCCAAGGTGGGCAACGCCCAGGACCGCTTCCAGACCTTCGTGTACGACCGCTTGCGGGATACCTCTTTTGCCCTTCAAATCGAAGGCCTGCCCGGTATTTTCGACAAACCTGCCTTCCTCGCGGAATACCACTCCGATACCATCCCCTTCGAAACCCTTTTCGGCAACCCGAGAGCCACCATCGTGCATGGCCCCTATTTTTCGGAAGACGGAAAAGCCCTGGCCGAGGTCAAGTCCATGGATGGTAAAGACCGCTGGATCGTCCTCATCGACCTGGAAAACGGCGCCCTACGCGCCCTCGACCGGCAGCACGACGACGCCTGGATCGGTGGGCCAGGGATCTCCGGCTGGAAGACCTCTGCGGGAACCCTGGGCTGGGTAGATGATCAAACCCCCTTTTTTCAATCGGAGGAAAGCGGTTTCTCCCACCTCTATTCAATTGATCTGCAATCGGGGCTGAAAACCGCCCTCACGTCCGGAAACTTCGAAATCCTGGAGCTTAAATTATCACTCGATAAAAAATGGTTTTACCTCGGCTCCAACAAGGAATCGCCACACGAACGCCATTTTTACCGTATGTCGGTCCGCGGCGGCAAAATGGAGCGCCTGACCAGGGATGCGGGCTCCCACCAGGTCACCCTTTCCCCCGATGAAAAAAACGCCGCGATACTCTATTCCTTCAGCAATAAGCCCTGGGAGTTATTCATAAAAACCGGGCTGGACCTGAACAGCCCCCTCCGCCAGGTGACGAACTCCACAACCCCGGACTTTCGCAAATACGCCTGGCGCGTGCCGGAGATCGTCCACTTTACCGCCCGCGACGGCGCAAAAGTGCCGGCCCGTTTGTACCGCCCGCCCGGCGCCGCCTTGGGCGGCCCTGCGGTGATCTTCGTACACGGCGCGTGGTACCTGCAAAACGTCCATCAATGGTGGAGTACCTACTACCGGGAGTATATGTTCCATAACCTGCTGGTGGACAACGGATACACCGTGCTCGATATCGACTACCGCGCCAGCGAGGGCTATGGGCGAGACTGGAGAACGGCCATCTACCGCCACATGGGCGGCAAGGACCTCGACGATCATGTCGACGGCGCGGCTTATCTGGTAAAAGAACTGGGCGTGGACCCCGCAAGGATCGGAATCTACGGCGGTTCCTACGGCGGCTTTATCA
The DNA here is from genome assembly GCA_016703765.1 of Saprospirales bacterium. Lineage (GTDB taxonomy): Bacteria > Bacteroidota > Bacteroidia > Chitinophagales > Saprospiraceae > JADJTT01. The sequence goes on from JADJBL010000045.1 coordinate 399,975, forward strand.
CCCTGATGGCGCTGTTCAATTCGCCGGGCACTTTTAAATGCGGCGCAGCGCTCCGCTCCGTCACCGACTGGGCGCACTACAACCATGCCTACACCGCCAATATCCTGAACACTCCGCTGGAAGACTCCATCGCCTACCGCAAGAGCTCGCCGATCTATTTTGCCGAAGGCTTGCAGGACCGCCTCCTCATCCTTCACGGCATGGTCGACGACAATGTGCAGTTTCAGGATGTGGTACGGCTAAGCCAGCGCCTGATCGAACTGGGTAAGGAAAATTGGGAATTTGCTGTCTTTCCCGTCGAATCGCACGGATTCGTCGAGCCCAGCAGTTGGACGGATGAGTACAAGCGGGTTTTTAAGCTTTTTCAGGAGGAACTAGGAGGGAAATAAACCTCATAAACCCTTTCCTTCTACCTTGAAAAGCACGAAATCTCTTATCAATCGCGCTTTCTCCAAAGGCAGGTACGGCAGGCTGATATCCCCGGACGCAGTGTGGAGGTCCAGGGTGGCGATTTGATGGTTTTGCTGGTAGGGGCTTTGAACGATGGACACTCCCTGGGTCTTTTCCCAACGCAGGTAGGTCGTTTCGCGGGTGAAAAACCCCTCCTGGAGTTGTAGGCCGCCGGGATGAAGGCCTATGTTAAAAGTGCGAAAGATCTGCCTTTGCCAGAAATAGGCCGCGGGGCCCCAGGCCAGGAAGACGGGCAGAAAATGATAATTCCGGGTGATCAGCCCCAGCGCGAAGCCCGCGATGGCCGGGAGAATGCCCAGAAATAGAAAACGCCTTCTGAACAAATGAACGCTGGGAGAATGCCACTCCCAGGAGCCTTCCTCCGAGCCCGGGAAATAAGCCGTATGTACCGCCTCGAGTTGCGGCTGGTAGCACCCCGGCACCTGGATGGTCTTCTGTTTTGCGAGGTTGTAGCCCGCCGCCTGATACAAGCGCAGGGAATACATGCCCAGCCAGCGCTGGATCGGATGGGCGCCCCAGCGAATGAACTGGATCTTTCGCAGGGAGGCCGATTGCTCGCGCTTTGCAAAAAGGCCCGATTCGACCTTGAATCCCTGCCCGGTCCGTATAAAGCGAAGGTCGAAATTTCGGATGGCCGTCAGAACCAGGGTTCCAAAAAAGGAGATCAACAGGAGCACGATCACGAAGACAAGCGTGAGCAGCCATACGGTGTCGAAGAAACTACCCACAGATTTTTCCAGGTCCTTGTACACATTCTTCCCCAGCACCGATTCCAGATCGTCGAGAAAACCCAGGCCGAGGGCCAGCAGGATGCCCGCCGTTCGAAAGTGGTTTTGGCTGATGCCGATCTTGAACAGATCGGAAATGCCCAGTTGGAGCAGCACTTTTTCGCTTTTGCTCTCCACCTCTTCCACTTCCGACACCTGAATGCCCTCCCCCCGCCGGCTCAGCAAAAAATCGCGCAACGCGTGGGCGCGCTCCTGCGAGAGCGCTTGCAGGGAAAACTCCGAGCCCTTGGAACCTGCGGTGTCGATCTCCACGCTGACCACCTTAAACACGCGGTGGATAAAGCTCTGCTGGAAGGAGATGGTCTGTATCCGGTCGAGCGGCACGCTCAGCCGCGTGCGCCTGAGCCAGCCTTTTTCCAGGATGAGCTCTCCTTCGGATACGTAGAAAAAGGAGTAGAAATAGGACAGAATGGAATTGATCGAGGAAACCAGCGAGAGGATGACGGCCACCCAAACCAGGCTGTAGAGGGTGGTTCGCTTGGGCCGAAGAACGAAAACCAGAAGGACCGGCCAAAATTGCCGGAACAAAAAACGGAACAAACGCGACAAGATGAGCAAAATCGCCACGGGCGATTGTCTGTTTGGCCTGAAAAAATCCAATTCTTCAGACCTCTCCATCGACCTCCGTTTTGTGAATGATGTAGGATTTGATCCGGTTGGCCTCCTCCGGTATGATGCCTGAAATATTGAGGTCGCTGTTGCTGCCTCCGGCGGTAAACACCCGGATCGTGCTGATCCCGAAACGCTTGGCTATGGGGCCCTGGCCGATCTCGACGTGCTGCACCCGGGCATAGGGCACCGTGGTCTGTATCCGCCAGAAATAGCCGTGCCGGTGGATGATGTCGTGCGAGCGGAGGGCATATCCCTCCCACTCAAACCTCTTTTTTATCAGCCATCTGCTTCCTGCGAGAAGGAGCGAAGTTGCAGCCAGTACGATCAATACGCCCAGCCACCAAAGGCCCGAAAAAACCGGCGGAAGGATGCTCATGCCCAGCAGGGCAAAACCGCCCGATATCAACCCGCTACTCAGAAGCCGCGCCTTGAGGGCGTTGGGCGCCAGGGGATGGAAGCTCACTTCCTCCACATGTGGGAGCTCCGAAACGGGCACCTGCTGGTTTTCAAATATCATGAATGGAGGTTTGTTGTGCGATGGATTCCAAAATTTCCTTTGCTTTCTGCAAGTTACGCACTCCGTCCTTTACGAGGATCAAATTCCGGGGCGTTTGTTTGAAACTCAGGCCATGCTTCCCTCCTTCGACGCCCACCCATTGGAAAAGCTGCCGGAACACGGCGCTGTCGAAAAAGGGCGACTGCGGATTTTCGATGAAATAACAGCGCAATTTGTCGCTTTTGAGCACGATCCTTTCGAATCCCAGGCGCTTGCAGATCCAGCGAAGCCGCAAGCCGTCGAACAGCTCCCGCACCTGCGCCGGAAGTTTGCCGAAGCGGTCCTGCATCCGGGCTTCAAAGCCGGCGAGCTCCTCCTCCGTTTCCACCGAATCCAGCTCGGTGTAGAGGTTGAGGCGCTCCTGGATGCTCTCCACGTATTCGTCGGGGATGAGCATTTCCACATCGGCGTCGATCACCACGTCCCGGACATAGACATGCCTGGAACCCAGCTCCTCCGTAAAAAGCTCCTTGAATTCATTTTCCTTCAACTCCTGAATGGCTTCCTCCAGGATTTTCTGATAGGTCTCAAAACCGATCTCCGTGATGAAGCCGCTCTGTTCTCCCCCGAGCAAGTTGCCCGCCCCGCGGATATCGAGGTCGCGCATGGCGATCTGAAAACCGCTTCCCAGGTCGCTGAACTCCTCCAGCGTGCGAAGCCGTTTGCGGGCGTCGCTGGTGAGCACGGAAAGCGGGGGACTAAAAAGATAGCAATATGCCTTCGTATTCGAACGCCCAACGCGCCCCCTCAACTGGTGCAAGTCGCTCATCCCGTACTGGTGGGCATGGCTGATGATGATGGTGTTGGCGTTGGGAATATCCAGCCCGGTTTCGATGATGTTGGTGCAGACCAGCACGTCGAAACGGCCGTCGATAAAGTCCACGAGGGTTTTTTCCAGCTGGTCGCTTTCCATCTGACCGTGGGCGGTGGCCACCTCGACGTCGGGGCAGAGCCGGTGGACCAACCCGGCCATCTCGGGGAGCGATTTGACCCGGTTGTGGACAAAAAACACCTGTCCGCCCCGGTTCACCTCGTAATAAATGGCCTCCTTGACCAGCGCCTCGTTGAATACCCTGACTTCGGTATGGATCGGCTGCCGGTTGGGGGAGGGGGTTCGGATGATGGACAGGTCGCGGGCCGCCATCAGGCTGAATTGCAGGGTACGGGGAATGGGCGTGGCGGTCAGCGTGAGGGTATCGACATTGACCCGCAGACTCCGGAGCCGCTCCTTGGCAGTGACCCCGAATTTCTGCTCCTCGTCGACGATGAGCAGGCCCAGGTCCTTGAACGCCACCTCCTTGTTGAGCAGGGCATGGGTGCCAATGATAATGTCGGTTTTTCCTTCCTTGAGTAAATGGAGCACCTCCTTGCGCTCCTTCGCCGAGCGGAAGCGGTTCAGGTAATCGACCGTGACGGGAAATTCGGCCAGGCGGTCGCGGAAGGTTTTGTAGTGCTGCAGGGCCAGGATGGTGGTGGGCACGAGCACGGCCACCTGCTTGCCGTCGGCTACGGCCTTGAAGGCCCCGCGAATGGCCACTTCGGTTTTTCCAAAACCCACGTCCCCGCATATCAGGCGGTCCATGGGGTAGTCTTTCATCATGTCCTCCTTGACGTCGTTGGTGGCCTTGAGCTGGTCGGGGGTGTCTTCGTAAATGAAAGAGGCTTCCAGCTCGTTTTGCAGGTACCCGTCGGGCGGGAAAGCATAGCCTTTGGAGGCCTTGCGCCTGGCATAGAGCTGAATGAGTTCGGTGGCGATGTCCTTGACCTTTTTCTTGGTCTTGGATTTGAGGTTTTTCCAGGCCTCGGAGCCCAGTTTGCTCAATTGAGGCGCCACCCCCTCCTTGCCTACGTATTTGGCGATCTTATGGAGGGAGTTGATGCTGACGTACAGCACGTCGTTGTTCTTGTAGATCAGCCGCACGCTTTCCTGGACATGGCCGCTGATGTCGATCTTTTCGAGGCCCGAGTAGCGCCCGATACCGTGGTCGATATGGGTGACGAAATCGCCCGCCTGGAGTTCTCTGAGCAGCCGGATATTGAGGGCCTTTTCCTTCGAAAAACCCTGGCGAAGCCGGTACCGGTGAAAACGCTGAAAGATCTGGTGGTCGGTATAGCAGGAGACCCTGAGCTTTTCATCGATAAACCCCGCGTGGATGGCCACGGGAACGGGGTGAAACGACACGTCCGCCCTGAGGTCTTCGAAGATGGCGTAAAAGCGCTCTATTTGCTTGTTGTTGTCGGTAAACAGGAAGTTCTCGATCCCCTTGGCCGAATGCTCGTTGAAATGCGCGATGAGCATGTTGAAATTCTTGTTGAAGCTCGGCTGAGGCTTGGCATGGTAGGCCACGGTGTAGTGAACCGGAACGCTTTGTTTTTGGTCGTTCAGGATCGCCATGGAAAACTTCTGAAGGTCTTCCATCACCTCCCCGGGGCGGATAAAGGCCCGGTCGCGGAGGATCTCGGCCAGTTCGCTCTCGTCCAGGGCGGAGACCTTTTCGGCGAAATCGGCCGCTTTTTCAAAGCACTGCTGCACCTTGTCCAGGCAGAGCTGGATATCCCTTATCCACACCAGCGTTTCGGGCGGCAGGATTTGCAGGAAGGAAATTTTTTGCTCCCGGTTGAAACGGGTATTGATGTTGGGTATGATCGAAACCCGGCTGATATTCCGGTTGGAAAGCTGGGTGAGCGGATCGAAGGTGCGGATACCCTCCACCTGGTCGTCGAACAACTCCACCCGGTAGGGGAATTCGTTTCCGTAGGAGAAAATATCGATGATCCCTCCCCGGATAGAGAACTGGCCCGGTTCATAGATGAACTCCTCCCGCTTGAATCCGTATTCCACAAGCACGCTGGTGAGGAAATCCAAGTCCACCCTTTCGCTGGTTTGCAGGTCGATCCTGCTTTTTTGCAGAATGGCCGGGTCGACTACTTTTTCAAAAAGCGCTTCGGGGTAGGTGACCACCCATTCTTTCTGGTCCTTCGACCTGCTGAGCTGGGATACGGTTTCGGTGCGCAGCAGGACGTTGTTGGAGTTGAGCTCCTCAAAAAACTGGGGTCTTTTGAAGGAATCCGGGAGGAAATGGACCTGGTTTTTGTCCAGCAGGCCTTGCAGGGTATTTTGCAGGTAGGCGGCCTCCTCTTTGTCTGCCGCGATGAACAACATCGGGCCGGGCCGTTCGAGCCAGGTGGCTGCCATGACAAAGGCCTCCAATGCGCCGCTGAGGCCCGTGAGATGGAGCCTTATGGGCGGTTCGGAAGCCAGTTGTGCAAGGATCTGTTGGGTCCTTGGGTCTGATTGATATCGTTGGAGCAGCCGCTCGAGGTTCTTCACTGTAGCTTTTTCAATTCTTCGTCCCGAAGCTCCCTGCGCAGGATCTTGCCTACGTTGGTCTTGGGCAACTCCTTGCGGAATTCCACGTGCTTGGGCACTTTATAGTTGGTGAGGTTCTCCCTGCAATAGGCGAGCACTTCTTCCGTTGTGAGCGAATCATCTTTTTTGACGATAAAGACTTTGACCACCTCGTCCGATTTGGGGTCGGGCACGCCGATGGCAGCCACCTCCAACACTTTCGGATGGCCAACCAGCACTTCTTCGATCTCGTTGGGATATACGTTGAAGCCCGAGACGAGGATCATGTCTTTTTTGCGGTCGACGATCTGGAAATACCCGTCCTCGTGCATGAAACCGATGTCGCCGGTGGAGAGCCATCCGTCCTTGAGGATCTTGTCGGTTTCATCCGGGCGGTTGTAATACCCCTTCATCACCTGGGGTCCCTTGATCTGGATCTCGCCCACCTCGGTGACTTTGAGCGGGTTGCCCATTTCGTCTACGATCCGCATATCGGTAGAGGGCGCCGGCAGGCCAATGGTGCCCAGCTTTCCGCTCCCGTCCACCGGGTTGACGCTCGCCACCGGGGATGTTTCGGTAAGCCCATAGCCCTCCGTCAGGGGGCATCCGGTGACTTTATGCCATTTTTCCGCCACGGCTCTCTGTACCGCCATCCCACCGCCGACGACGAGTTTCAGTTTGGAAAAATTGCAGGAGGCAAAATCCGGGTGGTTGAGCAGGGCATTGAACAGGGTATTGACCCCCGTCATGAGGGTGATATTGTATTTTTTGAAAGGCTCCATGACCGATTTCAAGTCGCGAGGATTGGTGATCAGCACCGATAAGGAGCCGATGCTCATGAGGGCCAGGCAGTTGACCGTAAAGGCAAAACTGTGGTAGAGGGGGAGGGGGGACAGCACGACCTCTTCTCCCTCTTTCAGGACCGGGCTCATGATGGCCCTGATCTGAAGCAAATTGGCCACCAGGTTGCGGTTGCTCAGCATGGCGCCTTTGGAAACGCCCGTGGTGCCACCTGTATATTGGAGGGCGATGACATCGTCGGGATGGCCCGCATGGTCCGTCAGGCTAAATTTCTTTCCCTGCCGGATGGCGTCCAGAAAAGAAGCTGTGTTGGGGATATGGTATTTCGGTACCATGCGCTTGATCCGGCGCACCACGAAATTGACGATGGCGCCCTTGACAGGCCCCAGCATTTCTCCTATGCTGGTCACGATGACCGTCTTGATCGGGGTTTCATGCAGCACCTTCTCCAGGCTGGAGGCGAAATTCTCGCAAATGACGATGGCTTTTACCCCGGAATCGGTGAACTGGTGCAGCATTTCCCGGGGCTTATAGAGCGGGTTGGTGTTGACCAGAACCAGCCCGGCGCGCAGGGCGCCGAACAGGGCGATGGGATATTGCAGCAGGTTGGGCATCATCAGGGCGATCCGGTCGCCGGGCTCGAGGCCCCGGGAGCGCAAATAAGCGCCAAACTGCCGGGAATAGCGGTCTACCTCGCCGAAGGTGACCTCCTTGCCCATGTTGGAAAAGGCGGGCTTTTTGGCATATTTCTTAAGGATTTCGTCCAGCAACGCCACTACGGATGGGTAGGCTTCGACATCGATGTTCGCGGGCACTCCTTTCGGATAAGTAGCCAGCCAGGGCCTTGGATCGCTCATAATGAATCAAATTTGTGTTCGCGAATTTATCTCAACTTGGAAGAATTATCGGCTAAACCCAATAAATCTATAAAACTAGGGCGGGCGCAGCCCGTCCTAGTTTTATTTTTTCCAGACTCTTTGCCATTTTATAAAAATCACATTACCTTTGTCGCACTTTTCCCGAAGCGGATGCCGCTGGAGAGATAAAAGCTAGAAAAAAATGAAAAGGACATACCAACCGTCGAGAAGAAAACGGGCCAACAAACATGGTTTCCGCGCCCGCATGAGCAGCAAGAACGGCCGTAAGACGCTGGCCCGTCGCCGCGCCAGAGGTCGTGGACGACTCACCGTTTCGGATGAAAGGCGTTTGAAATAAACACCGCTTTACCCCGGTGAATCCATCAATAAGGCAGGGAGGGCGGCTGCAGGCCGCCCTCCCTGCCTTATTTGTCAGATATCGTCCCCTCTCAATATGCGGAAGCGTTTCCGCGCCTCTACGGCAAAGGTGCTGTTGGAAAAATCGAGGAACAGTTTCTCGTATAGCTCCTTGGCCTTTTCCGGGTTGCCCAGATAAAGTTCGTGCAGGGTGGCCAGTTCAAACAGGGCGTTGTCGGCCCGAATCTCTTCCTTATGTTCGTCCACGATCGTCTGCAGCAGGGCTGCGGCGGAGGGATAATCCCGTTTTTTCCTGAACACCTGGGCCTTGGCATAGAGCACATCGTCTTGCAGGGAATGTTCCGGAAACTGGCTCAGCAGGCTGTCCAGCTTGGCAAAGGCCTCATCAAACCGGTTCTGGAAAATGAGCAGGTCCGCTTCGGCGTACAAGGTCAGAGAAGTGGTGGTGGAGTCGAGGCCGAGGTTATCCATGATAAAGACGGACAGGTCGAGCGCATCGTTGGCGATGAGCTTGGAGGTCGAGGCCTTCAGGACTTCAAATTGTGCCTGCGCCCATTCGAAATCCCCAAAATAATAGGACAGTTTTGCATTCCGGAACCGGGCTTCGTGCCCTAGCACATCGTCTTCAAAGGCTTTGTCGACCTGGGAGTAGAGCAAGGTAGCGTCCCAACGCTCGCCCCGGATGAGATAGTAGTCGGCCAGCGCGATCTTTCCCCGGGCCTGCACGGCCTGCTGAATGCCAGGCATGGCCACCATCTCCTGAAGCAGGAGGATGGCCTTTTCCAAATCGTTCAGGTAATAGGCGTCGAGCTCGGAAAGCTCCAGGATGATCGGGGCCGTATTGCGGTTGCGGCCAAACTCATCGAGAAAGACGAGGTATTCCTGTTCCAGTTGGAGGAGTTCTTCCTGGGTATAGACATAATCCTGCACCAGTTTTTCCCGCTTGCAGCGGAGCAGCTGGCGTTTGGATTCCACGTAGATCGGAGTGCTGGGGCCTTTCTCGGTGATAATGTAGGAATAAGCGTCGATCGCTACGTCGTAGTATTTGTCGTTGGCCACAGTTTCGGCGAATTGGAACACCCGGAACCCATTCTCCTTGAGCCGGCGGTCGAGCGATTTGACCTGTCGCAGCGCGTTGGCATAATCTTTTCGCTGGATAAACACCCAGCCGAGGAGTTCGACGTAGAAAATAGCGTCCTCTTCTTCCTGGATGCGGGTATAGAGCTGGGTTTGCAGTTCGTCGAAGTCTGCGTTTGAAAAATAGCGCTGGAAGATGGTCTGAAGAGAGGTCAGTATCCCTGGGTTGTCGCGCAGGCTGTTGAGGTAGCTTTCGATCATGCGGGGCGAATCGCCCTGTCTGCGGTACAGCTCGCCCAGGTTGTAGGAAAAGGTGCCGTCGTCGGCCAGCAGGCGGGCGCCTTTTTCATAGGTGGCGATCGCCAGATCGTATTTTGCCAGTTGGGTAAAGGACTGGGCCAGCTTGATGACGGCGCCGCGATCGGCGGGGAGATTTTTGACAGCCCTTTCGTATTCCTCGTTGGCTTCCTCGATGCGCAACTGGCGCTCGTACAGGTTGCCCAGCCCCACGCTAAAGGATAGTCTTTCCGGATATTTCTTCAACTCCTTTTTGAGCGATTTCTCCGCCTCTTCGTATTGCTGAAGGGAGAGCAGGCATTCGATATAGCGGTCGTAATAGAAATCCTGCGTTTCATTGGCGCGGTACAGCCGCTCAAACATCACGGCTGCCTTCTCGTATTCGCCGTTTTGGTAATACTGCTGTGCCAGCCGCGCATCCTGGGCGGAGGTAGATAAGGGGAGCAGAAAGAGCAGGGTCAGGATAGCAAAGACCAAAGTGCGCATAGCGTATAATTTTTCCCGTGTTTTTGTCAAACGCGGAGGAGCCTTGAAAAGTTGTCAAACGGAAAGCGGCTGCCCGGGATACCCCGGCAGCCGCTTTCACGATATCGGATCGGATCCGTTTATTCGAGTTTGAATTTAACCGGCAGGTTGAACTGTACGCGAACGGCGCGTCCGCGCTGCTTGCCCGGAACCCAGGTAGGCATATCGTTCACCACCCGGAGGGCTTCCTGTCCGCACTGGGCGCCGATGTCGCGGGCCACTTTCGCGTCGGTGATGGAGCCGTCTTTTTCCACCACGAATTGTATCACCACAGTCCCTTCCACGCCGTTTTCACGGGCAATAGCGGGGTACTTGATGTTTTTGTAGATATACTCCAGCATTTTCTGCTCGGCGCATTTTTTCCGGTCGTCCTTGTTGGATTTGTCTTCGCAACCCGGGAAACGGGGCATGTCTTCCACGACTTTGAAGATCTCATCCACTTTGGGCGCTGGCGGCGGCGGCGGGGGAGGAGGAGGAGGAGGGTCGTTTTTCGGCTGCGGTTCCAACTTGGTATCGTCGTCGATGGAGTTGTCGGTAAATTCGACCTGATCTTCTTCTTCGATCAACTCTTCCGGCACTTCCACGATGGTAGGAGGCGGGGGAGGAGGCGGGGGAGGGGGCGGTTCGGCAGTCCGCGGCGGTTCGATCTCGATTTCTTCGTCGAGCTCCATAGCGCCGGCGGGGATGACCACTTTTTCTTCGTAGGTGGTCCAGCTGAAAGCCAGGATGGTCAGGCCGATGGCGAGCACGAGGCCGAAATTAAAAATGGTGTTGCTGAATTGGAACACATCCACGTCGGGATACTTGTTCCGAACATCCAGCACCGACTTCTCGGGTCCGCTCTCGTACTTTTTCGACAGGTTTTGGCTCGACTTTCCGGCAAAAACCGTCCGGAGGACGTAGATCAAAGCAAGGATCAGCACGATGGCGACCCCTGTGGCGATGCCAACCCAGTTACCTGTTACTGAAAAATCCATGTTCAAAAATTTAAATGATAAATAAGTCTTCTAAACACGCCGTATCCCGTAATAGCCCCCAGAATATTGGCCAGCATATCGGCCCATTCAAAGTGCCTGTAAGGGAAGAAAGTCAGTTGCAACACCTCCATGGACAAGCCGAAGAGGATCGCAAGCAATATTGCGGGCAGCGGATGGTGCCAGCCGATTCGGTAGAAGCCCCACAGAAGGAGGAATACCAGCACGACGTATGCGCCAAAATGCCCGGCTTTGTCCCAGGAAATTTCATCCCAAAACCCGGAGGGCAACTGTATGCCTGGCCCCGCAGAAAGGGCAAGGATCACAATGCTCCAAATAATGGCCGGGAAAAAAGCTTTCAACATTCAAATAACTGCCTCAGCGGTACTTAGATGCAAGGGTCCTTCATTTTGGCGCAGACCGGGTAAAAAAAATTACCCGATCAAGGCCTGGTAAGCGGAAGCGTCCATCAGACCTGCTAACTCAGCAGGGTCGCGGATCTCCATTTTGATGATCCAGCCCTCTCCGTAAGCGTCCGAATTGATGATCCCGGGGTTATCTCCCTTGGATTCATCCAGAGCAGGGTTGAACTCGAGTATCTTCCCGCTAACCGGGAGGAACAGTTCGGCCGTTGTTTTGACGGCTTCCACGGTGCCGAACACATCTTCGGCATTCAGATCATCGCCCACGGTGTCTACTTCGATGTAAACCAGTTCGCCAAGTTCGCCCTGGGCAAAATCGGTGATACCCACATACGCGATGTTTCCCGATTCAATCCGGATCCACTCGTGGTCTTTCGTATATTTCAGATTAGATGGCACTCCCATAAACCTGTGCTGTATAAAAAGATGAATGAAAATTGGTTCTCGATTGCTGGCCAAAAATAATTTATTTTTTGGGAACCAGGCCTTTGACCGGCTTTAATTTTCAGGAATTGGACGCTACTTTCGGGGTTTTAGCCAGGAAGTTCTTCACCCAATCCGTCGTCATCGACTTAGGCCGTTCCAGCGGGAATCCCAGCGCGCGCGACCAGCAGGTCGACGCCATGACCCCAAGAGCCCGGGAAACGCCGAACAACACGGTATAAAAATCGTATTCCTTCATCCCGTAATGCACCAGCAAAGCCCCCGAGTGGGCGTCCACATTGGGCCAGGGGTTTTTGACCTTGCCCATGGTTTCCAGAATGGGCGGCACCAGCTCGTAAATTTTCCATACCACGTTCACGATCGGGTCGTCCTTGATATATTGTTTGGCGAACTCCATCTGGGCGATAAACCGGGGGTCGGGCTTCCGGAGCACGGCGTGTCCGTAACCGGGCACGATCTTGCCCGCTGCGATGGTCGTATGAACATATTCTTTGATATCGTCGTCGGTGGGCCGGTCGGTGCCGATGGCGTCGATCATGTTGAATATCCAGCGGATCACCTCCTGGTTGGCGAGCCCGTGCAGGGGGCCGGCCAGAGCCGCCATCCCTCCGGCGAAGGAGAGGTAGGGATCGCTCAGCGTGGAGCCAATCAGGTGGACCGTATGCGCCGATGCGTTGCCTCCCTCGTGATCCGCATGGATGGTGAGGTAGAGGCGGATGAGGTTCATGAAGTCGCTGCCCGGAATGCCGAGCATGTGCGCAAAGTTGCCCCCCCAGTCCAGGTGGATGTTGGGGGCGATATGTTGCCCATTGTGATAGGATCGCCGGTAGATATAGGCCGCCAGGCGGGGTAGGCGGGCAATGAGGTTCATGGCATCCTCATAAGCTGCATCCCAGTATTCCTCCTTGCTCATTCCGTCTTCATAACGGTGCGCGAATACGCTGCCGCTCTGAAGGGCCGTGATGCCCATGATAAACTGGGTCATCGGATGCGTCGTGACGGGCAGGAGGTCCAGCAGTTTGAATACGTGTTCGGGGATATTGCAGCGTTGGATCCACTGTTCGGTGAGCCAATGGACCTCTTTTTCGGTGGGGATTTCTCCGACGAGCATGAGCCAGAAAAGCCCTTCGGGAAGCGGTTCTTTTCCGTCGGGTCCTTTCGGAAGGCGCTTTTTCAGCTCCGGGATCGAATACCCCCGAAAGCGGATGCCCTCCATAGGGTCCAGTTCGGATGTTTCCCAGACCATCATTTGAATATTGCGGGCGCCGCCGTAAACCTGACTGAGTGTGATGTTTTCCACTACGGTTTCTCCGTGCTCCCGCAGAATCTCCTTGACCTCTGCCTTTAGTTCGGCAGCTTTTTTCTGAAATTTTTGCTTGAGGATATCCATTGATATTGATTAATAGGCCGGGTAGGGCGGGCGCGTACCCGACCTAAAGTTACTTTAGTTCCGAGGTTTTACTCCAACTCGAGCACAGCCATTTCTACCTGATCGATCGGAACGCCTTTGGACAACAAGGCCGATGCGACTTCGGCCCGTTTTTCCCGGCGCTCGATGGAAAATGCGCGGTAGAAAGGGGTTTGAGCTTCGCTCAGCATTAACTGCACGGAAATGTCCGCACCGTATTCGATAGCCTTAAGCTGCTCCAGATAGAGAGACTGGTCGCTGGTCTTATTGGGGGTGATCAGTTCGCGGTCGCGGAAGCGCCGGGCCTGAATCTGGTAGATTTTTTCCTGCTGGATGTCGCTCAGCTGGTATTTCTTGGTCAGGAGTTCCGCCATGCCTTTCGCTTTTTCCTCGGGCGTACCGGACTGGGCGGATAAAACCCCCGCCACGCTTATAAAAAGGAATCCAAACAACAATTGTTTCATGGATAATGCTTTGTGGTAAAAATGGTTCTGTAAAGATACAATATTACGTCAAAATCGCCTTTCCGGCCATTTTTTCCCGCCTAAAGTAGAAAAGCAGACAGATAGGGGACTTTTCCTTAGATTTGCGGGGCCTTTTTGCCGGCATTCCTATGGTAATCGTACAGGACAAGTTAATCAGCGAGGACGTTTTGGAACAGGCTTTTGTCTGCAACCTGCAGGCCTGTAAGGGCGCGTGTTGCTGGGAAGGCGATTTCGGGGCGCCTCTGGAAAAGGGCGAGCTCGACATCCTGGTCGATATCTTCGACCGGGTCAAGCCCTTTTTACTGCCCGAAGCAGTCGATCACCTTCAAAAGGAAGGGCTGTATACCTTTTACGAAGACGAGGGTTTCGGCACGACCCTCATGCCCAACGGCGCCTGCGCCTATATGACCCTCGACCCAAGCGGCATCGCCCAATGCGGGATCGAAAAGGCTTTCAAGGCCGGCGCCATTGAGTTTCAAAAGCCCATCTCTTGTCATTTATACCCCATACGGGTCAAAAAAGACGAAAAAGAGCGCTTCGAAGCCCTGAACTACGATCGCTGGGAAATCTGCAATCCCGCCTGCCAGCTTGGAAAAAAATTAAAAATGCCGGTTTACCGCTTCCTCAAGGAGGCCCTTGTGCGCAAGTACGGCCCTGACTTTTACGAGGAATTGGACGAGGTGGCAGCCTGGCTCGAAAACGGAGGCAAAGAGGCTTAATCCCCTACTTCCGCATTTTTTTTTGCAAAACACAGCAAAGACATTACTTTTGCAGGGATTTTTGCCGACCCTCCTGCGAGAATGGCAATTCCGGTGGCTTTCCACCCTTACTTGAAAGATTGAAAAATATAGTTGCAGAATGGCTTTGATCAGTAAAATTCGCAAGCACAGCTGGATCCTCATAGTAATGATCGCCCTTGGTTTGGGCGGATTCATCATGATGGACGTGACCAACAACCAAGGACTGCTGGGGAGCAACCGGACCATCATGGCGGAGGTTGCCGATGAAAAAATCGATATCAATGAATTCAATGTGCTGGAGCAAACCGTTTACGGGAACTCCAGCGGCGACCCCTACGCACGCCGCAGCGCACTCTGGAATTTCTACCTGGAAAAGATACTCCTCGAACAGGAAGCCGAGGCCATGGGTATCGGAGTGGGCAAGGAAGAACTCCTCGACCTCCAGTTCGGCAACAACCTCAGCCCGGTGATGACCAGGAATTTCATGGACCCGAACACCGGACAAGTTGACCGCAACCGGATCCAGCAATTCAAGACCGCCATTGAAAACAATACCCTGGAAGCTTCCCTCCGTCCTTTCTGGGCCTATCAGGAAAAAGACATTATCCGCGAGCGGCTCAAGGATAAAATGGTCAACATGATCTCCAAAGGCCTGTACGTGCCTACCTGGATGGCGGAAATGGTCGCCAACGAGCAAAACAGCAAGGTGGACTTCCAGTATGCCCGCATCCCCTTCGACGCCGTCCCCAACGAAGACGTGACCCTCACCGATGCAGACTACCAGGCCTTTCTCGATGAAAACTCCAAAGAGTTTGCCCAGAAAGAACCGGTTCGCAAACTGGAATATATCGTTTTTGATGTAAAGCCCAGCCTCGCCGACTCCCAGAGCATTTACAAAAAGATGGAGGAATTGACCGCTGCCTTTGCCGCTACCGAAGACGACTCCCTTTTTGTCCAGAATAATTTCGGAACCATCGACGGAGTCTATTACAAGAAAAGCGAGGTATCCTCCGTCATTGCAGATAGTATTTTCAAAGTTCTGGAAGGCGCCGTGATCGGACCTTACTACGATACCGACGCCTACCGGGCTGTCAAATTGCTCGAGAAGAAAATCATGCCCGACAGCGTGCGCTCGCGGCATATCCTGCTTCGCGCCGATATGGCCAACCAGGCCGAGGTACAGCAAGCGTATTTTACCCTCGACAGCTTGCGCCTGCTCGTCAACAACAACATCCAAACCTTCGACTCCCTGGCTGCCCAATACGGCCAGGACGGAACGGCAGCCAAAGGCGGAGACCTGGGGTTTGCCGCGCAAAACAGAATGGTCAAGCCCTTCAATGACCTGATTTTTTATCAGGCCGAACCCGACTCACTCTATATTATTGGCACCGAATTCGGTGTGCACCTGGTGGAAGTAACGGATCGGAAGTATATTAATAACGAGGTGGGCGTTCGCCTTGGCTTTATCTCCCAGGAGATCATACCCAGCGAAGAAACAGAACGCAATATCGAACAGGAAGCCATCGTGCTGGCCGCCGAAAACAACACCCTCGAAGAACTCCGGGCCGCTGTGGCCGCCCGCCCCGAACTGACTTTCCAAAGTTCCGAGCCGCTTACCCGCAATGCCTACTCCATCACCGGCCTCGGCGCCGGCCAATCGGTGCGCAACATGGTGCGTTGGGCCTATGGAGACGACCCCAGCTACGATGCGCCGGAAGTAGGGGACATTTGCAAAGATGTGTTCTCCGTCCAGGATCCCGATAAATTTTACGCAAGCCAGTTTGTCATCGCAGGCCTGAAATCCATCCAGAAAGCCGGCCCGCCGACCCTTGCCGCCTTCAAGGAAGATATCGAACCCGCCGTGATGAACAGGAAAAAAGCCCAGATGATCATCGAACAACTGGGCAAGCCGGCCTCCCTGGCCGAAGCCGCTTCCAAATATAAGGTAGCAGTGGACACCGCCAGGAACGTCGCCTTCGCCACCAGTTCCATTCCCAATATGGGGAGCGAACCTAAAGTGGTTGCCACGGCTTTCAAACTGGATATCAACAATATTTCCGCGCCCATCGAAGGCAACAGCGGGGTGTTTGTGATCGTACCGGTAGCCAAACCGGCCGTCTCCAGCGCGCCAAACCTTCAGCTGACCCGCAGGACTATGGGCGCCACCCTCAAGTCGCAGGTGCAGGGCAGACTCATTTCCTTCCTGGAGGAACAGGAGGATGTCAAAGACCAGCGTTCGAAGTTTTATGTGGGGGGTGAGGGGCGGGGGGGGGGGGGTCCCCCCTCGGAGCATTTTATTTGTGCCTTATTGATCAGAAGAAGAGATGAGCACCCGGACGGTTTCGATCTTCGTATCGCTTACCGAATCCAGGATGAATTTGAGGCCGTGGAGTAAGATCTCCTCGCCCAGTGCGGGGATATGACCAACCGTCATAACCAGATACCCGGACAGCGTGTGGTAATCCCCTTCGGGAAACCGCAACTGCGGGTATTTTTCGTTCAGGTATGCGATCTCCAGCCTTCCGGAGAACAGGAATTCGTTGTCCGATAGCGGCTTTTCGATGTATTCTTCCTCGTCGTGCTCGTCTTCGATCTCCCCGAATATCTCCTCAAGGATGTCTTCCATGGTGATAATGCCGGCCGTCCCTCCGTATTCATCGACTACGCAGGCGATGTTTTTTCTGATTTTGATAAATTGATTCATCAGATCGCCGACCCTCATGGTTTCCGGCACAAAGGGCAGATCCATGGCCATGTTGCGGATCGACCTGCCCGGCTTGAGCAATTGCTGGTGGTGCACATACCCCAACACATTGTCGATCTCGTTTTCAAATACGATAATCCTCGACAGATTGGTCTCCCTGAACAGGAGGATCAACTCCTGGATCGTGGCGTCTGCTTCGATGGCCTCGATCTCCGGCCTGGGAACCATGCTTTCCTTGACCCTCACTTCCCGCAAGTGAAGCGCTTTTTCAAACAATTCCGTATCGATCTCGTCGCTCGATTCCGTGCGGGTGCTCTTGATGAAATTCTCCAGGTCGAGGCGCGTGTACACGTCGTGAACCTCCTCGATGGGCGAGCGCAGCAGGCGGACCAGGATAAACCTGGACAAACGGGTCATGACCCAGGAAAGCGGCAGCAGCAACCAATAAAATACGACCAATGGGTAGGCGAGCAGGTAAAGCGCTTCTTCTGAAAATTGGCGGAACAGGGTCTTGGGAATGAAATCGCTCAGGAGCAACAGGATGAGGGTAATAATGACCACATAAATGAGCATCAGCAGCCCGTTGTTGGTCAAACCCAGCTCAACCCTGAACAGTTGGTCTAGTGGTATAGTCATTAGCACGGTGAAGATCACCAGGGCGATGTTGGCGCCCACCAGCATGGTGCTGATAAAGGCGGAGGGCTTTTCGTAGAACCTGGTCAGGATGGCGCTGCGCACCGAGCCCTTTTTCTTCTTGAGCTCGATCATGAGCTTGTTGGCCGACAGGAAGGCGATTTCCGCTCCCGAAAAAAGAGCCGACAACAGCAGAAAAAGAATGATCCATATCCAAATCATAGATCGAAGATAGGAAAAAACCTCATTCGGGCCCCCGGGCGCCGGGTTGGTCGACCTTGATCCGCCCTTCGATGGCCTTTACCCTGGAGCGGGAAAACTCCTGGTCGGATTCAAAACCATGCCCCCAGATAATCTCGTCGTTCCGGCGAACGACGACGAACTTATTCGTATAGACCTTTTTGGTGTTCTCGTCCCAAATGAGCTCTTCCGTTTCCAGGCGCTCGTTGTTCGTGCCGGTCCAGATGACGCTGTCGCGCACCACGATCTGCTTTTCGTTTTCGAGCCGGACGGCGTAAAGGGAAGTGAGCCGGCTGGTAACCCGGAAAAAGGGGTCGAAGAATTCGACCTCCACACCCTCGGGGAACTCCTGCCGGGGATTCTTCTCGTCGAGATGCCTCCACATCACCGGGCCCCGGATGCGCACCCGCACCCTGGCGGAATCGCTGTACAGCATTTCAAAATCCTTGACATCCTCGATGAACATGGCTTCGGGAGGGAATACCTCCTGAATGGAGGACAGCTCATTTCGGCAGGAGGAAAGAAAGAGGCCTGAGAAGAAAAGGGCGCTGAGCACGAAAAGCGGTTTTGACATAATGGGCAACTCAATAAGACAGCTTTAGCGAATCGCGCAAGGGCTGAGATTTGCCGGAGGTTTTGGTCCAATACTCTTCCTGGATCGTCTTCCGGAGTTTGCCCTCGACGACGACGCGCTGGTCTTGCTCTTCGGTCCAGGAAATGATCCTGTGCGGGAAATTGGTTTCGAAATTGATCCGGAGGGTCCTGTCGAGGTGAAGATACTCCACCAGGCATTGGGTGGTAGCTTCGCTTTCGAGGAACTGGATCCGTGCGCGTTTGGGCTTGACGGGTTCGCGGGCCAGGCTCAGGAAAAAGTCGCCCGGCACCATTTCCAGTTCGCCGCTCGGCACGCTGGCCGGGTTGATCCGGATGCGGTTAAAAAGCTCGTCCTCCAGCAGGTCGGGATCGATGGAAAAGGATTGGTCTCCCTTCGGATCGAGGTGGGAAAACAGGTGCACCTTATAGCCGTCTTCCAGGCGGTTGAGTTGGTGGAAGCTCAGGCCTTCCCAGTCCTGTACCGTGCTGTGTTGTTTTATGGAAAAGGGGTGCTCTATCAGGTCGAGGGGCGTGAAGACCGATTCCATCAGGGAATAGTCGGAGATGCCCGTCCCGAATCTCCAGACCTTATTGAGCTTCATCACCGCGATCCGGTCGTCGTCCGGGGCCTGGTTGGGGTCCGGCTTGATTTGCCTGGCGCCGGAAAGGTCTTCGGTCGCAAAGATCATCAAGGCCTCGCCCTGGCGCATTTCACCGTGACGAAGAATCAGAAGGTCGTAGCTCGATAGCTCGGCTTCCCCCTGAAACCAGTAGGCCCCAAATTCATTGGGGCCCGTGTAGTTGGCAAAAGTGGTATAGGCAGCTTGCCGTTGCGGCAACTGACAGCCAGGTAACAGGGGAAGAGAAGCGCACAGAACCAAATTTGTAAAGGAGATGCGCATAGAAAAGATTTTAGGTAAAAAAACGTATCTAATAAAGGATAAATGTACCATCTGAGTTTAACGTTCAAATGTATATTTATTTTAATGGTGTTTCCTCTGCCAAAGATTTTCAGGGTTGGAAGCCCTAAAACTTTTTACCTTTGAAGCAAGGAAAAGCAACAAGTCCCAGGGCAATTTTTGCGGTAAGAACAAAACCAGGCAGTCATGTTGGAGGTCAAGCTATTCTCGGGTACCCAATCGCTGTACCTGGCTGAAAAGATTGCAGATTATTACGGAGACTCATTGGGGGATATCTCCCTTCAGCGTTTCAGCGACGGGGAGATGCAGCCGGTGATCAACGAATCTGTGAGAGGCGCCTATGTGTTTTTTATCCAGTCGACCTTCGCGCCGGCGGAAAATCTCATGGAGCTCCTCCTCATGATCGACGCAGCCAAGCGCGCTTCTGCCGGGTATATTACCGCAGTCATCCCCTATTTCGGATACGCCAGGCAGGACCGCAAAGACAAGCCCCGCGTACCCATCTCCAGCCGCATGATCGCCAACCTGCTCGAAGCCACCGGCGCCAGCAGGGTCATGACCATGGATTTCCACGCAGACCAGATCCAGGGCTTCTTCGATATCCCCGTCGATCACCTTAAAAGCGAGGCCATCTACATGCCTTACCTCCAGGAGCAGGATCTTTCCAACGTGATCTTTGCCTCTCCGGATGTCGGTGGCGTAAAACGGGCCCGCATCTACTCCATGTACTTCGACCGCAGCCTCGTCATCTGCGACAAGTACCGAAAAAAAGCCAACGAAATAGCCGGTATGACCGTGATCGGGGATGTGGCCGGGGCAGACGTCATCCTCGTCGACGACCTGGTGGACACCGCCGGAACCCTCTGCAGGGCCGCGGATGTGCTCATCCAGAAAGGCGCCCGTAGCGCGCGCCCTCTGCACCCACCCGGTGCTCTCCGGCAATGCCTACAAGAATATCGAATCCTCCCAATTGACGGAGTTGATCGTCTGCGATACCATCCCCCTCCGCAAACATTCGGAGAAGATCAAAGTGCTCACCACCGCAAAATTGTTTGCCAGGGCTATCCGCAATACCCACGAACACCGCTCCATTTCGGCGCTCTTCGTAGAGGGATAATAAAAAAGCAAAAAAGCGCTTTGCATTTAAAGCGCTTATTACTATCTTTGCGAGCCTTTTTAAAAGGTATTGAAAAGAATCAAAAGACAGGCGACATGAAGACCGTTGCAATTAACGGAACGATCCGTACAGAACTGGGAAAAAAAGCGGCCGGCGCCATTCGCAGGAGCGAAATGGTTCCCTGTGTATTATATGGAGGCGATGAAGTAGTTCATTTTACGACTACCCTCGGCGATCTCCGCACCCTGGTGTATACCCCCGAATTCAAAACCGCCGAAATTACGGTCGACGGGAAAAAATATTCTGCCATCCTCAAGGAAGTGCAGTTTTATCCGGTCACCGACGCGGTGGTCCACGTGGATTTTCTCCGTCTGATCGAAGGACACCCCATCAAGGTGCAACTGCCGATCCGTTTTGTCGGCGTTTCTCCCGGTGTGAAAAGCGGTGGAAAATTGATCCCCCAACTGCGCAAGGTATTGGTGAAGACCAAACCTGAGCAACTGGTCGACGAACTCCTGGTCGATATTTCGGCAATGGAACTGGGACAATCTATCCGGATCCGCGATATCAAAGTGGAGAAAGGCATCGAGATCCTGATGTCCCCCAGCGTGCCCGTCGCCATGATCGAAATACCTCGCGCCCGTCGCTCGGCAGCGCCCGGAACCGAACCTACGACAGCCTGATATATTTCATCATCGACATAGCAAAGGGGCGCACCGGAATGATCTGATGCGCCCCTTTCTGATATTTGTACCGCATGGAACCTCTTCGCGTAAGCCTGATTCAAGCCTCCCTGGCCTGGGAGGACGCAATGGCCAACCGCCAAAACCTGGAATACCTATTGGCGCCCCTGGCCGGAACCACCGATCTGGTCGTGTTGCCGGAAATGTTCTCCACGGGCTTTTCGATGCGCTCGGAGTCCCTGGCCGAGGAAATGAACGGCCCAAGCGTCCGGTGGATGCAATCCATGGCCCAAAAACTGGATGCCGTATTGACCGGTAGCCTCATCATCAGGGAACGGGGGGTCTATTATAACCGCCTGCTCTGGGTCAGGCCGGATGGGTCCTTTGCCATATACGACAAGCGGCATTTGTTCGGACTGGCCGGCGAACGCGAGCACTATACAGCCGGCGAACACAGGCTCCTGGTCCAGCTCAAGGGATGGTCCATCTGTCCATTGATCTGCTACGATCTGCGCTTTCCCGTTTGGAGCCGGAATACCGGCGCCTACGATCTGTTGATCTACGTGGCCAACTGGCCCAAACCCCGCCGCAATGCCTGGCAGTCCCTGCTGGTAGCCCGGGCTATCGAAAATCAGTCATATACTATAGGTGTAAACCGGGTAGGCTTCGATGGCAACGGACACGAATACACGGGCGATTCTATGGCGCTGAGCTTTACCGGAGAAGTGCTGTATCATGCCGCCCATATAGAGCAGTGCGCGTCCCTCACCCTGGATCCGGCCCTTCAAAAGGCGTTCCGGGCCAAGTTTCCTTTTTTGGGAGATGGGGACGACTTTATTTTGAAGTAGTTTAGGAGGTTTAGGGCGTTTAGCAGGTTTAGAAAAAAAACTAAACCTGCTAAACTCCCTAAACCTCCTAAACCAATCTACTACCGTTTCTTAAACAGGTTCCCCAAAAACCGCATCCCCATATTGGCCACATCGTCGGTGATGCTGCCGTCTTTATCGGCATCGAGGAATTGGGTGATCATAGACATGGCGGGGTTGTTGGATTGGCGTTGCTGCGTGGCCTCGCCGTTGAGCAGGTCGCTCAGGCCGCCCACGTCGAGCCCTTGTTCGCGTTTTTGTTTGCCGATCATGCCCATGACGACCGGGGCGAGCATAGTCAACAGGTTGCCGGTTTTGCCCTGATCCAGGCCGCTCATTTGGCTGATCATATCGATCACGCCTCCCTGGCGATCTCCCAGAATATGTTTGATGATGCCTGCGCCGTTCAGGGTCCCGGTTTGGGCCTGGCGGGTAGCTCCGCCTCCGATCACATCCATCAGGTTATCCAGTACGCTTCCGTCGTGGTCGCGATACAGGGCGTTGGCCAGATTGCTGGCGCCTTCCGGGGAGGATGCATTGCGGGCCAACTGGCTCACAAGGGTAGAAATGACGCCGTTGGCAGCCGTAACGGTTTGCTCTCTTCCTGCGCCGCCGAGTTGTTGGCTCAGTTGGTTTATGAGGTCATCCGACAGATGGCCTTGGAGTTGATCGAGTAAATTTGCCATGGTTTGTTTTTTTCAAAGATAGGAATGTAATTTCACAAATTGGTATCTTGTCCAGGTGCTAAAAAGAAGCGGCCCATGTCCCTCCTTACTAAACAGGAAATATCCCCTTTCGTTCTGGAAGCCAGGCAATATGCCCTGCGGTGGTTCAACGAACGCAACGACCCCCGTCTGGTTTTTCATACCTACCAGCAGGCCGCGGACACCGCCCGGCTGGTGGAAGAGATCGGCCAGGGCAATGAGGCGACGCCCCAGCAGGTGGAGTCGGCCGTCGTCGCCGCCTGGCTGCACAACCTCGGCTTTGTGGTTCAGTACGACCAGGGCTGGGATGAGAGCAGGCAGCTGGCCATCGCCTTTTTAAAGCGGGAGCAAACCCCCGAGCCTCTGATCCAGCGGGTTTACAACGCCCTGTCGGGCCTTTTGAGCAAGGAGATCCCGGTAACCCTGGAGGCGCAAATTTTGGCCGACGCCGTCCATGCCCAGCAATACGGACCCCGGTTTTTCGACCAAAGCCCCTTGCTCCAACTGGAGATGGAGCTCAAAGGCCAGGCCTTTCCTCCGGCCGCCTGGGGGCAGTACCAGCTCCAGCAATTGCTGAACGTCACCTATTACACGCCCTATGCCAAGGAACATTTTGCCCCTTTGCTGGGACAACACCTCCTGGAGCAGAAAAACCTCGTCGAAAAACTTCAGCGAAAGCAGGACGAAGACGATCCCGACCAGATGCTGCGGAAATTTCAGCAACTGGAGCGCAAAATGCCCTCCAGCGGCATCCAGACCTTCTTCCGAACCAGCTACCGCAACCACATCAACCTCAGCGCCATCGCCGACAGCAAGGCCAATATCATGATCAGCGTCAACGCCATCCTGATCTCAGTGATCATCTCCGCCGTTTCCTACAAGAATATTACGGAGACCAACCCCATGATCCTGATGCCCGCCGTGATCTTCGTCGTCACCGGCCTGACCTCCCTGACCTTCGCCGTGCTCTCCGCCCGCCCCAAAGTCACGGCCCTAAACAAGGAGATCCACGACCGGGAGAAGGTCAAACAAAACCTGTTCTTCTTCGGAAACTTCGTCAACCTCCGCCTCGACGAATACGAAGAGGCCATGGACTCCATCTTCCGCGACGGCGAGCTCCTCTACGGCAACCTCGTGCGAGACCTCTACCACCTGGGCCAGGTGCTCGACAAGAAATACCGATACCTCACCCTGTCCTATAATATCTTCATCGTGGGATTTATCGCTACCGTGGTGTTTTTTATGATAGCGGTGTTCTTTTAGTTTAGAAAGTTTAGGAGGTTTAGAGGGTTTAGTCTAAACTTCCTAAACCCTCTAAACTTCCTAAACCAGACGTTGTCTCACCGCCTCATACAGTATGATCCCCGCCGCCACCGAGACGTTGAAGGAGTCTGTCAACCCCAGCTGGGGGATGCGGAGGTGCTGATCTGCGGCACGGAGCAATGGCGGCTGGATGCCTTTCCCCTCCGAGCCGAGGATGATGGCGGAGGGCTTTTTCAGGTCGATTTCGTATAAAGGAAGGCTGTTTTCCATTCGGCTGGCCAGGATTTGGATGCCGTAGGAGCGTATCAGGTCGATGGCGCTGAGCAAACTGCTCGAGCGGCAGACGGGTATCCTTGTCAGGGCGCCGGCGGAGGCCTTAACGGCTTCGGCATTCAGGGCGGCGCTGCCCTGTAGGGGCACGACGAGGGCATGGGCGCCGCAGATCTCCGCCGAGCGGGCAATGGCGCCGAAGTTTCGCACATCCGTGATGCCGTCCAATAATATAAGGAGTGCCGCATCGTCTTTCTCGGCCAGAGAGGCGAGCAACTCGTCCAGATTGTGGTAGGAAAGCGGAGCGATCAGAGCCACTACCCCCTGGTGGTTGTTGCCTTTTGAGAGGTGGCTGAGTTTTTCCTTGGGCACGTACTGGAGCGGAATGCCCTGCTCCTTGCACAGATGCCGGAGCGTGGTTTCGAGCTCGCCGCGCGTGCCGAGCTGGAGGAGCACCTTGTCGATGGCCAGGCCGCCCTGGATGGCTTCCACCACCGGATGGCGGCCAAACAGGAGATGGACGGGATCGGAGCTTTCTGTCATTTTTTGTCGTGTAAGTAATAAAACGGCAATCTTTTTAGCGGCGTAACGGGCTTGGCTCGAAATTTGGTTAAATTTGCACGCCCCACGAAAGACAAAAATCACCCTTTTCTTCCTAAAAAATTGGTCCTGTATGAAAAACTTCAATTCCCAACGGAATTTATTCGCACTGCTTTGCTGGTTTCTGGCCATCCCGCTCGGATGGAGTCAGATCCAAACCCCTCTGGATATCGCCCTGCGGCACATCGAACAAAACCACAAGGCCTGGGGCCTTACGGAACGGGATGTGGCCGATATGGGGGTAAACTATCAATATATGAGCAAACACAACGGGGTCTCACATATTTACTTTATTCAGCGCCATGGCGGCCTCGAAGTGTACAACGCCATCATGAACGTCAATATCCTTCCCGACGGGAAGGTCCTCTCCGTCGGAAAGCGCTTCCACCCGGATTTGGCCTCCCGCGTCAACGCGACCCAGCCTGCCCTGACTCCCTGGGACGCCATCCAGCAAGCTGCCGCCCAGCTCGGATACAGCGGCTGGTCGGACGTGCGGCTGATGGAAAAAACCGGCGACCAAGCCTACCGCTATTCCGGCGGTACGCTTTCCCGCTCGGATATCAAAATAACCCTGCGCTACCAGGCTATGAGCGACGGGAAGGTCCGGCTCGCCTGGGACCTCGCGATCGAAAATTTCGGAAACAGCGACTACTGGAGCGTGCGCGTGGACGCCTTGACGGGATCGATCCTGAATAAGATCAACTGGACGGTTTCCTGCAAACTGGACGGCGACCTGTACCACAACCACGACCGCCAGTGCCGCGATGAGGAAAACGAATATGTCTCCGTCCGGGAAGCCTTGGAGAAAAACTCCTTTTTCCTCAGCGACGGATCGGCCTACCGGGTATTTCCGCTTCCGGTGGAAAGCCCCAACTTCGGGCCGCGGCAATTGCTGAACGACCCGGCAGACCCGACCGCATCCCCCTTCGGGTGGCACGACACCGATGGTGCGGCCGGCCCCGAATACACCTTTACCAGGGGAAACAACGTGCACGCCTACCCGGACCTGGACGGCAACTCCATGTCCGATTTTAATGTGTCGGGAGGCGCCACCCTGTTGTTCGACTTCCCCTATAACGCGGATTGGGAGCCCGATCAGATGGTGCCTGCTTCGGTGACGAACCTGTTCTATATGAACAACATGATTCACGACATCACCTACCATTACGGCTTCGACGAGGAGGCGGGCAATTTTCAGGCTAACAATTACGGCAACGAAGGCCAGGAGGACGACTATGTCAACGCCCGCGGACAGTTTAGCGGCGATGCTCCGGTCGGAGACTTATTAAACAATGCCGATTTTTCGACCCCGCCGGACGGCCAAAACGGCACGATGCGGATGTTTTACTGGAGCCTCGGATCCAGTCTGCTGGAGGTGACCTCCCCGGCTATTATTGCGGGCTTGTACAGCACGGGGGAAGCCGAATTCGGTCCCAGCGTAGCAGAAGAGCCGGTGAGTGGCCCCGTGGTGGAGGTGAACGACGGAATAGCCAATGAACAACTGACCGATAGCTGCGAGGACCCATTCGTAAACGCTGCGGACCTGGAAGGCAAAATCGCCTTGATCGATCGAGGCGGTTGCGCCTTTGAACTTAAAGTGCTTCTGGCAGAACAAAACGGGGCTATCGGAGCGATCATTTGCAATTTTGAGGATGCCGTATTGGGTATGGGCGGGGTTGCGAATGTAGACGAGCCCTCTATCCCTTCTATTTCTGTTTCTTCCAGCACCTGCGCCATTATCCGGCAATACGCCGGGACTGGCCTGGTCGTAAAACTGGCCGTCCCGACGGATGGGGGCCCCGAATTCCTGTCCGGTGATTTTGACAACGGCGTGATCGCGCACGAATACGGCCATGGAATCTCTACCCGCCTCACCGGCGGCCCTCAGCAATCGGGCTGCCTCGGAGGAGACGAGCAGATGGGAGAGGGTTGGAGCGATTTTTTCGCCCTGATCACCTCCGTGGAAGCCGGCGATGTAGCTTCGGACATCAGGGGAATTGGCACCTATGTCATGCGCCAGTTCACAGAAGGGAAGGGTTTTCGCACCTACCCCTATTCCACCGACTTCAACATCAACCCATTCACCTATAAAAATATCATCAGCGAAACCGTGCCCCACGGGGTTGGCGCAGTATGGAGCACCATGCTGTGGGACCTTTACTGGGCTTTTGTCGACGCCTACGGCTGGGATCCCAACCTGATCGGCGGCACGGGCGGCAACAATATGGCGATACAGCTCGTCATGGACGGCATGAAAATGCAGCCCTGCGATCCGGGCTTTGTCGACGGGCGGGATGCCATTCTGGACGCAGACCAGGCGCTTTTCGGGGGGGCTAACCAATGCCTGATCTGGGAGGTTTTTGCCCGCCGGGGCCTGGGCTACTTCGCCGACCAGGGCTCTTCTTTCAGCCGGGGCGATGGGAAGGAAAACTTCGACCCCCTCCCGACCTGCATCCCGGAATTGAAGATCTCCAAGACGGCTACGGGTTTTATACAGCCGGGCGACGACATCAATTACACAATAAAAGTCGTCAACCACAAACCGGAAGCGGTGACCAATGTGGTGGTGACCGACGAACTGCCCGCCGGGGTTTCTTACAAAGCGGGTTCCGGCAGTATTACCCCAACGGTGAACGGTAACCTGCTCAGCTTCGAATTGGGTACCATGGTTTACGGAGACGAGGTGACCATCACGTTCAAAGGGGAATCCGATCCGGGGCAATACTCCATTCAACATTACCTCGAAGAATTTGAAGAATCGACCTTCGGCATTTGGGTAGATTATCCCGCCGGAACCGTGGAGGCAAATAACGAGTGGGTCATTCAAAGCCAGGTTTCCTTCAGCCCGACCAAGGCGTTTTTTGTGCCAAGCCTGGGGACGGAGAGCCAGCAAATCCTCCAGCTCGTTCAGGCCCAGCCCGTGCAGGGAGATGTGCCTGTCCTGCGTTTTTACCACAGGTACCAAACCCAGCCGGGAGCGGACGGGGGTTATGTACAGGTGTCCGTCGATGAAGGAAACAACTGGGTCGGGGTCGCCAACAAGTTTCTACAAAATGGTTATCCCGGACCTATTACCTATACGACCTTTGTCGTGCCCAACCTGAGCGCTTTTACGGGCAACAGCAACGGGTTTATTGCTTCCTATGTGGACTTGAGCGAATACGCGGGCGAAGACATCCAGTTCCGCTTCAAATTCGGCACCGATGAGTCGATCGCAGAGGGCGCCGGATGGTATGTGGACGATGTGGAAATGATGGACCTGCTCAGCTACAACAGCGAAGCTTGCGTGAGCTCCGATGAAGGCGACCAGGCTTGCGCCTCGGCGCCTTCCCTGGGTACCATCGTCGATTCTCAGCTTCCCGATGCCGTGGAGGAAGTTGCTCTCGATGGCCTTACCTTCTCCGTTTTCCCCAACCCGGCCCGGGATATTCTGAACATCCGTTTTACGGCCGATCATCCGACGGACATCAGCCTGAAAGTCATCACCCTCGACGGCAAAGAAATGCTCGCCCTCAGCGGCTCGCTAGCTGGAACTGAAATCCTCCCGCTCGATGTGTCGCAATTGCCCAAAGGCATGTATGTGATGTATGTAATTATGGAAGGAGGGAGCGCAATAGAGAAGGTATTTGTGGACTAGGGCTTGCGAGTTAATAAGTTGATAAGGGTATAAGTTATTAACAATCAAAAACTTATACCCTTATTAACTTATTAACTTACGAAATGCTTTCTACCTGCGCCAACAGCCACCGTCTTTCGGTGAGCGGGTTGGCGTTTTCTATATCGGCCTGGAGCTGTTTGGTCTGTTTGGGATCGTAGGGGTTGACATTGGCCAGTTTCTTGGTGAGGCGGATGATGTTTTTGAAGTTGAGCTTGTGGTAGCCGATGAATTTTTTCCGGCGCATATACATCCGCATGCTTTCCAGCAGGGAATCCAGGGCATTGAACTCGTTGAGCTCGTAGTACATCTTCATGAGCATCGTGCGCGCGTTGAGGGTCATGAGGGTATCGTCGTATTCGACCTGGTGGAGCAGGGGCATGGCCTTGTCGTAGTCTTTTTTCTCGAAATGAAGCCTGGCCTTGCTGTAGTGGACAATGCTCTCGCGGTATTGCTCTTCGAGATATTGCTGAAACTCGTCGATGAAGTGCTCGGTCCATTCGAACTCCTCCAGCAGGGTGCCGTTGGTGACGACGTTGCGGAAGGTGACGCGCGAGAGGTAGCCGTCCTGAAGGAGGATCTTTTTTTCCAGCCCCCGCTTGTACAGGTCGAAAGCCGGGCGGGCGTATTGCTGCTCTCCGGCGTTCATCCGGCCGATGTAATAATTGATCGCCAGGAGGTAGAAGTCGCGGATATCCGAATCGGCAAAGAGGCCCTCGTATTGCAGGAGGGCTTGTTTGAGTTGCTGGAAATGCGCTTCGCTGTCCTTCCCCTTGAGGGCTTTGTAACTGTGATAATATATGGAGATGGCGGGGTTGTCCAAAAAGGTTCGTTCCTCCACGAACTGAAGCACGCCGTCGAGGAGCCCCAGGTCGTATTCGACCTTGAAGACCGTTTGGTGGGCGAGCATGAGACAGGCCTGGCGGAGTTTGGTGGAAATAAAATGGATATCGAGCGAGTTGGAGACCTCCTGCAGGTTGAGGGGCACGGTGCGGCGCAATCCACTGAGGTAATTGTATTCTTCCTGTTCGAGGAAGTAGACGTTCTCCAAATAGTTGAGGCCCCGCAGCGGCTGTTTTTCCTGTAATTCGCGGGCCGATTCCAGGGTGCGCTGGAACAATCGGCCCAATTGCCGGCGGCGGTAAACCTTTGCCAGGATGATCCTGGCCTTGACCGGGTCCTCGATCCATTCCTGGTAAACGAGGAATTCTTCCACGCTTTTGAGCAAAAAGTGCATGACCTGGCGCATTTGCGCATCGTCGTATCCGGTTCCCGGATAAATCTTTTGATAAACTTCTTCCTTGGGCAAGGCATTCTCCTGCTTCGGATCGTCGTTCTCTATTAGGTACTCGAACAAAAGCTGCACATCCTCGCGCTGATTATGGCTCGGAGATTGTAGCCACTTGCGCAGATCCCGGTTTTCCTTCCGGGAAAAAGTGCGCAAAATCTGGATCAAACGACTTTTTTCCATGCCTTTAAAAAGTGTTTTTCAACAAAACGGGTTTTGTGGCACAAAAGTTGGATAACAGGAAAGATTAGTAAAATCAACAACTTTAAAAAAATGAACCTGCCAGACCCGAAGCAAATTTCCAAAAAATCTATCAACAAAGGCCTTTTTTTGTCATTGGCTAGGATAAGTTTTTCCTACACTTTTGTATCGTCTTCGATTGTAAACGAATTGCGCATGAAACTCATGAAAAATAAAACACACACTTCCTCCTTAGCAGGGATTCTCTGCGGGATGTGTGTTTTTATGAGCAGCATGCAAATGAACGCCCAGGGTTTTGAATACAACTTCGGCGGCAACAGTGAAGATCAAGGACAGGCTATCTTACAAACCGATGACAGAGGCTACCTAATAGCCGGTTACAGCGAATCTTTCGGAACGGACGGCGATCTGGACGTATATGTAGTACGCACGGACGTCGATGGTCAGGAAATCTGGTCCAACAATTTCGACGAAGGGTTCATCGAGCACGCTTACGGCATGGATGCCACTCAAGATGGTGGTTTTATCATCGTGGGTGACATCCGCCAAACAGCGCTCGATTCTTTCAAAGTTTATCTGCTCAAAATCAGCCCGCAAGGCGACCTTCTTTGGAGCAACAGCTTCGGAAGCGGTTTTGAGCAAGGGTTTGACGTTCAGGCTACCGCCGATGGCGGGTATATCCTGGTAGGACGCAAACTCATCCTGCCCAACGGCGACCTAAACATCTACGTAATTAAGGCCGACGCCAACGGCGACCTGGTCTGGGAGAAAAACTTCGGCGGTTCCGGCGATGATGAAGGCTGGAGCGTGGAAGAACTCAGCGATGGCTACCTGATCGGCGGAAACGCCATCAACCCAAACACCAGCAGTTCGGACATCTACGCGCTGAAGCTCGACTTCGACGGAAACCAGGTGTGGGACTACTACTTCGACCTCCCCGCTACCTTCGAACAAAGTTTCGGGATGACCCTTGCCAGCGATGGCGCCTATGTACTGGCAGGCCACAGCGGCTTTTCCCAGATCTTCGTAGGCAAGTTGAGCGCAGACGGATCTAGCGACCTCTGGACCCAAACCTTCAGCCAGGGCGTGGGCGGACAAGGAAACGACGTAGTAGAGACTGACGATGGCAACTACGTGATCGGAGGGATCGTAGAAACCGATGCAACCAACATCGACCTGTTCATCGCCAAGGTGAATGCCACCGACGGCGCCCCGATATGGACACATTCTTATGGGAGAACTCAAATTATCGACTGGGCAGAATCGCTCGTAGAAAGAGCAGATGGAGGTTTTGCCCTGGCAGGATGGAACGGCCAAAGCGCTCAGATCTTCATCAACGATGTGAAGCTGATCAAAGCGGACGCAGATGGCCGCATCCGCACCAACTACATCGCCGGTAATGTCTTCTACGACGTCAACGGCGACACCAACCAGGACCCGGGCGAACCCGGCCTGAACGACTGGGTGATCGAAGCAAACGGAGACAATGGCTCCTCCTGGTTCGGCTCCTCCGATGAGAACGGCTTTTTCTCCGTACTCGTCGACACAGGGACCTACGATGTAAAAGCGCATGTAAGAGGGACTATCTGGGAATCTACTTTCCCGATTATCAATAACCTCTCCTTCCCGCTTACATACGATACCATCGAGGTGGAATTCCCGATGACCCCGACTTACACCTGTCCCTACCTGTTCATTGACTTAGCGACTGACGCAGTAATAGCTTGCGAAAACAGCACCTTCAAAGTGACTTATCGCAACGAAGGAACTGCCCCCGCGACCGGTGTGAATGTGGTGCTCGAAATCGACCCCGACTGGACTTATGTCAGCTCGACGCTCCCGGTTTCAAGCCAGATCGGCGACAGCCTTTTCTTCGACATCAACGACCTGGCCCTCGGCGCCGGCGGCGATTTTGAAGTGACCTTTACCGCAAATTGCGATGCACTGACCGGAACGAACTTCTTCGTTCGGGCAGACATCTCCTCCGATGAAAATTGCGTTCCTCCTCCGTCCGGTTGGGATGGCTCCAGCCTTCTCGCCACCGCACGGTGCGACGGAGACAGCGTGGTCTTCGAACTGCGCAACATCGGCGAGGATATGGACCAGCCCTCGGGCTACATCGTGATCGAGGACGAGATCATGGGCAAAGCAGAACCCACTCCTGTTGATCCCCTTCCTGCGGGCAACTCGATGCTGGTGAAACGCGAAGCCAACGGAAGCACCTGGCGGATCGTGGCGGCTCAAAGCCCCAACCACCCCGGCAAAAGCATCCCGACCATCGCGATCGAAGGTTGTGTGGACGGCGGCGGAACGGATTTCTCCAGAGGCATGGTCACCATGTTCCCGGAAGACGAAGCCGATGTGTTTACCGCCATCGACGTACAGGAAAGCGTAGAAGGAATTGCCACGATCGACCTCAGAGGCTATCCCAAAGGATACGGCCCCGCGGGCAACGACACCATCGCGGCGAATGTAGATATCGAATACCACGTTCTCTTTCAAAATACCACCGAAGATACCCTTTACTGGGTAGCCGTTCGGGACTCCCTCGCACTGGAACACTTGAATATTGCGACCATCCAGCCGGGCGCAGGCAGCCATCCTTACAACTTCCAGGCCTATGACAACGGCATCGTGAAGTTTGTCTTCGAAAACATCGTGCTGCCGCCCGCCAGCGCAAACCCGGATGCTTCCAAAGGGTTCATCCAGTTCAGGATCTCGCAACAAGCCGACCTCGAAGAAGGTACGGTGATCTTCAACAAAGCCCTGCTGTTTGTAGGGTACGATGAAATTCCGGTCACAAGCGCGCTCGAACGCCACGTAATAGGCGGCGCCACATTGGGAGACTTCGTCGTCTCCGCAGACGGAGAAGTACTGATCCCGGGTGTGTTGGTGAAAATCTTCCCCAACCCGATGGGCGGCCAGTCGACCATCCTGGTAGAAGGAAAAGCCTTCAACCAACTTGAAGTGAAAGTTTACGACGCCGCCGGGCGCCTGGTTCGCCAGGAAAAATCGGCGGGCGATCAAATAGCGATGACAAAAGGCGACCTGAAAGCAGGTTCCTATTTCTTTGTTCTCGAAGCCGACGGACAGAAACTTAAAACTGGCAAGATAATTGTTCAGTAGGGTAGAAGGCCCGTCAAAAGTGCTCTTTGAAATCCATTTCAAAAACCGATTACATACTTGAAACTTCGGAGAGGAAGGGTGCAAAAAAAGCCCCCTTCCTCGAAGAAAACCCCAAAACCGGAAAGTACCCAAAACCAACCCCGAATACGATCGGGGAATTAACCCAAGTCCGATTTAAGTTGTTCTCAAGACCGATTTAAAAAAATTCCCAAAACCGACCAGGTCTTTCAAAAGAGAAAGGCCAACCCAAAAACCGGACATTAGTTAATGATGCGTGTGTAATGATGTACTCCCAAAGGGCCTTTTTTGGCCCTTTGGAACATCCTCTCAAACTTGGACATTTTCATGAGATTATAATTTGTTAGTAGCGCAACTGTCCCACCCCTCCGGGGTGGGACCTTTTTAACCCTCGCGCAGGGACAAAAACTCCGAAAGCAGAACGTTAAGAAATGATTAACAATTGATTGTGTGGAAATTGTGAACGTTTTGCCTCTTAGAGGAGTTATTTAGGTAGGACATTTTTCATGAGATTATAATTTGTTAGTAGCGCGAGGGCCCGTCACCAGATGGGCCCTCTTTTTTTTTAGGTTTGTTGGGGGGGGGGTGGGGGTTTTAAGGTTTTAAAAAGAGGGGGGGGTGAGGCAGCGGGGGGGGGAGTGTTTGGGGGGGGGGGGGGGGGCGTCAAAACTCCGCACTGCCGGGTGTGCGCGGAAACGCGATCACATCCCTGATATTTGACATGCCGGTGATAAACTGCACCATGCGCTCGAAGCCCAGGCCGAAGCCGGCGTGGGGGGCGCCCCCGAAGCGGCGAAGGTCGAGGTACCACCAGAGCTCGTGCTCGGGGATATTCATTTCCTGCATTCTTTTCACGAGGTGGCCATGCCGCTCCTCGCGCTGCGAGCCGCCGATCACCTCCCCGATGCCCGGGAAAAGGACGTCCATAGCCGCCACGGTCTTGCCGTCGTCGTTGAGGCGCATGTAGAAAGCCTTGATATCCTTGGGGTAGTTGCGGACGATGACCGGTTTTTGGAACTCCCGCTCTACCAGAAAGCGCTCGTGTTCGGCCTGAAGGTCCTTGCCCCATTCGATGGGAAATTCAAACTGCCCTTTTTTGTAAGGCTTGGAATTCAACAGGATATCCACGGCCTCGGTGTAGGTGATGCGCTCGAAATCGTTGTCGACGACGAAGCGGAGCGTCTCCAGCAGGCCCATGGGGCGGCGTTGCTCCTTGGGCATGTTCTTCTCCAGGTCCTCGATGCGCTTGTCGAGGAAGGCTACGTCGTCCGGATACGTGTCGAGGATATAGCGGATGAGGTATTTGCAGAAATCCTCCGCCAGGTCCATATCGTCGTGGATATCGAAGAAGGCAACCTCGGGTTCGATCATCCAGAATTCGGCGAGGTGGCGGGAGGTATTGGAGTTTTCCGCCCGGAAAGTCGGCCCGAAGGTGTACACTTTTCCCATGGCCAGCGCGCCCATCTCGGCCTGCAATTGCCCGGAAACGGTCAGGTTGGTGGCCTTGGCAAAGAAATCCTGTTTCCAGTCGATGCTGCCGTCGGGAAGGGTAGGGGCCTTGTTGGGTTCGAAAACCGAAACATGAAACATCTCCCCCGCGCCTTCCGCATCGCTGCCCGTGATGATGGGGGTGTGCATGTAGTAATAGCCCCGGTCGTTGTAATATTTATGGATGGCGAAAGCGATGCCGTGGCGGATCCGGAACACCGAACTGAAGGTGTTCGTCCGCATCCGGAAATGCGCGTTTTCACGAAGGAATTCGGGAGTCTGGGCCTTTGGCTGAAGCACATAGCCCTCCTCCGGACTCGAATCGCCCAATATTTCCACTTCCGAAGCGATGACTTCAAAAGCCTGCCCGGCGCCTTTCGACTCGACCAGTTGCCCGGTGGCCTTGATGCAGGAATGGAAATGGATCTGTTTGAGGATCTGTTCATCCAACTGCTCCGGGTCGATCACCACCTGAAGATTGTGAAAGCTGGAGCCGTCGTTGAGGGCGATAAAGCGGTTGTTGCGGAATGCTCGAACCCATCCCATGACGGTGATGGTCTCGTTCAAGGGGGGCTGCTTCAAAATGGAGGCGATTTCCAGGCGCTTGCTCATGTTTTTCAGGTTGCGGTTGCTAAGGATTATTTCTTCCCAATTTTAATGAAACTACTTCTTAGCGTTCTTAGCGCCTTAGCGGTTTTGAAATTTTAACCGCAAAGACGCAAGAACGCGAAGAGGCCCCCCCTCAAATCCGGAAATTATTTTCATTACGATCCTAAAAAGTTGCGAAAATATGGATTATTAACTATTAGTCCAAAAACAGGCTTTTTAGTTCCGGAGTCGGCACCATACAGGATTCCCGTTTGCCGAACCACCTGTATCGATTCCTGGCTACCCAGTTGTAGATGGCGTCCCGGATAAACTTTGGCAACAGATAGAATACCTGAAACAGCGGCCACAAAGCCCCCATGTGCGCGGAAACCCGCAGCGCCACATCGGAATGGGTATAGGCCTTCCCCCCTTCGATCAAAATGACCGAGTCGATTTGCACCAGGGAAAGTCCCACTTCCTCCATCAACTTCTTTCCCGTCTCCGATTGCAGGGAGGCATAGCGATACCTCCGCTTCGGATCGCGCAGGATGAGGAATTGCACAAACCCGTTGCAGAGGTTGCACACGCCGTCGAAGAGAATAACCGAGGGGCTTGAGACACTATCTGTGGTTGTCATGGAATAGGAACATGATAGAAAGGACTTAGTTAATGAGTTAATAAGTTAATGAGTTATTGACTTACAATAACTCATTAACTTATTAACTCATTAACTTTAGAAAAATAACTCACCTACTATAGTTAGGGGATTCCTTCGTAATCGTAATATTATGCGGATGGCTCTCGCGGATGCCTGCGGAAGTCATGCGGGTAAAGCGGGCATTTTGCATTTCGCGGATGCTGCCTGCGCCGCAGTAACCCATGCTGGCGCGCAGTCCGCCGATGTATTGGACCATGACTTCGGCAAGGGTGCCTTTGAACGGCACGCGGCCCTCGATCCCCTCGGGCACCAGTTTTTTGAGGTCGTCTTCCACGTCCTGGAAGTAGCGGTCCTTGGAACCCAGCTCCATGGCGCCTAAGGAGCCCATGCCGCGATAGACCTTGAATTTGCGGCCTTCCAGAATGATGGTCTCGCCGGGAGCTTCTTCCACGCCGGCGAACAGTCCGCCGGCCATGATCGTATCGGCCCCGGCGGCGATGGCCTTGGCGATGTCGCCCGTAAAGCGGATGCCGCCGTCGCCGATCACCGGAACCCCGCTGCCGCGGACGGCGCGGGCGGCGTTGTAAATAGCGGATAACTGCGGTACGCCTACCCCGGCTACGATCCGCGTCGTGCAGATGCTACCGGGTCCGACGCCCACCTTGACGCCGTCGACCCCCGCATCCACCAGGGCCTTGGCGCCCTCGCCCGTAGCGACGTTGCCGCCCACGACCTGGAGATCCGGGAATCGTTTTTTGATCGACCGGATGGCGTCCAGCACCCCTTTGGAGTGGCCGTGCGCCGTATCCACGCAAACCATATCGACTCCCACCGAGATCAGCGCCTCTACGCGCTCTTCCGTATCGCGGGTGACGCCCACTGCGGCGCCCACCATGAGCCGGCCGAATGCGTCTTTGCAGGAATGAGGGTAATTCTGAACCTTCATGATATCCTTGTAGGTGATGAGGCCTACGAGGCGGTTGTCCTTATCGACCACCGGCAATTTTTCGATTTTGTGAAACTGCAGGATCTCCTTGGCCTGCTGAAGCGTGGTGCCGGCCGGCGCGGTAATCAGGTTTGCCTTGGTCATCACCTCCCGGACCGAGCGGCTCCTGACCTGTTCGAAACGCAGGTCGCGGTTGGTGAGGATGCCGATCAGCTTTTTATCCACGTCGATGATCGGAATTCCGCCAATGCGGAATTTTTCCATCAGGTCGAGGGCGTCGCCCAAGGTGGCTTCCGTGCCGAGGGTGACCGGGTCGATGATCATGCCGCTCTCCGAGCGCTTCACGCTTCGCACCTGCTCCGCCTGCTTTTCGATCGACATGTTTTTGTGAATGACCCCAAGTCCGCCCTGCTGTGCAATGGCGATGGCCAGCTTGTACTCGGTCACCGTATCCATCGCTGCCGAGAGGATAGGGACGTTGATTCGAATATCGCGGGTAAGCTGGGTGGAAGTATCCACTTCGCGGGGAAGGACTTCCGAGTAGGAGGGGATCAGGAGGACATCATCAAAAGTGAACGCTTCCTCCGTGAATTTATCGATGAATGTTTTTCCGTTTTCCATGTGCAAAGGTAGGCAATTTTTTGGAGTTTAGGAGTCCAGGGGAGGCTGGATTTTTTAAGCCCCGCTTTCTGCGCTTGGTTTTTTGGTGGAAGTTTTGGAAATTTGGAAGGCTTCTGTTTTAACGAAAACTATGGAAATGCCTGAACCCGGTTGTTTTTATGCTTCTTTCTGTTTTGGTTTCCGGTGTTTTTGCGGGCTTGGGGTAGGGTCTTTGCCTGCGGGGTGTGGGCGTAGCTTTGGCGGTAAGGGGGTTTGGGAGAGTCTGGTGGGGATTGGTGGAGGTGTAAACTTGGGTACGTCCAGAGCGGAAATAGACGCCATGGGTGGCGGGTATCTGGCTTTTTTGGGAAGATAGACGCCATGGGTGGCGGGAGTGCAAATGATGAACTAAACCCCTACCGGCGGTAGCTTTAATGAGAAAAAAAATAATAAACCAACCACACGGTCAAGCACATTTTATTTAGTTCGTGCCTCACAAACAAAAAGAGATTTAACTTCCCACCACCACCCAAACTGATCTAACACATTAGTAACTTTATTACATACATTTGTTTCCTTAAGCAAAACTTTTGTTTACTTTTATAGAACAATCATAATTTTCGAAATATGACTTTTCTTGGTAAGTATCTTTCTGACAAATCTATAAATAAAGCAGAAGTCTCTAGAAAAACTGGAATTCGAAAATCACGTCTTAGTCAACTAAGCACAAAAGAAAACACTAATCTTAAAGCGGAAGAATTATATCTGATTTCAAAAGCAATAGACGCAGACCCTAAAGAGATTCTTCAAAAAATGTACGGACACTTAATACTAAATAAATAGGCATGAAAAACTAAATTTCATAGACTTATTTTCAGGTGCAGGTGGGTTGTCTGAGGGGTTTTATTAAAGCTGGATTTACCCCTATTGCACACGTGGAAATAGACAAAAATGCTTGTGACACTCTTGAAACTCGATTAGTATATCATAAATTAAAATCTGAAAATAGGATACAAAAATATTACGACTATATCTCAGAAAAAATGACTCGAGAGGAATTTTTAAAAGACTTTGTTAATTCCGAACTTTCTAAATCCGTAATAAATATTCCTATTGGCGGAGATAACAACAAAATCATATTTGAAAAAAAATAGATAAACTTGCTAAAGGGAAAAAATCGACCTAATTGTCGGTGGGCCACCTTGCCAAGCATATTCTCATGTCGGAAGGGCTAGAGACAAAGATGGAATGAAAAATGACCCACGAAATTTTCTTTATAAAGAATATGCTAAGTTCCTGAAAAAATATGAGCCAAAAGTTTTGTTTTTGAGAACGTAATGGGACTAATAACGCTGAGAAAGGAAGTTATTTTAAAAATATGCAAGCATATTTTAAACGTATTGGATATGAATTAGATTATACAATCCAGAAGTCAGAACATTTCGGAGTTTTACAAAAAGAAGAAGAATAATTTTAATTGGCTGGCAAAAGGTACGTATTTTAAATACCCGAAATTTGATAAGATTCAAGAAAAATTTACAGTAAGTGAAATTCTGTCTGATTTAGAAATGTTAAAACCTGGAGAACAAAAAAATATTACTAAATATTCAAAACCAGCAACGAAATATCTTGAAAAATATGAAATACGAAACGGAATTGATTTTGTAACCCAACATATCACAAGACCTCACAATGAAAGAGATTTAAACATCTATAAAATTGCAATAAACAAATGGCTGAAAAATCAGAAAGGTTAAAATACCCTGATTTGCCAGACGAACTTAAAACCCATAAAAACGAAAAGTCTTTTGTTGACAGATACAAAGTTGTCGATATCAATGGTCTTTCTCATACTATGGTAGCACATATTGCTAAAGATGGCCATTATTATATCTATCCTGACAACAAGCAAATAAGATCGCTATCTGTAAGAGAAGCTGCAAGAATCCAGTCTTTCCCTGATGATTTCTTCTTTGAAGGTGGAAGAAATGCTGCGTTTAGGCAAATAGGCAATGCTGTTCCTCCTCTAATGGCTAATGAAATCGCAAATAAAATCAAAGAACAACTTCAAGATGGGAAATATTAAACACTTTAAACCAAAAGC
Source organism: Saprospirales bacterium (assembly GCA_016703765.1). Classification (GTDB taxonomy): domain Bacteria; phylum Bacteroidota; class Bacteroidia; order Chitinophagales; family Saprospiraceae; genus JADJTT01. The sequence goes on from JADJBL010000045.1 coordinate 439,425, forward strand.
ACATATCTTAAGATTATTAGGTGAAGAGCTCATAAAAAGCCCAATTATGGCAATTTATGAGTTGGTCAAGAATAGTTATGACGCTGACTCTAGCTTTGTGAATGTAAATTTTTTTAATATTCAGGACAAGACAAATGCAATTGTTACAATAGAAGACAATGGGACTGGGCTTACTAGTGATGTTATTGAAAATGTTTGGCTTGAACCGTGAACAGACCATAGAAAGCCAATTGATGAAGATGGAAATCGAATAATTAATCGAAGCCCAATCTATAACCGAGTTCCAATGGGAGAAAAGGAGTTGGCCGTTTTGCTGTACATAAATTGGGAAACGTTATAACCCTAATAACAAGACCTGCTGAAATAATTGAAGATGCAGCAAGAAATAAAGTAAAGGTTGTGCTAGATTATGAAATAACCTTAACAATTGATTGGAAAGCTTTTTCTCAATCAAAATATTTAGAAGACATTCCTATTTCCTGGCAGACAGAAACAGATAAAACAAAATTTCACTTCCAAGATAATTCTGGAACATTAATAAAAAAGTGACATCATTGAAGAACCTTGGACAAGAAGGATGGCAAGAAGCCTTAAAAGGAATATTGTTTCAATGTTGTCCCCAAAAAAATGATTCAACAAAATTTAAAAATAAAACTAGATTTTAGTAATCATATGGCTAGAAGATTTTCCAAATGCTCAGGAGATTTTGAAAATCGCTCCATATAAATTTACAGCTTTATTAGACAAAGACTATAACCTCACTTTTGATTACATATGTGAGTTTGAGCTTAATGAAGATTTTGGTAAAAGAAGGATTGACAATAAATGCATTAATATAAAAGGTGAATTAATCAAAAAATCCAAAGTTGAGTTAGAAAAAGAAGAAATTTTAACAGAAATTGAACTTGACGAGCAACTCGAAATTTTTAATAGACCTCTTCCTTTCGGAACTGTTTTACTTGAATCCTATACGTATGATCTAGACCCAGAAACTTTACGAAATTATACTTATGATTCTAAAACGCTTAAAAGTGTATTGAAATTCCACGCAGGGATTAAAGTTTTTAAGGATGAAATGAGAGTATTCAATTATGGGGAACCTGGCAATGACTGGCTTGAATTAGAAAACAGAAGGGTTAATAATAAATCATGGATTTCTAACAATCTAAATATAGGCTTTGTTTATTTAGACTCTCAGAATTCTAATTGTTTAATTGAAAAACTAATCGGGAAGGATTTGTAGAAAGTGTGAATTATAAGCTATTCGAAAATTGTCTTATTGGTATTCCTCAATGAATACAGAATCTGGCGTTGGAAAGACAGAAAAAAATGGCTTGAATATATAAACCCCCGCACCAAAAGCAAAAGACTACCAAGACCAAACGTCTCATTTTAAAGAACTTATAGATTCAACGGATTTCTCAGATGCTGAAAAAAGGGAAAATTAAAAAAAGGCTGAAAACCTTCAAAAAGGATTTTGAAGAAAAGAAAGAAACACTTTTGATCCCCTGCGGGCGTTGGGATGACAGCTTCTGTTGCACTTCACGAAATTGAAAAAATTAGTAACCTAGAATGAAAGAAGTTGTAAATGACAACCCATTTCAACCTGTTTTAGCAAATGAAAAAAGTAGATGAGCTGCGGATGATTATGTTCAAGGTATTTTATCTGTTCTACGAAAAGGAGGAAATAAACCAATAAATATTATTGAATCGCTTGATAAAGCAATTCCTAATTATGGTTTTAAACTAAAAACTAGAAAACCAGAGAAATCTACAAAACGACTTTGATGATTCACTTGATACAATCAAATGCGATAAAAGATATTTTGTTGCAATGATTATGAATGTAATAGATAATAGCATCTATTGGCTAGATACAATTTATAAAAAAGAAAATAAAGGAATCTATGTTAAAACTTATTTAGATAATGACATTCCTTTGAAGAATTGTTATTGTAGATAATGGACCAGGGTTTAAAGACGAAATCACGGATTTAGTTAACCATTCTTCTCGAGAAAGGATGACGGTATTGGTATAGGTCTGCACTTGATTGACACAATTATGATGAAGTATGGGAAATTTGAAATTCTTGAAAATTCAGATTTAGATGATATTGAAGTTCCAACAAAAAATATAGAGGCGCAGCCATTAAATTATCATTCAGTAAAAACCAGTAAATATGCTTTCATTTGAACCAAGAGTTGCTATAATAGATGATAAATTTGAAGAAATTAAGGGTATCCGAGAGCAATATCAGGAAGAAGGCGTAGGGAGAAAATATTTCAATGGACATCTGACAGATCCTGACCCAAAACCGGCTATTCGTTTTTCCGATTTAAACTTAATATTTCTGGATGTCCATTTTACAGATAATCCTGCTGATTATGACCCAACTCATTGTGCAGCTTGGCTTGATAGCCTATTAACTGAAAATTCATTTTATATTCTAGTGCTATGGTCGAAAGAGACAGATAAAAAAGATGAAATTTTGGAAGAACTAAAAAGATTAAAAAGGAACCGTTCTTGTTTTTGCTGAACAGAAGATCGATTATCAAACCCAAGATGGTTGGGATTTTAAAAATTGAGGACTCAATAAACGTAAAACTTGCTGATTATCCAGAATTGGAAGAACTTTCAAATTGGAAGAAAAATGTTGCAGTTTCGTCGAATCTAGTTATTGGGCATTTAACCAGCAATAATTCACCTCATACTTTAAAAAAGAAATTGCAAAAATTATACTCGGCCATGGTGGGACATCATTAGTGCGAAATCCAAACAACGATTTTAAAAGAGAAACATTGTTTGAAGCATTAGATTCTGTATTAATATCAAATACTAAAGGATTAATCCCGTTTAATGAAATTTCAGAAGGTAATACTAATGACTTATATCAAATACCTGATAGTGTTCAGACTGATGTTGATTCAAAACTTAATAGTTGGTTTCATTTCAAGCTTCACAAAGCACCTTTGAATCAGGAAGTTATTAGGCCTGGAACTATTTGTACTTTTAAGAACAGCCTGTTAAAAATTATTACAACATTCAAAATGATGAGCATATTAACAAGTATTTATCTCATCAAATTGAAAAAGTAAATTGCCGGATTCTTCAACTGAATTAATAGATATTTGCCTTTTAATTTCTAGACCTTGTGATATTTCTCAGAATAAATATGGTAAAAATCTTAAACTTATTAGTGGTGTTTTAATTAAGAATCCAGAAAGGAAAGGAAAGGAAAAAAAGAATTTAAGAAAGGTGATTCTGGTCTAATTTCTATAAAACTCTATGACCATTTGCAATTTTCCGAAAAAGAAAATGACATTGCATTAATATTTGATTATAGGTATGTTTTCTCAGTCCCTGAAAAAAATATTTATTAACAAATTTGAAAATATAAAAGTTTTTAACAAAGAGTTACTCGCAAATACAAGTTGAATACAGTTCATATTCTAGTAGGTTAGGAATTACTCAAATAATATAAATATGTCAGCCCTTAAAGCCAACCCTGTGGCGACCGTGCCAACTTCAACCCACGGGAACAATATAGAGAGTGATGACACCAGCAGAAATATTAAAATCTGTCATTGAACAACAAACGCCAAGAATTAGAGAATCTTTTTTCGGGACCAAGCTATCATGCAATTCAGCACATTGTAAGACGCCTTGATGTAATTTCTCAATTCTATCCTAACAGCAATGCAGACAGTGTGGACAAAATACAAGAGACACAAGAGTTTTTCAATTTTGGTTGGTCAAATGCTCTCAAACCATTTTACGCTGACCTTGACCTTAATGAGTTCAGGCCATTCCTTTAATCCATGATGAAGATATTAGTTGGGCCGTCAAAACAACCGTTAAGCCCCATTGAAAAAGTTTGGAGAAATTGAACCAAATACCTACCTTTGACGTTAGTAACATGACGCGTTAGTATGATAAAGAGCTTTGGCGATAAAGAAACTGAAAGAATCTGGCATGGGTCATACTCCGGGAAGTTTCCCAAGGACATTCAGCCAATTGCCAGAAGGAAACTGAGAATGATTAATAACGCTCAGGACATTAACGATCTTCGAGTACCTCCAGGGAATAAGTTGGAGAAATTAAAAGGGACCTTAAAGGATTTTTGGAGTATTCGAGTTAACGACCAATGGCGAATCATTTTCAAATGGGTTGGAAATGACGCCTACGAAGTTCAAGTAACAGACTATCATTAAATAGAAAACAGGATGGAAAAATTACCAAACATACATCCGGGGGAGGTTTTGCTGGAAGAGTTCCTGAACCCACTGGGAATCAGCCAATACAAGTTGGCAAAAGATCTTAAAATTCCCCAGACAAGGGTTAGCGAAATCGTGAAACGAAAAAGGAGAATTACAGCAGACACCGCATTAAGATTAAGCAAGTACTTTGGTACTTCGGCAAAGTTTTGGCTTGGACTCCAGGACGATTTCGATATAGAGGAATCCGCAAATCTCTTGGCAAAAGAGTTGACTGAAATCCCGGAAATGAAAAAAAACGTGGCTTAACATTGCACACGTCTTCCATGGCTCGCATCCGCTCGCTCTGTCGCGCGTGCCCACAGTTAGCCCCCACCAAAGCAAAGCCTTGTTTGAACTTTTCCCAAGAGTTTGTACTTTAGATCATAAAACCGCCGTATGAAGCTGCATCCCTATATGGCTCAAAGGATGGGTCAACTCCATGAGTTGTGCCGGAAGTACAGAGTCTCCAGGCTCTATGCCTTCGGGTCTATTGTTTCCGGGACATTTGACGTCAAAACGAGCGATATTGACCTGCAAGTTGTACTTCTTCCCATAAAGGATCCTGTTTCCAAAGGTCTAACGCTTCTTGAGCTATGGGATGAACTGGAAAAGCTTTTTGAAAAAAAGGTCGATTTGTTAACCGACCAGCCCATCAAGAACCCTTTCTTCCGCAAAGCACTGGAGGAAACTAAAATCCTGGTTTATGACCGAGCAAGCCAAGAAATACCTGTCTGACATGCTTAATGCCATCGACCTGGTTAATCAGTTTTCTAAAGACACTCCTGATTTTGGGTCCTATCAGGCTGATTTGAAAACCAAAAGTGCGGTGGAGCGGCAATTAGTTATTTTGGGGGAAGCCGTCAATAAATATTCAAAAGCGGCTCCGGAATCTCCGCTGAACAATATTCCTCAAATTGTTTCTTTTCGCAACCGCCTTGCTCATAATTATGACGAAGTGGATGATACCATCGTCTGGGCGGTTTTGAAAAAGCATTTGCCGGCATTAAGGCAAGAAGTAATAAATCTTTTAAAAGAATAATAGGCCCTATTGGGATGAGGAGGGATGGAACCAGGAAAAAGATGCACCCCCCTCGAAAAAATACTCAAGCAATAAACGCAAGGTAGTTGCCAGGGTGGATGGCTTCAAAACTGGCTTCCTTGTAAGTATCAGGCCAGAGCGAGGGCGGTTTGGGTTTTGGTTGCGACCACTACTTTTCCGGGAACCATTCTGCTTTCTACCCGAGATTGGATAATCCGCTGAATTTTCATACTGTACTACATAAAATTCATCGTAAAATTATGTATTAGTAGCTGATGGTACGCAAAAAGGGATTGGAGGGATTTAGTGCCACGCAGTAAGCCAACCGTTCGATTCAACCAACAAGGAAGGCAGGTGGAACTCTGCCGGAGCTGTTGAGGTTTTCTTGAAGAAGTCCTACCTTACCCAAAAGAACGTGAAATGACCATTGTTATCAAAGCTCGACCGATAAAGCCACTATTCAGAAGATTCTTGGCGGCTTGGTGATTCCCAAAAAGTTTGATGCCTTTAAGTATTGTGGTGTATTCCAGTTGCAGGCATCCCCAATGGCGATACAAAAGACCTTGAGGGACGAATGGGAGTAGCCCTCAAAAACCCCCACTGTTCTCCATCTTCCACAACGATTACTTCATGAACCATGCCTTGCTGAAGGCCCGCATGGCAGTCACGCTCACATTCCAGGCTAGTATGGGGATTCGTGGACTCAACAAATGATCTGAAATTGACTTGATTATTTCACTTTCCGCTTAACTTTGTATCTTTGATGCGATCAAACGATGGCATCATGATTCATAAATACTACGAAGGAACCCCTCAAATTATCAATTTGTCCACCGAGATTGGCAGATTGTTAGGCGTTGTAGATGCGACACATCTTAGGAAGCCACAGACTGAACTTAGGAAAAAAAATAAGATAAAGACCATTCGTGCATCATTGGGGATAGAAGGGAACACTTTGAGCGAAGATCAGATTACGGCGATAATGGACAATAAACGTGTAATCGGCCCTTCCAAGGATATCAAAGAGGTGGAGAATGCGATTCAGGCATATGATAACCTTTCAAACTTTGACGCTCTCTCCAAGGAATCTTATTTGGAGGCGGACGGAAATGGAAGGATGGGGCGATTGTGGCAGACGGTGATATTAATGAAGGCAAATCCCGTGTTTGAGTATTTGCCAATTGAACAAGAGATAAAGAAGAGTCAGGAAGAATATTATAATGTGTTGAGCCAATGCGACAAGGAAGGACTATCCACAAAATTTGTGGAATACTTATTGGGTAAGATAAAGTTGAGTTTAGCGGAATTGGTGGACACTCAAAGAGAGCATTTCAGCCTACGAGGAAGGAGAAGCCCCCATTGGCGCGGTGGTGGTTTGCGACAACCAGATCATCGCACGGGCCTATAACCAGACCGAGCGGCTGAAGGATGTGACGGCCCACGCCGAGATCCTGGCGATCACGGCAGCGTCGGAGCATTTGGGGAGCAAGTACCTCGACGAATGCACGCTGTACGTAACCCTCGAGCCCTGCGTCATGTGCGCCGGCGCCCTGGCCTGGGCGCAATTGGGTAAACTGGTCTACGGGGCCACGGATGAGAAGCGGGGGTATCTGCGGTTTGGAAATGAATTGCTGCATCCGAAGACGAAGATCGCCTACAGGGATCCTGGAGCAGGAGTGCGGCGATCTGATCAAAGGTTTTTCAAGGAGCGCCGATAACGTTAAACCTTGGTTAAGCCCAGGGTTAAAGTCTTAACCCCATGCGGGGTGTTCCGGCTTCCCTACATTTGGCAGGGTTAAAACACGAAGCCATGAAAACCACTTATTTTTTTCTGTTCCTCGCCGCTCTGACGCTCTCTTCCTGCAGTCCGAGACTCAGTTATTTCACCCAGGACCTGGTCAAAGAAAACAACTGGTCGGAGGAAGAATTGAAGCAGATCCAGTTTTATCTTTCCAACAGCATCGTCCTCCGCAGGGAGGCCAACTCCGGCAACAGCCATATCCGCGAAGGCGGTATCCGCATCCGAAACGGCCGCAAGGTGGAGGAGATCGTCATTCCGGCGGGCACCCCGGGCGTATTTCTCTTCCGTCCGAAGGAAAATCGCCTGGCGGTCTCTTTGAAAAATCGGGCGACAAGCGTTTCCTGATCTTCGGTCCAAGCTCAAGATCAGCAGACGCTATGTGCCTTGCTGGCTACGCCGAGTGGAAAGAAACGCCGGGGCAGGTCACCTTACGATGGATCATCTGTGGGTGGACGATGGGTCCGCCGTCGCCGCCACTGGTGGGTCGACCTCAAGCGTTCGCGGCAGTATCTGGAAGTCAGGTAGCTCCCGGGAGGGACAGTGAACTAGTATAACCACCGAAAGCGCTAGAACGCTAAGAAATAGATATCCTCTTTGCGTTCTTGGCGCCAACGCCAATTTTTAAAATAGGAATACTGGACTGTTATTACATTATTTACCAGAGTACCGGTTCCTTATTCCTTTTTTCTTCAAGCCGGGCGAAAGGGCACAAACTTAGAACTGGTCGAATCATCGGTTTTCGGTAGTCCTTTTCCCCGACCCGGGTGATGCGTTCCATCCGCTGGCCGACCACAGGGATGACAAGCATTCCGCCGATGGCGAGTTGGTCCGAGGAGGGTTTGGGGCGCCCGATCGAGCCCGGCCGTGACGAGGATCTTGTCGAAGGGGCAAATTCGGGAGGCCCTTGGTCCCGTCGCGGAAAAAATAGCGCACCGACGCATGCCCAGTTTTAGAAGAAGGGCCTTTGTTTTCAAATAGAGCGTTTCCTACCTTTCCAGTACGTATAAACCCTTCGCCCAGAAGGGAGGAATAACCGCCTGATATCCAGAGATAGTGCCGATCTCCATTACTTTATCCCTTTTTGCACCTCCGGCGGGGCAGTTTGGTACGCCACGGTGCTAGGGATGGGAAATGGTTTGCTCGCAGCCGATAGGAAAGCCATATCCTCGTGGGCCTTTTCCCTTTAGCCTTTTCCAAGAAAAATGACGCGGCAAGGCCTCCATGGCGCTGAGAATATGCTCCTCCTTCACTCCTTACTGCAAGAGGGTCGACCAGCTGCGGCGCAGCCTTTGTGCCAATATGTATCTTCCAACAGGGTTGCCAAGCAGCGATCTTCTTTTATGCGCTGAAATTAAGCCTTTTTGAATGATCTTTTCCTATTTTGGGCCTGACCCAACGACCAAAAAACGCCTCCCATGACTGCTATCAAATTTGGAACCCGGACGGCTGGAGAGCCATTATTGCGGATGACTGTATACGGTGGCCAACGTCGCCCGCGTGGCCGAAGCCCCCGCAAAATGGCTGTTGCAGCGACTGGGAAACCGTGATCGGCTACGATTGCCGCTTCGCCGGACAACTTTTCTCCGAAGTGACCGCCTGCGTATTGAGCGCCCACGGGATGGGGAAGCGTACTTTCCGAAAAATTCATCTCCACCCCCATGGTATCCCCTCAGGGTGGTCAAACACCAGGCCGATCTCGGCGTGGGCAGTCGCCTGAAGCCACAACCCTCCTTCCACCAAGCGGCTATAAGCTCAAGTCTCATCCTCGGAGGTCCGTTGAGCCCCGGCGAAGTGAGCGAGGTCAGAAGCACTCATTCCCCCAGGCCATGGGCGGTTTCCAGCCCTCGATGTAGTTAAGGCCGAAGGCCTGATCCGCTACGCCGACCTCGAATCAGAATCCTTTATCGCCCACGTGGAAGCCAGCTTCCGACGTGCCCGGCATCCACAATTCCAATGTGCGCCTGGCCTACGACGGCCGAACTGGCGCGAGGCCGGGGCGCCATGCGCATCTTGTTGCCAGCATAGTTTTTCTACACACCGAATACAATCCCTCCTTTATGGGACAGGCCGCCCGAGCCCATTCACCGCAATCTTTCCGGAACTATCAGGAATACATCCGCGGCCATCCGGAGATCAATTGCAGAATTTTTATTGACGTTTGCGAAAACGCCGACCGCATCAGGATCACGACGAAAACGGCCATTTTTGTGGACGTTTTTGTATCCTGCTGCTGCTCCCTGTATGTCGAAGTATAAAAGAACCGGGCGGGGTGGTGATAGCTTCTCCGTGACCGACTGAAGGAAGAAAATAGCCCACGCTTTCGGGCTGGAATGCGAGGTGATCCAGATCGGCTTCAAGTACATCGCGAGAATCATAGCCAAAAAAGAGACGTCATCGTAGGCAGCGAAGAATCCGGCGGTCTGGCGGTGAGAGGCCATATCACGAGCGCGACGGCATCTGGATCGCCATGATGGTGCTTGAATTCATGGCCCGAACCGGCAAGACCCTGCAACAACTGATCAAGGAGGTTTACAACATCGTCGGCCCTTCGCCACCGACCCGCGACGACCTGCATATCGAGGAAAGCCGCAAGCAGGCCGTCATCGACGCCTGCAAAAACAATACCACAAAAGCCAAGGCCCTACCGCGTTCAATCACCGAGGTCTATCGACGGCTTCAAGTTCTACTTCGACGAAGACCGCTGGGTGATGATCCGGCCTTCCGGCACCAGGAGCCCGTGCTCCGCGTCTACGCGCAGGCTTACGGCTGGGGAGGTGAGAGGAGATATTGGATGCGACGAAGAAAAGTTTTAGTTCTTAGTTTCCGGTTTTCAGTGTTCAGTTGTTTCTTCTCAGCAGCGTCACTCAAAGACTAAGGTTTACCCTACCAGTATTTGGAAGCCGGAAAAAGTTCTGGCGTGTA
>JADJBL010000046.1 GCA_016703765.1 Saprospirales bacterium
CCAAACAACTGATACATTTTCCCCCTTCCACCGCGGGCGTCAAAGGGCGAATAATCCAGATCATCCATAGAGATCGAAACCGAAGCGGCGATGTGATCCCGGATCATGCACAGCCAATTCATCTTGTCGGACTTTAATTTCCCTGCCCCACCTGTTTTAAAAACCCATTCTCGGAAATTCCGCCGTACCTTCGCGTCATACGGATCGATCGTTTTATCCATGCCAGTAACCCGTCTAAGCAGAGAAACCAATGCGATCAATTCCTTCTTGGGTTGTTCCGCAGGCACTTTGTCCAAGGCGGCGTATGCTTCGTACACGCGCAACGGAGCCAGATTGGGTTTGTGCCGCTTTAGGTGGTCGAGAATTTCTTTCACCATCTGGTACGTCCACTTTCGTTGCTGGTACGGTTGATCGTAGAAGATGCGGAACGCGGTGATCTCATCCTTATGCGTTTCAATATATGTTTGGAAATCTTCGATGAGATTGGCTCCACGCTCACCGCTCGAAGTATCCCATTCGGCGCGGATCAACTCGTCGCGGTTTAATGTATCTATTAGCTGCTCGTGGACACGCCGGACGTTTTCGATGTACTCGTTCAAGGGTCCGGTAAAAGTAGTTCTGATCCCATCTACGAGGATTTCCTGCGCTTGATGCAATTGGCTTTGATCCGGGTTTCTGTCGGCAGGAATGCCGTGCATTTGCCTGGCTTTATCCTCAATCGGTCGGGATCGTAGGCTGCGAGCAGACCGGCTGCTATTTGGGATGGCGTTTTGCCATTTGCTTCCTGTTTGAAATCGTCTTTTTCCCGATCCGAAAGCATACGCTCCAGGCGGATGAGGCGATTCGCCAGCGAAGTGAATAAATCCTCATCTTTCGCACCCATGAGTACTGCACCCAGCAGATCCTTTAGCGGTTCTGATGGTTTTCGTTCCAATGGACGGGAATCCGTTTTCAGGCTCTTGGTCACGCCTACGGCGTCCACGATCACAAAATGCGACTTGGCATGTCTGGCGGAAGGCGTTACTTTGCGCAGATCGTCTTCCCCCAATGTACGGGTGCCACGACCTTTCATTTGCTCGAAATAATTGCGGCTTTTCACATCCCGCATAAATAGCAGGCACTCCAGTGGCTTGACATCGGTGCCGGTGGCGATCATGTCCACCGTTACGGCGATCCGGGGATAGTATTCGTTTCGGAACTGCGCCAGAACCGATTTGGGGTCTTCCTGCGATTGGTACGTGATCTTTTTGCAAAACTCGTTGCTCTCTGCAAATTCTTCCCGCACGGTTCGGATGATGTCTTCGGCATGGGAGTCGGTCTTGGCGAAGATCAACGTTTTTGGAATTTCATTGCGCTGGGGGAAAATCTCCGGAAGTTTTTCCCGAAAGGTTTTGATGATCCATCTGATCTGGCTGGGGTTGACCACATCGCGGTCCAGTTGTCTGGCCGAATATTCGGCGTCTTCATCGAGCAACTCCCACCGTTTTCGGCGCGAGAGCTTTTCCCTTCGCTCGATGTATTCCCCCGCGCTTACCTGGGCGCCTTCCTGCGAAATCCTGGTTTCGATCAAATACACATCATACCCCACGTTGACCCCATCGATCACAGCCTGTTCGTGGGTATATTCGGAAACGACATTTTCGTTGAAATAGCCGAAGGTGCGGGCATCGGGCGTCGCCGTAAGCCCAATTTGAAACGCATCGAAATATTCCAACACCTGCTTCCACAAGTTGTAGATGGAGCGGTGGCATTCGTCGATGACGATGAAATCAAAAAACTCGATAGGGTATCTTCTCGTTGTACCCCACGGGTACGGGTTCTTTGATTTGCCAGCGCGATTCGTTTGGATTTTCCTGCTCGGCTTTATCGTCGAGTTCTTCGTCTTTCAAAATGGAGTACAAGCGTTGGATGGTCGATATGCATACCTGACTATCCGGCGACACATGGCGGGAGCTTAGGCGCTGCACGTTGTATAATTCGGTGAACTTTCGTTTGTCGTCATCCGGCTCGTAGGCCATAAATTCTTGTTCGGCCTGTTCTCCCAGATTTCGTGTATCTACCAAAAAGAGCACCCGCTTCGCGTCTGCAAATTTGAGCAGGCGATAAATGGACGTAATGGCGCAATACGTTTTTCCGGAGCCGGTCGACATTTGGATCAACGCTTTCGGACGCGCTTCCTTGAATGATTGCTCCAATTTGCTGATGGCATTGATCTGACAATCCCTCAGCCTGCCGGGATGGAGCAGGGGGATATTGTGCAATCTGGATGCGAGAGATTGATCCTGCTTCAGCCATTCCCGAAAAGTCTCGGGTCGGTGGAAATGGAAGATCCGCCGTGCTCTGGGCTTGGGGTCTTGATAATTGGTGAAATAAGTAAGTGCGCCGGTCGATTCGTAGGCAAACGGTAGTGGATCGTTGTCGAGATACTTCAGTTTTGCCTTGCGGTATGTGTCCGATTGATTTTCCGTTCCCGAAAGTGATTCGCCTTTTTCTTCCCGCTTCGCTTCGATGACGCCCACCGGTTTGCGATCTAAAAACAGCACGTAATCGGCTGGTCCTTCGGAGGTTTGATATTCCCGCACGGCAACGCCTATCGCAAGGGACCAGTTCAACCTGGCTTTATCCTGGACGCTCCACCCAGCTTTGCCGAGCATATCGTCGATAAGGTCTCTAGCGCGTTGCTCCGGGTTGATGTTGGTCATGTCTTGTGGGAATGGGTGTTACAATATCTGGAAGTCCCGAATCAGATGACGGGTATTTCGGAGCGTGTGTTCTTTCAGATTGGTAAATATACTGATGCGGTAGGAGATGAGCAAGGGTAATGTTTCTTCGCGGAGTTTGCAGATTATGGCATTATAAGTTTCCCGGTAGATAACAAAAAAGGCCCGATTCATTGAATCGGGCCTTTTTCAAACCTTCAAGGTCGAGAGCGGATTCGAACCGCTGTCTCTAATCTATTATACTAAATGAAGCAGGAACGGATTGGTGATGGAAACTTTGCCGAACCGCTCCAACAACTTTGCTTCATTATGTTCATCGATCTGCTCATTCTTTAAAACCTTCTGCACCTTAGGCTGTCCCAGTCCGGGGATACGGTGGGCAAAAAAAGGATGCAGTTCATCAGAAGAATAAACCTTATTTACATCCGGAAAGTCAAGCAATGGCTTGACCCGGTCCTGTTTTTTGAATTCCTCAGAATACAAGAAGGACCATACGCCTTTATGCAGGCTTAAGGTTCCAATGATCAGGTCCTTATAGATCAGTTCGAACTCAGCATCATAATTGTTTGGGGTAATGATGCTCTCTTGCCCGTCTGATTTCCAGAGGTTCTTAAGTTTCGAAAGCATACGAGGAAGTTATTGAGGTATGATTATTTGTTGCAATCTTTCAAGTCTCAAGGCTATACAACGCTTTATCAAGTCCAAACGTTCAGCGCTCATCAGGTACATAAATTCTTCTTCCAGTAAACGTATGATACTCCGCTTCTTGTCTTCGCTTACCATGTTTTTACAAAGATCACAAAAACGCCGGTCAGAAGTGAAAATTTTTTCAACCAGTTCAAAATGGCTCAGGTTTCGGGCGCCGTCCCAACCCACTCTTGGTTTCGCCTTTTCCACATAGCTGTTTAGTTTGGTTTCTAGCTGCTTTCCAGAAACGAGGAAGGCTTTAATCTTTTCCTCGTTTTCGTTCCAAAAAAGGCCTCTTGCCGTATCATAAACAGGAGAAAAACGGGGCGCTGTTTCATTGAAAACATCGTGGATAACCCCCCAGTTGTAAAAGTGACGATCATTGTTGCCAACTATTGCATCGAATAGGATCATGGCGACAAAGTCTTGCATTATTTCCTCATGATGATCGGGGAAGATGGCTTGGATCGCTTCCTCCGTAAACTGAAACGTAAAAAGCTCACGAGTGATATCGTTTCGTTTTCGCTCATTGGCTTGTTCGACAAAATCCTCGTCTTCCAAATGCCGGGCATAGATTTGAGCCCCGTGGATCAACTGTTCGTTTTTGTCAGGCTTTAAAAAATATCGACTCAAAAAGCGGATCTGCCCACCCGCCAGCGCCAATTTTGATTTGGCCATATTCAGGCCGATCTCCTCTCCGATCCGATTCATCAAATATTCCGTAATACTTTCAATGGGATACCATTTGTGCCCCACTTTGGCCACATAAGCCACCCAGGTTTTGGGTTTATTCTTCCGGCATTCGCCATATTCGTATACGCGAATGAAACTCTTGGGCGCATCTCCGCCCACTTCAATGTTTTCTTTATAGAAATACCCTCTTCGCAGTATCGGCAGTTGTTGCCAATGGTAGCTGAAGCCACTCCAGTTTATCGGGGTTTCAATATAAAGAGGATAGGTGGGGTATCTTTTAAATTTTTGCATAAGGGTTTATTTGGCTTTCTCATGCTATCAAGATACTACAAAAAAAGGGCCCAATCCACCGGATCGGGCCCTTTTAAATTTCCTGAGGTCGAGAGCGGATTCGAACCGCCGTACGAGGTTTTGCAGACCTCTGCCTAGCCACTCGGCCACCCGACCATTTTCCTTTGAAGGACAGCAAAGATAATGGATTTTTTACTTGTATGTCAATACGGGCTGAAAAGATTCTCTCAATGCAGCAGGACCAATACCCCCTCCTGTTGGAATCCGCCGCCCTGGTCTCCGAAAGTCATCTGGATCCGGTAGACGTAGACGCCTTGCGGCATGGCCCGGTCCTTGAACTTTCCGTCCCAGCCCTCTGACCAGTCGGCCGATTCGAATACCTGCTGCCCGTAGCGGTCGAAGATCTGCATGCGGAAAGAGGTGATGGTATTCGGGTATTGAATAGCCGGGCGAAACACCTGGTTGAACCCGTTCGGAGCAAAAGCGTTGGGCACCAGGACGATGGGATGCTGCTCCAGGCAAACCGTATTGGAGCGGCTCACGACGGGTGGATTGATCCCCTCGGGCAAAAATACCCCGCCCCTCGCCAGGAGGTAATAGCAAACCGAAGCCTCGGCGGGGTTTTCGGGGTCCACTTCGTCGGTGTAGGATGTCTGGGTTGGATCGAGCACAGCTTCCAGTTGGGGGATGCCGTTCAGCACCCGGTAGAGCTCGTATTCCAGCACCTGGCTGTTCTCCAACTCCCAGGGCGACCAGGTCAGCAGGTTGGAGAAACCCGTGGTCGATTCGCCCCGGAGGAAAATAGTGGCGCCGAGCGTGGACTGTACTTCTGCTCCACAAAGGTCAACAGTCCGGATCTCGTAATATACCGGCCCCTGATTTTGGGGCGCAGTTAGGTCTTCAAAGGATTCGGCGCCGTTCAAAGGGAGCGCGAATGCAAGGTTGGAATGCAGTGCGAAGTTTGCAGGGTCGCCGACGGCCCGCCAAACGGCGGCAGAAGCGATCTCGGCCTCGGCCTTCCAGACCCAGTCCAGGCGAACCGAACCGGCCGGGGTGAAAGTCGCGTTCTTTACAGCCAGGTTTTCCATGGGGGTGATGACCTGCGGCAGGACGCAGCTGATGCTGGAATTGGAGCTTGCGGCACTGCCGCCCTCATCGGCTTGCAGGTAAAAACAATGCTCCGCCCCCTCGTCTGCTTCCGCTACCATGTACTCATAAATGGAGGCCTCTCCTCCCAGGGTGTCGACGGCCTGAAACGCCCCGCCGTCGATGCTCAGCCATAGGATCTGGCTTTCGATGCCGCCGGGCCAATTTTCGTATGGGTTCCACTCCAGGGCCACCAATTGCCGGCAGGAATCCGCCTGGGCCTGAAGGAGGATCGTCTTGTGGGGGTCGAGGAATTGGCTGGTGTTCCCGCACTGGTCGAGGGCCAATACGTAGTATTCCTCCGAACGCAGGGTCGGCGCCGCGCCTGTATCGAGATAGGTATTTCCGGTAAAAACGGTGTCGATGATATCCACATTGGTCCCGATGAGCCGGTAGATCATATAGGCGTAAACCTCCGGAGATGGACTGGGCGTCCACGTGAGCTGCACGTTGTCGCCGAACACCGACACGCTTTGGATCAAAGGAGGCTCCGGCAGCAGGTTGTCCAGCGTATCAGAGGATAAAACCGGCTCGCCGGGACAGTCGAAATTGCCGGTCATATAGTAGAAAAACAGCTGGCTCCCCGGGTTGGAATGCACAAAGCTCGTCTGCCCCGGATTGGTCACAGATGAGAGCAGAGCGTACGGCCCGCCAAGCGAATTGCTGAACCAGATATCGTAGCTGTTGAAGCTCCCGCAAGTATTATTCGGCAGCCCCCACACGATCGTATCCCCCCGAAGACAGAGCAGGTCGGGCGGAAATACCTGTGCTGTGAGCACCGGGCTTGAAAACAGCCAGAGGAGTATTGCCGTAGGCAAAAGCTTCATATCATGGACTCTTTGGGTTTATAAAGTTTATGAGGTTTATAAAGTTTAGATAAACCTCATAAACCTCATAAACCTCATAAACCTCATAAACCAACTCCTCCATCGAATACCGGTCCGCCAATTCGTATTCGGTAATAAAGGTAGCTGATACGTCCTTCCTGAAATAGACCAGGCCGAGGCCTTTGGCGTAGATCTCCAGTCCGTCGAATTCCTGTTCTACATGGCCCTCGTCGTTCACGTCGATCAATTCCCGAACGTAAAAAACGAGGGCATCGTATGTTTTCCCCCCATAGGTATAGGTCGTGTCCGATCGAAACTGCCGGTTTTTGATTAGCGAGATGACGGCATCGGGGTCGGAAGGCGTAGAAAAGCGGACCTTGGAATACAAGACCTTTTTGGGATCGGCCGGTTCGAAGGAAAAAATATTTCCCCCCTCAATTTCTACGGGTATTTGAACTTGCTTGCCGGTCGAATCATTCTCATAAAGATAATAATCGGCCAGCAGCATGCCGTTTGATACGCGCTCTTCCCTGACAAATTGGAAGGGGGTAAAGTTCAGGTCGTAGTACATGCCGGTGAGGAAGGTAGCCGTGTCGGTTTCATGGCTGCGGTAGTACCAGTAGAAAGGAGGGTCGAGGGTGTCGCCGGTGCTGCGGTATTCGTAAACCAGGCCTTCCCGGAGCTCATCCAGGGGGTAGTAATACGATTCGATGGAGGACTCCTTGCAACTTGCGAGCAAAAGAAGCGCTGCGATCGGGAGGAAAAAAAGCGGGGAACGGTCCGGCATATTCGTGCCAATTTGGCAGTTTGGTAAGCGATTTAAGGTCTTGGTATAAATCTTGACCATGCAAATATATCGTATCTTTGCATCCCCTTTGGGGGTCAAGAGTTGAATAGTTGAAAAGTTGAAAAGTTTAAAGTTTACTTTTTGGCGAAGCCAAAAAGGCCTCACTTAAACTATTCAACTATTCAACTTTTAAACTACACCTAACCGGGGGTCTGCGTACAACATAATATAAAGAGGCATGTTAAACTTTCTTTCCAGAAGCGTAAAAAAATCTTCGGCACAAAAAACCGAGCGCGATATCAATACCTACCTTCCCATTGTTGAACAGATTCATGTGGAATTCGACAAACTGGGAGGCTTGAGCAACGACGCCCTCCGCGAAAAAACCCACGAATTCCGGGCGCGGATCGTGGAGTACCTCGCACAGATCGACCTGGACATCGAACAGGTCAAAAATGATGCGGTCGAGCAGGAGGACCTCGCCCAAAAAGAGGAGTTGTTCAAGGAGTTGGATGAATTGAAACTGGAGCGCGACAAGCAATTGGAGCTGGCGCTGAAAGACCTTCTTCCCGAAGCATTCGCCGTGGTTAAAGAAACCGCCCGTCGATTTACCGAGCACGAAACCCTCGAAACGAAGGCCACCCAATTTGACCGCGACCTGGCAGCCAGGCAGGGAAAAACCTATATCCAGATCGAAGGCGACAAGGCCATCTGGAAAAACAGCTGGGTTGCAGCCGGAGGGGAAGTCACCTGGAATATGGTGCATTACGACGTGCAGCTGATCGGGGGCATGGTATTGCACGACGGAAAGATCGCGGAGATGGCCACCGGGGAAGGAAAAACCCTCGTCGCGACCCTACCCGCCTACCTCAACGGCCTGGCTCAGCAAGGCGTCCATGTGATTACGGTCAACGATTACCTCGCCCGGCGCGATAGCGAGTGGGTAGGGCCGATCATGGAGTTCCTGTTTCTCACCATCGATTGCATTGACAAATACCGGCCGCATTCCGACGAGCGGAAGCGGGCCTACGACTGCGATATTACATACGGGACCAACAACGAATTCGGTTTCGACTACCTGCGCGACAACATGGTGCGCTCCCTGGACGAACGCGTGCAGCGCAAGCACCACTACGGCATGGTCGATGAGGTCGACTCCGTATTGATCGACGATGCCCGTACCCCGCTGATTATTTCCGGCCCGGTTACCACCGGCACCGAAGACCAGGAATATCTGGAACTCAAACCCCTGGTCGAAAGACTGTTGGCGGCCCAGCGGCAATTGTCGACCAAATTTTTGACGGAGGCCAGAAAATTGATCGCGGAAAACAATACCGGCTATCAGGATGGAGAAGGCGGACTTGCCCTCTTGCGCGCATACCGCTCCTTGCCTAAAAACCGGCCCCTTATCAAGTTTTTGAGCGAGGAAGGCGTGAAGGTGATCCTCCAGAAAGCGGAGAACCACTATATGCAGGAGCAGTCCAAGCACATGCACATCGCCGACGAGCCCCTCTACTTCGTCATTGACGAAAAGAACAGAAACGTAGAACTTACGGAAGCCGGCGCCGAATACCTTGCCAAGGGGAATGAAGATGCCCAGTTTTTTATCCTCCCCGACATCACCTCCGAGATGGTAGAGATCGATGGCAACACGGAACAGACCAAACAGGAAAAGGAACTGGCCAAGATGAAGCTATCGCAGGATTTTTCTGTGAAATCCAAGCGCCTGCACGCCATCAACCAGTTGCTGAAAGCTTATACGCTCTTTGAACGCGATGAAGAATACGTCGTGATCGAAGGCCAGGTCAAGATCGTCGATGAGCAGACCGGCCGTATGATGGAAGGGCGCCGCTATTCCGACGGGCTCCACCAGGCGCTCGAAGCCAAGGAGAACGTCAAGGTGGGCGAGATCACCCAGACCTATGCGACGGTCACTCTGCAGAACTACTTCCGGATGTTCCACAAACTGTGCGGCATGACCGGTACCGCAGAAACGGAAGCCAGCGAATTTTGGCAGATCTATAAACTGGACGTTGTCGTCATCCCCACCAACCGCAAGGTAGTGCGGGACGACAAGGAAGACCTCGTTTTCAAAACCGCCAAGGAGAAATTCAACGGGGTCATAGAAGAGATCGAGAACCTGAGCAAAGCCGGAAGGCCGGTGCTCGTGGGTACCACTTCGGTCGATATTTCGGAAAAATTGAGCCGTATGCTCAAGCTCCGCGGCATCGACCACAACGTACTAAACGCCAAACAGCACCAGCGCGAGGCGGAGATCGTGGCCGAAGCCGGTAAATCCGGCAAGGTGACCATCGCCACCAACATGGCCGGTCGCGGTACCGACATCCAAGATCAACGACGAGGTCAAAGAAGGCGGGCGGTCTGGCCATTATCGGCACGGAGCGCCACGAATCCCGGCGGGTGGACCGCCAGTTGCGCGGCCGTTCCGGACGCCAGGGCGACCCGGGTACTTCCCAGTTTTACGTATCGCTGGAAGACAACCTCATGCGCCTCTTCCAATCCGAGCGCATCGCCGGTTTGATGGACCGCATGGGCCGGGCAAGGAAGGCGAGGTGATCCAGCATTCGATGGTGACCAAGTCCATCGAACGCGCCCAGAAGAAAGTCGAGGAAAACAACTTCGGAATCCGGAAGCGCCTTTTGGAATACGACGACGTGATGAACATCCAGCGCGAGGCCATCTATAAAAAGCGCGCAAATGCCCTTTCCGGCGAGCGCTTGTCGGTGGACCTGAACAATATGTTCCAGGCTATTACCTCCAACCGGTGGCCAACCACCGGGAAGGCGGCAACTACGACACCTTCCGCAGGGACGCCCGCCGAGATCGGGATCGACCCGGAGATGGACGCCGCAGATTTTGCCGAGGGCAGGATTGAGGAGTTATCCGACCGCTGCTTCCATCAGTTCCGCGAATTTTACGACCGCAAATCCCATTTCACCTCCGACGCCCTCCTGCCCATTGTCGAAAATGTGCATAAAAACGAAGGGCATCGCTACAAGCGCATTGCCATCCCGTTTACCGACGGGCGCTCCAAGATGCTGCCCATTTCGGCAGATATCGAGCTGGCCATCAAGACCAAAGGCCGTTCCATCATGGCGGATATCGAGAAGGCCGTCACCCTGTCCATTATCGACGAAAATGGAAGGAGCACCTCCGCTCGATGGACGAGTTGAAGGACTCCGTACAAGCCGCCTCCTTCGAGCAGAAAGACCCGCTGGTCGTCTACAAGATGGAAGCCTACAACCTCTTCGAAAACCTGATCTACGAGATCAACCAGACCGTCACCTCCTACCTGGCGCTGGGCTCCGTGGTCTTCCAGGATGGCAGGACCATTCAGGAGGCTCGCGAGCAGCGCTCCGACCTGAGCAAGGTCCGGACTAACCGGACGGAAGATGCCGCCGCCCGTGCCGCCGCCGAATCGGTGAGCCAGCAGTCGAGACAGCAGACGGTGAAGAGAGTCGAGAAAAAGGTAGGACGAAACGACCCTTGCCCTTGCGGCAGCGGGAAAAAATACAAACGATGCCACGGCCGTAATGCCTAAGACCGGCAGCCGTGGGTGCAATATTTTGACGAAAATCCTTGACTTGTCAGGATTATTTACCCTATCTTGACGCCTTGTTAACAAACTACTTGCAAGCTCCTAACTGTGTTAATAAACACCTTCATGCAACTGGCCGAGAAAATAGACCACACCATCCTGAAACCCGATTGCACGCTGAAGGATATTCAAAGTGTATGTGAGGAAGCTATTAGCCACCGGTTTTACTCCGTGTGCGTTCCCCCCTTCTACGTAAAAGACGCCTTTCAGTTTTTGGAGAAGACCAACGTCAAGGTCACGACCGTCGTGGGCTTTCCCATGGGATATGCCACCACCCCTGCCAAGGTGGAGGAGATCAAGCGCGCCATCGACGACGGCGCCGAAGAGGTGGATGCCGTGGTGAATATCTGCGCGGTGAAAAGCGGCAACTGGAATTACGTCCGCAACGATGTCGACAGCATGACCCGGATCGCCCACATGCGCGGAAAGACGATCAAGGTGATTCTCGAGACGGGTATGATGACCCAGGAAGAACTGGACCGCCTCTGCAAGGTGTGCATCGAATCGGAAGTCGATTTTGTCAAAACCTCCACAGGTATCCCGTTGCCGGCGCCAATGTGGATATCGTCTCCTGGCTGAGGGCGCAACTGCCCCCTTCCATCAAGACAGGTAGCCTCGGCGGCTTGAGGTCCTACCAGGACGCCGTTCTGCCTCATCGAGGCCGACGCTGCCCGGCTTGGAAGCTCCGCCAGCGTCCAGATCGTACAGGGAGGGAACAATAAACGAGTTTTTACTTATCTTTGGAAAAAACTGAAAATGAAGCGATTGCTCCTTTCCTCTTTTTTGTGCAGTTCTGTTCCAGGATTTGCCCAGGGCAAGGTGGCTAGAATGCCGCTTGCCGCAACCCAGCTGGTGGGATCGCTATGCTGAAATACAAAAACGACGCCCACCGTATCAGGCTGGCGCATTCAGCTGGTAGCTACGACCGACAGGCAGGAGATGGAGTCCACTTTATACCGGTTTCAGATCCTCTTATCCTTATATTAAAGTCGATTGGGAGCACGAGCAGCCCCATTACAAGGTAAAGGCCGGCGCGTTCCAAACAAAACTCGACGCCCACCGGATCCTCTACCCATCAAGCGGGATTACCCCGGGGCCTACCCTGCAATTGATACGTCCATCAGACCGGCGGAATTTCTGTACTGACCATGCCAGAAAGATCCAGCAGAAAGATAGATTGGATGACCTTTTCGTTATTCCTCTCCCTGGTCGGGATAGGCTGGCTCATGATTTATACGGTGGGGTACGGAGAGCATTATAAAAATGGTCTCAACTATTTTCTGACCCAGACCGATGTAGGCAAACAGACTATCTGGATCGGGACTTGCCTGATCGCCTTTTCTTCATATTTATCATCGACCGGAAGTTTTGGCAGACCTTTGCCTATCCCGTATTCGTTTTCCCTCGCTTTTGGTGACGGTCCTGATCTTTGGGAAGGAAAGGTAAAGGGAGCGACCTCCTGGTCTCACCCGGGCGGGTTCTCCCTTTCAACCGCCGAATTGGCCAAGTTTGGCGCCTGTATCCCCCTGGCGGCATACATAAATACGTATAGCACCAACTCGAAACAACTCGGCAAATCAAATATCGGCAGTAGGCTTGCGTTGCTCCCCCGGCGCTAATCATGCTCCAGCCGGATGCCGGTTCGTCCCTGGTCTTTCTCTCCTTTTATCTCGCTGTTCCGCGAGGGCTTCCGGCCAATTATTTGTTATTCGGCTTAGCGCCATTGCGCTGCGCTTGTTGGGGTTCCTATTTAATACCACCGGCCTTGGTGAGCTGCCTCCTGGCTGGGGCATGCTCCGCTCTTCGTGGTGCGGAAAGAAAGCGCCTGCGGTTAATTGCCTGGGTAGCAATCTCGGGCTTCTCCCGGTACTTCTATTCGGCGAAGTTAAAATGGGCTTTTCTCATTGGCATGGGGCTTTGTGGGGGCTACTGCCCGACACATCTGATCAAAAGATGCCCGCCTGGTCATCCTCTTATCCGGCGGCTGGCACCTAGCAGCGCTCTGGTCTATGCATCGGGATTTTTGTACAACGACGTCCTGAAACCCCACCAGCAAGACCGGATTAACGTATGGCTGAACCAGGGAAATGCGACCCGCAGGGGTCCCTGTACAATGTGCTGCAATCAAAATGGCGATCGGATCGGGCGGATTGAACGGGAAGGGCTTCCGAAGGGCAGTTTGACCAAGGGGAACTTCGTTCCCGAGCAAT
Organism: Saprospirales bacterium; assembly: GCA_016703765.1. Classification (GTDB taxonomy): domain Bacteria; phylum Bacteroidota; class Bacteroidia; order Chitinophagales; family Saprospiraceae; genus JADJTT01. The sequence continues at coordinate 12,981 of JADJBL010000046.1, forward strand.
CGACCGACTTCATTTTCTGCACCATCGGCGAAGAGTAAAGGGCTTCATCGGCTCCATGGCGATTATCGTGCTCTTCCTCCTGCTCTTATTGCGGATCATCACCATCGCCGAACGACAGCGCTCCGGGTTTTCCCGAACCTACGCATACGGCGTGGCCGGCATCCTCTTTTTTCACGTTTTTATCAATATCGGCATGACTACAGGCCTCATGCCCATCATCGGGATTCCGCCGTCCTTCATCAGCAAAGGAGGGTCTTCCTCTTCGGTTTTACCATCCTGATCAGCCTGTTGCTAAAACTGGACCAGCACCGATACCAGTTATAGAGGCTGAAAAAAAAGCGTACTTTTGCGCCAAATCCGGCAACCTTGACCTTCAACCTTCTTCATTCCGATACCCGTCCCAAAGCCCGCGCGGGCCTTCTGAAAACAGACCATGGTCTCATCGAGACCCCGATCTTTATGCCCGTTGGCACGGTAGGGTCGGTGAAGGCCGTGCATCAGCACGAACTGGAAGGAGATATCGGAGCGCAGATCATTCTGGGAAATACCTACCATCTCTACCTGAGGCCGGGGCTGGAAGTACTGGAGAAGGCGGGCGGCCTGCACCGATTTATTGGATGGAACCGCCCGATGCTTACCGACAGCGGCGGCTACCAGGTGTATTCCTAGCCACAGGAGAAAGATCTCGGAAGAAGGGGTTACGTTTCACACCGTATATCGACGGTTCTCACCCCTTTTCATCCCCTGAAAAGGCTATCGACATCCAACGCTCCATTGGAGGGGATATCATGATGGCTCTCGACGCAGCGCCCGCCTTATCCTCCTCCGATTGCAAATACGCTGAGACGTCGATGGAGCTGACCCACCGCTGGCTTAGATGCGCTGCTGCGAGCATTTCGACAAATCGGGAGAGGCTTTTGCGGGGATAGGCCAAGCCTTTGTTTCCATCGTGCAAGGGGAGCACCTACCCTGACCTGCGGAGAGAAGTCGGTCGAGTTTGTTGCCTGGCGGCCGGAGGGAACGCGATCGGAGGCCTGCCGGCCGGAGAGCCCGTCGAAGACATGTATGCCATGACTGAAGCCTGGTCTGCGAAATACTGCCTGGGACAAACCTCATTACTTAATGGGAGTGGGCACCCCGGCAAACCTGTTGAGTGTATCGCCCTGGGGCGTAGATATGTTCGACTGCGTGATGCCGACCCGAAATGCCCGGCACGGGCTGCACGGCAAAGGGAACTCGGTTATGAAGAACGCCAGCGGGAAGGGAAGACCTGAGCCCCATCGACCTGGGTGAGCGAGGCCGTTCCGACGAGCAGAAACCATACGGAAGGCCTACCTGCGGCATTTGTTTCATAGCAAGGAGATGCTGGGTTTGCAGATCGCCCCCTGCACAATCCGAGCTTGCATGGCTGGTAAAAGAGGCGAGGAAAAGAATACTGGATGGCAGTTTTCGGCTGGAAGGCAGCTGCCGAAACTGAAAAGAGAATAGATGCCGAAAGACAGTTGGTATGCAGGTCAAGATCTTTTAGACAACTTGCCGCCAGCGGCGGCAAAAAGTTGTTTACCGCTAATTTTTGTCAAAGACTTTGCTTACAAAAGACTATACGGAATAGACCGGTTATCGTTCTTACCTCTTGGCGCACATTCCTGCCGTGGCCTGCTGATGTCGATGATCCTCAACGTGACTGACCATAAAGCGAGAAGGTGGAGGAGCTTATCGACGAGCCGGTAAACACCCAACAGATCATTTTCGACTACTACCTGAATCTTATCCTGTGATCAACGGAGTCTGTGGGTCATGGTTTTCGCTGCTTCGCCTGTATCTTTTCACTTCCAGGCTGGACAATAACCTGAGATCATTTCTGATCTCTCAACGCAGGAGTGAGCTTCAACTGACTACGCGGCCCTACCTGATCACTGAAGGGAGTCATTGCGCTGCTCCGACTTACAGGAACTATCACCAGATCGCTACCTCGAGGCACAAGACCAGAAGCTGATTTCCCTGAGCACGCCCTTTATGTTGCAAGAAAGCGACCGTAAGGAAAACCCCGGGACATCCATATGTTTATCGGGCCGGAGGAAAGAGCCTTTGTGAAGTATTACTGAAGAAGGACACCACCTGGTCGACTTCCGGTCGAGCGGTCATGCTGGAAGCGCAATCAAATGAGAAATACCTGCTCAAGGTTGGAAGGTCTGGGTCTAATGGAAGAAGGGTTTGACCATTGGACCCTTCAGCGGCTACGAGTATCCGCACTCTCGACGGGATGAAGGAAACCTGGGTGGAGGGGAGGAAAACGATAGATACCACGCTCAACCTGCACCCATCCGATTTTCGCGTGCGGTATACCAACTGGGAAGAAACGCACCACTTGCGAAAGTTGCTGGATTTTATCAAGAAAGAGAAAGCAAGCGGGGGCTTATCAACACAAGGATCTACCAGATCGAGCTATACCGGCGAAGCGCCGATCCTGTTTCCATCATTATCCTGACCCTGATCGGCATGGCTGTCGCCGCCCGAAAGGTGCGCGGTGGCATGGGCCTGCATTTGGGGCTTGGGGATCGTGCTGAGGGCCGTGAACCTCATCTTCCCTCTCCTGGCTTTCCATCACTTTTGCGTCAAGCGAAAGCATGCCCGTCTTGTTGGGGTTTGGCTTCCCAATATC
>JADJBL010000047.1 GCA_016703765.1 Saprospirales bacterium
CTCATGCCCCACCGACACCACCTGGTACCGGGCAGCCGTTTTGGCCATGCCCACCTTGATGGTGTAGGCCTTGGGAGCATCACCTTGAACGTATCTTCGTCGGTCTGGTCGTCGCCGATGGCGAGGATGAAGTCCCAGTCGCGCTCGGCGAGCCAGTTGACCATGGATTTGCCTTTGTTGACGCCGGCGTTTTTGATCTCCACCACCTTGTTGCCCTCCAGCACCTGCAGGTCGAGGTTGGAGGTGAGGTAGAGGAGCTCGTTGCGGAATTCGCGGACCCGCTTTCGCCTAAGTCCTTGTCGGTCATGCGGTAGTGCCAGGCCAGGGAATATTCTTTTTCTTCCACAAAGAGCCGGGCGTGCGCTCCACCATGCTGTCGAGCACCGGGCGGATACCCTTTTTTCCAGTGGTTGATGACGCCGGGGGCGGACTTCCAGCCCTTGCCCGATTTCACCCATACGCCGTGCTCGGCGGCCAGGTCGACGCCCACCGGACCGAGCTCTCTCCTTTCTGTTCTTCCATGAGCCTCATTTGTTCGTTCATAAAATCCTCCGCCCAGTTTTTCACGGTATATTTTTTAAGGCGATCCTGCATTTTCTCCATGCGGGTCCGCTGTTCTTCTTCGCTCATTGTCAAGGCTCTGTGGAGAGCTTGCGCCATTTCGTTGACATCCTGGGGGTTGACGATCAGGGCGTCGTACAGCTCGCTGGCGGCGCCGGCCATTTCGCTGAGGATCAGGACGCCCTTTTTGCTCTCCTCCTTTGCGGCCACGTATTCCTTGGCCACCAGGTTCATCCCGTCGCGCAGGGGGTGATCATGGCGACATCGGCTACCTTGTAGAGGGTAGTCAGTTCGCCGAAGTTGAGGGAGCGGTAAAAATAATGGATGGGCGTCCAGTCGAAGGTGCCGTGCTGGCTGTTGAATTCGCCCACCAGGGTGTCGATCTCCGTCTTAAGGTCGCGGTATTCGCCCACATTGGCGCGGGAAGGCACGACGATCAGCACGAGACTAACCTTGGTCTTATATTCGGGATACAATTGCAGGAAACGGCTAAACACCTTTACCCGGTGGGGTATCCCCTTCGAATAATCAAGCCGGTCGATGGTGATGACCAGCTTGCGGTCGCTCGTCAATTTGCGGATCCGCTCCATGCCGGCCTTCGAGTCCTCTTCCACATCCGGAAAGGCGTATTTATCGTAATCGATCCCCATGGAAACACATCGACGTTGATCACCCTCCTGCCTACGGTCAGCCTGCCGAAATAATGCTCGTAGCCGGCAATGCGGTACGCCGCACTCAGAAAATGCCGCATATAGCCAAAGGTGTGAAAGCCGATCTGGTCGGCGCCCAGCATACCCATCAACAGGGCTTCCCGCCAGGGGAGCATCCTGAAAATTTCGTAGGAGGGGAAGGGAATATGCAGGAAAAAACCGATGGAAATGTCCGGAAAAGACTTCCGGATCAGGGCCGGCAGGAGGAGCAGCTGGTAGTCGTGCACCCAGATCAGGTCGTCGGCCTGGATGTTTTCCACCACCACTTTGGCGAATTGCTCATTCACTTTCTGATAGGCATCCCAGTATTTGTCTTCGTAGGAAGTGAACTGGGTGAAATAGTGAAAATGAGGCCAGATCACCTTGTTGCTGAACCCTTCGTAGTACAGCTCGATATCTTCCTCCGACAAAAAGACCGGCACCATGTGGTCCCTGGCCAGGTCGCGCTTGACGGATTCCCGTTCCCATTCGTCGTCGAGCGCCTCTCCGGGCCAGCCGATCCAGGTCTTGTCGATCGATTCGTCCAGCGAGTTGAGGCCCGTGGCGAGGCCGCCGGCGCTGGGGTAAAGATGAGTTCGCCCTGTTTCCGGTTGACGGTCACGGGGAGCCGGTTGGAGATGATGATTAATCGAGGCATACCTTATGGTTTAAGTGCCCTTTTTACGTGTGCGCTTTGTTTTAAACATTTCCTGGATCTCCTTTTCCCTCAAAAAGCCCCAATCCTTGAAGGAAGTGGCGACGAATTTTTTGACATCCTGGTAGTCCTTGCCCCGTTTGTCGGTAAATTTATCCATGCACTTGTGCACAAAGGCCATCGAGAGGTCCTTGATGCGCTGGTTGAATTGCTGGCTGGCAAAAATGCCCATATATATGGTAAAAGGCTTTGCAATTTCGAAAAATTCGAGATAATCCGATACATCCATGGGGCGGATGGCTCTTTCGAAATAGAGGTAGACCGTCTGCCGGATGCATTCGCTCTCGATCGACATCCCCTCGTGTTTGCTGTAAAAAACCCTCACGGCTTCCTGTGCCTTTTCGGAGCGGAAGCCCTCGTCGTGCAGGATATCGAGCATTTTATAGTAATCGCTCAGGCCGTCTTTCACCTTGAGATCCAGGGCCGTCAGCGCCCGCACATCGGCGTCGGGATTGAGGTCGAGGCCGAGTTTCTCCATTTCCAGCAGGAATTCGAACCAATGGTGGTTGAAGCCGGGCATGGATTTGCGCACCTTCTGGAGCGCCTCTTCCACGATGTCGCGATCGGCTCCTTCCAGGTCGAAGTAATGGACGTAAAGCGATAGGATCTGCAGATGGCCCGTGTGGTTGTGAAAGTCCTTATTGGCGATAAACGCCGTTATTTCGGGAATGATGGTGGAGTTGTCGGCGCCGGGCAGCAGAATGCGGTGGATGATGAAGTGTTTGAGCGGGCTGATCATGATGGTCAGCTCGGTCGGGGTGCCGGGAATTCGGCCGTTTGGTAATTGTCGTTGGCAAACTGCCGCTTGTAGGCGCAGGTAGGCCTCTTTCCGGTCGGCCTCGTTGCGGTATTTATCCAGCTTCTGGGTTTGCAGGTAATAGCGTATCTTCTTGTTTTCGAAGGTGTTGATGAGGTTGGAGATCCAGATATCGGAGCTCAGGGGCAAAGCCGACCTGAATGGATTGGCCGATCCGTTTTTTGAGGATCTCGAAATTGGAGGAATTGCAGATGGCGATAAGTACGTCGCGGAAATGATCTTGCGGCCTTGCGTATTGAAAATGCTCGTTTACTTCGCCCCGGAGCACGGAATGCCCCAGGATCCTGGGCAGAAAGAGGCCTTCGAATTCCGGCAGGAGCAGCACCCGTTCGAGGGCGACCAGCTGGAGCGGGTTTTCAAGGGCTACCTTGGCGAAAAAATCGACGATCCGGGGTTCGAACAGATCTTTCAGGGCATTGTAATCGTCCTCTTCCTCCGTTTCGAGGTAGGTGGAAAGCTCGTCTGACTCCTGGATCTCACCTGCCAGGTACTCGAGTGCCTCCATGTAATGTTCGGATAATTCTTTCATAAGGGTCCATTTTGAACATGGACCTGACAGGGACAATTAAGCCCTGCCAGGTCCATGAAAATTACAAACAAATCTTAAATGCCAGTGCGGCGGTCTTACTTATCTTCGCTTTCCTCCGTTTCAGAAGGGGTCTCGGTCTCTTCAGCCGGGGTTTCATCTGCCGCAGGAGTCTCTTCCACCGCCGGGGTTTCCTCCACTACTGCTTCCGTTTCCACTACTGCTTCCGTTTCTGCTACTTCCTCCTCCACTTCCGGCGCTTCGGCCACTTCTTCCACTACTACCGGCGCCACTTTCTTGGGAGCGCGTTTGCCGGAAACCCGGGCATGGAACTCTTTCACGTCCTCTTTGGTCTTCTCGACCCTTGCGGCTACTTTGGTATCCTTGACGGTGATCGAATCCTGATAGAGGCGATCGGCGTCTTCCTGTGTCAAGGCGCCTTTGCTACCCCGCGCATCAGGTGCTTGCGGAACAAAACGCCCTTAAAACGGAGGATAGCGCGAACGGTATCCGAGGGCTGGGCGCCTTTCACCAGCCAATCATAAGCTTTGTCGCGATCGATCTCGATCGTCGCGGGCTTCGTCATCGGGTTGTAGGTACCCAGCTTTTCGATGAATCGGCCATCACGCGGGGCGCGGGCATCGGCTATCACGATGTGATAGAACGGTGTCTTTTTGCGGCCCTTGCGCTGTAAACGAATTTTTACTGCCATAACGGTTTACAATAATTTAATTGAACCATACCTGCGTACCTTGCATAGCAAGCGGCAGGTTTTTACCGGGCGCGAAGGTAAAAATATTTTCCAGATTCCACAACTAATATTTAAATTGGTCCGCCAGCACAGCAATTTCCATCACCGTGATCTCAAAGCCGATGAAAACCAAAATCTTCCTTTATCTCCTGGCCTTTACTGCCTTCCATGCCCTGGGGGCGCAAACTTCCATTTCGGGCGTGATCAACTCCTATACCGCCGTTTCGGCCATCGACTATTGCGCCGCCAGGCTCACCGTGGCAAACGCGGGTTCGTTCCAGCAGGGACAAGCGGTGCTCCTAATCCAGATGCAGGGCGCCACCATCAACGAAAACAACTCCTCGAGCTTCGGCACCGTCACCAGCCTGGGGAATGCCGGCAAATACGAGCGCGGCCGCATCCAGCAAATTTCGGGCAACGATATTTTCCTCGAAGCCGAACTGCTCAACACCTATACTATTTCCGGCAAGGTTCAGCTGGTCACGATTCCCGAATATACTTCCGCCCTTGTGACCGGCGCCCTCACCGCCCAGGCCTGGAGCGGAGCCACCGGCGGGGTCCTGGCTTTCGACGTGGCCAATACCCTCGCACTCAACGCCCCCATCCAGGCAGACGCCAGGGGATTCAGGGGAGGACAACTGGCGCTGGCGAACAGCAACTGTCAGTGGTTCCTCGACGAAGACAATTATTTTTACGAACAATCCAACTGGCGGGGCGCCAAAAAAGGCGAGGGCATCGCAGCCTTCATCCCGGATAAAGAGTCGGGCCGCGGGGCCCAGGCCAACGGCGGCGGAGGCGGCAACGACCACAACGCCGGCGGCGGCGGAGGCGCTCAAACCAATATCGGCGGGCAGGGCGGCCTGAATACCCCTTCCTCTTCCTTCGGCTGCAGCGGCGATTTCCCCGGCCTGGGCGGAAAATCCCTCGCGGCCACCGACGACCGCATCTTCCTCGGCGGAGGCGGAGGCGCAGGCCATGCGGACGACGCGGGCACCGGCAGCTCCGGCGGACAGGGCGGCGGGATCGTGCTCATCCGCGCCGGATCTATCGACGGACAGGGCTTTGCCATCAGCGCCAAAGGCCAGGACGTGCCGCAGGCCGGAGGCGACGGCGCAGGCGGTGGCGGAGGCGGCGGAACCGTCCTCGTCGATTATACCACCCTGGTCAGTTCATTCGACATCGCGCTCCACGGCGGCAAAGGGGGCAATACCATAAACCTCCCCGACCGTTGCTATGCGCCCGGCGGGGGCGGTAGCGGAGGAAGGTTCATGCGCAAAGGCCCGGCCGTGGCCAACGTGCTGCTCAACGGCGGGGCGGCCGGCGTCAATACCACCGCATCCCCCGAATGCAACACGCTCAACAACGGCGCTACCGCCGGCAACGCTGGCCAACAGGCCACCTTTCCCGGCGTGCCGGAAGGCGCCAACCCCATCGTCCTGCCGGACATCGATCAGCAGCCCTCCCCTATCCTGGCCGTCTGCCCGGGACAGACCTTCTCCCTCAGCGTGCAAGCCTCGGGCAACGGCCTGAGCTACCAATGGCAGGTCAATACCGGAAGCGGATTCACCAACCTCAGCGACAATGCCTTTTACAGCGGCGCCCAAACACCGACCCTGACCCTCCTTGACCCACAAGCCTCCTGGTCGGGCTACCTATACCAATGCGTCATAACCAGCGCCTGCTTTGCCCCGCTCGTCAGCTCCAGCGCCCTGCTCCAGGTCGAAACGCCTGCCGTGGCAGGGTTTACTTTTTCGGTGAATGGAAATACGGTTCAATTCCAAAGCACTTCCATTAATGTGGATTCCCTGTCCTGGTCTTTCGGCGACGGCGGACAAAGCTCCGACCCAAATCCGCAGCATATCTACAATCTGGAGGGCGATTACACCGTCACCCTCACGGCCTTTAACGCCTGTGGCGCTTTTTCCTTTTCGCAACTCATCCAGGTCGGCTCTCCTCCGGAAGCCGGCTTTTCGGCCGATTTTACCGCCGGGTGCGTGCCGCTCACGGTCCAGTTTGAAGACCTGTCCTCCGGCTCGAATATCACTTCCTGGGAATGGATCCTCCCCGGCGGGCAGCCGGCTTCCTCCAACCTCCCCAATCCGGTGGTGCTCTACGAAAATCCAGGCTTTTACGATGTGACCCTCATCGTGGGCAGCGGCGTGGGTTTTGACACCCTGGTCATGGAAGATTTTCTCGAACTCATCCCCTACCCGGAGGCATTTTTCTCCTACACCGTGTCGGGCGACACCGCTTTTTTTCGACAACAATTCCAGCGGCGCCAGCCTGAGCTTCTCCTGGAACTTCGGCGACGGCTCCGCCACTTCCAATGAAACCGACCCGGTGCACGTGTTCCCCGGCCCGGGCGTCTACGAGGTGACCCTCACCGCCCTGAGCACTTTTGCGCTGCGGGACCTCGCAACTCATCCAGGTGGGTCCCAATGCAAGCGGGAAGTCGGCAGGTCGCCGATCCTGAGCTTTTTCCCAAATCCGGTTTCGGAAATGCTTACGGTTGAACTAAAAGTGTTCCGGCGCTGGACATTCGTTTTTGGAACGCCCAGGGAATTTTCGTCCACGGAGAGCAGATTTTGGAGGGACAAACACAGATCGGCCTTGAGGCCTGGCCTGCGGGTCTGTACTGGGTGGAATGGCAGGTGGAGGGGAGAAGCGGTTTCCACCGGCTTTTGAAGTTCTAATACTTTGCCAACTACATTTCCAAAATAAAATGAACCGCAAGGCGCTAAGAACGCTAAGAAAATCATTCGCATCTACTTAGCGTTCTTAGCGCCTTCGCGGTTACAATTTTCAAAGAAAGACCCTCACGAGCATAACCAGTTCAATCCACCCACTCCAGTTCCTCCGTGCGCTTCATCATGTAGCAGCCGCCCTGCCTCACCAGGACGTACCCGATGACCACCACACAGATCAACAAAATGATCAGGTCGCTTTTCCGGATTAGGGGTTTTTTCTTTTTCTCTTCCATATCAAATATGAAGTTTAAAACTCCATCCTGACCCTTAGGTTGATCCGCCTCGAGGTCAGGTAGTTGGGGATGGCGTATTGCTGGCTGAAGATCGTCTTGATCCAGGTGTTGGAAGCCACGTTTTGCACCTTCATGAGGTTGAAGACCTCCAGGCTCATCCAGGTACTGCGGGAAAAGCGCAAAAAATGCTTCGGCTTTTCCGCTCTGCGGGCCTGTTCCCACAACAGGATCGAAAAGCCGATGTCCACCCGGTGGTAGGGGGTAAAGCGGTAGGTATTCCGATACACCTTGTTGTTGTCGAGCAGGCCGTAGGGAAGGCCGGTGCCCATCGTGAAGTTGAGGTGCATTTTGAAATTTTCGTTTTTCGGGAAATAATCCTGAAAAAAGACGGAAAGGGTCATGAACTGATCCGTAGGCCGTGGCACGTCTTTGACGGGCGCCGCCGCCGGTTCGCCGTATTTGCGGGCCAGGTGCTGCACGCCATCCAGGCTTTCGCGGGCGCGCAGGAAGGAGAGGTTGAACCAGGACTCGGCCCCCGGCACAAATTCGCCGTTGAGGCGTAAATCTATTCCGGTAACATAGCCCCTGGCATCGTTGAGGCCCGAATAGCGGATGCGCACGTTTTCCACATCGTACGACACCTGATCCCAAAGCCACTTGTAATACACTTCGGTGATTAAGCGGAACTTCTTGGGACTCAGCTTGCCCAGGTAAAAATTCCAGGTGAGCCCGCCGACCAGGTGGGCGGATTTCTGGGCCCGCACGTCTTTATTGACCTCCCCCTGCGGGTTGCGCAGTTCGCGGTAAAAGGCCGGCTGGTAATACAATCCACCCGACAGGCGCCAGGTGAGGTCCTTGCCGCCCCACAGCGGCTTGAACAGGATCTGGGCCCTGGGGGTGACGAAGGCCTCCCCGTTGAGGTCCCACCAGGCTGCACGGAGCCCCGCAGAAATGCGGATGTCGGCCACGCTGTCCCTGCGCCAGGTGTAGGTATCCTGCACGTAAGCCATCAGGCGGTTGGAGGAAAGCGGGTCGAGGTCTTTTTTCAGCACCCGGTACACCAGCACCTGGGTGGTATCGTAAGGAAGGGAATAGCCCGCGCTGTCGAGCCGTTCCCACTCGTTGAGCTGGTCGTCGATCCACTCGTGCTGCCATTTGGCGCTCCATTGGAAAAAATGGCTGCTGGTAGCGGCCGGATCGGCGGGACTGCGCTGGAATTCGTAGCCGCCCTTTTGCTCCACATTGGTAACGGTGGCGAAGAGGTAGTTGCGCACGTATTGCTGCTGGGTACCCGAACCGACCTCCGCAATCACCTCCCCAAAATTATCGCTGCCCAGGTTGGAGTCGATCTCCCGGAGGCTGTAATGGCCGATGATGTCGAATCGCTCCCTTTCGTTGCTCTGGTATCGGGAGGCGAGCAGCTTCCCGAACCAGGGGTTGCGCTTCCGCTCGGGAAGATAGGTCAGGGATGCCCCGGTGAGGTTGGTGGTAAAATCGTCGACCTCCTGGCCTTCGAACTCGGCGAAGAGCTCCAGGGTGAAGTCGAGCAGTCCGAAAGCCGTGGAGCGGGTTTCCGGCCGGAAGCGGTAGACGCTCCGGTTGAGGTTGCCGATGAGGCCCAGTTGCCAGTGCGGATGGAGGTCGTAGGTGAGGTATGCTTGAATATCGGTGAAATCGGGCAGGTATTCGCCCTGGATATCGAGGGTGCCGAGCAGGTAGCGAGTGGTTTTGTACCGGGCGCCGACCAGATAGCGCAATTTTTTGTAGGAAGCTTTTCCCAATTGCAGGCTGCCCTCCACGTGAGCTGTGGCCCCCAGGGCGCTGAGGCTGGCGGAGGCCCGAAGGCTGTCGGGGCGCTTGTACTGGATATCCAGCACAGAGGATTGTTTGTCGCCGTATCGCGCTTCAAAGCCCCCCGAGGAGAAGGACAGGCTGCGGATGAGGTCGATATTCGGGAAAGTGAGCCCTTCCTGTTGTCCGGCGCGGATGAGCTGGGGCCGGTAGATTTCGAAATCGTTGACGTAGACGAGGTTTTCGTCGTAATTGCCGCCTCGCACATTGTATTGGGAGCTGAGCTCGCCGCCGGTGCCGCTGCTTGCGCCCAGGGCGATGTGGGGAAGCAGGCTTTCCAGGTTTCCGGTCGCAGTGGGCAGGAGTTTCAGTTCCGTGACATCCTCGCGGATCATCCCGTTTTCGTTTACGCGCTTGTCGGTCACCACCACCTCCACCTCCGAGGCCAGGGGGGCCATTTCGAGGTCCAGTTTTATGGTGGTGCCCGCGACCAGGCCTTCCCATTTCCGGCGTTCCTCCGTATATCCTATGCGGGTGAACACCAGGGTAATCGGAATACCGGCCTCCATTTCGATGCGGTAGGCTCCTTTATCATTCGATTCGACGACGCGGTTGACGCCATCCACATATATAGTGACCAATTCGATGGCCTGGCCGGTGAAAGCGTCGGTGATCCGTCCGGCCACGGCGGCCGGTTTGGTCTGGGCTATTAAAGCGGAAGTGGACAAAGACCAAAGCAAGACGAGGAGAGCGGGATTCCGGAGCATTTAGGAGTTGAAAAGTTGAAGAGTTGAAATCTCGCCGCAGCGTCCTCTGCGAGAGACGCTGCTTAAACAGGTTAGAAAGTCCGGACGGGCTCGATGGCTTTTAGTTGGCGGATGGCCGAGCTTGGGTCGGGGGCGCCGAACACGCTGTTTCCCGCCACGAGCACGTTTGCGCCGGCCTGGAGGAGCGATTCCGCATTCTGGAGCCCCACGCCTCCATCCACTTCGATGAGGATATCGGCGTTGGAGATTTCGATCATTTCTTTGAGCTTGCGGATCCTGGGGAGGGTCTGGTAGATGAATTTTTGGCCGCCAAAACCCGGGTTGACCGACATCATGCAGACCAGGTCGATGTCGGCGAGCAGGTCTTCGAGCAGATGGACGGGGGTATGCGGATTGAGGGCAACGCCCGCCTTTGCGCCCGAGGCGCGGATCTGCTGGAGGACGCGGTGCAGGTGTGGGCAGGCTTCGTAATGCACGGAGATCACGTCGGCGCCCGCTTTGCGGAAGCCCTCCACGTAGCGTTCGGGCTCCACGATCATGAGGTGGACGTCGAGGGGTTTTTGGGCCATTTTTTTCATGGCCTCCACGATAAACATGCCGAAGGTGATATTGGGCACGAAGCGCCCGTCCATCACATCGAGGTGGAACCAGTCCGCTTCGCTGGCGTTGACCATGGCAAACTCATCTGCGAGCCGCGTAAAATCGGCCGCCAATATGGAAGGAGCGACGAGATGTTTCATGCGGCAAATGTAGGTAATTTCCGCTATTCACGGGGCACATGGATGATCTGGTCTTCGACCAAAATGGGCATTCTCCTCAGGCGGAGAAAGAGTTGGACGGTGGCCAGCACGTCTTTTTCGCAGTAGTGGGAGATGCGGTCGATATCGTTTTCCTCCCAAAACACGCGGCCCACCTGGCTGCCGTCGATATCTTCCTTGGGGGAGGGAAAATCGAGCACTGCGGCGAGCAGCTTGAGGGAGGTGAAGCTTTTTTTGTCGCCGAATTTCCAGAGCTCCATCGTGTCGAGCAGGTGTTTGGTCTCCCAGGGCTTTTGCCTGTGATGTCCAGCATTTTTGGGAAAGCCATTTGCCGGATCACCAGCCTGCGGCAGATGTAGGGGATGTCGAACTCCTTTATATTATGCCCGCAGAGAAAATGCTTGTCCGGGTTATTGAAATACTGCCCGAGCAGGTGGGAGAACTCTTCGAGGACCTCTTCCTCGTTTTCGCCGGAGAAGGATTTGAGGCGAAGCTTGAGGCGCTGGTCGTCCTTGTCGCGCACCACAAATCCCACGGAGATGCAGATGATCTTCCCGAATTCGGCATAGATCGCAGCGCGGTCGCTGTATAGTTCAGCGGCTTTTTCCTCCGTAAGTTCTTCTTCTCCCTTATGCAGGCTGCGGGCTTTGATCTCCCACAGTTCGCGCATGTGCTCGGGGAGCTCTTCCAAATGGGGCTCGCCCGATACGCATTCAATATCGAGAAATAATACGTTGGCGATGTCGATGGTGGCGAGAAGGTCCATTTTGGAAAGGTTTAGAGGGTTTAGGAGGTTTAGAAAGTTTAGAAGTTTTTCTAAACCTCCTAAACTTTCTAAACCTCCTAAACTATGGTCAACAAAGGTTAACAAGTTAATTCATTATTCTTTTTTTAATAAAAAAATTATCTCGTTTCGAACATTCCCCCACCCCTACTACATAATGGTGGTATCGCATCTAATTAATTCCAAACCAATTTGCCTCGGCAAAGGACATTCAAAAAAGAAAAACTAAAAATTTTATGACAACGACCAATGCAAACCCGAACGCAAACCAGTCCAGACAACGTCTGGTTGCAATCGCAGCTGTTATCGTAGCAGCACTCCTTATCGTTAACGGCGTACTTTTGTACAGCTGGCTTTCCCAGAAAAAAGTAGCAACCCAAACCACCGCCGCTTTGGAAGAAACCGAGCGCCTGAAAGAAGAACTGGAAAACCAGTACAACGAGGCCCTCGCTGAATTGGAGACCATGCGCGGAACCAACGAGGAACTCAACAGCCTCATCGATCAGAAAGAAGCCGAATTGAAAGATTCGCGCGACAAAATCGACCGCCTGATCAAATCCGACCTGGCCGGCGCCAAATCGGAGATCAAAAACCTCAAGTCCCAGCTCAATCAGTATGTCACCGAGATCAACGACCTCAAGGCTCAGAATGTTCAGCTGACAGAGGCCAACACCCAGCTTTCGGAAGAAAAAACGATGCTGCAGACCGACCTCGAACAGCAAAAAATGACCAACGAAGAACTGGCTGCCACCAAAGCCGCCCTGGTTAGCGAAAAAGACCAATTAAGCACCCGCAACCAGGACCTGACCAAAACCGTAAACTTTGCCTCCGCGATCAAAGTGGAAGACCTCGAAGTGAACGGCCTGGCAACCAAAGGCTCCGGCAAAGCCGTGAAGAAAACGGCCGCCAAGAATATCGATCAACTCGAAATCTGCTTTAATACCACCGTCAACGAAGTGGCTACCCCGGGTCGCGAATACTTCTACATCCGCGTGATCAGCCCCACGGGCGAAACCCTGGCCATCGAAGAACTCGGCAGCGGTATCATGACGAGCAGCAAAACCAACGAGAAGATCCGCTATACTCAGGTGAAAGAATACGACTACAGCAACGACGCAAGCCACATTTGCGCCAACTGGGCCCCCAACGCGCCCTTCCAGGAAGGTACCTACCAGGTCGAAGTTTACAACAAAGGCTTCCTGACCGGTTCCAGCACCTTCAAGCTGAAGTAAGCACTTCTGAAGAAATCGTATCCCAAAATACAGGACACACTATCAACACAGACAGCCTCGCGGAATTCCGCGGGGCTGTCTGGGGGGGCCCCCCGGAAAAAAAAACCCCCCCGGGGGGGGGGGGAGGGGGGGGAAACGCACCCCCGCGGGGGGGGGGGGGCGCCCGCCCCCCGCCCCCCCCCCCCCCGCGGGCGCCGGGCGCCCGGGGGCGGCGGGGGGGCGGGTCCGCAACGGGGGGGGGGGGGGGGGCGGGTTCAGGTTTTAAAAGGTTCTATATTTGGAGCCGGTGAAAAATAATAATCGATGCCATTTGTTGTCATTCTGTTTTCCCTCCTGTTTCTTTCCGAACCCGACTCCAAAGTCACCTGGCTGGGGCCGACGGAAGTGGAGCTCGGCTCCATTCAAAAAATGAAGCCGGTTTATGTGCGGTTTCCATTCCGCAACGTCAGCCAGCAAGCCATCACCATCGACAATATCCGCACGGGCTGCGGATGCACGGCCCCCGAGTGGTCGGAAGCCGCGGTAGCCCCGGGCGACACCTCCTCCATCCTCATCGAATTCGACGCCGAAAAAACCGGCTACTTCCGGCAATGGATCCGCGTGTACATCCACGACCAGCGCTCGCCCGAACGCCTCTGGATCGAAGGCGAAGTGCTGGAATGAGGCGCCGCTGGTCGATCAATTCAAGGCCTTTGGCTAATGAAGGGCTGTAAATAGAGGCTTACCGGCAAATTCTTTTATTTTTGCCCTGCTTTATTGAAGGGTTTAGCAGGTTTAGAAGGTTTAGCAAGTTTAGACTAAACCTTCTAAACCTCCTAAACTATCTAAACTATCAAACCCTCATCCCTGAAAAATGGAAATCATCCTCTTCCTCCTGCTATCCTACATCCTGCTCAGCGTCAGCCTGTACTTCCTTTTTCCGAAAGCCGGTGAAGCGGGCTGGAAAGGACTCGTTCCCTTATTTAACTTTATGGTGATGGCCAGGCTGGTGGGCCGCAAGCCCGCGTATGCGCTCTGGCTCTTGTTCCCCATCGTCAACCTGTTTATCTACGCCTACCTCTGCATCGAAATGGTGCGCTCCTTTAAGAAATACGGGTTCCTCCACGCGCTAATCGCCGTGGTCTATTCGCCCGCCATTTTCTTCTACCTGGCTTTTACCAAAGAGGAAAAATACGACGGCCCCACCCTGACCAAAGAGCGGGAGTTTCACGAACAAATCGAGGATGCCCGCGAAAAAAAGAATACGCGCCAACTTCAAAAACTCGAAGCCACCAACCCCTACAAAAAATCGGCCATCCGCGAATGGACGGAAGCCATCATCTTCGCCGTCTTCGCGGCGGCCTTCATCCGCATGTTCCTCATCGAGGCTTACGTGATCCCCACCTCCTCGATGGAAGGCTCCCTCATCGTGGGCGATTTTCTGTTTGTCAGCAAGGCGCATTACGGCATCCGGACGCCCAAGACCGCCCTGATGATCCCCCTGCTGCACAACCGGATACCCCTGCTCAACCGCGAATCGTATATCGCCAATCCCGACCTGCCCTTTACCCGCCTGCGCCCCTTCGAATCCATCGACCGAAACGATCCGGTGGTGTTTAACTACCCGGAAGGCGACAGCGTGTATGTGACTCCCGGTCGGACCTTCAGCGTGTATGACGTAAAGCGCAATCAGGAATTCCTCGCCCTGGTGCCCAAGCAATATCCGCTTACCCTTCGTCCTTTGGACAAAAAAGACCACTATATCAAGCGCTGCGTAGCCATTTCGGGCGACAGCATCCAGGTCATCGACCGCCAACTCTACGTGAACGGGAAGCCGGCTGAAAATCCGAAAAACATCCAGTTCACCTACCAGGTCAACGTCCCGGGCAATATCAACACCAGCCAGTTTGAAGAATGGGGCATTTCGAAAGAGGATCAGCGCCGGGTCGGACCCGGGTTCATGATCCTGGTGCTGAGCGAAGAGCAAAAGCAAAAACTGCAATCGATCGACCCGGGCATCCAGATCATGCCTTTCGACGTGGCCGACAAACGCAACAACCCCAATCCGAACAACCTCTTCCCCTACGATACCGCCCATTTCGGCGGCTGGACGGTCGACAACTACGGTCCGGTGTACATCCCCAAAGCGGGGGTTACCACGCCCCTGAGCATGGAAAACCTGGCCATGTACCGGCGGGTGATCGAAGTGTACGAGGGCAACAAGCTGGAGGTTTCCAACGGGGTCATCAAGATCAACGGGCAGGTGGCCAACTCCTACACCTTCAAAATGAACTACTACTGGATGATGGGCGACAACCGCCACAACTCCGAAGATTCGCGCGTTTGGGGCTTTGTGCCCGAAGACCACGTGGTGGGCAAACCGCTTTTCATCTGGTTGTCGGCGAAAGACGGCAAAATAGGCAACGGCATACGCTGGGAACGGCTTTTCCGCTCGGCAAGCAAGAATTAGAAGGGATTTGCTAATTTTGCATTTATTTTAAACGCAGCCATGTCAGAGCCCAAATCCCAACCGAATTACGGCAGATCGATCGTCAGTGTGGCGCTCGTGTTGTTTTTGCTGGGTTTTTTCGGACTGCTCCTGGTCCAGGCCAGGGAATTGGTCGCCCTGCTCAAGGAAGAGATCAACCTCATCGTCGAAGTCACCGACTCGGCGACGGAGGAAGACAGGGAACAATTGAGCAAATACCTGGGAAAAAGCCCCATGGTGAAGGACGGAAGTCTCCGCTTCATCAGCAAGGAAGAAGGGATTCAGTTGCTGCGCGACGATTTCGGCGACGATTTCCTCGAAGCCGGCCTGCCCAACCCCCTGTACGACGTCTTTGTGTTCAATGTGAAAGCGGATTACATGAATTCCGACAGCCTGGCCGCCATACGGGTCTCCCTGAAGGAACAATGGGCCCCTATCAGCGACGTCTATTACCAGCGGGGACTGATCGACACCCTGTCGAAAAACCTCAAACGGATCGGCTGGGTTTCGCTGGGCATCAGCATTTTCTTTGTATTCGTAGCCTTTGTGCTCATCCACAATACGATCCGGCTGGCGCTCTACTCCAACCGCTTCCTGATCAAAACGCAGGAACTGGTCGGCGCCTCCTGGGAGTTTATCAGCAAACCCTTTCTGCGCCGTAGTATCATAAACGGGCTGCTGAGCGGCCTTTTGGGCATCGCCCTGCTCAACGGCCTGCTCTGGCTGGCCGAACAGGAGATCCCCGAGTTGAAACAATTGCACCGTTGGCCCGACATCCTTGCGCTGTTTGCCGTACTTTTGTGCGCAGGGGTGCTGATCACCCTGTCAAGCACGTATTATGTCGTCAATAAATACCTTAAGATGCGGGTTGATGACCTTTATTGAGTGATTGAGTGATTGAGTGAAAAGAAAATCAATAACTTATTAACTAATTATCTTATTAACTTTCCTTAATTATGAATCAATTAGAAAAATGAGCAAACCGAATCCGCCGAAACACAAAGTCATTGTGACCAATACGCCTGCGAAGGAAAAGGAGACGCCCGCTCCTTCCAAAGGCAAGAGCTACCGCACGGGCGGCGACAAGCCCCTGGTCAACCAGTTGGTGTACAACCGCCAGAACTACTACTGGATGCTCCTGGGCGTCGGCCTGATCGGCCTCGGCATGATCCTGATGGCCGGCGGCCACATGCCCAGCCCGGATGTGTGGGACGACTCCATTATCTACAGCTGGCGCCGCACGGTGCTGGCGCCCTTTGTCATCCTTGCCGGCCTGGTCGTCGAAATTTACGCCATCTTCAAACGCTGATCCATGAGCGCAGCGCGCCTCGACCCGGCCGAACTGGCAAAAGGCGCCATGCTTGCAGTCGATAAGCCGCAAGGCTGGACCTCCTTCGACGTGGTCAACAAGATCCGCTACAAGCTGAAACACCTCCTCGGGGTGAAGAAAATAAAGGTGGGCCACGCCGGCACCCTCGACCCCCTGGCCACCGGCCTGCTCATTATCTGCACCGGGGGCGCTACCAAAAAAATAGACCTCTATCAGGGAATGGAAAAGGAATACCGCGGCACCATCACCTTCGGCGCCTCCACCCCTTCCTTCGACGCCGAAACGGAACCCGACGCCTCCTACCCCTACGATCATATTTCTCCAAAAATGCTCGAGGACGTGAAAGCGCAGTTCCTCGGCGAAATCGACCAGGTCCCTCCCCTCTTTTCCGCCATCAAGGTCGACGGGCAGCCGCTCTACCAGAAAGCCCGCCAGGGCATTGTGATGGAAGTCAAGCCCAGAAAAGTCACCATCCTCTCCCTCGAATGGACACGCATCGAACTGCCGGAAGTAGATTTTGTCGTGCAATGCAGCAAGGGCACCTATATCCGCTCCCTGGCCCACGACGTGGGTAAAGCCCTCGGCAGCGGCGCCTACCTCAGCCGCCTCATCCGCACCCGGATCGGGGAGTACAGGCTGGAGGATGCGTGGAACCTTGAAGAGCTGGTTGATGCTTTGGAGAAACTCTAATAGTTATTGAGTTAATAAGGTTATAAGTTATTGTCTTTTAATAACTTATAACCTTATTAACTCAATAACTATTCTTTAACGCATCTGCACGACAACTTCGCCCTCCTGTCCACCGGGACTATCTTGACGGACTTCGTTTTTTTATCGAAGACCACGGCCATGGCGGAGCGCCCGCCGGAGGGGGTGGAGGTCCAGAAATAGCCCTCTTCGTAAAGTCCGGAAAACTCGCCCTTGGGCAGTTGCATGCCGGCGAGTTGAGCCTGGAAAAAGGCGCCTCCGCCGTATTGCAGCGACTGGAAGGACTTGTTGCTTTCATAGCCGCCCTGAGAACCGACCAGGGCATCCCATTCTTTTTTATCCGGAAGCCGCCAGCCATTGGGGCAGGAGCGGCGGGCGTCGTCCCAGGTGTAGAGCGCCCCGAGATTCTCGCACATCAGCGGGCTATTGGCGTAACAGGTCATCTTCTCCGTTTGGTAGGCCAGGTTTCTTTGCAGCCAAAACTTCCCCGCGAGCTTGATGGCGGGGTATTTTTTGCCGTCGCGCTGGTCGGTAAAGTTTTCCGGGGGAGTTTTCTGCCCCTCCTCCGCCGGAGCCTTGATGCCGGGTGATTTGGTGCGGTCGGAAAGCAGGTTTTTTTTTGTTTCGATATTTTGCTTTTGCGGGACTTCCAGTTCTTTTTTCTCTTTCAGGAGTTGTTCGACGGCTTCCAGTTCTTTTATCAAGTCCTCGGGAATGACTTCTTTTTGTTCGGTGGAGCGCCGGGCCGTTTCGATCAGTTCCTCGGCTTTTTTGATATCGGGCTGTTCGGCCTCCAGAAGTTTTCGGGCCTCTGCAATCGGAAGGCTGATATGGGGAAAACTCTTTTCGTCGTCGACAGGCGAGGGAGACTCGACGCTCTTGTTCGGCTGAATCATGAGCTGGACCACCACCACTGCGGCAAATACCAGGGTCAGGAGCCCGGCAACCGTAGGTACCCAGGTAAATCTCCTTTTACTCGCCTTCTTGATTGGCGGTCCGCCCCCGGCTCGGGTGCTTGGCGCAGGGGCAGGGGCAGGAGGGGCGAATGGCGCGGGCTGCGGGAGAGCTTCCGCGGCGGGCGCCTCGGGGCCGAGCGTAAAAGTATAGCCGGATACGAAGCCCTCTGTTTCAGGCTCTTCCAGGGGCATTCGCGAAAGCACCTGGATCGTTTCTTCCATGACCATATCTTTCCGGCGTTCGCGGCCGTCCATCGTTTCGATGACCGTCACCTTGAGGACGAGGGGGTGGTTGCCCGCCAGGAGGGCTTTGACGTAGAAAATCCACTGGGTGTAGTCGCCCGGGTCGATAAATTGTTCGGCGGAGGAAATGGTGCGGATGGTAAAAGCGCCCATGCCTCCGAGCAGGGGGTCGAGCAATTCGACCTGCATGAGGTTGGAAATGCGGATATCGCGGACCTTGGATTCCTTTCCCGGGTCGAAATCCTTCATGAGGAAGGCCTTGTCGAAAGCCACCCGCACTTCGCAGCGGCTTTCCTGTCCGACCTCCATGGCCCGGGGGATGCTGTACAGCAATCCGCCCTGGGTGGCGCCTGCGGCTGCCGGCTCCTGTTTCGCATCGCCGGATTTGTGCTGCTCGCGGAGCCGGAAGAAGAACTGGCCGCCCTCGTGGCCGTCCACGCGCAGGGGTTCGCCCCGGGGTATTTGTTGGGAGCGGGCGGCCACCGATTCCACGACACGCTGGCAGAGCTCGCCCACGCCCAGCTCGCCATCGTTGAGGGTTAGTTGCTTGAGGAGGCTTTCCGCGAAAGGGCTGTGCTCGCCGGAGGGGCCGTCGGGCACCACTTCGTTGCGGCCCGAGCTGAGTCCCCAGCGCGAAGGCAGGGCTTCGAGGCGGTCTTCGCCGCCGGCGCTGCGGTATTGCATGAACAGGCTTCCGGAAAAGCAGGAATCGATGATCAGAAAGGTGTGCCTGGAGTGGATGGCGTTGAGCACCGTGTGGATCTTGCTGTTGGGCACAAAGTCCTCGATGGCGTCGCGCTCCGCGTCGACGGGTATCCAGTAGCCTTCGTTGAGCACGTCGTCGAAGGCGCCGTGCCCGGAGAAGTAGATGATCAGGTTGTCTTCGGGCGTGACCAAGCGGGCCATATCGCGCAGTTTGAAGATCAACTGCCGCTCGGTGGCCTGTTCATTAAAAAGGACTTCTGTATTCCGGACGTCAAATTGATATCGCTCCTGGAGGAGTGCGGCGAAGGTTTCGGCGTCGCGAACCGCGTTATTGAGCTGGGGAAAATGCAGGTATTTATCGATGCCGATCGCGAGCAAATAATTCTTCCCTCTTGCCAGGCCGCTCCCTGGGCCCTGATCCGGATGGTAAGCGCCAATGCCGCGTTTGGGTTGACTCATGGTCGGTTTTGGTTGAAACTTAAAGATACGGAATTTGGGTGACTAGTGACTGGTGACTAGTGACTAGTCACCAGTCACTAGTCACTAACCTCTTAAACGGCTTCACCGGTTTCCCGTCGCTCCAGGTTCCGAGATATAGTTGCGAAGGTGTTCCGCCGAAGGCGGTTTCGCAATGCACTCCACGGAGGGTACAATCGATCAGGGCGTCGCCCAGTTTCCAGAAGCCGTAGAAATCGGCTGCGTCGGTGGGGATGTGGAAGAGGGCGTAGCGCGCGCTGAAGGTGCGGATACCGTTGTCGAACGCGGGGTCGGTGGCGTGGCAGGCCCGGTGGCCGGCGGCGAGGGGGGGACGGCCGCGGTGGTCCTCGCGCATCAGGAGCATATCCCGTTTGCTCACATTGGAGGCGCAGCGATAGACTTTTTTGCCGAACCGGCGGCTGACCAGCTGGTCGTTTTGGGATAGGAGGATCAATAGATTCAGGTCGTCGGGGAGGCCGCGGTAATCGGGCAGGCGTCCACCGGGGAAGAAGTTGGTTCCGGGCTGGCAGAGCATCAGGGCGGCTGGTTTGGGGATGCCCAGTTCGGCGTATTTTATGGCCAGGTTGGCGGCGAGCACCCCGCCGTAGGAATGGCCGATGAATACGGGTTTATCGAGCTTTAGTTTGAACTCGCCTTGTTCCTCCAAATACCGCAGGGCTTTTTGGATCGCGTGGGCGGCCGTATCCGTAAAATCCGAGCGATGGGGCTCCCACAGTTCGTCCTGGTAGCGGGGCATGAGGACCACATGGCCTTTCCGCGCCAGGTGTCGGATCCATTGCCCGTAGATCATGGGGTTGAAGCATCCGAAGCCGTGCAGGAAGACTACGACTGCGGCCGAATCGGGGCCGGGGTTTGCGGGTTTGCAGATCCAGTATCCTCCCGCCGTTTGGGCCGAATCGATGAATACGATCTCTTCGTACGGGTATTCGCTACCGCCGGGGCCCTGGGTGGGTTGGAGGGGTTGGAGGGGGGCCTGCGCATGGGAGTAGGAGCAAACAAGCAGCAACAGCATGCCGGCCCGCACCATTATCCTTTGTTTTTCTTCATCTTCACCGGCTTCTTCCAGGAAGCGTGGGTCTGGGTGTCGATGTCGAACACCAGGAACAGTTTTTGCTTCTTCTTGAAAGTATGGTAGGTCGTGTACGTACAATCGATGCTGTAATCGTTTTCGATCGTATGGGGCTCCCATTCGCCCTCGTACAGCGCCCAGTTGATGACTTCCACCTGATGGTTACCGGTAGGCACATTTACCGTAAACGAACCTCCGTCGGACTCCAGCCCTTCTCTCGACTCTCCGACGACTTCGCCGTCGATGAGCACCTGGGTTTTGGTCTGGTGGTCGTAGCCATCTACGATATTCATGAACTTGTAATTTACCGTCAGCGTGCCGGTTTGGGCGTACCCGGCCATGGCGAGCAGTAAAAAGAGGGAAATACCCATTAGTTTTTTCATAGTACTGTTTGTGAATTGAATGATGAATTGAACATAGCGCCCGATCGGTGGGACGCGGCAAATCTAAATCAGATTAGGGTATTTTCAAAGAAAGCGCGATCAGTCGGTAATGATAAGTTTATCCGCTGCGATGATCTTATGTCCTTGCTTCAGGTACAGGAAATACATGCCGCTTTTCAACTCCTCCCTGTCCAGCCTTACCCGGCCGCCTGAAATGCCGCTCATCGTCCTCACTTTCCGGCCGTATAGATCGTAAAGCTCGAGATCCGCACCGGATACCTCCCGGCTGATTTCGATCGCGACGGAAGAATGGAAAGGGTTTGGGAATGCTTTAAGGGAGACGGATTCGGGATTGCCGTCCTCGCCGGGAATGGCGGAAAGGACGTCGATGCTGATATTGTCAACGGCATACGTGCTCCAGGCTGCGCCGATGGTCTTGTATTTGAAGGCGATAAAGCCGCTGTCGGAAACAAAGGGAAGTTGGATCAGGGTATCCAGCCATGTAAACTGGGGGAGCATGAAGGACAGGTTGGCGACCAATTCAAAATTTCCGGTTTCCGGGTCGGGGTCGTTCGTGCCGAACCAAATTTCAAAATTATCCGGGAAAGGGGTGCTAAAACCCGAGGTCCTCACCTTGAGGCTCATCTGGCCGGGGGAGGTAAAGTTCATGGGAGGAGAGACAAACCAATCCACTACGGTGTCCTGGGGATTTCCTCCCACGTTGTAGTCGTGAGACAGGCAGTTTTGGGAAAACCCGCCTCCTCCGATGCCCCAGTCGTATAAGCTCAAAAAGCCCGTGCGGTATTGCTCCCATCCGGCCTGCTCCGCGGGCGTGTCAAATCCGGTGTTATAAGGCAGGGAAAGGCCTTGGGCATGGCCGAAGCAAGCCGCAAAGAGCAGCGCAAAAAGTGTAAGATTTGTTTTCATAGTTTATCGGTATATTTTTTTAATAATTGCCTGGTTTGCTTTTGGATACGGGCCTTCATAAAGGGTGTCCAGCCGAGCAGCCAGCCTATCGGGCCCAGCGCCTGGCGTGACCATTTCCACATGCTGAAATGGTCGGTATGCCTGCTTATTTTCCCGTTTTGAAACTCAAAGCGGGCGGAGATCCGGTTTACGACCTTTCTCCCCGTTTGGCCGAAGGCGTATTCCGCCGTCCAGTTGGCCGAGCCTGTTTTATCATCTGCTTGAACGTCGTCGAAGGCGATTTTGATGCCTCCCTTGCTTCGCGCCAGGAGCATCCGCCACATATTTTTTGCGTCGTCTCCCTTTAACTCGCCAAAAGCGGGGTCTGTAAAGACGATGCGCTCGTCATAGCAGCCGGTCATGCCTTCCGCGTCGCCGCGGGCAAAGGATTCGTAAAATGTTCGGATCAGGTCGGTATTGCTCATGGGGTGGCGTTAGTTATTGGAAAGAATATTGCCCAAAAAATAGTCCAATTCGGCGCTCACCCGGGTGATGCTGAGTTTCACGGTTTGGAATGAATTCGGGAACAGGCTGTCCAGAATATTCGATATCCTTTGGTCGTCGCCGATGCGGAGCTGGCCGGTGTAGATGATCTCCGCCAGGGCATTGACGATGCAGCATTTGGTAAAATTCCCCATATCGTTCCTCGCGATGGATTCGAAAAAGTCGATGCCGGTGAGTTCGGGGAGGCGTTTATACCGGTTGGCGATACCGGTAATGACTCCTTCGGAAGTGGTTCCGTAGAAAGGTTCGATCAGCTCTGGATGGTTGATGAATATTTCCCCCAATTCCCTGGCTATTTCGTTTTTTTCTCTGAGTCTGGTGGGATTGGATTGTATGGTTTTGGCTTTCGTCCTGCTTTGGTCGAAGCGGTTTTCGAGTTCCGAGATCGCCCTCATGATCTCCTCTCTGTTCTTTTTCAGCTTAAAATTCTCCTCGCTCAGGCCCTCTATGGATTCGACGATATCGAGCAGGCTTTTCGAGATGGAATTTATTTCGATGGTATAATCGCTGTGGGGGAGGACCCCTTCCCTGTTTTCCTTTGAAACCTGGCTGAACCTGGAGGAAATGAGGTAGACTTCGGGAGTAAAACGGGTATAGTGTTTGTCGACAAATCCGAGCAACAGTTCGATGGTATGTCGTATTTCGCCCTGGCTAATTAAGGTCATCAACTCTTTATACATGATCTTTTATGTTTTTTGCCATTATAGTACGGGGGGGGGGATAGGGGGGCCGCGGGCGGGCTCCCCCCTGGGGGGGGGGGGGGGGGGGCCCCCCCCCCTTATACCTGCTTCTTTGGCCTGTAGGTCCGAAGTTATGGCTTTTCGGGAAGATTTCGGAGAAACGGCGTTTACAGCCAATTCTGAATGCAAACATGAGCCATCTGGAATTTAAAGATTGAAGGCACAGCCGGGCATCGCGGACCCACCCCCGGGGGGCAGGGAAAACGCATCTAAAGTATAGTAAAAACAAGCAAAGCGAGCTTTTGAAAACTTGTCAAAATCCCGTAGGGATTTAATATTCATAGCCCCGGGTGAAACCCGGGGAATGAAGCGCAAAGCAAACAACCGCGTAGCGGTTGAACAAAAGAAGGGATATCTGCATCCATTAAATCTTTATTCAACACGCTGACGCGGTTATTCGGATGGGATGCCTCTTTTCCCGGGAGGAGGAAGGAAAGGAAGAAAAAGCAGGGGCCGCGCCCACCAAAAAGAAGAAACGCCAGAAAAAAAAAAAAAAAAGGGAAAAAGGGGGGGGCGGAAGGGGGGGGGGTTCCACCTGGGCTATGAATATTCAACCCCCTTCAGGGGTTTCGGCCGGTGGGTTCGGGACAAAGGACCTTGATTTTTCAATAGTTTTGATGCGTTTGCCCTAGGGCCGGGGGGTGAGTCCGCGATGCCAGGCTGTCCCTTCAATCTTTAAATTCGGGACGACTCACGTTTATCCCGGTCATTAACATATAAAATTAAAACAATTTGTTTTAAAATAGAAAGCTGCATACCTTCGCCCTGCCCGGACATGCGAACTATGAGAAAACAACATCCTGCTATGTTCGACCGGGCTATTCTCCATCTCGATCTCGATGCTTTTTTTGTTTCTGTGGAATGCCTGCACAATCCGGTGTTGCGGGGCAAGCCGCTTATCGTGGGGGGACAGTCCGGGCGCGGGGTAGTGACTTGCTGTAGCTACGAGGCCCGGCGTTTCGGCGTGCGCGCCGCCATGCCGATGCGCATGGCGTTGCGCCTGTGCCCGGACGCCATCGTGCTGCGCGGCGACATGGACCGCTACGCCGAGCATTCGCGCATCATCACCCAGGTCATAGAAGAGGAGGCGCCGCTCTTTGAGAAGGCCTCTATCGACGAATTCTACCTCGATCTTTCGGGGATGGACCGCTATGTGGGATGTTGGAAATGGTCGGGAGAGCTCCGCGAGAAGCTCATCCGGGAAAGCGGGCTCCCTATGTCCATGGCCCTGTCGATCAACAAACTGGTCTCCAAGATAGGCGCCGGGGAGGCGAAACCCAACGGGAGCCGGCTGGTGGAGACGGGCAGGGAGAAGTCCTTCATCGCGCCTTTATCGACGGCGAAAATCCCCTCCATCGGCAAGGAGACGTACCGGAAGTTGAGCTTCATGGGCATTCGCACGATCGAGACGCTGGCCAAGGTGCCGCCGCTGCTGCTGGAACGGCAATTCGGCAAGCACGGACAGTCGCTCTGGAAGAAGGCCAACGCCATCGACGACAGCCCCGTGACGCCCTACCACGACCGGCAGTCGATGTCTACCGAGCGCACTTTTCAGGTCGATACGATCGATGTGCGGGCCCTGCACGACCAGCTCACGGGCATGACCTCGCGCCTGGCGTTCGATCTGCGGCAGGCCGAGCGGCTGACATCCTGCGTGGCCGTCAAGATCCGCTACACCGATTTCAACACGTACACGCGGCAGCGCGCGATCCCCCATACGGCGAGCGACAGCGTGCTGCTGCGGCACGTGCACGAGTTGTTCGACCAGCTTTACGAGCGGCGTCAACTGGTGCGGCTCATCGGGGTTCGGTTTAGCGGGCTGGCGCCGGGGAACCTTCAGTTGAACCTGTTTGAGCACACGGAAGAGGAGCGAAATCTGCTGCTGGCGATGGATAAGATCCGGAAGCGGTTCGGGAGCGGGGCGATCGGGAGGGCAAACGGCGTATTTAAGAAACGCCGTTTGTAAGGCATCATCCATGTACCTCAATTGCCATACCTACTACAGCCTGCGACACGGCACGCTCTCGCCCGCACATCTCGTGCAGGCGGCACGGCAATTGGGCGTCGAAAGCCTGGCCCTGACCGATATCAACAACACTTCCTGCGCTTTTGAATTCGTGCAGCGCTGCCGGGAAGCGGGGATCAAACCCATGCTGGGCCTGGAGTTCCGGCAGGATGGAAAACTCCTCTTCATCGGACTGGCGCGCAACGCCGCGGGCTTCCGCGAACTCAACGAACTGCTCAGCCGGCATTCGCTCGAAGAACGGCCCCTGCCCGCGCTCGCACCGCCCATGGAACACGTCTTCATCCTCTACCCTCGCCTCGTCAAACCCATCGAACAGTTCGGGGAAAACGAACTGCTCGGCATCCGGCCCGAACACGTGCACCGACTGTTTTCCTCGCCCGTGCGCCAATTTCCCCAAAAGCTGGTGATCTTCAATACCGTCAGCTTCCTCGACCGGGAAGGCTACGAACTGCATTGCCTGCTGCGCGCCATCGACGAAAACACCCTGCTGAGCATGGTCGGCGGACCCTCCTGGCCAAAAAACGGAGGTGCTCATGCCGCCGGAAACCCTGCTCCACCACTACCAGGCCTATCCACGCATCATCCAAAACACCCGGCGCATCGTCGACGCGTGCAGCATCGAATGGCCCGCCGGGCTGCACGTCAATCGCCAGACCTTCGCAGGGAGCAAGGAGGGCGATTTTCAACTCCTGCAAAAACTGGCCCTCAACGGCTGCAAACAGCGCTACGGCGAACACGACACCGCGGCGCTGGAGCGCGTGCGCAAAGAACTGCGCGTCATCCGCGAACAGGATTTCTGCTCCTATTTCCTCATCACCTGGGATATCGTGCGCTACGCGCACAGCATGGGCTACCACCACGTCGGGCGGGGCAGCGGGGCCAATTCGCTCGTAGCCTATTGCCTCGGCATCACCGACGTGGACCCCCTCGAACTCGACCTCTATTTCGAGCGCTTCATCAACCCGTATCGCAGTTCGCCGCCCGACTTCGACATCGACTTTTCCTGGGACGAACGCGACGACGTCACCGACTACATCTTCAAGCGCTACGACAAAGAGCACACGGCCCTGCTGGCGACCTACAGCACCTTCCAGGGGCGCTCCATCGTGCGCGAACTGGGCAAAGTGTTCGGCCTTCCAAAAGCCGAGATCGACCTCATCGTCGAACACCCCGATGCCACCGACCGGCACCACGAACTGGCCAAAACGATCTTTCAGTACGGCCGCCTGCTGGAGGATTTCCCCAACTACCTGTCCATCCACGCGGGCGGCGTGATCATTTCCGAGCAACCCCTCTCCTGCCACACGGCCCTGCAGATGATGCCCAAGGGATTTCCCATCACCCATTTCGACATGCACCACGCGGAGGACATGGGTTTTCATAAATTCGACGTGCTGAGCCAGCGCGGCCTGGGCCATTTAAAGGATGCCGTCGAACTGGTCAGGGAAAACCAGGGCAAGGCGGTCGACATCCACGCCACCGAGCGCATCAAAAACGACCCGGCCGTGCGGGCGCAGCTCCGCTCCGGCCATTGCATCGGCTGCTTTTACATCGAATCGCCCGCCATGAGGGGCCTGCTCAAAAAGCTGCGCTGCGACAACTACGTGCACCTCGTGGCGGCCAGCTCCATCATCCGTCCGGGCGTGGCGCAATCGGGCATGATGCGGGAGTATATCCAGCGCTTTCACCACCCGGAAAGCTTCGAGTATCTGCACCCCGTGTTCCGCGAGCAGCTGGGCGAGACCTTCGGCGTGATGGTCTACCAGGAAGACGTCATGAAGATCGTGCACCATTTCGCGGGGCTCGACCTCGACGAGAGCGATGTGCTGCGCCGCATCATGACGGGGAAAAAGGCCAAGGGCGATACGTTTGAAAGGCTCCGGAAAAAATACTTCGACAACTGCCGCAGCCGCGGCCATCCCGAGGAGCTCGCGCGGGAGGTCTGGCGGCAGATCGAGAGTTTCGCCGGCTACTCCTTCTGCAAGGCACACTCGGCCAGTTTTGCGGTGGAAAGCTTTCAGAGCCTGTATCTGAAGGCCTATTTCCCCCTGGAGTTCATGGTGGCCGTCATCAACAATTTCGGCGGCTTTTACCAGACCGAGTACTACGTGCACGAGGCGCGGATGCAGGGCGCGCAGATCCACGCGCCCTGCGTCAACCACAGCCGCTACCTCACGCATATCGAGGGAAAGGACGTCTATCTGGGTTTCATCCATATCCAGCAACTGGAGCGGAAGGTCGCGCACCGGATCGTTCACCGGCGCAGCGCGGGAGGGACGTTTCGGGATCTGGAGGACTTCGCGCAGCGCGTCGAGATCAACCTCGAGCAGTTGGATCTGCTAATCCGCATCGGCGCGTTTCGTTTTACGGGGCGCAACAAATACGAATTGATGTGGGAAAAATACGCGGTGTTCAATCCCCGCGAAAAATACGACCCCACGCTGCCCCTTTTCGAAGATCCGCATGCGCATTTCAGCCTGCCCGACCTGAAGGAAGGGCCTTTCGACCAGGCATTCGACGAGATCGAAATGCTGGGTTTTCCGCTCTGCTCGCCTTTTGCCCTCCTGGAGGAAGAGCCCGCGGGCGGCATACCGGCCGAGCAACTTGGCCGGTTCATCGGCCGCAGGGTGCTATGCTACGGGTATTTCGTCTGCCGAAAGCACGTGCGGACGATCCGCGGCGAGACCATGTACTTCGGCACCTGGCTGGACCGGGAGGGGTATTTTTTTGACACCACCCATTTTCCAGCTTTCTTGCAGCAGGGACCTTTTACGGGAAAAGGCATTTACCGCATCGAAGGAAAGGTGACGGAAGATTTCGGGTTTCCGGGTATCGAGGTGGTGAGGATGGAAAGGGCGCCGTTCAGGGGGGATGAGAGAGGGGGGTGAACCGATCCAAATTACTCAACCCATCATACGCCGCATACTTGTACGAATCTGACAGCGTGGGGTAGTTGTAGACCGACTCGATAAAGGTGTCTATCGTTCCATTCGTGGCGATGACGTGGCTGCCCAGGTGGATCAACTCCGAGGCCATTTCGCCCAGGATGTGCACGCCCAGCACTTTTTTATCCGAGGGCGAAAAGATCAGTTTCAGCATTCCGCTGGTATCGCCGATGATCTGCCCGCGCGGGCTTTCCGCGTACATCGCACGGCCCACCAGGTAGGGGATGCCCTTGGCCTGGCAATCTTCCTCCGACAGGCCCGTCATCGAGATCTCGGGGATGGCGTACACCGCCAGCGGAACCACAGGCGAGGAGCGGTCTTTGTACCGCAGGTCGAAGGCATGGGCCATAGCAACCCGGGCCTGCTCCATGGAGGTGGAGGCCAGTGCGGGAAAGCCGATCACATCGCCCGCGGCGTAGACGTAGGGCACATTGGTCTGGTATTTGTCGTTGACCTCGATCAGGCCGCGCTCTCCCAGCGCTACTCCCAGGATGTCGAGGCCGAGACCTTCCACGTTGCTCTGCCGTCCGGCGGCGTAGAGGATGCAATCCGCGGTGACCGAGGCGTCGTTGGTCAGGTTGAGTTGTACGTGTTCGGGGCCGGGCAGGAGGCTCTCGACCCGGCTGTTGAACACAAAGCGCACGCCCAACTGCTCCAGGCGGTTTTGCAGGCGCTGCGCGATCTCGCCGTCGACGAAAGGCAGCAAGCGCTGCCGCGAGTCGATCAGGATCACTTCCACCCCCAGCGCCACGAAGATGGAGGCATACTCCGTCCCGATGACGCCGCCGCCCACCACGGCCATCGTCTTGGGGATGCCGTGCATGTGGAGGATGGAGTCGGAATCGTAAATGAGCGGATGTTCGAAGGGCACGCCGGGCGGGTGGAAAGGCGCCGAGCCCGTGGCGATGAGGAAAAAATCGGCCGTGAGTTCCGTTTCGCCGCCCTCCTGCAAGCGGACGCGCACGGTATGCGCATCGCAGAAGGCGGCTTCGCCCCAGACCAGCTGGATGTCGTGCCGCTCGAGGTTTCGGCGGATGATGTCCCACTCGCTTTCCACGACGATGCGCTTGCGGTACATAAAATCCTCGACGGAGAGGTCCTCGTGCAGGGAATAGTTGATGCCGTAGAGTCCGCGCTGCCGCAGTCCCGAAAAGTACAGGGCCGTTTCGCGCAGGGTCTTGGAGGGCACGGTGCCGGTATTGATGCCCGCGCCGCCGACGTAGGGCGCCCGCTCGATGAGCGCCACTTTTTTGCCGAAATAGGCCGCCTGTGCGGCGCCTTTTTCGCCGGCGGGGCCGGAGCCGATGACGATGAGGTCGAAGTGGTTTGCTGCCATAGGGCTAAAGTAAAACCCTTGGCGGCAATTTTGGAGAAAGTTGAAAAAAAGGGGAAACCCACCCCACTCCTCCCCGGGCCCTAGAAGTCCCGGGGGGTGAAAAGGGATATATACGAGGGGGCCCCCCGGCCACGATAAAGGGCCGGGGGACCCGTATGGGGGGCGTGGGGGCTTCTTTTACTCAAACAGAAAAGGCAAGATGAGGTAATAAATCACTAACAATAAACCAGCACAAAAACCCGGCCAGAAAGGGGTTGATGATGGGGCTGGGGAGGGGAAGGCAGACACCTCCAATCCTCGGCCGTATGGTCGCGGTTCAGGGTGGCCCAGGGGCAAAACAGCACAAACAACCCCCATGGAACGACGCACACCCCCCCCCCCTGGGGCGGGCGCGGTTGCCCAGGCCGTCCCCCGCCAACCACACTGGCCCCCCGCATAACCCTCCAGGCGCCGAGCGGGAACGGACAATCGGCCGATCTTCCGGTGTAGCTCGATGCGGCCGCTTTTTCGCAAGCCACCCTGCGCCACCAGCCCACCAAACCAGCATAGGATGGTAAATACATGAAAGTGCACCGCCCAGTTCGTGCCGCGAAAGCCGGGAAACAGGCCGAAATAGGTTTTATAAAAACCCAGGAAGCTGAAGATCAACAGGATGAATACGAGGCCGATGATTGCTCGATAATGCTTTTCCATAGATTATCATTTTCTATGGAGCAAAACTAGTAGGGGGTCGGCAGCTATGGTTTTGGGAAAATCCGACAAAATGAAGCTCGAGGGGCTCGAACCGGTATATTGTTTGAAATCATTGGTCAGATGTGCATGGTCGTAATAGCCGCAATCCCATGCGATGTCCGGCCAGATTTCGGCGGTGGCCGTCGCGCTGGATACTCTCCAGCGCGCATTTGAACCTCGTCAGGCCAATAAATTCCTTGGGAGAGACTCCGATCTGGAATTTGAACTGCCTTTCCAGTTGGCGTTCGGTGGTAAAATGCCTTTTCGCCAAAGCCTCGATCTTTACCTGGCCCCTGCGCTGTTGGATGTCCGCAACGACGTTCATTAGCGAATAGCGGGGCGGAGATAGCCGGTTGAGGTAAAACCAGTCGATGTACGGCACGAAATACCGGATCGTTTTTTTCAGGTCGGGAAACTCTTTTCGGTTGAATTCCTGCACTTTGTTGGCCGAATAGTCCATCGATTCATACCTGTAAAAATGCGTAAAGGCCCCGGGTCTGGTGTATGCCGAACAAGCGGCTCTC